>NZ_QKYK01000001.1 GCF_003426815.1 Desertimonas flava
CCGGCGCCGCGGTGGTCGGCGCCGCGGTCGTGGCCGGCGGCGCCGCAGTGGTCGGTGCGGCGGTGGTCGGCGCGGCCGTCGTCACGGCCGGCGCCGGGACGGGGGCGGTGACCGTCGGGCCGCCGCTCGCAGCGGTGGTGGGTGCGCCCGATGTCGACTCCGTGGGAGTGGACGTCGGCGGCTCCGATGATCCCGTGACCTGGGACGACGGTGGGGCGTCGAGGAGCTCGATGCCGGAGAGCTCGAGCCGGTTCTTACCGACGATCGTGAACGTCAAGCGGTAGCGCTGGCCCTTGCCGTCGGCCGTACACGACAACGTCGTGCCCACGTCGGTCGAGGCCGGCTCGCTGCAGTCGATGTTCTCGAAGTCGACCTTGTACGCCTCGTAGACCTCGTCGCTGGCGATGAACGCGGCCGCATCCGTCGGGTAGCGGCTGGCCGGGGCCGCGCACGCCGACACGATTGCCGCCATCGTGCCGAGCGAGGAGAGCCAGATGGTTCGCCTGCCGTTCATGGGTACCTGATCGTCATCGTCGTGGTCGTGTTGTCGGAGAAGGCGATCGTGAGCACGTCGATCGAGCCGGACACCGGCTCGGCGTCGAACGACAGGATGAAGAAGTCACCGCCGGACACGAAACGGACCGTGCCCGGTGAGTTGAAGATCCGCAGGATCGTCGGCCGCTCCGGTGGCGGCTGGGTCGGCCCGGAGCCGGGCGGAGCCGGGGGCTGGACCCATTCGATCTGGTAGAGCGCGCTGCGGGCGGGCATACGCAGGGCGACGTCCATGACCTTCCACGCCGTGAGCTGACCGTTCTCGCTGCCCACCGTCATGCATCCGGGCTCGCCGACCGGACATCGCGAGTGGAGGATGAGGCCGCCCGTCGGATCGGTGAGCGCGGTGCACGCGCCCTCGATGCACTCGCTGAACGACGTCACCTTGCCCTCGACGTCCAGCTCGAAGTCCCGGAGCTCCACCTGGGTGCCGGATCCGACGTCGAGCCGGTAGCCGTTCTCGGTGGCCACGACCGGGCCGGACTCCTCGGCCGACGGGCCCAACAGGCGGGCCCATTCGGCGTAGAAGAACGCCGCCGAGTTGACCTGGGCGATCTCGGCGGGGTTGAACACGCGCGACTGGACGGCCAGGGCGTACCTCGACGGACCCGACGAGCCCTCGGCGACGGGCTCGCCGATCACGTCGCCGTACTGGTTCGTCGGCGCCGGTGGAGTCGTGGTGGTCGTCGTGGTCGGCGGCGTGGTGGTGGTGGTCGTGGTCGTCGTGGTGGTGGTGGTCGGCAGTTCGACGTCGCGGCCGATGGCCACGTCGACCGGCGGGTTGCGCCACCGGTCGGACACGAACCAGCCGACGGCGGCGAGGATCAACACGGCGACGGTGAGGAAGGTGACGATGGGCCAGCGGCGCCGCGGGGTGGCGTCGGGCGGTTCGAGCGACGGCGGCGGGAGGTCGGCACCCGGTGGGAGCGGGCGGGCGTAGGCCTGGGCCGAGTCCGACACTTGTGTGCGCAGGGCCTGGACGAACTCCGTGCACGTGGCGAACCGGTCCTCGGGCCGCTTCGCCAGCCCGCGACGGAACACGTCGTTCAGTCCGGGCGGCAGGGTCGAGCGGAACGCCGTGATGTCGGGCGGGACCTTCTGCAGGTGCGCCATGGCGAGCGAGGTCTCGTCGGGTTCGTCGGCGAACGGCGTCCGCCCGCAAAGGATCTCGAACGCACTCGCCGCGAACGAGTACACGTCGGTGCGCTCGTCGATCGCCTGGCCGGAGATCTGTTCCGGTGACGCGTACGAGAGCGTGCCGACGAACGTGCCGCTCTGCGGGCTGGGAGCGGGCGCCGCGCCGCCCGACTTGTCGGCGACCTTGGTGATCCCGAAGTCGACGAGAAACGCCGATCGCGGCGTCTCGGTCATCTTCACCATGATGTTGGCCGGCTTGATGTCGCGGTGGACGGCGCCGTGGCGGTGGGCGAAGTCGACGGCGCCGGCCGCCTGCGCCAGGAGGTCCAAGCCCTCGATGACGGGGAGACCCTCGCCGCCGGGCTGGCGCTCGACCAGCTCGGCGAGGCTGATCCCGGCGATGAACTCGGTGACGAAGAACAGCGAGCCGTCCACCTCGCCCCACGTGTACACCGTGACGATGTGCGGGTGGCCGTCGAGGGCGGCGGCGATCTGCGCTTCGCGGACGAACCGCTCCCGCACTCCGGGGTCGGCGGCATAGTCGTCGGTGAGCACCTTGAACGCCACGCGGCGCTGCAGGGACATGTCGGTCGCGGCGAAGACGGTGGTGGCGCGCCCGCGGTGGATCGTCTGATCCAGTCGGTAGTTGTTGACCATCTGGCCTGGCTGCAGCGTCATGTGAGTGTCCACCACCCCACTGTCGAAGCCGGCTGCAGGCACCCACACGCCGACGTGAAAGCGCCCTGGACTCTACCGGGAGCAGGTCGCCGACCGAGTGCGCCCTCGTCGCCGCCGGCGTGCGCCGCCGGGCCGCGCCGGCACCGTGACAGGGTCGCCTGGCAACGAAGTAGCATCGCGGCGATGGTCGGTGGAATCCATCATGGACGGCCCTGACGCCGCGTGAGACCGGTGTGAGTTCGGCGTGAGTGCGAGGCTGATCGGCTCGACCGGGCGGTCCAGCCTGGTGGCCCGGTGCGTCGTGCTCGTCGTCGTCCTGGCCCTCGGGTTCGCCGTCGAGCGGGCGATGGACTCGCCCGACCGTGTCGGCGCCGCCGAGTTCGACGGGCGCACCTGGCTCGATCTCCCGGCCGGCGACGGCAACGGCAAGCTCGTGCTGGCCAACGGCATCTCCGGGCTGGTCGAGGCCCAGGCAGGAGACCCCGATCCCGACGCCTGGCCGGTCGGCATGCGGTTTGCCGGATCGGACCGACGCTTCACCCTGCTGCAGGGCGACGGCGCGGTGGCGGTGCTCGGGGACGGCTCGCACGACGGTGCGCTGTTCGACGTGCCGGCCGACTCGACGAGTGTCCTCGGCGCCGCCGGCATCGTGACCGCCGGTGCCGACGGTGTCACCCTCCGGCGGCTGGTGCCGGACCGCTCGACCGGCGACATCGCCGCCGAGGTGGTGGCCGTCACCGGGGAGCCGGCCGCGTCGGCACCGGTCGTCGAGACCGACGGCGACACATGGGTCCTCGTCGGCTCCGACGCGTCGACGGCCGTGCGCATCGACACCCGCGGCCGCGCCGCCGATCGCGTCGAGGTCGCGGCCGGTGCGGTCGGCCTCCTCGTGATCGACGGGCGGGTGCACGTGCGCCGTGCCGGCGGGATCGATCCCGTGCGAGACGGATCGCCGCGTGGTGCCGCCGGCGTTGACGGCATCGCCCCCACCGTCGCCGACGCGACCGACGGAGCCTGGGCCACGGCATCAGGACGCACGGTGACCGTCGAGGTCGACGGGGACGGGACGACGTTCGAGGCACTGGATCCGATCCGCTCGCTCGCCGTGTGGCACGGCGCGGTGTGGGCGGTGGCGGGTCATGTCGTCGGGCGTCTGGAAGGCGACGAGTTGCGCGTCATCGAGGGCGTCGACGGTCCCTTCGAGGACGTCTTCACCGACGGAGGGCGGCTGTGGTTCGTGTCGGCCACCGAAGCGATCGCCATCGACCGCCGGCAACAGGCGACGGTGTTCGCCCTGCAGGGCCTCGACGTGCAGTACTGCGTCGACACGTGCACACCCGACGATCTCAACCAGCTGAGCGACGGCCGCTCCGACGCCGAGTCGGTCGACGATCCCGCCGACGGGTCCACCACGACGGTGGCCACCACGCCCGTCTCGATCCCGCAGATCACGACGACCACGCCGCCCACGACGCCGCCGCCGCCGCCACCACCACCACGGCCGCCGACCACGGCGGCACCGACGACCACGGCCACGACGCAGCCGCCGGTCACCGAGCCGGCGACGACGGCACGACCGACATCGCCACCGACCGCCGCCGCCGCTCCACGCCCCACCGAGCCGGCGCCCACGCAACCGCCGGCCACGGCACCTGCGATCACCGTCGCACCGACGACGTCGCTGCCGATCATCGCCGACACGATCGAGCCGATCGACCCCGGGCCGCCACAGACGACCCGCCCACCCGAGACGACCCGCCCGTCCGACACCACTCGCCCACTCGACACCAGCCCGCCACCCGTCACGGACTTGCCCGGTGACGTCGACCTCGTGCTGTCGTTCGCCGACGGCGGCGGCGACACGACCGCCACCGAGGTGACGATCAACTACGGGTGGGACGGCCGGCGCCGAGACTGTGCCGGTGCGCTGGGGAACAGCGCGTGGGCCGACGTCGACGTCGCCGGCGCCGCCGACGAATGGTGGGGCGGGATGCTCGGGCGCGGCGACGTGCACTCGGCGTCGGTCGCCGTCACCCCTGGGACATTGACCGTCACGCTCAGCGTCTGCGGGCGGCGCGCCACGATCACCCGGAACATCGTCGCCCCGCCGCAGACCCCACAGCTCACCGGGCTCCTCGTGACGCCCGAGGCAGTCGCCCCCGGTGATCCGTTCACGGCCACCGTCAACTACAGCTACGGCGACACCTGGCAGGCCACCGGTGCGTCGTGGACCGGTGGTCCGTGTGGAGCGGAGGCACCGCTGTCGGGCTCTCTCGAGGCGATGTCGTCCTCGGTCACCGTCCCGACGTCGATCGAAGGGACCTACTGCGTCAGCGTCATCGTGACGTTCCGTTCGACGAGTGGGGAGGAGCTGTCACCCGGCGACGCCGCCAGCGTCGACGTCACCGGTGCGACCACGCCCGCCACCTCGACCAGCACCACGACGACGACACCCGGCGGATCGACGACCACGTCGTCGTCCACCACCTCGACGGTCACCACCAGCACCACGTCGACGACATCCACGACGACCTCGTCGACGACATCCACGACGTCCACCGTTCCGGGCGCGACGACCACGAGCACATCGACCACGAGCACGTCGACCACCAGCACGTCGACCACCAGCACGACCCGTCCGCCGGGATCGACCTCGTCGACGTCCTCGACGACCTCCTCGACGTCGACGAGTTCCACCTCCACGACGACCACGACCTCGACGTCCACCTCCACCTCCACCGTGGCCCCGCCCCGGTAGCCGACCCACACCCGAGGCGCCCGATGCCCGACGATCACACCACGACCTTCGATCCCGGGGCCACCCGCCTGACCGGCGCCCTGGCCGCGTCCGGCGGGCGATCGCGGGTCATCCATGGCGCCATCACGCTGTCCGACGCCGACGTCACGTGGTTCGGTGAGACGTTCCGGCGCCTGCTCACCAACGTCGCTCGGCGCGTGCAGGGCAAGGACGACCAGATCGGCTATGCGCTCGTCGCCCTCGTCTCCGAGGGCCACCTGCTGCTCGAGGACGTGCCCGGCGTCGGCAAGACCAGCCTCGCCCGGTCGATCGCCGAGTCGGTCTCGGGCACGTGGAACCGCGTGCAGTTCACCCCCGACCTCCTGCCGTCGGACATCACGGGAGTGTCGATCTTCAACCAGGCGAGCCGCGACTTCGAGTTCCGGCCCGGTCCGATCTTCTCCAACGTCGTCATCGGTGACGAGATCAACCGCACCTCACCGAAGACGCAGTCGGCCCTGCTCGAGGTGATGGAGGAACGCAGCGTCACCGTCGACGGCGTCACCCACGCCGTCCCGCGGCCGTTCGTCGTGGTCGCCACCCAGAACCCCGTCGACATGGACGCCGGCACGTACGCGTTGCCCGAAGCCCAGCTCGATCGCTTCCTGCTCAAGATGGCCATGGGCTATCCCGACGCCGTCGCCGAGGCGGCGATCGTCAGCGGTCGCCACGGGGGTCCGCCCGGACCGCTCGACGCCGTCGTCGGTCTCGCCGACGTCGACCGCATGATCCGAATCAGCTCGCTCGTGCGCACCGACCCGCAGGTGGTGCAGTACGTCGTGGCGCTCGTCCAGGCCACCCGGCAGAACGCCGACGTGCGCCTCGGCGCCAGTCCACGAGGGACCATCGGGTTGCTGCGCGCGGCGCAGACCCTCGCCGCGGCCGAAGGTCGAGCATTCGTGACCGCCGACGACATCAAGCGCCTCGCCGTTCCCGTCCTGTCCCACCGGCTCGTCATCGCCCCCAACGCCCAGCTCCGTGGCATCACCGCCGAGCGGGTGATCGTCGATCTCCTCACCCGGCTCGCCGTGCCCGGTGGCGTGGTCGACTGAGGTAGCGAACGGACGCTGAGGTCCCTTCGATGCGACTCACCACCCTTGGCCGAGGATTCCTCGGTGGTGGGCTCGTGCTCGTTGCGGCCGGAGCTCTGCTCGGCGTCCCGGTCGTGGTGACCGTCGGCGTGTTCATGCTCGCCCTCGTCGGGGGTGCGGCGGTCCTCGTCGCCGAGGTACCCGACGTCAGCGTGGCGCGCGCCGCCATCCCCACCGAAGTGGACCGCGGTGGCCCGGCCGAGATCCGCCTGCGATTCCGTTCGGTGTCCACCCGACGGCCTCGGCCGCTCACCGTCATCGAGACGGTCGACGGCCAACAGCGCCTGGCCACCATCGGGCCGATCCCCGCGCAGGGGACGGACGAGCTCGCTTACGCGGTGCCCACCGGTCGCCGCGGGGTCGTCAGGGCCGGCCCGCTCGTCGTGCGCCGCTCCGACCCCTTCGGGCTGGTGACCGCCGACCGGCGATTCACCAGCACGTGCACCGTCAGCGTGCGGCCGCGCCACTACGCGCTGCGCATGTTGCCGTCGGGGCGCCAGCGCGACCTCGAGGGCCCGACCCGCGAGCGCTCCGAAGGCACGGCGAGCTTCCACCAGCTGCGCGAGTACGCACCCGGTGACGACCTGCGTCGGGTCCACTGGCGCAGCACGGCGCGGACGGGCCAGCTGCTCGTCAAGGAGATGATCGACACGACCCGGCCCGAACTGCTCGTCGTGCTCGACAACCGCACATCGGCGATCTCGGCCGACGACTTCGAGCACGCCGTCGACATCGCCGCGTCGATCGTCCGCGCCGCGGAGAACGAAGACTTCCCGACGACGCTGATGTTCGCCGACGGGGCGGGTGACATCGATCTCGACGGCCAACCCATCCCGGCGGTCGATCGGCTCACGTCGGTGCGCCTGGGTGACGCCGACTCGCTCGCCCAGCTCGCCGACGTCATCGTCTCGCGCGGGCGCAGCCTGGTGTTCGTCACCGGCGAACCGTCAGGCACCGACCTGATGACGCTCGCCAAGCTGGCCGTCGGCTTCTCGCCGGCGTATCTCGTCTCCGTCGTCGCCGAGCGGCATGACCCGGTCGTCGCCCCACGTGGGATGCGGGCCATCGCGTGTGCCGACCCGGAGGAGTTCGTGCACCTCTGGACGTCGCTGTCGTGACAGCGGTCCACAGGCGGGAACGGCGGCGCCGTCGCGGCGCGAGCGTCGACGAGCCGTCCACTGTGCGTCGTCCGCTCCACCGAGCAGCCGGCCCCGTGCTGCTCGCGGCGTGTAGCGGGCTCGCGCTGTGGCGGGCCTTCGTCCCCGGCGACCTGGTGCTCGGCCTGAGCACCGGCGTGCTGGCGGGCACGCTCGCCGGGTGGCTCGCCGCCCGGCCGTTCGCCGGTGCGGTCGGTGGCTCGGCGCGGGTCGTCGTGGCCCTCACCGCGCTCGCTGCCGGTCTCGTCGTCGTCACCGGCGACGTGCGGTCACTGGCGGACGTGCCGACACAGTTCGCGACGTTCCTCAGCATCGGGCTCCCCGCCGACGGGCTCGAGGACCTGGCGGTCGTTCCCTACGTGGTGACGTCGACGACCGTCGCCCTCGCCGCCTGGGCGGCGCTGGGCGCGCGATTGCTGACCGCGGTACTCGTCGCCGGCGCCGGTCTCCTCGCCGCGTCGCTCCTCGCCGGTCCCGCCGGCGTGCCGCCCGCCGTCGCCGGAGCGTTCTGCGTCGTGCTCGCCGCCTGCTTGATGGGCGTGTCCCGGGTCGACTACTCCGAGCTCGAGCGACTCACCGGTCCGTCGACGGCCAGTCGCCGCAGCATCCAGTGGTGGCGGCCCGCCGTGGTCGCGCTCCCCGCGGCCGCGGTGGCTGCGGCAGCACTGGTGATCCCCACTCCGGAGACCTTCGACGTACGCCGCTTCGTCGCCAGCGATCTCGTCGTGGCGGCCGACGAGAACCCGCTTGCCGTCGCCGCCCGCCTCGTCGCCGACCCGCCTCGTGACGCCGGCGATCCGGACGTGCGGGTGAGCGTCGATGGCCCGAGTCCCGGCCGGATGCGCCTCGCCGTGCTCGACGACTACGCGCCGGAGGGTTGGCATCAGCTGGCCGAGTACGCCCTGACCGGCACCCACCTCGCCGCCAGTGCCGTGGGCGATTCCCATCGGGAGTCGTCGCGGGAGACGACACGTGTCGAGGTCACCGATCTCAACGGCCGCTCGGGACTCGTGGCCCTTCCGACGGCGGGCACGCCGCTGGAGGTCGTCGATGCCACCGGGCTCCGGTACGCCCCGGACGCCGGACTGCTCCTGCCGGTCGGTGACGGCCCGCCCGGCGACGTCGTCTATCTCGCCGCGCCCGACGAGACCCGTCCCGAGGGTCCTGGACGGCCACCGTCGGGACTCCCTCGGGCGATCGCCACATGTCCATCATCGGAACTGATCCGTGGGATCGCCCAACAGTTGACCGCCGACGTCGACGATCCGCTTCGACGGCTCGCCGCGATCGAGGTGTGGCTCAAGTACCAGCGTCTCTACGTGGCCGAAGGTTCCGGCGGTCAGACCCTGGCGAGCGTCGAGCGGTTCCTCGGCCAGGACTTCGCGGTGGGCAACCTCGAGGTGTTCGTCACCGCGTATGCGTTGCTCGCCCGCTGCGCCGGGGTGCCGGTGCGCGTCGTGGTCGGCTATCCGTCGCCACCGGGCGACGGCGACACCGTGTTCGCCGCCGCCGACGTCACGGCGTGGGTCGAGACACCGATCGCCGGCGTGGGCTGGATCCCCGTCGATCCCGTGCCGACGCCGATCGAGCAGGATCGCATCCGCGAGCAGATCGCCGCGCGACCGGACCCAGACCCCGACGAGGTCCCCCCGGAGGCGACCACGACGACGGTGCCGTTGCAGGCGCCGCGCCCGCCGGAGTCGAGCGACTGGGGCCGGACCGCACTGCTGGTCCTGGTCGTCACCCTCGGGATCGTCGCGGCCGTCGCGACGTGGTCGTTCGCGATCCGCCGGCGAACGATCGCCCGCCGCTCGCGCGCCGCCGATCCGGCCCTCGCTGCCCTCCTCGCCTGGACGACGCTGCTCGAGCGTTTTCACGACAACCGCCAGGGCATCGGTGCCCACCTGACCGCCAGTGAGGCCGCCCGCTCGACGGCCGGGCGCGTGCCGGCGCCGGTGACCCGGATGTTGGGCGAGTTGGCCACCGTGGTCGATCGGGCCCGCTTCGACGGGGACCGCGCCACCGACGAGGACGCGGCACTGGCCTGGGCGTTGACCGACGCCTCGCTGGCCCGGCTCCCCGAGGGTTGGCTCGTGTGGTCGGCGCCGATGCGCAACCCGCGGCGCGCGCTCGCCCGCCTGCGGCTCACCAAGCGTGTGCCGCGTCGCCACCGTCGGTGGAACGGGGAGGTGCCGGCGAGCGCCGCGGTGCTCGAGACGGGCGACCGGCCCGAGATCGACGGGTACGAGGTCGTCGCCCGCACCGGTGTCGGATCGACGGCTGCCGTGTACCGGGCGACAGAGGCCAGCAGCGGGCGGGCGGTCGCCGTCAAGGTCTTCCACGTCGATCCGGCCGGCCGTGGGTTCGACCAGCAGCGGTTCCTGTGGGAGGCGCGGGTGGCCGAGACCGTCTCGGGCCAGCCCAACCTGCCCGAGGTGCTCCGGTCGGGCTTCACGATCGACGGCCGCCCCTACGTCGTGACGAAGTTCTACGAGCGGGGCACGCTTGCCCGGCGGGTGCGGATCAGCGGTGCGCTGACGGTGCCGCAGGTGAATGCCGCCGCCCGCCAGCTCGCCCAGGCGCTGCACACGCTTCACCAGAGCGGCGTGCTGCACGGCGACGTCCGGCCCGAGAACGTCTTCATCGACGACGACGACTCGCTCGTGCTCGGTGACCTGGGCGCCGGATGGCTGCGCGCTGCGGGCGGACCGGCGACGATGCTGACGCCGGCCTACGCCGCGCCGGAGGTGTGGCTGGGTCACGCACCGACCGTGCGGTCCGACATCTACTCGCTCGGGTTGACGTTGATGTTCGCGGCGACGGGTCGGCCGCCCTTCCCGGGGACGACGCCGTCGGTCGACGACGTGACCGCCGCCTTCGAGTCGGACGTCGCCGTTCCCCTCCTCGAGATCGATCCGCGGCGCCGACCGCGGTCGGCGGCCGACGTCGCCGAGCGGTTCGGCGCCGTGACCACCCGCCATCGCGTCGACGCCGGGTTCACCCTCCCGCCGCCGTCGTGGACCATCCGATCGTGAGGTCCCCGAGATAGTGCCTGGCACTATCTCGGGGACGCGTCATCCCGCGGCGGCGCGGTTGTGCTCGTCGAGGAGGCTGTTGCGGTAGCTGTGGGTGCCGTCGAAGCGGGCGAGGAGGTACGGGCCACTCACGAGCGGTTCGTGGCGGCTCGTCCCGTCGGGGTCGAGGCACGTCGGCAACGTCTCGATGCGCAGGTGGAACGGCGGCGTGACGAACAGCGGCACCGAGTAGCGGTCCTGGTTCGGTGGGTTCACGACGCGGTGCGGGTTCGACACCCAGCGATCGTTGGTCCAGATCGACATCAGGTCGCCGAGGTTGACGACGAGGTGGCCGTCGGGAACGAGGACGTCGACCCACTCGCCCGAGCGCTGCCGCACCTGCAGGCCGCCCACACCGTCATCGGCGAGCACGGTCAAGGTGCCGTAGTCGGTGTGGGCGCCGCAACCGAGCTGGCCCGGCTCCGGCGTCAGCCGATCCATCGGCGGGTAGTGGATCATCCGCAGGTGGTACATCGTCTCGCCGGGCTGCGACTCGAAGAACTCGGGGTCGAGGCCGAGGGCCATGGCGAGCCCGCGCTGCATGCGCAGCGCCGTCTCGACGACCGCTTCGCGGTACGCCGACCACGCCTCCCGGAACCCGGGCAGGTCGGGGAGCTGGTTGGGTCCGTGGAGCGGCGTGCCGGCGAGCACCTCAGGGTGGTCGGGACCGTGCTCGGTGCCCGTGTCGATCGTCTCTTTCATGTCGCCGGCGAGCACCTCGCCGACGGCGTCCTCGTCGCCCCCGAGGGCGCCCTCCAAGGTCTCGGTGGCGAAGCCCACGTACCCGCGATGGTAGGCGCTCTTGCCGATGGCGATGCGCTCCTTCTCCTCGGCCGGAAGGGCGAAGAACGTCCGCATCTGATCGAACAGGGCGTTCTTGACCTCGTCGGTGAGGCCGTGCCCGGTCACCGTCACGAACCCGACGTCGCGCAGGGCGGCGTCGATCTGCTCGGCGACGGCGAGGGCCTCGTCGGACGGCAACGGTCGGCCGGTGGCGAACGACGACAGATCGATGGTGGGGATGGTGGTGGTCGGCACGGTCACTCTCCTGGTGTCCATCATGCTCCGCGGACGAACGGTGTGCCCAAGGCGCTGGGCGTGCGGCTGTCCCTCGCCCGGACGACCATGGCGAGCAGCGTCACGACGTACGGCAGGGCGAGGAAGACCTCGTAGGGAATCGCCGTGCTCGTGCCCTGGAGGCGCAGCTGGACGGCGTCGCAGAGCCCGAACAGCGCGGCGCCGGCGAGACAGACGCTCGGTCGCCAGCGGGCGAAGACGACCAACGCGAGGGCGACCCAGCCGCGGCCCGCGGTGACGTTCTGGATGAACAGGCCGAGCGGCCCGCACACCAGCACGGCGCCGCCGAGGCCGACGAGGGCGTTGCCCGTCACGACGGCGACGGCGCGGATGCGGTTGACCCCGTAACCGAGGGCGTCGACGGCGTGCGGGGCCTCGCCGGCCGATGTGAGGGCCAGGCCCCACGATGTGCGTTCGAGCACAAACCACGCCGCGGCGAAGACGGCGAGCACGACGAGGGCGAGCAGCCAGATCGAGATGCGCTGGATGCGCGGCGGGCTGGCGCCGATGTCGTAGGACTGCTGGAAGATGAACGTCGTCAGGGAGGTGGCCAGCAGCGTGAACGCCAGCCCGGTGACGATCTGATTGGACCGCAGCACCAAGATGCCGAAGGCCAGCACGACTCCGCACAGGAGGCCGGCGCCGACACCGGCGAGCAGGCCGAGCCAGGTGTACCCGGTGCCCTCGGCCACGAGGTAGGCGGCCAGCGCGCCGCTCAGCATCGTTCCCTCGACGCCGAGATTGAGCACCCCCGAGCGTTCCGCCGTGAGCGCCCCGAGCGCCGCCAGCGCAACCGGGAGGGCGAGACGAAGCCCGGCGGTCAGCGTGGCGAGGGCGAAGACCTTGTCCATCCCGCTCAGCCCTTCGCCCACCGACCGACGGCACCGTCGCCGAGGACGACGAACAGCACGATGAGGGCCTGCACGATGCCGACGAGCGACGCCGGAAGGCCGAAGTCCCGCTCGGCGCCCTCGAAGCCGATCGTCAGCGCCGACAGGAGGAGAGCGGCGGCCGCCACGCCGAGCGGGCGCATGCGGCCGAGCACGGCGACCACGATCGCCGTGAAGCCGTAGCCGACGCTGCTGCTGGCGTTCAGCCGGCCGCTGACGCCCGCCACCTGCACGATCCCGGCGAGGCCGGCCATCGCGCCGCACACGAGCAGCACGGCGTACACCAGCCGCCGTCTCGGCATCTCCTGCGCGTCGAGGACGTCGGGATTGTGGCCGTGGATGTCGACGAGGTAGCCCCACCGTGTCCTGGCCATGAGCACGGCGGCCACGACGACCGCGCCCGCCGCGATGAGCACACCGGCGTGGGTGTCCAGCCCGGGGACGTCGGCGAGGGTGGCGCCACCGACCTCGCGGCTCTGGGGCACGAACCCGTCGGGGTCGCGGATGCCGACGCGGATCGCCCAGGCCAGGATCGACGAGCCGACGTAGTTCAGCAGCAGGCTCGAGATCACGACGCTGGTGCCGAAGCGGTCGAGGAGCCAGCCGCTGAGCCCGCTCCACACCGCGCCGCAGGCTGCGCCGACCCCGGCCCCCACGACGACGAGCAACGGTCCCGGACCGCCCGAGATCGCCGGCGCGGTGACCACGGCGACCGCCGCCGTGGCGCCGACGAGGTACTGGCCCTCGGCCCCGATCGTGAACACCTTGGCGCGGTAGGCGATCGCCAGCCCGAGCCCGATCAGCACGAGCGGCGTGGCTTCGATCAGGGTGTCGCGCCAGCCGAATCGGCCCGTGGCGACGGTGTCCCAGACGCTGCGGTACACGTCGAGCGGTGGGGCATCCTCGATCATGATCAACAGAGCGCCGACGGCCAGGGCCAGCACGACGGCCGCCGCCGGCACGACGAGCCGGGCGAGGCGGGCTGTCGACGACGTTCCTCCGCTGCCGAGCGTCCAGCGCAGACGCCGGCCGAGGGTGTCGTCGACGACCGTGGTGCTCACGCCGGCAGCCCGTCGATCGGCACCTCGTCGATCGGCTCCCGGCCGACCGCCTTGCCGACGTGTGCCCGGTCGACATGTGCCTGGTCGACGCGTACCCCGCCGGCCATCGCATGCCCGATGGCATGCCGGTCGTAGGGCGGAACGAACGTGTGTGGGGCGTACCCGGTGCACAGCACGACCAACCGATCGGCGACCGCGGTGAGCTCGTCGAGCTCTGCGCCGATCCACACCACGGCCGCGCCGGCGTCGGCGGCGGTGACGACCCGTTCGGCCACCGTGCCCGCCGCCCCGGGATCGAGCCCTCGGGTCGGGTGGCCGGCGATGACGACGGCGGGGGGATGCTCGAGCTCCCGGGCGAGGACGAGCTTCTGCGCGTTGCCACCCGACAACGAGCCGGCGCGTGCGGCCCGTTCGCCGCGCACGTCCCAGGCCTCGAGGCGTGGGCCGGCGGCGGAGATGCGCCGGGAGGCGCGGCGACGCCACCAGCGTGTCCGCCCGAGGTCGAGGTTGTCGGCCACCGAGAGCTCCCTCACGACCGCATGGCGATAGCGATCGGCCGCGATGTACGCCACCCCCTCGTCGATCCGGCGGCGCGGCGACCCGATCGGAATCGGCTCGCCGTCGATCTCCGCGGTTCCGCTCACCGGCGCGACGCGCCCGGCCAGGATGGCCTCGAGCTCCGTCTGACCGTTGCCGTCCACGCCGGCGATTCCGACCACCTCCCCGGCGCGGACACTCAGATCGATGGGGTCGAGCCGTCCGGCCGCGACCGCCGACAGGCGGATCCGTTCCACGCCGATCCGGCGGACCCGGCCGGTGCCGGTGCTGTGCGGTATGAGCTCGTCGCCCACCATCGCCCGCACGAGGGACCGTCGATCGTGGGCGGCGACCGGCTCGCCGGCGACCACCACACGACCGCGACGAAGCACCGTCACACGGTCGGCGCCGGCCAGCACCTCCCGCAACCGGTGGCTGATCATCACGACGGACCGGCCCTCGTCGGCGAGCGACCGGCACACCTCGAGGAGGCGGTCGGCCTCCTGATCCGTGAGCACGGCCGTGGGCTCGTCGAGGACCAGGACCCGAGGGTCGTGGTCGAGCGCTCGCACCACCTCCAAGCGCTGCTGTTCACCGACCGACAACGCCGCGGCCGGGATGTCGGGCCGGACGGGTAGCCCGTACTTCTCGGTGAGCGCCATCAGCCGCTCGACCGCCTTGGCCCTCGATGGCAGCCGCCAGTCCGTCGGCCGGGCGAGGACGAGGTTCTCGGCCGCGGTCAACCGTCCCACGAGCGTGAAGTGCTGCTGGACGAGCGCGACGCCGCGATCGATCATCGATCGCGGCGTCGCGTGCTCGACCACCGTGCCGTCGATGCGCACCTCACCGGTGTCGGCCGAGTCGAGACCGGCGAGGATCCGCATCAACGTGGTCTTGCCGGCGCCGTTCTCCCCGAGGAGCGCGTGGATCTCACCGCGGGCGATCTCGATGTCGACGTCGGCGAGCGCGATGGTCGACCCGAACCGCCGGCCCACGCCGGACATCGCAACGGCCGCGATGGCCGCGTCGCCGGTCACCCCGCTTCGGGCACGTACGGCACCTCGAAGTCACCGCTCTCGATCTGCGCCAGGGTGTCCTCGAACTGTGCCATCACGTCCTCGGGGATGTCGCCTTCGCGGTCCGGGTTGATCGCCACCGTCATGCCACCATCGGCGAGCGAGACGTCGTAGTACTGCGCCTCGGTGGCGCCGGCGGCGACGTCGGCGACGATCAGGCCGAACGTCGCGTCGAGGTTCCACACCGTCGACGACAGGACCGACTCGCCGAGCGCCGACATGTCCCCGACGTATCCCGTCGACACGCCGCCGATCTCGTTGGCGACGTCGATCTGGCCGAAGGTCGGCGCCTGGCCGCACCCGATGAACATGTTGGCGCCGTCGTCGGCCTGGCTCTGGGCTGCCTCCTGGGCGAGCTGCACGTCGTACCAGTCACCCACCGCGACGAAGCTGCCCTCGATGTCGGGGTTCACCGCTTGCGCACCGGCCAGGTACGCCTGGTACATCGCTTGGCACACCGGGATGTCGAAGCCGCCGGCCCCGCCGACCTTGCCCTCGCCCATCACGCCGGCGGCGAGAATGCCCTGCAGGTACGACGCCTGATAGAAGGGTTGGGCGTAGTCGCCGACGTTGCCGTCGACGTCGCCGAAGCCTCCGGCGTAGACGAAGATCGTGTCGGGATAGTCGGCGGCGATCGCCTTGACGTCCTCGCCGAAGTCGAACGAGTGGGCGATGATCGGGTTGAAGCCGTCCTCGGCCAGCGCCCGGATCGCCCGCTCTCCCTCGGCGCCGGGGACGACGTTCTCCTGGAGCGCCAGATCGGAGATGATCCCCTCGTCGAGCATCGTGTTGGCGGCGTCGTACGCCGCCTGGCCCCACGAGCCGTCCTGCCACTCGGCGGAGTAGACGATCGCCATGCTTGGCGCCGAGGCGTTACCGGCGTCCTCGGAAACCGGTTCGGTGGTGGCCGTTGCCGCACCGGCGGCGAACGTGCAGACGGCAGCGCCGGCGATGCCGGCGGTGAGGACGTGGGAGCGGGTTCGGGCCATTCGTGTCTCTCCTGGTGTGCAGGCGAGGCGATGCGTCCCGCCGGCGTCAGTATGTGCTCGCATCGTGACACGAAATGTCACCGGAGTGTGACGAGCATGTTTCGGCGCATCGGTGCCGGTGCTCTCGGTCGCCCTTGGTGACGCCTCGTTCACCCGTCGGTGACGGCGAGGAAGCCCTCACGCTCGGCCCGGACGAGATCGAGCTCGGCGCGCGTCCGGCGGAGGAGGAACCCGAGCACGATGCCGGGCATCAGCGGGATCCAGAAGGCGAACACTCGGTGGGCAACGACCGCGACGAGGGCATGTTCGATCGGCACGCCGACCATCTGGAGCGCGAACGTCAGCGTGGCGTCCATGCCTCCGGTCGCGATGAACGGGATCGGGATGGCGGCGGCCAGGTAGCCGATGACATACACCAACGCCAGGGCGGCGATGCTCGGCCCGCGCCCGAAGGCATGGACCGCGCCCCAGAGGCTGGCGACGTCGCCGAGCCAGTAGAGCGCCGCCCAGCCGAGCGCGGGGCGCCCCTCGCGGCTCTCGGCGGCCCGCCGCGCCCACCAGGCTGCCGCCACGCCCGTCGAGAGGGCTCGGCGGATCCGGCCGCCTTCGGGTGTGGCCCACGCCTGGACGCGTCGGGCATCGGTGAACCACCAGGCCGCCACCCAGAGGATCGGCAGGATCGCCAACCACGGCACGGTGGCGCCGAGCGGGGCCGCGCCGCTCACGATCGCGTACAGCGCGGCGGCCCAGGCGAGGATCGAGAACGCCAGGTACACGACCGTGTTCAGACCGAGCAGGCGCACCACGGTCTCGCGGCGGCTGATGCCGAGCCGCCGGAACGCCCAGTAGTTGACGGCCAACCCGGCTGCCCCGCCGGCCGCCACGATCTGCGAGAGGGCGAAGCTGGTGAGCACGACCCGCAGCGCCAGGCGCGGCGGGACGACGGGCCCGTTCTCGAAGGCGAGCGACCGCCGCACGACCCCCGAGTAGCCGCCGAAGACGACGATCTGACCGACGGCGCAGATCGACAGCCAGCGCCAGTCACCCTCGCGCAGGGTGTCCTGCAGGTCGGAGAAACCCGTCGCCCGGCCGATGAAGAACACCATCACCGCCAGCACGACGAGCGCCAGCACGATGCCGGCGAGGAGCCGCAACGCCGAGACCTTCGGGTCGCTCGTCTCGTTCGGCTCGCGCTCGTCGGCCGCCGTCATCGGGTGATCCTTCGCGCTACCGATCCGAGCACGGCACCGGCGGCCACGTCGGCGATGTAGTGGTTGCCGGTTGCGATCACGATCGCTGCGACGGCCCCGGGATACGACGTCCACGCCAGCCGGCGCAACGGTGAGGCAGCCCGACCGGCGAGCCCGAGGCCGGTGACCATCGAGAACGCCACGTGGTAGCTCGGCATCGCGGCGATCGGGTTGAACCAGCGCACCAGGCCCGGCCGCTCGATGTCGATGCCGTGTTCGAGCAGGGTGTCGATGAAGCCATCGACCTTGCGGGGCGGTGCGGCCGGGAACGCGGCGAACACGGGGATGGCGGCTGCCCAGGCGACGACCACGGCCCGCCGCTCGCGGGCGTAGGCCGCGTCACCCCGCCGGAACAACAGGAAGAGCCACCCGATGCTGAGTGTGACGTTGGCTGCCGCGTAGCCGACGTTGAGCACGTGGGCGAAGCGCGGCCATCGCCCGGCGGCCGCCTGGACGCGCTGCTCCACGAACACCCCGGCCCGCTTCTCGGCGTCGATCAGCCGAGCGCTGTTGCGCTGGGCCCGGGCCCGGCCGGCGTCGTTCCACACCCGGCGCCGGGCGGCGAGATACGCCGCGTAGCCGCCGATGCCGATGGCGAACTCGCGACGCGCCGTCATCGCGTCCCGGAGCGCGGGGTCTCGCCGGGTGTGCCGGCGACCGGGCGGAGCGGGTGAACTGCGGTCGATTCGTCGGTGACGCACCTCCCATGCATCATCGATCGAGCCTATGTTCCCCAGCGCCGCCGGAATGCACGAGCCCGATTTCGGGACTTCGCGGCGGAATGACCGCCGGTCCTAGACTCCACCGCCGAGTCCATCTACCCGGGCAGGGCGCGCTCGGAGGAGGAAACCCCCATGGCCACGCAGTTGACCCGTCGTCGACGACGGGTGAAGCACCAGTGGAGCAGTACCGAGGAGACCCGACGATCGATTCTGGACGCGGCGAGATCGGTGTTCGGCCGCTACGGATTCGCCGATGCCAACGTCGCCGAGATCGTCGAGATGGCCGGCAGCAGCGTCGGCAGTCTCTATCATCACTTCGGCGGAAAGAGTGAGCTGTTCGTCGCGCTGTGGGAGCAGCACCGCGACGCTCAGCAGCAACAGGCGGCGGATGCGGTGGCGGCGGCCGCCGAGGCTGGCGAGACCGATCCTTGGGAGCTGTTCCTCGTCAGCACACGATCGTTTCTCGATTTCAGCTGGGAGCACCGTGATCTCGTCCGGCTCTTCTTCGACGGGGACACGCCGACCGGGTTCGGCAAGGAGCTCTCGGACTGGCGGCGGGCGACCATCTCCAGCGCCCTCAAGCCGTTCAAGACCGACGACGACGCCATCGACCGGGTGATGGTGCTGACGTTCACGAGCGTGCTGGGCGAGGCCGGCCGGGAGATCGCCCGGTCACGCATCACCGCCGACGCCACCGCCCTCGCCGACAACGTCATGCGGGTGTTGACGCCGTTGCGAGACTCGCTGACGGCCGCCGTCTGAGTCGCGGCGACTCCTGATCCGCGCACAACAGCGCCGGCCGTGGCGGCCGGCGCTGTTCGCTGTCGACGGGTCGGTTGCCGAGGGCGGCGGTCAGGCGGTCGCCGACACCTCGGACTCCGTCATGGTCAGGTTCATCGTCATCTCGGTCGTCGGGCCGGTCAGGGTGACGTCGAGGTCGAGCTCGAGCTCGACGCTGCGCACGAGCGGCTCGTCGACGCTGCCGACCAGCGTGCCGGTACCGGCGATGGTGCCGCTGGCCTCGTCGAAGCCGCGCGGCAGGTCGTCGCCGTACAGCGACGCCGCGTCGCCGGCAGCGGACACCTCGACGGTGTACTGGCCGTCGGCGAAGGACACGAGCGTGTACGTCGCCTCGATGGCCGCCCCGCCGTTGGTGCCCGGCAGTGTGGCCGTCCACTGCGCACCGACGCCGACCGGCTCGGCCGGGAGCCCGGCCTTGTCGATGCCGTCGGCGATGACCTCGTCGATCGCGGCCAGTTGCTCGTCGGTGACCTCGACGCCGTCCGCGGGCACGACGTCCTGGAGACGGTTGTCGGGTCCGAACAAGTAGTCGAGGTCGACGCCGACGAGCTCGGCCAGCTCCTCGTCGCTGGCGAAGCTCTCGCCCGCGCCGTCCTCGCTGCTGTTGTCGGTGACGTCGTAGGACTCGACGCGCCGGCGGATCGTCACACCGGACTCGTCCGAGGCGGTGACGTGGGCCGACTCGACGACCGTCGTGACGACGTCGAGGTCGACGTTCTGTTCCTGCTCGCCCGTGACGGCGAGGGTGCCGGTGACCGAGCTGACGGACGTGTTGGTCGCCGCCGTCCCGGCGGCCGGCCGGGCGCCGAGGTCGACCGGCTGGGACAGGTCGCCGGCATCGAGGACGACGACGTCGCCGTCGCTGCTGGGCGGCACCGAGGTGGCGCCGGCCGACGGCGCGGCCACGCCGAGGGTCACGGCGCCGATGGCGGCCGTGGCGATCCCGGCGCGGACGGCCTTGCGGCGAGCGACGGTGGTGGATGTTGCGAACATGGGTGTCTCTCCTGAGAGCAGTGCGTGGGTCGAGCCTAGGGGCCGCCTCCTGGCGGTCGGCTGGCAATCAGACGACTGTGGGCACCGTTCGGTTCACAACGTTTCGATCAGGCGGCGGCGAGCTCCTCGTCGACCGCGACGACGACGGCGTCGACGATGGTGGCGAAGAGCTCGACGACGCGGGGGCCCGGTCGGCTGGCGATGTCGTCGTCGAGCAGCACAACGTTGCCGTTGCGCACCGCAGCCATCGCCTCGAAGCCGGATCGGGCACCGAAGGTCTCGGCGTTCTCGCCGCAACACTTGGTGTTGGCGAGGAAGACGAGATCGGGGTCGGCGTCGATCAGGAACTCGGCGGACAGCTGGGGGTAGTCGCTGCTGAGCGAGCTGTCGGCGGCGTCGGCGACGTTCTCCAACCCGGCGAGGGCGTAGAGCTGACCGATGAACGTGTTCGACGAGACGGTGTAGAGCATCACGTCGAGCTCGTGGTAGAAGGTCAACGGCTCGTCGGTCTCGGGCACGCGCGTGAGGATCTCGTCGATCTCGGTCCGCATGTCCGCGACGAGAACGTCCGATTCGTCGCGGTGACCGGTGGCGTCGCCCAGCTGTTCGATCTCGGCGTAGAGGCCGTCGAGATCGGCGGGCGCCGGCGCCTCGTGGACCTCGATGCCGAGCTCGGTGAGCGTGGTGATGAGCTCGGGATTGGTGGCATCCACGACGACGAGATCGGGCTCGTAGTCGGCGATCGCCTCGATGTTCGGCTCGAACGCCGACAGCTCGGTGATCGGGGCCGTCGCGGGGAAGTTCGAGTAGTTGTCGACGGCGACCACCTGATCGCCGGCACCGATGGCGAACAACACCTCCGTAGCCGCCGGCGAGAGCGAGACGATGCGTTCGGGCGGCGTGGCGGCCGCCGTGTCGTCGGGTGTGCCGCTGTCGGAGGGTGGCGAGCTGGCCGCGGCGTGGGGCGCGGCGAAGCCGAGCGTGGCGACGACAAGCGTCGCGATCTTGATGGAACGGTTCATGGGACGTCTCCTCGCGTCTGGTGCGTATGAACCGCCGGTGTCCTGGCTCCCGGATCACCGATCGCCCCCTGCCTTCCAGCCGCGCAATCGGCCGTGGCGTTGCCGCCGCCCGGGGGCGACGGTGGGAGTTCTCTTCCCGGTCACAGTTGCGGGACAGCCCCGGATTCTCACCGGTGTTCCCGAACGGTCGACGGCGAGTCTACGACGTCACCGCGGCGAGCACCGCAACGGGCGATGAGCGATGAGGCCGCCAGGTGGCCCGATCGCTCATCGCGCGGCGCAGGTCAGGCCTCGATGGTGCCGGAGACGCGGGTCACCGTGGCGCCGCCCACCCAGACGGCGCCGTTCTCGTCCAGCTCGACGTGCACACGTCCGGCGCGGCCGAGGGCCCGACCCTGGGCGGCGACGTACGGGGCGGTCACCCGCCCGGAGGACGTGAGCCACTGGCCGAGCGACGCGTTGAGGCTCCCCGTTACGGGATCTTCGAACAGCCGTCCGTCGGCCGGGAAGAACGCTCGCACCTCGATGGCCTCGGGCGAACCCTCCGGGTAAGCCGCCACGAGGCCGATCTTGAGATCGGTCGCGCCGGCACGAGCGGCGAGCACGGTGGCGGGGGAGTCGACGAGGAGGGCGAGCCATCCCGGCCCGTTGTCCACCCACTCGGCGGCGAGCACGCATGCCGGGTCGAGCTCGACCGCGGCGACCGCTTCGGCGACGGTGGCGTCGTCGACGGGCCCGCTGCGGACGAGCGGCGGGGCGGCGAACGCCAGCCGTCCGTCCGATCCGCCGGAGCGGACGGTGACCAGACCCGCCGGGCACTGCTGCACGACGGTGCCGTCCGGGCGGGCCGTGCCGCCGGCTTCCAGCCAGGCGTGGCACGTGCCGAGCGTCGGGTGACCGGCGAACGGGAGCTCGCCGGCCGGGGTGAAGATGCGCACCTGGTAGTCGGCGTCGGCGTCGCTCGGAGTCAGGACGAACGTCGTCTCCGACAGGTTGGTCCACCGGGCGATCAGCTGCATCGTGTCGTCGGCGAGCCCGTCTGCGTCGAGCACGACGGCCACGGGGTTGCCCCCGAACGACTCCGACGAGAACACGTCGACCTGGGCGAAGGGGTGGGTCATCGCTGCAGCTTGCCGCATCGAGAGTCGGCGGGTCGCGGCCGTATTCTGCCGTGATGGCCGACCTTCTCGAACTGAGCAGCCGCATCGTCGACTCCGGCGTCGCCGAGAACCCGCACAACCGTGTGACCCAGGAGCTGTCCGAGGTGACCGACGACATCGCCGTGATCGAGTCGTTCTCCCACGTGGTCCTGGTGCGCACGGGCGACGGCCTCGTCGCCTTCGACTCCAGCGGCGTGATGACGGCCGGCGCGGTCGTCGAGAGCATGAGGCGCTGGACGGGCGAGCCGGTGAGCCACGTCGTCTACACCCACGGTCACGCCGACCACGTGGGTGGCAGTCCGGCGTTCGTGGCCGACGCCGAGGCGAGAGGGCACCGGCGGCCGGTCTTCGTCGGCCACGAGAACGTGGTGTCCCGCATCGATCGCTACGAGCTGACCAATGGTTGGAACGTCGCCATCAACCAGCGCCAGTTCGGCTGGTTGCGCCCCGACAGCGGCATGACGCTCGGCGGTGACCAGCGCTTCCTGCCCGCCGACGTCGCCCGACCCGACGTGACGTACCGGGATCGGCACGACCTCACGGTGGGTGGCGTGGAGATGCAGCTGATGCACGCCCGTGGGGAGACCGACGACCACACGTGGACGTGGCTCCCGGCGCAGCGCGCGGCGTGCGTCGGGGACCTGTTCATCTGGAACTTCCCGAACGCCGGCAACCCGCAGAAGGTGCAGCGCTACCCCGACGAGTGGGCGGCGGCGCTGCGGGCGATCGCGGCCCACGACCCCGAGTTGCTCCTGCCGGCGCACGGCCTGCCGATCGCCGGGCGCGACCGAATCGCCGGCGTCCTCGACCAGGTTGCCACGGCCCTGGAGACGCTCGTCGCCGACGTCCTCGAGGCGATGAACAGCGGCGCCTCGCTCGACACCATCCTCCACAGCGTCAAGGTCGACCCGGCGGTCCTGCGCCTTCCGTACCTACGGCCGCTGTACGACGAGCCGGAGTTCGTGGTGCGCAACGTGTGGCGCAAGTACGGCGGCTGGTGGGACGGCAACCCGGCGTCGCTGAAGCCGGCGCCCGAGTCTGCGGTCGCCGCCGAGGTGGCGGCGCTCGCCGGCGGAGCCGACCGGCTCGTCGCGCGCGCCGGTGAGCTGGCGGCAGGCGGCGACGACGCCTCGATGCGCCTCGCGTGTCATCTGATCGAGCTGGCGGCGAAGGCGGCCCCCGACGATCCCGGCGTGCACGAGGCCCGCGCCGCCGTGTACGAGCAGCGCCGCCGCCGGGAGATGTCGCTGATGACGAAGGGCATCTTCTCGTCGGCCGTCCTCGAGAGCCAGTCGAAGCTCGACGACGGTCGCTAGCCCGATCTGGGCGCGGATCGTGACGCTGAGCGTCACGGATCGCGCCTAGATCGTGAAATGGCACGATCCGCGCCCAGAAGGTCAGCGGGGGCGGGTGGTGATGGCCGCGAGGGCGCTGGTGAGGAGCTCGTGGAGGAGGCGCTGGGCGGGGTCGTTGAGCACCGCCACCGGCGGCGCGGGGAGCGTGAAGGGGGCGAGTGCGGGCAGGTCGGGGAGCGGTCCTGAGGCGTCGAGCAGACCGGCGAGGATGTCGACGCGGGCCGCCGGAGCCCGGGCCGGTTGGCGGGGCGGGGGCAGGGTGACGGTCGTGGGGTCGTCGGCGTCGATGACACGGCCGCGCGGTGCCATGCGCTGCACGCCCGGCCGCGGCCGGTCGCGGTCGGGATCCTCGCTGCGCCAGCGCACGAGGAGTTCCGGTTCGATGCTGGTCTCGTCGGCGAACACCAGCAACAGGGCGATGGCGTGCTTGCACAGCGTGCCCGCGGCGTCGGGGCACGAGCACGACACGGCAAGCTCGTCACGCCCCGGGATGAGCAGGGTCATCGAACCGATCGACTCGGGGTTGGCCCGGGCCCGCTCGTCGTCGGGCACCGGGTCGACGGCGAGGAGCACCTCGTAGGGATCGCGCCGGCTGCCCATCACCAGGCCCGAGACCACCTCGGGCCGGATGTCGATCTCGATCACGGCATCGTCGCGGGCGTAGGCCTTGGCCCGGGCGTAACGGCCCGGGTCGGACAGCTCGGCGGCGAGGGCGCGCAGCATCGTGGCGACGAGCCGGCCAGGTTGCTGCCCGAAGCTCCGGCGTGGCCGGCTCACGACGCGTCCTCCTCGGCCGACAGGTCGGGCACCGCCCGCAGCGTGGTGCCCGACGTGGTGGTCCTCGATGCAGTGGGCTCGGCCGGATCGACGGCCGGGCCGGCATCGCCCACCGTCGACGCCGTGCTGGTGTCGAGGCTCACGAGATCGCGGAGCTGGCTGGTGGACAGCTCCGACAGCCAGGCCTCCCCCTGGCCGACGACGAGGTCGGCGAGCGCCTGCTTGTCGTCGATCACCTTGGCGATGCGCTCCTCGACGGTGCCTTCGCACACCAGCTTGTGCACGAGCACGGTCTGGCCCTGGCCGATGCGCCAGGCCCGGTCGGTGGCCTGATTCTCGACGGCCGGGTTCCACCAGCGGTCGTAGTGGATGACCTGGCTGGCGGCCGTCAGGTTGAGCCCCGTGCCACCGGCCTTGAGCGACACGATCAGCAGCGGCGGTCCGAGGCCGGCCTGGAAGTCGGCGACCACGCGATCGCGCCGGCTCTTCGACATCGAGCCTTGCAGGAACGGCACCGACCAGCCGAGGCGCTCGGCCACGTGGCGCTGCAGGAGCGAGCCCATCTCGACGAACTGCGTGAACACGAGGGCGCGCTCTCCGACGTCGACGAGCTCGTCGACAAGCTCGTCGAACCGGGCGAGCTTGCCCGATCGGCCGTGCAGCCGCGACCCGTCGCCGAGCGCGTGGGCGGGGTGGTTGCAGATCTGCTTGAGCTTGGTGAGCGCGGCCAGCACGATCGATCGGCGCTTCATCGCCTCCCGCGAGTTGGCGCGGGAGCCGGCGGTGGCCTCCATCTCGCCGGCCTCCTCGAGCAGCTGATCGACGACCTTCTGGTAGAGCACCGACTGCTCGCGGGTGAGGCCGGCATAGGCGATCTGCTCGATCTTGTCGGGGAGGTCGGGGACGAGCTGACGGTCGGCCTTCGACCGGCGCAGGACGAACGGCTGGGTGATCGCCTTGAGCGCGGCCGCCGCCTCGGCGGCGACCAGCGCGTCGCTCCCGTCGTCGCCGGTGCTGTTGGGATCGTTGCCCGCGCCGCGCTCGATCGGCTTCGAGTAGCGGTGCCGGAAGTGGTCCCTGGTCCCGAGCATCCCGGGATTGACCCAGTCGAGGATGGCCCACAGCTCGGAGAGGCGGTTCTCGACGGGTGTGCCGGTGAGGGCCAGCCGCTGCCCGGCCCGCAGCTTGCGCACGGCCCGGGCCGCACGCGTGGCCGGGTTCTTCACGAACTGCGCCTCGTCGAGCACGACCGTCGACCAGTCGACCGCCTCGAGTACGGCGAGGTCGCGGTTGACCAGCCCGTACGTGGTGACCACGAGGTCGTACCCGGCGAGCGTGACCGCGGTGTCGGCCTCGTCGGCGTCGCGGCCGCCGGTGTGGCGGCCCGACCCGTGATGGACGCGGACCCGCAGCGACGGCGCGAAGCGGCCGGCCTCCGTCTCCCAGTTGTGGACGACCGACAGCGGGCAGACCACGAGATGAGGGCCCGGGCGATCGACGAGGTGGGCGAGCGTGGTGGCCGTCTTGCCGAGCCCCATGTCGTCGGCGAGGCAGCCGCCCAACCCGAGCCGGTCGAGGAACCGCAGCCAGCTGAGGCCGCGCCGTTGGTACGGGCGGAGCGTCCCGGTGAACGACGGCGGCTCGAGCTCCTCCGACAGCTGCGCGTCGGGGAGCCCGCCGAGGAGCAGCCCGGACCACGCCGCCGACACCTGCGAACCGTCGGGGATCTCGTCGGTGTCGGCGTCGATCTCGTCGCCGGCGGCCGCGGCGTCGGCGGCGAGACGGAGCATCGCCAGGGGGTCGACGCCGGCCCGTTCCAGCTCCTCGACACGCCGCAGGTACTCGTCGTGCCGCGCCCGGGCCTTGCGCAGGGCGGCCGGGTCGATGCGCACCCAGCGGTGGCCGATGTGCAGCAGCGACGATCCGGTCTCCTCGGCGCGGGCGAGCTCGGCATCGCTGATCGCCACGGGACCGGCCGAATCGGCCGCCGTGAACGTCCACTCGACGATCGTGTCCCGGTTCAGTCCGGCCCGCCGGTCGCTGGGTTGCGCCCGTGTGGCCCGTCCGCGGACTGCGATCTGCGAGCGGACGAGATGCTCGGGACCGATCAGGGTGATGCCGCGCCGCTCCAGGGCGGCGGGGGCCTGGTCGAGCAGCTCGTCGATGGCGTGGGTCTGCTCCTCGGCCGTGTCGACCTCGAACTCGACCGACGTGGGCTGGCGGGCGTCGGCGAAGGCGCCGAGCACGTCGACCGCCGCGGCGACCGTGATTGCCGTCTCGGCGACGAGGGCTTCGAGCAACGGGAGGTGCTCGGGTCCGCCCGCCACCTCGACGGCGAGCGGCGTGCGCGCCCACACGTCGGCGGCCGAGCACCAGCGCCCGGGATCGCCCTCGTCGACCAACTCGAGGTCGACACGCCACGGCTCGAAGCGATCGTCGGGGACGACGAGGCGAAGGCGACGCTCGAGGACCGGCTCGCCGCGGGCGCGATTGCCGAGGCGCCGAAACGCCTCGTCGACCGTGACGAGGGCATCGGTGTGGGTGGCCCGGGTGGTCTGGACGCGCCGGTCCTGGCCCGTGAGCGAGCGGAACACCAGGCGGGCGACCGCGGTGGCCGGCGAACGGTCACGCGGGACGTCGGGCTCCCATCCTTCGCGCTGGAGCGCGGCTCGCGCCGCGTTGTCGACGAATCGTTCGAAGATGATCTGCACCGTGTCCCGGCGCAGGTTGGCATCCTCGCGGTGGACGTCGGGGAGGCAGATCGGTGGCATCACGCGGCTCAGTTCGTCGAGCGCCGCGACGACCGGTTGGGTGAGGATCGCCGCCCACCCCACGTCGGCGGCGACGTGCGAGAACATCGTGTCGGCCGAGGTGAGCGGCTCGTGCTCGTTGCGTTCGATCCGCGGGATCACGCCCCCCGCCGCGACGACGTCGGTGGCCAGCACCGCCAGGGCGCCGAACCAGCGCGCCGAGTCGCTCGGTGCGGCCGCCGCCCCGCGCAGCCAGCTCAGCCCGCTGATCGCATCGAGCCGCACCGACATCGGCCGCAGGCGTTCGCCGCTGGGCGCGACGACGTCGAGCGACGAGTGGAACCCGTGGGCCGACGGCGACCCGGGCCAACCGGACTCGCGGAAGCCGCTGTAGAGCCACATCGGCGGCATCGTCTGCACCCCGTCCCAGCCCCACACGTGCACCGCGTCGCGCTGCCACGACACCACCACCGATGCCTGGACCGTCGCGCGAGGCGACGCGAGTGCCGACCCGCGGACCATCACGTTGACCCTAACGATCGACTGTCACACTCGGGCCGTGGCCGGGAGTCCCCGCTGGTCGAAGTGTCGCTGACCGCCGTCCGGTCGTGGCATGGTGGACCGATGGCACCGCGATCCACCGGACGAACCTTCGGGCGACAGGGCGGAACCGAGGACCGCCCGGCGATCTTCTTCAGTGGGCCCGAGGAGTTCCGCGCCTGGCTGGAGGCCAACCACGAGACGGCGTCCGAACTGTGGATGGGACTGAACAGGCGTCACGTCGCCGACCGCGGGTTGAGGTGGGAGGAGGCTGTCCCCGAGGCCCTCGCCTTCGGATGGATCGACTCGAAGGCCGAGCGCATCGACGAGGACCGCCGCCGCCAGCGCTGGACGCCCCGCCGACGCGGCAGCAACTGGTCGAAGATCAACATCGAGACGGTCGAACGCCTCATTGCCGAGGGCCGGATGACCCCGGCCGGACTCGCTGCCTACGAGGCCCGACGTGCGGACCGGAGCGGTGCGTACTCCTACGAGAGCAGCACGGAGCTGAGTCCCGAGCACGCCGCGCTCCTCGCCGCCGATGCGGCGGCTGCGGCGTTCTGGGCCCAGGCGACACCGTCCTACCGGCGGATCTGTGTCTCCTGGGTGTGCTCGGCGAAGCAGGACGCCACCCGCGAACGTCGCATCGTCCAGCTCGTCGACGACTGTGCGAGCGGCCGGCTCATCAAGATCCAGGCCTACGGCGACCCGCCCAAGTGGCTCGAACGTGCTGCCGCGGCGGCTCGGTCCGCGCGGCCATGACGACGGACCATCGCAACAGTGGCCGGGACGTGACGCCGGGCCGACGATCTGGGGTCGGTCCTTGACCCGGCCGCGCCCGGCTTAGTATCCCGGCGGGGTGATAACAGGGCGCCAACGTCGGCGTCCGCGACACATGGGAGGCTCTGATGAGGAGACGAACGGTGTTCTCGGCCCTGGCCGGTGGGGTTCTGCTCGCCGGGACAGCGGCTTCGACCGGGGTGGCGACATCGCCGCCGGGCGCCGAGACCGTGCAGCTGTCGCTGCTCGACAACTCGATCAACCAGCCCGAGGGCAAGAACCAGGCCTCGGCGGCATGGCTGGAAGAGACGGTCATCCCGGCGTTCGAGGAGGCGATGGCCGCCGCGGGAACGCCGGTCGAGGTGTCGTTCGAAGGACGCGGCGTCGACGACGAGGACTACAAGAGCCAGCTGGCCCTCGACCTCGGAGCCGGGGAAGGTCCCGACGTCTTCTCCATCGACGGTATCTGGGTCGGCGAGTTCGCCACCGCCGAGTACATCGCCCCGCTCGCCGACGTCGTCGGGCCTGCTGCCGACGAATGGGACGGCTGGGCGCAGATCAACGAAGCCGTGCAGGGCAACGCCAGCTTCGAAGGTCAGCGCTACGGCATCCCGCAAGGCACCGACGGCCGCGTCATCTACTTCCACAAGGACCTCTTCGAGCAGGCCGGACTCCCGGCCGACTGGGCGCCGACGACCATCGACGAGGTGCTCGACGCTGCGCGCACCATCAAGGAGGCGCTGCCCGACGTGACGCCGATCCAGCTCAACGGCGGTGTGGCGATGGGCGAGGCCACCACGATGCAGGGTGCCCTCCCGCTCCTCGCCGCCGCCGGCGGCCAGGTGTACGACGAGGAGAGCGGTCTGTGGACCGGGGCGTCGCCGGCGATGCTCGAGATGCTCGGCACGTACGCCACGGTGTACGGCGACGAGGGGCTCGGCAACGTCGACTGGCAGCTGCTCACCGACGGACGTGACCAGACGTTCGAGGCCTTCGCCAACGGCGAGATCGCCATGCTCATCGAGAGCGACTACCTGTGGCGTAGCGTCGTCAACCCGGAGACCGGCAACTTCCCGATGGAGGGTCGCGACGAGATCGTCGGCTACACCCGCATCCCCGCCTACGAGCCCGGCGGGGCACTCGGCGGACTCGACTTCGCGTCCATGTCCGGCGGCGGCGCCTGGGTGCTCAACCCCAACACCGAGCACCCCGATCTCGCCTGGGAGCTGATGACGTTCATCCTCTCGCCCGACGTGCTCGCCGAGCGCTACAGCGAGACCGCCCAGATCACGGCGCGCGACGACACCAACGCGGCGATCCTGTCGAACGACCCGATGCTCAGCTTCGTCGCCTCCGAGGTGCTGCCCGTCACCCACTACCGACCCGGACTCGCCGAGTACCCGGCCGTGTCGGTGGCGTTGCAGGAGGCCGTCGAGGCCGTCGTCACCGGTACGTCCCCCGAGGACGCCGCCGCCGACTTCGAGGCCGCCCTCGCCGACATCGTCGGTGAGGACAACATCACCCAGGAGGATCCCGCAGCCGTCGCTCCCTCCGACTCAGGCGCCACAGACGGCAGTGCCCCGGCGGCGAGCGAGGCGCCCGGGACCGACGCGCCCGACGACAGCGCGGCGCCCGAACCGAGCGTCGCTCCCGACACCGGCGCGCCGGTCGACACCGGAGCGTCCGCCGACACCGGCGCGCCGGCGACGAGCGCCGCTCCGGGCGACACTGCGGCGGGCACCGAGCCCTGACCGTCGAGGCCGTCGCCCCCACACCTGCCACCACAGGTCGCCGCCCGCGGACTCGCGCGGGCGGCGACCTGTTCGGCGCGCGTGGAGCCGCCGCGTTCGTCACGCCGGCCGTGGCCGTGGTGGCGGTGTTCCTCATCGTCCCGGCGGTCTGGACGTTGTACCTCGGCTTCACCGACCGGACGCTCACCGGAGTCCGGGCGATCGATCCCCAGTGGATCGGCCTCGAGAACTACCGCGATGCCCTCGAGGACGACCGCTTCTGGAACTCGTTCAAGACGACCGTCCGGTACGTGCTGTTCTCGGCCGTCATCGGCCAGGCCGCCCTCGGTTTCACGTTGGCGTGGATGTTCCGGAACTGGACCGGCTGGGCACGGCGGGCCCTCGAGCTGGTGGTCGTCGCCGCCTGGATCATTCCCGGCACCGTCGTCGCCTATCTCTGGCGGGCGTTCCTCGCCGAGGACGGCACGCTCAACGCCCTCATCCCCGGCAACCCGAGGTGGTTGATCGACCACCAACTCCTGTCGATCGTGGTGTTCAACATCTGGCGCGGCACGGCCTTCTCGATGCTCCTGTTCGGCGCGGCGATCAACTCGCTGCCGCCGTCGTATCTCGAGACGGCGAAGCTGGCCGGGGCCTCGGTCCGCCAGCAGCTCACCGGCATCGTGCTGCCGTCGGTGAAGGGCTACATCCTCACCAACCTGCTGCTGATCACGCTGTGGACGTTCAACGACTTCGGTCCGTTCCTGCTCATCGGTGAGAGCTACGGCCGGCGCACCCAGGTGCTGTCGGTGTACATGTACGCCGAGGCGTTCCGTGGGGCGACGCCCCAGCTCGGCTACGGGTCGGCGATCGCCGCGCTCATCCTCGTCGTCAACCTCGTGATCGCAACGCTCTATCTACGCGCCGGCCGGTCACGCCGATGAACCCCCGTGCCCTCGCCAAGCGGGTCGCGTTCGTCGGCTTCGCGTCGCTCATCGGTGTCTTCTTCGCGGTGCCGATGTTGTGGCTCGTGTTCGCCCCGTTCAACGGCAAGCCGACGCTGCGGGCGACACCGTCCAATCCGACGTTCGACAACTTCCGCCGCGTGTTCGAACGCGACGACGTGCTGCCCGCACTGCGCAACTCGATCTTCCTCGCCGTCGGTGCGGTCGCCATCGTCATCGCTGTGGCCGCGCCGGCCTCGTACGCGCTGAGCCGGATCCGGTTCCCGGGCCGCGACGTGTTCCTCTACGTCCTGCTGCTGCTGTCGTCGGTGATCACCGGGGCTGCGGCGATCCTGCCGCTGTACCTGTTGATGTTCGGCCTCGACATGATCGACACGTTCCACGGCGTCTGGCTGGCGCTCGCCGGCGGCATGCTGCCCACGTCGATCTTCATCCTCAAGGACTTCACCGACTCCATCCCCCGCAGCTACGAGGAATCGGCCCGGGTGTTCGGTGCGTCGTCGTTCCAGGCGTTGCGGCACATCGTCATCCCCGTCATCAGGCCAGGGCTGGCCGTGATCGGCGTGTGGGGAATCGTCCAGGTGTGGGGCAACTTCCTCGTCCCCTTCATCCTGCTGCGCTCGGCCGACAAGTCGCCGGCGGCCGTGTTGATGTACAGCTTCGCCGACGAGGCGGGACGGGCCGACCTGCGGTCGATCTCGGCCTTCGCCCTCATCTACACGCTGCCCATCCTGTTGCTCTACTGGTTCGTCAACAAGCGATACGGGTTCCGATTCCACGGAGGCATCAAGAGATAGTGGCTGGGATTGAGATCAGTTCGTTGACGAAGGTGTATCCGGGTGGGGTGAAGGCGCTCGACGCCCTCGACCTGACGATCGGCGACGGCGAGTTCTTCGCCCTGCTCGGGCCGTCGGGGTGCGGCAAGACGACGTTGCTGCGCACGATCGCCGGCCTCGAGTCGGTCACCGAGGGGTCGCTCCACATCGGCGCGCGCGACGTCACCGCGCTGCCGCCCGGCGACCGCAACCTGGCGATGGTGTTCCAGGACTACGCCCTGTACCCGCACATGTCGGTACTCGAGAACATCGCCTACCCGCTGCGCATCAAGAAGGTGGCCAAGTCGAGGCGCAGCGCCGAGGCCGAACGCACGGGCGAGAGCCTCTCACTCGGCGGGTTGATGGACCGTCGCCCCGGCCAGCTGTCTGGTGGGCAGCAACAGCGCGTCGCGCTGGCCCGCGCCGTGGCGACCCGTCCCGACGTCTTCCTCTTCGACGAGCCACTGTCCAACCTCGATGCCCGCCTCCGGCTCGAGGCGCGGACGTTCATCAAACAGCTGCAACGGGACCTGGCCACGACCGCGGTCTTCGTCACCCACGACCAGAGTGAGGCGCTCGCCCTCGCCGACCGGATGGCGGTGATGGAGGCCGGTCGGATCCGTCAGGTCGGCACACCGTCCGAGCTCTTCCACCGGCCGGCGAACGTGTTCGTCGCCGGGTTCATCGGGTCGACCCCGATGAACCTCATCCCCGGCGTGGTGGTGGAGGGTGGCGTCGAGATCGACGGCGGTGTCCTGCCCGTCGACGCCGCCATCGCCGGTGCCAATGCCGGGCGAGAGGTCTTCTACGGCGCTCGGCCCGAGTACGTCGCCATCGGCCGTGACGGTGGGATCACCGGCACGGTGTCGATCACCGAGAACCTCGGCGCGTCGTTCCTCGTCACCGTCGTCGTCGGCGATGGCCAGCAGATCCGCGCGGCCGTCGAGGAGGGGACCGAGCCACAACCAGGCGACAACGTCTCCGTACTGCCGTCGGCCCGCAGGGTGCTCCTGTACGACCGTGCCGACGGGGAGCTGCTCAGCGCCGCGGAGACGAGGTCGTGAGCGTCGAGCGTCGGCACTTCACGCTCGACGACCGGGCGGTGAGCGTGTACCAGTACGTGCCGTTCGAGGTGCCGCGCGGCGCGTCGGCCTTCACCGTCACGATGGCCTACGACCGTTCGCTGGCCACCGTCGATCTCGGCCTCGACGGCCCCGACCGCTTCCGTGGCTGGTCCGGCGGCGAGCGGTCGGAGGTGACCGTCGCGCCCACGTGGGCGACGCCCGGCTACCAGCCCGGCGAGCTGGCCGGCGAGTGGCGCGTGGTGCTCGGGCTGTACCGCGTCGGCGGCGCCGGTGTCGATGTCGAGGTCGGCGTGGAGGTCCATGTCGATCCCGTCGCACCGCCCCCGGCTCCGATCGCCCCACCCCGCCCGCAGCGCCCGGAACGACGCCGCCTGCCAGCTGCCGCCGGGCGAGAGTGGCTGGCCTGCGACTTCCACAGCCACACCGTGCACTCCGATGGCGCGCTCGAGATCGTCGACTTGGCCAACCTGGCGGCATCGCGCGGGCTCGACGTGCTGGCGGTCACCGACCACAACACGGTGAGCCATCACCCGTTCCTCGCCGCGGCCGGAGCGCACGCCGGTGTCGTGCTCGTGCCCGGCCAGGAGGTAACCACCGACGAGGGCCACGCCAACGTGTTCGGCGACGTCGGCTGGATCGACTTCCGTCAGCCCGCCGAGACGTGGCGGCGCGAAGCGGCGGCGCGCGGCGCACTCATGTCCGTGAACCATCCGTGGGCCGGCGACTGCTCGTGGCGTCATCCGCTGCGGGAGCCGGCGCCCCTGGTCGAGATGTGGCACTCCACCTGGGACCGGGCCGATCCCGAGCCGTTCGAGGACTGGCCCGACCACGGCTCGATCGGCATCGGCGGCAGCGACTTCCACCGCCACGGTCAAGGGGTCGTCCCCGGCGCTCCCACCACGTGGGTGGAATCCGAGGACCGCACGGTCGGCGCCGTGCTCGCCGCGATGAGCGAGGGTCGGGTGGCGATCAGTGCATCGCCCACGTCACCGGTGCTGGTGCGTGTCGACGGTGAGTTGGTGGCCGTCGACGCCGACGGCTGCCGACTCGAATCCCCCGGGGGCGGCCTGGCCCGGCTCGTCGACCGGTCCGACGCTCGCGTCGCCGCCGTCTCGTGTTGACGCTCCGCTCGCCGATCGGTGCGGTCACACGAGTTGGGCGACGAGGGTGTCGGCGAACCAGTCGCCGAACCGCTCGACCGACCAGCCGCACTCGGTGACGAGCGAGACCATCAGCTCCTCGCTCATCAGCGCGTAGACGACGTCTGCCGCGTCGTCGACGGCCAGACCGTCGCGGAGATGACCGTGCCCGGCGAGCAGCTCCACGAGCTGACGCTGGTCGAGGCGTCGGCGTCGACGGGTCTCGTCGTAGATCGCCGCCACCTCGGGGACCGACGCGGCCCGCCGGGCCACCTCGAGCATCGGCTCGACCCGGGCGAGCACAGCCACGGCGAGGGCGGCGATCGCTCGGACGGCGCCCTCTGCGTCGGTGGCCGTCTCGACAGCGTCGACCCACCCGCGCTTGATGAGGGCGACCGGCTGGTCGTCTCCGGCGATGGTGGCGTCGAGCGCGGCGTCGAGGAGGCGGGGCTTGGTGCCGAACACGTAGTACACGGTCTGCGGCGACACGCACGCCGCCTCGGCGATCGACTCGACGGTGGTCTCGACGTATCCGTTCTCGACGAACCGTCGTCGGGCGGCCGTCACGATCTTCGCCGCCGTGCGCCGCGAACGCTCCCGTCGGCCGTCGGTCTGTGTGGTTCCACCCATGTGTCGACGCGGCTCCTCGTCCGCGGCCGGCCCCACCGGCCGGCGAAATTCGGTTGACGCCTCCGAAGATATCGGAGTAGGACTTTAAGGTCCCACTCAGAATAGTTTCCGACGTCTCCCCTCGACGCCATCCCCGACGTCACCCCCGACGTAATCGTGGCGTCCAGTCCCCCGACCCTTCGCTGTGCGCCGTGCGAGAGGCTCGTTGCTCACCGATAGCTCATGACCCCACCCCTCAGCTGGCCGGCCCCGGCCGGCGCATCGCTCGTGCCGACCGAGTCGCGCCAACGCCGCAACGCGATGGTCACGTTGCTCTTCACCGACATCGAGTCATCGGCGCGCCACTGGGAGGAGCAGCCGGCGATGTCGGCGCTCGTGGAGCGGCACTTCCATCTGCTCCGTGAGGCGATCGCAGCCCACGGCGGGACGATCTTCTCGATGATGGGCGACGGCGTCGCCGCGGCGTTCGCGTCGGTGAGCGGCGCCGTGCACGCGGCGATCGCTGCCCAGCACGACGTCGCACCGCTGGGCTTCGCCGTCCGCATGGGCATCCACGCCGGCGAGGTCGAGCAGGTCGGGCACGATCTGCGGGGTCGCACGGTCAACCGTGCAGCACGCGTGATGTCGACGGCCCAGGGCGGCCAGATCCTGCTCTCCGACGTCGCCGCGGCGCTCGTGCGAGGATCGGCCCGCCCGGTGGAGCTCGTCGACCGCGGTGTTCACATGCTCCGGGGTCTGCCCGAGCCCGAGCACCTCTGGCAGGTCGCGGTGACCGGTGACGAGCTCGACGCTCCGCAGCCGATCGGCCGGGTGGAGCCGATGGTCACCAACCTGCCGCTGCCCCGGTCGTCGCTCGTCGGCCGCAGCGCCGACGTCTGGCGAGTCCGCGGCGCTGCCGCCACCCACCGCATCGTCACCGTGGTCGGTCCGGGCGGAATCGGCAAGACCCGTCTCGCCCTCGAAGCAGCAGCGGAGGTGGCCGGTGGAGAGCGGGCGACGTGGTTCGTCGATCTCTCGCATGTGACCGTCGCCGACAATGTCGGCGACGTGGTCGGTGCCGCCGTTGGGATGCTGCCCGGGCTGGCCGGATCGGGTGCCCCGCGCCCCGACCATGGATCACCACCGGCGTTGCTCGTGATCGACAACTGCGAGCACGTCGTCGCCGCGGCCGCGGCCGCAGTCGACCGGCTGCTCACCGCTCATCCGGCACTGACCGTGATCGCCACCAGCCGCCGCCGCCTCGCCGTCGACGGCGAGCACGTGGTGGTCCTCCGGCCGCTCGATCCCGACGCCGCGTTCGCCCTGTTCTGTGAGCGCGCCGAGTCGGCGGGTGCCGAGTTGGGGCTCGTCACGCATGCGATGATCGAACGCCTCTGCCGGCGCCTGGAGGGGGTACCCCTGGCGATCGAACTGGCCGCGGCACGTGTCGCATCGCTCGGGGTGCCGGCCGTGCTCGAGCTGCTCGACGACCGGCTCGCCGCCCTCGCCGACCGTGGCTCGGGCGGCGGGCGGCACCGGACGTTGGGGGCGACGATCGACTGGTCGTACCGACTCCTCGACGCCGACCAGCAGCGGCTCTTTTGTTGGCTGTCGGTGTTTCGCAACGGGTTCGAGATCGACGCCGTGCGCAGCGTCGCCGAGGCCCAGGGGCTCGGTCCCGGTCTCGTCGCCGAGCAGTTGACGTCGCTCGTGGCCCACAGCCTGCTCACGCCCCACGTGTCGGCGGACCACGTGCGCTACCGGATGCTCGAGGCCGTCCGCGAGTTCGCCGCCGAACGCCTGGCCGAGTCGGGCGAGGCCGACCAGGCGCTCTCCGCGCACGCGGCGTGGGTCGTCGGGCTCACCGAACGCGTCGAGCACGACATCTGCACCGCCGCCGTCGAGCGCAATGCCGTGCGTCTCGAGCGCGAAGCCGACAACTGGCGGACGGCGGTGGCGACGGCCGTCGATCGCCGGTCACCCGAGATGGCGGCCCGGTTGTGCGGGCCGGCAACGGCGTTCTTCCTTCTCGGTCGTCACGATCTCGGCGACGTCGTTCGTCCGCTGCTCGAGCTGTGCACGCGGCCCGCTGACCGGCGAGCCGTGTTGAGCGCCCTGGTGGTGTCGGCGAGCGGAGCGACCGACCCCGCTCAGGTCGTCCGGTGGGTCGACGAGATCGAGGCGGTCGAGGCCGACGACCCCACCGGTCTCGGCGGCTTGATGCGTTGGATCATGCTCGCCTGGTCGGGCGACTTCGACGGGTCCGTGGCCCTGTGTGCGCGATCGAGCGACGACGAGCGGTTCGGGCCGGCGACCCGGGACCTCTTCCTCGGCATCGCCGTGCTCGACCAGTTCAGCCTCACCGCCATCACCGACGACCTGCACCAGATCGTGCCGAGGGCGCTCGACGTCGCCGATCGGGCGGACATGGCGCTGACCCGCGCCACCTGCCTGCTGGGCGCCGCCTGGGCTGTCGCCGAGCAGTCTCCGGACTGGGCGCTCGAGCTGATCGGGCGGGCGCTCGACGTGATCCCACGGGCGCCCGCCCTCGCGCGGCTGGCGCTGCCCGGCAACGCCTCGCGGCTCCTGTCGCGGCTGGCTCCCGACGTGGCGGCCCGGGGATTCCTCGACCAGCTCGACGCCCTCCCGTCCCGTCGGGCCTTCGTCGATCTGATCCCGCTGCTCTATGCCCTGGAGTTCCTGCGGAGCGGCGGGCAGCTCCCGGCCGACGTCGACCTGGCCAGTGTGCCGGTCGGGCCGTCGGCGGCGTCGGTCTCGATGATGGACTTCGTCGATCTCGCCCGGCGCGCCTCCCGTCTCGGCTCGCCGGCGGCCGTCTCGCGGTTGGAGGACTCGGTGCGCAGGGCGCTCTGTCGGATCGCGTCGGCCGCATGACCGGGTTGCTCGACCTGCTGAGCGACGACGAGCGCCACGACCTGATCGCGCGAGGACGTCAGCGCCGCTTTCCCGCCCACTCGATCCTCTTCTTCGAGGGCGACGCTCCGCACGACGTCGTCCTGGTGCGCGGTGGTGACGTCAAGGTGGTCACCACCATTGGTGGCCGGGAGGTCGTCCTCGACGTCGCCGGGCCGGGTGCCGTGGTCGGCGAGCTCGGTGTCATCGACGGTACGGAGCGTTCGGCGATGGCCGTCGCCCTGAGCGACGTCGACGCGGTCGTCGTTCCGGCGGCGGAGTTCCACGAGTTCCTCGAGCACTGGCCTGGTGCGTTGCCCAAGGTGCTCAAGTCGGTGACGCGGCGCCTCCGCGAGACGTCGCGCCGACAGGCGGAGTACGGGGCGCTCGACGCGGTCGGCCGGGTGTGCCGCCGGCTGGTCGAGCTGATCGACCGCTACGGGCAGACGGACGGCGACACCACGGTGATCGCGTCACCGCTCACGCAGGGCGACATCGCCGCGTGGGCGGGCCTCTCGCGCGAGGCGGTGGTCCGTGTGCTCCACGACCTGCGGGGACTCGGTTGGGTCCGCACGAGCGCCAAGTCGATCGTCGTCATCGACACCGATTCGGTGCGGATGCGCGCGTCGGTGTCGTCGGCGTGAGCACGATGACTCATCGATCGGGCGCGATCGGTGCCTGCGCCGCCTCGGCCGCGGGCGCACGATGACCCGATGAAGAATCGGGACTCCATCACGGCACGCATCGCCCGGCACGACCTCTTCCGTACCTGCTCGGCGAAGGAGCGCGAGGTCGCCGCCAAGACGTTCAGCGAGCACCGCGTGACCGCCGGGACCACGCTGATGCGTCAAGGTGGTCCGGCGCGCGAGTTCATGGCCATCGTCGAGGGCACGGTCTCGATCCGGCGCGACGGAGTGGAGATCGCCGAGGTCGGTCCCGGGGGCTGCATCGGCGAGATCGCCTTGCTCGACGGCGGTCGTCGCACGGCGACGGTCGTGGCGGAGTCGGGGCTGGTGGTTCTGGTGTGCGGTCCACGAGAGTTCGCCTCGATGATGGCTTCGTCGCCCAACTTCACCCGTCGCGTGGCCACGCAGCTCGCCCAGCGGGTGCGCGACACCGAGACGCTGCAGATCGGCGCGATCGTCGCGGCCTGACGGTCGGCATGTCGCGTCAGCGTTCTCGCGGCGCCGTCTCGCTCGGTCCGACGTTGCTGTCGAGCCACGAGAGCACCGGCTCGGCCTTGGCCCAGACCGCCCGGATTCGGTCTGCGGCCCGGGCCGTGTGAAGCCACGCGGGCGAGCCGAGCTCCTTGCCCGCGCTGCACCCCCGCCACCGTAGGTACTCGATGCGAGCGTGATCGCGCGAGTAGCCGCGGGGAGCGGTCGTCAAGGCCGGCTCGGCGCCCCCGCCGACGTCGAGTCCGGCCTGGCGAACCCCGGCGATCGCGGCCACGAATGCCGCGCCCGACGCCTCGGCGTCGATCGACCGCCGCATCCGGGCGATCTGGTCGGTGGCGGCGTGGTACATCCCGCCACCGACGAACAGCCCGGTCGAGCTGATCTGCACGTAGAGCATCGAGCCGCCTTCCGTCTCGGTGACGGCGCCCTGGGCGGTCTTGTACGGCGTCTTGTCGTTGGAGAAGCGCACGTCGCGGTTCATGCGGAAGATGTGGAAGGGTCCGGTCTCCGGTTCAAGCAGGTCGACGAGGGCACGCATCGGGGCGCGTACGGCCTCGTCGAACCGGGGCTTGTTGGCCTGCCACCACGCCCGCTCGTTGTTGCCTTCGAGCTCGGCGAAGAAGGCCAGGGCATCGGGCGGGAAGCCACGGAAGCTGCTCACCCACCCAGCATGCCCAGCGATACCGTCATCGCCGTGGAATCGGTGGTACGAGACCCGCAGTACGCCCCGTACGCGGACGGCCCGGGTGGGCCGTTCCGCTGGAGGCTGGCGCTGCGCCCGCTCGACCTCGCCGACTGGATCGAGCTCGGCGACCACTACGAGCGGGACGTGACACGCAAGCGGGAGGTCCAGGCCCGGCACCCGGGAACGGTGTTCGCCGCGATGCCCGAGGCTGTCGACGGCTGCGCCGAGGTGCGCGACGCGATCGTCGACCACCTCGCCACCCGCTTCCCGGAGGACTTCGCCCGCGACGGCGACGGCCTCGTGAACCGGCGCCTCGACGAGCGGGTCCTGATCGACGATCCCGACCGTCACCCGCTCGAGGTGGCGGCACGGCTCGTGCAGGAGGACCTGATCGTGATGGTCGAGGCGCCCGAGTTGGTGTTCGCCGCCGGGTCGGTCTGCTTCCCCAATCGGTGGGATCTGGCGTCGAAGCTGGGCAAGTCGCTCGTCGAGGTGCACGAACCGGTGAGCCAGCTCAACGAGCAGCTCGGTGAGCCGATCGCCAAGTTCTTCGAGCGGCTCACGCCGGCCAAGAGCTTCTGGCGGCTGGGGTGGGGTGTGCTCGACACCGACGACCTGTACCAGCCGCTCGACGGCACGGCTGCGCCCCGCTCCGGCCGTGTCGGGCTCGACGATCTCGTGGTCCGCATCGAGCGCGAGACGCTCCGCCGGTTCCCCCGCACGGGCGCCGTCCTGTTCACGATCCGCACCTACACGCGACCGCTTCGCGAGGTGGCCGCCGGCGAGCCGATGAACCGTCTGCTCGAGGCCTTGGCGACGATGCCCGACGACATCGCCGCCTACAAGCAGCTCGAGGGGATCCGCCCGGCGCTCGCCGGGCTCCTCGACGGCTGACGTCGGGCGTCGCGCCGGCTACGGGCCGGCGGGGACGACCTCGTCGACCCACTCGACCGCCTCGATGCTGGGATCGAGTCGCTCGCGTGGCGCCACGATGTGGACGTCGTGGACCCCGACGACGTGAAGGACGGTCCTCAGGTACGCCGTGTTGAAGTCGAGCGGGCTGCCGATGACGGTCCCGCTGGAGTTCGTGACGATCCACGCCCGGCGCAGATTGAGCAGCCCCTCTGGCCCGTCGGGGGTCATCCGGAACGTGATGCCGACGCGGACGACCTGGTCGATCCACGTCTTCAACGTCGCCGGGATGCCGAGGTTGTACACCGGGGCGACGAGCACCAGCTCCTCGGCCGACATCAGCTCGGCGATCAGCTCCTCGCTGAGGGCGAGCGCGCTGTGGTCGCCGTCGCCGAACGCCGCGGCCACCCACGGCACGTCGACGAACGGGAGCCCACGCGACACGTCCCGTTCGACGAGACGATCACCGTCGCCGACGACGCGGCGCACGAGCTCGTCGGCGAGGGCTCGGCTCACGGACGCGGGGTGATCCACCCCGGAATCCACACGCAACACGATCCGATCCGTCATCGGAAACTCCGTTCTCCTGAACGGCCGCGGGCGCGGGGGCCGACAATGGTCTCTCACCTCACCCGCGGGTGACGAGCGACACAGTACTCCAGGGCCGCCCTCCGTCGCGCGGTCGGAGCACTGGTTTCGTATCGGTCAAGCTGAGCCAACTCCAAGCGAAAAGTTGACAGGATATGACTCAACTTCCGATCCCATCGATACCCTTGTCGCCATGGTGCTCGACCCGAAGAAGTGGACCCTGAAGACCCAAGAGGCGGTCAGCGCGGCCGTCGATTCGGCCAAGTCCAACTCCAACCCCGAGCTCACCCCCGACCACCTGCTCGCCGCCATCGCGCGCCAGGACGACACCGTCGTCCCCGCCGTGCTCGCCAAGCTGGGTCAGGCGCCGCTCATGATCCGCAACCGCGCCGACGAGGCGGTCGCCCGCCTGCCCAAGGCGTACGGCGGCGACGATCCCCGCTTCGGGCGGGAGATCTCGGCCGTGTTCGACGCCGCGCAGCAGGCGCAGAAGGACCTCCACGACGACTACCTGTCGGTCGAGCACCTCCTGCTCGCCATGGCCGACCGCCTCGGGGTCGGCCGCGAGGAACTGCTCCAGGTGCTCGCCGAGGTTCGTGGCTCGCACCGCGTGACGTCGCCCAACCCCGAGGACCAGTTCCAGGCACTCGAGCGCTACGGCCAGGACCTCACGGCGCGTGCCCGCGACGGGAAGATCGATCCGGTCATCGGACGCGACGACGAGATCCGCCGCGTCATCCAGGTCCTCTCCCGGCGCACCAAGAACAACCCCGTGCTCATCGGCGAACCCGGCGTCGGCAAGACGGCCATCGTCGAGGGCCTCGCCCGGCGCATCGCCGACGGCGACGTGCCCGAGGGTCTCAAGAACAAGCGCCTCGTCGCCCTCGACCTGGCGTCGATGCTGGCCGGCGCCAAGTATCGCGGCGAGTTCGAGGAGCGGCTCAAGGCGGTGCTCAAGGAGATCACCGACTCGGCCGGCGAGGTCATCACGTTCGTCGACGAACTGCACACCATCGTCGGCGCCGGCGCGGCCGAAGGGGCGATGGACGCCGGCAACATGATCAAGCCGATGCTGGCGCGCGGCGAACTGCGCATGATCGGCGCCACGACGCTCGACGAGTACCGCACGCGTATCGAGAAGGACCCGGCGCTGGAGCGTCGCTTCCAGCAGGTGTACGTGGCCGAGCCGTCGGTCGAGGACACGGTCGGCATCCTTCGCGGTCTCAAGGAGCGCTACGAGGTGCACCACGGTGTGCGGATCCAGGACTCGGCGCTCGTCGCCGCCGCCGTGCTGTCGAACCGTTACCTCACCAACCGCTTCCTCCCCGACAAGGCGATCGACCTCGTCGACGAGGCGGCCAGCAAGCTGCGCATCGAGATCGACTCGATGCCCACCGAGATCGACGTCGTCGAGCGGCGCATCCTGCAGCTCGAGATCGAGCAGGTCGCCCTCGAGAAGGAGAGCGACGACGCCTCCAAGGCCCGCCTCGAGGCGCTCGTCGACGAGCTCGCCCAGCTCAACGCCGAGTCGGCCGAGATGAAGAAGCACTGGGAGGCCGAGCGTCAGGCCATCGACGCCATCCGCACGCTCAAGGAGGAGCTCGAGGGCCTGCGCATCCAGCTCGAGCGGGAAGCCGACCTCAACGTCGCCGCCGAGATCCGCTACGGCCGCATCCCCGAGCTCGAGCGTCGCATCGACGAGGCCACCGCTCACCTCGACGAGCTGCAGTCCGGGAACCGCATGCTCAAGGAGGAGGTCGACGCCGAGGACATCGCCGAGGTCGTCGGCAAGTGGACCGGCGTGCCGGTCAGCCGGCTGATGGAGTCCGAAGCGGCCAAGCTCATCCATCTCGAAGACGAGTTGCACCAGCGGGTCATCGGCCAGGACGACGCGGTCACCGCGGTGGCCAACGCCATCCGACGCAGCCGAGCCGGGCTGTCCGACCCGCACCGTCCCATCGGGTCGTTCATGTTCCTCGGGCCCACCGGCGTCGGCAAGACCGAGCTCGCCCGGGCCCTCGCCGAGTTCCTGTTCGACACCGACCAGGCGATGGTTCGCATCGACATGAGCGAGTACATGGAGAAGTTCTCGGTGTCCCGCCTGATCGGGGCGCCCCCCGGCTACGTCGGCTACGACGAGGGTGGCCAGCTCACCGAGGCCGTGCGCCGGCGCCCGTACTCGGTCGTCCTCCTCGACGAGATCGAGAAGGCCCACCCCGACGTGTTCGGCGTGCTGCTGCAGGTGCTCGACGACGGCCGCCTCACCGACGGCCAGGGACGCACGGTCGACTTCACCAACGTCGTGCTGATCATGACGTCGAACCTCCCGGGCGACCCGCTCGAGTTCTTCAAGCCCGAGTTCGTCAACCGCGTCGACGACATCATCCGCTTCCGCTCGCTGGCGCCGGCCGACCTCACCCGCATCGTCGAGGTCCAGCTCCAGACGTGGCGGGACCGGCTCGCCGATCGTCGCATCGCGCTCGACGTGAGCCCGGTGGCGATGGAGCTGCTGGCCACCGAGGGCTACGACCCGGCGTTCGGCGCCCGTCCCCTGAAGCGCATCATCCAGCGCGAGATCGGCGACCGGGCGGCCGTGCTGCTGCTCGAGGGCAAGGTCGTCGACGGCGGCACGATCACCGTCGACGTCGCCCTTGACGCCGACGGCCACGGCACCATCACCGTCACCCCCGGCTCCTGACGGCCCGACTCGTCTGCTGGCGCGAAGACCCTCTGCCACCGGTTTCTCGCGCCAGCAGAACGAGGCGATGGGTTCTGCTGGCGCGAGAACGTCGTGGAACGGCCTTTTCGCGCCAGCAGAAGTTTTTCGGCGACGGGTGTCGATCGGCGGAGATCCGTTCGTCGTGGTGATGAGAGGCGCACGACGCACCTCCATCACCACCCGAAAGGATCAACCATGACCGCCACCGCCGTCCCCGCCACGATCACCCCGTCCACCCCGTCCACCCCGGCCACCCCGTCCACCCCGTTCGCCGAGGTCACACCGCGGCGCCGGGTCCCCGTCCTCCGCGCCACCGCCGTGGCCGCCGTCGCCGCGTCGGCCGGAGCGATGGCCGTCGCCGGCGCCGCCCGGGCCGGCGGCGTTCCGTTCCGCATCGACGGCGAGCAGATCCCCGTCGGCGGCTTCGCCACCCTCACGCTCGTCGGCGTCGTCGTCGGCGGGTTGCTGCTGGCCGCGCTCAACCGCTTCTCGGTGGCGCCCCGCCGCCGCTTCGTGCAGATCGCCGCAGCTCTGACCGCAGCGTCGTGCATCCCGTCGTTGACCTCACCGCCCGACACGGCGAGCAGACTGGGTCTCGTCGCCGCCCACGTGGTCGCCGCCGTCATCGCCGTCCCGCTGCTCGCCCGCCGAGCCCGCGGGTGACCTCCGGATCATCGCTCACTTCCGCCCTCCAGCACCGTCCTCATTCACGAACACCGACGAAGGAACCTGCAATGCCTCAGTACCTGATGTCCGTCTGGCACGACGACGACTACGACACGGGTTTCGACACCCCCGATGCCCAGCGCCAGTTGGCCAAGGTCAGCGCGCTCAACGAGGAGATGATGGGCGTCGGCGCCTGGGTCTTCGGCGGTGGGCTGCGTCCCGCCTCGTCGGCCACCGTGGTTCGCGCCGCCGGCTCCGAGGTGTCGATGATCGACGGCCCGTACGCCGAGACCAAGGAGCAGATGGGTGGCTTCTGGGTCATCGAAGCCGCCGATCTCGATGCCGCCCTCCAGTGGGCCGCCAAGGCCACCGTGGCGTGCGAACAGCCCGTGGAAGTCCGGCCCTTCGAGTCGGAATGACCGGTGGCGGCGACGAGCTGGCGGAGGTGTTCCGGCGGGAGTCGGGACGCTGCACGGCCACGCTGATCCGGGTCCTCGGCGACGTCGACCTCGCCGAGGACGCCGTCGCCGAGGCCTTCGCCATCGCAGCCGACGTGTGGCCGCAGACCGGGTTGCCGCCCAATCCCGGAGCGTGGATCACCACGACTGCCCGCAACCGGGCCATCGACCGCCTGCGCCGAGAGTCGTCGCGAACCGACCGCTACGTCGCCGCTCACCGTCTCCACGAGACCGACATGGACGCCTCCTCCAACCCGTACCGGGACGAGTTGCACGAGCTGGATCAGCTCGTCGACGTCGTTCCCGACGATCAGCTCCGCCTGATGTTCCTGTGCTGCCACCCGGCGCTCGCCACCGATGCCCAGGTGGCCCTCACCTTGCGCCTGCTCGGCGGCCTCGAGACCCCCGACATCGCCGCCGCCTTCGTCGTGCCCGAGGCCACGATGGCCCAGCGCATCGTGCGGGCCAAGCGCAAGCTCCGGGACAACCACGCGCCGTACCGGGTGCCCGCGGCCGCCGAGCTGCCCGATCGGCTGCACGCCGTGCTGGTGGCCATCTCGTTGGTGTTCACCGCCGGCCACACGGCCCCGAGCGGGGAATCGCTCGTCCGGGTCGATCTGTCCGACGAGGCGATCCGGCTCGGCCGGGTGCTCGTCGAGTTGATGCCCGACGAGCTCGAGGCGGTGGGTCTGCTCGCCCTCATGCTCCTCACGGACGCCCGTCGCGAGACCAGGCTCGACGAACACGGTCGCATGGTCCGCCTCGCCGATCAGGATCGCAGCCGGTGGGATCGCCAGCGGATCGACGAGGGGCATCGGCTGGTGCGGGCGTGCCTCCGCCGCAACCAGCCGGGCATGTTCCAGATCCAAGCGGCGATCGCCGCGGTCCACACCGATGCGCCGACCGCCGACGCCACCGCGTGGGATCAGATCGTCGCCCTGTACGACCAGCTGTACGCGCTCCGGCCCGACGCGGTAGTGGCGACCAACCGGGCCGTCGCCATCGGCGAGTTGCACGGCCCGCACGACGCCCTGTTGGCGTTGGACCTGGTGGACGGCGACGCCGTGGAGAGCTACCAGCCATACCACGCCGCGCGGGCCGGGGTCCTGGCCCGCTGCGGACGTACGGCCGACGCCGTGGCGGCGTTCGACCGGGCGCTCGCCCTGACTGACAATCCCGTCGAGCGCCGCTTCCTCGAGGACGAGCGCGCCCGGCTGGTCTGACACTCCGTCTCGGCGAACGCTGGTCATGCGAAGTCGTCCGAGTACGGGAGGCCCCGATCCGGGCGCTTCCGTACTCGGGTCAGCTCCGGTACTCGGGTGAGGAGACCTCAGGCGAGATCGCGGCGGCGGATGGCGGCGGCGTGGGCGGGGAAGCCCTCGTGGTCGGCGAGGGCGACGACCGACGGGGCCATGCGGGCCAGCGCCGTGGCGTCGGCGCGGGCGACGGCCGTGCGCTTGACGAACGTCGCCGCCGTGATGCCCGACGACACCGCGGCGAAGCCGGACGTCGGCAGCGACGCCGGGCAGCCGACCACGAAGTTGGCGGCGCTGAACGGCAGGTGCTGACCGACGAGGATCTCGCCGGCGTTGACGAGGGCGTCGACGACGCGCGCTTCGTGTTCCGGCGCCACGGCGACCTGGAGGTGTTCCGGGCCGAAGCGGTTGGCCACGGCCACGGCGTCATCCAGGTCGGCGGTGACGACGGCGCCGCCGTTGGCGCCGAGCGAGGCCCTGGCGGCCATCGCCCGGGCCTCGGGCAGGTCGGCGAGCTGAGATTCGAGGGCGGCGTCCACGGCCGCCACCAGCTCGATGTCGGGGGTGACCAGCACGACCGAGGAGTCGGTGCCGTGCTCGGCCTCGACCAGCAGGTCGGCCGCCAGCCGAGCCGGGTCGGCGGAGGCGTCGGCGACGACGAGGCTCTCGGTCGGGCCGAGAAGCATCATCGTGACCACGCCGTGGCGCTGCATCTCGACCTGGGCGAGCGTCACTGCCGGTGAGCCCGGGCCGACGATCATGCGGACCTTGGGGATCGACCCCCCCATCGACTCGGTGCCGAAGCCCATCGCCGCGATGCCGGCCGGGCCGTTGACGACGAAGACATCGGTGATCCCGAGCTTGCGACAGACGACGAGCACGGCGGGATCGGCGAGGTCGTCGCCACGGCGGGCACCAGGAAGCGGGGGCACGGCCACCACGATGCGGCCGACCCCGGCGACCGTCGCCGGTACACCGAGCTGATAGGCGACGCTGGGGTAGCTCGCCTTCGCCGACGGGACGTACAGCCCCACCGACTCCACGGGGGTGATCTTCTCGCCGACCGACAGACCGGGCTCGGCGTCGAACGACCAGTCGCCCAGCCGGGCCAGCTGGTGCTCGTTGAACGCCCGGCAATGGGCGATGGCGTCGTCGAGCGCGACGTCGAGCTCGTCGCTCACCGTCGCCGCCTCGATCAACTCGGCCGGCACCCGCAGCTGGTCGGGGGTGAGCACGGCGTCGTCGAACCTCGCCAGCGCGTCACAGACGGCGGCATCGCCACGGGCCTGCACGTCGTCGATCAGATCGGTGATCGACGACCGCAGCGCCGGGGCGAAGATGTCGTCGAGCCCGCGGGCGAACAGGGCGTCGCGCGCCGCGTCGTCCATCTCGTTCCAGCGCTGCACCCGCAGCACGTTCGTTGCGTTGTCCGGCCAGGCAGGCCGCGTCGTCGTCACCCACGAGACGGTATCGGCCGGCTCTCGCCGCCGCCCCACGACTTGACGGCCTGGGTGGCCCCCGGTAGCCAGCACTAGCCTGGGGCAAATGCCAGTCACCGTCGTCGTCGGCGCGCAATGGGGAGACGAGGGGAAGGCCAAGGTCATCGACCTGCTCTCCAAGGAGCACGGCTACGTGGTCCGCTACCAGGGGGGACACAATGCCGGCCACACCGTGGTCGTGGGCGGCGAGAGGTACGCCCTGCAGCTCACGCCGAGCGGCGTCTTCTACGACCATGTGATCCCCGTCATCGGCAACGGCGTCGTCGTCGACCTGCCGACGCTGTTCGCCGAGATCGACGCCCTCACCGCTCGAGGGATCAGCTGCGAGCGGCTCCGCGTGTCGAGCCTCGCCCACCTCATCTTCCCGTGGCACCAGGCCCACGACGCCATCGCCGAGGCGATGCGGGGCGACGACAAGATCGGCACCACGCTCAAGGGGATCGGTCCGGCGTACGCCGACAAGGCCCGGCGCGTCGGCATCCGCGCCGGCGACGTCCTCGATCCGGAGCGCTTCGCCGAGCACGTGCGGGCGAGGGCGCTCGCCGAGAACAAGCTCATCGCCGAGAGCGGGGGCGAACCGGTCGACGTCGACGGGGTGGTGGCCACGTTCCGCGATCTCGGCGCTCGGCTCGTTCCCTACGTCACCGACACGGTCAGCCTGCTCCATGACGCCCTCGCCACCGGGGCGCACGTGCTGCTCGAGGGAGCGCAGGCGACGTTCCTCGATCTCGACCACGGCACCTATCCGTACGTCACCTCGTCGAACCCGACCGCCGGCGGTGCCTGTGCCGGCACCGGCCTCGGGCCGCGTGACATCGACCGCATCGTCGGCATCACCAAGGCCTACACCACACGCGTCGGCTCGGGACCGTTCCCCACCGAGCTCACCGACGACGACGGCGACCGGCTCGTCGACGTCGGGCGGGAGTTCGGCACGGTGACCGGGCGCCGCCGCCGGGCCGGCTGGCTCGACTGCGTCATGCTGCGCCAGGCGGTGCGCCTCAACAGCCTCACCGAACTGGCGTTGACCAAGCTCGACGTGCTCGACGGCTTCGACACGGTGAAGGTGTGCACCGACTACCGCGTCGACGGCCGCACGCTCACGTCGTACCCCGATCGGGCCGACGTGTTGGCCAACGTCGAGCCGGTGTACGAGACGCTCGAGGGCTGGGGCACCGGCCTCGGCGGCGTCCGCGAACCGGCGAACCTCCCGGCGGGTGCGAGGGCGCTGATCGAGCTCGTCGAGCGCCAGGTCGGCGTGCCCGTCCGTGTCGTCGGCGTCGGTGCCGAACGCGACGATTACCTGATCTGGAGCTGACGATGACCGCTGGTGGACGCCAACCGAGTGTCGAACGTCCGATAGGGGGGCGCCCGACACTCCGGAGCACTTCAACACTCGGGTGGGTCGGGGCGTGATTCCGAGGTACACCACGCCGGAGATGGGGGAGGTGTGGGCCGACACCACCAGGTTCGGGCGCTGGCTCGAGATCGAGTTGCTCGCCACCGAGGCCCACGCCGCGCTCGGCGTCGTCCCTGACGCCGACGCCGTCGCCTGCCGCGAGCGCGCCCCGCAGACCGACGCGGCGTTCGTCGCCGCCGTCTCCGAACGGGAACGGATCACCGACCACGACGTCGCCGCGTTCGTCGACGTGGTCCAGGCGGCGATCGGTGCCCCGGCCGGGTCGTGGATCCACTACGGGCTCACCTCGTCGGACGTCGTCGACACGGCCCTGTGCCTCGCGATGCGCGACGCCGGCCGGCTCCTCGTCAGCGCCGCCGACACCCTGATCGCCACCGTCACCGACCTGGCGACGACCCACCGGGACACCGTCATGATCGGCCGGACCCACGGCATCCACGCCGAACCGACGACGTTCGGAGCCAAGGCGGCCCTGTGGGCGCTGCAACTCGATCGCGACCGCACACGCTTGCGCACGGCAACAGAGACCGTAGCGGTGTGCAAACTGTCGGGCGCCGTCGGCACCTACTCCAACGTCGAGCCGGCCGTCGAGCACCACGTCGCCGAGGCTCTCGGGCTCACGGCGGTTCCGGCGACCCAGGTGATCGCCCGCGACCGGCACGCCGAGCTCCTCTATGCCTGTGCGTCGACCGCGGCGACATGTGAGTTGATCGCCGTCGAGCTCCGGCACCTCCAGCGCACCGAGGTGGGCGAGGTGCTCGAAGGCTTCAAACCGGGCCAGAAGGGCTCGTCGGCGATGCCGCACAAGCGCAACCCGATCTCGGCCGAGACCATCAGCGGTCTCGCCCGCGTGGTTCGCTCGAACCTGCTCGCCGCACTCCAGGACGTCGCCCTGTGGCACGAACGGGACATCTCCCATTCATCGGTGGAGCGGATCATCGTTCCCGACTCGACGACGCTGGTGCACTACTGCCTGCAACGACTCAATCGGCTCCTCGGCGGCCTCGTGGTCAACGTCGACCGCATGCGGGACAACCTGTGGTCGAGCCGCGGCTTGGTGTTCAGCCAGCCGGTGCTCCTGGCGCTCGTCGCGGCGGGACGCTCTCGCGACGACGCCTATCGGATCGTGCAGCGCAACGCCCTGCGTTCCTGGGAGGAGGGTGTCGACTTTCGTCAGTTGCTGGAGAACGACGCCGACGTGACGCTCACGCCGCAACAACTCGACGAGGCCTTCGACCTCGCCCGTTCCGTCCGAAACATCGACCGAGTTTTCAGCGAACTGCACTCGATGGCGAGTCGCTGACGAGATCGTCGATGGTCCGGGCGGCGGTTGACCACCGCCCGGATCGCCGGACAGTTCACGAGCCCTTGCGGGTGATTCCTGCCTTCTTCAGCACCGCGGCATCGACGCCGACTTCGCGCCATGCGGAGTAGTTGATTCCCTGACGCTCGCCGTAGGACTTGGCCACGGAGATGAAGGACTTCTCGATCGCCGCGTGATCGACCCCCGACGAGCGGGTGTGCAACTCCTTCTCGAGATTGCGCCGTTCCTGACGAAGCTTCAATTCAGTCAACGGATCGGCATCCGCCAGTTCGGCCTCGATGGCCTTCAAGCGTGCTTTGATCGAATCCGGGGTGCGTCGCCGGCCACGACGTGGCTTGTTGGCGCGCAGCGACTCGAGGTACTCACGAACGGCGCGTCCCTCGATCCGCCCGAGCGCCAACGCGGCCTTGTGCTCGTCGGTCATGGGGCTCTTGGGGCCTCTTTTTGCTGCCATACCTGAAACTCTACGATGTTCAAAGACCCAAAAGGCAACAGTCTTTGTGGTGCCGCCGGCAAAACGCAGAATGCGACTGAATAGAGTCGTGTCGATGTTCGAACTGGAGCCCCACGGACCCGACACGTTTGTGGGAAGCGGGCCGGAGTATCCCTGGCACAGCCTGTACGGCGGACAGATCGTTGCCCAGGCCCTTCGGGCCGCAGCGCTCACCGTCGAAGCCGACAAGCCACCCCATTCCCTGCGCGCCTATTTCATCCGGCGCGGCGATGATCGCGAGCCCGTGCGCTACGAGGTCGACCGCATCCGCAACGGTCGCAGCTTCTCGACGCGCCGTGTCGTCGCTCGCCAGGCGGTCGGGGCCATCCTCAACCTGGAGGCCTCGTTCCAGCGCTTCGAGGAGTCACTGACGATCCAGACCGTGACGATGCCGCGGAACGTACCGAGCCCCGACAGCCTCGACGACGTGTCGTGGATCGAGACGTTCGAGCGTCGCGACGTCCCCGACGATGCCGGCGACCTGGGCGAACGCACCGGTGGCGGGCGCCTGCTCCGATGGTTCCGGCACACGGGGTCGCCGGGTGAGCTCGACGACCCGGCGGCCGCCCTGCTGCATCAGTGCTGGCTCGCCTACATCTCCGACGACGTGCCGGCCGAGGCGGTCCTCCACTCCCATCCGCAGTACGTGCCGCGTCCCCCGGTGCCGCCGGGCGAGCCGCAGCGTCCGGACGACGGCGAGAGCACGAACTACGGGGCGAGCCTCGACCACACGATCTGGTTCCACCGCCCGATGCGAGTCGATCAATGGCACCTTCACGATGTGACCTGCCATGGCTTCGTCGGTGGGCGCGGACTGTCCATCGGTCACGTGTTCGCGCTCGACGGGACGCACACCGCCACCTACGCCCAAGAATTCCTCGCCCGCTTCTGAGAGCGCTGTCGCCGAGCGCGCTGCTGAGCCGGAATCAGGGTCCCGTGATGTCGAGGTGATGGTCGACCATGGTGTCGCCGTCGAAGACGAATCGGCCGTCGATGGAACTGCCGGCGAGCACCGCAGGTAGCCACAGTTGGTCATCGGCCCACATCTCGTCGAACGGCAGGCGATCGATCGGGAACCAATGGGGTATGGCCTCGTCCGTGACAGTGGGGACACCCGTGTACGAGTGGGCGACGAACACATAACCGTGCAGTCGGTAGCCGTCGAGGAACTGGAAGCGCAGCTCGCCGCGAACTTCGATGTCGCCAGGTTCGACGACGACCTCCTCGATGGTCTCCCGGATCGCCGCCTCGAGTGGCGTCTCACCCGGCTCCAGCCGACCGCCCGGACCGTTGAACTTGCCCGCGCCGAGGCCACGCAGTTTGCGGATCAGCAGAACGTCGTGGCCGCAGCGGACGAACATCAGCGTCGCCACGTTGTCGGGCTCCCACGTCGCCCAGTCGATCTCGTCGAGCGTCACGGCGGCGCTCAGGCGGTGAGCGACGCCAGGGTGTCGAGATGGTCGAGGTCGGCGAGGTCGAGCACCTGGAGGTACACCCGCTCGGCGCCGGCGTCCTGCCAACCCTGCAGCGTGGCCTGAGCCTGTTCCACCGTCCCCGCCACACCGTTCTCACGGAGCTCATCGGGCTCGCGGCCGATCGCCTTGGCCCGGCGCTCGAACTCGGTGTCGTCGCCGCCGACCGCGGCGACGAGCGCGGCCGAGAAGGTGATCGTCGACGGGTCGCGGCCCGCCTCCTCGCACGCGGCGATGACGCCCGCCCGCAGGGAGACGAAGTCGTCGAGCGTCTTGAAGGGAGTGTTGAACTCGGCGGCATACCTGGCGGCGAGCGCCGGGGTGCGCTTCTTGCCGCCGCCACCGATGATGATCGGCACGCCGCCGTCCTGCACCGCCTTGGGAAGGGCGGGGGAGTCGATCACCCTGTAATGGTCGCCGTCGAACGAGAAGCGCTCACCGACCGGTGCGGCCCATAGCCCGGTGATGAGGGCCAGTTGCTCCTCGAGCCGGTCGAACCGCTCACCCAGATCGGGGAACGGGATGGCGTAGGCGTCGTGCTCGGCCTGGTACCAGCCGGCGCCCAGGCCGAGGTCGACCCGGCCGCCCGACATCTGGTCGACGCCGGCGACCTGGATGGCCAGCACGCCGGGGTGCCGGAACGTCGCCGATGTCACGAGCGTGCCGAGACGGATGGTCGACGTGTCTCGAGCGAGGCCGGCGAGCGTCGTCCAGGCATCGGTCGGGCCGGGAAGGCCGCCCGCCTCGAGGGCACCGCCCATCGCCAGATAGTGGTCGGACCGGAAGAACGCACCGAAGCCGAGCGCCTCGGCCTTGGTCGCCACGGCGAGCAGATCGTCGTAGGTGGCGCCCTGTTGGGGCTCGGTGAAGATGCGGAGCTGCGAGATGTCGAACACGGCGCCACGTTAGGGTCCGCCGCAGGATTTCCTGTGGCGGACTCTCATGGAGGCCGGACCGGTTCCGCCTACGGTCGCGTTGGTAGCGTCGCCGCCATGGCCGACCTCCCGCCCCTCGACCCGGCGCGCGCCGCGTTGCGTGACCACGTGCTCGCCCACTCGGTGAAGCACGGCCAGTTCACGCTGAAGTCGGGCGCCACGAGCAGCTGGTTCCTCGACACCAAGCAGACGGCCTGCCGGCCCGAAGGGATCCTGCTGGTCGCCGACGTCGCCCTCGATCTCATCCCTGCCGACGCGAACGCGATCGGCGGCCTCACGGTCGGCGCCGACCCGGTCGCCTACGGCGTGGCCGCGGTCGGGGCGACGCGGGGCCGGTCGTTGCGCAGCTTCACGGTGCGCAAGGAGGCCAAGGACCACGGGGTGACCGGTCGGGTCGCCGGCGCCCTCCAGCCGGGCGATCGGGTCGTCATCACCGAGGACACGGTCACCCGCGGCACCTCGCTGCTCGAGGCGGCCGAAGTGGTGCGGGCGTTCGGCGCCGAGCCGGTGCTGATCACGGTCATCGTCGACCGCGGCGGTACGTGCGCGGCGATGGCCGAGGCCGCCGGCATTCCCTTCGCCCCGATGCTGACGGCTCCCGACCTCGGCTTCCCCTTCGGCTCGTAGCGGCTCGCCCGCCCCATCCGGATTCGTGAACTGCTCTCGTCGCGTTTTCGGGCGCTCCTGTCGCTTTCATGGGTTCTGAACGGTGGAAGTGCGCACGGGGTGGGCCTCTGGGAGCGCGCTGGGTCGGCACGTCGGCGGGGCCGTCGCGCCTCTCTCGTCTTCTGCTGGCCGCTGGTCGGTCCGCTTCGCCGGTGACGGCTGCTGCTCCGAAGGTGAGGTCGACGTCGGTGGCCGGGTGGACGCTGGACAACGTCGAGAATCTGGGGCTCGATCGTGCCATTCGGTGACCTGGGGCTGGATCGTGACGAAAACCGTCACGATCCAGCCCCCGAAAACATCCCCACGAGCCGAGCCGGCGTCGAGACCCCGAGGTAGATGACGGAGATTGCGGCAACCGCAACCGGCGACCCAAACCGCCCAGTCACACCGACAAGGCGCCGGCGTCCGACGACCGACGACGGCACTCCAGCCTCAGGAGCAGACGATCGTGCCGAAGTAGAGCGGTCACACCTGTTCCTGACCCACAGGTCCGACAGGAGCGCCCGAAACGCGACCGTCGGAGGCTGAGAATCAGGTCTTCGGGCATCAGGCGGGGCGGAGGAGCATCGTCTGGGTCGCGGTGCCGACGGGACCCGAATCGTCGAACAGGGTCGACGCCACGAGGCCGATGCCGTCGGGCTGCCACTGCGACACCGACCGCATGCCCAACCACTCGCCGACCGGGCTGCGGTGGACGGCGATGGCCAGATCGGGGTTGACGAAGCTCACCGTCTCGGCCTCGGCGTGCCGGCTGAACGCGTTGCCGCAGTCGGCGAGCGGGCAGATGCGCTGGAACGCTGTCGGCTCCTCGCCGGCCACGATGCCGATGGTGCGCATCCAGACCGTGCTCGAACCGATGTCGCCGGCGACGGTGCCCTGCGGGTAGCGCATCTCCACCGAGTCGCGGAACCCGGTGAGCCCGTGGCGGATCTTGCGGATCGGGAACCTGCCGGGAACGGCGTCGGCGAACTGCGGCCACTCGATCCCTGCGTTGTCGAGTGGACCGTCGAACATCGGGGTTTCGAGGGTGGCGATGTGCAGCCCGATCGCCGTGGCGCGCACGACCCCGTCGACGTCGCTCAGCGTCACCGCGGTGGCCGCCACCGACCGCCCCGACCTGGTGACGGTCGCGCGGATCGAGAAGCCGGCCATCGGCACCGGCTTGCCGAGGTCGACCGTGACGCGCACGAGGCGCATCGTCGGGACGGCCTGTTCCATCGCCCGCACGAGCAGCGCCGTCGGCGGCCCGCCATGACATGCCTCGGGGTCCCAGGGACCGCGGGCGAACTCGCTGGGCGTGAACCACTCGGCGTCGGCGCCGTCGATCGTGCGCAGTTCGGGAGCGGCGAAGTACGTGTCGGACACGCGCCGAGGTTACGGGTGGGATCCGCCCGGGATCGGATCCGGTCTCTCGCCAGCGGGCGCATGGTCGGTCGTCACAGGCCGTCGGCAAGGGCCAGCACGGCGGCGATCGTGCCCAGGTTCCGCGTGGTCGTGGCGACCTTCGACGCCCCGGCGTACCGTCCGCCCAGCTTGCTGCGTCCGAGTCCGTTCGGGGTGTACAGGTGCACGACCCCGGGGCCGACCTGCCACTGCTCGCCGTCGGTCGCGTACGGCGTCGGATCACCGAGCTCGGCCGGATCTCCGTCGACGAACACGAGGAACGCCTGCGACGGGTCGGCGTCGCGGTACGGGCTGGCGTCGAGGTGGGCCGCCACGTCGGCAGCTTCGAACGCCATGACGGCGGGGGCGAATCCGTGGGCTCGCCGGATGGTCTTGGCGATGGCCGCCGCGTCATCGGCCGGGGTGCCTTGATCTCGCGTCCGGTACACGACGTTGCCGCTCTGGATGTACGTGCGGACGTCGCCAAAGCCCACCGCTTCGAGGTCGGCGCGCAACGCAGCCATCGGCACCTTGTGGCGCCCGCCGACGTTGATGCCGCGGATGAACGCCACGCGCACGCTCACGCTTGCTCGGCCCCGACTACGAGATCGAGCATCGCACTCCCAACCCGGCCCATGACCTCGACACTACCGACCCACCGCGGGTCGAACGGGCGCTGCCCCGGTTGACGACCTTCCGCCGATCCGCGAACATACGTTCGTGATCGGGCGACGAGGCGAGGAGGCTGGGGCGACCATCCTGCACGCCGATCTCGATGCCTTCTTCGCCGCCGTCGAGCAGCGCGACGACGCGTCGCTGCGTGGTCGGCCGATCGCCGTCGGTGGGATCGGCGGCGTCGGCAGCCCGGCCCGCGGCGTGGTCATGTGTCCGAGCTACGAGGCCCGGGCCTACGGGGTCCGCGGCGCGATGGGCGCCGCCGAGGCGCGGCGCCGATGTCCCGACCTCGTGTTCGTCCCTCCCCGGCTCGACGCCTACACGGAGGCGAGCAGGGCGGTGTTCGCCGTGTTCGACGACACCACCCCGTTCGTCGAAGGGATCTCGGTCGACGAGGCGTTCCTCGACGTCGGCGGGCTTCGCCGTGTGTCCGGAGCACCGGTGGACATCGCCCGCCGCCTGAGACAGGACGTGCGCGAGCGCGTCGGGCTCCCGATCAGTGTCGGTGTCGCCCGGACCAAGTTCCTCGCCAAGATGGCCAGTGCGGCCGGCAAGCCCGACGGCCTCCTCCACGTACCTCCGACCGAGGAGCTCGCCTTCCTGCACCCGATGCCCATCGAGCGGGTGTGGGGCATCGGGGCCAAGACCGCGGATCTCCTCCACGCCAGGGGTATCAGCCGGGTGGCCGACATCGCCGCCCTTCCCGAAGCAGCGCTCGTCGCGATCCTCGGCCCCCATCGGGGCCGGCACGTCCACGCCCTCGCCTCGAATCGCGATCCGCGGCCGGTGCGCGCGGCCCGGCGACGCCGGACGATCGGCTCGCAGCGAGCGATCGGCCGTGGGGCGACCAGCTCCGCCGAGTTGGACACGATGCTCGTCGCCATCGTCGATCGCGTGGCACGGCGTTTGCGGTCGGCTGATCGGGTGGGCCGCACGGTCATCCTGCGTCTCCGCTTCGACGATTTCTCGCGGGCGACCCGGTCTCACAGCCTGGATCGCGCCACCGACGACTCGGCGACGTTCCTCGCGGTGGCGCGGCGGCTGCTGGCCGGCGCGGCTCCGATGATCGAGGAACGCGGCGTCACCCTGGTCGGCCTCACGATCGCCAACCTCGACGACGACGACGCCGTCCAGTTGACGCTGCCCTTCCACGCCGATCAGACACCCGAGCGGGAGTCGGTGGACCGGGTGCTCGACGACGTGCGCGACCGCTTCGGGTCGACGGCGCTCACCCGCGCCGTGCTCCTCGGGCGCGACGAGGGGTTCTCCGTGCCTCAGCTGCCCGACTGACCCTAACGGTTGGTGCCTGGGCGGTGAGCGGAAAGGCCGTGCGAGGCGCAGGGCCGTCCGCTGGTCGCCGTCCCAACCGGAGGGTAAATACCGGACGCTTCGGTGGGGTATGTACCCTCCCGTCCGCACGTGGCGGTGGCCGGCCACCCGGCCCGCCCGACCGGAGGGCAAATACCGGGCGCTTCAGGGGCGGTGTGAGATGCGCTGGCCGGCTCTGGGAGACTTCGAGGATGGATGTGGGCTCGTGACGACCGCCCTGGTCACCGGCGCGTTCGGCAACATCGGCGCGGCGATCGCCGAACGGCTCGAGTCGCGCGGCGCCCAGGTACGGACGCTCACCACACGCGCCGCGCCCGCCGGGAGCACGATCGACGTCCGGCCACTGGACTTCAGCCAGCCCAGCGTGCTCGCGTCGGCGTTCGACGGGGTGGACGAGTTCTACAACACGTACTGGATGCGCACCGGGGACGATTCTGGGTACGCACGGGCCGTGGAACACAGCACGATGCTGTTGGACGCAGCGGCCGCGGCCGGCGTGCGCCGGATCGCCCACCTGAGCGTGCTGCACGCCGACGACGGCGATCGGTATCCCTACTTCCGTGCCAAGACACAGGTGGAGCACGTCGTGCGGGCGACCGGGGTGCCGAACGTGATCGTCCGTCCGGCGGTGGTGTTCGGCGGGACATCGGCGTTGTTGAACCAGCTGGCGCGCGTCCTGCGGAAGGCACCCGTGATGCCCATCCCCGGCGACGGCCGCTACCGCGTCCGTCCTGTGCACGTCGACGACGTCGCCCGGCTGTGCGTGGAGTCCGACGCCGCGCTCGACTCGCCGCCGATCGACGCGGTCGGCCCGGAACGCCCCACCTACATCGAGCTCGTCCGTGCCGTTCGGGAGGTCGTCGGATCCCGCGCCCGCCTCGTCCGTGTGCCGGCGCGCGTGGTGGCGGTCGGCGCCGGGATCGTCGGCCGGGTCACCCGCCAGCAGCTCCTGACCGGCGAGGAGTTGTACTCCACGATCGACGGGCTGGCCGACAGCGACGGGCCGTCGACGGGAACGGCGCGGCTGAGCGACTGGCTGGCCGAGCACGGGCGCCTCCTCGGGCGAGGGTGACCGGCCCCGTGTCGACCTCGCTCGTCGTCTTCACGCGCGACCTGCGCGTGCGTGACAACCCGGCGCTCGTCGAGGCGTGCGACCGCTCCGACACCGTCGTCCCGCTCTTCGTGGACGATGACCGCCTGCCGATCGCCCGGTCGGCCAACCGCGCTCGCTTCCTCGACGAGTCGCTCACCGATCTCGACGGCAGCCTGCGTGAGCGGGGGGCCGGTCTCGTCCGCCGGAGCGGACGTTGGGTCGACACGGTGCTCCAGGCAGCCACGGAGTTCGGCGTGTCGGACATCCACCTCGCTGCGGACGTCTCGGGGTACGCGCAGCAGCGGGAACGAGACCTTCGTCGAGCGGCCGGGGCCCGGTACGAGGTGGTCACCCACCCTGGCGTCACCGTGGTCGCTCCGGGAAGCGTCACGCCGGCGGGTGGCGACGCGTTCAAGGTGTTCACGCCGTACCACCGGCGCTGGCTCGAGGCACCGTGGCGACGCCCACTCCCGCCGCCCGACAGCATCGTCATGCCCGAGGACGTCCGGCGGCTGACCGGGCCCGGCGACCACCCTGCGCACGCCGCGTCGACCGAGGTCGTGGCCGGCGGGGAAACCGAGGGACTACGGCGGTTGAAGGCATGGACCCGGCGCGGCCTCGCCGGTTACCCGTCCGCCCACGACGATCTCGCCGCCGATGCCACGTCGCGGATCTCCGCCCACCTGCACTTCGGATGCCTGTCGCCAGGTCAGGTCGCCAGCCGGCTCCGCGAACGGCCCGGCGGGGCCGAGTTCGTGCGGCAACTCTGCTGGCGGGACTTCTTCCACCAGCTTCTCTGGTCCCGGCCCGAACTCTCGACGACCGATTACCGGTCCCGCGACGATCGGTGGAACGACGACCCCGACGGATTCGACGCGTGGCGGACCGGCCAGACCGGTTACCCCCTCGTCGATGCGGCGATGAACCAGCTGCGGCGGGAGGGGTTCATCCACAATCGCGCCCGCATGGTCGTGGCCTCGTTCCTGACCAAGGACCTGTACATCGACTGGCGGCTCGGCGCCGCGCACTTCATGGAGCATCTGGTCGATGGCGATGTCGCCAACAACCAGCTCAACTGGCAATGGACCGCCGGCACGGGGACCGACACCAATCCTCACCGGATCCTCAACCCGATCCGCCAGAGCGAGCGCTTCGACCCATCGGGCGCCTACATCCGCCGGTACGTGCCCGAGCTCGCCGGCGTCAGCGCCCCGGGCATCCACTGGCCCGCCGAGGACGTGAGGCAGCGGTGCGGCTATCCGGCGCCGATCGTCGATCACGGCGACGCCATCGCCGCCTACCGGGCGGTGGTCGGGCCCGCGGCCGCGCCGGGTTAGCCACCGCGACGCCACGAGCCGGACGTCGACCGCGACCTAGTACACCTAGAGTCCCGACGATGCGCTTCCGGCTGGCGTCGATCTTTGCCTCTGCCCTGATCGTCGCCACGGTGATCGCACCCGTCCCCGCGACCGCGCAGACCGCACCGACCAACGAGGTCGTCGCGCTCCTCGTCGAGGGCGTCGGCAACGGCCACGGCCGTGGCATGAGCCAATGGGGCGCCTACGGGCGCGCCGTCAACGGCGGACAGTCCTGGCAGACGATCCTCGGCACGTACTACGGCGGCACGGTGCAGAGCACGGTGGCGGCGACCAGCCGCGTGCGCGTCCGCCTCGTCGGGCTCGACGGCGTGACGACGCTCGGCGTGGTGTCGGTGGTCCGCCGAGCGATGTGGAACGGCGTCGCCTATGGGGCCCTCCAGGCGCGCCAGATCGCACCCGGCACGTACGACATCTTCGCCATCGCCGCGCCCACCTGTCCCGGCGCGAGCACGAGCGGTTGGACGCGCATCGCCGTCGGGGTCCGAGCCCCGATCCGCTTCGGCACGACCGTCAACGAGTCGACCGGGGCGGCCGGCGATGTGCTCGGCGTCTGCACGCCGGGCTACGTCGTGCACTACCGCGGGGTGATCGAGCTGACGAGGGACAACACGGGCGCGCCTCGTGTCGTCAACGACGTGTTGGCCGAGGCCTACCTGCGCGGTGTGGTGTCCCGCGAGGTGTCGACGAGTTGGGGGAACTCGGGAGGTGGAGCCGGCATGCACGCGCTCCGCGCCCAGGCGGTGGCCGCCCGCTCCTTCGCCCTCGCCTCCAACCGCTACGTGTCGGCGGGTGGCTATGCCACCACGTGCGATACCACGGTGTGCCAGGCCTACGGCGGGGCCGCCCGGCGGGTCTCGCCGACCACCGCGCTGGTGGCCGGGGTGGCCTGCGAGGCGGGCAACCCGACGTTCGAGTGCGCCAACGCGAACCGGGCGATCGCCGAGACGGCGAACGTCGTGCGACGACAGGCGAACGGCAGCATCGCCGTCACCGAGTTCTCGGCCTCCAACGGGCCGCGAACCGCCGGCGGCACGTTCCCGTCGGTTGCTGACCCGTACGACGACGTGCCGGCCAATCCCCACCACCGCTGGGCCCGCATCATCGACGCCGATCAGCTTGAAGTGGCGTACGCGCTCGGCCGGATGACGAACGCGGTGACCGAGCCCGACCCCAACGCGCCGTACGTCGGGACGTGGGACAACCGGCTGCGGCTGACCGGGACCAACGGCACGGTCGTCGTCCCCGCGCTGACGATCCGGTCGGCGTTCGGCTTGCCGTCGCACGGGTTCACGGTTACGGCGATCACGCGGACGCGAGCGGTCGCCTCCTCGATGCGGTTCATCGGTGACGGCATCGGGCTCAGCATTAGCGAGACGGGAAACTCCGAACTCCCTGCGCTGCTCGACGGCGTCTACGCGACAGCCACTTACGACACGGCCGGCGGCCGGTGCACGTCAGGATGTGCGGCCGCGGGCACCGCAGCTGCTGCGTCGGTGCCGATGGGAACGGGCACCGTGATCGTCCATCTCGGCTACGCCAGGCCCAACGACAACTTCGCGGCGAGGATCGACGCCATGATGAGAGCGCTGGTCGCTCGCGGGGTGCGCCGGGTGATCTGGATCAACCTGGCCGAGCGGGCTGGCCGGGCTGACTTCGTGGCGGTGAACCGCGCCCTCGCGGCCGCGCCGGCACGGTGGCCGCAGCTGAGGATTCTCGACTGGCGCACCGCGGCCGCCGGCACCGCGCAGGATCGCAACCGCTGGTTCACCAGCGACGGCCATCACCTGACGGCCACCGGTCAGGCGCGGTTCGCCCTGTTCATCCGAAACCGCATCGTCCTGATCGCCCAGTGAGGAGGTCAGGAGGTGGCGCCGGTGCCGCCGGTCGGGAGCAGTTCGCGCGTGTAGGCCATGGCGACGGCGCGTCGATACGTGTCCTGCCCTGAGGCGGTGATCCGGAGGAGGGAACCGTCGGCCGAGACCTGCGCGCCAGGGAGCAGCTCCGAGAACGGCGTCCCCGTTCGTTGTGACTCGCTCTCGAGCCACGCCTCGGCGCTGGCGACGTTGTCCGCTGCGTGGTCGTCGGCGTGGACGGCGAAGATGTCGACCTGCACCTCGCCGCCGCCGTCAGTCGAGCCGACGATGACGATGCCGAGGTACGGCAGGAGGAGAGTGGCTGCGTCGAGGAGCTGGGGCGCCAGGCTTCCGTCGGCGGCGATGACTGCGGCCGGGTCGGGCAGGGTCGGTGCGGGGAACGCCATGGCGTAGAGCACCTCACGACCGGCGACGGCGGCCACGACAGGTTCGAACAGCCAGCTCTCCATGAGCGACGGCGCCGCGCCGTTCGCCGTCGCCAGCGCACGCTCCATCGGCTCGGTCTGGTTGGTGTGCACCACCGTGGCGGACTGATCGCCGAGCACGGCGAGGAACCCGGGCTGGCCGAGCGGACGGAACGTCGAGATGCGCGCCGCGTCGACGCTCGCCCCGTCTTCGCCCCACGCGAAGTACGGCGACGACTCGGTACCGATGGTGGTGAGATCGGCGGACCAGACGGGATCGCTCTCCAGGGCGCCGACCACGTCGGAAGGGGAGGCACTGGTTGCGACGACCACGATGTTGCTGGGCGGATCGACGACCGCGATCTCCTGCAGCAAGTGTTGGAACGCGAAGCCCACCTCGGACAACGGGTCCTGCTCCGGCAGGCGGTTGCCGAACATGATCGGCGGTTGTGGGAACGTGTCGATCCACGCGATGTCATGGAACGCCGCGAGGCGGTCGTCCGCATCGCCGTCGACGCCGGCCCGGCGCCAGAGCGCCTCGATGTCGGTGTACTGGATCGTCATCGAGCCGCCGAGCACGGCGGCGTCCTCCGGCATGAGCTGCAGCATCCGTGCGAACGGGGTGGTGTCGCCGACGGTGGTGGTGACGAAATCCCGGGCTCCGGCGGCCGTGGCCATCGTCGATGCCGCCAGCGCTCCCGCAGCGATCGCCAAAGGAATCTTCATGCGGCAGAGTTCTACCGGTCGACCGGTAAGAATCGCCGGTCGGAGCGGAGCAGAGGGGGATGACGATGTCAGAGCAGGTGGACGAGCCGCCGCCGGACGACTGGGCACAGGAAGGTCCTTGGAACCCGTGGCCCGTCGCGCCAGGCTTCGAGGTCAGGTCGGAATGGCTCGGACTCGTCCAGGTGAACCGCAAGGAGTTCGCCGTGATGTCCGACTTCCGGTACAGCCACGACGAGGGTAAGGAGCGCCTCGCGGCGCGGGTCGCCAAGCTCCACAAGCTCGACGACCAGGCCGCACGAGCGATGGTCGAGTCTGCCTCGCTGTTCAAGAGTCCACGAGACGGCGAGACCGAGCTCGTCGAAACCGATCTCGCGTCGATCCCTCCATTCGTCCGCTGGTTCGAGAACTCCTACGGGCTGCACACGCCGGCTGCGATCATCCACGATGGGCTGATCCAGCCGACGCGTGACAGCGGGGCGCTGCAGAGCGACGCGTTGGCGGACTTCATGTTCTGGGAGATGATGCGTTCGGCGGGCGTCCCGTGGCTCAAGCGATCGATCATGTGGGCCGCCGTTTCCCTCCGCACGCGCTGGAAGCGCGGCGTCTCCGCCGCGGGCCTGGCCAAGAAGGCCGGTGTCATCCTCTGGCTGATCCTCGCCTGTTCCGGGATCGTCAGCTTCGTGTGGTCGCTCGGCTCGTCGGTGCTGGAGTGGGGCCACCCCGTGCCGCTCTGGGCCATGTACGTCTATTGGGCGCTCGGCTGGATCGCCGCCGCGGTGCTCTGGGGTCGCCAGTGGCGGGCCGGGTTGGTGGGCGGGCTCGCTGCGCTCTGGATCCTTCCACCTGCGGTGTTGGCCGGCGTCGGGGGGCTCTTCTATCTCGCCTTCGAAGGAGTGTTGCGACGGGACAGACGATGGATCGCCGCCTCGCTGCTCGCTGTCGCCGCGATCAGCGTCGGGGCGATCTGGCTCGACATCGCCACCTGACACGACCCAGCAGGCTCAGAATGCATCGTATATGATGTGATCCGCGAAGGACCACCGGGGCCCTGGCATCACGAGCACGGAGAGACAGGCGAACCATGAGCATCGCGCACGAACTGCTGGGTCCTGACTTCAAGATCATCGACTCCGACACCCACTTCACGGAGCCGGCCGATCTGTGGACGAAGCGGGCACCAGCCAAGTACAAGGACCGCGTCCCGCTGGTGCGGCCCAACGCCGACGGCCTCAACAAGTGGTACGTCGACGGCCTCGAGCTGATGAACGCCGGCGCCGGCAGCATCATCGACAAGGACGGCGTCAAGACGAAGTTCTGGAACATCGACATGATGAACCACATCACCGTCGACGAGGCGCACGCCGGTTCCTGGGACGTGTCCGCCCGCCTCGAGGTGATGGACGAGCAGGGTGTGTGGGCTCACATCGTCTACCCGAACGTCGCCGGCTTCGGCGCCGGCCGGCTGCTGAGGCTGGAGGATCGCGACCTCGCCTACGCGATCGTGCAGATCTACAACGACGCGGTCGCCGAGTGGCAGGCCGAGAGCAACGACCGCCTGCTGCCACAGATGCTCGTGCCGTTCTGGGACATGGACCACACGCTGGCCGAGATCCAGCGCTGCCACGACATGGGACTGCGCGGCATGGCGATGAGCGGCGAACCCTTCAACGGCGGCCTGCCCGACCTCGGAAATCGCCATTGGGACCCGATGTACGAGCTGTGCAGCGAGCTCGACTTCCCGATCAACATCCACATCGGCTCGGGTGACAGCGGCGGCTCCGACCAGTTCCGCTCGATGTACGGCGCCCGCACGTGGGCGTCGCAGGACGCCCACCGGGCCTACGTCCTCATGTGCGTGCAGCTCGAGCTCACCAACTCGAACTTCCTCTCGAACCTCGTCACGAGCGACATCCTCGTCCGCTACCCGAAGCTCAAGTTCGTGTCGGTGGAGAGCGGCATCGGCTGGATCCCCTACGTCCTCGAGCGCACCGACTACCAGCTCCAGGAGGCACTGCCCGACGACCCGGCGCTGCAACGGCCCAGCGCGCAGGAGCTGTTCCGCCAGAGTGTCTACGCCACCTTCTGGTTCGAAGACTCCGCGCCGCGCCACTCGATCGCCGACGTCGGATTCGACAACGTGATGTTCGAGACCGACTTCCCACACCCGACGTGCCTCTACCCGAACCCCGTCGACTACGCGCTCGAGCGACTGAAGGAGCACGATGTCGAAGACATCAAGAAGGTGATGGGCGGCAACGCGGCGAAGCTCTACAAGGTCGCCGTCTGACGGCGCCGTCGAGCTACGCGCGCCTCGCGAACGCCTCCGCGGCCGCCGTCTCGCCGGCCACCACGAGCAGGTCACCCCGGGCCAGAACCGTGTCGACCGTTGCGTAGGTGAACGACCCACCCGCAGGTTTCACGCACACCACGGTCACCCCGAACCGTTCGCGGACCGCTGAGTCGGCCAGTGTGCGCCCCACGAGCTCTTCCGGTACCGCCGTCTCCACCAGGGCGAACCGCTCGTCGAGCTGGAACCAGTCGAGGATCCGCCCACCGATCATGTGGGCGACCTGGTGGCCCATGTCGTGCTCGGGGTAGACCACGTGGTGGGCGCCGACGCGCTCGAGGATCCGACCGTGCTGGCGGCTCACCGCCTTCGCCCACACCGACCGCACGCCGACTTCGTCGAGGGCTGCGGTGGCGAGGATGCTCGCCTCGAGGTCCGAACCCACGGCGACGATGGCATGGGGCATCTCGTCGATCCCCAACTGGACGAGTGCCGCGGTGTTCGTGACATCGGCCTGGACGACGTGCGTGATGGTGGGGGAGTAGTACTGGACCGTCGACTCGCTGACGTCGACCCCGAGCACCTGGTATCCCAAGCGCACGAGCTCGGAGGCGAGCGCACCACCGAATCGGCCCAGACCGAGCACGGCGATCGACTCGCCCGGTTCTGCGCGCGCAGGGCCGCCGTGCTGGCCGAGGGTCCACTGGCGCCGCGACTTGTCACCCAATGATGATCCGCTCCTCCGGGTGCCGATACAGACGTTCACGCGCTCGCAGAACGAGCGCGGCGAACAGGGTAGGTGGCCCGACCCGTCCGATGAACATGAGCCCCGTCACGAGGAGCTGGCCCGGGGTCGACAGCAGGGGCGTGATACCCGTCGACAGTCCGACCGTGCCGAGCGCCGACACGGACTCGAAGACGACGTCGGACAGCTCGTGCGGCGTGAGCGCCAGCAGGATCATCGACGACACCACGACACCTCCGACCGCCATCAGTGCAACGGTCAACGCCTGCCGTTGCACATCGGTCGGAACCCGTCGACGGAACACCTCGACATCCCGCTCACCGCGGACCTCGGCCCAGATGACCCAGCCGAGGAGGGCGAACGTCGTCACCTTGACGCCGCCCGCTGTGGACCCGCTGCCACCTCCGATGAACATCAAGATCATCGTCAGCAGATGTGACGTGTCGTTGAGCGACGCGGCATCCACGGAGTTGAAGCCGGCGGTGCGTGTCGTCACGCTGTGGAACAGGCCGTTGACCAGGGAATCACGTGTCGACAGCGGTCCGAGCGTGGAAGCGTTGGTCCATTCGAACGCGGCGAAGAGCAACCATCCCGACACGACGAGGACAACGGTCGTCGATACCGTCAACTTCGCGTGGAGATCCCACTGGCGGATGCGGCGACGACCGGACGCGATCTGGTGCCAGACGGGAAACCCCAATCCGCCGATCACGATCGCCGCGGCGAGCGCGAGCAGGAGGATCGGGTCGTCCTGGAACCGCATCATGTTGTCGGGGAACAGCGCAAATCCCGCGTTGTTGAAGGCCGACACCGAGTGGAACACGGCGAGATAGGCGGCGCGCCCCAATGACTCGTCGTGACCGATCCAGAACCGCTGAAGGAGGACGGCGGCCACGCCCAGTTCGACACACGCCGTCATCGTGACGACGGCCTTCACCAACGAGGTGACGTCGCCGAGCCGCAGCGTTCCGGTCTGCGCGGCGGCGACGACGCGCTGACGAATCCCCAGGCGGCGACTCAACACGATGACGAGCAGCGACGACAGCGTCATGATGCCGAGTCCGCCGACTTGGATCAGACCGAGGATCACGGCTTGTCCGAAGCCGCTCCAGTGGCCCTCGGTGTCGATGACCGACAGCCCCGTCACGCACGTCGCCGACATCGCGGTGAACATCGCCGTGGTCAGGGGCGCTCGTCCTGAGCTCTGCGTCGAGATCGGCAATGACAGCAGCGCGGTACCCAACATGCTCGTGACAAAGAACGTCACGACGATGTACTGGGCGGGATGGCGGAGGGCGATCCGCCCGCCGCCCAACCATCGCGCGCTCATCGTGTCGACTGCTCGTCGATGCGCCGGGCCGACGAGTCCCGTTCCTCGAAGCCACGAATCGGGAACGCCGCCATTCCGACAGCTTGGCTCACACACACCCGGCCGGGGCAGTTCCGAGCGCCGCCACGGCCATGCTGCTGGCCACCGCCCGGTCGCCGCCGACGCCCCCGCGTCCCACAACTGGTCGAAGGAGCTCGCCTCGTCCCGCGACCGCCAATCGGCCGTGGCACTAGATTGGACCCGTGCAACGAGGTCCGTGGCACCACATCGACGTGGTCACCACTGACGACCTGCTGTCCCTGGACGGGGTCGCGGGGCCGTGCGTGTCGCTGTATTTGCCGACGCACCGGTACGGCCCTGACGTCCGGCAGGGACCCGTGGTCCTGCGCAACCAGCTGGCTGAGGTCCGCCGCGGCCTCGAAGGCTCGGGTTGGCGCCGCCCCGACATCGACGACTTCCTCGAGCCGCTCAACGGGCTCGTGAGCCAGGACGAGTTCTGGCAGTACCAGGGCGCGGGGCTGGCGTTGTTCCGCGCTCCCGACCTCGACGCCACCCATCGCCTGCCCCTCGACGTCGACGAGCACGTCGACATCGGGGACTCGTTTCGAGTCGCTCCGCTCGTGCCGCTCGTGTCGGGGGACGGAGCGTTCTTCATCCTCGCTCTGAGCCAGAACGAGGTCCGACTCTTCGAGGCGACGCGACAGCGGATCGGCGAGGTCGAACTGACTGGCGTTCCGAGGTCGATGGACGAGGCGCTCGCCCATGAGGACCCCGAACGCCAGCTCCAGTTCCGGTCGGCGGGGCAGGGCGCGGTGCAGTTCCACGGCCACGGTGCTGGCGACGAGGTGGACAAGGCCAGGCTCGAGCGCTACATCCGGGCGGTGGCCACCGGCATCGACGAACGCCTGCGTGGGTCTGGGGACCGGCCGCTCGTGCTGGCCTCCGTCGCGTACTACCTGCCGATCTTCAAGGCCGCCAGCAGCTACCGGGGGATCGTCGACGACTTGGTGGAGGGCAGCCCAGATGGACGACCCGTCGAGGACCTGCATCGCGACGCGTGGCAACTGGTCGAGTCCACGTTCACCGGTGAGCGCGACCGCCTGGTCGCCCGCTATCGCGTGGCGGCTGGGACCGGCCTGACGTCGGCTGACCTGGACGAGATCGTCGACCGTGCCACCGAAGGACGAGTCGAGACGCTCTTCGTGGCACCCGACGCCCACGACGACCGTCGCGTCGACCAGGCGATCCTCGCCACGTTGCGCACCAACGGTCGGCTCTGGAACACGACAGAGTCGCTCGACCGGACCGCCGGCCCGCTTGCCGCCCTCCTCCGTTACTGACCGCCGCGACGATCCCGACGGCAGCGGTTCGTCGTGAACCGCGAGCCGCGACCCTGGCCAAGCGTCCCGGCGTCGCCGCCCTGCAGGTACCCACCCACGACGTCGACGCCGTCGTCGAACGCGTCCGAACTGCCGGTGGCGACCTCGTCAACGAGCCGGAACCGAGGTCGAAGGCGTCGCTCACGCTGGTGCATAGCGTCGGAGGTCCGTGCGGTCCGTGCGACGCTCGCCGTGCGTCAACAGTCCTCGCGGACGTTGTCGCTGCTGAACATGAGAGCGAACATCATCACCGTCGAGGTGGCGGTCATGGCCCCGAAGCGCACGTAGTGCCGTCGTTCCGTCCTCTTGGCGTCGTCTCGTCCAGTCTCGTGGAGATCGCCGCCGTTGGCGGTGTCGGTCGCCATGTCACTATGCGCTGAGGAGCTGGTCGCAGGCGTGCTCGCAGCGCCGGCAGGCGTCGGCACACACGCGACAGTGTTCGTGCATGTCGGCGTGACGGTCGCACTCTTCGGCGCAGCGTCGGCAGGCATCCCGGCACGCGGTGAGCACCGCGCGAGTGAGCACGGCGTCGTAGCCGGCTTGGCGGGACAGCACCCGGGCGGTGGTGTCGCAGATGTCGGCACAGTTGAGATCGCTGGTGATGCACCGGCGCAGGTCGGCCACCATCTCTTCACCGAGACACGCGTCGGCGCAGGCGGTGCAGGCCTGGGTGCAGTCGAGACAGGCGTCGATGCACGCCACGAGCGGGTCCGGGTCGAAGCCGAGCTGGCTTGGTGACGTGCGGAGCATCTGAGAGGCAACGGACATGGCAACTCCTTGGGGCTGTGGTCGGATACCGATTGGGTATCCGCAGGCCCGAGCGGATATGCGGGTGGCATCAGCGAATCGCGGGCGTCCGGTGACCCGGCGCGCGGGATTGTGACAGGACTGCAACGTGGTTGTGGTTTCCGCCCTCGCTCGGACGGGAACCTAGAAGCATCACGTTGTTCTCGACTCGACCCGAGGGTGGGTTCCCGATCTGTCGGGCCGAGAGGAGACGCAGCGAATCGAGCGTTGCGTCGACCATGACGCGCAGTGACGGGAGGACCTCGATCGGAACGTCGGGTCCACTGGAGGTGATTTGCAGGATGGACGTTTTGTGGTGGCCGTTCACGTTGAAAGGGATGCGGGCTCGACCAGCAGCCCGGGTGACCGATCACGGCAGAATCGAGTCGACGAGATTCCGCTCGCTCGCGCTGATTGTGGACCGCTCGACGTCGGGACCGTCGTGACACCGTCGATGTGGTTCGACGGGTGGTCGAACGTGTGGCGGGTGATCGCCGTGGGTGCGGCGGCGTATCTGGTGATGGTGATCGAGTTGCGGGTTTCCGGCAAGCGCACGTTGGCAAAGATGAGTGCGTTCGATCTCGTCGTGACCGTTGCACTCGGATCGGTCCTGGCAACGATCGCGTTGTCGCGTGATGTGTCGTTCATCGAGGGCAGTGTCGCGATCACATTGCTCGTCACCGCACAGTGGGCGGTGTCGTGGCTTTCCACACGCACTCGATGGGCGGCTCGCGTCGTGCGGGCCGACGCGACGGCCGTGTTCCATCGCGGCGACTTCGACGACGAGGCGATGGCCCGGGCTCGCCTGCTTCGAGCCGAGGTCGACCAGGCGATCCGGGCAAGCGGGTATGGAGACCGCGAACGGATCGCTGCGGTCGTGCTCGAGACCGATGGCAGTCTCAGCGTCATCCCATTCGAGCGGTGCAGTAGCGGCACAGCTCTACCGAGCGACACGGCGAGAAGATCTCAGACAGGGGGCTCGCCCGTAGCCACCGACACGAAGGGAGACGACGAGTGGTGCCTCATGCAGACCTGAGGGCGTTCAACGAGGAATCCGACTGGTTCGCCACGATCACGCTGCCGACGCCCAGCGACCTCGACGACGCACGAGCCAGGTTCGACCTCGAGTGGAGAGACGCGCGCGCACAGCTCACCGATACGTGGCAGGCCGACGAACTCGACCAGCTGGATCGGGTCGTCGGCGATCTCCATCACCGTGACAGCGCCGGACTGGTGATCGTCCAAGCCCGGAACGGGCCGACGCTGGTCGAGCACCTCGACGAACCGGTCGTCGCCACCGTGCACGAAGGGCCGGTGCCGCGATGGGCAACGGTGATCGAGGGCCGGCAACGAACGATCGCCCACGTCATCGTGGAGACCGACCGAGCCGGCGCCGACATCACGGCGTTCGACGGCGGCACGGTGCTCTGCACCGACACCGTGGTCGGCGACACCGAACACATCCATCGGGGGCATCCGGGCGGCTGGTCACAACGGCGGTTCCAGCAACGCGCAGAGAACACGTGGGAGGACAACGCCCGGGAGGTGGCCGACGCTGTCGCCGAAGTGACCCAGCGCGTCGACGCCCAACTGGTCGCTGTCGCCGGCGACGTCCGCGCCCAGACGTTCTTGCTCGAGCACCTCCCCACCGACGTGGCCGACATCGCCGTCAAGGTCGAAGCCGGGTCACCCGGCGGCATCGCCGACGAGGTCGTACGGCAACTGTCGAACCTCGTCGCCGAACGAGTCACCGCCGCGGCGGACAGCGTTCGCGCCGGCCTCGACTCGGATCTCGCCGCCACGGACGCCGACACGATCGTCGACGCTCTCCGTCAAGGTCGTGTGGAGACGCTGCTCGTCCACGATGACCTCTCGACGGACGACGACGTCGACAGCAGGTGGCTGGACGGGGCGCGTCTGGTCGACCGGGCGATCGTCGCCGCGCTCGCCACCGACGCCGAGGTGATCGTGGTGCCGAAGCTGGCGATCATGGACGCGCCGGTGGCGGCAACGATGCGATGGTGACCTCGTCGGTCGAGCCGACCGACGAGATCACCCAGGACATCCTCGAGAACGGCGAAACAGCTCAGCCTGGGGACGGCGCATGAAGGTACGACTCAGCTCGATCGTCGAGCGCCTCCGATCGAGCCTGTTCTTCGTTCCGATGTCAGCGGTGGTGGCAGCGGCTGTGCTCGGTCTCGGCCTGCTCGCCGTCGATCGCCGCGTCGACATCACGCTCGCCGAGCTTCCGTTCGGGTTCACCTCGACGGTCGAGAGCGCCCGCACCCTGCTCGGAGCGATTGCCGCCGCCACGATCTCGTTTGCTGGGATCGCCTTCTCCGTGTCGCTGCTGATTCTGCAGTTGGCGTCCAGCCAATACTCGCCGCGGGTCGTGCACGCCTTGTTCCGTGATCCGTTCAACAAGCGGGTGATGGCGCTCGTCGTCGGCACCTTCACCTACTGCATCGTCGTGTTGCGTTCCGTCCGATCGGCGCTCGAAGCCGACGGCGAACCGGTGATCCCCAACGTCTCTGTGGCCGTCGCCGTCGTGCTCGGCATCGTCGCGATCTTGGCCATCGTCGCCTTCATCGATCACAACGCCCACACGATGGACGTCAGCGAGATCCTGGAACGGATCCGCCGCGAGACCGTCACCCAGATCCACGCCTCGTGGGAACCCGCCGAACCAGGGCACCTCACCGGGCCGCTCCCGCCGAAATCGAGCCAGCCGACGACCGTCGTGCGATCGGACGGATCGGGCTGGATCCAACTCATCGATACCGACACGATCATCGACCTCGTTCCCGACGGCGCGACGGTCCGCGTCCACACCGAAGCCGGCCAGTACGCGATCGCCCACAGCCCGCTGATGTCGATCACGCCGCCCAGCGACGACGAGCTCATCGGCAAACTCCGGTCGGCGGTCGTGATCGGTCACACCCGCACGATGCAACAAGACGTCACCTACGGACTTCGCCAGACCGTCGACATCGCCCTCAGAGCGCTCTCACCCGGAATCAACGACCCGACCACCGCCCAGGACGCCATCTTCCACACCGCGGCGATCCTCTCCGAACTCCTCCGCCGAGAACCACCACCTGCGGTCACCACCAACGGCGACCGCACGGTCGTCATGGAACGCAGACCCTCCCACGACGCACTGATCGGGCTCGCCTTTGACGAGATCCGGCGCGCCGGCAGCGCCGATCCCGCCGTGTGCTGCTATCTCCTCGACACCCTCGCATCACTGATCGAGTCAGTGACCGCTGACGGCTACCACGACCGGACCACCGAACTCCGACGCCAAGCCCATCTCGTCCTCGAAGCGTCTACCCGTCACGAGCAACTCGATGACGACATCGCCGCCATCCGCAGTGCCTATGCCCAGATCCGCGAGACCACCTGATCGCTAACGCCCGGCGTTGAAGGTCACAGGCGGACAACGTCCGATCACGGGTCTGGGCGCCAGCAGCCGCTGCGGCGGGACTCGGGTGGTCGAGACCGGCGTCGATCCGGTGACCTTCCGCTTTTCAGGCGGACGCTCTGCCGACTGAGCTACTCGACCGAGAGCACGATTGCTCGTGCAGCGGTCCCGACGGGACTTGAACCCGCGACCTCCGGCTTGACAGGCCGGCGTGAACTCCAGACTTCACCACGGGACCCAGTGACATAACGCAACTGGTTTGCGGCAGTAGATATGTGCGCACCCCCAACGGGATTCGAACCCGTGCCGCCACCTTGAAAGGGTGGTGTCCTAGGCCACTAGACGATGGGGGCTAGAACGTCTCCGGTTGAGAGCAACGGAACACTAGCAGCGCGTCGGCGAGGTTCCACCGGACGAATGGCCGTTCCTCAGCGCTGGGTCGTGCGGTCATCCCACCGAGCCCGGCGACAGCACCGCCACGGCCGAGTCGAGGATCCAGGAGAGATAGGCGTAGAGGTGGTACTCGGGAGTGTCGACCACCCCGGAGACGTGGCTGGAGTCGTCGGTGTGATCGGCCGGCTCGTCATCTTCGTCGACGTTCAGCAGGGTCCCAAGCACGAGCCGGATGCTGTTGACGGCCTGCATGAACGCCAGCAGCTGATCCTCGGTGAAGGTGACCACGTCGGAGCGGCGCCCGCGTCGACCGCCGGGCGTCGCCGCCGCGAGGACCTCTTCCACGGTGGCGACGCCGGCGAGCCGGCTGGCGACCAGTTCGTCGCGCATCAGGCGCTGATACTCGGCCTCCATCTCGGCGTCGTCGGGGTGGGCGACCGGGAACAACCGGACGGTGGCCGGTGCGGTCGTGGCTCCGTCGGGAGCGCTCAGCAGTGCTCGCAGCTCGTCGAGGAGCCGACCGAGCAGCACCCGTTCATCCGCCGCGAGGCGCAGGACGAAGCGTTCGCCGTCGCGCGAGAAGGCCCCCGTGCTACTCATCGCCGCTCAACGTGCATCCCTACTCGTCATGCTCCATGGTGGCCCACAACCCGTGCTCGTGCAGGCGGAACACGTGCATCTCCGCCCGCTCGCGCGTGTCGCTGGCGACGACCGCCTTGCCCTTCTCGTGGACGTCGAGCATCAGCTCGGTGGCCTTCTCGAGGGAGTAGCCGAACAGCTTCTGGAGCACGAACGTGACGTAGCTCATCAGGTTGATCGGGTCGTTCCACACCAACACGATCCACGGACGATCTTCGGTGACGATCTCGTCGGTGGTGGGGGCGTCCAGGACTGCCACGTCCGGTGCGTCACTCACCCGAACATTCAACCGGATGCGTTCCCGCAGGCCACGCAGGCTGACCCATCGCCCGCCGGACTCCGGACGGTGACGCACGTCGACTTTGGCCGGGCGGGGCGAGGGTGCCTTACGATGGAGCCGCTATGGCCGTCGGCAGCCGCCCACTCGTCCCCTCGCGCCTCGCTCCAGGTGGACTCTCGCAGCGCGCTCACGGCGCGCGCCAGCAGCCGAAGTCGGTCGTCGGTGCGTACATCGCACTCACCAAGCCGCGGATCATCGAGCTCCTTCTCATCACCACGATCCCCACCATGGTGCTGGCTGCCGGCGAATGGCCGTCGCTGTGGCTGATGCTCGTGACGCTCGTCGGCGGCACGCTCGCCGCCGGCGGCGCCAATGCCTTCAACATGTACATCGATCGCGACATCGACGCGATGATGAAGCGCACCCAGGACCGCCCCCTGGTCACCGGCGTCATCCAGCCTCGCCAGGCGCTCGTGTTCGCCGCCGCCCTGGAAGTCGTCGCCTTCGCCGTGCTCTGGGCCGGGGCCAACCTCCTGTCGGCCGTGCTCGCCCTGTCGGCGATGCTCTTCTACGTCGGTGTGTACACCATCTGGCTCAAGCGCTCGAGCCGCCACAACATCGTCATCGGCGGCGCCGCCGGCGCCGTGCCGGTCCTCGTCGGATGGGCGGCGGTCACCGACTCGCTCGGTTGGGCGCCGGTCGTACTTTTCATTGCGATGTTCCTCTGGACGCCGCCCCACTTCTGGGCGCTGGCCATCCGCTATGCCGACGACTACCGGGCCGCCGACGTCCCGATGCTGCCGGCCGTCGTGCCCCTCGAAGAGGCCGCACGGAAGATGATCGGCTACACCGTCGCCCTCGTGGCGAGCACGCTGGTGCTCGCTCCCGTGGCCGATCTCGGCTGGATCTACACCGCGACGGCGATCGTCCTTGGGGTCGGCTTCCTGGGCGGCACGTATGCCCTCGCCAAGCGGCCGAGCCCGGCCGGGAGCATGCGGGTGTTCGCCTACAGCATCACCTACGTGACGCTTCTGTTCGCCGCCATCACCGCCGACGTGCTGATCCTGGCATGACCCCTGTCGCCGCCGTGACCTCGCACAGATTTCATGCCGCCAGGCGGCCTACAAGTAGAGTCACGGCCGAACTCGGCCATGCTGCCTCTCCCCGCCCCGCGGTGGGCCGCAGTGCCGGCACCGCGTACAGAGCCCGACACGAATGAGCACTCTCGACCCCACCCTTCATCACGTCGCCGACGACACCGGCTCCACCTCCGGAGCGGTCACCTCGTCGATCGTCGCCGCGCTCACATCGAGCGATCACAAGGTGATCGGTCGCCTCCTCGTGACCGCCTCGCTCCTCGCCACGCTCGTGACCGGTGTCCTCGGGGCGCTGCTCGGGGCCGAGCGAATCAGCGGAGACGGCGATCTCCTGCCCGATCGCATCGTTCCCGAGCTGTTCGCCGGGTACCGCGTCGGTCTGGTGCTCGGCGGTGTCGTCCCGCTCCTGCTCGGTCTCGCCGTCTTCGCCGTGCCGCTCCAACTCGGTGCTCGTAGCCTCGCCTTCCCTCGACTCGCGGCCGCCGGCTTCTGGACGTGGCTCGGCGGCGTCGTGCTGCTCATCATCTCGCTGTTCAACAACGGCGGCCCAGAAGGCGGCGACGCCGACATGGTCCGCCTCTACATCGGCGCGCTGGTCCTCGTCACTCTCGGCCTGATCGCCGTCGCCGTGCCGGTTGCCACGTCGGTCCTCACCACGCGGGCCCCCGGCATGAAGCTGCACCGCGTCCCGCCGTTCGCCTGGGCGTCGCTGATCCATGCGCTCGGCGTCGTGCTCGTCCTGCCGATCCTCGTCGGCGTCCTCGCCTACCTCTACATGGACGATCGCTACGCCACGGCCGAGACGTCGCTGTTCGGCGGTGGCGCCGGCACCAACGACTGGGGGGCGTGGCTGCTCACCGGGCCGTCGCTGGCCCTCTTCGCCGTGCCCGCCGTCGGTCTGCTCGCCGAGTTCCTCCCGGTCGTCTTCCGCAAGCGCCTGCCGATGCGCGGCGTTCTGCTCGCCGGCATCTCCCTCGTCGGCGTGGGCATCCTCGCCGGCGTCACCCAGCAGCAGAAGTTCCGGCTGCCGGGCACGGGCGGTCCGGTCACCGGTCGCAACTGGCTGACCCGCCTCGGTTACCTGCTCAACTGGGCGATGCTGTCGCTGCTGCCGCTGCTCGGCATCGTCGTCGTCCTCGCCGTCGGAGCCCTGCTCGCCAAGCCGCCGAGCAAGGCCGAGCGCCGCGCCGGCGCCGCGGTCACCCCGAAGCCGATCGCCCCCTTCGTCTTCGCCCTGCTGGGCGTCGGTCTCGTCGCCATCGGCATCCTCGGCGCGGCCGCCAGCGGCATCGAGGATCTCGGGCTCGACGGCACCGTGTTCGAGGAGGGCGCCACCGTGGCGCTCGTGTACGGGGCCGTGCTCGCCGGCCTCGGAGGGATCGTCTACTGGTTCCCGAAGTGGACCGGCGCCAAGGTGCCCGACGCTCCGGCGTACGGCCTGGCCCTGCTCGGAGCGCTCGGTGCGGTCCTCGCCTCCGTGCCCTATCTGATCGCCGGCTTCGCCGACCAGCCGGCCCGCGCGGTCGTGTTCGACTACGAGGGCCCGAGCGCCCTCTGGAACGTCGCCGTCACCGTCGGCCACGCCGCCTTCGCCGTCACCGTCCTCGCCGTACTCGGGCTCCTCCTGAAGCCCGCCGGCAGCGCCGCCACCGCCGGTGACGATCCCTGGGATGCCCAGACGCTCGAGTGGGCCACCACATCGCCGGCGCCCGCCGGCAACTTCGCCACCACGCCCGCCGTTCGTTCGCCCGAGCCCCTGACCGACCTCAAGATCACGACGACAGAGGTCGCACCGTGATGTCCGGAGTTCAGCGAGCGCAGCGAGCGTCCCGAGGTTCGCGCGGTCAAGGTGTGCGGAGCGCTAGCGGAGCACGCCGTTCACGCGGCCTGCGTGGCCGGGGAACGCAGTCGAAGGAGAAGCAGTGACGTACGCACTCCCCGCCGCCCCGGCCCCGCCGCCCCGCCGGCAGGTGTTCGTGGGCACCGCCATCGCGTCGCTGGGCGCCATCATGCTCATGGGCGGCATGCTCGCCGTCTTCATCCGCAAGCGTGAAGAGGTGATGGACGCCGGAGAAGCGTGGCTTCCCCAGGGCGTCGAGATCCCCGGCGTGCCCGCCAACGTGATGCTCATCGGCGTGCTCGCCATTCCCCTGTTCGCACAGTGGGCCGTCTACGCCGCCCGGCGCCACGACCGCATCCACGTCGGCCTCGCCCTCGGCCTCGTCGGCGTCATCGGCCTCGCTGCCATCAACGCCCAGGCGTACATCTACAACAGGATGGACATGCCGGTGGCCGACTCCGGCTATGCCCCGATGTTCTATGCCATCACCGGGGCGATGGTCGCCCTGCTCATCATCGGCGTCGTGTTCACCGGCGTCACGGCGTTCCGCCTGCTCGGCGGACGCCAGTCCGACACGGAGCTCGTGTCGGCCCATGCCCTCTACTGGTACGTCATCGCCGGGGTCGTCTCGGCGGTGTGGCTGATCGTGTTCGTCACCAAATGATTCCCACCGGGTCGCGCCTCCTCATCGGCGCCACGCTCCTCTCCATCGTCGCGGCCATCATCTACGGCACCACCGTCAGCGGCTCCCTCGGCACGACCGGCCTCATCAGCCTGTCCGTCGCCTTCGGAGTGATCACGGCGATCAACCTGTTCACCCGCGACGCCGACGTCTCGGTGAAGGATCCCACCGCCGCCACCGAATCGGCGGCGGCGCACCATGCGCCCCGACCCAGCATCTGGCCCATCGTCGCGGGTGGCGGCGGCGTGCTGCTCGTCCTCGGCCTGATCACCTACCCGGTCGTCTTCATCTTCGGGGTCATCGCCCTGCTCGCCGCCACGATCGAGTGGATGATCGAGGCCTGGAGCGAGCGCGCCTCGGGCGACGTCGGGTACAACGCCGGCGTACGCGAGCGCATCGCCCACCCCGCCGAGATGCCGGTGCTCGCCCTGCTCGCCACGGGTGTCATCGTCTACTCGTTCAGCCGCATCATGCTGTTCCTGTCCAAGACCGGTGGCCCCATCGTGTTCGGTGTGCTCGCCGCACTGGTCCTCGCCGTCGGCGCTGCGGTCGCCTATCGCCCGCAGCTGCGCAACGCCACCGTGCAGGCCGTGGCGGCCGTCGCCGTACTCGGCCTCGTCGCCGGCGGCGTGGCGGCCGCACTGGCCGGACCCCGCGACATCGAAACCCACGAGACCACCGGGGCGCTCGCCACGCACGGCGAATGCGAGACCCCCGACGAGACCCATGCCGACAACAACGCCTCACAGACCATCGGGGCCAAGGCCAACGTCCACGGCGAGATCATCCTGCGCAGCGACGGCACGCTCGTCGCTCGCACCATCGGCATCCCGGGTGACCACTCCGCGATCACCATCACGCGGAGCAACCCGACCAACATCATCTTCCGCAACGAGAGCGACGACGACCGCCGCCTCGTGCTCCTGCTCGGCGAGGCCACCGCGGCCGAGGGTGCCGACAGCGGCGCTGACGCAGGGGAATCGACCGATGCCGAACACGCCGCACGCGAGCAGCTCTGCACCGCGCTCGCCGAGGCCGACGGCAGCCAGCTGCTGACGTTCGAGATCGGTGCGGCGTCGTCCGAGACGAACCACTTCGAGTTCGTCGTGCCCGGGGTCGACAATCAGTCTGTTGAGGTGATCGTTCCGTGAGTCTGTGGAGCCAACGCCCGGCTCGTCCCGCCGAATCGAAGGCGCGCCTGTCGACAGGCCGGCGGGCACTGCCGTTCGCCGCGCTCGGTCTGGTCATCCTGCTGGCCTCCTGTGCCAAGGATGCGCCGCAGGACACCTGGCAACCCGAAGGCGACAACGCCCAGAAGATCCACAACCTGCAGTGGCCGGTGTTCGCCATCGCCGGGCTGGTGCTGGTCATCGTCGCCCTGGCCGTGATGTGGTGCGTGTTCCGCTACCGCGACCGCGGCCAGGCCATTCCCGAGCAGACGCACGGCAAGCCGGCCCTCGAGATCGGTCTCACGATCCTGCCCGCCCTCATCCTGATCGGTGTCGCCGTCCCCACGGTCGGAACCTTGATGGCGCTCAACAAGACCGACGACACCGCGTGCGTCGTCAACGTCACGGGCCAGCAGTGGTGGTGGGAGATCGACTACCCCGCGGGCGACTGCGGCGGCGTGGCGATCGACCAGGCCATCGTCACCAGCGGCCAGCTCGTCATCCCCGAAGACACCAACGTGCTGCTGCGCGGCACGAGTCGTGATGTCATCCACAGCTTCTGGGTCCCGAAGATCAACGGCAAGCGCGACATGGTCCCTGGCCGCATCCACACCCTCCGCCTGCACGCCGATCACCCCGGCATCTACGCCGGTCAGTGCGCCGAGTTCTGCGGTCTCTCCCACGCCAACATGCGCATGGAGATCGTCTCGCTCTCACAAGCCGACTTCGCCACGTGGGTGGCCAACCAGCTCGAGCCGGTCGGCGAGATCGAAGGCGGTGAGCTCGCCGAGGAAGGCGAGGCCCTGTTCATCTCCAACTGCTCGCGCTGCCACCAGGTCAACGGCCAGGTCGGCGCCGACGGCCAGCCCGTCATCGCCGCCCCCGAGGACAACGTGTACTCGGGAGCTGCGCCGAACCTCACGCATCTGATGTCTCGCAACACCTTCGCCGGAGCGACGTGGGACCTCCTCACCCCCGAGTGCCGCGAGGCCGTCTGGGAGGCCGAGCCCGAGGACTTCGGAGCGGCGTACCTCGAGGGCGTCACGGCAGAATGTCTCAACGAGGTCGACCTGCGCGAGTGGCTGCGCAACGCCCCCGAGAAGAAGCCGATGTTCACCGAGCAGGACGAACTGGCCGAGACCAACGGCCTGCCCCGTGGCATGCCCAACCTCAACCTTTCCGAGGAACAGATCGACGCCCTGATCGCGTACCTGCTGGAGCTGAACTGACATGGCGATCATCGAACGACCCGTCCCCGCAACCGTGGGTGCGCCCGTGGTGGCGCCTCCGGTCACTCCGTCGCGTACCTTCGGAGCCTTCAAGCGTCCCGTTGCCGCCACCGGCTGGCGCTCGTGGGTGTTCACGGTCGACCACAAGAAGCTCGGCATCATGTACGGCGCCGCCGCCATCGTCTTCTTCGTGGTCGGCGGCATCGAGGCGCTGCTGATCAGGGCCCAGCTGGCCGGCCCCGACGGCACGGTCCTGTCGGCCGACCTGTACAACCAGATGTTCACCATGCACGCCACGTCCATGGTGTTCCTCTTCGCCATGCCGATGGCGTCGGCGTTCGCCAACTACATGCTGCCGCTGCAGATCGGCGCCCGTGACGTCGCCTTCCCGCGCATCAACGCCTTCGGCTTCTGGTGCTTCCTCTTCGGCGCCATCTTCGTCAACCTGTCCTGGTTCCTCGGCGGCGCCGCCGACGGTGGCTGGTTCATGTACGCGCCGAACTCGAGCGTGGCGTTCTCCCCGAGCAACGGCATCGACTTCTGGACGCTCGGCCTGCAGATCACCGGCATCGCCTCGCTCACCGGCGCCGTCAACCTGATCGTCACCGTGCTCAACATGCGCACCAAGGGCATGTCGCTGATGCGGATGCCGGTGTTCACGTGGATGGTGCTGGTGATCCAGTTCCTCCTCCTGTTCGCCATGCCGGTCATCACCGTCGCCCTGTTCCTGCTGATGTTCCAGCGCAGCTTCGACGCCACGTTCTTCACCGTCGAGGCCGGTGCTGACCCGCTGCTCTGGCAGCACCTCTTCTGGATCTTTGGCCACCCCGAGGTGTACATCCTCGTGTTGCCGTCGTTCGGCATCATCTCCGAGGTCCTGCCCGTCTTCGCCAAGAAGCCGCTGTTCGGCTACCCGTTCGTGGTCTTCTCGGGCGCGGCCATCGGCTTCGTCGGCTGGGGTGTGTGGGCCCACCACATGTTCGCCTCCGGCCTCGGTCCCGTCAGCGTCGCCGTGTTCTCGGTGGCCACGATGGCGATCGCCATCCCCACCGGCGTCAAGATCGTCAACTGGACGCTCACCATGTGGGGCGGCAAGTTGAAGTTCACGACGGCGATGCTCTTCGCCGTCGGCATGATCGTCGAGTTCACCATCGGCGGTCTTTCCGGCGTCACGCACTCCGTGGCCCCATCGGACACGCAGCAGACCGACACCTACTACATCGTCGCCCACTTCCACTACGTGCTGTTCGGCGGCGCCGTGCTCGGGTTCTTCGCCGGCTTCTACTACTGGTGGCCGAAGATCTTCGGCAAGTGCCTCGGCGAGAAGCTCGGCAAGTGGAACTTCTGGCTGATGATCATCGGCATGAACCTGACGTTTGGCCCGATGCACATCATCGGCCTCCAGGGCCAGCCCCGCCGCATGTACGTCTGGACCGACTACCGGGCCGGCGAAGGCTTCTTCAACCTCGGCTTCTGGAACCAGGTCTCGTCGGTCGGAGCGTTCATCCTCGCCCTCGGCGTGCTGATGTTCCTCATCAACGTCGTGCAGACCACCCGCAAGGGAGCCCCGGCGCCGCTCGACCCGTGGGACGCCCGCACCCTGGAGTGGATGACCACGTCGCCGCCCAAGGAGCACAACTTCGACTCGCTGCCCGAGGTGCACGCACTCGACGAGTTCTTCCATCGCAAGTACGCCGACGTGGGCGAAGGCAATCATCACGACCTGCAGAAGGTGGCGACGGCCGAGGACATCCTCGCCGAGCAAGAGGCCAACGCCGACCACCACATCCACCTGCCGTCGCCGTCCTACTGGCCGCTCGTCCTCGCCTTCATGCTGCCGTTCGTCGGCTTCGGCATCATCTACAACCGCCTCATCGCCATCGTCGCCGCCGCCCTCATCGTGGTGTCGATGTTCGGATGGGCGCTCGAGCCGTCGGTCGCCGACGAGAGCGACTACGACCCCGAAGAGCCCGACGCCGGGCCCGGAACCGACCTGGCCGTCGTGGGAGGCGCGACGTGACCGACACGAGCACGACCGAGAACGAGACCGACGTGTCCACCGACATCGACGACGCCACCGCCCAGGCCGCTACGCCGGTGCCGGTGGTCGACCCCGCCGGCCACGGCGAGCACCACGGCTCGCCCGACGAGCACGGCACCACCGGCCTCTCCAACAACAAGATGGGCATGTGGCTGTTCCTGGGTTCCGAGTGCCTGCTGTTCGGCGGCCTGATCTCCACCTACATGCTGTACCGGGGCCGGCACTCCGGGAACCTCGGCCCCGACCAGATCTACGACATCCCGTTCACGTCGGTGTCGAGCTTCGTCCTGCTGATGTCCTCGCTCACCATGGTGCTCGCCGTATCGGCCGCCAAGCGCCACGACGACCGCAACACCCGGGTGTGGCTGGTGATCACCGCCCTGCTCGGCGCCACGTTCGTCGGCGGTCAGGTGTACGAGTTCACGACGTTCTACAACGAGGGCCTGGGCTTCACCACGAGCCTGTTCTCGTCGAGCTTCTACACGCTCACCGGCTTCCACGGTGCCCACGTCACGATCGGCATCCTGATGCTGCTCGCCCTCACGCTGATCCACAAGCGCAAGCGGGTCACCGGCGACCAGGCCGAGGTGGTCGAGCTGGTCGGCCTGTACTGGCACTTCGTCGACATCATCTGGATCATCATCTTCACCCTCGTCTACCTGATCCCGGCCTGATATGACTGACGTCGTGACCGACCACGCCCCCGCCGCCAGTGACGGCGCCGACGCCCACCACGGGCCGAGCGATCTCACGTTCATCAAGACGGCCGGGGTCCTCGCAGTGCTGACCGCCATCGAGGTGTGGCTCAGCTACTCGGGCCTCAGCGCGAGCATCTTCGTGCCGATCCTGCTCGTCGTGATGGTGCTCAAGTTCTTCACCGTCGTGCTCGTGTTCATGCACATCAAGTACGACGCGAAGATCTTCGGCCGGCTCTTCTACATGGGGCTCTTCCTCGCGATCTTCGTGTACGTCGCTGCGCTGGCGACGTTCCACTTCTTCAGCAGCTGACGCTTCGTCCTCGGCGGCGTCGGTCGCTTCGCTCCCTCGCCGCCTGCGGCGAGTTTGTGAGGTGCTCGCTGCGCTCGCACTGAAGAGTTGAAAGAGGCGGCGGCGCAGCAAGCTGCGCTGATCGCCGCATCGAGGGGGGAATCCCCCCTCGAGCACCCCCCTTCGGCGCCCGCGCGTTGATCGCCTCGCGACCGGTCTCCAACGGCGGCCGCGTGTTGATCGCCTCGCTACCGGTCTCCATCGGCGCGTTGCTCGGCTCGAGGCCGGTTTCCGATCGGCCGCTGATCGTTCCACTCTCTCCGCGGCGGAAGTCACGGGGGGTGGGCTGGCTGGTTGGGGGGTGGCGGGGGCAGACTGGGGGGCGTGCCGAATCCATGGCGGTTTGAGCTCCATCTCGAGGTCATCGTCCTCGTCACCGCGCTGACGGTCGCCTACACGTACCTCGTGCGAGTCATCGGACCGGCCGCCGTGAAGGTGGGCGAGTCGCCGATCACCCGCAAGAACGTCTACGCCTTCGTCGGCGCCATGAGCATGCTCTTCGCCGCCAGCTGGTGGCCCCTCCACGACATCGGTGAGCAGTACCTCTACTCGGCCCACATGCTCCAGCACATGATGCTGTCGTACTTCATGCCGCCGCTGATCTGGCTGGCGACGCCGGAGTGGCTGATGCGCACCATCATCGGCCACGGGCGCTTCTACCACGTGGTCCGTTGGCTCACCCATCCGGTGGTCGCCGGCGTCACGTTCAACGTCGCCGTGATGGTGATCCACATCCCCGGAGTGGTGACGGCGTCGACCGAGAGCGGCCTCACCCACTACGCCCTCCACGTGATGGTCGTGACCACGTCGCTCTTGATGTGGATGCCGGTCTGCGGACCGATCCCCGAGTTCCGCATCGGCACGGCGCCCAAGATGATCTACCTGTTCCTGCAGTCGGTGGTGCCCACCGTGCCGGCCGGCTGGCTGACGTTCGCCGACGACCCCGTGTACCACAGCTACGGCAACCAGCCGCTCCGCCTCTGGGGCGTCTCGGCCGTCGCCGACCAGCAGCTGGCCGGGGCGATCATGAAGACGGGCGGCTCGATCTTCCTCTGGACGATCATCATCCGCCTCTGGTTCAAGCGCTTCGCCAAGTCGTACGCGCAGGAGCACAACTACCGGCGGACCCCCGTCACCGTTCCGGAGGCGGACGCCGGCACGCTCACCTACGAGGACGTCGAGCGCGAGTTCGCCGCCACACCGGCGGTGCGCGAGCCCTGACGAGGCGCCCAATCGGCGCTGGTCGGCGCCCCATCCACAGGTAGCGTCGGAGCGTGCTCGACGCCCGGCTCCTACGAACCGACCTGCCGGCCACGATCGCCGCGCTCGCCCGACGAGGCAAGCCCGAGCTGATCGATCAGCTCCAAACGGCGGCCGCCCTCGACTCCCGTCTGCGTGAGATCACGTCCGAGCGAGACACCGTGCGCGCTCGCGTGAACGAGCTCTCCAAGGAGATCGGACGCCTGCGACGGCAGCCCGACGCCGGCGACGAGGCGGAACGACTCGCCACTGAGAGCCGGGCGTTCGGCGAGCAGGAACGACAGCTCGCCGAGGATCACGGCGCGATCTCGGCCCAGCTGCGCGACATCATGCTCGGGCTCCCCAACCTCCCGTCCGAGCTCGCCCCCGACGGCGCCGGCGAGGACGACAACGTGGTGGTGAAGGGACCGATCGGGTTGCCCGACGAGTACCCCGACCACCAGCTGGTGCCGCACTGGGAGACCGGCGCGGCGCTGGGCATCCTCGACAACGAGCGCGCCGTGAAGCTCAGCGGGGCGATGTTCACGATGACGCGCGGGCTCGGGGCGACGCTCGGCCGAGCCCTCTGCCAGCTCGCCCTCGACCGCAACGCCGACGCCTTCGAAGAGATCCGGCCGCCGTCACTCGTCACGTCGGCCACGCTCACGGCGTCGGGTCAGCTGCCGAAGTTCGCCGACGACGCCTTCGCCATCGAGCGCGACGACCTCTGGGCGATCCCCACCGCCGAGGTGCCACTGACATCGATCTATCGCGACGAGGTCCTCGCCGACACCGACTTGCCGGTGCGGATGATGGCCTACACGCCGTGCTACCGACGCGAGGCGGGCTCGGCCGGTAAGGACACACGCGGCATGCTGCGTGCCCACGAGTTCGACAAGGTCGAGATCCTCGCCCTCGCCACCCCCGAACAGAGCCCGGACCTCCTCGACGAGCTGCTCGGCCGCGCCGAAGCCACGATCGCCGCCCTCGAACTGCCCTACCGCATCATCGACATCTGCACCGGCGACCTCGGCCAGACCCACCATCGCTCGTTCGACATCGAGGTCTGGTCGCCCGGCACGCAGGCGTGGCTCGAGGTGTCGTCGGTCAGCTGGTTCAGCGACTATCAGGCCCGCCGGGCCAACATCCGCTTCCGTCGGACCGGCCAGAAGGGCACCGAGATCGTCCACACCCTCAACGGATCCGCCCTCGCCGTGCCTCGGGTCTGGGCGGCCATCCTCGAGAACCATCGCCAGCCCGACGGCTCGGTCGTGATCCCCGAGGTGCTCCGCCCGTACATGCGCGGCGCCGACGTGATCCTCCCGAAATGAACGACGAGCTCGCCACTCGCCGGGTGCAGTACGAGACGGCGGGTCTCGACGCGGTCGATCTCGCCGGCGACCCGCTCACCCAATGGCAGCGGTGGTACGACGACGCCAGCGCGGCCGGAGTGACCGAGCCCAACGCGATGACCGTGGCGACGGTCGACGCCGACGGCCTGCCCGACGCTCGCGTGGTGCTCGCGCGCGGCGTCGACGAGCGGTCGCTCGTCTTCTACACCAACTACGACAGCGCCAAGAGCCGGCAACTCGCTGCCGCGCCGCACGCAGCCGCCGTCTTCGCCTGGCTCGACCTCCACCGTCAGGTCCGCATCCGCGGTGCCATCGAGCGCGTGCCGGCGGCCGAGAGCGACGCCTACTTCGCCGGACGACCCCGCGGCAGCCAGATCGGTGCCTGGGCGTCCCCGCAGAGCGAGGTGCTCGCCGACCGGGCCGAGCTGGAACGTCGCACCGCGGACGTCGAGCAGCGCTTCACCGGCACCGACGAGGTCCCGCGCCCGCCGTTCTGGGGTGGCTGGCGCCTCGTCGTGGAGACCGCCGAGTTCTGGCAGGGACGTCCGAGCCGCCTCCACGATCGTCTCCGGTACCGTCGCGGCGGCGCGGGGGCGTGGCTCGTCGAACGCCTCGCACCCTGAGCGGTCCCGGTGGGCCGTCGACGCCCGCGCTGATCGTCGGCCAATCGCCCTCGCCGACACCGGTTTGCGCCGATACCGTCGGCCAGATGGCGCACATCCCGACCGCACCCATCGCCGCCGCATCCCTCGTCGGCGGCTACGTCGTGGCCCGCGAGACCAAGAAGCGCCCGCTCGGCGGGCTCGTCTTGGCGGTCGGAGGCCTGCTCGCCGGGCGGCTGTGGCACCGCCGGGTCGGGCCGGTCGGGACGGCTGCGCTCACCGCCGTGTACCTCGGAGGGTTCGGTGGGTCTCACCCGTTGGCGAAGAAGATCGGTGCCTGGCCGGCCGTCCTCACCGCTGCCGCCACCAGCGCAGCAGCGTCCTGGCTCGTCGCCGACCGCCGGCGCTGACCGCGTCGACCGCCCGGCGGCAGGCCACAGGGGCCCGGTGGAGTACGCTTCCAAGAGTCGGCGGACGGCTCTCGGGTGGATTGGCTCGGGTGGAATGTGGTTGGAGGAACAGCGGAACGTGCTCGTCTGGATGGACCTGGAGATGACGGGACTCGATCACACGCGCGACGTGATCGTCGAGATCGCCACGATCGTCACCGACGATGAGCTGCGCGTCGTGGCCGAGGGACCCGATCTGGTCATCCACGCACCCGACGAGATCCTCGCCACGATGGATCCCGTCGTCGTCGACATGCACACGCGGTCCGGCCTGCTCGAGGCCATCCGCGCGTCGAAGGTCACGCTCGAAGCGGCCGGCGCCGCGACGCTGGACTTCATCCGCACCCACGTGCCCGAACCGGGCACGGTGCCGCTGTGCGGCAACTCGATCGGCACCGACCGGCGCTTCCTGGCTCGCTGGCTGCCGGAGATCGAGAAGCACCTGCACTACCGCTCCGTCGACGTCTCGAGCGTCAAGGAGCTCGTCCGCCGGTGGTACCCCGACGTGATCCAGGCGTCGCCCCGCAAGTCCGGCTCGCACCGAGCACTCGACGACATCCGGGCCTCGATCGAGGAGCTGCGGTTCTACCGCGGCGAGGTGTTCGTCGCCCCCCAGCCCGCCGTCGGCACACCAGCTCCCGTCGCCGTGGTCGCCCCGGCCGCCGACGACTGATGCGCGCCGTCCTCCTCACCGAGTACGGCGGACCGGAAGTCCTGCGGATCAGCGACGTCCCGTCCCCGGTCCCCGGTCCCGACGAGATCCTCGTCGACGTGCGGCACACGGCCGTCAACCGCGCCGACGTGTTGCAGCGTCAAGGCCGCTACGCCGATCCCCGGCCCGGCGCGCTGGCGATCCCGGGACTCGAGTACGCCGGCGTCGTCGCCGCCCTCGGCGAACGCGTCACCGGGTGGGCAGTCGGGGACGAGGTGATGGGCATCGAGTCCGGCGGCGGGTACGCCGAGCAGATCGCCACCGACGCCCGTCAGGCGATCCGCGTGCCGGCAGGCCTGTCGCTCGCCGACGCCGCCGCCGTTCCCGAGGTCTTCCTCACCGCCTGGGACGCACTCGTCGTCCAGGGTGGCCTCACGAGCGGTCGCTGGGCCCTGGTCCACGCCGGGGCGTCGGGCGTCGGCACGGCAGCGATCCAGATCGCCAAGGCCATCGGTGCTCGCATCGCCGTCACGTGCTCGGCCGGGAAGGCGGATGCGTGCCGTGAACTCGGCGCCGACGTCGTGCTCGAGCGTTCGCCGGCCGACTGGGCCGGCGCCCTCGGTCCGGCCATCGCTGCCGTCGACCAGACCCCGGGCGCCGGTGTCGACGTCATCCTCGACGTGATCGGCGGTGACGAGGTCGATCGCAACCTCACGGTGATCCGGCCGCAAGGCCACATCGTCCAGGTGGGCTTGATGGGCGGGGCCAAGGCGACGGTGAACATGGGCCTGCTGCTGGCCAAGCGCCTGCAGTGGACCGGCACGGTGCTGCGCGCCCGTCCACCCGAGCAGAAGGTGGCGATCAGCCGGCGTTTCGCCGACGAGGTCGTGCCGTTGTTCTCCGCCGGCGTGCTGCGTCCCGTCATCGATCGGCGGTTCCGGCTCGACGACATCGCCGAGGCCCACCGCGTCATGGAAGCCGACGCCAACGTCGGCAAACTGCTGATCGACGTGTGAAGGCGGTCGGCCCCGTACGGCCGCGGCTCGGTGCGTCTGGTGACGGGATGCCCTCGTAGGGTGGGCAGGTGGGATCGACCGACCAGCACACACACGCTGAACCGCCGGCGTCGCCCAAGCCTCGCAAGCAGGAGCAGGAGCCGGCGTCGGAGGAAGTGACCGAGGTCGCGCCGGGTGTGCTCCGCTGCCAGCTGCCCATCTCGATGCCCGGTCTCGGCCACGTCAACTGCTACGTCCTCGAGGACGAGCGTGGCGCGACCATCGTCGATCCCGGGCTTCCCGGCCCGCGGACGCTCGGCGTGCTCCGCAAGCGGCTGGCGAGTGCCGGCATCCCGCTCAAACGGGTGCACACCGTCGTCGTCACGCACTCCCATCCCGATCACTTCGGTGGCGCCGGCTGGGTGCGACGCGAATCGGGCGCCGACATCGTCACGCACAAGCTGTTCCACGTGTTCTGGGACCGCAACGAGCCACCCGACCTCGACGTCGAGGACCTGGCTGCTCTGGGATCGGGTGGTGAGGAGGAGCCGCTGCGCCGGCGCCGGTCGCCGTGGGACCCACCGCCGTGGGGCGGCCCCTCGATGCGACCTCCGCTCAAGCGCCGCCTGCTGATGCGCGGGGCTCGCCGCTTCCCGTCACTGGCCCGGACGCCGCGGCCGACCGTCCGTCTCGACGACGCCGATCGCATCACACTCGGCGGCCGCGAGTGGGTGGCGTTGTACACGCCCGGCCACACCGACGATCACCTCTGCCTGTTCGATCCGGCCGACGGCGTGATGCTCTCCGGCGATCACGTGCTGCCGACGATCACGCCGCACATCGGTGGGTACGTCCGCAACGTCGACCCGCTCGCCTCGTTCTTCAACTCGCTCGACAAGGTGGCGGCCTACGGCTCGCAGGTCACCGTGGCCCTCCCGGCCCACGGCCAGCCGTTCGCCGACCTGGCGGGACGAGCCAAGAGCATCCAGGAGCATCACCTCGGTCGCCTCGACATCGCGCGGGCGGCGTCGGAGGAGGCCGGCCGGCCGTTGACCGTGAGCGAGATGTCGACGCACCTGTTCTCGCCCCGCGCCCAGGGTCCGATGGCCGACAGCGAGACGTTCGCCCACCTCGAACACCTCCGGTTGCTCGGCGCATACCGCCGCACGGACACCGACGAGGGCTACCTGTACGAGCCCGCCTGAGGGCGCCGCTGGAAGTCGACACGGCCCGGCCGGACGCGCGGTGGTGGGTATGGGTGGTGGCCGGCCGGGCCGAGTCGATGGTCCGACTCGCGTGAGCTACGCGACGTCGGGGAAACCCGGGAGCTCGGGGTAGTCCGGGATCTCGGGCACGACGATCGCCGGGCGAGGCACCCGTGGTGGACGACCGCGGCCGCGCTTCTCGACGACGGGAACCCCGTCGACGAAGATCTCGCCACCCCACACGCCACACGGCTCCTGGCGCTCGATCGCACCCGAGAGGCAATGCGGGCGGGCGACGCATTGCAGGCAGATGGCCTTGGCGCGGGCCATGTCGTAGGGGTCCTCGGAGAAGAAGAGTGCGCTGTACGTCCCTCGCTGGTCGGTGCAGCGGGCGTAGCGCTTGATGAGGTTCACCGCGTCCATGTCTCTTGTTGAGTCGCCAGCGCCCGGTTTGATGCAAGAAAAATTGCTCGTTTCGGAAACCTCCTTGACGGGGCGCCACCGAACCTGATTTCCTGGGCAACGTTCTGTGCAACTCGCGCCGTCCGCACTGGGAGTGCGGACCGCCCCGACCGATTGAGGAGAGCCCGGCAATGATCAGCACCTTCACCATGGAGCGCCCGGCGATGCCGCCGATGGCCGCGCCGGTGGGTGCTGCGCTGGCAGCCCTCCCGCCGGTCGAGATGGCCACCGGTCTGCCCGGCCCGATCGGCTCCACCCGGCTCACCGGCGTGTTCGCGCACGCCACCGGTGGGTTTTCGGGCATGGCCAACGGCTCCGGCATCGCGTCGTCCCCGGCAACGTACGCCGTCGACGGCGTGAAGCCGAACGTTTGCCACGAGTGGACCCGTGACCGCCAGGTCGGCATCACCCTCCGTTCCTCCCGGCACCTCCGAAGTCCTCGAACCTGACAGAGTTCGAGACTCGCTTCTGAGGCCGCCGGGTTCCCCCGGCGGCCTTTCTGGTTTTCCGCCTCCTGACCGCCCCGCATTCGACGCAGACATCACCCACCCCACCACAACCGGCCGGAAACGACATGACACCGACTCTCACCCCAACGACCAGCACGACACCGACAAGCGAACGACTCGAACCACAGGAAGCCACCCCCATGATCACCATGATCCCCAGACCGAGCCTGGCGGCCATCGCCTTGCTCCCGGACGTCGACGACGAACTCGACGAGGCCGTGATCCGCACGGCCGGCCCCCGCTGCGCCGACGGCAACGGCACCCTGACGCCGCTGTTCTTCAGCGACGACCTGGTCGACATCGGCCGGGCCAAGGCGATCTGCGCCAAGTGCCCGCTGCAGGCCAACTGCCTCAGCGACGCCATGGACCGCGAGGAGCCGTGGGGCGTCTGGGGCGGCGAGCTGCTCCTGAACGGCCGCATCGTCACGTCCAAGCGGGCGTGCGGTCGCCCGCCCAAGCGTCCCCGCCCGCCGATGGTCATCGACGAGATGGGCATCGTCCCCTCCGAGAGCGTCGCGTGACCTGCTCGGCTGCGTTCCCCGGCCACGCAGGCCGCGTGGACGGCTCGGTCGGAGCAAGCTCCTCCCTCACCTTGGCCGCGCGGCACTCGCGACGTCAGCCCGATCGACCGCGAGGTCGATCGGGCTGACCCCCTCCTCCGGTGGTCAGGCTCCGGGCTGGTTCAATTCGACACGGTTGCCCGACGGGTCGCGCAGGAAACACTGCCGACCGGACCCGACCGCAACCGGATCGGTCACCTCGATGTCGCGAGCCCGCAGCTCGGCGACGTCGGCATCGATGTCGTCGGTTCGCAACGCGAAGTGCTGACCATGCTGGCTCGGTACGGTCGCCGCGATCAGGTGCACCTGCTGATCTCCGGCATCCAGCCAGGCACCGTCGAACGAGAAGGCCGGACGGTCGGGCCGTACCGTGAGGCCGAGCACATCGACGTAGAACTGCAACGCCGCCGCGACGTCGTGCACGTTGATCGACACGTGGTGAACCCCGCTGGTACGCATGACGACAGTCTCGCGCCGGCGCCTGAGATCGTCGATCGACCCGTCGGTAGGCTCTCCACGTGGCCGGAACCGCACGTCCACCGCTGCGCGCACAGATCGTCATCCTGATCGTCGCCGCGCTCGTCGCCGGGGTGGGTGCCGTCGTGTGGAGCCGGACGATCGCCGCCGACGAGGATCCGGTGGCCGAGGAGGACGACGTGCGGTTGTTCGACCCCGACGCGGTCGTCGACCCCGACTCCTCCAACCCGCCGAACGATGGCGAGGCGTTCCCGGTCGTGCAGGTGGCGTCCGCCGACGGGGACATGATCTCCCTCGAGTCCGACGGCCGGCCGATGGTGGTGAACCTCTGGTGGAGCGGGTGCGGCCCATGTGCCCGCGAGCTGCAGGCGTTCAGCGACGTCGATGCCGAATACGCCGGCGACGTGCGGTTCGTGGGCGTCAACCCCCACGACGACGCCGAGAAGATGCTCGAGTTCGCCGCCAATCGCGGCGTCGGCTACGAGCTGTACCTCGACGAGGGCTACGAGCTCCTCGACGCGACCGGGCTCGTCTACTTCCCGATGACGCTGTTCGTGTCCGCCGACGGTCGCATCGTCGCCCAGACGGGCGAGGTGTCCGAGTCCGAGCTGCGCGAACAGGTCGCCGCCATCGCGGTCACGTGATGCTGGCGCTCCAGGCCGACTACGGCCTCAGCTTCCTGCGTGGCATGTTCGCCACCGTCAACCCGTGTGGCTTCGTCCTGCTGCCCACCTACCTCGTGTACTTCCTCGGCAACGAGGCGATGGCGGGGGCCGCGGGCGCGACCGGCGGGCAGCGGGCCTCGGTGCGGCGGGCTCTGTTGGTCGGGACGGCCGTGTCGGCCGGGTTCATGGCCGTGTTCATCGTCGTGGGCCTCGTCACCGGCACCGTCCACGAATGGGTGGTCGACAATTCGAAGTACGTCACCCTCGTGCTCGGCGGCGGGTTCGTGGTGCTCGGCACGGTCATTCTCGCCGGGTATCGCCCGCGGTTCGCCACCCCGCACCTGTCGGTCGACCTGTCACGGCGCGACATCCGCACGATGTTCTCGTACGGAGCCGCCTACGCGATCGCCTCGCTCGGATGCACGATCGTCGTGTTCCTCCCCGTGATCGCGTCGCCGCGGGGCGGCTTCGCCCGCAACGTCGCCAACGTCGTCATGTTCTCGGCCGGCATGGGTCTCGTCGTCGTCGCCCTCACGGTGAGCCTGGCGCTCGCCAACCAGCTGATGCTGCGCGCCATGCGGCGCGTGATGCAGTACGTCGACCTCCTCGCCGCGGCGTTCATGGTGCTGTCGGGCCTGTACCTCGTCTGGTACTTCTTCGTCGTCGACGTGCAGGAGGACTCGTCGGAGTCGATCACCGGGGCGATGCGTCGTTGGGAGGAGCGGGTCCGCGTCCGCCTCAACGACAACTGGCAGGTGATCGCCGCCGTGCTCGTCGCCGTGGTGGCGCTCGCCATCGTGTACGCCGTCCGCAGATCTCCGGGCAACCGGGGCGGCCGGCGGACCGACTCGCCGGAGCCGCCCGCCGGGTCCGAACCCCGTTCGCTCGCCGGGGTAGCGTCGGCCGGCGATGATCGCCACCTCGACTGACACGGACGTGCCGCCGGCCAGGCCGGCCGCGACCGTGATGCTGATCCGCGACGCCGACGCCGGGGCTGGTGATGCGCGTGGGCCAGGGCTGGAGGTCTTCGTCCTCCGGCGCGCGGCCGCCGCCGCCTTCGCCGGTGGCTTCTACGTCTTCCCCGGCGGCAAGGTCGACCCCGCCGACGGCGGAGAGGCGATCGAACCCCTCAGCGCCGGTCTCGACGACGAGGCAGCGTCGGCGGCGCTCGGCATCGAGCGAGGTGGCCTCGCCTACTGGGTCGCGGCCATCCGGGAGTGCTTCGAGGAGGCCGGCGTGCTGCTGGCGCGCGGGCGCGACGGCTCGCCACCAGCACCCCGTCACGCCGATCGGGAGAAGGTGCACTCCGGTGAGCTGGCTCTCGTCGATCTGTGCCGGCGCGACGATCTCGTGCTGGACACGGCGGCGATCCGGTATGTCGCCCATTGGGTCACTCCGGTCGAGGAGCGGCCGCGCCGCTTCGACACGCGGTTCTTCCTCGCCGCCGCACCGGCGGACCAGGACGGTCGCCACGACGACGGCGAGACGGTGGACAGTCGCTGGGTCCGGCCGGCCGAGGCGCTCGACGAGGCCGAGGCGGGCGACCTCATGCTGCTCCCGCCGACGATCTCGACGCTGCGGTTCCTCGCCGGCTGCTCGACGGTGAAGGAAGCGTTCGCCCAGGCCGCCGCCGCCGGACCACCACCGAGGATCCTGCCCACGCTGCAGTACGACGAGGCGGGCAACGTGGTCGGCGTCTCGGCCGGGCCCGCCGGCGAGTTCTCCGTCGGTCTCCGGCCCAACCGCTGAGTCAGCGCCGCCGGGTGAGGGCCACCGGCTGCGCGTCGCCGCCGTCGCCCGGCGCGTCGAACGCCGCCTCGACGGCGGCGAGCATGCGCGCCGAGCAGCCCGCCATGTCGACCGCGCCCGGCGCCGCCCGCGGGACGACCTCGTCGAGTCGCTCGGCAATCGATCGGAACGCCAGGGCCGCCGGACCGTCACCCTCGAGGGCGACCGGGCGGCCGGTGTCACCGCCGGCAGCGACCGCCGGCTCGATCGGGACCTGACCGAGCAAGGGGACGCCGATGGCATCGGCCAGCGCCCGGCCCCCACCGGTGCCGAACAGGGCGTGTGTGTCGCCGTGGTGATCGGTGAACGCGCTCATGTTCTCGACGACCCCGACCACGCGCATGAAGCTGCGACGCGCCATGTCGGCCGCCCGCTGGGCCACCTTCTGGGCCGCCAGGGCCGGCGTCGTGACGACGAGCAGGTCGGCGCGGGGGAGGAGGCGCGCCAGACCCATCTGCACGTCGCCGGTGCCGGGTGGGAGATCGATGAGGAGGTCGTCGAGGTCGCCCCAGGCGACGTCGCGCAAGAACTGCTCGACCGCCTTGGTGAGCATCAGGCCACGCCACATCAGCGCGGTGTCCTCGCCGACGAGGAAGCCGGTGGACACGACCTTCAGCAGACCCTCGCCGACGGCCAACTCGTTGGGCTGGATGAGTGGCCGCGTCGAGTCGTCCTGCTTGATCGCCTCCATGCGGTCGGTGATGCCGAGCAGCCGCGGGACCGAGAAGCCCCAGATGTCGGCGTCGAGCACGCCGACGGTCCGGCCCGTGCTGGCCAGGGCGACGGCGAGGTTGACGGTGACCGAGCTCTTGCCGACCCCGCCCTTGCCACTGGCGACGGCGATCACGCGGGTGGACGGCGGGACCTGGGTGTCGCCGGCGTTCTGGCGGGCGTTCCACCGGGCCTTGCTCATCACCTCGCTGCGCTCGTCGGGGGTCATCTCGCCCCACGTGATGTGCACGCGGCTGACACCGGGATGGACGCCGACGCGTGACTCGATCTCCCGCTTGATGTCGGCGCGCATCGGGCAGCCGCCGATCGTCAGCTTGACCTCGACGTCGACCGCGCCGAACTCGTCGACCACCACGCCCGGCACCATCCCGAGCGTGACGATGTCGGCGCCGAGCTCGGGATCGATCACCGAGCGCAGCACGGTGAGCACGTCCTCCCGAGTGGGCGGCTGCGCAGTCATGTCCACTGCCCAGATTTTACCGGCGAATCCCGTGTAATCTCGACGGTCGATGACGTCGCCGTCCGAAGGCGTGTCGCCCGAGACCCGGCGTGCTCGGCCCGACGCTCTGCCGTCGCGCCAGGTGCTGCAGGTGCTGGGCGACAACACCCGCTACGCGATCTACCTCGAGCTCGCCCGCGCGGCCCGGCCCCTCGTGACGGCCGAGATCGCCGAGACGCTCGGCCTCCATCCGAACACGGTGCGGCCACACCTCGATCGTATGCGGGATGTCGGCATCGTCGAGGTGACGACGGACGCCCGCGGTGAGGTCGGTCGCCCGCAGCACCGCTACGCGCTCGCGCCCGACGCCCCGTCGCTCGGGCTCGAGCCGCCGACGATCCCCGTGCTGGCCCGCATGGTGCTGGCGATGGCACGGCGGGTCGGCGCCGGTCCGGCCGACGCCCTCGCGGTGGGCGAGTCCGAGGGCAGCGAGCGGGCCCGCCGCTACGCCGATGCGCCCTCGGCCCTCGAAGCGATCGTGTCCGACCTCGACCGTCTGGGATTCGACCCGGTCGTCGCCGCCGGGGACGACGGGGACTCGGCGGTCGTGGCCTTCGCCCACTGCCCGTTCGCCGAATACGCCGCCACCCACCCTGACCTGGTCTGCAGCCTCCATCGCGGGCTCGTCACGGGCTTCGTCGACGCCATGGGCGACAGCGCAGTCGTCGAGTTCTGCGACATCGCCCATCGCACCCCGTGCCAGGTCACATTGTCCTGAGTCGGGGAATGTGCCGGCCTTCGTGGGCGTTGCACTCTCGCGGTCGGCGTCGCAGGACGATGTCTGCCCAGCTAGATTTCTCTGTAGAACCCATCACGCGGGGGCTCCGCCCTTGCGTGACCCCCGAAAGCACAGGAGGGGATCCGTTGATCACACTCACCGACAATGCGGCGTCCAAGGTGAAAGAGCTCCTCGCGGCCGAGGGCGCCGAGGACCTCGCCCTGCGCGTGGCCGTCCGGCCCGGTGGCTGCAGCGGGTTCTCCTACGAGATGTTCTTCGACGGTGACGTCGCCGCCGACGACGAGCAGGCCCGCTTCGGTCCCGACGACGCCGTCCGCGTCATCGTCGACGCCCAGTCGGCCCAGCTCCTCGCCGGCGCCACGCTCGACTACAAGGACGGCCTCGACCAGAGCGGGTTCGCCATCACCAACCCCAACGCCACGCGCACCTGCGGCTGCGGCCAGAGCTTCAGCTGACCCCAAGCTGCGTCGCCGGCGCCCTCACGGCGCGTCGGGGGGACGCAGCAGATCGAGCTCGATCGCCCGCTGGATCGCCGCGTCCTTCGTGGTGACACCCAGCTTCCGGTAGGCGCTGCTGAGCTGTGTCTTCACGGTGTTCGGCGACACGAACAAGGCGTTGGCGACCTCGACACGCGTGCGATGCCGCGCCCAGGCGCGCAAGACGTCGAGTTCCCGCCGCGTCAGCTGCACTGGTGCATGGCCCGCGTCGGTGATCGGCGTCGCCACCGGTTCGGAGAGATAGTCCTCGCAGGCGGCGAGGTCGAACCCCGACGCCAGGTCGCGCAAGGCGCGCAGGTCGCTGCCGGGGAGGTACATCAGCTGCACCCGCACGCCGAACACCTGGTACCGGGCGGCAGCTCGCTCGAGCAGCTCCCGTGCCGTGAGGTCATTGCCAGCGCGCAATGCCGCGGCGGCACCCAGCGTCTCCACGGCGGCCGCCGACCGCACGGTGTGGCCCGCCGCGACCTGCAGTTCGGCGAGCTCACGAACGGCCAGCGCCGGGTCGCCGGAGACGAGCTGGTACAGCAAGCGGGCGGGCGCCAGCTGCCCGGGGCACGGCGTGGCCATCCGCAGCAATGGTCGACCCTTCGAGGCCTGGCCGCTGGCGAGCCAGAGGATCGCCAGGGCGTTGGACAAGGCCGCTGTGGCGAGGTTCGGCCCCAATCCAGGGCGCGGCGGCTTCGTCGCCAGCGCCGCGGCCACGCGGTGTGCCTCGCTTCCCGACCGGCCGAGACCGAGCTGTGCGTGCATCGTCACCCACGTGATGAACGGCCAGCTCTCGGCCACGTCGAGCAGCCACTCGGCTCCCTCGAAGGCGTGGAGGGCGCCGGTGAAGTCGAACTCGTCCAGCCGCAGGGCGGCGTCGCCGGTCACGCCCAGGACGTGGGGGACACGGCGCCGGTAGCCCGACGACCAGGCATCGGGATCGATCATCGCCAGGGCGTCTCGTGCCTCGGGTCGCCGCCCGTCGAGGGCATGGATGCCGACGGCGAACCCGAGGGCGTAGTTCTTCCACCACGGGACGACGGCGGCCGTCGCCGCTCGATCGACCAGCGTGCTCGCCCGGTCGAGATCGCCGTACTGAAACAGCGAATACGCCAACGTGCTGAGCGCCATCGGCAGGCGTTCGGTCAGTCCGTCGCGGTCGCCGGGCGGCAGCGACTCGAAGCACTCCAGGGCGTCGGTCGCCGCGGCGGCCGACTCCTTGGCGCGGCCGAGGTGACGCAGGGCGACGACCAGCCCGACTCGTCGCGTGAACTCCTCGCCTGGCGACATCTCGTCGACGCCGTCGAGCGCGTGGGCGGCGGCGAGGCGGAAGTACTCGGCGGCCGAGTCCCGGGTTGCCGGGTTCGTCGTGTAGGCGAACGCGCGGGCGAACGCCAGCATGGGATAGCGCTGCAGCGACGCCCGGGGAACCCGGCGCAGGTGGCGCTCGAACAGGTCGGTGGTGAAGATGTCGGGGTTGGTGCCGGACATGCGATCGCAGATCCGCGAGGCCAGCCCGAACCGCCGTCCGTCGATGGCCAGGTCGAGGGCGAGGTCGTGCTCGTCGTGTCGATACAACCAGGATGCGGCGAGCCCTGCGTCTCGCTCGTAGCGGTCGGGGTGATCGGCTCGGAGCCGGCCACGGAACACGTCGCGGACCGACTCGACGTACTGGAAGGCCGGTCGGTCGCGGGCGTAGGGGATCCAGCGCCCGAACCCGTTCCATGCGAGCTCGGCGAGCGCGGCATCGGCGTCTTCGACGCCGGCGAGCTGTTCCGCCAGCTCACGGTCGAAGTACGGCGGGACGCTGGTGTCGAGCACGAAGTCGATGAGCTTCGGATCGACGATCTGTGACTGCAGATCCTCACCGACGAGCCGTCGCCATGCGGTGCTGGCGAACGACGGCACGCTCCCCGACCGCTCGAGGGCAAACGCCGCGGCGCGAACGGCGAGCGGGTAGCCGTGGGTGTCGCGGACGATGCGCTCCGCCGCGCCGAGCGCGTGCGGGGCGTGCATGGCGAGCAGCTGCTCGACCTCGTCGGACGTGAATCGCAGGTCGGATTCGCCGATCATCCGAACGACGCCGCGGATCGCGAGAACGTCGTCGGTTAGCTTCGTGCTCGCCCTGGTCGTCACGACGATGTCGAGTCCCGGCACAGCGGCGAGGAGCCGGAGGAGATCATCGTCGATCTCGCCGGTGAGTCCTCGCAGGTTCTCGTAGGCGTCGATCACCAGCGTGGTCGGACCCTTGGCGCCGAGCACGTCGGCGATCACCGTGAGCGGGTCGTCGCCGACATCGATCGTGGCCGACGTCGTCGCCACCCCGGGGTGCCCGACGTCGCTGCGGACGGTGCTCGTCGCCACCAGTTGCCAGAACTCCCGCCGTGTTCCGACCTCGCCGCCGAGGGCCACCCACACGACACGCCGCGACGCGGGCGGGCGGGCATCGGCCCAGCTGCGCAGCAGGGTGGTCTTGCCGAAGCCACTCGGCGCAGCGACGACCCTCAGCCGCGGCCCGCCGGACAGGAGGTCGAACAGGCGCCGGCGCTGCACCAGGCCCTCAGGTGTCATCTGTGCGATCACGCTCCGCCCGCTCGATCGTCGGATCGCTCACGCGATCCGGCCAACAGTCGGACCGTACTCTCGCTGCGCCGGCAGCGCACGCGGCGTGGCAGCCGAGGATCACCCCGCGTTTCACCCTGCCCGGCGCACCACCCCATCGGAAAGTGGACGCTGGCGACGAGGCCGGATGCGGAGGGCGAAATCGGAGGTGAAAGCCGCCGGATCGCGTGACGACGCACGGTTTCACCGATTTCTGTGATGCCTGCCCCGGCGACCTCGCGCTCTCGAGGACGTCGTCACGATCCGGCGCTGCGTTGCGGGCCCCACCCGGGGGACACGCGCCGTGACCGCACGAAGCCAACACAAGAGGTTCACCACTCCATGGACACGATTGCGACTCGCACCTGCTTGCCCCGCGCCGGACGCCTGCTGGGTGCGTTGCTCACCCTCGTGCTCCCGCTCGGCTCGGCGACGCTGGCGAACGCCGCCGCCGATCCGCCGCCGACCGAGCCGCCCGCCGTGGCGAGCGAGCCGGCGGCCGACACTGAACCGCCCGCCGCGAGCGATCCGGTCGCGACCGTCACGGAACCGGAGCCGGTCGAGTCGCAGCCCTTCGACTCCGCCCCTGAGACCGGCTCGGTCCCCGAATCCGGCTCGGTCCCGGAGGGATCCGATCCCGACGACTCGGCCGTGTCGTCCGAGGCGCCGACCGTTCCGCCCGCCAGCGATCCCGACCGTGCCGACGATCCGGTGATCGGTCCGCTGGCCGTTGGTCCGCGGTCGGAGCTCGTGAAGACGGCGGCCGTGCCGGGCGGCGGCGCGGTGCAGCCCGGGATGCAGTTCGCCTACCAGATCTACGTCGCATGCACCACCATCAACGTCGGCTGCGTCGACTTCGTGTTCACCGATGTGATTCCCGAGGGCCTCGACATCGTGCAGCTACCAGTGTCGAACTCCCGCCGCACGGTGAGCTACGACCCCACCACTCGCACGTTGACGATGACGTACCACGAGACGCTGGACAACCCCGCAGGGGAGGTCGGACTCGACTCCGGGGGCAACGAGGCGTTCGACCTCGTCGTCGCCCTGCCGGACGACACGCCGCTGGCTACCGGCGACACGATCGACAACGTGGCGGTCGTGACGATCGACGGCGCCGTCGACGTCACCGACAACGCCGTGGTCGACGTCGAGGTTCCCGTGACCATCACCCCGATCGCGTCGAAGCAATGGCCAGGCGGCGGAGTGGTCGCCGGCAGCGACGCGGCGACGACCGCCACCATCGCGGTGGCCAACGGCTCGTCCGCGTCCTCAGAGGTCACGTCGCTCGCGGTGACCGACCTGTCGACCGCCACATGGGAGCACTTCGACCTCACCACCGTGGCTCTCGGCAGCCTTCCCGAGGGTGCGACACAGGCCCAGCTGTTCCTGTGCACCCAGCCGGCCTCGGCGTGTGCCGACGGCGACTGGCTGGCCGCGGGAACTGCATCGGCGCCCGGACCGCTCGGCCTCGGCGGCATCGACCCGGCCACGGTCACCGGGGTGCGCGTCGAGTTCACCGCCGGCGGCGAGCCGCTCCCGCGCGCCCCGCAGGCCGGCGGCAGCGTGCAACTCGGCCTGCAGCTTCGTGACACGCTCCGCTCGTCCGGCGAGCCCATCGCCCCGGACTCGCCGATCACGGTCGACAACTGCGCGACGGCAACGGCGAGCGACGGTGGTGCCCCGGTGGACAGCAGCCCCAGCTGCGCTGGAAAGCAAATCCTGTCCTCCACGGTTCGGGTGACCGCCGCCAAGTCGTGGACTGCCGACACGTTCGCTGTCGCCGGCGCCGAGTCGGCCGTGAGCGCGGAGATCACCGCCACCAACGCCTCGGCGTTCCCGGTGCATCAACTCGTCATCGCCGAGCCCGGCCCGAACAGCGACTTCGAGACGTTCGACGTCGACGAGGTCGCGCTCGAGTTCCCGAGCGGCGCGACCGACGCTCGCGTGCAGGTGTCCTACGCCGACGGCACGACGAGCGACGAGACCTACGGCACGGCGCAGACGATCTCCCTCGACGTCTCAGCCAGCCAGGTCACCGGCATCGTCGTCACGTACTCCGGCGGGACGGCCCTGGAGCCGGTGATCGGCGCCGGCGCCACGGCCGGCCTGGCGCTCCACGGCCACCTCACGGCTGCCGTCGACGAACCGACCACGCTCGACAACTGCGCCGACGTCACAGCCAACGGCCCAGCCGGCACGACGCCGGCCACCGACAGCGCGTGCGACGACCTGCCGGTCGAAGCGCCTCGTGTCAGCGGCGCGGGCATCAAGGGTGCGTCGCAGACCACGATTCCTGCCGACCAGCCCGTCACGTTCACGATGAGGCTCACCAACAACGGCAACCTGTCGTGGACCGACCCCGTCCTCACCGATCCCGCTGATCCCGCCGCATCGCCCAACCCGTTCGACTCGGTCGTGCTCGTGTCGGCGACGTCGACGAGCAGCCCGGCAAGCCTCTCGCGCCTCATCGAGGTGACCACCGACGGGGGTCTCACGTGGAGCGCCTACTCCACGCCGGTTCCAGCAGCCGTCGATGGCGTCCGGGTCCGCGTCGACGGTGACGTCCCGCCGTCGGGCTGGGTGCAGCTCAACATCACCGTCGAGCGCCGCCCCGGCGTGGACGCGGCCGAGATCGACAACTGTTTCGGGGCGACGGTCGACGGGGGCTCGGCGCTCGACCTCGGCAGCGCCGCCTGCGCCACGATCACCGCGGCCGAGGGCGACAGCGCGGCGACCCTCGACAAGGACATCGTCGCTACCTCGTTGCCGCAGTGGACGCCGGGTCTCGAACGCCAACAGACCGGCATCACGTTGCGGGTGGCCAACACCGGCAACCTGAGCGCTCGCTATCTGCGCATCATCGAGGACGACGCCGACTTCTTCGATGCCGTCGACTTCGCCGGCTTCGGCACGATCACCGCTCCCGCCGGCGCCAATCGCGTGCAGGTCGACGCCTTCGCCGGCGGGACGTGGATCGCCGGGACCCCGACCACGGTGGGATCGCCGACGCTGCCCGCAGGGGTCGCGCCCGAGGATGTCCGAGGGCTGCGGTTCACGTTCACCAGCACCGACGCGACGACCAACGACGGTTTCGTCCTCGCGCCCTGCGCTGCGGTCACCGCCGGCTGCGCCGGAACGGTCGGACTCGTCGTCAGCCCGCGACCGACGCTGGTGAGCGATCCCACGTCGGCGCCCCCGGCGATGCTGTCCAACACGATCCGCGGCGAGTTCGAGACCAACGTCGACGCCGGCACCGCGCAGCCGATCGATCCCGACACCGACACGCTCGAGTTGGTGCCCGGCGACCCCCAACTCGACGTCGACAAGGGTCCCGCCGGCACGGTGCTCGGGCCAGGATCGTTCGCCACGCAGACGCTGACCGTGACCAACAACGGCACGACGCCGCTCGCCGACGTGTCGATCGTCGACGCCCTGCCTGCCGGGCTGGCGTTCGACGAGACGCTCGAGGGCGATGGCGGCCCGTACACCGTGGTCGTCGGTGACCTGCCCGACGGTTCCGACCCGGCACCGGCACCGACGTTCGAGCTCGTCCGCGACGGCGAGCGCGTGGAGTCGGTGCGCTGGACGTTCGGCGGGTGGACGCTGCCGCCCAACGCCACGATCACCATCACGTTCCAGGTGGGCTTGGAGCCGGGAGTCATGACCGGCCAGACGATCACCAACACGATGGGGGCGACCGGGACCACCGGCGACCCGGACCGACCGCTCGCCTGCACGCCGCCCGACACGGCCGTCGACGGTGACGAGCGCTTCGGCGACGGCGTCTACTGCACCGACACCGCCGACACCAACGTCATCGCCGGCGCCGGGTTCCAGGCCCGCAAGTGGGTCGCCGGTGACGCCGCACTCGGCTGGTGGCATCCCACCCTCGGCTTCGTGGCGACCGGCGACGGCAACTGCCCGTCGGCCGACATCGGCGGTCGCCTCTACACGGCGACGCCGTGCGTCGCTCTCGTCGAGCGGGGCGGCCAGTTCGACTACGTGCTGCGCGTCGTCAACGCCGGCACCGAATCGGCAACGCGCATGGCGCTGATCGACAACTTCCCCCAGCAGGGCGACAGCGGCCTGACGCGCGGTGAGGCCCGGTTGACCGAATGGAACAACCGGCCGACACTGGCCGGTCCGGCCACCTACAGCGGGCCGGGAACGGCGACGATCGGCTACTCCTCGGCGGCCCAGGGCGCCTGGTGCACGGCTGACCTCGACCTCTCCGGCTCCGGCTGTGCCAGCGGATGGGACGACGGCGCCGGTGCGTCGACCACGGCGCTGCGCCTGCTCGCCGACTTCACCGACGACCCCCTCGAACCGGGCGCTGGCATCGAGATCCACTTCGTGATGAACGTTCCCAGCGAGATCGCCCAGGACGCCGACGTCGTCATCGCCTGGAACTCGTTCGCTCACGCCGAGGCGACCGAGACGGCCCAGGGGGGTGAGCGGATCCTCCCGCCGATCGAGCCGATCAAGGTCGGTGTTTCGCCGTTGCTCGTGCCCGTTCCTCCGACGTCCACGACCGTCATCGAGCCGACCACCACCGTCGACACGGCGGCGACCACGACGGCCGCCCCCACGACGACCGTCCCCACGACGATCGTTGCCGGTGGGTCGACGTCGGTGCCGCCGCCCGCAGGGCCGTCCACGACGGTCGCAGCTGCGGCTGCCGGCGACCTGCCCGAGACCGGTTCCGACGCATCCCGCGTGATCACGTTGGCCGCCCTCCTCCTCGTCGCCGCCGGCGCCGCCAGCCTCGTCATCGTGCGCCGGGTCCGGATGTAACGGACGGTGCCCTCGGCGGCGGATTCAGCCAACCCGTCCGCCGCGGTGCTGCCGTAGGATCCCGGCATGAGCAAGCCGCTGGGTCCCTATTCGCCGACGTACCGTGCGGGCGACTTCGTGTTCGTCTCCGGGCAGGTCGGCGCACGAGACGGTGTCGTCGTCGACGGTGGCGTCACTGCGCAGACCCAGCAGGTGTTCGCCAACATCGGCGAGCGCATCGCCGAAGTCGGCGCCGAGCTGACCGACGTGGTGAAGACCACGTGCTTCCTCACCGACATGGGCGACTTCGCCGAGTTCAACGAGGCCTACATCGCTGGCTTCGGCGACCATCGGCCGGCCCGCTCCACCGTGGCGGTCGCCGCTCTCCCGGCGGGAGCGAACGTCGAGATCGAGCTCATCATCCACAAGCCGTGAGCGCCGACTCACGGCGCGAACTGCCGCGTTGCGAATGGGGCGGCTCGACACCGCAGTACATCGAGTACCACGACACGGTCTGGGGCGTCCCCCAGTACGACCCGACCACGCTCTTCGAGTTCCTCACGCTCGAGGGCGCCCAGGCGGGACTGTCGTGGAGCACGATCCTCGCCAAGCGTGACGGGTACCGCGCCGCCTTCGCCGGGTTCGATCCCGAGGTCGTCGCCGGCTTCGGTGACGACGACGTCGAGCGGTGCATGGCCGATTCCGGCATCGTGCGCAACCGGGCCAAGATCCTCTCCACGATCGGCAACGCGAGGGCGTGGCTCGAGCTCGACGACCCGGTTGCTCACCTGTGGTCGTTCGTCGACGGCACGCCGATCCAGAACCGCTTCACCGCAATGGGCCAGATCCCGGCCAGCGAGGCGCGCTCCACGGCGATGAGCAAGGACCTCAAGAAGCGTGGCTTCCGGTTCGTGGGCCCGACGATCTGCTACGCCCTGATGCAGGCGTGCGGCATGGTCAACGACCACGTCGTGTCGTGCTTCCGCTACGACGAGGTCGCCCGCCTGGCCTGAACCCTCCGTGGGTCTGCCGGTTCGTCGGCCGCTCGCTCGATCGCCGTCCCTCCGCTCGGCGTGCACGTGGCGAATGTCGAAAAAACTCGAACATATGTTGGTGTTGTTACATCAGTCATGTAGCGTGCAGCTCTGGGAGCCACCGTCCTCGAAGCGATCCAGGAGGGTCTGCGCGCGCCGGCGCGGATGGCTCAGGCGATCGAGGTGGTTCCGTTCGGATGCGTGACGGGCAGCGAACTGTTCGAGGACGCCGAGCGATTCGCCGACGGGTTCGTCGAACACGCCGAGGAGCTCGTCAAACATGCGAATGAGCGAGGTTTCGAAAAACTCTTCGCAGCACTCGAGCGGGTCCGCCGGACGGTGGAAGTAGCGTCCGCAGTGGCGTTGAACGCTGTCGAGGAACGCGGCGTGCATCACGCCGACGGGCACCGCAGTCCGATCCCGGGTTGCCGGGCCACTCCACGACACGTCGACCACGCGACGGAATGGGCCTCGGTCGACGCCGGCGCATTAATGTCGCCAACTCAACCCTGCCGTGCGTTCATCACAACTTGTGGAAGTCGAAGCACGGCTACACCGTGCGGCGCGGTGCTGACGGCAACCTCCACATCCGCCGGCCCGACGGTACCGAGCTCCACCCCTATTGATCGCGCGTCCGGTGGGGGTGCTGTGCCGGACGAGTCCTCGGCGGGGATGGGATGCGGTTCTATACCCGGGCGGGTGGGGCGCTAACGTCGTCGGCGTGCCGGGTGTGATCGCCATCCTCGTTGTGCTCGCCCTCCTCCCCGTCGTCGTGTTGATGAGCGGCGGCGTGGCCTCGGGCATCATCGGGTTCTTCCTCGGTCGGGACGCCGATCGACGCAACGAGGGATCCGAGCTCCTCGAGCTCGAGGACTAGGGTCACGCGACGTCCGTCGCCGCCAGCCCCCGACCTCTCCGGCGATCCGGCTTGCCGAGCGGATGTGCGCAGATGATGCTCACGTCTCGAGCGTGTCCACGGGATCGCTGGATCAGACCGAGGGCGGCGCGTCAACCGGCGGCGGGTCGTCGACGACCGGTTGTGCAGGTCGAGGCCGGGGGCGAGCGAGGTGCAGCCCGCCGAGGGCCGCGACCTCGTCGATCGTCAAGCCGCGTGTGGACACGACCGTGCGGATGGCCGCGGCGATCGCCGCGCAGGCGTCGCGCTCCAACTGGTCAGCGTCGGCCTCACCGGACTCGTCGGCCTCCAGCGTGTGATCTCGGTACTCCTCGACGAAACAGCGCACGGTGGCACGCGCCACGTCGAACGAGTCGGCCGATGAATACCCGCGTGCCGCGAGGCGGCCGATCACTCTCGCCTCATCGGTGGGCTGCGGCCGCGACGCCAGAGCCTCCTCAGCAGCATGACGACCGCAATACCGGGCGGCGAAGCCGATCAGATCCGACAGGGCGCCGTCGGACTCGCCATCGGCGGGGTCCGCGGTGGTCACGGGCACCGGCCTGACCCGCTGACGCTCGGCAACCTGTTGGGCCTCCTCAGCACGGCCCCATCTCTTGGTCGGCCTGGGTCGCGCGATCCGGTCATTGCGATCGTCCGGGTCGCGATCCGCTCCCTGGCTCTCGAGATCGAGCGGCAGCCCGAGGTGCCACCGGACGCGGCGGATGGCGCCGGTGACCGCTCGCTCGCGCACTCTGAGCCGATCGAGACGCTTCTCCGAACCGCCTGACCGCTGGAGCTCGGCCCGCTCGCGCTTGATCGTGGCGAGCTCGCGGAGAAGCTTGTCGTGGTGCCGGCTGAGTCGGGTCATGGGCGGATCCGGACGGAGTTACCCTCGCAGGCCCGATCGTAGAGCGACTCGCGTCGCACGCAGGCTGCTGGGCTAGCGTCCGGCGATGGCCGTCCACATCGCTTCGATCACGTTCGACTCCGTCGACCCCGTGCCGCTGGCTCGCTGGTGGGCGGAGCGCTTCGGCGCCGAGATCATCGCCGAGAACGAGGGGTTCTTCGTGCTCGTCGCCGGCGGCTCCCTGCCCGCGCAGCTGGCCTTCCAGAAGGTCGACGATCCGACACCGGGCAAGAACAAGCTCCACCTGGACGTCCACACCGACGGTGATCTCGACGAGGAGGTCGGCCGTTGGGTCGAGGCCGGGGCGACCAGCCTCGGTTCGCGCACTGCCGGCGACTTCCGCTGGGTCACCCTCACCGATCCCGACGGCAACGAGTTCTGCATCGCTCCCGGCTGACGGCACGGAGGCGCGGCCGGCGCCGGCGCCGGGGATGCGTACGATCGCCCGGGTGACCATGCATCGTCCCGACGCGGCGAGTGAAGCGCTCACCGACGCCGTCGTCCGCTACGCGGTCGACCGCGTCCGCATGATGCCTCCGCCCCTCGATCACCCGCTGAGCCCCGACGAGCTGCGCGAACGCGCCGGGCGCACCATCACGCCGGAAGGGCTGGGGGGCCTCGAGGCGTTGCGTGTCTTCGGCGACGTCCTCGCGCCCGCTTGTCTCTCGGTCGACCACCCGCGGTACCTGTCGTTCGTGCCGGCGGCGCCGACGGAGGCCTCGATCCTGTTCGATCTCGTCGTCGGAGCGTCCAGCATCTACGGCGGATCGTGGCTCGAGGCGTCCGGAGCCGTCTACGCCGAGAACGAGGCCCTGCGCTGGTTGGCCGATCTCGCCGGGTTCCCGCCGGCGGCCGGTGGCGTGTTCGTCAGCGGCGGCACGGCCGGCAACCTCAGCGCCTTGCTCGCCGCGAGATGGCGCTGGCGGGAACGGGCAGGCGGCCGGCACGATCGCACACGAGGCCTGATGCTCACGTCGGGCGGCGCCCACTCCTCGGTGGCCCAAGCAGCGCGGGCGATGGACGCCGACGTCGTCAGCGTCCCGGCCGACCCCCGCGGCAAGCTCACGCGATCAGCGCTCGATGCCACGGTCGCGCGTCTCGACGACGACGAGCGCGAGCGACTGTTCGCCGTCATCGCCACGTCGGGCACCACGAACGCCGGGGTGGTGGACGATCTGGCGGCGGCGGCCGACGCTGCCGCCGACCTCGGCGTGTGGCTCCACGTGGACGGGGCGTACGGCGGGGCGGGGCTGACCGCGTCGAGCATTCGCCATCTGTACGACGGGATCGAGCGGGCCGACAGCTTCATCGTCGATCCGCACAAGTGGCTGTTCGCGCCGTACGACTCGTGCGCCCTCGTCTACCGGGACCCCGCCGTGGCCCGGCGGGCCCACACGCAGCACGCCGAGTACCTCGATGTGCTGCACACCGAGCACGAGCACGCCAGTCAGAATGCCTTCGACTGGAACCCGTCGGACTACGCCCACCATCTGTCACGGCGCGCCCGCGGCCTGCCGTTCTGGTTCAGCCTGGCCACCTACGGCACCGAGGCCTACGGCGAGGCGGTCGAGGCGACGCTGCGCACCACCCACGCCGGCGCCGAGCTCGTCCGGGCTGCCGAGCACCTGGAACTGGTGGTCGAGCCCGAGCTGACGATCGTGATGTTCCGCCGCCTCGGCTGGACGGCGGCCGACTACCAGCGCTGGAGCGATGCCCAGCTGCGCGACGGCGAGTCCTTCGTGACCCCGTCGGCGTGGGGCGACGAGACCGTCCTGCGCTGGTGCATCGTCAACCCGGAGACCACACCCGACGACCTCGCCGCCATCATCGACTCCCTCCGCTAGTGGTCGTCTGACGGGATGTGCCAATCACACCCCGTCAGAAGCGATTGCCGAATCGATCGTGAGTTTCCGGCCGCGTCAGGCGGCCCGAAGTTCATCCTGCAAACCTCCGGGCCCCGTCCCGGATAGTGCCTGGCACTATCTCACCGCCTGGACGTCGAGGCGTGCGTCGACGATTGCGAGAACCGCAACGATCAGCACAAACCTCTGAGGCATGTGCCAGGCACATCCCGTCAGGTCGGCGGGCGTGAGCGCTGCGGGCCTGGCAGGATCGGGGCATGCCCGACGAGACCTTCGACCTGGTCATCGCCAACGCCCGCTGCGTCGCCACGATGGACGACGCCGGGACCGAGTTGGAAGGCGGCTGGGTGGCGGTCACAAACGGTCTGGTGGCCGCGGTCGGTACCGGCCCGGCGCCCGTCGCCGCCACCACGCTCGATGCCACGGACTGCCTCGTCACGCCCGGGCTGATCAACACCCACCACCACCTGTACCAGAACCTCACGCGGGCCTACCCGCCGATGACGGACAAGCCGCTGTTCGGATGGTTGCAGTCGCTGTACCCGCTGTGGAGCGCACTGGACACGGAGGCCGCCTACCTGTCGGCGTGGGTGGGCCTCGCCGAGCTCGCCCTGTCGGGCTGCACCACGTCGACCGATCACCTCTACCTGCACCCGCAGCGCGCTGGTGACCTGCTCACCGCCGAGATCGACGCCGCCCGCGACCTCGGCATGCGGTTCCACCCGACGCGCGGCTCGATGTCGTTGTCCGAGAAGGACGGTGGTCTTCCGCCCGACGACGTGGTGTCCGACGACGACTCGATCCTCGCCGCCAGCGAGGAGGCGGTGTCGCGGCATCACGACCGCGCGCACGGGGCGATGGTCCGCATCGCCTTGGCGCCGTGTTCACCGTTCAGCGTGACCGAGTCGTTGATGGTGCGCTCGGCCGAGTTGGCCGAACGGCTGGACGTCCGGCTGCACACCCACTTCGCCGAGAACGCCGAGGACGACGAGTTCTCGATCGCCACGTTCGGGTGCCGGCCGACCGACTACCTCGACCGCACCGGATGGCTCACCGACCGGGCGTGGCTCGCCCACTGCGTGATGCCCAACCCGGAGGAGGTCGGCCGTCTCGGTGCCGCCGGAGTCGGCGTCGCCCACTGCCCGTCGAGCAACCTCATCCTCGCCTCGGGGATCTCGCCCGTCGTCGCCCTTCGGGCCGCCGGGGTGCACGTCGGCCTCGGCGTGGACGGCTCGTCGTCGGCGGACTCGGCGAGCCTGTGGCTCGAGGCCCGTCAGGCGATGCTGCTCGCCAAGCTGCGCAACGGCGCCGACGCGGCGACCGCCCGGATGGCATTGGAGATGGCGACGCGCGGCGGGGCCGCCTGCCTCGGCCGCACGGGTGAGCTGGGCGAGCTCACCGCCGGTGCGGTCGGCGACGTCGCCGTCTGGCCCCTGACGGGACCGGTGTTCGCGGGCGCCATCGCCGACCCGGTGGAGGCATGGCTGCGCAGCGGGCCGGTCTTCGCCCGCCACACGGTGGTGCACGGGCGCCCGGTCGTGCGTGACGGACGACTCGTCCACCCGGACGTCGACGACCGCCTCCGCGCCCACCGTCGCGTCGCCGCGGCGATCCAGCGCGTCGACTGAACGGCTCCCGTCCCGGCTCGGCCGTCGTTCTAGTGGTCTGTCGTCGAGTTGGTGAGGTGGATCGCGCCGCTGGGCTCGTCGCTGGCAAGGCGCGAGGACGAAGGCATACGCCCAGTCTTTCGAGGACGAGCAACGCAGCCAGCGGCGAGATCCAGCAAGCGAGACACCCTTAACAATCCGGCGACAGACCACTAGACGGGCGCGGTGCTCGCCCGCACGACCAGCTCGGTCGGTAGCACGAACTTGGCGGCCGGTTCGATGCTGCCGGCGCGGCGCGCGCTGATGGCGCCGACGAGGGCGGCGGCCGCGGCCCGGCCCTTGGCGATGACGTCCTGCCGCACGGTGGTCAGGCCGGGAGAGGCCCGGTCGGCGGCGGCGGCGTCGTCGAAGCCGACCACCGACAGTTCGGCCGGGACCGAGATGCCGAGCTCGTTGGCCACACCGACGACGTTGAGCGCCATCAGGTCGGAGTAACAGAGCACGGCCGTGGGCCGCTCGGGGCCGGTGAGCAGCTGACGGGCGGCGATGCGGGCGGTGGCGTCGGTGTTGTCCGGAGCGACCGTGACGGCCGGCGTGATGCCCGCCGCGTGCAGGGCATCGGTCCAGCCCAGCATGCGCTCTCGCTGGGGGTGGCCGGAGATCTCGGCGGTGTAGGTCGCCGCGTCGATGACACCGACCGTCCCGTCGAGCGATCGCGTGGCGATGCCGATGCGGCGGTGTCCGAGCTCGACGAGATGCTGGGCGGCGGCGCGAGCCCCGCCGCGGTCGTCGATGTTGACGGCGCCCATCCCGTCGCTCGAGTCGCCGTCGACGACGACGATCGGTAGACGGCGTCGCACGAGCCAGTCCTTGGCCGTCGAGCGGGTGACGCAGGAGTAGATCAGGGCGCCATCGATGGCGACGTCGCGAGCCGGCACGACATCGGCGCGCTCGCTCGACGTGAGCAGCGTGATCGCGAAGCCGGTCGGGGCCAGCTCGTCGGCGATGGCACCGAGGAAGCGAGCGGCGACCTCGTCGGAGAACGCTTCGTGGAGCGAATCCGTGAGCAGGACGCCCACGGCGCCGGTGGTCCCCCGGGCGAGGGCACGGCCGGCCGGGTCGGGCCCGGCGTAGCCGAGTTCGTCGGCGGTGGCGAGGATCCGTTCACGGAGCTGTCCGGAGAGCTGATCGGGCTGCGAGAAGGCGTTGGAGACCGTCATCCGGCTCACGCCGACACGGTCGGCGATCGTCTGCAACGTGACTCTGGCCATCTCGCAGGGTGTCGTGCTCAGCGTTCGCCGACTGCCGCAATCACGGCACCCCAGCGTACTCGCCCGCTCCCGTCGTGCCGAGAGGAGCCACGCGTCGGGTGGCGGAAATCGTGGGGACCATGTCGTTGACGCCGTTGGTGCCGCGGCGCACGATGGCACCATGACCGCCCGGACTATCGCCGTACTCGCCTTCGACGGCGTTCAGGCCCTCGACATCGTCGGTCCCCACGAGGTGTTCTCCACGGCCAACGCGGTGATGGGCGCCGACGCCTACGACGTCAGGGTCGTCGCCCGCAACGCCGGCCCCGTGGTGAGCGACAGTTCGCTCGCCATCGTGGCGACGGAGTGGCCCGACCAGCGGTCCTCGTTCGACACGGTGATCGTGCCGGGCGGCTCGGCGACGAGACGGCTGCCGGCGGAAGCTCCCGAGGTCGCCTGGCTGTCGGCGGCCGCCGGTCGCACCCGCCGCCTCGCCACCGTGTGCACCGGAGCCTTCATCGCCGCCCGCGCCGGTCTCCTCGACGGCCGGCGGGTCGCCACGCATTGGCTCTACGCCGACCGGCTGCAGCGAGAGCACCCCGAGCTGACCGTCGACTCCGACCCGATCTTCGTCCGCGACGGCGACGTGTGGACGTCGGCCGGCGTCACGGCGGGCATCGACCTGGCCCTCGCCCTCGTCGAGGACGACTGCGGGGTCGAGGTGGCCCAGAACATCGCCCGCTCGCTCGTGATGTTCCTCCGCCGGCCCGGGGGACAGAGTCAGTTCGCCGCGCCGACGTGGATCGAGCGGGCCGCCTCCGAGCCGGTACGCGAGGCCCAGCACCTGATCGACGCGGCCCCCGGCGACGACCACCGGGTGCCCGTCCTCGCCGCCCGGGTCGGGATGAGCGAGCGGCATTTCACCCGCGTGTTCGCTCGTCAGGTCGGCATGTCGCCCGCTCGCTACGTCGAGCGGGTCCGCATCGACGCCGCCCGGCGCCTGCTCGAGGCCGAACCGGCGACGACCGAGGCGGTCGCCCGGCGCTGTGGGTTCGGCACCGGCGAGACCCTGCGCCGGGCGTTCCATCGCCATCTCGGCGTCGCGCCCGACGACTACCGCAAGCGCTTCGGCGCCCATCCTTCCCAGCCCGGCACGCCGGGCATCCCAGAAAGGTCACCCCAGTCATGACACAGATCGCCATCGCCACGTTTCCCAAGTTCACGGCGCTGGACGGCGTCGGCCCCTACGAGGTACTGCAGCGGATCCCCGAGTTCGACGTGATCTTCGTCGGCCACGAGCGAGGCGAGGTCCGCAGCGAGAATGGCATGCTCGGCATCATCGCCGACGCCACGTTCGAAGAGGTCCCGCGGCCCGACGTGCTCGTCTTCCCCGGCGGCATCGGCACCCGCCCCCTGGTTCGTGACGAGCGCGTGCTCGACTGGGTCCGGACGGCCCATGAGACGACGACGATGACCACGTCGGTGTGCACCGGGTCGTTGGTGCTGGCCGCGGCCGGACTGCTCGACGGCCTGGAGGCTACCACGCACTGGTCGGCCTACGCCGATCTCGACAAGCTCGGCGCCGTGCCGACCTCACGACGGGTGGTCGAGCACCTCGACCGGCGCCTCATCACATCGGCCGGCGTGTCGTCGGGCATCGACATGGCCCTCCGGCTCGTCGAGCTCCTCGTGGACGAGACCGCAGCCAAGGCGGCGCAGCTGTTCATCGAGTACGACCCGCAGCCACCCTTCGACTGCGGCTCGCAGGACAAGGCTGACGACGTCGTGATGACGAGGGTCATCGAGTACGCGTCGGTGCGGTCCTGACGACGTGATGTGACGGTTTCGTGACGGATTGACGGGCGGCGGGCGCCGCGGGCGGGCAAACTACGGCGGTGCCGTTCCCTGCCGTACGCCGGCGTTCCGCCCTGCTCGCTGCCCTGCTGATCGCCGGCTCCGCCGTCGGTCTCGGCGCATGCGGGGGAGACGACGGCGCCGGAGACGCCGGTGGCGTCATCGAGCTGTCGTCGGACACGATCCCGCCCGACGGTCCCGGCATCGTGCTCGGCGGGCCCGACGGCGCCGTGCCCCGATCCGGCCGGTTCGTCGCCATGGTGGGCGACTCCCTCACCGTCGGGGCGACACAGAGCCTCGAGGCGGCCGCCCAGACGCTCGACATCGATCTCAGGATCGACGCCGAGATCGGTCGCCGCCTCACGTCCGGGTCCGATCCTGACTCAGGCGTCGACGCCATCACCGAGATGCTCGATCAGTACGGCACCCCCGACCTGTGGGTCGTGGCCCTGGGCACGAACGACGTCGGTCAGTACTCGACGCCCGAGGAGTACGCCGAGCAGATCCGCGCCCTCCTCTCCCTCATCCCTGCCGACGCGCCCCTCGTGTGGATCGACGTCTACCTGTCGGTGCGCGAGGAGGCCTCCGAGATGTTCGATCAGGTCCTCACCGAGATCCTGACCGAGCGCGGCAACGCCACCATCGGGTCGTGGTCGTCGGTCGCCCCCGACGACGGCATGCTCAGTGGCGACGGGGTGCATCCGTCGGACGAGGGGAGCGCGCAGTTCGTCACCGTCGTCACCTCGCGCATCCAGACCTGGATGGCCAGCGGCTGACCCGGCTCACCCTCCGGATGCGGGCAGCGGTGATTTCGTCAGCGCAGCGGTCCGGAGCGGACCATGGCGCGGACCGAATGACGATCGCGCCGTCGTCGGCGCTACGACGTGATGATCTGGTCGGCGCTACGACGTGATGATCTGGTCGGCGCTACGACCAGCGGGTCTGGCCGAAGCGGTAGCCCACCGACCGCACGGTCTCGATCATCGAGGCGTACTCCTCGCCGAGCTTGGCCCGCAGACGGCGCACGTGAACGTCAACGGTGCGGGCGCCGCCGTAGTACTCGTAACCCCACACCCGGTTCAGCAGCACCTCACGGGTGAACACCTTGCCGGGGTTCTGCGACAGGAACTTGAGCAGCTCGTACTCCATGTACGTCAGGTCCAGGGGGCGACCGGCGATCGAGGCCTGGTACGTCGCCACGTTGAGCATCAGCTCGCGGTACTCGACGAGGTCGGCCTGCGGTTCGGCCCCGGTCCGCCACAGGAGATGGCGCACTCTGGCCTCCAACTCGGCCGGGTGCACCGGCAGGAGGCAGAAGTCGTCGAACAACTCGTCGCGCAGCTCCAGGTCGGAGATCTGCGCCCCGCTGATCAGCACGAGCAGGCGCGTCGATGCCGACGCCGAGCTGCTCTTGCGGAACGAGCGGATGAACGCCCACGCCGTCACCGAGTCGGCGGTGGCGTCGACCACCATCCCCGCCCACCCTTCGGGCGGTTCGTGCTCGGCCGCCTCGGCGGCCGTGGCGACGGATTTCCATCGGTATCCGCCGAGGTCGAGTGTCCGCGCCAGCTCCGGCGCCACCGTCGTCGCGTAGACGGCCAGGAGGTCGGGGCTGCTGGCGGCGGACATGGTCACAACGCTCGCAGGTAGCGGTCGATCTCGAAGTCCGACACGTGGGTCTTGTAGTCCTGCCACTCTCGCCATTTGTTGCGCAGGAACCATTCGAAGATGTGCTCACCGAGCGTCTCGCGCACGAGATCGGAGCCCTCCATGGCGTTCAGCGCCTCAGCGAGCGACTGCGGCAACCGGCTGATGTTCATCTTGTCGAGGACGTCGTCGTCGATCTCGAACAGGTTGGCGTCCGCCTCGGCGGGCAGCTCGTAGCCCTCGTCAACCCCCTTCATGCCGGCGGCGAGGATGACGGCGAAGGCGAGGTACGGGTTGCAGGCCGGATCGGGCGAGCGGTACTCGAGGCGGGTCGCCAGCGGGTTGCCGCGCTTGGCGATCGGGATGCGGATCAGGCCGCTGCGGTTGTTGCGGGCCCACGAGACGTGGACGGGCGCCTCGAACCCGGGCACGAGGCGCTTGTAGCTGTTCACCGTCTGGTTGGTGATCGCCGTGATCTCGGCCGCATGGTGCAGCAGGCCGGCGACGAAGGCCTTGGCGGTTGGCGACAGGTTGTAGTCGTCGTCGCTGTCGAAGAAGGCGTTCTCGTCGCCGCGGAACAGCGACATGTGCGTGTGCATCCCCGATCCCTGCACCCCCTGCAGCGGCTTGGGCATGAACGTCGCGTGGAGTCCCTGGGACACCGCCAGCTCGCGGACGATGAGCCGGAACGTCATCACGCTGTCGGCCATCGACACGGCGTCGGTGTGCCGCAGGTCGATCTCCTGCTGGCTCGGCGCGTCCTCGTGGAAGCTGTACTCGACCGGGATCCCCATCGACTCGAGCGTGCGGATCGTCTGCTTGCGGAGTGACTCCGTGACGTCGTTGGCGGCGAGGTCGAAGAAGCTCGCCTGATCGAGCGGCACGGGACGCTCGCCGGGGCCGGGAGCGGCGAAGTAGAAGAACTCGATGTCGGGGGCGACGTAGAACGTGAGGCCCCGCCCGTGGGCGTCCTGGACGAGACGCTTGAGCACCTGGCGGGAGTCGCCGATGAACGGCGAGCCGTCGAGGTCATGGATGTCGCAGAAGATGCGGGCCTCGGGCGTCTTGGGGTCTCCCCACGGGAGCAGCTCGAACGTGTTGGCATCGGGGATGGCCAGCACGTCGGCCTCCTGGATGCGTGAGAAGCCGTCGATCGACGAGCCGTCGAACGTCATGCCCCCGTCGAGCGCGTTCTCCAGCTCGGCCGGTGAGATGGCGAAGCTCTTGAGATTCCCGAGGATGTCGGTGAACCACATCCGAACGAGGCGGACGCCGCGTTCCTCGACGCCTCTCATGATGTACTCGTGCTGTTGTTCCAGCATTCCCTGATCCTCGCATCCCAGAGCGGAAACGGGAAGGAGCGGTCCGCCGACCCGCTCCTTCCCGTACCGAACGTCGAGGCCGTGGCGGCCTCGCTAAGACTCGCTCAGCCGGCGATCACCGCAGCTGCTCGTGACGCATCGTCACATTGCCGATCGTGACGCATCGTCACATTGCCGAGCAGACCGTGTCCACCATCAGGCGGGCGACCACGTACGGGTCCATGTTGGCATTGGGGCGCCGGTCCTCGAGGTAGCCCTTGCCGTCACGCGACACCTGCAGCGGGATGCGGATGGACGCACCGCGGTCGGAGACGCCGTAGCTGAACTTGTTCCACGGGGCCGTCTCGTGGTGACCGGTGAGGCGGTCCTGGATGCCGTGGCCGTAGTTGTTGACGTGGAGCTCGACCTTCTTGCCGAGGGCCTTGCACGCCTCCTCGATGTACTTGTAGCCGCCGTCCTCACGCATCTCCTTGGTGGAGAAGTTGGTGTGGGCGCCGGCGCCGTTCCAGTCGCCCTTCATGGGCTTGGGGTCGAGCGTGGCCGACACGTCGAAGTCCTCGGCGGTGCGGTACAGCAACCAGCGGGCGACCCACAGCTGGTCGGCGACCTCGAGTGGGCCGAGCGGGCCGACCTGGAACTCCCACTGGCCGATCATCACTTCGGCGTTGACGCCGCTGATGGAGAGGCCGGCCTCGAGACAGTTCTCGAGGTGCTCCTCGACGATCTCGCGGCCGAAGATCTCGTCGGAGCCGACGCCGCAGTAGTAGCCACCCTGCGGTGCGGGGAAGCCACCGACCGGGAAGCCGTAGGGGCGCCCGTCCTTGAAGAACGTGTACTCCTGCTCGATGCCGAAGAGCGACTCGTGCTTGGCGTACTTCTTGGCCGTCTTGACGAGGGCGGCGCGGGTGTTGGTGGGGTGCGGCTTGCCGTCGGCGGTGTACACCTCGGTCATGACGAGCACGTCGTCGCCGCCGCGGATCGGGTCGGGGCAGGAGAAGACGGGGACCAGGACGCAGTCGCTGCGGTCGCCGGTGGCCTGGTTCGTGCTGGAGCCGTCGAAGCCCCACTCGGGCAGCTCGGCGCCGTCCGCGAGGATCTTCGTCTTCGACCGCAGCTTGCCGGTCGGTTCGGTGCCGTCGATCCAGATGTATTCAGCCTTGTAGACCACGGGGCTCCTCGTTCGTCGCTCGTTTGTGGATGGTCGATTCGTCGCGGGGTCGGAGGGATTTGGCCCAACGCGGCTCGCTCATCCTGGAGTCGATCCGTTGCCGAACCGTTGCGCAATTGTGAACGCTGTGTAAATCGGTTCAGCCGCCGCCGCTGGTGACGGCGGCGACGATCTCGTCGAAGGCGGCGTCGGCGTAGGCCCGCATCTCGTCGTCGGTGCGGTCTTGGATCGGGTGCGGTGTGAACACCCTGGCGATCTCGGAGAACCCGAGCGCGGCCGCTTGGGTCGCGGCCGCGTCGACGAACTCGGCAGACGCGACGAACACACCCGGAACCCCTCGGAGCTCGAGGTCACTGATGTCGTGCACACTGCACGACGTGCAACTGCCTCAATCGGCGAGCGCCTCGATGACCAGGGTGCACTGCACCGAGATCTCGTGGCGCAGATCGACGGGCGCCGGTTTGGTGAACGTCGGCTTGGCGTAGCGGTGGACGGTTGCTCCGGCGTCGGTGAGCCGGGACTCGAGCCGGTCGAGGAACACGTCGCCGCGGGGCTTGGAGATGTCGAGCAGGGCGACGTGCTGGCCGGCGATCGACGCCGGGCGGGCGAGACGCCGGCGTTCGGCGACCTCGCGCTCGCCCGTCGGGTCGAGGACGTAGCGCGCCGCGGTCGTGTCGCTCATCGTGAACCAGCGTAGAACATGTTCACGGGCTGACCGCCCTCGTGACGGGCTGGCTGCCGGTGGTGCCGTTGGCCCAGCCGCCGATGATCGCCGAGAAGAGGCCGGCGCCGCCTCCCGCCGAGGCCAGCAGGATGCCATCGGGCCGGAACTTGGGCAGGGTCTCGGCGGGGATGCCGGGCTTCACGCCCTCCTCGATGCCGCCGGCGCCGCGCACGAGCTCGTCCATCGGGATGGTCAAGCGGCTGTGCAACTCGGCGAGGACGCGGTCGCGATCCCAGCCGGCCTCGGCGAACACGCGGATGTGCTCGGGGCCGAGCACCAAGATGGCGTCGAAGGCGATGACGAGCTTGGGGTGATGAAGGGTGCGCAGGCACGACGCCAGCGTGTTGGCGAGGCTGTCTGGTGTGCGCGAGATCTGGTCGACGACGCAGCGCGGCCCCTCGCCGGCGAACACGGTGACGGCGTCGGTGCCGGGCGGGATGCCGCGCTGGGCGGCCAGTGTGCCGAGCGGCGAATCGGCGAGCTCCGGGAAGCAGAACGACAGCTTGCCGGGGTTGCCGTGGGTGGCTCGATCGACGCCACCGGGACGGCCGCCGCCGACGTTGCGGACCACCAGCTGAACCGCCCGGCCGATCGTCATGTTGGCCCGGTTGCCCTGGCCGAAGACGTTCACGCCGCTGTTCATGCCGATCGCCTGGGTGCCCGGACCGCTGGCGACGATGACCGGTCCGACGGGCATCGTGGTGGCGAGGACGCCGTGGATGTTGAACTCGTCGTTGCAGATCGCCTCGATGACGGTGAGGACCCAGGGGAGGTACTCGGGCAGGCAGCCGGCCATGACGGCGGCGATGGCGACCTTCTCGACCGAGACCTCGACGAGGTCGGGCGGGACGACGGCGACGACGTCTCGCGGCGACCGGGTGGTGCCGGCGAGCATGCGCATCACCCGCTCCTCGGTGGGCGGGACGACGGGAAGCCCGTCGGTCCAGCCGCGCGTGAACATCGCCTCGATGTCGTCCTCCTGGCGGGCCAACTCGACGCGGCGCGAGTGCAGGATGCCGCCCTCGAAGCGCACCCGCAGCCGGTCGACGAGGTCGGGGTCGACGCTCAGCGAGCCGCAGCCGGGACGCATCACGGGCAGGTCGTCGCCGAGATCGGCGATGCCGGTGATCCGCTGCCAGTCCTCGCGGGACCACCCGACGGTGCGTTCCTGCTCCCTCCCGTCGACGACGCGGATGAGCGTCGGCACGGTCTCGATGTCGTGGTGCCAGCTGACGGCGAGCTCGGTGTCGTCGACGCCGGCGACCTCGCTGGGGAAGGCCGGGTCGTCCTGCGAGTACACCGTGAGCGGTCCGGCGTCGGCGAGGCGGGGGAGCAGCGGAGCGACGAGCCGGCAGGTGGCGCACTCCTGCTTCACCACGACGACGAGCCCGTCGGGCAGCGTCGGCGCAGCGGTCGAGTCCGTCACGGCGGTCGTCGCTGTCGTGGTCATCCTGATGTCCCCGATCGTCAACCGTACTGCGGCGATGTCGTCCCCGCCGTGCCGAGCGCGACCTCGCCTGACGGGATGGGCCTGGCACCTCCCGTCAGCAAGCCGTTGGGTACGCTCGCCGGCGGAGGTGTCCGAGTGCCTGGTGGACTCCGCCGCCTTCAAAGCGGTCGGGACGAGAGCACCTCGTCCGGCGGGTTCGATTCCCGTCCACCTCCGCCACACACGCCCAACCCATCCGAGTGTTCAAGCGCGCCCGAGTGCCGGATGTCCGGCCCCTGGGCGCTCGACACTCGGGTGGGTCGGGGCGGGTCAGAGCGCCGGGAGGAGCGGGCCGCCGATGTGGAGCGGGTCGCGTCGTCGCGTCACGCCGCGGGCGGCCAGCTCGCCGAGCAGGGCGAGGGCGTACTTGCGGGTGGTCGCCGCGGCGTCGCGGAACTGGGCGACGGTGAACCCATCGGGCGATGTGGCGAGCAGCGAGGCGGCCACAGCAGCCGCCTCGTCGATCGCGTCCGGATGGAACCACACGCCATCCCGCTCGACGAGGACCCGTCGGGTCCGGAGGTCGCGGAGCACGTCGCGAGGCGCGTCGGGTTCGGGGGGTTGGAGGCCCCCGAGGCGGAGCTGCTCGACGACCGGGTGCTCCCCCTGACCGGTGGTCCCGAGGGTCACCCACTCGCCGCTCAGCGTGAGGTCGTCGAGATGATCGACGAGGGCTCGCTCACGATCGTCGAGAAGGCTCGCGGCGAGACCGGGCGCCGGGCTGGCGGTGACGCGTGCCCGGAGCGACTCGGTGAGAGCGGCGAGGGCGACGGGGTCGGCGACCCATGTCCCGATCGTCGGCTCGACCATCACCCCCGTGAGCCGGGCGAGATCGGCGCTGGTCACCCACCCGCGCTCGGCAACGACCCGTTGCCATCGGCGATCGGGTGCCGCCTTGGACAGCGGGAGCCGCGGGTCGATGTCGAGCACCTCGCCGCCGCCGACGGTCTCGTCCCGGCCCGACTCGCGCAGGATGAAGCGATCCCCCGGCAGCAGCGGCAGCCCGACACCGAGACGCAGACGGACGGCGCCCGTCGCCCCCGGCGCCACCGAGCGGGCGCCGATCACCTGCAGCTCGGAGCGGTACTCGCCCGATCCGATGTGCACGGAATAGGAGCCGCGCCGCCCGACGTCGTGGGCGATCCCCGCCAGCACGGTGAGCTGGGCATCGAATTGCGACGTCGTCCACCAGTCCGCGGGCGTGACGACGACATCGCCGCGCCGGACCGTGTCGGCGGAGACGCCGCGCAGGTTGAGCGCCGCCCGCTCGCGTGCCCCGACCGCCCCCACCGCTTCGCCGCGGACGTGAATACCGCGCAGCGACGAGGCGACATCGTGCGGCATGACGGCGACGGCCTGGTCGATCGTGAATCCGGCGCCCTCGGTCACGCCGGTGACGATCGTGCCGCTGCCGGCCACCGTGAAGGCGCGGTCCACCCACAGGCGTGAGCGTCCCGGCCCGGGGGGCGGCGGTGGGTCGACGAGACGGTCGAGCTCTGTGAGGAGGACGTCGAGCCCGACGCCCGTGCGCGCCGACACGGCGACCCTCGGCACCGTCTCGAGCGGGCTGCCGGCAAGCCGCTCGCCGAGCTCGTCGAGGACCAGCCCGAGGTCCTCGTCGTCGACGAGGTCGCACTTGGTCACCGCGACGACGCCCCGGTCGATGCCGAGCAGCTCGACGATGCGCAGGTGCTCCTCGGACTGGGCCCGCCACCCCTCGCTGGCGTCGACGACGAACAGGCACACGTCGGCCCCGCCGACGCCGGCGAGCATGTTGCCGAGGAAGCGGCTGTGACCCGGTACGTCGACGAAGCTCACGGGCCGGCCCGACGGCAGCGCGGTGTGGGCGAAGCCGAGGTCGATCGTCAGACCGCGTCGCTTCTCCTCGGCAAAGCGGTCGGGGTCGGTACCGGTGAGGGCCTCGATCAAGGCCGACTTGCCGTGATCGACGTGTCCGGCGGTGGCGATGACGCTCACGCGCTGACCTCGCCCGAACGGCTCACCGCGCGATGGAGGTGAGGGCGGCGGTCACCGCAGGATCGTGGTGGGGGTCGACGGCGCGGAGGTCGAGGACCGTCCGCCCCTCGTGGATCCGGGCGATGACCGGGCGGTCGGCGGCCCGTAGCGATACGAGGTGATCGCCGTCGATCGCCAGGCCGAACGAGGGAATCGTCGCGCCGGGCGCGGCGCCGGCGCCGGGGACCGCGTCGGTTGCTGTCGGCACGAGGTGGTCCGCCGTCGCCAGGGCGGCCGCCCTCGCCTCGAGGTCGGCGACCGGCGTCGTCGCCATGCGCCAGAACGGGATCGCCCGGCCGTCACGGCGCAGGTAGGTCAGCGCCAGGTCCTGCAGGGCGCCCAACACCAGACCGCCCGGCCGGAGGGCGCGAGCCAGGGGGTGGCGGGCGCAGCGTTCGACGAGGTCGGCCCGCCCGGCGATGATCCCGGCCTGTGGGCCACCAAGCAGCTTGTCGCCGCTGAACGTGACGATGTCGGCGCCGGCGGCCACGGTCTGCACGGCGGCCGGTTCGTCGGCCAGCCAGCGCGGCGGACCGTCGGGGAGCCACGGACAGCGGCTGTCGAGCAGCCCGCCCCCGAGGTCGACCACGACCGGCGGTCCGATCGTCGCCAGCTCGGCCACGCCGACCGTCTCGGTGAAGCCCTCGACACGGAAGTTGCTCGGGTGCACCTTGAGGAGCAGGGCGAGGTCGGGGTGGCGTTCGGCGGCGTGCTGGTAGTCGCCCAACCGGGTCCGATTGGTCGTGCCGACGTCGACGAGGCGGGCGCCGGACTGTTCGAGGACGTCGGGGACCCGGAAGCCCCCGCCGATCTCGACGCTCTCCCCGCGGGAGACGGCGACCGACCGGCCGTTGGCGAGGGCGGCGAGCACGAGGAGGACGGCGCCGGCGTTGTTGTTCACGACCATCGCCGACTCGGTGGCGCACAGTCGGGCGAACAATCCACCGACGGCCGCTTGTCGGGAGCCCCGCTCGCCCGACTCGAGGTCGAACTCGACGGTCTGGGCAGCCGCCGGCTGCCGGTGGGCGACGGGCGCTCGGCCGAGGTTGGTGTGGAGCAGCACACCGGTGGCGTTGATGACCGGGCTGAGCAGGCGGCGACGTCGCGAGTCGGCGACCGCCTGCGCGGAGTCGGGCCGACCGTCGGCGATCGCCTGCCGGGCGGCATCGACCAGCAGGGGGTGGGGAAGGCCCTGCAGACGGCGCGCCAGCGCATCGACCGACGGAGGGCGGTCGGCGACGGGTTCGCTCGTGGTCATTTCGTCACGTCGACGCCGGGGTCACTGGCCGACGCGACGTCGCCGACCCGCCACCACGTGAGTCCGGAACCGCCGACGGGACGGCCGACGAGATCGTCAGCCACCTCGGGAGCCACTGCGGCCAGCAGCCCACCGGACGTCTGCGGATCGAAGCAGAGGGCGTCGTCGGCCTCGCCGCCCGACGACGTGAACCGCCCGTCGACGTAGGCCCGGTTGCGGGGATCGCCGCCGGTCCGGACGCCGTCCTCGGCTGCCTCGCGCGCTCCCGCGTAGGCGATCAGGCCGGCGGCGTCGATGCGCACCCGGACGCCCGATCGCTCGGCCATCTCCCATGCGTGACCGGCGAGTCCGTATCCCGTCACATCGGTGACGGCGTGGACGGCCGGGCCGGCCGCGACGAGCTGCTCGGCGGCGTCGCGGTTCAGCGTGCGCATGCCGCCGATCGCCGCCGCTTTGGCTGCTTCCGATCCCCCCGCCAAGGCCAGCGCCGTGCCGATCGGCTTGGACAGCACGAGCACGTCGCCGGCGAGGGCGCCGCCCTTGCGGAACACTCGGCGGGGGTCGACGAGGCCTTGGACGGCGAGACCGAAGATCGGTTCGGGGTTGCGGATCGTGTGGCCGCCACCGATGGAGCCGCCGGCGTCGCGCACGACCTCGGACGCGGCGGCGAAGATCGTGGTGATCACCTGGCGCGGCATCTCCTCGGGGAAGGCGGCGATGTTCAGCGCCACGGCGACCCGACCGCCCATGGCGTACACGTCGCTGCACGCGTTGGCAGCGGCGATCGCCCCGAAGTCCGCCGGGTCGTCGACGAGGGGAGGAAAGAAGTCGGTGGTCGACACGAGGGCCAGGTCGTCGGACACCTGGTAGATGGCGGCGTCGTCGAACGGGGCGAGGCCGACGAGTAGGCCCGGCGCCGCCGTGGACGGCAGCTCGTCGACCAGTTCGCGCAGCAGTGACGCGCCCCACTTCGCCGCGCAGCCGCCGCACGACGTCCACTCGGTGAGCCGGATCGTGGCCGTGGGCGGGGCGTCGGTGGCGTTCGTCACGCCAACACGGTACGGGCTGGGTCCACGGCCTCCGATACCGGGCCGGCCGTGCCCCGAACCGCGGCCCGCGGGCGGGGACGCGTGCGTACACTCGCCGCCGAATGCGGACGGAACACAGGCGGCTCGTCGCCGTCACGGCCGGCGCCGCCATCGCGGCCGCCCTCACCTTCGGCGGGGTCGGCGCGGCCGCGCCGCCGACCGTCCCGCCGACCGCTGCTCCACCGACAGCCCCACCGACCGCTCCTCCGACCGCTCCTTCACCGACAGCCCCTGCGGCCGCGTCGCCAACCCCGCTGTCGTGGGGTCCGTGCACGGCGGAAGCCGGGATCGACCCGGCGTTCCAGTGCGCGACGCTGAACGTGCCGCTGGACCACGCCAACCCGACGGGACCCACCATCCCCATGGGCGTGATCCGGCTCCCCGCCACCTCCACGCGCCAGGGTGCTCTGCTCGTCAACCCCGGAGGTCCCGGAGCATCGGGTGTGGACATGGCCATCGACTCGGCCGACGGGATCGACTCATTGCTCGAACTGAACGGCACGTTCGACATCGTCGGGTTCGACCCTCGCGGGGTGGGGCGGTCGGCCCAGATCACCTGCGACACCGAGTCGTCGTGCGCGGCCGAGTACGGCGACACGTACCGGCTGTACTCCACGGAGAACACCGCCCGCGACATGGATCTCCTGCGGGCCGCGATGGGCGACGGACAGATCACGTTCTACGGGGCGTCGTACGGCACGTACCTCGGAGCGGTGTACGCCGCACTCTTCCCCGAGCGGGTTCGGGCGATGGCCCTCGACGCCGCGTGGGACCCGGTCGAGGACACCGCGATCGAGGCCTGGACCACCGAGTTCGGCGGCTTCGAGCACGCCTTGAACCGTTGGATCGCCTGGTGTCAGGCCGACACGACGTGCGACCTCCACGGGCCCGACGTCGGCGCCCAGTGGGACGCCATCTACGATCTGCTCGACGAGCAGCCGATCCGCACCGCCGCCGGAACGATCATCGACGGCTCGGCCGTCCAGACGGCGTCGTACAACGCGATGTACGCCAACTGGATGTGGCCGATCCTCGCCCGCGGCCTCGCCGACGCGGCGTTCGGCGACGGCGACGTGTTGGAGGAGATCCTCGGCGAGGGCGACGCCACCGACTCGCTCGTCCATCGCGCGACCGACGATCCGGAGGGTGCGGCGATGATGGCGATCCGCTGCGCGAGCGGGATCGACCTGCCCCGTCCCGACGATCCGGCGGCGACGCTCGCCGCCGTCCAGGCTGCCGCCCCGCGCATGTCTCGCGGCGAGGGGTTGTCGATGTTCTCCGAGCCGGACGTCTGCGACGCGATCATCGGCGCCGACGTCGTCCCGATCGTGCCCGTCTACGCCGGCGCCGGGCCCATCGTGGTCATCGGCGGCCAGAACGACCCGGCGACACCGTTCCGGTACGCCGCCGAGATGTCGGCGCGGCTCGGTCCCAACACGGCGCTGCTCACGTACACCGGCGAGGGCCACGCCTTTCTCGGATCATCGTCGTGCGTCACCGGCCACATCTCCGGCGTGCTCCGCGACGGCGTGCTGCCGCCGGCGGGCACCGTCTGTGACGCCGATCCGCCCGTCGCCCGGCCGGCATTCTGGGACACCATGCCGATCGTCGCCGGGGTGGGTGACCCGGTCGACGCGGCGGTGGACTACGCCCTGCCCGATGCCTACGGGCCGTGGCAGGCCTACGCCGACGTCCGTGTGTTGACCGGTGACCCCGAGGCGGTGTTCGCCGCCTACAAGTCGGCGCTCGTCGCCGCCGGCTTCGCCGATCTCGGCACCTACGACTACGACGTCGGCTGGGCAGGCGTCGACTTCAGGGCACCCGACGGCACGCCGATCTTCGTCGACGTCATGACCGCCGAGTACGTGGCCGACATCGCCTTCGTCAACCTGCTCGTCCCGGCCGGCAGCGGCCTCGTGGTGATCGGCGCCTACGGCACCGATCCCTACGCTCCCTGACGTCCGCCCGGGCGGGATCGTCCCCGCGACTCGCGTCGATCGCGATCGTGGACGTCTCGGAATGCGGGTGATGGGTAGCGTCGCGGACATGACCGTGCTGCGCATCGCGCTGGCCCAGCTCAATCCGACCGTCGGCGACCTCGACGGCAACGTGGCCAAGATCCTGCTGGCCTACGACGACGCCGAGCAGGCCGGCTGCGACATCGTCGCCTTTCCCGAGCTGTCCATCACCGGCTACCCGCCCGAGGACCTCGTGCTGAAGCCGGCCTTCGTGGCCGACAACGAAGCGGCCCTCGCCCGGGTGGCCGCCCACACCGGTCGGTGCGCCGCGGTGGTCGGGTTCGTCGATGTCGACCACGACCTCTTCAACGCCGCGGCCGTGTGCGCCGACGGCCGGGTGCTCGGCACCTACCGCAAACGCCTTCTCCCCAACTACGGCGTGTTCGACGAGGCCCGCTATTTCACACCCGGCAACGAGACCGATCCGCTCGAGCTGTACGTCATCGGCGGTGTGAAGGTCGGCGTGAGCATCTGCGAGGACGTGTGGAGCCCCGACGGACCCCTTGCCCTGCAGGCCGACGGCGGGGCCGAGTTGGCCGTCAACATCAACGCGTCGCCGTACCACTTCGGCAAGGCCGCCTACCGCGAGCGGATGCTGGCCACGAGGGCCGCCGATTCCCATTCGGCCCTCGTCTACGTCAACCAGGTGGGCGGTCAGGACGAGCTCGTCTTCGACGGTTGCTCGCTGGCCTTCGATGCGAACGGCGAGCTGATCGCCCGCGGCCGGCAGTTCCACGAGGAGCTGATGATCGTCGACGTCCCCATCGCCGCCAGCTACCGCCAGCGATTGCTCGATCCGCGTGGTCGCGTGTCGCAGGTCGCCCTGCCGACCGTGCTGGTGTCGTCCGAGCCCGTGGAGCGCATCGACGACAACGGCGATGTCCCGTCGCACCCCGCCGCCAATCCGATCGCCGAGCCCCTGCCCGACATCGCCGAGCTCTACCAGGCGCTGGCCCTCGGGCTGCGGGACTACTGCCAGAAGAACGGATTCAGCGACGTCGTCATCGGGCTGTCGGGCGGGATCGACTCGACGATCGCCGCCGTGCTCGCCGCCGACGCCCTCGGAGCCGACCACGTGCACGGCGTGTCGATGCCGTCGCGGTACTCGTCGGACCACAGCCAGACCGACGCCGAGAAGCTGGCCGCCAACCTCGGCATCGACTATCGCACGATCCCCATCGAGCCGGCCTTCTCCGCCTACCTCGACATGCTCGCGCAGAGCTTCGTCGAGCCCGACGGCACGCCCCGTCCGCCCGGCCTGACCCAGGAGAACGTCCAGAGCCGCTGCCGCGGCCAGGTGTTGATGGCGCTGTCCAACGAGTTCGGATGGATGGTCGTCACCACCGGGAACAAGAGTGAGATGGCCGTCGGTTACTTCACGATCTACGGGGACTCGGTCGGCGGCTATGCGGTGATCCAGGACGTGCTGAAGACGCGGGTCTACGACCTCTGCCGTTACGTCAACGAACGGGCGGGCCGGGAGTTGATCCCCGAGTCGGTCATCACCAAGCCGCCGTCGGCCGAGCTGCGTCCCGACCAGCGCGACGACCAGAGCCTGCCGCCGTACGAGGAGCTCGACCCGATCCTGCGCCTCTACGTGGAGGAGGATCGGACGGCCGCCGAGATCGTCGAGCTGGGCTACGACGAGTCGGTGGTGCGGCGCATCACGCGCCTCGTCGACGTCGCGGAGTACAAGCGCCGGCAGTGCCCACCCGGCGTCAAGGTGACCACCAAGGGCTTCGGCCGCGACCGGCGGCTCCCCATCACCAACGGCTACAGCTGACCCGTCGGGTGCTCGCCCCGGCCGTCAGCCCGTGCCGGTGAGCAGGAGCAGGCCGAGGAACAAGGCGGTCACGGCACCGACGAGGGCGAGCGCGCCGCCTGCGGCGAGAGCCACCTTCGTGCGGACGAGCTGGTGCACGGCCGCCCCGCTGCCGCTCACGGCGACGACGGCGACCTTGATGAACAGCGTGACCTGGTAGCTCGGCGAGCGCTGCGAGAAGTTGACCTCGGAGAGGTTCCAGATGCCGGTCGCCACGGCGACGGCGAACGCCGGCCATCCGATGCGGGCGAACGCCCGGGCCGCCGCGCGGGTGGCGTCGGGAGAGACCTTGCGGAGCGCCGGCACGAGCCCGGCGAGGACGAACTGGCCGCCGACCCAGATCGCCGCGGCGAGCACGTGGATCGCCAGCCGCCACGTGGCCAACGACGGGGAGAGCACGGATGAACCGTAGGCCGACGCGGGCGGATGGGTGGAATGCCGGCCCCGTCGAATCGGGGTGCGGTCGGGGCCGGTCTGACGGTTGGTGCCAGGCACCAACCGTTTGGTCCCAACCGGGTCTACGGCGTGACGACGGCTCGGCCGGCGATGCCGCGGGTCATGAGGGCATGGCAGAGGCGACCGGTGTCCTCGAGCGAGAAGGGCGTCGGCTCGAGCGGATGGATCCTGCCGTCGCCCGCCATCTCGATGACCGCCCGTGTGACCTCGTTGAACCGCGACGGCTGCCGCATCGCCCAGCCGCCGAACTCCACGCCGATGATGGCCCGGTTGTTCAGCAGGGCGAGGTTGAGGGGGAAGCGGGGGATCGATCCGGCGGCGAACCCGAGCACGAGGTAGCGGCCATCGAAGCCGAGCGCCCGCATCGCCGGCTCGGCGAGGTCGCCGCCGATCGGGTCGACCACGACGTCGGCACCGCCCCCCGTCGCCTCGCGGATCGCCGTCTTGAGGTCGACGCCCGGCTCGCCGTAGTCGATGGTCGCGTCGGCGCCGACCGCGGTCGCGGCGGCCAGCTTCTCGGCGCTCGACGCACAGGCGATGACGCGGGCACCGGCGGCCTTGGCGAGGTCGATGGCGGCGAGCCCGATGGCCCCGCCCGCTCCCAGCACCACCACCTGCTGGCCTGGCTCCAGGGGAGCCCGCTGCCAGTACGTGAAGTGCATCGTCCCGTACGACTCGGGGATCGACGCCGCTGTCGCCGCGTCGACGTCATCGGGCAGTTCGATGACCCCCGCCGCCGGAGCGGTGACATGGGTGGCGCAACCGCCGCCACCCGTGAGCACGCGGCGGCCCACGAGCGAGGCGTCGACGCCGGCGCCGACCGCGGACACGACGCCGGCGCAGGACCCGCCCGGCGTGAACGGCAGCGTCGGCTTGAACTGGTAGTTCCCCGTGCAGGCGAGGGCGTTGACGTAGCTCACGCTCGCCGCCTCGACCGCCACGACGACCTGGCCCTCGTTCGGTTCGGGATCCGGTGCGTCGAGCACCGGCATGTTCGGGAGGTCCTCGACCGCGGTCCACTCGGAGACGACGACATGACGCATGCGTCGGAACCTACCGATCGGCCCCCACGGCCCCGGTACCGGACGGCGTTCGCTCGCGCAATGACATCAACACGCCGAAGGTGACCGCGAGGACGCCGCCCAGGGCCGCCGACGCGCGCATGCCGATGCGGTCGTACAGGGTCGTGGCGGGGACCGTCGCGATCGAGCGACCGACGGCGGAGGCGGCGAGGAACCGGCTGATGCCTGCGGCCGGCCGCGAGCGGACCAGCTCCCCGCCGATCGGGATCATGCTCACGATGGCGAACTCGAAACTGGCGATGAACACACCGAGCAGCACCAGCGCCACGGGAAGGACGTCGACCAAGGCGATGAACCCGACCGCCGCCGTGACCATGACGATGGCGCCGGAGATCACGCTGCGCTCCTTTCCCCACTGGTCGGTCCGCGCCGTCGACGTGCTCGATGCGACGAGCTCGAGACCGCCGATCGAGAACGTCACCGCGGCCAGGGCGGTGGTGGTGAACCCGTGGGAATCTTCGAGCCAGGTTCCGAACGTGACGAACATCGACTGGCTTGCGGCCGCCATCGCCGCCATCGCGCCGACGGCCATCCAGCCGCCGCGCCCCAGGCCGACGGCGCCCGTGGCGCCCGCCGCGACGGCGCGGCGGCCGGGCGGATCAGGGCCGATGCGAGGCCAGAGGATCGCGGCCATGCCCGTGACGAACAGGGCCCCCGCGACGTACGCCCACGGCCATGACGTCCACGCGGCGATCAGGCCCATCGAGCTGACGCCGAGCAGCAAGCCGAGCGCCCACGATGTCTCGGTCAGCCCGACGACCCGCCCACGCCGCTCGAACGGGACGTGGTCGGCGATCCACGCTCCTTGCCCGACGTCGTAGACGATCTTGGCGAGGCTCAGCACGAACAGTCCGGCGGCGAAGGCGACGACGTGGCGACTGGCGGCCACGATGAGCGCGCCGGCGGCGAGACCCGCCAGCCCGACGGTCATCGCCAGCCGTCGGGGGACTCGATCGACGAAGCGGCCGATCAGCGGCGACATGAGGCCGCACAGCTCGGCGACGGTGAGCGCCACACCCAGCTCGCCGATGGACACATCGAGGCCGCGTGCGATCACGGCGAGGAACGGCGGGGCGAAGCGATACAGGGCGTTGGCGCCGATCCGGGTGACGGTCAGGGCCGTGACGTTGTGCCGCACGGTGGCAGCGAACGAGTCGTCCAGAGCGCGTCCGAGCACCACGGGCCCGATCATCGTCGCTCGAGGCACCATCGGAGTACATCCGAGTGGGTCGGCCGCTGGAGACGCCGTGTCGCCGTCACACCGTGGGGTATTTTCCGGCCGATGGTCGAGGGGTTGGGTGAACACGTCGAGCGGCATCTCGGGCCGATCGCCGGCACGTGGGACACCGACCCCGACGGCAACGAGCTGCCGTTCCAGATCGTCCACTACGAGCCGGGCAAGGGTCCGGTCGGCACGGAGATCTTCACGACGCTCGGCCTCAGTGACTACCCGCTCGGCGAGCACGGCGTGCGGATCGAGATGCTGATGATCGCTCCGTTGCGGTTGACCGCCGGCACCGTGCCGCCGATCCTCCATCACGCCGGGGTGATGCCGCTCGACGCCGACGACGTGCCGCAGCTCGGCGACACGTTCAGCGCCGTCGGCGGGCTGCGGGAGGTGTCGCCCATGGACACCCTCTACGTCGGCCGACCGCTGTTCCAGAAGCCCGAGTTCTCGCCGTTCGACAACGGCTTCGAACGGGTGCACTTCCTGTGGCTGATCCCGATCTACGACATCGAGGCCGAGTTCGTCGAGGACGAGGGGTGGCAGGCCTTCGAGCAGTTGATGTGGGACCTCGACGTGGACCCCACCGACTTCGTCCGCGACGCCTGGATCGACTGACGGATGCCCGGCCGGCACCGATCGGGGTCCGGCGGCACGTCATGATGGTCACCATGGCCGACCTGACCGACGCCGTCCGCACGTTCCTCAGCGAGGGCACCCGCACGGGCAAGCTCGGCTGGGTCGCGCCCGACGGCCGCCCGCTCGTGGCGCCGATCTGGTTCGTCGTCGAGGGTGACGACCTGCTGTTCAACACCGGTGCCGGAACGGCCAAGGGCCGGGCGATCGCCCGCGACCCCCGCCTCGTGCTCACGGTCGACCTCGAGCGACCGCCGTACGGGTTCGTGCAGGTGCAGGGCGTGGCCGAGATCATCGACGATCTGCCCGAGGTGCGCCGGGTCGCCACCCTCGCTGGGGGCCGCTACATGGGTGCCGAGCGGGCCGAGGAGTTCGGCGAGCGCAACGGCGTCCCCGGGGAGTGGGCGATCCGCCTCCGGCCCACCAAGGTGATCGCCGCGCTCGACGTGACGGCGGAGCCCTGATGAGGGCCGCATGACCGTCCCCCCGCTCGTGGAGTTCGGCGACCGGTTGCGTGCGCGCATCGCCGCCAACCTGGCCGGACACGCGCGCCGCGTCGTGGAGGACGACACCAGGCGTCGCGCCGCGGTGGCGGTGGTCGTCGTCGACTCGGTGGTCGGCGAGGATCGTGTCGACCCGCTGGCGCCCTCGCTCGACGAGATCGAGTGGTCGGGCCTCGCCGAGGCCGGTCTCGACGGCCGGATGGTCGGCGTGGCGGGCGGTGCGGCGTTCCTGCTCTGCCGCCGTGCCTCCCGGTTGAACGCCCACGCGTCGCAGTGGGCGTTGCCTGGTGGGCGTGTCGACGCCGGCGAGACCGTCGAGCAGGCCGCCCGGCGAGAGCTCCACGAGGAGCTGGGTGTCGAGCTGCCGGAGTCGGCGGTCCTCGGACTCCTCGACGACTACCCGACCCGCTCGGGCTACGTGATCACCCCCGTGGTGCTCTGGGGGGCAGCCGGCCTCGAGCTTCATCCGTCGCCGGACGAGGTCGCCGCGGTGTACCGGATCGGTCTCCACCAGCTCTGCCGGCGGGACTCGCCGCGCTTCGTGTCCATCCCAGAGAGCGACCGTCCGGTGGTGCAGTTGCCACTCGGCAACGATCTCATCCACGCGCCGACCGGTGCCGTGCTCCTCCAGTTCCGGTGGCTCGGGCTCGAGGGCGACGGTTCGCCGGTCGACGAGTTCGAACAGCCCGTCTTCGCCTGGAAGTAGCGGCGGGTCGCCGCCCTCCCGACGCCAGATCTCAGCGGCCGCTGTGGCCGAACCCGCCGCCGCGGTCGTCGCCGTCCAAGGCGTCGACCTCGACCCACTGCACCTCTTCCACCTTCTGGATGAGCAGCTGGGCGATGCGGTCCCCGCGATGCACCTGGTAGTCGTTCGTCGGGTCGGTGTTGAGCATCACGACCTTGAGCTCGCCCCGGTACGCGGCGTCGATGACGCCTGGCGTGTTGATGCCACCGATGCCGTGCTTGAGGGCGAGCCCGCTGCGGGGCGCGATGAACCCGGCGTATCCGCGCGGGATGGCGATTGAGATTCCCGTCGGCATCAGGGCCCGTCCGCCCGCCGCCGGGATGAGGGCATCCTCCCGAGCGAGCAGATCGAGCCCGGCATCACCGGGATGGGCGTACGCGGGCAACGGGAGATCGCGATCGAGGCGCACGATGGGAACCGGCAGCATCCGGCCGAGCCTACGGACCCAGACACCGTCCCGACCCGTGCGTCGGTCCGGGGCGGGGCACACTGGACCTCATGCCCTTCGAGCTGAACCACACGATCGTCGCCGCGCGCGACGCCGAGGCGTCCGCCCGGTGGTTCGCCGACCTGTTCGGCGGCGCCGAGCCCGAGCACTGGGCGCCGTTCTGGCAGGTCGTCACGGCCAACGGTGTCGGTCTCGACTTCGCCACCGTGCGCGCCGACGCCGAGGTCGTTCCGCAGCACTACGCCTTCCTGGTGGGCGAGGACGACTTCGACCGGATGTACGGCGCCATCGTCGACCGAGGCCTCGAGCACTGGGCCGACCCGGGGCAGCGTCATCCCGGTGAGATCAATCACAACGACGGGGGTCGCGGCGTGTACTTCCTGAGCAACGATGGCCACTACCTGGAGATCATCACCCGTCCGTACGGCTCGGGCTCCTGACGAACGAACCTTTCTCGAATCGGCCGTATCCCCGATGCGGGCTCGGACGATGTACTCAAGCATGGAACACTCCGACGTGATCGCCCGGTTGCGGGCCCTGGGCGACCAGCCGGTCGATGCGGCCGGTGCTGCCAGCGTGGCGGCCGCCACCGCGAGCGCCGCCACGGTGCGTCGTCGGGTGTCGATCGTTGCCGGCACCGGACTCGTCGTGGCCCTGGCCACGGTCGGCACCGTCTTGGCGGTGGGCGCCAACGGGGGCGGGACGGGCTCGGCCGATGCCGTGGGAGCCATCCGTCCTGCTGCCGAGTTCGAGTGCACCGGCCCTCCGCCCTGGGTCGCCGAGACGGCGGCGTCCGACACGCTGCCCGAGACGTCGCTGCCTGCCGAGTCCAGCGTCGCCGAGTCCAGCGTCGCCGAGGCTGCGGACGCGTCACCCGGGCGCGGCGACGAGGCGCGGGAGTTCGCCGAGTGGCGGGCTGAGAACTGCCCGCCCGACACATCCACCTCGACCACCTCGACGTCGACCACCACGTCCACGACGAGCTCGACGACGACCACCACCTCGACGACGAGCTCGACGACGACCTCCACGACGTCGACGACCACCGCCGCACCGACGACCGCCGCGCCGACGACCACGTTGGTCGACGACGATGCGTGCACCGGACCGCCGCCGTTCGCCGGTGTCCCGGCCGAGCCGGCCGATCCCGACGCTGGCATCGTGCCGTCGCCCCGTGCCGAGGAGGCTCACGAGCACGCCGCCGAGCGTCAGGCCTGCCACGACGGCGACACCGGTGATGGTGAGACCGACGATGGTGACGACGGCGATGCCAGCGACGACGACGCAGCTCCGGGAGTCCCCGGTGCCAATGCGAATGCGAACGCCAATGCCAATGCCAATGGCGGCGGAGCCGGCAACGGAGCCGGCTCCGGGTCGGGGAACGGCGCCGAAGGGAACGGCCCGCCCAGCGGTGACGGCCCAGGCGGCGACGACCGGCCGGGGCCGGCGAGCAACGGTGGCAACGGAGGCAACGGAGGCAACGGAGGACAGGGCGGCGGGCCGCCGTCCGGGCGGGGTGGATCACGGTGACCGCCGTCGCCGCGGACGCCATCGACGTGCCGCGACGGTTCGGGCGACGTCTCCGCGAGCCGGTGAACGCAACGCTTGAGTGGGAGCCGTCCCTCGAGGACGCCTACCGCACACTCGCGCCGGCCGTGCTCGGGTACTACCGATCGCACCGGGTCGATCATGCCGAGGACCTTGTCAGCGACGTCTTCGTGAGCGTCGCCCGCGGCCTGCGACGCTTCCGCGGCGACCAACTCGATCTGCGCCGCTGGGTGTTCGCCATCGCCCGCCGTCGCATGATCGACCACCATCGCTGGCACCGCGTCCGCCAGCACACGTCGTCGGGCGAGCCTCCCGAACAAGCCGTCGTCGACGCCCACCGGGTGCTCGACGTCGACCTCGTCGACGCCTTGGCGCAGCTCACGCCGCTACAGCGCGACGTCGTCATCCTGCGCTTCGTGGGCGACCTGTCCATCGACGACGTCGCCCGCATCGTCCGCCGCAGCCCCGGTGCCGTCAAGGCTGCGCAACTGCGCGCCCTCACGCAACTCGCCGGTCGGCTCGATTCCCCCTAGCCGCCCATCTTCGCCTGGCACCGGGAGCAGCGGCCTGGTGCCAGGCGACACATCGTGTGTGTTCCGCCCACACACGCCGCCGGAGGGCACCCTGCTCGACACACCCACCCCCGAGCAGGGTGCCCCGGCAACCCCGACAGACCACTAGCGGAGGGCCGGGTCGGTGCCGCCGCGGAAGAGGTGCACGGCTTCCCAGCAGTAGCGAGCGACGATCGAGCGGTACGGACGGAACCGTTCCCCCAACGGATCGAGTTCCTTGGCGGTCGGTGGCGCCGCGAGGTCCCATGCCAACCCGTAGCCCTGCCGCACGCCGAGGTCGCCGACCGGCCACACGTCGAGCCGGCGCAGCTCGAACATCAAGTACATCTCCGCCGTCCACCTGCCCACACCGCGCACGGCGACGAGGCGATCGACGATCTCGCCGTCGCTGAGGCGGCCGGCGCCGTCGAAGACGACGGTGCCATCGAGCACCTTGGCCGACAGGTCACGCAGCGACGCCAGCTTGCCGGCCGAGAGGCCGGCGCCGCGGAGGACGTCGTCGGGCACGGCTGCGAGGGTCTCCGCCGACAGTTCGCCGTCGATGGTGGCGAGCACGCGTGTGTGGATCGCGTTGGCCGCCGCGCCGGCCAGTTGCTGGAAGACGATCGCTCGGACCAGCGCGCCGAAGTGTCCGTGCGGATCGCCGGGGCGGTGGCCGATCGGCCCGGCCAACCGGACGAGGTTGGCGAGCACCGGGTCGCGCCCGGCGACCTCGTCGATCGCCCGGACGAGCGAGATGCGTGGCACGCCGCCAACGTACCGGTGCCCGGGCGGGCCGGGTGCCGTCAGGCGGCGCTGTTCAGCGTCCGGACGAGGTTGGGCGGGAGCTCGCGGAAGACCTCGGCGAACGACGGCAGGAAGTCGCCGAGGGCGCTGGTCCGCCGCCAGTACATGGCGATCTGACGTCTCGGCACGGGCTCGGCGAAGGGGATCAGCGTGATGTCGTCGGACGAGGCGACCGGCGGCTGGACGGCCATGTTGGGCAGCAACGTGACGCCCACGCCGGCCGCGACCATCTGGCGCAGCGTCTCGAGGCTCGTGGCGCGGAAGCCGCGGCGCTCGTCGGCCCCGGCGAGCTCACACACCGAGAGGGCCTGGGCGCGCAGGCAGTGGCCGTCCTCGAGAAGGAGCACCGTCTCGCCCGAGAGCACGTCGAGCGGGGCGGGCGGAGGGACGCGGGCGAGGTGATGGCCGGTGGGGACGGCGAGGATGAAGTCCTCCTCGAAGAGCACCTCCTCGTGGAGGTGGTCGTCGTCGACCGGTCGGGCGAGGACGGCGACGTCGAGGGCGCCGTCGCGCAGCTGATGCAGCACCACCTCGGTCTTCTCCTCGACGAGGAGCAGCTCGAGCCGCGGGTAGCGGCGCCGCAGTTCGGGCACGACGTGGGGGAGGAGATACGGGCCCAGCGTTGGGAACAGGCCGAGGCGGATGCGCCCCGATGCCGGGTCCTTGGTCCGCCGGGCGATGTCGCGGATGTTGTCGGTCTCGCGCTGCACGATGCGGGCGCGCTCGACGACCTGGACGCCGGCGTCGGTGAGCATGACACCGCGGGCGTTGCGCTCCACCAACTGCACGCCGAGCTCGCGCTCGAGCTTCTTCAGCTGGGTCGACAGCGTCGGTTGGCTGACGTGACAGGCGTCGGCGGCGCGGCCGAAGTGCTGGTGGTCGGCGACGGCCACGAGGTAGTCGAGCTCGCGCAGGTTCACGAGTCGAGTCTGCCCGGTCGCCAGGCCCTTGACGGTCGGCAGGTCCCGTCGTATGGTGACTGGGAGCGCTCCCGGGAGCGCTCCCAGGGGAACCATCGTTGCGATCGCTCGTCTCGATCAGTGATGGCGATTCGTCGTCACGCTCCACTTCGCATCTCGGCGCACCGCGCCTCTCGACAAGGGGAAACACACTCATGAGGTCTACGCACAAGACGCTGCTGGCGGCACTCGCCGCCACCGGCGCCGCCGTGTCGGTCGTCGCGGGCGCAGCCGGCGCCGGTCGGGCACCCGCATCGGGCGCGAGGAGGTCACGCTGCGGGTGCTGGTGCACCAGAACCCGCCGATGATGGCCTTCCTCGAGGAGTTCAACGACGCCTTCGAGGAAGCCAACCCGAACATCTCGATCGACCTCGCCGTGGTCAACGCTGACGAGCTGTCGACCGTCACGCAGACCCGGTTGACGGCCAACGACGTGGACGTCATCGACATCTTCGGCTTCTCCAACGCCGTCCAGCCCTACATGGGCGAGGATGTCGTACCGCCCAACTGGCAGACGCTCATCGAGGCCGGCCTGCTGCTCGACATCACCGATCAGCCGTTCGTCGCCAACTACGACCCGGTGTCGATCGCCGACGCCGGCACGTGGAACGACGCGGTGTACTCGATCAACCTCGGCCGCGTCTCGTACAGCGGCATGTTCGTCAACCTCGACCTGCTCGCCGAGGTCGGCATCGAGACGCCCACCACGTGGAGCGAGCTGGTCGCCGCCTGCGAGGCGGTGAAGGAGGCCGGCAACGAGTGCATGACCGCCGGTGGGGCCGACGGCTGGCCGATCTTCGTCGGCTCCTACGGCCTGCTCGGCGCGGCCTATCCCGACCAGGCGGCCCTCGTCGAGGCGCTCTGGACCGGAGAGGCCACGTGGGACAGCCCGGAGAACATCGAACTGCTCACGAAGATGCAGATCTACGCCACCGAGATGCTCGAGGAAGGCGTCACCGGCCTCGGCCATGACGCCGCACCGGCCCGGTACGCCGCCGGCGACGTGGCGTTCATGCCCACTGGTGTCTGGCAGGCGCCGGCGCTCGAGGAGGCCGAGCCGGGCTTCGAGTGGACGTACGTGCCGTTCCCGGGCAGCGACGTGCCCGAGGACAACCAGTACCTGTTCGGCAAGTACGACCAAGGATGGGCCATCGCCGCCAACTCGCCGAACCAGGAAGCGGCCATCGCCTACCTCACAGCGTTCTCCGAGCCCGACAACTACCAGGCGTTCGTCAATGCCGTCGGCTTCATCCCGACCCAGCCGACCGCCACGCTCGACTCGCAGCTCGGCGAGGCCGTCGCCCCGTATCTCGAGAACTACCGGGTGGGCTTCGAGCAGTACTGGGTGCAGCCGACCGGCGCCGGCCAGTGGGCCAACGCGTCGCAGGCGGCGTCGTGGTTCGAGCCGTTCAACGAGTGGAGCGATCCTGCCGAGCTGGCCGCCCAGGCCCAGTCCGATCTGGCCGCCGCCCTCGGCGGATGACCGAACGGGAGTGAGCCGCCGAGCGCCGTGCGCGGCGGCTCACTCCCCACCGTCACTCGAGTGCTGACCTCACCTGGACCCTGCGCGCATGCTCGCCGCCCCCACTAGGCATCCCTTCGGCCGCACCAGCAGCCGGCCCCTGCCGGCCCTGCTGCTGCTCCCCGGCCTGATCCTGTATCTCGTCATCGCCGTCGGCCCGTCGCTCGCCACGGCGATCTACGCCTTCACGGACGCGACGGGAATCCGTGGCGTACCGATCCACTGGGTCGGCTTCGACAACTTCCACGACTTCCTGTTCGCCGGCACCGTGTCGCGCGACAACCTCGCCGCGCTGCGCCGGACGCTCACGTTCTGCGTCGTCGTGACGACCGTGCAGTTCCTCCTCGGTCTGTTGCTCGCCGTGCTGCTCAACCAGCGGCTGCCGGGCCGGACGATCTTCCGCACGCTGTTCTTCATGCCGGTGATCCTCGGCGTGGTCGTGCAAGGCCTGATGTGGAAGCTGTTCCTCCTGCCCCGCAACGGGCCGATGGCGACGATCTTCGGATGGTTCGGTCAGGAGTCCGAGTTCCTCGGCGGCCCGCAGGCCTTCACCTGGGTGATGGTCGTGCAGATCTGGGCCAACGTCGGCATCACGATGGTGATCTTCCTCGCCGGGATGCAGGCGATCCCCCAGGAGCTCTACGACGCCGCCCAGGTGGACGGCGCCAGTGCATGGCAGCAGTTCCGCAACGTCACCTGGCCGCAGCTCACGCCGGCGGTCAACACCAACTTCCTGCTCAACGTCATCGGTTCGCTGCAGGCCTGGCAGCTCTTCCTCGTGCTCATCGGATACCGGCCCGGCACCCAGGTGCTCGGCTACCTGGTGTACGCCGAGGGCTTCGGTCGCACGTCCGGCTCGGTCACCTCGGCGTTCCGCCAGGGCTATGCGGCGGCCGCCTCGATCGTGCTGTTCCTCCTCGTCCTCGTGCTCGGCCTCACCGCCAACTTCGCCGTGGCGCGTCGCGAACGGAAGTACCTCTCGTGAGCGTCGGGACGCGACGGATCGGCCGGGGCGGCGCCAAGGCCATCTCGTACGCCGTGCTGGCCGCCTTCGCCGCCTTCTACGTGGGGCCGATCCTCATGCTCGTGAGCACGGCGCTGAAGCGGCTCCCGGAGTTCTTCAAGGACCCCACCGGCCGGCCGCCCGACCCGACGCTCGACAACTTCAAGAGCGCGTGGGACCTCGCCAACTTCCCCGGCTACGCCCTCAACTCGGTGATCTACACGGTGGTCGCCACCACGCTGTTCGTCGTGATGGGCGTGCTCGTGGCGTTCCCGATCGCCCGCGGCTACGTGCGGGGCAGTGGCGCCCTGCTCACGCTCTACGTCGTGGCCCTGTTCCTGCCCCCGGCGCTGATCCCGCAGTTCCAGCTCATCTTGTCGCTCGGTCTGTACAACACACGGCCGGGCTACATCCTGCTGTTCCTCGTCAACCCGATCGGCCTGATCATCCTCGTCAACTACATCAAGTCGGTCCCCGTCGAGCTCGACCAGCAGGCGGCGGTCGACGGGTGCGGGTACTTCCGCTACGTGTTCACGGTGCTGTTCCCGCTGATCCGCCCGGCGGTCGCCACGGTGACCGTGCTCCACGCGATCGGCATCTGGAACGAGCTGATCCTCGCCACGATCTACCTCACCAACGACGACCTCTACCCGATCACGCGCGGGCTGATCGTGTTCGAAGGCGTCTACGGGAGCGACTGGCCGGGCCTGGCGGCCGCCGTGCTGATGCTGATGCTGCCGATGCTCGTGCTCTTCATGTTCCTCCAGCGCTACATCATCTCCGGACTCACGGCAGGGGCGGTGAAGGGATGAAGTCGTCACGACCGGCTCTCATCGCAGCGTCAGCGGCGCTGGCTGCCGCGGCGGCCACGGCGACGGGAGCGTCGACCGCGACCGGTGAGTCGGCGCCTCCGCAGATCGTCGCCCCCGACGGCATGGGACTGGTGTGGAGCGACGAGTTCGACGGCGACACGATCGACCCGACCAACTGGACGTTCGACATCGGCGCCGGCGGCTGGGGCAACGGCGAGGCGCAGTACTACACAGACCGCCCGGAGAACGCCCGGATCGAGAACGGGGCGCTCGTCATCGAACTGCGTCAGGAGCAGTTCGAGGGGTCGTACTACACGTCGGCCCGGCTCAAGACGCTCGGACTGCGCGAGTTCCAGTACGGCCGGATCGAGGCCCGGGTGTTGGTGCCTCGCGGTGCCGGCACCTGGCCGGCGTTCTGGGCACTCGGCGCCGACTTCGACCCGACCAGTTCCGACCCCGCCCGCCAGTGGCCACACGTCGGGGAGATCGACATCATGGAACACGTCGGACGCGAGCCCGACCTCACGTTCGGCACGATCCACGGCCCCGGCTACTCGGGTGCCGGTGGACTCTCGCGCTGGAACCGGCGGGATCACGACATCGCCGACGACTTCCACACGTTCGCCGTCGAGTGGGACGCCGACGGGATCGAGTGGTTCTACGACGGGGAATCGTTCTACGAGATCGGTCCCGATGACCTGGGTGGGCGAGATTGGGTGTTCGACCATCCGTTCTTCCTCATCCTCAACCTCGCCCTCGGCGGGACGTTCGGCGGCAACATCGCCCTCGACCTCGAGTTCCCGCTTCGGTACGAGGTCGACTACGTGCGGGTCTTTCAGGAGCCGACGTGACCGGCGACGTGCTGTTGTACGACGATTTCGGCGCGGGCGACCTCGATCGGTCACTGTGGAACGTGATCGTGTCCGGCCCGGCCCACAACGACGAGCAGCAGGCGTACATCGACTCGCCCGACACCGTGTTCGTGACCGCCACCGCCGGGCTCGACGGCGCCACCGGCCGAGGCTGCCTCGTACTCCAACCGCGCTTCCGTCCCGGCACCACCACGGCGGAGGGGGCGACGTTCGACTTCGTGTCCGGACGCGTGGACACGCGCGATCGCTTCACCGTCCGGTACGGCTCGCTGGCGGCGCGCATCCAGGTTCCCGGAGGTCGGGGGGTGTGGCCGGCGTTCTGGGCACTCGGGCCCGGCCCGTGGCCCGACACCGGCGAGATCGACGTCATGGAGTACGTCGGTGAGGCCGACTGGACGGGATCGGCCGTGCACGGGCCCGGCTACTCGGGCGAGTCGGGGCTCGTCAACCAGCTGCATCACCCTGCCGGGTCGGCGCCGACGGATTGGCACGTCTTCTCGGCCGACTGGGGACCCGACGAGATCGTGTTCCGGGTCGACGGCGCGGTGTCGTACCGGGTCACCCGGCCGATGGTCGAGTTCCACGGGCCGTGGGCGTTCGACAACGAGATGCACCTGCTGCTCAACGTCGCCGTCGGCGGCACCTATCCGTTCAAGATCAACGGCATCCGCACCCCGTACTACGGCGTCGACGAGGCCACGGTCGAGGCCGTCCGCGCCGGCGAGGTGCGCATGCTCGTCGATTGGGTGCGGGTCACCTCGCTCACCGATCCGGTTCCGCGGGCGGGGGCGGAGGCAGGGGCATGAGCGGGCCGGGCGACGGCGCCCACCTGACGCTCGAGCAGATCGGCCAGCGCGCCGGCGTGTCGAGGTCGACGGTGTCACGCGTCCTCAACGGCCAGCGCGACGTCCGGCCCGAGGTGCGTGCCCGGGTCGAGGCGGTCATCGCCGAGACCGGCTACCACCCCAACCCGGCGGCGCGTGCGCTGGTCTCGAGACGCAGCGGCCTGATCGGTCTGGTGATGCTCACCGAGGTCGACGAGCTGTTCGGCGATCCGTACTACTCGGCTCTCGTCAACGGCATCCAGCAGGGGTGCTCGGAGCACGACCTGATCTCGGCGATCTTCCCGGCGGCTCCGGGCCCCGGCTCGCAGTCCGAGGCGCTCACGCCGCAGATCGGCCAGCGGTTCGTCGATGGCGTGATCATCACGGCGGTCCCGCAGAGCGGTCCGATGATCGAAGCGCTCATCGCCCGCGGCAAGCGGATGGTCGTCATCGGCCATCCGGCCGACGACGCCAGGGTGACCCGCATCGACGTCGAGAACCGTCCCGGCAGCGCCCAGGCGGTCGAGCACCTGGCCGGTCACGGCAAGCGCCGGATCGCCTACGTCGGCCCGCCGGCCGAGTACCCCTTCGGCGTCGATCGTCACGCCGGCTACCTCGACGCGCTCACCGCCACCGGGCTGTCCGACGACGGGCTGGTGCAGTTCGACGATCCGTCGGTGGAGGGTGGATACCGCGCCGCCGCGTCGTTGCTCGACCACGAGCCCGAGGCGATCTTCGCGGCGACCGACACGATGGCCGAGGGCGCGTATCGCGCCATCGCCGAGCGAGGCTTGCGCATCCCCGACGACATCGCCGTGGTCGGCTTCGACGGGCTGCCCCGCGGTGCTGTCCTCGACCCCGTGCTCACCACCGTGGTGCAGCCCGTGGTGGAGGTCGGTCGGCGGGCGGTCGGCCTGCTCGCCAGCGACCAGCCCGACTCGCTCGTCCTGCCGGTGACGCTGCGCCTCGGCGGCTCCTGCGGTCCCCACTGACGCGGACGGGCCCGCCGGCCGCCGCTCCAGCAGACGATCGGCGATCGAGCGATCAGGGCCGAACATAGCTTCCCGGCCCGCCCACCGGCTGGGAGGATGGCCGCCGTGCAGATCCTCCCGCCCGGCGCCGGCCCCGATGCCGCCGTGCTGTTGCGCACACGAGGCGTGCGAGCGCTGGCCGACGGACTGGTCAGTGTGGTCCTGTCCGCCTACCTCGCCGCCATCGGACTGTCCGACGTACGCATCGGCATCGTGCTCACGGCGACGATGCTCGGATCGGCGGCTCTGACGCTGTCGGTCGGGTTGCGGGCGCACTCGTTCGACCGGCGCCGCCTGCTGCAGCTCGTCTCCGCGCTCATGATCGCCACGGGCGTCGGCTTCGCCGCGGTCACGTCGTTCTGGCCACTGCTCGTGGTGGCCTTCGTGGGCACGCTCAACCCGACGAGCGGCGACGTCAGCGTCTTCCTTCCCACCGAGCAGGCGGTCCTGCCGTCGACCGTTCCCGACGATCAACGCACGGCGTTGTTCGCCCGGTACGCGCTCATCGGCGCGCTCGTCGCAGCGGCCGGGGCGCTGTGCGCCGGTGTGCCCGAGTGGATCGGCGAGCGCGCCGGTGTCGCCCCCGAGACCGCACTACGCTGGACGTTCGTCGGCTACGCCGCGCTGGGTGTGGTCGTGCTCGTGCAGTACCGGCAGCTGTCGCCCGCCGTCGAGCCACAGGGCGAGGCCCCGACAACACCCCTCGGTGCCTCGCGCGGAGTGGTCTACCGGCTCGCCGCGCTGTTCAGCCTCGACGCCCTGGGCGGCGGGTTCGTCATCACGGCCCTCGTCGTGTTGTGGCTGCAGCGGCGCTTCGACCTCTCCGTCGCCGTCGGCGGTCTCGTGTTCTTCTGGGCCGGTGTGCTGTCGGCGTTCTCGTCGCTCGTCGCCGTGCGCCTCGCCCGCCGCATCGGGCTCGTGCGGACGATGGTGTTCACCCACCTACCCGCCAACGCCCTGTTGATCCTCGCCGCGTTCATGCCGTCGGCACCGCTCGCCATCGCCGCCTTGCTCGCCCGCTCGGCGCTGTCGCAGATGGACGTGCCCGCGCGCACGTCCTACGTGATGGCGGTGGTGTCGCCCGCCGAGCGACCGGCGGCAGCCAGCGTGACGAACGTGCCGCGCAGCCTGGCCGCCGCCCTTCCTCCCATCCTCGCCGGCTGGATGCTGAGCCACTCGACGTTCGGCTGGCCGCTCGTGATCGGCGGGGCCGTCAAGGCCACGTACGACCTGCTGTTGCTGCGCCAGTTCCGCGACGTCCGGCCGCCCGAGGAGACAGGGCCGGCGGCCGTCCGAACGAGCGCGAACAGGTGAGCGTGACGGTCGGCGCCACGCACCAACGGTCACGCTCGGGCGCTACGCGAGCGCCGGTTCCGCCTGCGGGTCGTCGACAGGGAGCGGGGTGCGGATGAGGTGGTCGAAGGCGCTCAGCGCGGCGGTGGAGCCGGCGCCGAGGGCGATGACGATCTGCTTGTACGGCACGGTCGTGCAGTCGCCGGCGGCGAAGACGCCGGGAACGGAGGTCTGGCCGCGGTCGTCGATGACGATCTCACCGCGGGGTGAGAGATCGACGGTGCCGCTCAGCCACTCGGTGTTGGGCAGCAGGCCGATCTGCACGAAGATGCCGTCCACGTCGAGCTGCTGGGCTGCGCCGGTCGTGCGGTCGTCGTAGCGGAGTCCGGTGACCACCGAGCCATCGCCGATCACCTCGGTGGTCAGCGCGCTGACGATCACGTCGACGTTCGGGAGGCTGTGGAGCTTGCGCAGCAGGACGTCGTCGGCGCGCAGACGAGCGTCGAACTCGATGAGCGTGACGTGGCTGACGACGCCGGCGAGGTCGATCGCCGCCTCGACACCGGAGTTGCCACCACCGATCACGGCGACCCGCTTGCCCTTGAAGAGCGGGCCGTCACAGTGCGGGCAGTAGGTGACGCCCTTGTTGCGGTACTCAGCTTCGCCGGGCACGTTCATCTGACGCCACCGGGCGCCGGTGGACAGGATGACGGTGCGCGAGTGGAGCGTGGCGCCGTTCTCCAGCTCGACCGAGATGAGCCCACCGGGCTCGGCGGCCGGCACGAGGCGGGTCGCTCGCTGCAGGTTCATCACGTCGACGTCGTACTCACGCACGTGCTGCTCGAGCGCGGCGGCGAGCTTGGGGCCGTCGGTGTGGGGCACGGAAATGAGGTTCTCGATGCTCATCGTGTCGAGCACCTGCCCGCCGAGACGCTCGGCCGCGACGCCGGTGCGAATGCCCTTGCGGGCCGCGTACACCGCGGCTGCAGCACCCGCTGGGCCGCCGCCGACGACCAGCACGTCGAACGATTCCTTGGCGTCGAGGCGGGCGGCTTCCTTGGCCGCCGCGCCGGTGTCGAGCTTGGCGACGATCTGCTCGAGGCTCATCCGCCCCGAGTCGAACGGCTCGCCGTTGAGGAACACGGTCGGTACCGCCAGTACCTGGCGAGCCTCGACCTCGTCGGGGAACAGGGCGCCGTCGATGGCGACGTGGTGCACGTTGGGATTGAGCACGCTCATCAGGTTGAGCGCCTGCACGACGTCGGGGCAGTTCTGGCACGACAGCGAGAAGTACGTCTCGAAGTGCAGGTCGCCCTCGAGCGCTTGGACCTGCTCGATGGTCTCGGCGGCCGCCTTCGAGGGGTGGCCGCCCACCTGCAGCAGGGCGAGGACCAGCGACGTGAACTCGTGACCGAGCGGGATGCCGGCGAAGCGCACCGAGACGTCGGAGGGGGAGACGTCGGAGGGGGAGACGTCGGAGGGAGCGTCGGCGCGCATGATGGCGAACGACGGCCGGCGTCCGTCGTCGCCATCGCGGCGAACCGTGATGTTCGGGGACATCGCGGCGATCTCGTCGAGGAGCTCGATCAGCTCCGCCGACTTGCCGGTCGGGGCGACGGCATCATCGAGCGATGCGATGAGCTCGATCGGCTTGGTGATGTTGTCGAGGTAGGTCTTCAGTTGCGCGGCAAGCGTGGCATCGAGCACGACGATCTCCGGGAGTCACGGATTCCTGCACCGGTCTCGCTCGCCAGACGGGGCGAGACCGGTACGAGGAACGGGGGGTTGAGGGGGTCTTGGTGAGTCGTTGGGGAGCCGGCGAGTCGGGGGGCGGCCAGCCGGCAGACCGTGGGCTGGATCGACGCCAGGCGTCAGATCTTGCCGACGAGGTCCAGGCTCGGTGCGAGCGTCTCGGCGCCCTCTTCCCACTTCGCCGGGCAGACCTCGTTCGGGTGGCTGCGCACGTACTGGGCGGCCTTGACCTTGCGGAGCAGCTCGGTGGCGTTGCGGCCGATGCCGCCGGCGTTGATCTCGACGATCTGGATCTTGCCGTCGGGGTCGATGACGAACGTGCCACGGTCGGCGAGGCCGTCGGCCTCGATCATCACCTCGAAGTTGCGGGTGATCGTGCCGGTCGGGTCACCGACGAGCGGGTACTGAACCTTGCCGATGGTCTCCGACGAGTCGTGCCACGCCTTGTGCGTGAAGTGGGTGTCGGTCGACACGCCGTAGATCTCCACCCCGAGCTTCTGGAACTCGGCGTAGTTGTCGGCGAGGTCACCGAGCTCCGTGGGGCAGACGAACGTGAAGTCCGCCGGGTAGAAGAAGAAGACCGACCACTTGCCGTGGAGGTCGACTTCGCTCACGGTGACGAACTCGCCGTTGTGGTAGGCGGTTGCGGTGAAGGGCTTGACGTCGGTGTTGATCAAGGACATGCAAACATCGTACGGACGCAGGGACGATAGCGAACATCAATTGATCTGATCAGATCAATAGCTGGTGTCAATCATCCTCGTTCGCTTGTGAACAACTCGGCCGGTCGGCCGGGCCGCGGCGGCTGACGCGGGTGCGGTCGCGGGTGCGGTCGCGGGGTCGTGACGCCCGTGCTAGACCGTGGGGAGACCGTCCGGCGTGTCCGGCGCGGGCGGTGTGAGCCCGGGGAGGCGTGATGATCCAGCTGGCCGGCATGGTGATCGGGATGGCCGTGATGGCCGGGAGTGCGGTGGCGCCCGCCGCGGCGGCCGATCAGTCGAGCGCCGACGCGGCGATCGATGCCTTCACGCAACGCATGACCGATCTCGGCTTCGTCGCCACGCCCGATGACGATGACGATGACGATGACGATGACGATGCGGACATCGACGATACGGACATCGACGACCCGGACGGCGACGACGCGTCGGACCCGTTCGAGGACTGTCTCGCCGGTTCCGGCATCGTCGTCCCCGACGACCCCGATGCCCCGATGCCCGGGACCACCGCCGAGGCCGAGTCCCCCGAACTGGATTTCACGCCCGGCGGGGAGCCGGAGCCGACCGAGATGTTCGACTTCTCGCCGACCATCCCCGAGTCGATCGTGGCGAGGGTGACGACGGTCGACGAGACCGGTGTGGAGCTGATGTCGCAGCTGGTCGACTGGATGGGCTCGAAGGATGCGGCCGCCTGCTTCGAAGAATCGCTCGTCGGCGACATGCTCGAGACGGAGGGGGACGACGAGCTCGACATGGACATCCCGCCGCCGGAGATCGAGATGTCGAACTCCGCCGACATCGGTGTCGGCGACCGCAGCGCGCGCATCGACATGTCGTTCTCGATGACGTTCATCGTCCAGATCGACATGGATCTGACGATGCTCTTCGCCCAGTCCGATCGGTCGATGGTGATGGTGATGCACGCGACCGGCGACGACGGGCCGACGAGCGGCGTCGACCCGATCGCCGAGCTCCAGACCATCGTCGACGACCTCTCCGGCTGAGCGTGGCGGGCGGTGGCGGTCGTCGCCAGCCGGGTCAGCCGACCTGGGCGATGACGTCGTCGCCGTAGCGGGCCAGGTCGGCGGCCGGGTCCTTCCAGAAGAGGAAGGCCGGCACGATCACCCTGTCGACGCCGAGGTCGGCGAGCGCGGCCACCTCGTCGAGCGCCCGCTCGCCGACGGCGCCGCGTCCGGCCGCGGTGAGCTCGATGGCGTCGGGATCGCGGCCGGCGTCGGTGGCGCTGGCCCGGACGACGTCGAACAGGCTGCGCAGCTCGTCGTGGTCCCCGCGGCCAGGAAAGAACCCGTCGCCGAGGCGGCCGGCGCGTCGAGCCGCGGCGACGCTGTGGCCGCCGACGTGGATGGGGATGGATCCCTGGGCCGGGCGGGGCCGCAGGATGCAGTCGGCGAAGTTCGTGAACGGGCTCTGATGCGTCGCCTTGTCCTGCGTCCACAGCGCCCGCAGGGCGGCGACGTGGTCGTCGGTGCGGGCGCCACGCTCGGAGAACGGCACGCCGATGGCGTCGAACTCCTCTTCCAGCCACCCGACGCCGATGCCGAGGTCGAGGCGGCCACCGGACATCGCGTCGAGCGTGGCCAGCTCCTTGGCCAGCACGACCGGGTTGCGCTGCGGGAGGATGAGGATGCCGGTCGCCAGGCGGATGCGCTCGGTGGCCGCGGCCACGAACGACAGCCACACCAGCGGGTCGGGGATCGGCGAGTCCTCGGGTCCGGGCATCTTGCCCGTCGGGCTGTACGGGTAGGCCGACTGGTAGCCCGACGGCACGATCACGTGCTCGACGGTCCACACCGACTCGAAGCCGGCGGCCTCAGCGGCCTGGACGAAAGCGGTCGCGCCCTTGGCGTCGGCGAAGGGACCGGTGTTGGCGAAGGCGATGCCGAACTTCATCGTCGCGACGGTACGTGGTCAGCGTCGATCCGCCCGGATCGCGGGATCGACCGACCCCGGACCCCGGACTCTCGTGCCGGAGGCCGGGCCCGGAACGGGAGGGTATTTACCCACCGCGGCGTCCGGAGGGTATTCACCCACCGCGCGCGTGGGACCGGAGGGTATGTACCTGACCGAAGCGTCCGGCAAATACCCTCCGGTTCCGGAGGTGGGTAAATACCCTCCCGTTCGCAGGGGGCAGGGGAGGCCGAAACAGCCCGGGGGCCGACGCGAGCGCGACGCGTCGCGCCGGCACCCCGGACGCCTCGGACAGGGGTCTGGTGGGCTCAGTACCCGGAGTCCGTGGCCTTGGGCTCGCTGTCGGCAGGGGCAGCAGCGGCGCCCTCGGTGCCGGCCGGCATGGACTCGGCGGTGCCGGCGTCCATGCCGGCGTCCATGCCGACACCCGTGCCGTCGGGTGCGACGACCCACCAGACCTCGTTGACGGCCTGGCCGTTGAGGTCGCCGGGGGCCGTATCCGACGCGAAGTAGTACAGCGGGAAGTCGCCGACCTTCAGCATCGGGCCGAGCGGGTGGTCGACCACCGAGAACAGCGCCGGGTCGAGATCGGCGGCGAGCTCGGGAACCTCACCGTTCTCCACGAGCGCCGGCGGCCAGGCGGTGGCGCAGCCGTCGAAGCAGGTGCTCTCGCCGTCGACGTCAGCCGTGAAGAGGTACAGAGCGCGGCAGTTGCCGTCGACGAGGATCGTGCCGAGCGAGGTCTCGGCCGTCTGGATCGGTCCGGGGATGAAGGCATCGGCCGGCGCGGCCGAGTCGGCGGCTGAGCCCGCAGCGGCCGTCTCCGCTGCAGCAGCGGTCTCGACAGCAGCAGCGGTCTCGGCGGCGGCGGTGTCGGGTGCCGCCATCGTTTCGGCGGTCGCAGTGTCGCCGGCCGGTGCGGCGGCGTCGCTGGTCGCGGGCGCGTCGAGCGGGAAGACCGTGGAGCAGTCGGTGCCCTCGGTTGTCGTACCTGCGGCTTCCGAACCGGCCGGCTCGGTGGGAGGGGCGGATGCGGATGCCGAGGCGGCGACGGGGATGGCGACGGCGAAGACGGCGGCGAAGACGGCGGCTCCGGTGGCCAGCCAGCGGCTCAGGCCTCCGTGACGTTGGCGGTGCGAGTGCATAGGTGGGTCCTTTCGTGCAGGTTGCTCCTGTCACTACGTCCGCCGCCCCGGGTGCGGTTCGCGATCTACACGCCGACGATCACGGGCAGTGTGACAACATCGGCTGAATGGGCGACGTGTCGACGGAGGACCGCGAGCTGGCTCGTCGCTTCCCGTCGGGCGACGAGAGCGCTCTCCGCGACGTGTACGAGCGGTACGGGCGCGCCGTCTACACGGTGACGTTCTCGATCCTTCGTGACCCCGATCGGGCGGCGGACGCCACACAGGCGGCCTTCGTGAACGCCTGGCGGGCGTCGGCGCGGTTCGACCCGGCGCACGCGCTCGCGCCGTGGCTCTACACGATCGCCCGACGCACGGCGATCGACGCCTACCGGCGCGAACGGCGGATGGAGCCCACCGATCCCAGCACCCTGGACGCGGTCGCCGACCTGGACGCCGAGCCGGGACTGCTCGTGAGCACATGGGAGGCATGGCAGGTGCGCATGGCCGTCGATGCGTTGCCGCCCGACGAGAGGGAAGTGGTCCGCCTGTCCTGGTTCGAGGGCCTCAGCCACCCCGAGATCGCCGAACGGCTCGCAGTGCCCGTCGGCACCGTAAAATCGAGATCACATCGCGCTCATCGGCGGTTGGCGGCAGCCCTCTCCCATGTCCGCGACGAGAACCGGCCGGACGGGCCCGGCGTAGAGGACGACGGGTGGACGACGCAAGCAGACGGGGTGGCACCGCAGGTCCACCCGGCTCGAGGTGAGCCGCATGACAGTTGACGAATCGAACTGGGGCGGGGACACGGACGGCGCGGCGTCCGTCGATTCGTTCGCTGCCGTTCTGCGCGACGAGGCCACCTGGGCTGAGCCGCCTGCGTTCCTCCTCGACCGCATCATCGCCGAAGCGTCGCCCGCACCGATCGCGCCCGTCGCTCCAGTCGCACCAGTTGCTCCGGTCCCTCCGGTCGTCCCGATCCGCCGCCGCTCCTGGACGCGCACGATCGCCGCGGTCGCCGCAGCCACCGCGGCCGTCTTCGGCGCCGGGGTGCTCGTCGGGATCGCCGGCGACGACGAGGCGCCGCCGTCGGCAGGCGAGGACGTGCTGGTCGCCCAGCTGGCGCTGGCCGGCACCGACCTCGCGCCAGCGGCCTCGGCGGCGGTCGACGTGTTCGATCGAGGCGCCGGATACGCGCTCATCCTCCAGACGTCAGGACTGGAGCCGGCGCCGGACGGTGGGTACTACGAAGGCTGGCTGAGCTCCCACGACGACGTGGCGGTCAGCGTCGGCACCTTCCACATGCGAGGAGGCGACGGCACGGTCGTCCTCTGGTCCGGGGTGCCGGTGGCCGATTTCCCGTTGCTCACGGTGCGGCGGCACGCGGGTGATTCCACCGACGTCGACCCGGTGGTCATGACCGGGACCTACGTCCCCGACGCCTGACGGGCTTCGCCCGGCATCGGCGGCTCAGGACGGCGCCGGCCAGAACGGCTCGCGCAGGAGCCGGCGCAGGACCTTGCCCGACGGGTTCCGCGGAAGCGGACCGGCGAAGTGCACCTCGCTCGGGGCCTTGTAGTGGGCGAGGTGCTTCCGGCAATGGTCGATGACGGCGTCGGCCGTGAGCGCTGCGCCGTCGGCGTCGTCTCGCCGCACGACGATCGCCGTGACCGCCTCACCCCATCGCTCGGTGGGTCGTCCGACGACGCACGCCTCGGCGAGACCAGGAATGGTGAGCAGCACCCGCTCGACCTCGCCGCAGTAGACGTTCTCCCCACCCGAGATGATCACGTCCTTCACGCGGTCCGTGAGGATGAGGTAGCCGTCCTCGTCGAGCATGCCGACGTCGCCGGTACGCAGCCAGCCGTCGTCGGTGAACAGCCGCGCCGTCTCGTCCTCGTTGCGCCAGTAGCCCGACGCCACCTGGGTGCTCCGCGTCTGGACTTCTCCCGGCATGCCCGGGCGCAGCTCTTCGCCCGTGTCGATGGACACCACGCGCACGTCGGCGTTGGGCGCCGGTCGCCCGGCCGTGCGGAGCTTCGGCGAGCCGGGCACGTGCTCGTCGGCCAGGAGGTAGGTGACCGGTCCCGTCGTCTCGGTCATGCCGTAGCCCTGCACGAAGGCGCAGCCGGGAAGATGCGCGAAGGCGCGTTCCAGCAGTTGCTCGGAGATCGGCGAGGCGCCGTAGATCACCGCCTCGAGGCTGGAGAGGTCGCGCTTGGCGCGATCGGGATGGTCGAGCAGCGCCTGGAGGAGGGCAGGAACCCACACGGTGTGGGTGACCCGACGCGATTCGACCTCGGCGAGCACGGTGGCGGGCTGTGGGTCGGCGAGGAGTACGCCGGTCGCGCCGCTGTCGAGCACGAACGCCGTCCACACGACGCCGACGGCGTGGAACACCGGTGACACGATCAGCACCGTGGAGCGTTCGCCGAGCGTCCACGGCGGCGGCGTGTGCAGGTGCTCGAGCAGCGCCCGGTTCGACGTCATCACCCCCTTCGGGCTGCCGGTGGTGCCGGACGTGTAGATGAGGTAGGCGATGTCGGACACCGACGACGTTGTGGCGGGGACGGTGCCGTTCCCACCGTCCACGCCGTCCGCCCAGGCGAGGAGGCCGGCGCTTCCGGTACCGGCGTCGACGAGGGTGGGGACCGCCGAGCCGCCGCGCTCCATGGCGGCGATGGCCTCGGCGGCGGTGGCCGCGAACTCGTGGTCGGCGACGACGATCGTGGGTTCGGCATCGCGGAGCACGAGGGACAGTTCGCCGGCCGGGAGGCGCCAGTTGAGCCCGAGGCTCGTCGTCCGGAGCCGTGACGCGGCGACCGTGACGACGGGGTAGCCGTTGTGGTTGCGGCCGAGGTAGCCGATCCGGTGACCGGCCGCCGCGCCGACGCTGGCGAACGCAGCAGCGACCCGGTCGGCGGCGTGGTCCAGTTCCGCAAAGGTGAGCGTCTCGCCGTCGGCGATGAAGGCCACCCGATCGGGATGGGCGGCGGCGCGCCGCCGGGCGATGTCGGACAACGATCGCGGCGCCCCGCAGGCGTCGATGTCCTGATCGGTGACGGGATCGATGCTCGGATCGGTGCTCGTCTCGGTGGTCGGATCGGTGTCGTGTTCGGAACGGTGCAGGCTCATCGCATCGTCTTGGTGGAAGGGGCCGGGCGGCGGGATGGGCGCGGCGCGTGGCCGAGACGGATCAGCGGGTCGACACCGAGCAGGAGGTCGGCGACCACGTTGGCGTGGCGGCGCAGCACGTCGGGATCGGTGGGGTCCTCGTGGTCGAGACGCATCGCCGTCGGCCGGTGCGAGGCTCCGGCGGTCGCCCCGTGGGCGAGGAGGAAGAACATCGTCGACTGCGGCGTGCGCGTGTAGCGCTCACCGCCCTCGAGCGCGCCGACGACGGAGCGCATCCTGCGACCGAACGGCCGCACGTGCCGTTCCCACAACCAGTCGAGGCGCGGCCCCTCGATCGCCCCTTCCATCATCATCACCCGCCAGAGCTCCGGACGCTCGGCGCTGACCTCGATGAACGTCACGATGAACTCGCGGAACGCATCGAGGGGCTGTCCGGGCTCGATGGAGTCGAGCACGGCGTTGAGCCGGTCACTGAACTGGGTGAAGGCCCGGTCGACCGTGGCCTTCCAAAGATCGAGCTTGCTGCCGAACCGGCGATGGACGAGGTTGTGGCTGACGCCGAGGTCCTTGTTGAGATCGCGGACCGACATGCCGTCGTAGCCCTTGGCGGCGAAGGCGTCGAGGGCCAGGTCGAGCACCTCCTCCTCGGACAGTTGCGCGTCGGTGGCCTTGGGGCGGCCGCGCCGGCGAGGGGGCACCGACTCGCCCCCGGCGGAGCGGCCCGCCGTCCCCGATTTCGTCGCCATCGAGGGGCACGGTACCATAAAGTTGACACCTGCCGAATTACCGTCGATCCAAACCGATCGGCAGCTTCCACCGAGGGGGACACCGGTGTACCAACGTTCGACATGGCCCGATGCGGCCGAGCTGTACCGGGCGCAACGGGACACGATCGCCGGTGTGATCGGAGCGTTCGACGGCGACCCCGACGGCGTCGCCGTTCCGGCCTGCCCGGCGTGGACGGTCGCCGAGTTGACCGCCCACCTCGCCGGAACGCCGGCTGCCCTCCTGGAACGGAGCTATCCCGGCGACGACGCCGTGAGCTGGGTCGCCGGTCACGTCGCGGCCCGTCGGGGCCGATCGGCCACCGACAACCTCGCCGAGTGGGACGAGGTCGGGCCCGGCTACGACCGGTTGCTCGGCAAGAACGAGGAGGCGTGGGGGTCACTGCTCTACGACGCCATCGCCCACGAGCACGATCTGCGTGAGGCCCTCGACCTGCCCGGCGGCCGTGATGGCGCGGCCATCGACTACGCCGTCGACCGGGCGCTGGCGCAAGTGGACGCCAAAGCCACGGCCGCCGGCGCCGGTGTGCTGCGGATCACCGCCGGCGAGCGCAGCTGGGAGGTCGGCACCGGCGAGGCGACGGCGACGCTCTCGGCACCGACGCCCTGGGAGCTGATGCGGCTGCTCGGGAGTCGCCGGAGCGAGCGGCAGGTGCGCGCGGCGATCACCGGTGACGCCGACCTCTGGCTCGCCGTACTGCCCTGGGGCACGCCCGACCGCGACAGCACCGGCTGACCGTCGTCGCGCGGTGAGAGGCCCACCGCCATCCCGCGTTACGGAAGGTGCCAGGCACCATCCGTAACGCGGTCAGTGCCAGATGCTCTCGCTCCTCAGGCCGACAAGGGACCGGCCGAGCGAGCGATAGCGCTGGTCGAGGTCGAACACGGTGTGGCACGAGATCGTGTTGAGGTCGCGGCGCACGCGTTGGAGCGGGTTGTCGAGGAAGTGCGAGCTGGCGCCGGCCGCCTCGCAGATCTCACTGACGGCGTCACGGCACATGCCGACGGCATGGGCGATCGATGCCGTCCAGCCGACGCGGCGATGCTCGTCCGCGTTCTTGCGGCGCTCCATCACATCGGCGAGCACGGAACGCATCAGCGCCTCCGCGCTGCGCACGATCATGTCGGCGCGGGCGAGGCGCACCTGCCGGGACGAGTTGTCGGCCTGCCGTTCGAGGGTGATCTGGTCGTAGCGCCGCTGCAGCTGGGCGGCGTATTCGCGCACGGCGAACCGGGCCTGGCCGAGCGCCGGGGCGCCCGCCGTGAACGACAGGATCGGCGCCATCGGCGTGGAGTACAGCGGCTCGTGGTGGATGGCCGAGCCCGGGGTGGTCGCCATCATCATCGCCGGGATGTCGACGAAGCGGTCCTCGGGGACGAAGGCGTCACGGATGACCACGTCGTGGCTGCCGGTCCCCGCCATGCCGTCGGTGTGCCACGTGTCGAGCACCTCGACGTCGTCGATCGGCAGGGCGAAGAACGCCGCACGCGGCTTGCCGCTGGCCCGGTCGATCGCACCGGCGATCACCCACTCGGCGTGCACGATGCCGGTGCCCCACTGCCAACGCCCGTCGAGGCGATACCCACCATCCACGGGGGTCGCCGATCCGGCTGGTGAGATCATCCCCGGCGCCAGCACGTAGCTGCGGTCGCCGTACAACTCCTGCTGGAACGACTCCGGGAACTGGCAGAACATCCAGTTGTGCTCGATGTAGAACGTGGTGATCCACGCCGCCGAGGCGTCGGCTTCGCCGAGGATGACGCCGACCTCGAACAGCGAGTCGAGGTCGAGTCCGGCCCCTCCCCAGTGGGTCGGCGTGAGTATGTCGAAGAGCCCGGCCCTGCGGACCGCGTCGATCACCTCGTCGGCGGGTTGCCGGGCGATCTCGGAGGATCGGGCGTGCTCGGCCAGGGTCGGCACGAGCGCCGTCGCCGCGGCGACGGCGTCATCGTGGGTTCGGGCGGGTGAATCGGTCGTGGTCATGTGGACGGGAGGCTCACGGGACCGGCGGGTCGGTCACACTGAGCCGGGCGGTCACCTCGGCGTCGGGCATCGTCATCAGTGCGGCGTACACCTTCGGGGGATACGCCATCTGCGGCATCGGCGAGTCCAGCGGCGGTTGGGGCACCGGCTCGGCCGGCCGCTCGTACGTCCGCGGCGAGCGGTAGCGGGCGAGCTCCTCCTCGGAGATGCCGGCGAGGGCGACGACCTCGGGGTCGATCCAGTGGTTGCCGTCGATCGCCACCTCCGAGGTGGAGATCTCCAAGGACAGTTGCTCGGGGCCGGCGAAGTAGATCGAGGTGCACATGCCGTGCTCGAGCGGGCCCATCACGTGGACGCCGCGATCGCGGAGCCGGTCCCGCATGGCGAGCAGTTCGTCCTTGGTGGCCACGTCGAACGCGACGTGCTGCATCGTGCCGCCCGCGCACTTGCCGCCGCCGTTGCCGGCGTGGGTGACGCCGAGCTCGGCGGGGATGTCGGCGATCCCGTCGATCTGCACGAAGGCGAGGTACGAGTGGTCGTCGAGCTTCAAGAACCCGTGCCACGCCCCCTCGACGCCGTGCATCCAGTAGAGGGCGACGAGCTCGAGACCGAGGACGTCACTGAAGAACTCGATCTGGGCCTTGATGTCGCCCGTGCTGATGGCGAGGTGATGGACGCCGCGCGGCTGGAGACGTGGCTCCGGGTCGGCGGCCTCGGTCGGCGCTGGCGCCGGTCGTTCAGCGGTGGTGCTCATGTGCTGCTCCTCTCTCCGGGGCGGATGGTCTGTTCGGAGAACCCGTGCCGGGCCAGCCAGTCGGTGACGACCCCGACCGCCTGGGCCAGTTTGTCGGCCTGGTCGGGGCCGGCGTAGTAGTGCGTGGCGCCGGCGATCTCGTGCAGTTCCTTGTCGTCGTGGCCGACGGCTTCGAAGAGCCGCCGGGTGTGGCTCGGGGTGCACGCGTCGTCGGCCGTGTTGCCGATCACGAGGACCGGCACGGTGATGTCCCGTGCCGCGGTGAGAGCGTCGCCGCGGGCATCGTCGTAGCTCCACTGTGACAGCCAGCTCCGCAACGTGGTGAAGCGGGCGAGACCGGTGGGACTCATGTTCACGACCTGCGGGTCGCCTTGGTAGCACCAGTTCGGGCGGCGGTCGTTGGGGTCGACGGTCGGATCGAGCCAGCGGGGGTCGGCCATCGTGCCGTGGACCACGAACGCCAGCTCGTCGTGCTCGCGGCCGGCCGCCTTGAGCTTGCCGAGCTGCGCCTTGACCCACGCCGTGATGCGCCGGTTGCGGGCGACCTGTGCCTCTCGGTAACGCTCGAGGAACTCGGGCGTGTAGGGCGGCTGGTTGGGGTTGCGGGCGTCGTAGAGGTCGAGCTCGACGTCGCGGACCGTCGGGTCACGCTCGTCGAGGATCGACGCGTCCATCCACTCGCTCAACGTCCCGTGGCGGCTGATGTGAGCGGCGAGCAGGAGAACGGCGTCGGCGGGCTCGAGCCCGAGCGCCGTGAGGTCGGGCGGGTCGCCTGCCGGCGTGGACGTCACCGTCGGCCGCTCGGCCTGCTGTTGGTAGTACATCGACAGGGCGCCGCCGCCGCTCCACCCCGCGAGCACGACCTTGCGGTAGCCGAGCCGGCCGCGAGCGTCGGCGACGCACGCGCCGAGGTCCTGGACCACCTTCTCCATCACCAGCGCGGCGTCGGTGCCGCGGTACCGGCTGTTGCAGTAGATGACGTGGTGGCCGGCCTTGGCGAGGGCCATCGTCATCGGGAGGTAGCTGCCGCCGCCGATGGGGTGCATGAACACGAGCACCGTGTCGGATGGGTCGGGTGGTCGCAGCAGGTGGGCCTCCAGCGTGACGTACTCGCCCGTTCCGCCGTAGGTGTCCCGCACGGCGGAGTCGTCCCGGAACGCCACCAGGAGCGGCACGCGTTCGTAGCTGCGAGTGGTCGTCGACGTGTCCCCCATCGAGGCGAGGGTAGCCATCGAAGTTGACATGTGTCAACTTCTCCCCGTCATGGGTGATCTCAAATTGACACCTGTCCACTTTCGTGGTTCGATGCGCTCACCGACCCAGAAGGTCAGTTCTGCAAGGGGGAATCAATCATGCGAGTCAAGCAAACGACGGGCGCCTTCGGCGCCTTGGCCGCGGCGGCTGCTGCCATCGCGGCGAGCACGGCATCGATCGGCTCGGTGGCCGCCACGTCCGCCGAGGCGACCACCGTGCGCATCGGTGTCCCGCTCGACATGTCGGGCTCGGCGGCGATCGCCGACATCGGTGAGAGCGAGCTGAACGGTGTGGAACTGGCCCTCGAGCAGATCAACGAGGAGGGATTTCTCGGCGACGTCACGATCGAACTGCTCCCCGTCGACACCAAGGGCGACAAGCAGGAGGCCGTGGCCGCCGTCCTCGAACTGGTGGACAGCGAGCAGGTGGACGCCATCGTCGGGTTCACCCTCACGCCGTCGTTCATGGCGGCCGTGCCCAAGGCCGTCGAGGCCGGTATCCCGGTGATCGCTCTCGGGCTCGCCGCTCCCGGCGTCACCGATGTCGGCGAGAACGTCTTCCGCATCATCCCCAACGTGACCGGCCTGTACGCCGCCAGCGACCCGGTCATCGCCGAATCGCTCGGTGCGACGTCGGCCGCCTACCTCTACGTCAACGACTCCGAGACGACCGTGGCCATCCACGAGGCTCGGATCGGCGCCTTGGAGGAGGCCGGGCTGGAGACGCTCGAGGTCCAGGCCTTCACGACCACCGACACGGACTTCCGCGCCCAGCTGACCGAAGCCGACAATGCCGGCGCCGACGTCATCGTGCTGACGACGTTCCCCGGCCAGATCGCACCGATCTTCCTGCAGGCCGAGGAGCTCGGCATCGAGACGCCGATCATCTCCAGCGACGGCTCGGCACGTGACGACGTGCTCGGGCAGGCCGGGGGCGCGATGCAGTGCACGACGTTCAACTCGGTGTGGGCGGCGCAGAACGACACCGGCCGCAATCCGCAGTTCATCGAGGCGATGGGCGAGGACGCCGACCTCTACGCAGCGGCCGGATTCGACGCCATGTGGGTGTACGCCGAGGCGCTCGCCGCCGCCGGCTCGGCCGAGTCCGAGGCGATCATCGCCGCGCTGCACGACCTCGAGGACTTCGAGGGAGCCTTCGGGGTGTACGACTTCGACGAGACCCGCAACCCGTCGATCCCCGGTGTGAACCTGCAGATCCAGGACGGCGAAGCGGTCCTGTGGACACCAGAGACGACGTGCGAGTGACGAGCGCGACCGCGTTCGGGGCTCGGGCGGCCGTGACCGCCTGAGCCGACCGTCCTCCATCTCGATCCACACGGAGACACGTGCAGCAGACCATCAACGGCCTCGCCGTCGGCAGCATCTACGCCCTGCTCGGCCTGGGTGTGACGCTGATCTGGGGTGTGCTGCACGTGCTCACGTTCACGCACGCCCAGGTGCTCACGTGGGGAGCGTTCGCAACCCTCGCCGCGCTCAACGCCGACTGGCCGGTGCCCGTGGCGATCCTCGTCGGCATGCTCGCCGCGGGGGCGATCTCGGCAGCCATCGACGCCGGCGTGCTCGAGGCGCTGCGTCGCCGCGGCGCCTCCGAGCACGCCTTCGTCGTCGCCACGATCGGCGTGGCGGCGATGATGCAGGCGTTGCTCAAGAAGCGCACCGGGTCGCGGTTCGAGCCCTACCCCCGTGACGGCTTCCCGAAGGGCCCCGTCGAGCTGTTCGGGCAGAACATCCCGAAGCTTCAGATCCTCGTGCTCGCCGTGTCGCTCGTCGCCATGGTGCTCCTCGCCGCCTGGCTCCGGTACACGAGCTTCGGGCGAGGATTGCGGGCCGTCGCCTACTCCCGAGAGACCGCCGAGCTGCTCGGGGTCAACGCCCGGTTGGCGTCGGCGACCGCCTACTTCGTCTCGGGAGCGCTCGCTGCCCTCGCCGGTGTGTTCGTCTCGGTCAACACGGCCCAGGTGTCGTACTCGTCGGGTGACCGGCTGCTGCTCGTCGCCTTCGCCGTCATCGTGCTCGGCGGCATGGGCTCGGTGGCCGGGGCGGTGGTCGGCGGGCTCGCCCTCGGCGTGATCGAGACGTACGCCACGGTGCACGTGTCGTCGAAGTTCAGCGAGGCCTGTGCCTATCTCGTGATCCTCGTGGTCCTCCTCGTGCGGCCGTCGGGGCTGTTCGGGGCCAAGGAGGCCGTCCGTGTTTGACTGGCTCTCGTCGTACCACCAGTTCCTGGTCGACGTCACGCTGATCGACATCCTCCTCGTGTTGTCGGTGGTGATCCTGTTCCAGTGCGGCCTGTTCTCGATGGCGACCGCGGGGTTCGCCGCCATCGGGGCGTACACGTCGGCACTCCTCGTCACCGACGCGGGGTGGCCGACCGCGCTGGGGATCCCGGCCGCGGCCGTGTCGGGCGCCGTGCTGGCCACCCTGTTCGGGCTGCCGGTGCTGCGCCTGCGGGGCATCTACCTCGCCCTCGGCAGCCTCGCCCTCGCTCAGGTGATCGTGCTCGGCATCGCCAACGTCGACTTCACCAACGGCGTGTTCGGCATCTCCAACATCCCCCAGGACATCGGCACGGAATGGCTCGTCGCCATCGTGCTGGTGGTGCTGATCGTGCTCGAGATCGTCCACCGGTCCCACGTGGGCCGGGCGATGCAGGCGATCCGTCTCGACGAGCGAACGGCGTCGGGGCTGGGCGTGAACATCTTCGCCTACCGCACCGGGGTGTTCGCCGCGAGCGGCGCCCTGGCCGGGCTCGCCGGGGCGCTCGAGGCCCATCGCACCACGGTGATCAGTCCCGACCAGTACAACTTCCCGCTCCTCGTGATGGTCTTCACCTACGCCCTCGTCGGCGGGGTCGGCCACTGGATCGGCGCCGTCGTCGCCACGGTCGCCTTCCGGGTGATCGAGGAGAACCTCGAGTTCGCCGGCTCGGACTGGGAGTCGTTCATCTACGGCGGGATCCTCGTGGTGACGATGATCCTGGCCCCCGGTGGACTGGCGAGCCGGGCGACCTGGCGCCCGCTGCAACGCCGGCTCGGCCCGCTTCGCACGCGTCGGGATGCCGCCGCCCCGAGCACGGCGGCGACACCGTGAATGCCCAACTCGAAGGGCCGTTCGGCGCCGGAGCGGCGCGGGCCGGGGGTGCGTTGCTGCAGCTCGAGGGCGTCGGCAAGGCGTTCGGCGCCGTGCGTGCCGTCGACGGCGTCACGCTGTCGGCCGAGCGGCAGGAGGTGCTGGGACTGATCGGACCGAACGGGGCCGGCAAGACGACGGTGGTCAATCTCATCTCCGCCTACTTCTCGCCGTCGGAGGGCCGGATCACGTTCGCCGGCGCATCCGTCGACGGGCTGCGGCCCCATCAGTTGGCGGCACGCGGCATCGCCCGCACGTATCAGAACCTGCGCCTGTTCGACGAGTCCACGGTGCTCGACAACGTGCTGATCGGCCGCCATCTCGCGTTCGGCAAGCAGCCGCGGCGCTCGGTGCTCTGGCCCGGGGCGCAACGGCGCGAGCGGGCGGCGGCCGCGGCGTTGATCGAGCGGCTCGGCCTGGGCGATCTCGCCGGCGAGCGCGTGTCGGAGCTGTCCTACGGGGTCCGTCGTCGGGTCGAGATCGCCAGGGCGCTGGCCATCGAGCCGTCGTTGCTCCTGCTTGACGAGCCGACGGCCGGCATGACCCGCACCGAGTCCGACGAGATCGGGCGCCTGGTCGGCGAGCTCCGCGACGACGGGATGACGGTGCTGCTCGTCGACCACAACGTGCGGCTCGTGTCGGAGGTGTGTGACCGCGTCGCCGTGCTCGACTGGGGGCGGCTCGTGACGATCGACGCTCCCGATGCGGTGTGGTCGGACGAGCGGGTGCGCGACGCCTACCTCGGCACCCGGCAGGGCGGATCGTGACGGGCAGCCTCGACGTCCGCGACCTGACCGTGCGCTACGGCGCGGTGACCGCGGTGCGCGACGTCCACCTCGAGGTCGCCGCCGGCGAAGCCGTCGCCGTGCTCGGTCCGAACGGCGCGGGCAAGACCACGCTGCTCCGAACGATCTCGGGGCTGCTGCGACCGGCCGCCGGCTCGATCACGCTGTCGGGCCGGGACATCACCGGCCGGCCGGCGTACCGCATCGCCCGCGCCGGCTTCGTCCACGCTCCCGAAGGGCGCTCGATGATCGCTCCCCTGACCGTGGGTGAGAACCTCCGTCTCGGTGGCCGGGGCCGGCCACGGGCCGAGGTCGCCGCGGACATCGAGCGCATGGTCGATCTGTTCCCGTCGCTCGGTCGCCGCATCACGACGAAGTCCGGCCTGCTGTCGGGCGGCGAGCAACAGATGGTCGCCATCGCGAGGGCGCTGATGGCCCGTCCGGTCGTCCTGGCGATCGACGAACCGTCGATGGGGCTCGCTCCGGTCGTGGTCGACTCGGTGCTCGACGCCCTGCGCCGCGTGGTCGAGTCGGGGACATCGCTCTTGCTCGCCGAGCAGAACGCCCGGCTCGCCCTGGACGTCGCGGACCGGGCATATGTCCTGCTCAACGGCGAGGTCGTGCGGACGGGGCGCAGCGACGAGCTCGGCGACGAGCTGATCGAGTCCTACCTCACCTGACGCGGGCGGCATGTCCCGGCACGCCTGCTTGGGACCTGATTCCGTCCGCGCTGCGGTCCGCAGCGGACCGCTGTGCGGACGAATGCGGCCGTGCCCGATGAGAGAGGGGCCGGCGGACGCGTTCCGACACCCGGTCGCGGAAGAAAGCTTGAGTCGTCGTCGATCAAGTTTTCCAAGTAACGCCGTACCATGTCCACCTATGAGTGACGTGACCGTCTCCACCGTTCGCCTTCCTGTCGCCACCATCCCCGCCGCCGTCCTGCCCGGCGCCGTCGTCACGCTGATGCTCGGCAGCGACGAGCTGCGCGCCTCCGTCGCCGCCGCCCGGGCCGAATCCGAGCGGCGGATCCTGCTCCGCGTCGCCACCGAGGGGTCGGCCGGCGCCGGCGAGCTGGCCGTCATCGCCCAGGTCCCCGACGTCGGATCGCTCCCCACGGGCGATCCGGCCGCAGTGGTCAGCGTCGACGGCCGGGCCCGCATCGTGGCGGTCCACCCGAGCGAGCGGGGCGGCGACTGGGCCGAGGCCGAGCTGGTCATCGACCCCCGCCCGACGCCCCGGGTCGAGGCACTCGGCCGGGAACTGCGCGGCGTGTTGAACGTGGTCGCCGAGTTGCGGCGTTCCCGTCGCCTCCCCGAGCTGATGCGGACGGTCGCCGACCCCGGCGCGCTCGCCGACGCCGTGGCCACCTGGGCCGAGTTCGGCGAGGCTGACCGGGCCGCCGTACTCGCCGCCGTCGACGTGGCCGACCGCGTGCAGATCCTCCTCGACTGGGCCCGCAACCACCTGGCCGAGCTGCAGGTGGCGCAGTCGATCCGCAACGACGTCAGCGAGGGCGTCGACAAGCAGCAGCGGGAGTACCTGCTACGCCAGCAGCTGGAGGCGATTCGCAAGGAGCTCGGTGAGGGCGACGACAACGTCGTGTCGGAGTACCGCGATCGACTCGCCGAGCTCGGCGCGCCCGAAACGGCGTACAACGCCATCGCCAAGGAGATCGACCGCCTCGAGCGCACCAGCTCCCAGTCGCCCGAGCACGGCTGGATCCGCACCTGGCTCGACCGGGTCTTCGAGCTGCCGTGGGGCCAGCGCAGCGAGGACAACCTCGATCTCGCCGCCGTGCGCGAGGTCCTCGACGCCGATCACTACGGACTCGGCGACGTGAAGGACCGGATCGTCGAGTACATGGCGGTGCGCAAGCTCCGCGCCGAGCGCGACGACGCCGACACCGACACCAGTGACGATCAGCCGACCGTCGCGCCAGAGAGTCGCGATGGCCAGCCGACCGTCGCGCCAGAGAGCCGCGATGATCAGCCGACCGTTGCGGCGAGGAGCCGCAACAAGCAGAAGAGCCGCAACAATCAGCAAGGCGCGATCATCACGCTCGTCGGCCCGCCCGGGGTGGGCAAGACCAGCCTCGGCGAGTCGATCGCCAGGGCGATGGGACGGTCGTTCGTCCGCGTGGCCCTCGGCGGCGTCCGCGACGAGGCGGAGATCCGCGGGCACCGGCGTACGTACGTCGGCTCCCAGCCGGGCCGCATCGCCAAGGCGATGACCGAGGCCGGCACGTCCAATCCGGTGATCCTGCTCGACGAGGTCGACAAGCTGTCGGCGGGCGGCTGGTCGGGTGATCCGACGGCGGCCCTCCTCGAGGTGCTCGATCCGGCGCAGAACCACACGTTCCGCGACCACTACCTCGAGCTCGATCTCGACCTGTCAGACGTCGTGTTCATCGCCACGGCGAACGTCCTCGACACCGTTCCCGCCCCGTTGCTCGACCGCATGGACGTCGTGCGCCTGGACGGGTACACCGACGACGAGAAGGTGTTCATCGCCCGCCGCTACCTGCTGCCGCGGCAGCTCGACCGGGCCGGCGTGCGGGCCGAGGAGCTGACCGTCGACGACGACACCATCCGGGCCGTCATCCGCAACTACACCCGGGAGGCCGGCGTGCGGTCGCTGGAGCGTGAGCTCGGCAAGCTGGCCCGCAAGGTTGCGGCCCGCATCGCCACCGGCGATCCCGTCGGCGATGTCAGTGCGCCCTCTCTGTCGACGTGGCTCGGGCGGGCCAAGGTGGACGACGAGGTCCCCCAGCGCACCGAGTTGCCCGGCGTGGCCACCGGTCTCGCCGTCACGGGAGCGGGTGGCGACGTGCTGTTCATCGAGACCACGGCGTTCCCCACCGGCGCCGACGCCGAGCCCGGGCTCACCCTCACCGGCCAACTCGGCGACGTGATGAAGGAGTCGGCGCAGATCGCCCTCAACTACGTGCGATCACACGCTGACGAACTCGGTATCGATCCCGACACGATCCGGCGCCGTTTCCACGTGCACGTGCCCGCCGGTGCGGTGCCCAAGGACGGACCGTCCGCGGGTGTCACGATGACCACGGCCCTCGTCAGTCTGCTTCGCGGTCGGCCGGTGAAGCCGACCGTGGGGATGACCGGCGAGATCACGTTGCAGGGCGCGGTGCTGCCCATCGGCGGGGTGAAGCAGAAGGTGCTCGCCGCGCACCGGGCCGGGCTCACCGAGGTGGTCCTGCCCAAGCGCAACGGTCCCGACCTCGACGACGTGCCCGAGCGGGTGCGCGACGAGATGACCTTCCACCTGGCCGAGACCTACGCCGACGTGGCCGCCGCAGCGTTCGCCTGAACCCCCCGGATCGTCCATCGGGACGGTCGGACCGCCCGTGTCGGTTGCGGCCTCCGCCGATGCCACAACCGACACGATGCAGTCGAGTCCCGTGTCCGCCGTCACGGTGCCAGGAATCGTCGGTGTGGGCGCGCCGACGATTCACTCGTACGGTCACCGTACCATCACCGACAGGCATCGACAAGCGAACAGTCGTTAGGTCTTGATCACCCTTTTGGGTGATTACGCTGCATTTGTGCTCGCAAAACTTGCGTCACTGAAGACGAACGACCGATAGGGAAGCGTCCCGGCACCTCGACTCAGCGCTGGCGCGAGCGGAACGCCGACATCGCCGCCGTCACGATGAGGGCGCCGACGATCGACCCGATGACCCCGCTCGGGCGGAAGCGGATGCCGTCGCCGGCGATGAGGCTGATGAGGAGGCCGCCGACGAGCGATCCGCCGAGGCCGGCGATCAGGGCCGTGGCCCAATCGATGTTCGTCGAACCGCGGGCGAGGATGATCTGGGCGCCGGCGCCGATGACGAGGCCGAAGAGAAGGATCCCGAGCAACAACATCGGCGATCAGCCCCAGGTCCGCACGTTCGACGCGGCGTTCGGAGGTGGTGGCTTCCTGGCGTACTTCGTCTTGCGCAGGAGCAGCCAGGGAAGGAACAGCCCGCCGACCAGTGACGCCGCCCAGACGATGACGGTGGCCAGCACCCACGTGAGCGCGCCGCGGATCGAGAGGCTGTCGGAGACGATCACCGTCACCACCAGACCCACGACGGTGGCGAGCAGCGCCGAGCTGCCTCCGAGGGCGCTGGCGTGCTTGATCGCCAGTTTCGTGATCATCGGGCGGACGAGGATCAGGACGCCGGTGAAGACGAGGACGGCGATGATGAAGCCGCTCGCTCCGAGCGCCATGTCGTCGAGCAGGGCGGCGGCGACGATCAACCCGACCGCGTTGGCGAGTATCGACAATCCGACGTTGATCAGCATCCGAATCATGCGGCTCTCCTACCCAGGCGCACGTGTGGACGTCGGTGCGCTACCGATACACAACAGTGTCGCCGAGGCCGACGGCACCACCCTGATCGGGTGAACGCGTGACGGCGCACCTCGCCCGGTCCGGTGAGGGACAATGTCGGCCATGGCCGGCCTCAACGCGATCGACCGGGCGTCGGACTCGGTCTACGTCGAGCGCGTGTGGCGTTCCGACGGCGCCGAGCCGAGTCACATGCTGTCGGTCGCCAACTCCAACTGGGAGCTGGTGATCTCGCGCGTTCGCGGCCGGGTCGACGTAGCGATCCGTGGACCCGAGACGCGCACCACGCTCGTGCCGATCCCCGAGGTGGACTGGGCGCTCGGCATCGTGTTCTCGCACGGCACGGAGATGCCGCACCTGCCGGTCCCGCGACTGGTCGACTCGGCGGTCGGCGCGGACACGGCGGCAGGACGCGTCTCGCTCGCCGGGGACGCGTGGGAGCTGCCGGGCTACGAGTCGGCGGAGGACTTCGTCCGCCAACTCGCCCGCGCCGGACTGCTGAGGCGTGACCAGCTCGTCTCGGAAGCTGCGGCCGGGGCCGACGACCACGGCCTGTCGGCGCGATCGGTGCAGCGCCGGGTGGTCGGCGCAACCGGGCTCACGCTCGGTGCGATCCGTCAGATCGAGCGAGCTCGCCACGCGGCGACGCTGCTCGCGTCGGGAGCGAGGGCGACCGACGTCGTGCATCAGGCGGGGTACTACGACCAACCCCATATGGCGCGCTCCCTCGTCCGGTACATCGGAAGAACGGCGACGGAGATCCAGCGCGCGGCGAGCGACGTGCCGTTGTCGCTCCTGTACAAGACACCACGCTGGGACGTCACTTGACTGGGCGGTGTCCGAACGACGACACCACCCTCAGGAGCTGAACATGTCCGTCACCCACCTCTTCGTCAACCTCCCCGTCGCCGACATCGCCGCCAGCAAGGCGTTCTACGAGGCGCTGGGGTTCTCGCTCAACCCGCAGTTCTCGGACGAGTCGTCGGCATACGTGGTCCTGTCCGAGACCGCCGCCCTCCAGCTGTCGACGCTCGAGCAGTTCCAGACCTACACCGACCGGCCGCTGCCACGGAGCAGTGGCGTGATCAACGCACTCGGCGTCGACTCCCGCGACGAGGTCGATCGGATCGCCGACACGGCCCTGCTGTCGGGCGGCTCGCCGACGAAGGAAGCCACCGACCTCGGCTGGCTCTACAACCGCGGGTTCGCCGACCCTGATGGACACCACTTCGAGGTGGTGCACGTCGACATGTCAGCGATCCCGGCCTGAACCGACTGCGGCGGCGGCACGCCCGACCCCTCGCGATGTCCTCGCCCGTTCGGTGACGATCTCGAACGGTCCCACCGGCTCGCCGCCGGTGAGCTCGACGAAGCGATCCAGCGCTGTGGCCCACATCTCGCTCTGCAGTGCGTACGCAAGCTTGAGCCGGTCGTAGAGCACGCGGAGGACGCGGTCGTGACTGCGGGCCCACGACTCGATGGTGAACCAGAGCTCGCCGTCGCCGTCCTGGGCGCGCATCTCGATCACTCCCGATTCCATGTGACCTTCCAACGTCGACAACCGGAACGACTGCGGCGTCACGTCGATCACCTCGACGGCACCCTTCCATGGGCCGAACACCTGGATGACGTAGCGGTCGCCGGTGTTCATCGCCCCGGTGCTGCCGACCGTCTTGGTGAACGGTGCGAAGCTGGAGTCGGTGAGGACGTCGGGCTCCGCCTGGATCCTGGCCATCGCCTCGTCGGCCGAGCACGATGCGTTGCGCACGCCGACGCGATACCGGCGGTGGATGGTCGGACCGGTGCCCTGTTCGGGCGGCTGGTCGTCGTCACACCCGGAGCGATGGTTCGCCGGGAGGGCGATCCGCTCCACGTCCTGCTCGTGGTGGGTCACCGATCGCTTTTTCCACCGCCACATCGCGGCCAACGTCGCGAGCGGTCGGCCCTTCGGGTGGCGCGGATCGGTGTTCGGCTCGTCCGACGATTCCCGCGACCGTCGCAGGCGATCGCTCACGTCGCGTACGAACGAGTCCGGATCGGCCACGCCGAGCGTCACGCCCGGATGCCGGATCAGGCCCAACGGTTCGATCCCGGGGATCGGCTCACGGAGACGGAGACACACGCCGCCCGCCGTCGTCGCCGCCATCGTGATGCCGCGATCGGCGACCGAGAGGTGGGCCGGTCCGGCGATCTTCCACTTCTCGTACGGTCCGGTGCGGGTGACCTCCACGACGTTCGACCACACCGTGCCGACGCGCCACGAGCCGTAGACGGCTTCGAATCCATCGTCGTCGACGTGCACGAACGATCGCGTCGGAACGACCGCGAAGAGCCGGGCCCATCGATCGAGCGTCGGCTCGAAGGCGAACGGGTAGGACGTGGCCGGGACGGCGTCGGTCATCACGGCGTCGATTCGGTCGCCCGGCCCACGCGGGTCGCTTCGGTGACGAGGAAGGCGTTGCGGACCTCGATCAGGTGGCGGAGATAGCGACCGAGGACGAGCCGCTCGACGAGCCGGCCGATCGGCCCGAACGGCGCCTCGAACTCGACGTGATCGATGAGCGTCGTGCCGTGTTCGGCCGGTTCGAAGCGGTGTTCGTGGCGGAACGACTTGAACGGCCCTCGCCGCTGCTCGTCGACGAACCGCGTCGGGCGTTCCCACGACGTGATGGCGTTCGTCATCGTCCACATCACGCCGAAGTGCCGGGCCCGCCAGGTGACGAACTCACCGAGCCCGATCGTGCCGGCTCGCACACCACCGATCGCCTGCTCCCCGGACGACCGGAAGGACGCCGCGTGCACGTCGATCGACAGCGAGAGATCGAAGGCGGTCTCGGCGTCCACAGGCAGCAGCGTCTCAGCAGTGAAGCGGACCATTCTTCCATCGGTACCCAGAGAACCGGTCGGTCAATGCCTCACGGACGAGCGCGGCGACGGGCGAGACGCTCACCTCGGGCGACGAACGCGACGGCGAACCCGATGGCCCCGACGAGCACGATCGCCGGCCCGGACTGGATGTCGAGGTGGTAGCTGACGTTCATCCCGATGAACCCCGTGGACGCGCCGATCGCTCCGGACAGTGGGAGCAGGCGGCGGAACGAGTCGGTGAGCATCCTGGCGGTCGTCGCCGGGATGACGATCGTCGCGGCGATGAGCGTCACGCCCAGTACCTGCATCGTGGCGAGGATCGTCGCCGCGAGCACGAGCATCAACAGGGCTTCCACCCGCGCCGTCGGCACGCCCGACGCCGCCGCGACCTCGGGATCGAACGTGGTGAAGAGCAGCGGTCGGTACCCGACGAGGAGCACGGCGCACACCACCACGGTCACGGCGGCGATCGCCCAGACGTCCTCGGTGCCGACGCCGAGGATGCTGCCGAACAGGGCCGACTCGAAGTTCTGACCTCGCCGACCGAACATGGCGAACAGCGCCAGGCCGAGCGCGAACGACGCGGTCGTGATCACGCCGATCGCGGCGTCGGCGCGGATCGTCCGCCGTCTCGTCACGCCGTTGATCATCAACGCCGAGACGACTCCCCACACGCCGGCGCCGAGCGCGAAGTTCACACCGAGCAGGGCGCTCGCCGCGTAGCCGCCGAACATCGCGTGCGAGAGTCCGTGACCGATGTAGCTCATCCCCTTGAGCACCACGTACACGCCGACGAGCCCACACAGCCAACCGGCCAGCGTGGCCACGATCACACCGTTGCGGAAGAACTCGAACTCGTACGGGCGGAGGAGCTCACCCATGTCGTGCCGTCGCCGCCGACTGGTGCGCGTCGCCGGGCTCGTGACCGAAGCCGATCTGATGACGGTCGACGACGACGCGCATGCCGAGGTGCTCGAGGATCTCCATGCGCGCACCGAAGGTCCGCTCGAGCACGTCCGGGACGAGGACGTCCCCCGGCGCTCCGACGCCCACGATCGTGGCGTTGAGACAGATGAGGTGCGGCAGGTGGGCGGCGATCCCGTTGAGATCGTGCGTCGTGAGGACCACGGCGAGGCCGTCGCGATGGAGGTCGGCGAGCAGATGCAACACCTCGTGCCGCGTCGCGACGTCGACACCGGACGTCGGCTCGTCCATCACGAGGAGGTGAGGGCGGCCGAGGAACGCCCGGGCGATGAACACCCGCTGCTGTTGGCCACCCGACAGGCTGCGGATGTGTCGATCGGCGAGATGGCCGATCGACAGACGCTCGAGCACGTCGTCCACCTCCGCCCGCTCCCGTCGGTTCGGCCATGGCAGCAGGCGGCCCCGGGTCCGCGCCATGAGCACACACTCGGCGACGGTGACGGGGAAGCTCCAGTCGACCGTGTCCACCTGGGGCACGTAGCCGAGCCGTAGGCCGTCACGGCGGCGCACGGTGCCGGCGCTTGGCCGAACCGTGCCGAGCACGACGCGCAGCAACGTGGTCTTGCCGGCGCCCGACGGTCCGACGATCCCGGAGAACTGATCGGCGCCGATGACGAGGTCGACATCGCGGAGCACCGGCGCCGCTCCGTAGGAGCACGTCACGGCGTCGAGCCGGATCAGCGGCATCGCCGCCGGCGCCGCTGCCGAGTTGCCGCGCCCGCTCACTGCGGGTAGTCGGCCTCGTCGGGAGCGACGTTGCGAATGTCGAGGGCCCTCAGCGCGCCGGCGTCGCCGCCGAGCGCCTCGGTCATCGTGACGTAGTCGAACACCATCAAGCCGAGCCAGGAGTGCTCGGCGTCGCCCGGCTCGCCCGGAAGGTCGTCGTCGCGGAGGACGTCGACGTACTCGACGCCGGCCTCCTCGCCGATCTGTTCGAGGACGGGACTCGGGAAGACCTCGGACCCGAAGATGGCCGGCACCTGCTCGGCTCGGATCTGCTCGATGAGATCGGCGACCTCGCGTGGCGTCGGGTCCTCGAAGTCGGACACCTGGATGGCGCCCACGATCTCCCAGTCGTAGTCGGCGGCGAAGTAGGCGTAGGCGTCGTGGTAGGTGATGAGCTTGCGCACCGGCACGGTCGCGAATGCCTCCCGCATCGCCGCGTCGAGCTCGTCGATCACGTCGGCGAAGGCGTCGTAGTTGGCGGCGTAGTAGTCGGCGTTGGCCGGGTCGCGTTCAGCCATGTCGGCGGCGACGATCTCGGCGTAGCGGACGGCGAGCAGGGGATCGGTCCACAGATGGGGGTTGGGCTTGCCGTCGCGCTCGGGGAACGAGAAGTCGAAGATGTACTCGTCCTCGGTGATCGTCCGATCACCGAGCTCGACGAGGCCCGCGCCGTCGCGCAGGTGCTCCTCGGCGAGTTGCCGGGTCGGCTCCTCGAGCATCAGCCCGTTGAGGTACACGACGTCGGCCTCCGACAGCAGTTCTGCGACGCTGGGACGGGGCTCGAACGTGTGGGAGTTCGTCCCCTCGGGAACGATCCCGCGAACGTCGGCGCGGTCACCCACGATGTTGGCGACGATGCTCGTGATCGGGGCCACGGTCGTGGCGACGAGCAGGCGAGCGGTCGGCTCGGTGGTCTCGGCGGATGCGCCGCCGGTGACCGTGACGGGCACGACCGCTGCGGCGACGGCGAAGGCGGCGGTGGCGACAAAGCGGTGCATCGCCGAACATTACTGCGAAGAAGAGCTAATTGCGAAGGAGATGCATTAACGCCCAGGAGATGCATCAACGCGAGGTTGAGGTGGTGGGCAGCGCGGCCCGGCACCGTTCGCACCGGCCCGACACCGCCAGACGCGCCTGGTCGAGGTCGTAGCCGAACCGTCGTTGCAGCTCGCCGGTGAGCGATGACACGAGGTCGGGCGGGATGTCGACGACCGCTCCGCAGTCCTTGCACACCAGATGGTGATGGACGTGGTCGGTGAAGTGGTACACGGCGCCACCGGTGCCGAGGGCCATGCGGTCGAGTACACCGGCGACCTCGAGCGCGTCCAGCGTGCGGTACACGGTCGACAGGTGGATGTGCGGGTGCTGGGCCTGCACCGCCGCCGCCAACTCGTCGGCGTTCAAGTGGTGGTCGCCGGCAGCCAACAGCGCCTGGACGATCGCCCGGCGACCGGTGGTGAGCCGGCCACTACTGCCCTTCAGCCGGCTGAGGATCTCGTCGACGCGGGCGTCGTCGGTATCGCCTGTGGTGGTCATCGCGAGCTGTCCCGCACGCCCTCACGATACGCGGGGCGAGCAGGGCGGCTACCCGAGGTGCTTGAGGGCCTCGCGACGCGAGAGCCCGGACATCGCGCGCTCGTGGGCGGCGACGAACTCCCGGACCCAGCCGGGATCGGTGCGTGCGTACTGGCGCAGGGCCCAGCCGATCGCCTTGCGGATGAAGAAGTCGCGATCGGTGAGATTGGCGACGATCGTCTCGGCGAGCAGGCCGGTGTCGGTGGCGGCATTGGCGTGGAGCTGGCAGATGATCGACGTCCGCCGGCGCCACAGGTCGGCGTCCACGCTCCAGGCGCGCATCGTCGGAGTGAGGTCCTCCCGGTGCGCGGCCAGCAATGGTTCGATGAGCGTGCCGGCCACGGTGTCGACGTGATCCCACCACGCCCCGGTCACGACGAAGTGGTCGTACAGCGGCATGCGGTCGAGCGTCTGGAATGGCCGGGCCGTTCGGTGGGCCGCGATGTCGAGGGCGAGGTATCGCTCCTCACGGTAGTGGGCGCCGTCCCAGAGGGTCGCGACGACGTGTTCCCAGTCGTCGATGCTGCTCCACGTGCGCCCGCTCAGTGTCTCGCGGACGAGGGCGCGGCGCAGTGGGCTGGGGACGCCCCGGAACGGCATCACCGACTTCATGTACGCCTGCATCTGCGGCGCACGTTGGGGATCACCGAGTCGAGCGAGGCCGGCTCGTAGCTCGATCGCCAGGTCGCTCGGCACGGGCACGGCGAGAGCGTAGGGGCAGCGCGTGCTGCCCGATCACCCAACATGTGTGAGTTGGTGCCCGGACCGCCGCCGTGCCCGGTCGTGTGGGAACGACCGGGCATGTACCGCCGGGTGTGCGTCGGCCAGTCCGGGCACCAACCGATTCCGCGTTCCCGTAGCCAGGCGGGCTACGGGCGGGGCCGGCTACCCGGTCGCCACGGATTCGCTGTCGGCCGACTCCGCTTCGATGGCAGCCCGGCCCGCCGTGTTGATGGCGATCTTGCGGGGCTTGGCGATCTCGGCAACAGGGATTCGTAGCGTGAGGACGCCGTCGTGATAGTCGGCTTCGATCCGGTCGGAATCGAGCCCGTCGCCCAGGTGGACCTGGCGACGGAATGCGCCCCGGTGCCGTTCGCTGAGGTAGATCTGGTCGCCGTCTTGGCGATGCCAGCTGCGCTCGGCCGTCACGGTCAGCACGTTGCGCTCGACGTCGATGTCGATGCTGTCGGCGGCGACGCCCGGCAGGTCGATGTGGACCCAGAGATCGTCGCCCCGCTTGTAGGCATCCATCGGCATCGGCCGCTGTCCGGACGATCGACCGGCGAGCTGGTCGAACCAGGCGTTGATGTCACGGAACGAGTCGTTCTGTAGCAGCATCATGGTCACCTCCTGAGGGATTTGGTGCTACACAACCTCTCGGTGACAAGTATTCACCATTCGTGAAGTCATTGTCAATACATGTGACGGACTGTCTTGGCAGGTGTATGGTTGAGAGCCATGGGCAAAGTCCGTGTGCCGGCTGGAAGCGTCGTCGATGCCGCCGTCGAGCTCATCGACGAGCAGGGTTTCGAGGCCCTGAGTCTGTCGGCGGTCGCCGCGGTGCTCGGCGTACGCCCGTCCGCGCTGTACAACCACGTCGAATCGCTCGACGATCTCCGCAGTCGTGTCGCGGTCACGGCGACCGAGCGGTTGACCGACGCGATCAGCACGGCAGCGATGGGGGTCGCCGGGCTCGCCGCCATGCGGGCCGTGGCCGAGGCGTACCGGGCGTTTGCCGTCGACCATCCAGGTCAGTACTCCGCCCTGCTGCGCTCGTCGCCGTCGACAGGCGAGCTCGACCGCGCGAACGCCCGGCTGCATGAGGTCTTCGTGAGTGTGTACAAGGGCGCCGGTCTCGTCGGCGCCGACGCCGAGACTGCCGCGCGCCGCGCTCGACAGACCGTGCACGGTTACGTCACGCTGCAGCACGCCGGTGCCGGCGGCGCCGACCACGCGATGTTCGATCAGCTCGTCGAGGGGTTCGGCCGGATCCTCGCACCGTCATCCGCCGACGACTGACGGAGTGCCACGAGGCTCATCGCTCGAAATGGGGCAGCAGTTCGTCGGCGGCGAGAGCCGCGAGACGCGCCTGGTCGGGGCCGATCTGGTGCAGGTACACCGTGTCGTATCCAGCAGCGACGAATCGATCGATCGCGGCGACGACGGGTGTCGCACCGGTCGCGCACACGACGGTCCGTTCGATCGCCTCCGGCCTGAGACCCTGCGCCGCGGCCTCGATGTGCTCCGGACGAGCCAACTCGGTGAGGAGCGGGGTGGCGACGGCGCCGTTCGGCCAGTAATGCCACGCTTGGGAGCGGGCGGCCTCGACACTGTCGGCCAGGCTCACGTGGACCTGGGCGATCGCCGGACCGGTGCCCCCCGTGCCACGGTAGACGTCGACGAGTGATGCATCGGCCGACACCGAGATCAACCCGTCGCCGAGTGTGCTGGCGACGCGAGCGGACCGCGGACCTGCGGCCGCCACGTAGATGGGCGGCGGAGTGGCGGGACGCTCCTGCAGCTCGAACCGCTCGACCGTCCACGAGCGGTTCTCGATGTTGACCTGACCTCCCTTCCAGACCTCACGGACGATCTCGATGGCATCCTGCAATCGCCGGCGCCGCTCGCCCGGGCGCGGCCAGTGGCCGCCGAACGCTTGCTCGTTGAGCCGTTCGCCGGTTCCGACCCCGAGGAAGAACCGGCCTTCGAGGAGGATGGCAGCGGTCGCCGCTGCGTGAGCCACCATCACGGGGTGGGATCGGTGCACCATCGCGGTGACGCCGGTACCGACCTCGAGGCGATCGGTCGACGCCGCGATGGCCCCGATCGTCGTCCAGACGTGTCCGGCGTGCCCCTGCGAGACCGCCCAGGGCTGGAGGTGGTCGGAGATCATCGCCGTCGTGAAGCCGGCTCGCTCGGCGAGCTCGGCGTCCGCGACGAGCTCGCGTGGGCTGCGTTCCTCGCTGGACAGCCACCAACCGAGGCGAACGCGCTGACTAGACATGCAGCTCGGCCACGACGGCGAGTCCGAGCAGCGTGCCGTTGACTGCGGTGACGAAGACGTGGGCCAGACCGTCGTCCTCGAGTTGCCGGACGGCCTCCTCGACACGGAGCTCGGGCCGGATCGTCGCGGGCGCCGGGATCATCACGTCGGCAACCGGAGTGTCGGGTGCGAGCGTGCGGGCCGTGGGTTGGAGCGCCCCGAGCAACACGCCGTCGTCGCTCACCACCGCGGTCGGCAACCCGTCGTCTGCGAGCCGGGACACCTGGGCGATCGTGTCGTCGACACCTACGGTGGCGGCCGGCCGGAGGTAGTGGGAGAGCCGGCGCCGGTCCCCGACGGTGCCCTCGGTGGGCAGGCCCTGAGCCGTCCACGCAGCGCGTCCCCCGATGAGGTCGTGCACGTGGGTGAAGCCGAGCTGGACGAGACGGCGGCACATCCGGGCGCTGAGATCACAATGCTGGTCGAAGCAGTACACGAGCAGCTGCTCGTCTCGCGCGATGTCGGCGACCTCCCCGGGCGAGAAGCTCTCGAGTGGTTGCGATCGAGCGCCGGGCAGGCGCTCCTGGCGCCAGATCGACTCGGGCAAGGCGTCGAACACCGTGATCCCGGCCGCGATCAAGCGTTCGGCCTCCAGTGCGTCGACCCGCGTGATCGGGGGTGTCGTCACGACGAGCTCGATCAGCCGGGCTCGTTGGGCTCGGGGACTTCGGCAGACGTCTCGTCGTCGACGTAGTTGCCGGGTGCATCGGGGTCGACGCGGCGCGAACGCTCCCGGCGATCATCGCCCTCCGGCGTGGGGCTCGTGTCCGTCTCGTTCGAGCTGTCTGGTGGCTGTACCTGTTCGGGTGTCACGTCGCGGACGTACCCGGCCTCGTCACCGGGCAACCGGCGGCGCGTCGTCGGATGTCTCACCCGGGGCCATGTGCGCCGGCAGATCGTCGTCGCCCCGGCGATCGCGAAGCGCTCGGAGGATGTCGCTGTCCTCTGCGGCCGACGCCGGACCGTACCCGAGGGCGACCGTGCCCCGGCTCCCGCACTCCGGACATGTCAGGGCGACCACGGCCAGCATGTCGTCGGGGTCGGAAGCGCCTTCGAGGCGGCGGAGCGACGACATCGTCACCTCCGACGGATCGAGGTGCGTGTGACACGACCCGCACTCGAGCTGACCGTCGGGGGTCGCGCCGAAGCTGGCATCGAAGCCCTCACGTGCGTACGCGGTGATGATGTCGGTCAGGGTCGAACCCTCGTCGCCCGGCACCGATTCTGCGAGATTCGAGTTGTCCATGGGAGCGCCTTTCGTCGGCGTTCAACTACCCAATCCGTCGGCGGGACAACGGCCGGTCAGCTCGATCCCGGGCGGAAGACGACCTTCACGGCGCCGTCCTTCTTGGCCTGGAACATCTCGTACGCACTGGACGCCTCGTCGAGTGGGAGGTGGTGCGTGGCGAACCCGTCGACGCCGAGGGGATCGGCGTCGGTGAGCAGCGGCAGGATGTCGTCGACCCAGCGACGCACGTTGGCCTGGCCCATCCGGAGCGTGACCTGCTTGTCGAACATCGTCATCATCGGAAGCGGGTCGGTCATGCCGCCGTAGACCCCGATGATCGACACGGTGCCGCCCCGGCGGACGAGCTCGATCGCCGTGTGGAGCGCGGCGAGGCGGTCGACGCCGGCCTTCATCATCAGCTTCTCACTGAGCGCGTTGGGCATCAGCGCGGTGAGCTTCTGGGCAGCCGATGCAGCCGGCGACCCGTGGGCCTCCATGCCGACGGCGTCGATGACCGCATCCGGCCCGCGCCCGTCGGTGAGCTCCCGCACGGCCAGCGCGAGATCCTCGTCGCCGTCGAAGTCGCGGAGGTCGAGGGCGTGAACTCCTCGCTCGCGGGCACGGTCGAGGCGCTCGTCGACGAGGTCGATGCCGATCACCGTGCCGGCACCGCGCTGGGCGGCGACCCGTGCGCACATGTCGCCGATCGGACCCAGCCCGAGGACGGCGACGGAACCGCCGGTGGGAATCGCCGCGTAGTCCACCGCCTGCCACGCCGTGGGGAGCACGTCCGACAGGAAGAGGAACCGATCATCGGGTGGTCCCTCGGGCACGACGATCGGTCCGTAGTCGGCGTGGGGGACCCGCAGCAGTTCGGCCTGTCCGCCGGGGACCTGGCCGTAGAGCTTGGTGTAGCCGAAGAGGCATGCTCCGGTCCCGTGGTCGTGCACCTGGGTGGTCTCGCATTGCGACTGCAGACCGGACCGGCACATCAGGCACCGGCCGCAGGAGATGTTGAAGGGCACGACCACGCGGTCGCCCACCTTCAGGTTGCCGACGTCCGGCCCGACCTCCTCGACGATGCCCATCGGCTCGTGGCCGAGCACGTCTCCCGACGTCATGAATGGCGCCAGGACGGTGTAGAGGTGGAGGTCCGATCCGCACAGTCCGCTGCTCGTCACGCGGATCACCGCATCGTTGGGCTGCTCGATCCGGGGATCGGGGACCGTCTCGGTCCGCACGTCACGGCGTCCGTGCCATACCACTGCTTGCATCTCCGGCCTCCTTCGTCCCTGACGCTTCGGCGGTCCACGCCGGACGTGGCCCCGCGTACCCGATGTGGTCGCCGGGCAACCGAGTCAGTCGGTGCGTGCCGGTCCGAACGCTTCGGCGGTCGCCCGCTCGTGCAGCTCCATGAGCCGGAACAGCTGGTTCGCCGTCCGTTGCTCGAGCTCGTCCAGCTCGGTCTCCGACGAGGTGACGTCTCCACGAGGCGTGGAGACCCGGAGCGTACGCCAGAGGTGGCCTTTGGTCGAGACCCCGGCGGCGAGGGTCTCGAGCTCGACGACGCGGCTCGATGGTGAGTACGTGACGATCCGTCCGTTGGCCTTGAGCCTGGCGAACGCCTCGGAAACCGCACCCAGCGCGGCTTTGGTACGACTCGGTGTCACCCCGAGACGGCTCATGATCGCCCGCAGCTCCTCGCGGTCCTCACCGATCTCCCGTTCCACGTCGGCGAGCGTCGCTTCGTAGGCGGTCCCAGCGTTGTTGCGACGGCACCTCGCGGCGAGCGCGAGTCCGGCGGTCGAACCGGCCCAGTGGTCCCTGAGGTAGATGGCAAGGAGACGCGACTCGTCGGCGTCGCCGCGGCGGACGGTCCTCATGAGAGCTCGGCGAGCCGGTCCGCCAGCTCGCTCTTGTAGATGTCGAAGAAGCCGCGCTGGTCGGGCCCGACCTGGCTGACGTAGAGGCGATCGAAGCCGGCGTCGGCGTACGCGCGGGCCGCTTCGACGATGCGATCGATGTCAGGGCCACACGGCATCGACTCGGCGACTGCGTCGACCGTCACGAGTGACGCCGCCTGGTCGAAGTGGGCAGGCGAACGCAGTTCCTGGGACAGCTCGCCAGGCACGCCGCTCGTTCGCCACAGTCGATGGGCGAGCTCGGCGCACTCCCGCTCGTCGGGGCCCCAGCACACCTTGAGACCGGCGCTGGCCGGTCCCCGGCCGCCCTCGGCCCGATACTGGTCGACCAGGTCGCCATCAGGCGAGGTCGACACGTAGCCGTCGGCGATACGGGCGGCGAGCGCCGTCGCCTTGGGGCCGAACCCGCTCACGTGCACGTCGGGCGGTTCCTCCGGGAGCGTGTAGATGCGGGCGTTGTCGACGCGGTAGTGGGTGCCGCGATGCGTGACCTCGTCGCCGGTCCACAGGCGCCGCATCACGTCGACGGCTTCCTCGAGCATGTCGAGGCGATCGTCGGTGATGGGCCAGTGGTCACCGAGGATGTGCTCGTTGAGGTTCTCGCCTGAGCCGACGCCGAGCTCGAACCGACCCTCGAGCATGACCGCACACGTGGCCGCGGCCTGGGCGATCACCGCCGGGTGGATCCGCATGGTCGGGCAGGTGACGGCCGTCGTGACGCGGAGATCGGTGCCGACGGCGATCCCCCCGATGACGGACCAGACGAACGCGCTGTGGCCCTGCTCGTCGACCCAGGGGTGGTAGTGGTCCGAGATCCACACCGACTGCATGCCGGCATCGGCCGCCATGCGGGCCTGATCGACCAGCTCGAGAGGGCCGTGCTCCTCGGACGACAGGAAGTAGCCGATCTCCATCACGCCGGACGTCCGTGTAGTTCGATGAATGCCATGCCTCGCCCGTACCCACGAGCGGGCGGATTCAGATGGTGCCGCGGTGTGCCGCCCCGGGGCGGGGCGCCAGGCCCACCCCCGGCGCGGTGCGGGTCTGTGAACGTGCACCGTGGGTACCCGACGGTGTGAGCAGCGAGCGAGCAACGGGGGCCGCTCCCAGCGGTGCAGACCCGTTCAACCTTCGAGTGGAACCCGATCGAGACGGCGGGTGGTGCGTCGTGCGCAACGTCGATGGCCGCCGACACGTGGTGAGCCGTCACCGCGACGAGGCCCAGGCCACCGCCGCCGCGGCGTCGATCAACGACACGTCGCGCAACGACATCGTCGGGCCCCGACGCAACGAGTCGTCACCGGGCGAGTGACGTCCGGGGATCATCGCTCTGGCCCGCTGAGCCGGCACAGCGCAGTCGCTCGCGGACCGAGCACGACGCCGCGACCGTCCGCCGCCGCTTCGGCGTCGTTGGTCAGGACGACTTCGGCCAGACCACCGTGGACGCCAGACGTCACGACGGTGGATGCCGTGTTCACGACGAGCAGCGCATCATCGCCGCGTCGAACCTGAAGAACGCCGCTGGGGGTGTCCAGCGATGCTCGGGTGTCCGCCGGCCCGTCGGATCGCAAGGCCGGCCAGGCGCGGCGCAGTGCCACCAGGTGGCGGTACCAGTCGAGCATCGCCGCGTGCTCCGGCCCGGACAACTCGTCCCAGTCCAGCTGCGATCGGCGGAAGGTGTCAGCGGATTGCGGGTCGGGCACCTCGGTGGCGCTGAACGAGAACTCGGCACGGCGCCCGTCGCGCACGGCCGCCGCCACGTCGGGATCGGTGTGATCGGTGAAGTAGAGGAACGGCGCCGACGCCGCCCACTCCTCACCCTGGAACAGCATGGGCGTGAACGGCGCGGTGAGCACCAACGCCCCGGCTGCTTCGGCCCCGCGGCGACCGACGAGATGCGCGAGGCGTTCACCGGTGGCTCGGTTGCCGATCTGGTCGTGGTTCTGGACGTAGCCGAGGAACCGGTGCCGGGGGAGCTCGCCGACCGGACGTCCGTGCCGGCGTCGGCGGAACGACGAATGCGTGCCGTCGTGGACGAACACCTTCTCGAGTGAACGCGCGACATCCGCCCAGCCGTCGAAGTCGGCGAGGAACTCGTGACGCTCGCCGGTCAACGCCGTGTGGAGCGAGTGATGGAAGTCGTCGCTCCACGCGCCGTCGAGGCCGTAGCCGCCGACCTCCACGCCGGCGACCAGTCGAGGGTCGTTGAGATCGCTCTCGGCGATCACCAGCGCCTGCCGGCCCTGCTCGGCGGCCGCCCGGTGGACCACGTCCGCGATCTCCTCGAGGATGTGCGTGGCCGACCGGTCGAAGATGGCATGAACGGCGTCGAGCCGCAGCCCGTCGACGTGGTACGCGGTGATCCAGTGCCGGGCGTTGCCGACGACGAAGGCCCGCACCTCGTCGGAGTCCGGTCCGTCGAAGTTGACCGCCGCGCCCCACGGCGTGGGGACGGCGTCGGTGAAGTACGGACCGAGACGGTCGAGGTGGTTGCCGGTGGGGCCGAGGTGGTTGTAGACGACGTCGACGATCACACCGAGTCCGCGTGCATGACAGGCGTCCACGAGCCGCCGGAAATCGTCCGGAGCGCCGTAGCGATGATGGGGCGCCCACAGCAATGCCCCGTCGTAGCCCCACCCGTGCTCGCCCGGGAACGTCGCCAACGGCATCAGCTCGATGGCCGTCACGCCGAGGTCGACGAGGTGGTCGAGACGCTCGACAACGCCCGCGTAGGTGCCGGAGGGGCTGAACGTCCCGACGTGGAGTTCGTAGATCACGGCCGCCTCGAGGTCGAGGCCCTTCCAGTCGGCATCGGTCCAGACGAATCGATCGGGGCGGTCCGGTCGCGACGGCCCGTCCAGTCCGTGGGGCTGCCACGTCGAGCGGGGGTCGGGGATGCGGGTCCCGTCGACCACGAACCAGTAGTCGTCTCCGTCGTCGATGTCGCCACGCCACCACCCGTCGGCGTGCTGCTCGAGCGGGGCCTGGCGTCCGGACTGCTCGACGAGCACGAGACCGGCGCGTGGCGCCCACAGCGCGATCGGGATCATGTCCGGACGAGCAGGGCGACCGGGAATGGGTCGAACAGGCCGGCGACCCGAGCGGGGCCGCACACGGTGGTCGAATGGAAGACGTGGCGCCACGTGCCCGGTGGCAGCGCCAGGGCGGTGTCGCGCCAGCCGCCCTCGCGCTCGCGACGGACCGCGAGACGCGGCACGGCAACGACGACGTCGTCCCCGCGGGCGAAGGCGACGACGTGGTCGGATGCCGGTCCGGACGCGACCAGCGGTGTGTAGCCGGCGTCGGGCCCCCCGAAGCACTGGGCGTGCGTTCGTCTGGCGTCGAGGGCGGAGTGAACCACGGCCAGTTTGGCGAGGCCGGGATCGGCCGGATCGTCGAGCGTGGCGGCGAGCGCCTCCCCGTCGAGCGGGTTCGCCGACGACAGCTCCGTGAGCAGGGCCCGGCGCAGGTCGTAGTCCACCGGTCGCCGGTTGTCAGGGTCGACGAGATCGAGGGCCCACAACTCGGTGCCCTGGTACACGTCGGGCACGCCCGGCATGGTCAGCGCCAGCAGCTTCTGCACGAGCGAGTTGACACGACCCGGGACGAGCAGGCGGTGCCACCACGCCTCGAGCTGACCGGCGTACTCCTCGTTGGCGAGCAGTACGTCGACAAACTGGTGCACGGCTCCCTCGAACGTCTCGTCGGTGTCCAGCCACCGCGTGCGGCGCTTGGCTTCGCGGGTGGACTTCGTGAGGTACTCGTGCAGGCGGTCGGGCTCGATGGGGTACGACCCGACGAGCGTCTGGTGCACGAGGAGCTCGGCGGCCGGGTCGCGGGGTGCTGTGCTCGGCCACAGTTGGGCCCCCCGCTCGAGCCACTCGCTCGTCCACGCCGCCCATTCGTCGGCGAGCTCGGACAGCACCGCGAGGCGAGCCCGGACGTCCTCGGAGCGCTTGGTGTCGTGGGTCGACGTGGTGATCATCGAGCGAGGGCGGAGCGCGGACCGGTCGGCGGCGTTCTGGTGGAACGCGTCGACCCCGACGCCGAACCGTGCCGGATCGCACCCGACGTCGTTGAGCGCGACGAACCGCGTGAAGCGGTACAACGCCGTGTCCTCGATCCCCTTGGCCATGACCGGCCCGCTCGTCTGCTGGACGATCCGGGCGAGCTCGGCGAACTGCGGTGCCAGGGCTTGGCGGCCGCTGTCGGCGACGGTCGCGGCGAGGAGCTCGAGCAGGATCGACGACACCCCCGGGTGGTGCCGGATCGCCTGCTTGGCCGTCTCGTCGATGACGTGGCGGTCGTGCGCACTCACCGGCCGGGCCGGCCAGGTGTAGGTGCGGTACACCGGCATCTCGGCGAGGTAGGCCTTGACGACGGTCTCCGCCTCGGACAACGAGGGCCGTAGCCCGAGGTCGGTCGCGGCGGCGACGAGGGCTCGCGCCGCCCGCGTGATCTCGGGGACCAGCACCTCGTCCATCACCTGGACACGTGTCGCGCGGGTGAGGTCGGCGAACGTCTGGTGGCGGCCGATCGCCGACTCGTACACCTGGGTCAATGCCGGCTCGCCCTGGGGATCCACGAGGAGTCCCGTCAGTAGCGCGAGCGCCTCGTAACCTGTGGTGCCGTCGACCGGCCAGTCGTCGGGAAGCGCTTCGTCGTCCACGAGCACCTTCTCGGCGACGATCCAGGTGTTCGGCGCAACCTCGCGCAACCGCTGGAGGTAGCCCACGGGATCGGCCAGCCCGTCGGGATGATCGATGCGCAGCCCGTCGACCGCGCCGTCCTCCACCCAGCCCAGCACCAAGCGGTGCATCTCGTCGAACACGTCGGGGTCCTCGACCCTCACACCGACCAGCTGCGACACGTCGAAGAACCGGCGGTAGTTGAGCTGCCCGCCCTGCGACTGCCAGTCGACGAGGGCGTAGTGCTGGCGAGACAGCAGGTCGACGAGCTCTGCCCCTTCCGGGACCGAGCCGTCGGCGGGGACGGTGGCCGGATCGAGCGGATAGTGCGTGCCGGCCGCCTCGACCACCCATTCCTCACCGGGGCGCACCATCACGTGCCCGGCGGCCACGGCCTCGTCGAGCGTTCCGTCCAGCACCGGCAGGACCACTCTCCCGTGGAACTCGGCGTCGGCCCCGTTCCAGTCGATGTCGAAGAACGCAGCGAAGCGGCTGGCTCGTCCGAGGCGCAAGACGTCGCGCCACCACAGGTTGTCCACCGGGTCGGCCGCGAGATGGTTCGGCACGACGTCGACGACGAGGCCCAGGCCGCGGGCGGCCAGGGAATCGACGAGCGCCCGGTGGGCCGTGGCCCCGCCGAGCGAGCGGCTCACGATCGTCGGATCGACGGCGTCGTAGCCGTGCGTCGATCCCTCCGTCGCTTGCGACAACGGTGACGTGTACACGTGCGTGACACCCAGATCGGCGAGGTAGGTGGCTTGCGCGGCCACCGCCTCCAGGGTGTGGTCGGCATGTACCTGGACGCGATACGTCGCCCCGACGCGCCGGTTCGTCGAGCCCTGGCCTCCACTGTCTTCGCCCACACCAATCCTTCGTTCGAGTGCGCTGTCAACTACCCGGCGTGGCCGTACCGTCATGCCTCGTCTGCATGAACTCGACCGAAGAGTCGACCGTGAGGTCGGGCTCCGGCTGGGCAGCGGTCAGCTCGAGCGCCACCACCATCGACTTGGCGGCCACGTGGATGTGGGCGGCCGCGTCGAGGGGTTCACCTCCGTCGGTGCCCGAGGTGTCGACGACGACCTCCCAGCGCTCGCCGTGATGTTCATCGGGAAGGCGGAACGTCACCGTGTCGTCGTGCGCGTTGAGGAGGAGCACGACGTTCACGTCGTCGATGGGCTCTCCCTGCCGGTTCCGCTCGTTCATGCCTCGGCCGTTGACGAACATCCCCACCGAGCGGGCGACACCGGTGTCCCAGTCCTCCGGCGACATCTCGTTGCCGTCGGGCTGGAACCACCGGACGTCCGGTAGCGGCTCTCCCTCACCACGCGGCACCGGGCGCCCGTCGAAGAACCGCGACCGGCGGAACGTCGGGTGCGCCTTGCGCAGCGCCACGACGTGGGCGACGAAGTCGACGAGGGCCTCGTCCACCCGGTCCCATGCGACCCACGACAGCTCGGAGTCCTGGGCATACGTGTTGTTGTTGCCTCGCTGTGTTCGACCCAGCTCGTCACCGTGGACGAGCATGGGCACGCCCTGGGAGAGGAACAGCGTGGCGAGCAGATTGCGCTGCTGGCGGGCCCGCAGCGTGAGCACCTCCCGATCGTCGGTCGGACCCTCCACGCCGCAGTTCCACGACCGGTTGTGCGACTCTCCGTCGTTGCCGCCTTCACCGTTGTCCTCGTTGTGCTTGTCGTTGTACGAGACGAGGTCGGCGAGCGTGAAACCGTCGTGGGCGGTCACGAAGTTGATCGACGCGACCGGTCGACGCCCGCTGTGCTCGTAGAGGTCGGCCGAGCCGGTCAGGCGAGCGGCGAGCTCGCCGAGCGTGCCCGGCTCACCGCGCCAGAAGTCGCGGACCGTGTCGCGGTACTTGCCGTTCCATTCCGACCACTGCGGCGGGAAGCCGCCGACCTGGTAACCGCCCGGGCCGACGTCCCACGGCTCGGCGATCAGCTTCACCTGCGAGATCGTCGGGTCCTGCTGGACCATCTCGAAGAACGTCGACAAGCGGTCGACGTCGAAGAACTCGCGTGCGAGCGTGGACGCGAGGTCGAAGCGGAACCCGTCGACGTGCATCTCGAGCACCCAGTAGCGCAACGAGTCCATGATCAGTTGCATGGTGTGCGGGTGGCGAACGTTCAGCGAGTTGCCCGTGCCCGTGTAGTCCATGTAGTAGCGGGGATCGTCGTCGACGAGGCGGTAGTACGCCGCGTTGTCGAGCCCACGGAAGCTCAGCGTCGGACCGAGATGGTTGCCCTCGGCGGTGTGGTTGTAAACGACGTCCAAGATGACTTCGAGCCCCGCCTCGTGCAGAGCCCTCACCATCGCCTTGAACTCCTGCACCTGTTCGCCACGCTGTCCCGCTGCGGCGTATTCGTTGTGTGGGGCGAAGAACCCGATCGTGTTGTACCCCCAGTAGTTCCGCAATCCGCGGTCCAGCAGGACGCTGTCGTGGACGAACTGATGGACCGGCATCAGCTCGATCGCCGTCACCCCGATGCGCCGGTAGTGGTCGATCATCGCGGGGTGGGCGATCGCCGCATACGTGCCCCGGATCGCCTCGTCGATGTCGGGGTGCAGGTGCGTGAGGCCCTTGACATGGGCCTCGTAGACGATCGTGTCGGCGTAGCTCGTCGAAGGCGGTCGGTCATCACCCCAGTCGAAGTACGGGTTGGTGACGACGCCGAGCATCATGTGGCCGGCGGAGTCGTCGTCGTTGGGCGTGTCGGGATCGCCGAGCTGATAGGCGAACAGCGACGGGTCCCAGTCGACTCCGCCTTCCACCGCCTTGGCGTACGGGTCGAGCAGGAGCTTGTTGGGGTTGGCCCGCAGACCGCGGGCCGGGTCGTTGGGCCCCGTGACCCGGTACCCGTAGCGCTGTCCCGGCTGCACGTCGGGCAGGTAGGCGTGCCACACGCCGGCGTCGACGTCGACGAGCTCGACGCGGACCTCGTGGCGGTCGGCGTCGAGGAGGCAGAGATGGACGGCATCAGCCGACTCGCTGAACACGGCGAAGTTCGTGCCTCGACCGTCGAACGTGGCGCCGAGGGGATAGGGCGAACCCGGCCACGCCCTGGGATGTCCGTCGTTGGTCAACGGCGGCGCACGGAATCGTCGCTGCCGAACTCGTTCGGCACGTAGTCGTCGGCCTCGGGATCGTTGTCCCAGTGCTGCCCGTCGAAGAGGAACCGGTAGCGGTACTCGCGGCCGGGCGCCAACGAGACGGTGGTCTCGAAGTGATCGCCGACCCGGGTCATCGGCGTGGCCTCGGTGGACCAGTCGTTGAACTCGCCGACGACGACCGCGTTCTGCGCCCATTCCGCCGGGGCCGTGCGGAGCGTGACCGTCTCGCTGGTCTGGTCGTCGACCGCGGCGTCGGCGGCGGCGTCGGCGGCGTCAGCAGCGGATTCGCTGACGCTGTCGGTCGACTCGATGGATGCGGTGCGCTTCCTGGGCATGTCGTCTCCTGTCGCAAGTCCGCAGCGAGGGTCGGGCGGACGGTGGGGAGACCTCACTACCCACACACCTTTCCGGTCAGACCGACCAGTCCCCACCGCGCCGTACGGTGCAGGGATGCTGCTGCTCGTACGCCATGGTGAGACGGCCTCCAACGCTCGCGGTCACTTGCTGGGTCGCGCCGATCCACCGCTGAGCCCGACCGGACAGCGTCAGGCCGACGCGATGGCCATGTGGTTGCCGCCCGCCGACGTCGTGGTGTCGAGCCCGCTGATGCGCGCCCGGCAGACAGCTGCCGTCTTCGGCCGCCCCGTCACCGTTGACGAACGATGGATCGAGCGGGACTACGGGCCCTATGACGACGGCCCGCCCGACGCGCTGTCCGACGAGGAGTGGGCTCGCTGGCGATGCGACGAGGCGTTCACCCCGGACGGCATCGAGCCGGAGTCCTCGATCAGGCGCCGGGTGAATGCGGCCTGCGAGGAGTTGTCGGCCCAGGCGGCGTCGTCGGTCGTGATCGTCGTGAGTCACGTGAGCCCGATCAAGTCGGCGCTCGCGTGGGCGCTCGGCATCACGGGCACGTTGGCGTGGCGGCTCTTCGTCGAGGACGCCGGCGTCAGCCGCGTCGACATCACCGACGATGGCCCGGTCGTGCGGTGGTTCAACCGGGGCGGCCTGTGAGCGGCCGCCGCCCCCTCGCCGGCGCCTAGCGGACGCGAGGCTGGGTACACGTGAGGCATGTCTGATCCGCAGCTCCCGCCACCCGATCCCGAGTCCGTCGAGCGTGACGACACGGCCGCCGACGAGGAGGTCGATCGATCCGAGAACCCGGCTCCGGCGGGTGTCGGCCCGGCGCTGTTCGTGCGCCCGGCCGCAGCCGAGGAACCTCAGGACGACGAGAACGACGACTCGGAAACGGACGCCGACTGAAGGTCGACCCCCGACCGCGCACGCCTGGTTCCGGTGTCGATGTTCCCGGCGATGAGCACGTCGTCGCCGGCGAGCGCCAGCGTGCGGTCGCTCAACGTGACTGCGTCGGCCACCGCGCGGGTGCGGAGATCGCCGATGGCGTCGATGCCCGCTCCCAGCACGAGCGGTGAGACCGAGACGATCAGGCGATCTGCCACACCGGCCTCCAGCATCGCCGTGACCAACGTCGCGCCCCCTTCGACGAGGGCGACTTCGACCCCGAGCTCGCGGAGGCGGCGTAGCCCCGCATCGAGGTCGACATGGCCCCCGTGCTCGGCGACCACCTCGACGGCGACACCGAGTTGCCGCAGCTGCTCGCGGTGGGCCGGGTCGCTCCGCGATGTCGTGAGGACGAGCGTCGAGCCGTCGTCGGTGAACACCTTGGCGTCGCTCGGCGAACGCAGAGCCGTGTCGACGACGACACGGAGCGGGGAGGCGCCCGGCACGTCTCGTACCGTCAGCTGCGGATCGTCGGCGACGATCGTGCCGGCGCCGACGATGACGGCGTCGCAGGTGGCTCGGAGGCTGTGGGCGACCCGTCGTTCGGCTGGCCCGCTGATCCACTTCGAGTCGCGCGTCCGCGTCGCGATGCGACCGTCGAGGGATTGGGCGAGCTTCAGCACGATGCCGGGCCGATCCTGCTGCGGCTCGACGTCCCCGATGAGGAGACTCGGGTCGACCACATCGATGTCGGACTCCGGCGCCACGCCGGTCGGGCGGACATGGCCCATCCGATCCGACTTGGTGCGGAGGTAGGTCGCGTTGCGTCGGTGGGCGACCGTCGGGATTCCGACGACGCCATTGACGTCGATGCCATGTCGTCGCAGTCCACTCACCTTGTCGGGGTTGTTGGTGAGGAGCCGGATCGACCGGATCCCGAGCATGTCGATGACGGCGGCGGCGTCGCCGTAGTCGCGTGCGTCGGCCGGCAGGCCGAGGACATGGTTCGCCTCGACGGTGTCGGCGCCTTCCTCTTGAGCGACGTAGGCGCGGAGCTTGTTCATCAGCCCGATGCCGCGGCCTTCGTGCCCGGTGGCGTAGATCAGCACGCCGGCGCCGGCGGCGGTGATCACCCGCAGACTCTGGCGCAACTGCACGCCGCAGTCGCAGCGCAACGAACCCAGGGCGTCACCGGTGAGGCACTCGGAATGCACCCGCACCAGTACGTCGTCGTGGCCTTCCACGTCCCCGCTCGTCAGGGCGAGGTACACATGGCCCGACGGACGCTCGAAGGCGTGAACCGTGAAGAAACCGTAGGGGGTGGGGAGGCGCACCGCCAGCGGCGCCGGAAGTACTTCTTCGATCGTCATGGCGGGCCTTCAGTACCCCGGGCAGAGCAGGCTTAATCGGCCTCTGGTGAGGGCATGATTGCGCGATGGACCGTGCGTTGTGGTTCGTCGCCCCCCGGCAGGTCGAGCTGCGACCGATCGAGCTTGCTCCGCCTGCGTCGGGTCAGGCCCTCGTCGAGGTGCTGTATTCGGGCATCAGCGCGGGCACGGAGATGCTCGCGTACCGGGGGGAGCTCCCGCCCGATCTCCCCGTCGACGAGACGCTCGGCGCCCTGGGCGGAACGTTCACCTACCCCTTCCGCTACGGCTACAGCTGCGTCGGTCGGGTGGAGGCGACGGGTCCAGGCGTGGAGGACGTGAGCGTCGGAGACCTCGTCTTCTCGTTCCATCCTCATCAAGAGCGCCTGCTGGTGGACGCCTCCGAGCTGGTGGTCGTCGACGGGCTCGACCCTCGAGTTGCGGTGCTCCTCCCGTACGTCGAGACCGCGCTGCAGGTGACCCTGGACGCCGGCGCCGTGCTGGGCGAGATGGTCGTGGTGAGCGGGCTCGGCACGCTCGGGCTGCTGGTGGCGCTGCTGGTGGCGCGTGCCGGAGCCGACGTCGTGGCCGTCGAACCTCAGCCCGAGCGCCGGGCGCTGGCGGCGGAGCTCGGCATCGCGGCGGTGCCCGACACGACCGTGCCGCACGTGGGGCAGGTCGAGGTGCCCCTGGTGATCGAGTGCTCAGGGCACCCGGGGGCGCTCGCCGCCGCTCTCGACCTGCTTGCCCATGAAGGCACGGCGTTGGTCGCGTCGTGGTACGGCACCAAGCCGGTCTGTCTCGACCTCGGTTCGGCGTTCCATCGGCGCCGTCTCACGATCCGTAGCACACAGGTGTCGACCATTCCCGCCGGACTTTCGGGGCGGTGGACGCACCGCCGGCGCTTCGGGCGGGCCGTTCAACTCGCGAGCGAGCTGCCACTCGCCCGGCTCGCCACCCACACTGTGCCGTTCGAGCACGCCGCCGACGGCTATGCGCAGGTCGACGCCCATGAACCGCGTCTCATCCACATGGCCTTCGGGTATCAGTGAGCGATGTACCAAGTTGGGACCGCCGTCCAGTTCACCGCCCAACACGTGATGCCGGGAGTCGAGGGGCCCGAGGGCGCCCTGCACTCGCACGACTACCGGCTTGAGGTCCTCGTCGAACGCGAGGCACTCGACGACCGCGGGATGGTGTGCGACCTCGACGTCCTCGATGCCGTGCTCCAGCAGATCCACGACACGGTCGCCGGCAAGAACCTCGACGAGATCCGCCCGCACGAGGCCGAGGCGGTCACCGTCGAGGTGTTCGCCACGTGGGCCCACGGACAGGTCGCCGCCGGGCTCGCAGACACGGGGGTCGATCGCGTGACCGTGCGGGTGTACGAGAACGCCGACGCCTTCGGTGGGTACTCCGCGCCGGTCGGCTGAGTTGCCCGCCGCGGCGAGACCCCGGGTCGCCCTGGTCACCGCCGGGATCGACGCCGTCTCCGGTGGGCATCGCTATCACCGCCAGCTGATGGATGCGGCCCCCGCTGCGGGGTTCGACATGCAGACGGTTCGCCCCCGCCCGCGGCTCCGCCTGCCGAAGGCGGACGTCGTCGTGGTGGACAGCCTCTTCGCGTGGGCGCTCGCCTGCGCCATCCTGAGAAGCGGTGCTCCCACGGTCGCCCTCGTCCACCAGCACCCGGGTGGAGTCGACGGCGCCGGTCCGACGCGATGGCTCCGCCGGCCGCTCGACCTGGCCGTGTATCGCCGGTGCGACCTCGTGATCGCACCAGGGCAGGCGGTGGCGGATTCGCTCATCGGCGAGCACGGCTTCCAGGCCACACGGATCGAACTGGTCCGGCCCGGGTGCGACCTCCCCGCGGCTCCACCCACCGAACCGCTCCGTGGCGCGCGTGCTCTCGGTCTGCTCAACGTCGCCAACTGGTTGCCCAACAAGGGCATCCTCGAACTGCTCGACGCGGTCGCCCTCCTGCCGGCCGAGCGTGCGACGTTGCATCTCGTCGGGCGGACCGACGCCGACCTGCGGTACGCCCGTCACGTTCGGGAGCGCATCGCCCGGCCGGATCTGGCCGACCGCGTCGTCGTTCACGGCGCTCTCCCGGCCGCCGCGGTGTCGTCGCTGTACGGCGCGGCCGATCTGTTCGTCTTTCCCAGTCGGGTCGAGGCCTACGGCAGCTCGGTCGGTGAAGCGCTGGCGGCTGGAGTCCCGGTCGTCGGATGGGACACGCCCCACCTGCGCGCCCTGGTCGCCGACGGGGCCGAAGGCCTCCTCGTCCCGGCGGGCGACACGCGAGCTCTGGCCCCCGCGATCGATCGCCTCGCCACGGACCGCGCCGAGCTCGACCGCCTGACGTCCGGCGCGGTCCGCCGCGGAGCGCAGCTGCCGACCTGGCACGCCACGACCGACCGCTTCTTCGCCATCCTCCACCGGTTGTTGGCGGGGCCGCCCGGTTCGCGCCCCCCGCCGGCAACCCGGCGCAGCCACGCGTGAAGGGTTGGGTGGCCTACGACGTCAGTCGTGTCGCGGGCCGAGACGACGCAGCGCCAGGACCGCTGTGTCGTCGTCGAGCCCATCGTCACCGATCATCGTCTCCATGAGATCACCGACCGCCGTCTCGACGGGTCCGGGACGCAGCGAGCGCCGAAGGCGCTCGAGCGACTCGGTGAACGGCTGACTCCGTCGTTCGAACAGCCCGTCGGTGTAGACCATGAACGTCGCTCCGCGCGGCAGTTCGACCTCGACGGAGGTTCGCTGCACCCGCAGGCCAGCGCCAATGGGGGGCCCCGGCTTCACGGCGACGAACTGCGCATCGCCGTCAGGCTCGACGAGCAGGGGCGGTGGGTGCCCTGCGGTGGCGACGACGAGTCGGTCGTGGCCGGGTTCGATGACGGCGTAGCCGATCGTCGCCATCTCGTCGGGTTCGAAGTGGCTGAACTTGGCGTCGACCTGGTCGAGCGTGATCGCCGGATCGTCACCGATGAATGCATAGGACCGCAGCACACTCCGGAGGCGACCCATCACGACGGCCGCGCTGAGACCGTGGCCCACGACGTCGCCGATCACGATGCCGATGCGGCCGGACGGGAGCTCGAACACGTCGTACCAGTCGCCGCCGACGAGCTCGACGCCACCGGGGACGAACCGTTCGGCGAACTCCATGTCGTCGAGCTCGGGCAGGCGCGAGGGGAGGAGCGACCGCTGGAGCATTCGAGTCGTCCACGATTCGTTCCGGTGCTCCCATGCGGCGAGCTCGTTGGCGATCCGGTCGCCGGCCAGCTGCAGCAGATTGGTCTCGATCTCGGTGAACTCCCGGTACGTGACCGACCCGACGGTGAGCACTCCCATGGTGCGGCCGGAAGCGATCAGCGGGACGCCGAGCAGCGAATTGACCCCCCGTCGCAGCAGCAATGGGTTGAGCACCGTCGTCGGATTCACGTCGTGGGTGGAGTTCGGCTTTCCCAGCTGGGCGATGCGGCCGCTGAAGCCGGCGCCGATCGGGATCCGGACTCCGTGGCGCCCCTCGTCTTCGATCCCCCGTGCCGCGTGGGCGACGAGATGACGGCCGGAGACGTCCACCACCAGGAGCGACACGATGTCGACGGTCAGCAGCTCCTCGATCCGGGACAACAGCTCCCCGATGAGCTGGTCGCCCGCGAGATGCGCCAAGGACGCATCGGTGATGCGCGCGTTGCGCTGCAGTTGCGACTCGGAGCTCGTCACGCCACGCACGATACAGCCCGAGGAATTCCTGACCAGTGGCCGACGTCGGGGAGCGGAACGAGTGGACGTCCTGGCCGGCGCATGTCCGTCTACCCTCTCCGAGGGCGCCGACGCAGGATTTCTACTGGCGCCGGCGATTGCTGGGTACGCACGGCAGAGGACAACGGTGTATGGACGACTCAGAGGACTCCTTGGTGTTGGCCCTACCTGCGTCGACGGTGGCGCCAGGGGTGGCGCGGCGCGACGTCAAGCAGTGGCTCGCGTCCCGCGGCGTGGGCGCTGCCGTCATCGAGTCGGTGGAACTGGTCGTGTCCGAGCTGGTCACGAACTCGGTCGAGCACACCGATTCGGCGCCCGAGCTGGAAATGACGAGGCGGGCCGACTCCGTACGCGTCTCGGTTCGCGACGGTGACGAGCGCGGCCCCGTTGCTCGGTCCGGTGGGGCAGACGGTGGATTCGGGCTTCAGATCGTGACCCAGATGACCCGCGCGTGGGGTTGGGAGCGCGTCGATGGGGGGAAGGTCGTCTGGGCCGACGTGGCGCTCGGGTGACCGCTGCGGCTACTCGCCGGGAAGCCGCTGGTGGGTGGTCACATGGTCGGCGATGTCACGAACCTTGACGTTCTGCCGTTGCGACGTCGTTCGCATCAGCTCGAACGCCTCGTCCGCGGAGATCCCTCGCTGGGCCATGAGGACGCCCTTGGCCTGCCCGATCAGGTCCCGAGACGCGAGCGCGCGCTCCCAGGCGTCGGCCTGGGCCTGGTACGTGTGGCGAGCGAGGCTCCATCCGACGGCAACCGACGCCTGGGCGGCGAGCATGAGCGCCACGAGATCGGCGCGATCGTCGAGGCGACGACCAGGAGCGGTGTAGATCGTCAGGGCGCCGCTCGAGTCGTCGCCGACGGAGATCGGCGCGGAGATGACGCCGCGTGCGCCTTCGGACCCGGTGCCGGCGTCGAACCGCCCCCGGTCGTCCCCAGCGAGATCGGCCGACAGGGCGACAGCTCCGGTCCTGACGGCATCCACGAGCGGCCCGGCCCCGGTTCGTACCTGGGTCGCGTCGAGGTCGCCCGCCCAGGTTGCCGTGGCCACGGCGGGCTCGAGGCGTCCGTCGACGACCAGAGTGATGGTCGCGGCATCGGCGTCGGGAAACACGTCGGTTGCCAGGTCGAGGATCGCCTCGAGGGTCTCGGTCACCGTCGTGCTGCCGTCCACGACCGCGGCGAGGCGGGCGAGCGCCCCAGCCTGCGGGAGGATCGACATGGCTCCGCTGGCGTCCGGGTCCGCGGTCGAGGGCCGGAGGCGCTCGATGCCGCGTCGTACGGCGGCCTCGCGTCGCTCGTCGGCCTCGACGCGTCGGCGTCGGCGCTCCTCCGCTCGCTGGCGGCGACCGCGCTCGAGCACGGTCTCATCTGCCCCGTCGAGGACGTCGAGCTCGGTCGCCCGCAGGATCAGCTCGCGCTCCCAGCGATCGAGCACGCCTTCTCGTATGTCGTCCGCCTGCTCGCGGCGATCAGCCGCATCTTCCCGCGCGTCGGCCTCCTCGTCACGAAGCCTGTACAGCTCATCGCGCTCCGCGGCATGGTCCCCGTCGGCCATGCCCCATTCTGGATCGCGTCAGCCCATGTAGGGAAGCCGTTCCTGCGCGTCGATCTCGAGGAAGCGCTCGTTGAGCGCGAGCACGATCAGGTTGTGTTCGTTCGTAGCCAGCTCAGCGCCCTTCGAGAAGTGTCCGAAGAGCATCTTCGATGTCGCCAACCCACCCAGCGCCACGTACCGCAGATACAGATCCCACAGGGACAAGCCGGCACGGAGGCGAGCCGGCGTCAGTGTCCGCCACGGCATCTCGTCCGGCATTTGCCCGACACTGGACAGGTCATCGCGCCCGCTCATCTGATTCGTCGACCTGCACCGGACACCGTGGAACCCCACTTCTCCCACAGTCCGGTGATCTCGGCAACCCTCCGGAACGCGTTCGAGGGCGAACGAAGCCAGACCTCGTCGCAACAGACAGCGGCCGCGAGCAATGATCGGAGGCCGCCACCGTCGAGGAACGTCACGCCGCTGGCGTCGATCACCACCGGGTCTCCGGCGTTGCGGGCGCGTTCGAACTCCTCACGCAGGCACTCGCGGCACGCGACGTCGACATCGCCGCTGAGGATGATCAGCCATGACGACCCGTTCTGGAGTCCGACGGTGCTTGCTGAGGCAGGCCTCGTGGTGATTGATGTGATGGTTGATGTGGCGCACACAGCACTCCCGTTCCTGGCCGCGACTGCGGCCGTCGTTCGGATGGGGCTCAGCTGGGCGATCAACCGGGCGTGGCTGGAACATCAACCACCCCCCACGGTACTCCTCGATGGGGCTGGACGCCACCGGTGGTTGCAGCAGCGGCGAGACGCCCTCTCCAAAAGACAGGATTCGGCGGTCGCCGGGGCGGGTACAAGGGCCGTGCCGAGAGCGAGGCACGGTGCCCGCAGGCCAGGAGGGCAACGTGATCGAGGTGTGGGCGAGCGACTCGGATCATGCGCGGACGGGCGACGACGACGAGGTGACCGTCACGTTCACCATTCCTGATCGGGGTGACATCGAGGCCGCCGCGGTGGTCGGCGACTTCAACGACTGGTCCGAGACGTCGACGCCGATGACGATTCGCGGCGACGTTTTCACGGCGACCATGCGGCTGCGGACGGGACGGCGCTATCGCTTCAAGTACCTGCTCAACGGCTCCCGCTGGGAGAACGACTGGGCCGCCGACGACTACGAGACGAACCGGTTCGGCGGTGACGACTCCGTGCTCGACCTCCGGCGCACGTCCCGCCCGGAGAGCAGGACGGACATCAACGTCTCGTCGCCGGTGCCGGATCGCCCGTGCCGGCCGCCCGCCGAGCGGGCCGTGGGCAGCTTCGACACCGACCGGCGGGCGCTGGCCGAATTCGTCCGGGTTTGGAGAGAGGACGCCGCGCGACGTCACGGCATGGAGACCGCCCACTGATGTGATGATGAATCCCGAGCTGAGTGAGCTGTGGCTGCTCCGTCACGGGCAGAGCCTGGGGAACGTCGCCAACGACGCGGCGCGCGACACCGACACGCATCGGCTCGATCTCGCCGAACGCGACATGGACGTGCCGTTGTCCGACCTCGGCGTCGAGCAGTCGCGGGCGTTCGGCAAGTGGCTCGGCGCCAAGCCCGAGACCGATCGTCCCGATGTGGTGGTGTGTTCCCCGTATCTCCGCTCCGCCGAGACGGTCCGGCACATGCTGGCGGCCGCGCACGCGGCGATCGAGGTCGTGCTCGACGAGCGCTTGCGTGAGCGGGAGTTCGGCATCCTGGACCTCCTCACCCATCGCGGCATCGTGGCCAAGTACCCAGAGGAGGCGGAGCGGCGCAGCCGGCTCGGCAAGTTCTACTACCGCCCACCAGGTGGTGAGAGCTGGGTCGACGTCGCCCTCCGCCTGCGCTCGCTTCGGGACTCGATCGTGCGGGAGTATCCCGATCGGCGTGTCCTCCTGGTGACGCACGAGGTGCCGATCATCATCACGAGGTATCTGGTGGAACGGCTCGACGAGGCGGACGCGCTGGCCCTGAGCGCCGCCGGCCACGTGGCCAACTGCTCGCTCACCACGTTCGTCCGCGACGAGGAACGCCGGCTCCGTCTCGAACTCGACGCGTGGACCGTCCCGCTGCGTCAGGAGCACACATTGATCACGGAGGAACCCGATGCCCCGGTCGCGTCCCGTTGAGACGACGCTCGATGCGACGGCCCTGAGGTCGTTGCCGCTCCCCGACGACGAGCAGGACGACAAGCGTCACCGGGGCACGGTGCTCGTCATCGGTGGGTCCGTCGAGACGCCCGGGGCAGCGTTGCTCGCCGGTGTGGCGGCGCTGCGCATGGGAGCGGGCCGACTCCAGATCGCCAGCGCGCCGCCGGTACTCGCTCAGCTCGGTGTGGCGATCCCGGAAGCGCTGGTGATCCCGGACGACCTCGGCTCGCCTGGGCTGTCTCAGCGGGTGGCGACGGCGGATGCCGTGGTCGTCGGACCCGGACTCAGCGACCCCGACCACGCTGTGGATCTGCTCGGCCTCGTGCTCGAGCACGCCGCGAGTGGCACGGTCGTCGTCGTCGACGCGATGGCGCTCGACGCGCTGGTCACGCTGTCCGATCGGCTGGCCGACTCGGCCGCTCGGATCATCGTGACGCCGAACCGCGAGGAGCTCGACCGCCTCGCGACCGGTGAGTCCGAGGACGTGCCGGTCGAGTGCGTCGTCGCTCAGGACTACGGCGTGACCGTCGTGTCGTTCGGCCGCATCGCCGGGCCGGACGGACGGTGCTACGTGGATCGGGGCACGGTCATGGGTCTGGGCACGTCCGGCGCCGGCGACATCCTGGCGGGGGCGATCGGTGGTGTGGCGGCCCGGTCCGGCGATGTCCTCACGGCTGCGGCGTGGGCGATGCTCGGTCATCGCGTCGCGGCGAACCGTGCCGCAGCGGCGATCGCGCCCCTGGGCTACATCGCCCGCGAGATCGTCGACGAGCTTCCGCGGGCCCTCGCCGAGCTCCACGGCCTGATGGCGGCCCGCGACGGCTGACTCCTCCAGCGCGCCGCCTCACCTTCGCAGGAGCTCGGCGGTCTGTGGTCCGAACTCGCTGGCGACCGGCACGACCAGGTCGGCGGGGAACCCACCGCGGCGGGCGTGCTCGCGAACGGTCTCGTCGTCGTCGGTCTCGTGGACGCAGTAGAGCTTGTCGCCGGCCACGTACGTGGTGACCCAGTGGTAGGGCAGCCCGAGCGAGCCGACCGCCTCGTTCGAGGTCTGCGAGATCTCGGCGAGCTGTTGCTCGGTGAGCTCGCTGGCTCCGGGGATGTTGCGTTCGATGATGAAGCGCTGCACTGACGTACTCCTCTGTGAATGAACTGGTGAATGAACCGGTGAATCGACCGCCGGTGTGCGGCGCGATCAGCCTGCGCTCGAACGGCCTCCCTGCGCATCGGGAGCCACCACCCATTTGTCCGTCCGGTGGGGGCGTCCGAAAGATGGGGAACGCCTCCCGATGTGGCGACCGGCCCGTCTTCTCAGAGTGTCGCTGGGGTGAGAACCGCTCATCCCATCGGACCCGAAGGGGACCCATGCACATGTATCGGAATTCATCGACCCGCCGCTTCCGCGTGGTGGTCGCCGCAGCCACGATCACCCTCGGCATCGTCGCCGCCGTCTCGGCGGGACCGGCCGGGGCCGCAGCGCACGGTGACGACGGCGAGCACACGATGGCCGTGGAGGAGCAGGCGGCGGCGATGGCGGCCACCGCTCGCTATCAGGACGTCGCCATCGCCGAGGCCGAGGGCTGGGCCAGCTCGATCGACACGTTGGGCTGTTTCCAGGACGACGCCCGCGGCGGGATGGGCGTGCACTACGTCAACGACTCGCTGATGGACGACGTGGTCGACATCGCCAAGCCAGAGGCGCTGGTGTACGAGCTGGATGCCACCGGCGCCGTCGCCGGGCTCGTCGCCCACGAGTACATCGTCCCGGTCGAGGCCTGGACGTCGGCGGAGCCGCCGCAGTTGTTCGGCATGGACTTCCATCAACATCCGGTGCTGCCCCTGTGGGTGCTGCACACGTGGATGTGGAAGGAGAACCCGACCGGGATGTTCTCCGATTGGAATCCGGCCGTCCGCCCCTGCCCGGCCGGGGTGCCGATTTTCGGCGTCGACCTCCCGGAGTGAATGCCTAGCATCGGCGCGATGTCGCCCGTCGAGCGCGATCGGGAGCTGGCTGCGCTGCACGACGCGTGGAGCGAAGCGGCTCTCGGTCGCGGGGGCATGGTCGTCGTCAGCGGTGAGGCCGGGGCCGGCAAGACCACGCTCGTCCAGCACTTCTCGGACGGGCTCGACGCGGCGCGCGTGTTGTGGGGCGGGTGCGATCCGTTGAGCACCCCCCGCCCGCTCGGTCCGTTCCACGACATGGCGGCCGAGCTGAGCGAGCCGACCACTCGCCAGCTTCGTGAGGCGGGGGCACCCCACGAGATCTTCGCCGCGGTGTACGCCGAGCTCTGCGCCGACCCCGCACTGCTCGTCGTCGACGACCTGCACTGGGCCGACCAGGGCACGATCGACCTGCTGCGGTTCTTGCTGCGCCGGCTCGAGTCGACGCGAGCGCTCGTGGTCGTCACGATGCGCGACGACGAGCTCGGTATCGACCATCCGGTGCGGAGCCTGCTCGGCGACGCCGCCCGGTCGCCCCGCGCCCGCGCCGTTGCCGTCGCGCCCCTCAGCGTGGACGGGATCGCCGCCCTTGCCGCCGGCCGCGCCGTCGACGCCGCCCGCCTGCATCAACGTACGGGCGGCAATCCCTTCTTCGTCACCGAACTGCTCGAACACAGCAGCGACGAACTGCCCGCCACGATCCGCGACGCCGTCCTCGCGCGCACCGCGGGCCTGTCCGAGAGTGCTTGGGAGGTTCTCCACCTCCTCGTGTGCGCCCCCGAGTCCATCCCGGATCAGCTCCTGCCGGCGCTCGGCATCGGGTTCGCGCCGCTGCGCGAGCTGCACGAGCTGGGATTGATCCGGCGGGGGAACCGTGGCGTCGCCTTCCGCCACGATCTCAGCCGGCAGGCGATCGCGAGCACGCTGCCGCCCGGGAGCGAAGCCGCACTCCATCGGCGGCTGCTCGATGCCCTGGAGCCGTTCCCGGTGGCCGACTCGTCGGTGCTGGTGCACCACGCGCTCGGAGCCGGCGATGCCCCGGCGATCCTGCGGCACGCCGCGGCCGCTGGTCGTGCGGCGGCGCGTTCCGGGGCCCACACGCAGGCGGCCGAGTTCTACGCCCGCGCGCTCGAGCGCGCGGTCGCCGCGCCGGCCAGTGATCGCGCCGAACTGCTGGAGGCGGTGGCGACCGAGTACTACCTGATCGACCGTCTCGAGGACGCGATCGCCGCCAGCGCCCGTGCGATGCGCGTGCGCGAGGAGGCCGCAGACCACGTCGGCATGTCCGCAAACCATCACGCGCTGGCCGTGTATCACTGGTACAACGCGGAGCGTCGCAAGGCCGATGAGCACGCCAGCGCGGCGGTCGATGCGTTCGCCGGAACGCAGCCGGCCGAGCGGGACCACTCCGTCCTCGGTCACGCGTTCGCGATGCAGGCCTTCCTCTCGCTGCACGCCAGCAATCTCGACGCCGCCCGCGACCACATCGGTCGCGCTCAGGTGGCCGCGGCGGGCACGGACGAGCCGACGGTCGGGGTGCGCGTGAGGCTGATCGATGGGCTACTGCGCGTGGTCGAGGGCGACGCGGACAGCCGTCGGCGAGTCGTCGGCCTGCTCGACCGCGCGGGCGACGACTACGACGACGTCTATTCGAGTGGGTACAGCAACCTCAGCTTCCTCGACGTCGAGCAACGCCGATTCGCCGACGCCGAACGGCTGCTCGCCAGCAGCATCACCATGTCCGTCGAGCGCGACCTGCCGATCTGCCGGGTCTGGCAGCTCGGCACGCGGGGTCGCCTCAAGATGCTGACCGGGGATTGGGACGGTGCATTGACCGACGCCGACGAGGTGCTCGCCGGTCGCAGCGCTCCGCTCGCGTGCTTCTGGCCGCACATGGAACGGGCGATCATCGGTCTGCGCCGTCACGGCGACTCGGGCTCGGAGCTCGACGCCGCGTGGGCGTTGGCCGTCCGCTACGGCGAGCGGCTCCGATTGCTCCACGTCGCAGCGGCGGTCGTCGAACAGGCCTGGCTCACCGGACGCGACGACGATCGGGTCCAAGCGTGCAGTGATCTGCTCGAGGCGCCGGCGGCGCCGGGCCAGGAGTGGGCGCGGGGCGACCTGGCCGTGTGGCTCCACCGACTGACCGGAACGGTCACCGCCGACAACGTCACCATCGCCGAGCCGTACGCGCTGGAGCTCGCCGGGGACGCGGTCGGGGCCGCGGAGGCGTGGGGAGCACTCGGCGCTCCGTTCGAGCAGGCATTGGCCTTGGCTCAGTCACCTGACCCCGAGGCCATCCGGACAGCGGTCGACCTCCTCGACCGACTCGGTGCCGATGCCGTCGGCGCCAAAGTGCGCAGCCTGCTACGTGCCGCGGGTGTCGTCGCCGTGCCCGCCCGTCGGCGGGCGGCGACGCGAGCCCACCCTGCCGGTCTGACGGCGCGTCAGGAGGAGGTGCTGCGTCACCTCAGCCACGGGCTCACGAATGCCGAGCTGGCCGACGCGCTGTTCATCTCGGCCAAGACCGTCGACCATCACGTGTCGGCGATCCTCACGAAGCTCGGCGTGGCCAGCAGGCGCGAGGCCGTGCGTTCGGCTCGAGAGATGGGGCTCCTCGACTGAGCAAATGGGGATCGGCTCCCGATGTCGGGAGACGGCCGTTCGTTCACGATGGGCGGGCCGGCGACCGCCGGCTGCACTCGAACGGAGAACCTCATGCTGCACCCCGACATGCTCGCCGCCATCGCTCGCGATCGCCTGGCCCACGAGTACCACCTCGCCGAGACACACCGTGCGCTCACGCAGGTGCGACGTGCTCGCAGGGCCGAGCACCCGTCGCCGCTCGTCGCCGGCGAGTCTCGCCGATCCCGAATGGAGCGACGTCGTGCGTGGCACTCGTGAACGTCGCGTGGCCCGACTCGGTGCGAACCGTCCGACGATGCTCGGGGTGTGGGCCCATCCCGACGACGAGGCCTATCTGTCCGCCGGCCTGATGGCTCAGTTCGTGAAGCGTGGCGGACGCGTGGTGATCGTGACCGCCACCCGCGGTGAGGCGGGAACCGACGACCCGACCAGGTGGCCGCCCGATCGCCTGGCCGCCCGACGGGAGCGTGAGCTCGGCGCCAGCCTTGGTGCGCTCGGCGTCGAGGAGTTCCACCTGCTCGAAGCGCCCGACGGTGGCTGTCACGACCTCGACCACACCGACGCCATCGCCGGTCACATCGACCGTGTGCGCCCCGATCTGATCGTCACGTTCGGACCCGATGGCCTCACCGGCCACACCGATCATCGCGCCGTCAGTGCGTGGGCCACGGCGGCGCGCGCCGCGGCCCGCCCGCAGGCCGACCTGTGGTACGCAACCGTCGCGTCGGAGTTCCACGATCGATGGGCCGACGTCAACACCGCGGCCCGGTTCTTCTATCCCAACCAGCCGGATGTGCCAAGAGCCTCGGTCAGCGACCTCGTCCACCACGCGGTGCTGCCGGACGACCTGCTCGACCTGAAGATGGCGGCGCTCGCCGCCCACACCACACAAACGGCGCGTCTGATCGAGCTGGTCGGGATGTCCACCTACCGCGAGTGGTGGCGCACCGAGTCGTTCGTGCGCGGCCCGGCCGCCCACAGCCATCTGCGGTTCGCCTCACTCGACAGCCTCGCGGCGTGACCGCGGCGAGGCCGAGCGATTCGACCGGCCCCCGTACAGTGGTGGCGTGGCGTTTCCTGTCGTGAACGGGCTCCGGGCGATCGAGTTCGGGACACCCGGCGCCTTGCGGCAGCTGCTGGTCGACCTCGTCGTCAACGGCAACAAGCGCGCTACGGCGGGACTCCTGACCGAGTACGAGGACGAGGGTGAGCCGCTCGAGCACGTCGGCGAGCGGCTCGCCATCGTGGACGACGACGGCCGGCACGTTGCCACCGTCGTCGTGACGGACGTCGTCGTCTCGCGCTTCGCCGACGTGCCCGACGAGTTCGCGCTGGCCGAGGCCGAAGGCGACCTCACCGCGGCGGACTTCCGCGAGAGCCACTCGCGCTACTGGGCGTCGGTGGGCGCTCCGGTCACCGACGACACACCGGTGGTGCAGGTGTACTTCGACTTCGTGACCGGCGACGCCGGAAGCTGACGAGACAGGCCCGAACGGTGCGGAGTCAGGCGCCGGTGGCGATCTTGTCGAGGTTGGCCACCGACTGTTCGAGCATCGCCACCGGGACGATCGGCCAGTCGGGACGGCGGGCTCGCAGCTCGGGCGTGATGTTCGTCCAGTCGCAGTAGTTGGTCACGTCGGTCTCGTCGTCGCTCACCGGATCGAGCTTCCAGCCGTACACGTGGCCGAGCGGAGGGTGGTCGACGCCGCCGATCGTCCACTCGACGAGGTGATCGGGCACGAACTGGGTGACCGTGTTGCGTACCCGGTACTTCACCAGGCCGGGGATGTCGTTGAGGGGCGTCCGGTCCATCGCCATGTCGAAGATGTCGCCGACCGCGGTGATCGGCTGGGCGTCGTCGGCCGGTTCGAGCATGCCGGACCCGTCGATGCGGACGTGGCCGTCGGGGCTCGAGACGATCTCGAACAGCGTGTGCGCTGAGGCCTTGATCCGGCGGGAGGCGGACACTCGTTGATCGCTCATGCCCGATGTTGACCCACGGCCGCGCTCGACGGCGAGTCGGCACGACGACCGCCGGCGACGACCGCCGAGATGGAGGCCAACCCCGGCCGAGACGGACGGATCAGCCGACGACGAAGACGCCCGCCCGGGCCGCCGCGGCGGCGGCTCGAGCGGCTTGCCGAGCCCGGTCGGGGCCGATCGGCTCGGTGCGGGTCAGACGGTGGTAGTAGAGAGGCGCCGAGACGGCGCGGATGACGGCGTCGGCATCGGTCCGCTCGGGAAGCTCCCCGCGGTCGACGGCTCCAGCGACGCACGGTGCCCACTCGGCGATGCGGACGTTGTAGAAGTGCTCGAGCGCCCGGGCCGTGTCGGCATCGCACGTGGCGGCGGCGAGCAGGGCGAGGAACAGCGATCCCTGTCGCGGGTCGTCGAGCGTCGCCTGCACCAGGGTAGCATTGGCGTCGAGGTCGGCGTCGAGTGAGCCGTGCATCGAGCGCGGCGATGATGTCTCGGCCATCTCGGCGAGGACGTCCGAGACGACGGCCGCTCTGCTGCCCCAGCGCCGGTAGACGGTGGTCTTGCCGACGCCGGCGCGTGCTGCCACGTCCCCGAGATCCAGCCCGTCGAGCCCCTTCTCGGCGAGGACGTCTCCCGCGGCGCGCACCACGTCGCGGCGCACGCGGGCCGTGCGCCCACCGGGGCGGCTCTTCGGCGGCGGCATGGGATGATCTTAACGGGATCGAGTTGCTCTTAAGGGCCGCACCGGGTACGGTCCTTGTCGGAACTATCTTCCCGTTAGGAGACGACTGATGGAACACCGCCGTTTGGGACGATCCGGCCTCGACGTGCCCGCCCTGAGCCTCGGCGCCGGCACGTTCGGCGGCCGCGGCGAACTGTTCGGGGCGTGGGGGAACACCGACGTCGACGAGGCGCGCCGCTTGGTCGAGCTGTGCCTGGAGGCCGGCGTGACGATGTTCGACACGGCCGACGTCTATTCCAACGGGGCGTCGGAGGAGGTCCTCGGCGCGGCCCTGGCCGGTCATCGCGACGAGGTCCTCATCTCCACCAAGCTGGCGCTGCCGATGGGCGACGGACCGAACGAGGCGGGCACCTCGCGGGCGCGGCTCGTCACCGGTGTCGACGCCGCCCTGAGCCGTTTGCGAACCGATCGCATCGACGTGTTCCAGCTGCACGCGTACGACGCGTCGACCCCGGTCGAGGAGGTGCTCGGCACCCTCGATTCCCTCGTCGCCGCCGGCAAGATCCGCTACATCGGGGTGTCGAACTTCTCCGGGTGGCAGCTGATGCGATCGCTGGCCGCCGCCGACCGCCACGGCTGGCCGCGCTACGTCGCCCACCAGGTCTACTACTCGCTGATCGGCCGGGACTACGAGTGGGACTTGATGCCCCTGGGCGCCGCCGAAGGTGTCGGCGCCCTCGTGTGGAGCCCGCTCGGCTGGGGGCGGCTGACGGGGCGGATCCGCCGCGAGTCGGCGCTGCCGCCCGACAGCCGGCTCCACGACACCGCCTCGTTCGGCCCGCCGGTGGACGACGGTGTGCTGTTCGACGTCGTCGACGTCCTCGAGCAGATCGCCGCCGAGACGGGGAAGCTCGTTCCGCAGATCGCCATCAACTGGCTGCTCACGCGCCCGACCGTGTCGTCGGTCATCGTCGGTGCCCGCAACGAGGGCCAACTCCGCCAGAACCTCGGCGCCGTCGGCTGGCGACTCGACGACGATCGGCTCGCTCGCCTGGACGCGGCGAGTCGACGGACACCTCCCTACCCGCACTTTCCATACTGGCGCCAGCCGGGGTTCGCCCGCCTCGACCCGCCCCTGGTCGCGTGAGCCGCTCGACCGGCGGGCGCATGTCCAGCGGTCAGTTGTGGCGGCGTCGCAGGATCTCGGCGGTGGCTTCGTCGGCGGGCAGGAACGCTTCGAGTTGCAGCTCGGAGAGGGTCACGTCGGCGGCCGTGGCGAACGAGGTGATCGTCGTGATCAGCCGGAGGTCGCCGTCGGCCGAGGCGAGCTCCAGGGGAACGGCGAAGCCGAGCACCTTGGTGTCCTCGGACAGCGGGGGCAGGTAGGACTCGAGCTCGGCGAGGAGGTCCTCCAGCCCGGGATCCGGGTGCCGGGCGAGGAGGGCCCGCAGGTTCCCGGTGATGTGCCGGCCCCACTCGGGGAGGTTGCGAACGCGAGGTGCGAGGCCTAGCGGATGAAGGGCGTGGCGAAACATGTTGGCGCCCGGTGATCGCAACGCCGGATCGACCCCCTCGTTGAAGATGTCGAACGCCCGGTTGGCCGCAACGAGGACGCCGAAGGGGCGAACCACGATCGCCGGATACGGAAGGTGGCCCTGGAGGATGACGTCGAGGGCATCGCGGACGGGGCGGAGCGACTCGTCGTCGATCGACGACTCGGGGAACGCCGGCGCGAACCCCGCGGCGAGCAGCAACTCGTTGCCTTCCCGCAGGCTGAGCTCCATCGATTCGGCCAATCGCACCACCATTTCCCGTCCGGGACGGGACCGGCCCTGCTCGATGAAGCTGACGTGCCGCTGGGTCGTGCCGGCCCGCAACGCAAGATCCAGTTGGCTCAGTCGCCGCACCCTGCGCCAGCGCCGCAACTCCGTCGTGAACTCCAACATCGACCGTCATCCTGGCCGACTGCGAGCACCCCGGCGATTCCCCGCAGGGAATTGCTGCGAGCCGGGATGGCGCCGACGATGCGAGCCATGAACGACACAGCAACCGTCATCGACCAGTTCCAAGCGGCGTTCCTCGAGCGGGCGCCCGAGAAGCTCGACGAGATCATCGCCACCGACTGCGTGATGGAGGGCGTGGGCCCGGCGCCCGATGGGAACGTCTGGAGGGGGTACGACGAATGCCTCGCCGGTTGGAAGGAGATGGCGTCCGAGCCGATGATGCAGTTCGAACACGAGGGCGTCGACGTGTGGGACGATCGGGCGATCATCCGCTGGCGGCTCACGGGCGACCAGGAGTTCCGCGGCGTGACCCTCATGCGGGTGCGCGACGGTCGGATCGTCGAGGCGCTCGGCTACGGCAAGCGTCCGTGAACAGGTGAACGCCTTGAACCAGGTGCCGACCAATGTGGCGCACGCCACCTCGGCCCCGTCGACCGGCCGCTCGGGTCGACCGACAGCCTGTGGATGATGGCTCGAGGCGGAGCGTCAGCCGAGGACGACGCGGAGTGCTTCGAGCCGCTCGGGGACGATGCGATACCAGACCCAGAGGCCGCGCTTCTCCCGGGTGATGAGTCCGGCCTCGTAGAGGATCTTCATGTGGTGACTGATCGTGGGCTGGGAGCGGTCGACGACCGCACCGAGATCGCACGCGCAGACTTCTTCGTCGCCGGCTGACGCGACGTGGGCGAGCAGACGCAGCCGGACCGGGTCGGCGAGCGCGGCGAACGTCGCAGCGATCACTTCGGCTTGCTCGTCGTTGAAGCGTGGTGAGCGCACCGGAGCGCAGCACGCAATCGGATCGACCACGGGGACGGCGGCGGTCTTGGTAGCCACGTCCGAGAGTGTATCGAAAACGATCGAAGTAGTACATTGACGTTCGTCGAAACGGCTGGCATGATGAACTACATCGACAGGCGTCGAAGTAGTCACGCCAAGCACCAAGGAGAACCACCTATGTCACGTGTCCAGCTGGCGTTGAACGTCGCCGATCTCGACGAGTCGATCGCCTTCTACGCGAAACTGTTCAAGACTCCGCCCGCGAAGGTCCGCGAGGGGTACGCCAACTTCGCGATCTCTGATCCGCCGCTGAAGCTGGTGCTATTCGCCGGCGCGGGTGAGCCGGGGACGTTGAATCACATCGGTGTCGAGGTGGAGTCGCCCGCCGAGGTCGGCGCGGCGATCCAGCGCGCCAACTCCGACGGGCTCGACCAAGAGATCCAGGAGAACGTGTCGTGCTGCTTCGCAGTGCAGGACAAGACCTGGATCCAGGGGCCGGACAACGCGTGGGAGTTCTACGCGGTCCTGGCAGACGCCCCGCAGCTGGGCTGTTCGGCGACCCCCGAGGGTGGTTGCGAGTCCGAGCCCGTCGCCGCCTCGTCCGACGGGGGCTGCTGCTGAACCGGCATCCAAACACCGTCGCACCGCCGACAGGACCAGGAGCCAGCCCAATGACGTCACCCAGAGAAGCGCAGCGTCCGGAGGTCTTGTTCGTGTGCATGCAGATCGACGAACTCGTCCGGCAACTCGTCCCGGAACCGGCGTGACCCCCCAAGCCGACGGCACCGACGGGGCGAGGCGCACATCGCTTGCTGGACGGGCCGCAGACCCGCCGGTCGACGCGGCTGCGCCCGTCACCAGCGCATCTCGACACCCCCCGGGCGGGCCCGTGGCGACCGTCAGTGGCGACGCGCCGACCGACGCCGTCGTCGCGCGTTTGTCGCTGCTCGATCGCTTCTTGCCCGTGTGGATCGGCGCCGCGATGGCGTTCGGGATCGCGCTCGGCAAAGCAGTCCCCGACCTCGACGACGCGCTCGACGAGGTCAAGATCGACACCGTCTCGCTCCCGATCGCGATCGGCCTACTGGCGATGATGTACCCGGTGCTCGCCAAGGTGAAGTACCGCGCGATCGGCTCGGTGCTCGACCGCCGCTCCCTCGTCACGTCCCTGACACTGAACTGGGTCGTCGGGCCGGCGTTGATGTTCACGCTCGCCTGGCTGCTGCTCCCGGACCTGCCCGAGTACCGGACAGGGCTGATCATCGTCGGCCTCGCCCGGTGCATCGCGATGGTGCTGATCTGGAACGATCTCGCCTGCGGCAGCCGCGAGCTCGCCGCCGTGCTCGTCGCCCTCAACTCCTTGTTCCAAATCGTCGCGTACTCGCTCCTCGGCTACTTCTACCTCGAACTGCTCCCTGGCTGGCTCGGCCTCGACTCCGAAGGAATCGACGTCACCATCTGGGAGATCACCAAGTCCGTTCTGATCTTCCTTGGCATCCCACTCGTCTCCGGGTTCCTCACTCGACTCATCGGCGAACGCCGCAAAGGCACCCAGTGGTACGAAGAACGCTTCCTGCCCCGCATCGGCCCGATCGCCCTCTACGGGCTGCTGTTCACGATCGTGGTCCTGTTCGCTTTCCAAGGCGACCGCATCATCGACGCCCCCTGGGATGTCGCCCGCATCGCCATCCCCCTCGTCATCTACTTCGCGATCATGTGGGCCGGCTCGTTCGCAGTCGGACTGCGCATGAACCTCAACTACGAACGCAACACCTCGATCGCGTTCACCGCGGCGGGCAACAACTTCGAACTCGCCATCGCCGTCGCCATCGGCGTCTTCGGGGTGTCATCCGGACAAGCGCTCGCCGGTGTCGTCGGCCCGCTCATCGAAGTCCCCGTGCTCGTCGGACTCGTCTATGTCGCACTCTGGGCACGACACCGCTACTACCCGAGCGACGCCGCATGACTCCAGTGGCACGAAGCGCCATCTTCGGTCAGTACGACGGACGCGACCGAACCACGAACGCCGGTTGAGCCGCACGAGACGGCGGATTCCGCGTCCACAGGAGCATGAAATCGTCGCGCTGGAGATCCGTACGACCTACAGCCCGGCGATCTGTACGGCCACTGCGCTGACTCCGACCGCTGCGCTCACCGCGTCGGTGAGCGCCAGAAGAACTCGAGTTGAATGTTGTCGGGATCGCGGAACGTGAGCATTGCGTTGCGCGTGTAGTCGAGCTTCTTGACCCCCGAGTGCGCGATACCCAGTTCGTCGAGACGCTCAGCCCACTCGACCAGATCGTCGTGCCGCTCCACGAGAAACTCCAGATGGTCGAGTCCGGTCCGGAACTCGCAGAACTCGTCGCCAGGGTTCGCGGCATGCCCGACGAGGCACAGCACGAACCCACTACGGGGCTCGACGAGTCCGACGTAACGCATCGCTGCATCGTCGGACGTGTGGTCGTAGGTCGGGCGCATCCCGAGGAGATTCGTGTACCAGTCGGCGCTGGCCGCTGGGTCGCGGACGGTCAGCGTCACCTCGATTCGGCCAGTGATCTCCGGCATCACACAAGTGTCGCAGCCCAGGCGATATCGAGCGGGTCCCGCCCGAAGCACGCTCAGCTCACGTGCCGATCCCGCGCCGATCCTGCGGCCCGTAGCGGCGGACGTCGTGTGTGGCCTGCACCCGGTGGCACCGGACGGCGTCTGGTTGCGGTCATCGGGCCGGTGAGCGGAAGGGCGTGGGAGGCGGAGGGCCGTCCACTGGTCGCCGTCCCAACCGGAGGGTAAATACCGGACGCTTCGGTGGGGTATTTACCCTCCCGTTCGTCCCTGAGGTGTCCTCGCGGCGAGAGAGAGTGCGCGGAGAGTGACCATGCACCGGTCGTGAGTAGGGCCCGTGTTCTTGTGGCGGGAGGCACCCAGGTACCCGACGGGGGAGGTCACCGTCATGATCCACATCACCCACCGCTTCACCGACAACGGGTCTGTCAGGAACTGACAGTCCCGGGCCACGCTGTCCACTATGAACCGGGTCCGAACAGGCGGGCGTGCGCCTCCGTTGTGGCACAACGGAGCTCAGATCGAGACGCTCGGAGCGTGCGACCCACCGAACCTGGAGGACTACCAGGTGTTTCGCAGAGAGCGGATGAGGGGAATCGAACCCCCGTTCTCAGCTTGGGAAGCAGCCTCGGGCAGAGCTCGGACCTGGCGTTACGTCGCGAAGGCCCAGCGTAAGCACAGAATTCCGTTCGAGCGTTATCGATCCGTGTCGACCCGTTCTGTCTCGTTGTGGCACGAATGTGGCACGAAACTCGGCGCCGATTGGCGTCTGATCGCGATCGATCGCGCAAAGAGGCTGGCGCGTCGGCGGGCGAGCGCCTCGCTCGCCGAGCGGACAGCCGTTGCGTCGCGCCGGGCGCGCCTGGGGTACTCTGCTGCCGGGCAACAGCACCGCCTCGGGGGAGTTCCGGTGCAGGGATGGGAGATCTCATGGGTACTGGCACGATTTCCTCGTGCGCGCTCCTCGCTGCGACGTCGTGTCTCGCGTTCGGAGCGATATCGGTCGAGGCCGGGTCAGACCCCGGCGATGGCGATGTCGTGAGGTACGGCTGGGACGGCGACGATGCGTCGTATGACGCTCTGTGGAGCGCGCCGTACGGGCCGGGTGAGGGGACGCGAACGCTTGCTTCCAACTCGGTGACCGTCGACGCCACCACGTTCACGACGGCGGCTGACCAATCAGTGTTCGACCACCTGAAGTACATCCGCATCAGCAGCGAAACCTTCGCGACTCCCGAATCGGGCTCGCTCGAGTTCTCGGTCGACATCACCGCCGACACGAGCGGCACCGACCCGGATCGCGCCATCAGTGGCTGCTACGGAGAATCGCTCAGCTTCGAGACGACGTCGAGCCCGTGCGACGCTCCATATAGCCATCAGGTGCTCGAGGGCCAGCAGGCGGGCGTGGTTCTGAACATGGTCAGCTTCGCGACCGGCCAGCTCTTCGACTGGTTCGTCTCCGACAACCAGGTGTTCGCGTTGATCGAACGTCTGCCGTCGAACGTCACGGGCGCTGGGGAGGTGGGGCTCGACTTGGCCTACACCCAGATCGTCAAGGTCGCCGACGTCACGCCAGGGGAGACGCACAACGTCGGCATCCGCTACACGCGCCGTCCGGGCGAGTCGTACGTGGAGTACCTGCTCGACGGCGAGCTCTTCGTCCGTGTCGACCACGTCGGCATTCCCGTCGACAAGCAAGCGGACGCGCCGTTCGCCGGGTACGCGCCGTCGCTGGGCGCCGGCGAGGAGTTGGCGGATCAGCTGGACGAGTTCTCGATCGGCCACGGGCTGTTCAGCCTGCTCGACGTGTTCCCCTACCAGCACCCCGAGCGTCCCGACCTCAGCGTGTCGATCCCGCTGACCGAGCGGCTCTTCGGCCAGGGCGCTGTCGGCACCTGGTCCGACTTCACCGTCACGACCATCACGGATTGAGGCCGGCCGGCGAGCCGGCCAACGTTCGGGGTCTCCAAGGATCGTTCCATGTGCCAGCGACCACGAAGGACGCCCTGGTTCATCTCTCGGAGCGGGTGGCCACGGAGGTGTCGGCGTGCGACCTCGGGATACCGAACGCCGGTTCAGTTGTTCGATGCGTAGACGGGAACGGCACCGACGCTGGTCATTCGGTACTCGCCCGCTGACACGTGCCCACAGCCTCTAGGCGCTCCGATCGCCGGCTCAGCGCTCGACCGGCTGGGGCGTTTGGCGCCTGTCATTCGGTACTCGGCCGCAAGACGGCGACTCTAGACGCCGGTCTGGTCCGGGCCGAGCACCACGTCTTTTCATGCACATTTGTGAGCGCCGGCAGGCCGCTTCAGCTTACGCCGGACCCGACACCGGGCGTGGCGGGGTCGCGGCTCGCCGCCTTCGGTGCGTTGTGCGTCGGGGGAAGCGATCCGGCCCTTGGCACAGCCACGCCCGCTCGCCTGTCGAGAGCGTCCGCCGATGACTCGAGACCCTCAGGTCTGGTCGTCAGGCTCGGAACCCCGCAGAGCGCAGAGCGCAGGCTCCACTCCTGCCGGGCGGCCAGGGCTTAGGGCCTGGTCAGAGGCCGGATATCTACCGGATTCCCAAGCGAGGCGGCTGACGCAGCCCGGGACGGGACGGCGCCGCGATGATCCGTCAGCCGGCTCCTCGAGGCTGGTGCGGCGTGAGCGGCGGACGGTTTGAGTCGGACGTGTTGCGGCAGGACCGATAAGAATGACGGCGGACGCGACGGGAGGAGGTGCGATGGCTACGGCAGACCAAGTGAAGGCGTTGGTGCGTAGCCATGCCGCCGGCGACGAGAGTCGCTTCTACTCGGTCGCGTTGCAAGTTGCAGCGCGCGCCGCGCGGAGCGGACAGAGCAAGTTCGCTCAGGAGCTCCGCGAACTCATCGACGAAGCGAAATCGGCGGCCGGAAGGCCGAGTCGGACAGCGCGGCCGGTGCCGGTGACTCAGCCACGCGGTGAACTTGCCGGATTGTTGGCGGTGAGCTATCCCGACCTGCGGCTGTCGGACCTCACCGTCGAGCCGACGGTGCGCGAGCGACTCGAGCGCGTGCTGACCGAACAGCACCAGGCCGAGCGGCTGCGCGAGCACGGCTTCCGGCCGATGCACCGGCTGTTGCTCGTTGGTTCGCCGGGAACCGGCAAGACGATGACCGCGGGCGTGCTGGCAGGCGAGTTGCGACTGCCGCTCTTTCTGATTCGGCTCGAGGTGCTGATCACGAAATTCATGGGCGAGACGGCGGCAAAGCTCCGAATGGTGTTCGACGCGGTCGAGGCCACCCGCGGCGTCTATCTGTTCGACGAGGTCGACGCTCTGGCGGGTGATCGGTCGTCGGCCAACGACGTGGGGGAGATTCGGCGGGTGCTCAACTCATTCCTTCAGTTCCTCGACGCAGACGACTCGGCGAGCCTGATCGTGGCAGCGTCGAACCATCCGCAATTGCTCGACCGCGCGGTGTTCCGCCGGTTCGACGCTGTTGTCGAGTACCCGCTACCGACACGGGAGATCGCGCGTGAGGTGATCAAACAGCGCCTGTCGACCTTGGGGACGAAGGGCGTGGTGTGGAAGCAGATCGATGAGGTGACCGCGGGTTTGAGCCATGCCGAGCTGACGCTGGCGTGCGAGCACGCGGCGAAGGAGGCGTTGTTGTCGGGGCTCGATCGGGTGACGACCGGGATGCTCGTGGCGGCTTTGAGGGGGCGCCGTCACGCCGCTGGCGGGTGAGTCCTTCCATCGTTCATGGCGCCGCGCAACCGCCCTCATATCGTCGTTGCTCGGCGGCCCGAGACCGACCCGTACACGTCACACGTCTCGGGCCGCGATTCGCCGCGTCCGGCAGCGCCGATCGACCGTCTTAGGCACGGGAACGCGCTCGCGCGTGCTGCAGAGTCGGCGCTCGGCGAGGGCCAGATGCGTCGACGCCAGACCAGCGAGGTTTTGGGCATGACACCGGCGAGCGACGGCGTGTACGTGGTGTTCGACAGCGTTCCCGGCTTCGACCTCGTCCTCACGACACTCGATCCGCAGATAGCCGGCGACCAACCCGAGTTGGTCGCAGTCCAGCGAGTGGTAGTCGGCGGCGAAGCTGTTGAGCGAGCAACCGTGTTCGTTCCGGACGGCAAGATCGGCTACTTCGTCAAGCGGTTCGAGGAGTACGCCTCGGAGAACACGCCGACTGGCGCACCTAAGCATGCCAACTTCGTCGACCGTGTCGCGTCCGTGCGCTTGGCGACGATCGAGGCCCTCTGGACCGACGACCCAAACGATTTCCCCGCCGACGACGCGTTCCTGTGGTGGGAGCTGTGGCTCCGCCACCGCGACGGCGGGGAGCTCGATCGGCTCGCCGCCCTGAGCGAACGACTCGGCGTCCGGCTCGGCGAGCGGCATCTCGTCTTCGACGACCGCGCCATCGTGCTCGCGTGGGCGACAGCCACGCAGCTTGGCTCGGCGATCGACCTATTGGACGACCTCGCGGAGGTTCGCCGTGCTCGTCTTACCGCCGAGTTCTTCACCGCGGCTGAGCCGGCCGAGCAAGTCGAATGGGTCACCGATCTCGCAGACCGCACCGAACCCGCCGGCGACGGCGCACCAGCAGTGTGCGTGCTCGACACCGGCGTCAATCGCGGGCACCCATTGCTCAGCGCCTCACTCGACTCTGATGACACGCACGCATGCGAACCGAGTTGGGGGGCCACGGATCACGACGGTCACGGCACCGGCCAGGCCGGCCTCGCGCTTTATGGTGACCTGCTCGCCGCGCTCGAGACACCCGGTGCTGTGCGCCTGCGTCATCGCCTGGAATCGGTGAAGCTGCTGCCGCCACCGCCGCGGGCGAACGACCCCGACCTGTACGGGGCGGTGACGGCCGACGCCGTGCATCGAGTCGAGATTCAGGCACCGCTGAGGCGCCGCTCCTTCTCAATGGCGATCACGGCGGACACGAACGGCCTGGGTGGCACACCGACATCCTGGTCCGCTTCGCTCGACGCACTTGCGGTCGGCCGAGCATTCGAGACGACCAACGGCGAACTGCAGTACCTCGACGAATCCAGTATGGATGACCACCGCCTGTTCCTGGTCTCAGCCGGCAACATCCGCGAGTTCGACGGCGACGAAGGGCACCTTGACCGCAGCGACCTCGAACCGATCGAGGACCCGGCGCAATCATGGAACGCGTTGACAGTTGGCGCGTACACCGAACTCGTTGATGTCGGCGCCTCTGGCGCGGACTTCGACGATTGGACGCCGACGGCAGCGGCGGGCGAGTTGTCGCCCTACAGCCGAACCTCCGTGACCTTCCCGCGCCAGTGGCCAATCAAGCCCGAGATCGTTATGGAAGGCGGCAACACCGCCCGCTCACCCGGCGGTGACATCGACTGGCCCGACTCGCTGCAACTCCTCACTGCCCACCACGAGCCCGCACGACGAATGCTGACCACGACCAACGCCACCAGCGCGGCCACAGCCCAGGCGAGCCAGCTTGCCGGCGTCATTGCGGCGGAGTACCCGAGCTTTTGGCCAGAGACGATCCGAGCACTTCTTGTGCACTCCGCCGAGTGGACTCCGGCGATGAGAGCGCGAATCACCGCGGCGGGTGTGGGTCGACGCGAACGAGAGGCGCTCGTGCGCCGCTACGGGTTCGGCGTCCCCAGCGAGGAACGCGCGCTTCGTAGCGCCGGAGACGCGCTCACGCTCGTGCTCCAAGACACGATCCACCCGTTCGACGACGGCCGCCTGCGCGAGATGCACACCCACGATCTTCCATGGCCAACGCAAGCACTCGAAGATCTCGCCGATGCGCCCGTCCGGCTCCGGGTGACGCTGTCGTACTTCATCGAGCCATACCCGGCCCGTAAGGGCTGGAAGCTCCGCTACCGCTACGCGTCGCACGGCCTCCGGTTCGAGTTGAAGGAACCCAGCGAGACCAACGAGGACTTTCTCAAGAGGATCAACAAGCGAGCACTCGATGAGGAAGAAGGCCGACCGACAGGCGGCGACACGGCCGGGTGGCTGCTCGGCAGTCAGGCTCGCAGCCGCGGCTCGCTGCACGCGGACTTCTGGGAAGGCACCGCCATCGAACTGGCGTCGCGGGGCCGCACCGCTGTGTTTCCGGTCACGGGCTGGTGGAAGGAACGACCTGCCCGAGACCGAAGCGATCTTGGCGTGAGGTACGCGCTCGTCATCTCGATCGAAACCCCGGTCGAGACCGCCGATCTGTGGACCCCGGTGGCGTCGCAGGTCGGAATTCCTACCACCATCGTGACGTGACATCCCGCGGTGGCCGACGGCACGCTGCGGAGACACCGAACACACACCCAGTGACGCCGAACCGCAATGAACTGGCGCCCGCCGGGTTGTGTCCAGACCCGGCAGCGAGCCGGCTTGCGGGGCGCCGATGCGTGCTCCGGATCGACAAATGTCGGACAGCCCAAGCGTCTGCCGCCACATGAGAGTTCGCCGATGTGCCTAGCCGAGCGCCAGGCGGCGTCGCCTGGCGTCAGCCGTAGTCAGGGAGCGCCGCGGCAGCTGCGGCGAACTTGGCAGCTACGTCATCCAGCGACGACTCCGCCGTGTTCAGCCCGGGCTGTGAGGCGAGCATAGGGCAGACGTCGCCAGGATGGCGGGCTCGCCGTGGAGCAGTCGCGGGTCGGTGTCTGACTGCCTCGCCGATCTCGATCAGTCGGGCGCTGACGGCATCGAAGACCAGCCCATCGTTGAGCGGGCCTCGTTCGAGGTGGGTAGTGATGGCCTCGTCCGAGGCGATGATGTCCGTGAAGCGCTCCTCGTCGCGGCGACTCACAGCGAGACTGCTTCGGCGAGGACGCGGTCACGGATGCGCGGTTTGAGTGTGTCGGCCGGGACGATGTCGACGTCGACGCCGAGCAGTTCGGTGAGTTCTCGGCGAAGTCCTGCGAGGGTGACGAGCCCGACGCCGCTGTCGAGGTCTACGAGCAGGTCCACGTCGCTGCCTTCGGTGTCGTCACCGCGAGCTGCGCTTCCGAACACGCGGATGTTGTGGGCGCCGCATTTCGACGCGGCGTCGATGATCGCTCGCCGTCGTCGACGCAGCCGGCGTCCCATCGGGGTGTCGGGCAACCCCAAGCTCTGGTCGTCGGTGGGTGTGATCTCGAGGACGAGTTGGTGTCCTGTGGCTTGGATCAGTCGCATAAGGGTGGGGACGGCGGGCTCTCTCCGGCCTGATTCGTAGGCGCTGATGACCGACTGGGCGATTCCCGAGCGGCGTGCGAGGTCTGTCTGCGACAGCCGGGCGCGACGTCGCGCGTCGCGAAGCACGGCAGCAGCCTCGTGAACCATCTCGCCGATCCTATAGCGGATCGTCAATGAGAAAGCGGCCACGACGTTCAGCGCGACCCGGCGACGTTCCTCAAGTCGGCCGACGTTGCACGGCCACCTGGCCCGAACCGTCGACCCGATCTCGAACGGTCGTACCCGCCGGGTGCCGGAGGCCCCGCCCGTCTTGCAGGTTCCCCGTAGGGGAACCTGCAAAGGTGCCTCGCTCGGAGAAACGGGTCGACCCGAACCCTCGGAGCCGGCACACCGCGGGTCCGCCAGACGCCAGGCGGCCAGAGTCCACACCGCCGGACACGGCCTCGGACCCGCCACGCCGCAGCCCCTCCCCGCCCGCCACGGCGACCAAAGAGCGCCTCGCCGTCCCGCCACCGAGCCGGCGACGGGGACGGCGGCAGCGACCGGCGACAGCGCTGGTCGGCGGCGCCGGGGGCCGGCTCATCGCTCGACCTCGACGTCGACCTCGATCTCGGCACCGGCGACGGGCGATACGGCGCCGGGTGAGAGCGGCGACGGCGACGGCCCGGCGGTCAACCCCGCATGGAGCCGGGCGCCGTAGGGCGACAGGCCGGCGACGGCGGCTTCGTCGAGGCCACGGGCGAACCCTGACAGGCCGATCACGCCGACGCGTTCGCGCCACACGATCAGACCGTGATGATGGAGGCGACGCAGCGAGCGCAGCACCTTGGCCGGCGGGACCCGCAGCGGCGTGGCCAACGCCGACAGCGACGTCGCATGCGTCTTTGGTGTCGCCGTGGCGAGCAGGGCGAGGCGACGGGCGACGGCGACGGCGGTCACGCCGAGCGGTTCGATCCACACCAGCTCGACGTACGGGTCGAGCAGCGACCAGCGTTGCTCGACGGTGCGCGGCATCGCGATCAGCTGCAGGCGGGTGGTGGGTCGGACCTCGCCGAGGTCGAGCCCGAGGTCGGAGGCGTCGCTCATGTCGGTGTAAAGCGCCGGTCGAGGCATCGAACGCGACATCCGAGCAGTGGATCGATGGTCGGCGAAGGGGTCGCCGACCGGTGTGCTTCGGGGCCCCTGGACCCGATCTGGGCGTTGACCTGGGGATTCGGGTCGGCCGGCTCCGGCGCGTGTGCCGTGCCGGCCGGTTGAGGGGTCTGACCCGATCGTGGCGTCTACCTGGGGGTTCGGGTCATCCGGCCGCCGAGTGTGGCGATGCCGAACGGCGGGAAGGGGCGTGACCCGATCAGGGCGTTGACCTGCGGGTTCGGGTCGGGCGTGGCGGCGTCGGCTTGTGTCGTCAGGCGGCGATCGTGAGGGCTTGGCGGGTGCACCAGGTGAGGACTGGTGGGGTGACGCCGTCTCCGAGGAGGCGGACCTGGTCACGTTTGGATGGCGTGCTGGTGGGGTCGGGGCCGACGGCTCTTCAGTCGTCGGGGTGGCCCATGGTCTTGCGGATCTCGTCGACGGTGAGCATGCGGAATCGGACGTCGTTGAGGCGGACGGGGCCGTGGCTGTCGATGGCTGCGAGCGATGTCGTGTCGTGTGCGGTGATCGTGAGGAACGGGTCGCTGGTCGGGTGGTAGCGGGTGTCAGCAGCGGTGCCGTTGTTCTTGGCGAACATCGCCCCGGCGGGCCAGGTGGCAAGGCCGGGCACCTGTTGCGCGGTCTGGGTCGGGACCGGCTGGTCGAGCCGTATCGGCACGGTGTGATTGCGGAACGGGACCACGGCGCCGTCGATGGTGTGAATCGCCCTGGGTTGGTTGGAGGCTCCTGATCTTGGAAACAAGGATGGAGTCATGCCGATTGAGGGCCCTTCGGGGAAGCCGAACGCGCGTCGTTACGGCGAGGCGGAGAAGGAACGGGCGGTGCGGGCGGTGCGCCAGTTGCGTAAGGAGCTCGGCAGCGATCACGGGACGGTCAAGCGGGTCGCTGATCAGCTCGGGATCGGTACGGAATCGTTGCGGAACTGGGTGAACCAGGCCGAGGTGGATGCCGGTGACCGGGCGGGGTTGAGTAGCGATGATGCTGAGCGGATCCGACGGTTGGAGCAGGAGAACCGTGAGCTCAAGCGGGCGAACGAGATCTTGCGGAAGGCCTCGGCGTATTTCGCCCAGGCGGAGACATCCCACCCGAGGTAGTTGTCAAGCGGCGTTCGTCGCGCGGTGTCCCCAAGCGGTGCGTTCGTCGTAGCGGGTGCCGTGTGTGAGGCAGCCGTGGAGGATGCCGACGAGTCGGTTGCCGAGCGCGCGCAGGGCGCGGCTGTGGCTGTCGCCGCGCTGTCGCCGTTGGTCGTAGAACGCGCGAGCGCCGGGGCTGTGGGTGATCGAGGTGAATGCCCACTGGTAGCAGGCGTCAGCGAGACGAAGGTTGCGGGTGCGGCGAGCGAGCACGACGTGGCTTCGCCCGGACGCTTTGGTGATCGGTGATGTGCCGGCGTAGTTCTTGCGGCATCGGGCGTCAGCGAAGCGTGATGGCGCGTCACCGAACTCGCCGAGAACGCGGCCACCGAGCTTGGTGCCGAGGCCGGGGATCGATCGGATGATCGGTGCGTGCGGGTGTTCGTCGAGGAGTTCGTCGAGCTCGACCTCGAGCCGATCGATCTGCCGGGTCAGCTCGGTCGCGGTCGCGATCATCGCAGCGGTGTGGGATCCCATTGCTGCCTCGACCGGTTGTGGTGCGCGGAGCTGGTCACCGGTGAGCGTCTCGAGGATCGCGGCGGCTCGGGTCGTGATGCTGCGTTTGCGCCCGCTTTCGCTGAGGGCGATGGCGAGCTCGTCGACGGTGAGCGCGTGCGCGGCAGCGGGGTGCGGGGCGACTGCGAGTGTGGCGAGGCAGTCGCGATGGGCCAGTTCAGGGAAGGTCTCGAGCGCAGCGGGGTAGAACTCGCGCAGCGTCGAGCGGAGCTGATTGAGCTGCCGTTGGCGGGTCCAGATCAGCGTCTGGTGCGCGCGTGCGGTGATCTTGATCGCATCAGCGAGCGCGCTGTCCGGCTCGACCCGGCGGTGGTTGTGTCCATCGAGTCGCGCGACGTCCGCGAGTGTCCGGGCGTCGCCCTGGTCGGACTTCGCGCCCGATGTCGAGAGCCGCTCGCGATAGCGCGCGGTCGACATCGGGTTGATCGCGATGACCGCGTAGCCGGCGGTGACGAGCGCAGTGATGAACAGTCCTCGATCAGTTTCCGATGCGATCAGCACATCGGCGGGATCATCCGCGTGCGCCGCGACGATCGCGTGGAACGCGGCGACTCCGGCAAGGCCGTCGTCGACGCGGCCGCGATAGAGGCGTCGACCCTCGAGGTTCTCGAGGTAGATGTCATGGTGGTCCTCGGCCCAGTCGTGTCCGACGAACACGGTCGTCATGCGTTGCTCCTTGCTTCCGACGGTGGTGGCGGGAGAGACGATGCGGCTTGCTAATGGTCCAGTGCTCGAACCGGCACGTCATCCCACCAGCCATTCACGTCTCCCGACAGCCCTCGGGCGCACGATCTCCGCCAAGAACTCGACGTTCCACTCGACCGAGTGCTGACCCGATGGCCGCCGGGTGGAGCCTGCCCGACGGACCGGCCCCACGTCTGCCATTAGCTCGACCGCCCGTAGATGTGGTCGTCGGGTTCATCGACGATCATCGTGAGCTCGGAGTCGAGCCGATCTGCAGGGCGTTGCAGATCGCTCCGAGCACCTACTACGCCGCGAAGCGGCGCCAGACCGCGCCGTCGCCGCGGGCTGTCCGTGATGTCGTGATGATGCAGGCGTTGATGGTGTTGTGGGTCGCCAACCGCAAGGTCTACGGCGCTCACAAGCTGTGGATCGCGGCGCGCAAGGCCGGTCACGACGTCGGCCGGGATCAAGTCGCCCGGCTGATGCGCCAGATGCAGATCGAGGGTGTGAGCCGGCAGCGGCGCAAGGTGTTCACCACCCGAGCCGATCCCGACGCGCTGAGGGCGCCGGATCTCGTGAACCGCAACTTCACAGCGGATCGGCCTGACGCGTTGTGGGTCACCGATCTGACCTACGTGGCGGCACGGACCGGGATGGCCTATGTCTGTTTCATCGTCGACGCGTTCTCCCGCCGCATCGTCGGCTGGCGCGTCGCGTCGAACATGCGCACCGACATGGTCCTCGACGCCTTGGAGATGGCCCGCCGCTCCCGCGGTGGCCGCCGTCTCGTCGGTCTCGTTGCCGACTCGGATGCGGGGTCGCAATTCACGTCGGTGAGATTCACTGAACGGCTCGACGAGATCGGCGCCCGACCATCGATCGGCACCGTCGCTGACAGCTACGACTGTGAGATGTTGGTGGGGTCGGCGGGTCGGGTCTGACTCTTGCTCCGACAGGCCGTGACGTGCCTTTGCGTTGATCTGTCGGCCTGGCCTGTCGACTCCGTTATCCGGAGTGCTGCTGGCTGGTCGGGAGGGCAGTGACCGAATAGGGGCCTGCCCGTTCCAACAGATCGGCCCGTCACAGTCCTGTCCGCCCACCCGACCAGCTGGCGCGCTGCGATCCCAACGAAGGAGAACAGCAATGTCCAGCATGACAGTCGACGCGCCGACGCGGAAGGTCATCGTCGGTGTCGACACCCACAAGCACATCCATGTCGCAGTTGCGATCGACCAGCACGGCGCCCGTCTCGGCGATGTCACCGTGTCGGCCGACACGGGCGGCTACACCGAGCTCGAGCAGTGGGCTCAAGCTCTCGGTCGGATCGACCGGTTCGGCATCGAGGGCACCGGCAGCTACGGCGCCGGGCTCTCGAGCTTCCTGCGGCGTTGCGGTCATCGCGTCGTCGAGTGCAACCGTGAGGACCGAAGGGCTCGTCGCCGCAACGGCAAGTCCGACACCGTCGATGCCGAAGCGGCCGCCCGTTCGGTGCTGGCCGGGACCTCCACGATCGTCCCGAAGACCGGTTACGGCACGGTGGAGATGATCCGCCAGATCAAGGTGGCCAGAGACACCGCCCGCAAGGGCCGCACCTCAGCGATCATCACGTTGAAGGCGATCATCGTGAACGCTCCCGCAGAGCTGCGCGAGTCCCTCTCCGGGCTGCCGGACAAGGCGCTGCTCGATCGGTGCGCCGGCTTCCGGCCCGGCGAAATCACCGACACCACTGGCTCGACCAAGCACGCGCTGCGTTCGCTGGCGAAGCGTTGGCTCGATCTCGACGCCGAGATCACCAGTCACGATCGGCTCCTCGACGGGCTCACCGCACAGACGTCCCCGACGCTTCGTGACGGCTATGGGATCGGTGCCGATACCGCCGCTGAGATGCTGATCGTGTTCGGCGACAACCCCGACCGGATCCGCTCTGAGGCAGCGTTCGCGAAGCTCTGCGGCGTGTGCCCGATCCCGGCGTCATCGGGCATGACCAACAAGCACAGGCTCTACCGAGGCGGCCACCGCGAGGCCAACGCCGCGCTCCACCGCACCGTGATCGTGCGCATGCGGTTCCACCAGCCCACCATCGACTACGCAGCCCGCCGAACCGCCGAAGGGCTGTCGAAGAAGGACATCATCCGTTGCCTCAAGCGGTTCCTCGCCCGCGAGGTCTACCAACGCGTCATGACCGACCACGCCACGCGCAGCGCCTGACCACTCACTGACCGACAGCGCCCGGCCGGACACCACCGCCGGCCTGCTTCGACGCGCCCGAAACCAGGGTCTTGACCTATAGGGGCGTCAACGCCCTCGCCGAGACGACGAACGGGCTCTACAAGACCGAGTGTGTCTACGGGCCCGACGCCCCACGGCCCTGGAACGACGTCGACGAGCTCGAGCTCGCCACCCTGTCATGGGCCCACTGGTACAACCAGCGCCGCCTGCACTCGACGATCGACTACAACGCACCCGTCGAGTTCGAAGCTATCTTCAACCGGCACGGCGACCGTCTCGCCGCGCAACCAACCCGTCCGTCGACCGGGTCAACCTCACCTCTGGCCACAGCGAGGTGTGGGTCACGGATCAATCGTCGGCGCCAGTCCTCAGGGGTCGCCGCTCTCCGATCTGGTACCGGCTTTCCACCGTCGAGGAGCACTGACCCGGGCGGATGACCGGCTGATGGGCGCATCCGCTGGTGCGGTGTCCGCGAGGTTGGTCGCCCTGACTCGCATCGGTCGGGGAACCGCGGATCGAGGGCGACGGCCAATCATGCGCCAGTCAGTGCTCGCCATGTATGACGTGGCGGCGTGTCGTTGGGCACATCGCTCCGGCGAGCTGCTCGCTTCGATCACATGAACTGGATGACAGAATGCCATACGATTCGCTGAGCGCAAGCCGTGTCCCCGTGGATGGGGACCGGCAGCGTCAGCCGGCACGGGGGTACGTGGGGCTCCCGCCGCCGGCGGCGGCTCTGGACGCCGGAGCGCCGAGGGCATAGCGTTGTGAGCACCCGGCGGCCGCTTTCCACCCACCGCGGCCCGCGACAGTCGGCCGGGCGGACCCCACCCCGGCCCGGCCGGCACTCAACTGTGGATAGCTAAGCCACTCACACGGGTACGTCTGCCGCACACGCCTCCGTTGATTCGGTCCGCTGCCCTCCGCCAGCCCAGGCTTGTGCTGAGGAACGGAGTTGCCATGTCCGACTACGTCAACGGCTTCCACGTCGTCCTGATTCTGCCGCGGATTGCCGGTGGCAAAGCGTGCTGGGCAGTGTTGGGGTCCGGACGGATCAAGGTGGGCGAGTACTCGACCCACCAAGACGCAGTCGACGCGGCATACGCATTCGAGACCTCCGACCGACCGATCTCGAGCGGATAGGCGTAACGTCGTAGTCGAGCCCGCGATTCGCGCTCGTCGTTGACGTCGGTCTCCTCGATTCGAGGGCGGCCGCGAAGGAGAGGGCGACCTCATCGTGCTTGGGCCGGGATACGATCTGAACGTTGATCGGGAGTCCGTCGTCGGCGGTACCGAAGGGGAGCGAGACCGCAGGATGTCCGGTGAGGTTGAACGGGACTGTGGCGCGCATGACGGCACGAGCGGGGACCGACTCCTCGTCGATCTGGAGATGTGATCGGTTGTGCGGTGGTGCGGTGGTCGGGCACACCGGACACAACAGGATGTCGAAGTCACCGAAGTAGCGGTCGAGGATGCGCTCGATTAGGTCGATCGAGTCGAGAGCGTCTTGTTGTTCGGTAGTCGAGGCGATGTCGAGGTCGAGCATGCGACGCACGCGGTCGGTCAGAAGGTGGGCTTGGCCTCTGTACTTCGAGAAGAGGGGCACCACTTCGGCGATGAACAGGATGGCGCTGATTCGCGTGCCGTCGAGTTCGGCAAGCGAGTCGAGCTGTTTGGTGTGCTCGACAACGGCAACGTGGTCGGTGACGGCAGTTGCTGCGTTCTCGAGTACCCGATCGACTTGTCGACTGACGGGTCCGAACGCGGGTTGCGATGTCCAGCCGACCTTCAACTTCGACGTGTCGACGGTGGGGGTTCGGGCGAGGCGCTGCTCGGTTACGTTCTCGTCGATGCCGTCACGGCCGTGGAGTATGTCGAACATCGCGGCGACATCTCGGACAGTTCGCGCCATCGGGCCGACATGCCAGAATTTCGCCGGTACGGGCGGCCAGTGGCCGGTGATTGGGATGCGCGACCGGCTCGGTTTCAGGGCAGCGATGCCGGTGCAGTGAGCGGGACCGCGAACGGAGATGGCGACGTCGCTGCCGAGTCCTGCCGGTGACATTCGCGACGCAATCGCTGCGGACTCTCCACCGCTTGATCCTCCCGCGGTCCGAGATTCGTCGTCGGGGTGGTTCGTCCGGCCGGCGAGGTCGTTGTCCGTCTCGGTCCAGAACGAGAACTCGGGCACGTTCGTCTTGGCAAGCAGAACGGCGCCGGCGTCAAGCATCCTCGCCACGGCCGTCGCATCGGCGTCGGGCACGCGGTCTTCGAAGATGCGCGATCCGCGAGCCGTTCTCCATCCGGCTGTGTCGAGTGAGTCCTTCACGGTGAACGGAACACCGTGGAACGCGCTGCGACGGACGCCGTTGTCCAGTTCGTGGTCCATCTGACGTGCGCGGTCGAGCGTCGCCTCCGGTCGGACAAGGGCGAATGCGTTGATCGGCGGGTTCCTTTCCTCGATGAGCGCGAGGTGGGCCGCGGCCAGGTCCTCTGACCGGAGCTGCCGGGTGGCGAGTCGGCGACCCATCTCGGTGGCATCCATCGTCTTCAGATCGTGCGGGTCGAGCATCCACCCACTCTGCAACGACGTTCGGGATGTATACCGCTGTGTCGATCTGTCGGGCGCAACGTCGACAGTTCCCGTCGTTTCTGCGACATCGCCGCGACTCACCCGACCGGGTGGAGCTAAGTTCGAGTCGTGCGGCAGAACGTGACGTACACGGGTGCATCGGGACTCGCATCCTGGAGCGACCAAGCCAAAGAACTCCACGGTGACTTCGACGTCGACATCGACGTTGGATTCGTCGGCTCGATCGCACAGCGGACCACACCCGCCTTTCACGTCACCCGATGTGCGAGCTCGCCACTGCGGATCACCCGAACTGAGCCCCACATCTCGTCGGACCTCACCGGGGCGTGGGAGATCAAAGTGATCCGTCGCGGCTTCTGCACCGTGACCACCCGCCGTCGATCGCGCACGTTCGCCGCAGGATCGCTCCTCATCTACCGGCTCGACGAACCCGTCGTCCTCGAAAATTCGCATGGCTTCGAAGCGGCCTATCTCACCATCCGCCGATCGGACGTCTCAGACCGGGCGCTTCGGCCGACCGCATGGGCGTCTCCGACAGCCGCAGTCGCCGTCGCATCCCGCACGATCGACGCGCTCGCCGATCACGCCCTCGAACTGTCGGTGACGCAGTTCGATTCTTCCTGCAGGTATGTCATCGGCCTGCTGGGCGATGACGACGGCGCAATCAGTCCCGAGCCGACACTCGCGCAACTCGTTCGTGAGTACGTGTCACATCACTTCGCCGAAACCGATCTCGCCACGACCCAGATCGCCAGACGACTCGGCTGGTCACCGCGGCGCATACAACACGAGATGCAACGAGCAGGCACTACGGTCACGGCGCTCATTCGATCTGAGCGACTGGAGAGGGCCAGAACCGTCCTTCACGACACCTCCGCGAACTCAGTGTCGATTGCGCAGATCGGCAGAGACCACGGGTTCGCCAGCCCGAGCGCATTCACCGCCGCATTCCATGAACACTTCGGTCGCACCCCGAGCCAGTCACGGCGAGACCAAGGCGTGCTCGACGCTCAACCAGCGCCGAGAACACAGCCCCGATGAATCCGTCGCCACAACGCCTCCGATCGACCCGCAACACAACCGAGACCGATGCGAAGTCCCGAACCCGCACCGCGAGGTCGAGGCTTCTCCAACCGCGCCAAAGCGCTCGACACCACCTTCCCCGGGTGGAGTAAAGCGCTCGCTATCGGCACCTCGTGCTCGGGCCGCCCCTCGTTGTCAGCCGATCGACGGCGCCGACCTAACGGTTGGTGCCAGCGGGCTGGTCGTCGCCGCGCGTGTCACGCATCGATGGTCGCGGCCTGGGTCGAGACCAGGAGAGCTGTCGTGGTCCGGATGTGCGCCTCGACCAAGGAGGCGCAGTGGTCGGGATCTCGGGCGATCGCCGACTCCATGATGGCACGATGCTCACTGGCAACGTCGCGTTTTGATTCGGGCCGACGAGCCCGGGTCCAGCAGCGGTACACCTCGGAGATGAGCCGCAGTCTCGAGGCGATATCGAACAGGTAGCGGTTTCCGGCGCCGCTGAGCAGGGCCTCGTGAAAGGCCTGATGCTCCTCGATCCACCGCGGATTCGTCTCGCCGCCATCGAGCACCATCGGTGTGCGGCTCAGGGTGTGATGAGTGGCGACCACCAACGTCTCCCATTCCACGTCGCCCCGATCGATTGCCTGCCGCATGAGCCCACGCTCGAGGAAGACGCGCGCTTCGGTGAGCTCTGACAGTGCCGGTAGCGAGACATCGACGACGCGAAACCCCAGTTGGGCCTCCGAGGTTGCCAGGCCCTGGTCAGCGAGACGTGTGAACACTTCGCGCAACACTCCGGTCGAGACCTGGTACCTGCGGCCCATCTCCGTGAAGCCAAGCTTGGTGCCGGGGGCCAGACGCCCGTTGAGAATGTCGCTTCGTAGTCGGCTCAGCACATCGTGCGCTCGAGTGTTGGCTCCCATGCCTCCCATTCAACACCAACGGCGATACTCGACGCACCATCCAAGTTTCGAAAATCCTTTGACATTGCGCAAAGCGCTGAATAGCATGCGTGACGCCCGCCACCTTCTGCTCCATCGTCACAAGGAGTGACATCTCGTGAGAGTCGCGACCTATCACGGCCGTTCCCATCTGGTCGCTACAGTCGGTTCCGCCGGCGCGACGGTGCTCGACCTGGCCGCGGTGAGCGACGGGCAGTTCGGTCCGGATCCGCGATCGGTCTTCGACGACTGGACGGCCATCCAGAAGTGGTACGAGGCCACCGCTCCTGACATCGACAGCCACGGGCTCTCCGCCGACCCCCACGCGCTCGGCCCGCCCTCTCCCGACGCGCGGCAAGTCTTCGCCATCGGACTCAACTATCGCGACCATGCGGACGAGTCGAGGTTGGCCTATCCCGAATCCCCCATGGTGTTCACGAAGTTCGTGACCAGTTTCGCAGGGCCGGTGGGCAACCTCGTCCTTCCCAGCGACACAGTGGACTGGGAGGCTGAACTCGTCGTCGTGATCGGTTGCACTGCGTCCCGGGTGTCACCCGACGAGGCCCCGTCTCACATCGCCGGGTTCACGGTCGGGCAGGACTTCTCCGATCGTGCACTCCAACTGGCCGGTCCGGCACCACAGTTCTCGCTGGGCAAGTCGTGGCCAGGCTTCGCGCCCCAGGGCCCCTGGCTGGTGACGGCAGATGATCTGGGCGCGGAGGTTGACGACCTCGACATCACGTGCACGGTCAACGGTGAGGTCATGCAGCAGGGATCCACTCGTGACTTGATCTTCCCGGTGAACGAACTGGTGTCTCGCCTCTCGCACGTGACGACCCTCCTGCCAGGTGACGTGATCTTCACGGGAACCCCGGCGGGGGTCGGTTCTGGACGCACACCCCCCAAGTTCCTGCGAGACGGAGACGTCGTGGAGAGCACCATCAGCGGTATCGGGACCCTGCGCCAGTTCTGTTCTGCTGCCACCTGAGCATCGAAAGGCCTCTCGCTATGCCGCTTCACCGACTGACGGGCATCACGCTCGGCGTACCGAACGTGGAAACCACAGCTGCCTACTACACCGAGTTCGGTCTCACGCCCCGTGATGGATCGCGCAGCTTTTCGACAGTCGACGGCGGAGAACAGTTGACGCTCGCGACCAGCGATCGCCGCCGCCTCCTCGACCTCCGAATCGGGGTCGACGACACTGATGATCTCGACCGCATCGCGTCGTCGTTGGCGAAGCTCGACCTGGCACCGGAGCGTCGTGCGTCGTCGCTCGTCACATTCGACCCGGGCACCGAAGTCCGCGTGACGATTGAGATCGCACCGCGGCTCGTCTCGAACCCGACACCGGCACCCGGGTACAACGCGCCGGGAGACTCGGTCCGCGTCAACGTGCGCGCGCCGGGGATTCTCCGGAAGTCGCCCGTGAAGCCGCGAAAGCTCGGGCACGTCGTACTTGGCTCCACCGATCAGGAGGCTTCCCAGCGATTCTTCATCGAGGGCATCGGATTCAAGGTCAGTGACACGGTTCCGGGGCTGGCTGCCTTCATGCGTTGCTCGACAGATCACCACAACGTGCTCGTGCAGCAGGCACCCGTGTCGTTCCTGCATCACACCTCATGGCAGGTCGACGACGTCGACGAGGTCGGCCGAGGGGCCAGCGCGATGCTGGAGGTTGACCCCGATCGGCATGTCTGGGGCCTCGGTCGACACCACATCGGGTCCAACTTCTTCTGGTACTTGAAGGACCCGGCAGGCAACTTCTCCGAGTACTACTCAGACCTGGACTGCATCGTCGAGGACGACCTTTGGACGCCCGGAGCCTGGGAAGGCGCCAAGGGCCTCTACAACTGGGGCCCACCTCCGCCACCGTCATTCCTGGCACCTCAAGACCTCGCGGCGCTCATGACAGGAGCGCACTCGAAGTGACTGGGCCACCGATGGCGAGCGGGTGCTGCTTCCGATCCGCATCGATGAAGGCGTGCCAGCCGTGACGCGGCTGGAAGACTTCCGTCAGTTCGTTGCGCGCCGACACCGCGTCTCGGTGTCCAGCTACGACGAACTGCATTCGTGGTCGGTTGAGCATCCCGACCACTTCTGGGAGTCGGTGTGGGAGTTCGGCGGCGTTCGATGCTCACGGCCCCCCGACACGGTGCTGGACAGTCACGCGATGCCCGGCGCGCGCTGGTTCGAGGGAGCTCGGCTGAACTACGTCGACACCGTTCTCGCGCATCGCGACAAGCCCGGGCCGGCAGTGATCTCCGTCAGTGAGGACGGCTCGCGCGCTGAGGTCTCCTGGGAGCAGCTCGCGGACCAAGTCGTGGCGGTTGCCGTGTGGCTCCGGACACAGGGAGTAGCGTCAGGCGACCGTGTGGTCGGCTATGTGACCAACTCTGCCGAGACCATCATTGCCTTCCTCGCCACTGCCGCCGTCGGTGCCACGTGGGCTTGCTGCGCACCCGACTATGGCGCCAGGGCAGCACGTGACAGGCTTGCCCAGCTGGAGCCGACAGTGCTCGTTGCAGTGGCGAGCTACCGATTCGGAGGTCGCGTTCACGATCGACGCAAGGAGGTCTCTGAGCTTGCCGGGCTGCTGGGCGTTCGCGCAGTCGTCGGTGTCGAACGAGACGGTCTTCGGCTCGCCCAAACCGACCTGACGGCCCCGTTGTTCGCTTGGGAGGACATCACAGCAACTGCCCCCATTGACTCGTTCACCACCGTGCAGGTTCCGAGCGACCACCCGCTCTGGGTGCTGTTCACTTCCGGGACGACGGGGAAGCCCAAGGGAATAGTGCATGGCCACGCCGGCGTTGTCGTCACCCATCTTGCCCTGCTCGGCCTGCACCAGGACCTGGGCGTTGGCGAGAACTTGTTCTGGCATACGACCACGAACTGGATGCTGTGGAACGTCGTGGTCGGCGCGCTGTTGACCGGCGCGACCACGGTGACCTACGAGGGCAGTCCGGTCCATCCGGGTCCTGAAAGGCTCTGGCAACTGGTTGAGTCCGAGCGAGTGACGGTGTTCGGCACGAGCCCGGGACACCTTCAGCTCTGCCGCGATGAGGGCATCAAGCCGGGGCGCGACTTCGAGCTGCTTCACCTCCGTCGCATCGCCGTCACGGGAGCGCCCGCCGCACCCAGCATCTTCCAGTGGGTCAGCGAAGCCGTCTCCACGACAGCGCCGCTCGACTCGATCTCGGGTGGCACTGACGTTGTCGGAGCCTTCCTGGGCGGGGCGCCGGGAGTCGATGCCGCGCCGGGCCGTCTCGCCGCTGCCGTTCTCGGAGTTGCCGCTGAGGCGTGGGACGACTCTGGGCGTGCCGTCATCGACGAGGTCGGCGAGCTGGTGATCACCCGTCCCATGCCGTCCATGCCGATCGGCTTCCTGAACGACGCCGACGGATCCGACTACGCGGCCGCATACTTCGCCACGTTCCCAGGGGTCTGGCGCCACGGCGACTGGGTCACCCGACACTCGGACGGTGGGTGGACGGTGCACGGCCGGTCGGACTCGACATTGAACCGTCACGGCGTGCGACTGGGATCCGCCGATCTCTACGACGTCGTCGAATCCGACGAAGCCGTTGCCGAGGCCCTGGTGCTGGGTGTGGAGCGGCCGGACGGCTCCTACCGGATGCCGATGTTCCTGGTGCCAACGCTCGGCGGGCGCATCGACGATGCCGTCATCGCACGCTTGCGGGAGCGGCTGCGCGAGGTGTCACCTCGTCATGTCCCGGACGAGTTCCATGTGGTCTCGGGCATTCCGCACACCCGAACCGGCAAGAAGCTGGAGGTGCCGCTGAAGCGGGTCATGCAGGGAGCTCCTGCCGATTCAGTACTCAGCCCCGACGCCGTGGACGACCCGGCATTGCTCGATCAGTTCCGGACCTTGGCCGCCTCCTGGGACGAACAGGAGGCACGAGGCGCCATGACGAATACCGCTCGGACGAGCCGATGACAGCAGCCATCCGGCCACCCTCGGACAAGGGAGCACCCCGATGACGATTGCCTATGTCGTCACCTTTTCGTTCACTCCGGAAGTGGAGGAACATGACGTCGACACCGCGGCGCGCGAGCTCCGAACGATCGCCGGCCGGCACGAGGGCGTTCTCCTGTACCACTGCGGCCGCGACCTCGCGCTCGCGCCTGGTACGGCGGACTTCGCGATCGTCGCGATCTTTGCCTCCACCGACGCCCTGAGCGCCTACCAGTCCGATCCGGAGCACGTTGCTGTGGTCGCCCGCCTCAAGCCGGCGGTCGCTGCCAGGTCTGCGGTCCAGTTCGAGATCGACGATGTCGATGCCGTGCAGTCCGAGAGCCAATCCACCGTGGATGAACAACAAGAAGGGCGGGCGCAGTGACGTCTCAGCACATCGTAATCATCGGAGGGACCAGTGGGATCGGGAAGGAGATCGCTCGTGAGGGCCTTCGACGAGGCTCGACAGTCACGATTGCCGGCGCGAACGAGGACAAGGCGCGCCAGGTGGCCCGCGCGCTCGGCCCGGAGGCACGAAGTGGGCGCTGCGATCTCTGCGATCCCGCCTCCATCCAACAGTTCTTCTCCGAGATCGCCAGCATCGATCACCTGGTCCTCACGGCGCTCAAACGCGACTTCAACACCTTGGCCGGATATCAACCGGACACCAGTTCTGAGACCCTCCTCATGAAGACCGTCGGCTACGTCGCCGCCGTCCATCACGCAATGCCCGCGCTCACCGACGCGTCGTCGGTCCTGCTCTTCGGCGGAGCGTCGGCGTGGCGGCCAGTCCCCGGATCGACCACGATCACGATGGCGAATGCTGCTGTCCTGGGCATGACACGCACCCTCGCGATCGAGGCCGCGCCGACCCGAGTCAACGCCATCACGCCGGGCCTTGTCCGGGGCACCCCTGCAACAGATGATGCGGACGAGATCCGTCGTGCGGTGTTCGAGCAGCTTCGGAGCAAGCTCCCGGGCCAGCGTCTCCCGCACGTGGATGATGTCGTCATGGCTGCCTTCATGTTGATGGACAACCCCGGCATCAATGCCGAAAACCTAGTAGTCGACGGTGGAATGAGTGTGATCTAGGTTCGATCGCATTGTGGTGTTGGATCTGCCATCACGCAAGCAAAGAGAAGAGAACGGCCTCGCCCCATGAGAGATGAACTTCCCACGATCTTCAATTCGCCCGATCGAGTTGAGAGCAACTTCTACGACGTTGACGGGTACCGGACACACGTGTGGGAGGCGGGTGCGCCGAGTGGCTCCCATCTCGTGCTCGTGCACGGCGCAGCGGGTCAAATCGGCATGGGAGCGGACCGCTGGTACCCCAACATCATTCCGTTGTCCGAGACCTTCAGAGTCCACGCGATCGACGAGCTTGGACATGGTGATACCGATGCGCCCCTGGACCGTTCGCTGCTGGCGATGGTACGCGAGCGTGCGGACCACGTTGCGGCATTCATCGAGCAGCTGGACGTCGGGCCCGTGCATCTTGTCGGCCAATCGCAAGGAGGCTGGATCGCGGGTTACATCGCCATTCAGCGACCCGAATTGGTCGAACGCCTCATTCTGGTCGACAGCGCCAGCATGGCCGGCGCATCTCTGGGCGGAGACCGCGGGAACCCCGACTATTTCAAGCGGGTCTTCAAGCCCGGAACGATGATCCCCAAGTTCGACCTGACCACTCGCGACGGCATCCGCAGTCAGATCGCCCCGTTCATGTTCGACCCGTCGATGATCATCGATCCCTGGCTGGACCGACTGGAGCGGTTGTCCAAGCGATGGAACGAGATGTACATGACGATGATCGAGGAGTTCTGGTCCGACGCCGAGCATGCCCGCGCACGGATCCAAGCGATGTATTCCATCGATGGCACTCACATCAGCGAGCTGGCACACACCATTTCCCGTCCGACTCTTGTCCTCTGGGGAAAGCAGTCCAACAAGGATCTCGAGCATGGACTCGAGCTGTACAAGAAGATCCCCCGCGCGCAGATGCACATTCTCGACGAAGCGAACCACTTTCTCTGGCTGGACCAACCCCACGTCTTCAACGCTTTGGTGCGTTGGTATCTCACGGAGAAAGACATCGGGTGACCGGCGTGTTGCTGGTCCGGAACGGCTCAAGGGAGGGAATGGATGCAGGATACCCAAGTTACAAATGACATCTAGGACGGAACTAGTTATCCGGCTCGCGGCATGGACTCCCACCGGTCGCGGCGGTACAGACGACCAACAACAGTGAGGATCAAACAACATGAAGATGAGAAGATTGTCGGCGTCGGTCGCAGCACGTATCGCTGCGGTCCTCGTCGTGGGACTCGGGGCCGCGGCATGGACCGGTTCCGCCGCCGCGAACGTACGTACGCCGAACTCCGACGAACCGATCGTCGTGGGTATCGGTGAGGACGCGACGTCACTCGATCCAGCCGCAGTGGAGGCTGGATCGATCAGTGCTGCCGTGGTGTTCCACGTCTACGATCGCTTGATCGAGGTGGGGCCCTCCGGTCCCGAACTCCTCCCGGCCCTGGCGACCGAGGTTCCGACGGTCGAGAACGGCGGAGTCTCCGAGGACGGCCTGACGTACACCTTCAACCTGCGCGACGATGCGAAGTTCCACGACGGCTCGGACGTCACGGCTGATGATGTCGTCTATTCGTGGGAACGAGTGATGACGATGAACCTGCCGGGATCGATGGCCGAGACCTTCCAGGGGATCGACGAGGTCAGCGCACTGGATGACCGCACCGTGCAGGTCACGCTCAAGGAGAGGGACGGCACGTTCCTCTACAACGTGGTCCTGACCGAAGCAGCCAGCATCGTCAACGCCGATGTCGTCGAGGTGAACGGCGGGGTGGCGGCGGACACGCCCAATGAGTACATGGCGCAGAACGAGGCCGGGAGCGGACCGTACAGCCTTGCGAGTTGGGAACGCGGGGAGCGCCTCACGTTCGACATCAACGAGGAGTACTGGGGCAGTGTCGCAACGAACCCGACCCGTTGGGAGATCTCGACCGACCTCTCCGTGACGCAACTGGGTCTGCGTTCGGGCGACTATGACATCATCACGGCGAGCCCCGCGACCGCGGAGGCATTGAGGGGTACTGAAGGCGTGGTCATCGAGGACGACGTTCCAGGTCTGACCATCTCGCTGATCGGGTTCAACCTTGACATCCCGCTGGATGACCTTCCGGACGGTGACGATATTCCCGCTGACTTCTTCCACGACAAGCGGGTTCGACAGGCCTTCAACTACTCGTTTGACTACGACGCCTTCCGAGAAGGGCAGCTAGGTGGCGCCGCCATGAGGCCGAGCTTCATCATTCCTCAGAGCCTCTTCGGGTACGACCCTGACGCGCCGATCTACGACTACGACCCCGCAGAGGCAGAGCGGTTGTTCCGCGAAACCGGGTGGTGGGACAAGGGTTTCACCCTTTCGATCATCGCTGAGGCAGGCAACAGCTTCGAGGTGCAGGCCCTGCTCCTGAAGGACGGCATCGAGGCGTTGAACCCGAACTTCCACATCAACGTTCTCGCCCTGCCAGAGGCGCGATTCGACGAGCTCGCGACGGCGCAACCGATCCAGGCCGCGATGTGGTCCTGGGCGATGCCCGACTTCACCGATCCAGACGGCTACTTCAGGGACTCCGTACATCCGACCGACACGAGGCTGCCGTCGAACCTCGGCGCTGGATACAGCGACCCGGAGGACATCGCCGCGAAGATCGAAGCGGCGAGGGTCGAGCCTGATTCAGAGGTGAGAGCCGAGCTCTACGCTGAGTTGCAGCGCATCATGTACGACGAGGCGCCGGCGATTCTGACGGCTCAGTGGAACAACATCGTGATTTACCGCGAGTCGCTGCAGAACGTCGTCTCTAACCCCATGTGGCCTCGGCTCAACCTCCGTATCAACCTCTACAGCAAGAGCTGACGACAGCGACAGTAGATGAAACTCCGCGACTATGTACTGCGCCGATTTCTGGTATTGCCGCTGCTCATTGTGGTCGCGACGATCGTGGTCTTCTCCCTCATTCGCGTGGGCGGATCACCGATCGCTTCCTACATCGAGCCCGGAATGTCTCCAGAAGAGGTGCAGCGCGTCGAGGAGAGGTTGGGGGCAGACAAGCCACTCCCTGTGCAGTACTTCGCGTGGGTGAACGGAGTACTGCACGGGGATCTGGGATGGTCGTCGACGTCGAACGCACCGGTCGCCGACGTCTTCTTGAAAAAGGCGACCGCGACCTTCGAACTGGCCATCCTGGCGGCTGTATTGGCTGTCGCAGCAGGCATCGCAGCGGGCACGTTCGCCGCCCGCCACCGAAACCGTTGGCCAGACCACCTGACCCGCGTCCTGGCGGTGAGTGGAGCCAGCATGCCGACGTTCTGGTTCGGCCTGATGGTGCTCACCATCTTCTGGGCAGGCCTCAACTGGTTTCCGGTGGGACGATCAGATCCGACGATCTGGTCGACAATGAACCACCCGACCGGGTTCTACACGGTCGACGCCCTGCTCGCGGGCAGCTGGACTGCGTTCCGAGATGCCATCTGGCATGTCATCCTGCCTGCGCTGGTCTTGGGCTACACCGCCACCGCCATCATCGCGCGCATGATGCGGACCGCCATGGTGGAGGAGCTGAAGCGCGACTATGTCGACGCGGCGCGCGCGAAGGGCTTGCCTGAGCGGGTGGTGGTTCGGAGCCACGTGCGCCGTAACGCGCTCATCCCCACCATCACCGTGATCGGGCTGCTCTTCGGGACCTTGATCGAGGGCGCAGTGGTCGTGGAGATCATCTTCCAGTGGCCCGGTCTGGGCAGCTGGTTGGCGGAAGCTGTGCTCAACGGTGATCAGGCATCGACGATGGCGTTCGTGTTGTTCGCCGCTGTGCTCTTCCTCGTTCTCAATCTCGTCGTCGACGTGATGTACGCGCACTTCGACCGACGTGTCGAGCTGGGAGACTGATATGGACACGATGGACGTCGCAGGCGCGTCCAGCTATGAGAGCTCGAACTTGGCCGTGCGAGCCCGTCGCGCGGGTTCGCTGATGGTGCGACTGCTGTTCAATCCAACCGCCGCTGCAGGTGTCGTCGTCATTGCCCTGATCTTGGGGATGGCCATCCTCGCGCCGCTCCTCGTTGCGCCCAATACGCCCGACGCCTATCAGATGCCCCGAGACTGGGGTCTCGTCAACGCACCGCCGGGCACATCAGGACATCTGCTCGGTACGACATCCACCGGCGCGGACGTTCTCTACGGCGTCGTGTGGGGTGCGCGGATGTCCGTCCGACTGTCATTGATCGTCGTCGGGCTGTCGGTGGCGATCGGGGTCGTTGTGGGAAGCCTCGCGGGAGTCCTGGGGGGCAAGGTCGACGAGCTGGTCATGCGTCTGGTGGACATCTTCATGGCCGTACCAGAGCTGCTCTTTCCTCTGGCGATCGCTGCCGCGCTCGGTCCGTCGCTCACCAACATCACCATCGCTCTCGCGTGCGTGCTGTGGACCAAATATGCGCGGATCGTCCGCGCCGAGATCCTACGAGTCCGGGAGAGCACGTACGTGGAAGCGGCGACGGCACTCGGGGACACGCGGTTCTCGATCTTCCGGAGAGACATCCTGCCCAACTCGTTGACACCCCTGACCGTGCAGTCGACGCTTGACATGGGGCGCGTGGTCCTCATGGGCGCGACGCTGAGCTTCATCGGGCTCGCAGAGGCCGGCCTCGCCGAATGGGGAACGCTCGTGAGCCAAGGGCGAGACGGAATCGCCGCTGGGCACTGGTGGACCGCGACGTTCCCCGGCCTGCTGATCTTCTTGTGGGCGCTCGCCTTCAACCTGGTGGGTGACGGTCTACGTGACGTTCTCGACCCGAGGACCCAGGACTGATGGCGATCCCGCAACCTGAACCCTGCCTCGCTCCACCGGCACGCCGGTCATCCAGGTCCGTGACCTGCAGATCCACTTCCGGGTGAAGAATCGGGTCTCCCGAGCAGTCGAAGGGGTGAGCTTCGACCTCTTCGAGAACGAGATCCTCGGCATCGTCGGTGAGACCGGGAGCGGCAAGAGCGTCACCGGTCGGAGCATGATGGGGCTACTCCCCATTCCGCCGGCCGTCGTGGCAGGCGGATCTGTGACGTATCGCCCGAGCGGCTTGTGTCCCTTCTGCGAAGGAGCGTGCTGCAGCAGTTGCGGCGGCACCGGCGCCGCCACTTGCCCTTCGTGCGGTGGCCCCGGTTGTCCAGAATGCGAGGGCACCGGCCGTTCGGGAATCGACCTGCTCAACGCGAGCGTCGAGTCGATGCGACAGCTGCGGGGACGTCGGATCGCCATGATCTTCCAGGACGCGTCCAAGGCGCTCAACCCCGTTCTGAGCATCAGAGACCAGGTGGCCGAGGTCTTCCTGCAGCATCGCAGTCACGATCTGTTGGCGGGACTCGACGGGCCCGTCCTGCCACCGGTCCGTCGGGCGATACGGCAAGAGGCGGGATACCTCGAGCGGCAGCTGCTGCTGTTTCCGCCGTTCCGCTCACAATCGCGACGGCTGCGCAAGATGTTGGACGACCTGGTGGCGCAGGCACTGGCGGACGTGCAGATCGCGAATCCCCGCAAGGTGATGGAGAGCCATCCCCATCAGCTGTCGGGCGGCATGAAACAACGAGCGATGATCGCCCAGGCGATGGCGTGCGACCCGGACGTCCTCATCGCCGACGAGCCCACCACTGCCCTCGACACGACAGTTCAGGCGCGCATCCTCGAACTCATCCTCGAGATGCGGCAACGGTCGCGCACGGCGGTGCTGTACATCAGCCACGACCTGTCAGTCGTCAAGATGGTCTGCGACAGAGTAGGGGTCATGTACGCCGGCACGATCGCCGAGATCGGCTCCGCAGAGCGCGTGTTCCGATCGCCCCATCATCCCTACACGCGCGCACTGCTCGGGGCCGTCCCGTCCGCTGGTCAGGAGCGAGGCCACCTGGCCGCCATCAAGGGTCTGGTCCCTGAGTTCAGCTTGGACTCGCCGCTGTGCCGGTTCCACGATCGATGCTCCTACGCGGTGGACGCGTGCAGGTCCTCACGGCCACGAGACGTGCAGGTGGCGCCCGGCCACTCGGTGGCGTGTTTCGGTTACGGCACTGCAGAGGCGCATGGGCTGCCCGCCACGGGAGGCGACGACCTTCCTCACGTACAGATACCGGTTGTCGAGAAGGGCCCGGTGGGAGTATGAGGGCGCGAAGGAACGCGGACTCGGCGGCCCCCGAGCTGGGCGAACCGATTCTGTCCGCGATCGCCTTGAAGAAGCACTACCCGATCAAAGGCGGCGTCCTGCAGAGAGTGGTCGGGCACGTTCGAGCGTTGGACGGCGTGTCATTCGACGTGCTGAAAGGCGAGACGCTCGGCATCGTAGGAGAGAGCGGTTGCGGCAAGACCACACTCGGCCGCTGTCTGACGGCCCTGATGAGTCCGAGCGAAGGCGGCGTGTACTTCGCGCTCCGCCCGCAGGAGAAGGACACGTTGACGACACTGCACGGTCGATCAGCCGGGCAGCTCAGCGCCGAAGAGCGGGCGGAGCTGACGGCTCTGGACAGGGCGCACCGCGTCGACCTGCTGTCGAACGCGGCACAGCGCGAGTTCCGCAAGAACTGCCAGATCGTGTTCCAGGACGCCTTCGCATCCTTGAATCCACGCCATCGGGTGATCGACATCGTGGGGAGGCCGCTCCAGATCCACGGAACGGTGTCCGGCAAGGGCAGGACCAAGCGGGTGATGGAGCTGCTCGATGCGGTCGGGCTGGGGCCCCAGCATCTCAATCGCTACCCTCACGAGTTCTCCGGCGGTCAGCAGCAGCGCATCTCGATCGCACGTGCCCTTGCACTGGATCCACAAGTCATCGTGCTCGACGAGCCGACGAGTGCGCTCGACGTTTCCGTCCAGGCACAGATCCTCAATCTCCTTCACGAACTTCAAGAGGCCTTCAAGCTCACTTACGTCTTCGTGTCGCACGACCTCGGAGTCATCCAGCACGTCAGTGATCGCATCGTGGTGATGTACCTCGGTGAGATCGTCGAACTCGGATCGACAGCAGAGGTGTTCGAGTCGCCACAGCACCCGTATACCCGGGCATTGATCGAGGCGAACCCTGCTTTGGTCGACCAACACACCCGAGCGCTGAGGTCGCTTGTCGGCACGATTCCTGATCCCGCGAGGCCGCCTCAGGGATGCCGGTTCCACTCGCGCTGCCCGGTGGCGACGAGCCGCTGCGGATGGGCGCTCCAGGACGCGGCCGAGTGGCTGTCGAGGCATCCAGCCGTGGGCTCGGGCGTCAAGGGTGTGAAGGCCAAGACGGCGTTCGAGGGTGACATCCTGCTCGCGGGCGAGGAGCTGGCATCGCAGTCGGAGCAGCTCCTGCAAGAGAACGCACCTGCAGCCTTGCGCGAAGCACTCGAACTCGCGAGCGTCGACGGTGCACATCTGAAGGTGCGCTTTCGAGGACGGGATCGGGTGCACCTCGTCGAGATCAAGCCAGCGCACAGCACCAGTTGCCTCCTCGCCGCTGAACAGCCGCCGTCGACCAGCCTGTCCCGGCAAGACCTGCACTGAACCGGAGGAGCGGTCAATGGGGACGGGCTTCGTCGCGCCGCGTGACGCGGCGAAGCCCGTGGCAGGCAAGGAGAGGCGATGTCTGGCCCCGCACCGGGCCGCCGACGACTGAACTGACGTCTCGTCGTCATGATCGTCATCGAACTGAACATGACGTAGGTTCTCCGGTCATGGACGGTTTGCTGCGACTTCCCCACCGGAGCGGCCGCTAGCGCGCCGCACTCGTCGCGTCGACACCCTCCCGTTGACCGTGACCGTCTCCATCGTCAGGCGGACGGCAACCGTGGCCGCCGAGCAAGATGCTGCAGCCCGCTGGGCAGCGGAGATCGCGGCAGCGCGCGAGCGGGCGAACGATGCCGCCGCGGCGGCCCAGCAAGGAGAGCTCCAGCTCGAAGACCTCGAGGGGAAGCCGACGCCGTTCGGCCGCGCGGCGCGTCTCACCGGGCCAGGTGGCGAGCACTTCAGTCGAGTCCTGCCTTTGCCAGAGCCGACTCGAGATAAATGCTCGAACGCTCGAGGTGTTCGAGCAGCGCCCTCGGCGCAGCGTTGACGTCGCCGGAAACGATCAACTCCACCAACTCGTCGTGTTCGCCGCGCCTCGGCGCCTCTTTCGCGAAGGTGAATCTGATGTACCGCATCGTCTGATCCATGAGCACACCCACGAGGCGCAGCAGCCAGAGAACCGTGCAGCGCGACATCGTCGCGTCATGGAACGTCCGGTGGGCGAGATAGATGTCAGAGGCGCTCGCTGGGTTGGAACGCGGTCGCCGGCCGAGCGCCATGAACGAGCGGTGGGCATCGATGACGTCCGCGTTGTAGGACTCGTCGGCGTTCAACATCGACAACCGCAAGGCCTGTGGCTCGAGTTGCATGCGGAGCTCATATAGTTCGTGAGCCTCGCGAAGCGAGACGGGGGCGACTCGAGCCCCGCGTTGCGGTGACATTTCGAGGACCCCGCGGGCGGCTAATCGCTGCACCGCTTCGCGCAGCGGTGCCGGACTTAGCGTCCAGTCGCGAGCAAGATCGTTCACCTTGACTCGCGACCCGGCAGGGAGGTTGCCGAGCACGATCTCGGCCTGCAGGCGGGCGTCCACCCAGTCGTAGCGGGTTATCGGCCCGGGTCGGGCGTTCGTCATGTTGCTCCTGCAATCAGTTCGTCGAGATCCGTTGGTGCCCGGAAGGTCGGTGGCTCTTCGGGGCCCTATGCGAGAAGATCATGTCGGACGTTGCGCGTGTTGAATCACCTCGCCGTTCAGCTCACATCGCAATTCCGGGTCATCTGGATTGTCGACCTCGTCGACGGTGACCAGCTCCGGCCCGATCGGTCCGAATTCTGGAAAGGACCTTCCGAGGCTCATCCGTGGAACTGGGGGCTGCAGGTGCACGACGCGATTGGACAGGACTTGGCCTACGGTGACGCCAGCGACGTGCCCCTAAGCATCCTCGGCGGGAACACCGCCCGCCGGTGTCGCCAATGACCACCACCAGCTCCACTTCCCAATCGACGGTGTGCGGTGGAACTACGATGTCGCCGCGGGGCCTGGTCAGGGACGCGACAGGGACTTCGTGACGGCTCGGCGGAACAGCGGGCGCCCGTGGTGCCCGGCCTCCGCCGCGTGCGAAGCGTAGTTGAGGCCGATCGCAAAGACTTGCCGAGGCCGATGCGACGGCGGCCCGGAGCAGATCTGGATCGATGGGCGGTCCGGTCCATCCACCCCGGCGTCGATCCAGGCGCGGAATGCCGCCCAATCGTCGTTTAGGTCGGTCATCGTCTGCCACCTCGCCTCCGACGCAACAACGAGATCGATGCCGCCGCCGTCGGTGACGAGAAGCGGGGGTGTTGTCGTGGTTCGCTACTCGCATCGCCGGGCGCCGATCACGCCCAGGCCAAGACGGTGCTCGCCCAGTGCGTCAGACCGTCGAGATCCTCGGGTTTGTGGACATGACGGGGCGGGGTCTCGAAACTCGCGTACGGACGGATGCGAAGTACCACACGGTCCTCGTCGATTGCCGACTGGCGCACCTGTGCCCGGCGTTCCTCGGGAGTCGGCTCGCCCGCCATCAGGCCGAGGATGCGCATGTTGAGATCGGTGACGGCATCGAGGTCACGTTCGACCTTGGCATCGCCGTAAACGAGCAGGTACGTCGGAGGCCACTTCTCGTCGAGGATCATCAGCGAGACCTTCGGGTTGCGGTGCACCGCCTTCGCTTTGCCCCGCGCTGACATCGTCGACACCAGTACGTCTTCACCATCCATGACGTAGTAGACGATCGACATCGCTGGCCCGTCCGCCTTCCGGCCGAAGCCGAACACCGCAGTGCGATGCGATACGAGAAACTCTCGTCGTTCTGCCTGGTCCATGCACTGCCTCTCCTGTTGCTGGTTGATCGTTGCTCGTCAAGCGGTCCGGGTTCCCGCATCGGACACCGAAAGGCTGATCGTCAGGCAGCCTGACGTGATCGCCCAGCGATGGATGGTCTGTTGCCGTCGACCAGCGAGCGCCAACGGCTCGTCCGTCATGATCCGGATCGCGTCGTCCAGAGACTCCGCCCGAATCGCCGTCACCCCATTGCCGTCCCATGCGTCGTCCTTACCGAGCAACGGTCCCGACAAGAACGTCGTACGACTGGAGTTGAGCTGCTGGATGAACTCGATGTGAGCGGCCAGCTCGTCATCCGACGGCGGCCACAGGTCGGTAGGCGTCGAGTGAACGACGAACACTGCGTGATCTACTGCCCCCTCCGGCACGATGTTAGAATCTATACATTCTTGATTGCGCGTGCAATCCCTCTACCCAGAGAGAGGGATGGCCGATCAACCACGTCACTTCGGTGTCTCAGGCGTGGATGGCGCCGGCGACGTTCTCGACTCGCTCCACGACGCCGAGCCCGAGCGACGCAACGAGCCAGTGCCCTCTGCTGCAGTCGTCGAATCGCTGTCGATGAGGAATGCGTCGACGAAGGTGCTCGGCTCGTGGGCGAGCCGTGTGTTGGTGCCGATCACGACCGTCCAGAAGTCGAGTCAGCGTCGTGCTCGGGTGGTGGTCTCTACACCGTCGGTATGAGCGGACTCCATCGTGTCGTTCAGCCCGACGAAGAACTCTCTCGCGAAGTCACCGCTGACCGTCGTTGCCGAGCTCGCGTCTACTGCAAGTGCAGTAGACGCGATCGCCCGCGCAGAGACGACGACATGCGCCGGCGAGATGCGGATGATGAGGTGTGCAATACCCACTCGACGCAGGAGTACACACAGCATGAACCCGATCGAACAAGGCCCAGCGCAACCGCTGATGGGACGCCGCAGTTTCGTCAGTCGCGCAGCTGCGCTCGGCGCCGGCGTAGGATTATCCGCGACGTCACTCGCCTCGAGCGCGGACGCCAACAAGGCTTCAGACAGGTCGCCTGAGACGCCGACCGACTCGATTGGTGATGACGAAATCTCGCTTCGTGACCAAGATCTGAAGTTCATCGGTGTCGAAGAAACGTTCACCACTCCCGAGCTGTTGGAGCTGAACTCCATCAACCAGGACCACATCGATTTCCTCGAGGAGATTGGCCTTTCAGATCTCGGTGAGCGCCGCATCGGCGACATGGACGAGGGAGGGCTCAACGTTCAGATCCTCTCCGCCCACACCCCGTCTGTACAGCTCGTCCCGGGGCAGGAGGGCATCGACTTTGCCTACCGTCTCAACCGGCTGCTCGTCGAAGGTCCAATCGCCAACCACCCTGGCCGCTTCGAGGCCTTCGCAACTCTGCCATTGCAGAGCCCGGAGGCTGCGGCGGACGAACTGGAACGATCGGTTCGAGACGATGGCTTCCTCGGCGCACTGACCAACGGACACATCGGGGGGAGGTACCTCGATCACCCCGACTTCGACCCCGTGCTGGCGCGTGCCGAGGCTCTCGATGTGCCAATCTACCTGCATCCCGGCTATCCGGCTGACGAGATCTACCAGATCTACTACGCCACGACACGGACGGAATACACGAAAGAGTACCAGGACTACATCTTCAGCGGGTCTGGTCTCGGCTGGCACCAGGAGGTGCTGATCCAGGCTGTCCGGATGATTGCGTACGGAGTGTTTGACCGATTCCCCAAGCTGCAGGTCATCATGGGTCACATGGGCGAAGGGCTTCCATTCTATTACGAGCGGATCATCAACGACATGGGCGAGCCGACTGAGAACTCACTCGAGAAGCCCTTCGAGCGGTACTTCCAGGACAACTTCTGGTTCACCACCAGTGCGTTCTTCCAGGACAACCTCCTCGACCAACTGCTGAAGTACATCAATGTGGACCGGGTGATGTTCGCAACCGACTACCCATTCATCGACAGTGTTAAGCAGGGCACCGATTGGTTCCGAGCAGTCGATCTTCCGCGTGAAGACAAGGAGAAGATCGCTTTCCGCAATGCCGAGCAGCTATTCGGTATCGAGGTCTAACGCATGGGACTGTCAGATCCCCGGTGTAACTGGTCTGGCCTGACACGCTGAGCGGCTGCTCGGCGGGAAGGACAGACAACGATGATGCATGATGATGTGGCGGTGGAGACACCGTCGGAGGAGACCGTGGCGGCGCGGCCGGATCGGTCGCTGGCGGAGCGGCTGGTCGACCAAGCGAAGGCCGATGGGCGCAGTCTCGTCGGGCCGGGCGGCTTGCTGGCCGATCTCACCAAGCAGGTCCTCGAGACCGGGCTGGAGGTCGAGATGGATGAGCATCTCGGCTATCAGAAGCACGCTGTCGAGGGCCGCAACGGTGGCAACTCTCGGAACGGCACTCGCCCGAAGACGGTGATCACCGAGATCGGCCCGATCCGGCTGGACGTGCCGCGGGACCGTGATAGCACGTTCGCGCCTGAGACGGTGCGTAAGGGTCAGCGGCGGCTCGATGGGGTCGACTCGATGGTCATCTCGCTCACCGCGAAAGGGTTGACGACCGGTGAGGTCGAAGCCCATCTCGCTGAGGTGTACTCGACGACGATCTCGCGTGAGACGATTTCGAAGATCACCGACCGGGTGCTGGGCGAGCTCGCCGAGTGGCAGAACCGACCGCTCGAGCGGGTGTATCCGGTGGTGTTCATCGACGCGATCGTGGTGAAGATCCGCGACGGCCAAGTCGCCAACCGCCCGTGTATGCGGCGATCGGGGTCACCGTCGACGGCAAACGCGACATCCTCGGGCTCTGGGTCGGCACCGGCGGCGAGGGCGCCAAGTACTGGTTGCAGGTGCTCACCGAGATCAAGAACCGTGGCGTCGATGACGTGTGCATCGTCGTGTGCGACGGGTTGAAAGGCCTGCCCGAAGCGATCGAGGCGACGTGGCCGCTGGCGCTGGTTCAGACGTGTGTGCTGCACCTGATCCGTAACACGTTCCGGCTCGCCTCGCGTGCGGACTGGGACAAGATGGCCCGCGACCTGCGGCCCGTGTACACGGCGGTCAACGAGGCCGACGCCGCTCGGTGTCTCGACGAGTTCCACACGATCTGGGGGAACCGCTACCCGGCCATCAAGACGCTCTGGACGAATGCGTGGGCCGAGTTCATACCGTTCTTGGACTACAGCCCAGAGATCCGCAGGGTGATCTACTCGACAAACGCCATCGAGTCGCTGAACGCCAGGTTCCGAAGGGCGACCCGAGCGCGGGGTCACTTCCCGGACGAGCAGGCCGCACTCAAGTGCCTCTACCTTGTGGTGCGGTCGCTCGACCCGAAAGGCACCGGTCAGGAACGCTGGATGAACCGCTGGAAGCCAGCCCTCAACGCCTTCGCGATCACCTTCGAGGGCCGCCTCTTCTAGAGAGCCCTACGATCCCAACAACCAACACCAGCCAGACCAGTTACACCAAGTTCCTGACAGACCCGATCGCAGAACGCGACTTTCGTTGATCGCCAACATGACCCGCGGTGTACTGCGATCGCAGTGCGCGAGCGCCTGCGCCGGGGGGGGCTGACTCACCCGCATCGCGCTTGGCGACGCCTGGATCGCCCACCCGTCATCCGTCGGGGTTATCTACCCGACGGATGAGAGGTCAAGCGTGTGGCTCGAGGTTGCGGCGGGGACCCGTCGTGCGTGTCCATTGCGTGAACAGGGGTTCCGGCGCTTGCATTCATGTATACATGGATGCTTGTATAGGCACGCATGGGGATGGCAGACTCCACGTGCACCCGGACGGTCCTCCGTACCAGCGGTGTGCATTCGGTACCAACTCGCGACTTCAGGAGGTCGGATGAGCGAACAGCGCGACGTCGTGGCGTTGCAGCGTCCGGCCACGATGACGGACGCCCTCGTCGACGACCTGCGGGCGGCCATCCTGACCGGGGAGTTCGCGCCGGGGGAGCACCTGCACCAGGCCCAGCTCGCTCAGCGGTACGGCGTCAGCCGAATCCCGCTGCGCGACGCACTGATTCGACTGGCTGGCGACGGTTTGGTGGAGATCGACCAGCGTCGCAACGCCCGCGTGACGAAGCTCAACGTCGACGACGTCCGCGAGATCTACGACGTGCGCATGGCCCTCGAGCCGATGGCCGCCAAGCGGGCGGTCGAGCGGATCGACGACGGACAGGCGCTGCATCTCGCCCAACTCGGCGAGACGATGGACCACTTCGCCGACGACCCGGTGGTGGGCCAGCGCAGCCGTCGAGCGTTCTACGACGAGCTGTACCGGCTGAGCGGCTCACCGCGCATCCACGGCGTCATCATGCGCATGCGCGACGAGGTGACCCGCTACCACCTCAACACGCACCGTCACGCCGAGGGTGCTCACCTCGCGTTGCGGCGCGCGATCGTCGATCGGGCGGCCGACGCGGCGGCCAGGATCGTCGCCGAACACCTCGAGGTGTCCCGCGACGACCTCATCGCGTGGCTCGAACGGCACACGTGACGTAGCGCCGGACTCCCGGCACCAGTTCACCCAACCCGGCTCCGACCGAGCCCGGCGGAATCCAGGGCCAGGCGGCCCGACCACCACGCCGAGTGACCGCCGCTTCATCGCGCGCGCCCCCGAAAGGACACATCACACCGATCATGAGACAAGCATCAGTCGACTTCTACAGCGAGGGCGTTCGCCTGCGCGGCATCCTGAGATCCCCCGACGAGATGTCGGGCTCGGCGCCGGCCATCGTGCAGGGTCCGGGGTGGCTCGGCCTCAAGGACGCCAAGCTCTACCTGCCCTACCACGAGGCGTTGACCGCGGCCGGGTTCCACGTCCTCATCTTCGACTACCGCGGCTTCGGGGACAGCGACGGTGACCGCGGGATCTTGCTGCCCCAGATGCAGCTTGAGGACCTGCAGAATGCCGTCACCTACCTCACCACCCGCGACAACGTCGACGCCGACAACCTCGGAGTGTTCGGGTCGGGCGGCACCGGTGGCGGTAACGCCGTCCTGCTCGCAGCCGCCGACCGCCGCGTTCGCGTCGCTGTCTCCCAGGTCCCCGTCGCCGACGGGGAGGACTGGCTGCACCGCATGCGTCGCGAGTACGAGTGGCAGGAATTCCTCGCACGCCTCGACGCCGACCGCAAGCAACGGGTGCTGAGCGGCACCGGCGAACTGGTCCATCCCCGTGAGGAGATCATGGTGGCGACCCCCGAGCGCAAGGCGATCAACGTCAAAGGCGACGTCGACTCGCGGATCCCGACCTCGGTCCCGCTGCGTTGCGCCGAGGCGATCATGCGCTACCGGCCGATCGATGTGGTTGGCCTCGTCGCCCCGACGCCGCTGCTGATCATCGGTGTCGCCGACGACGCCGTGACGCCGACCGATCACGCCGTTGCACTGTACGAGCAGGCCGGTGCTCCGAAGCGGTTGATCATGCAACGCCACACCACCCACTACGCGGCCTACCAGCAGTACGGCGCCGAGGTGATCCCCGAGATCGTCGGCTGGTATCGCGCCGGCTTCGACGGCGGGGCCATCGACATGCGCACCCAGATCCGAGACACCGACACATACGAGACCCTGAACCTGAAGGCGACGTCCTCATGAACGGCGACACGACCGAACCCACCACGTCCACGACCCCCACCACCGCGAGCCACCGGATCACGCTCCCGCAGCCGCGAATCGATCGCGTCATCGCCGGCGGCACCGTCGTCACGGGCGCCGGGGTGCAGCCGGCTGACGTGCTGATCGCCGGCGAGCGCATCGTCGCCGTCGCGTCGCCGGGAGCCGTACCGCTCCACGAGGACGTCGAACGCGTCGACGCCTCCGGCCAGTACGTGCTGCCGGGGATGATCGACGTCCACGTCCATCTCCGCGAGCCCGGATACGTACACAAGGAGGACATCTCGACGTGCACCACGGCCGCCGCCGCCGGCGGTGTCACGACGGTCTTCGGGATGCCCAACCTCAATCCCGTCACCAAGACGCGCGAGATCCTCGACGACCTGTTCGAGCTGTACGACTCGAAGAGCCTCGTCGACTGGAACCACAATCCCGTGCCGTCGCAGCTCGACGAGGTGAAGGCGATGGCCGAGGCCGGCGTTGCCGCCTTCAAGATTTACATGGTCGTCGACACCGGGCGTGATTACCCGCACCCCAGCGGAAGCGGCATCCACGACCACGGGCATCTGCTCCGCATGTTCGAGGCGATCAAGCCCACCGGGCTTCCGTTCATGGTGCACCCCCACGACCAGGCGATCATGGATGTCACCGAGCAGTCGTACTGGGCAAAGGGTGACCGCAGCCCGCAGGCCTACGCCCAGACGCTGGCCACCCACAACGGCCTCATCTGGGACACCGCGATCGCCGTGCTGTTGCAGATGGCCGAGGCCACCGGCACCAAGCTCCATATCGTCCACATGCAGACCGCCGGCTCGATCGAGCTCGTCCGCCGGGCGCGCGAACGCGGCGTGCAGGTGAGCTGCGAGGTGAACCACTGGGCGCTCTTCCTGTCGACGTGGCGCGACGTCAACGAGCTCGGTCCCTACGCCCTGTCGTACTGGGTCCCCGACCACCACCGCGAAGCGGTGTGGGAGGCGCTCAACGACGGCACGATCGACATGCTCGCGTCGGACCACGCGCCCCACACCCGGGCGGAGAAGGAAGTTGGGTGGGAGGACTGCTGGGCGTGCCACACCGGAACGCCGGGGATCCAGGATCAGTACGCCCTCCTGCTCGACTCGGCCGCTGACGGCAAGATCTCGCTGCCGCGCGTCGCGGAGGTCGTGGCCGAAGAGCCGGCCACCGAGTTCAAGGTCGCCGACAAGGGGTTCATCCGTCCCGGCTACCACGCCGATCTGGTGCTGTTCGATCCGCGCCGGACGACGACCTACTCCAACGACGCCGTGCTGTCGCGAAGCGGTTGGACGCCCTACGACGGCCGGACCAGCCAGGGCGCGATCACGCGGACCATGGTTCGCGGGACCGACGTGTTCGCGGACGGCGCCGTCGTCGGCAAGCCGGGCTGGGGCCGTCTCGCCCGCCCCGCCCTTTGATCATCCGCCACGAAGGAACATGACATGACTGACACCACCACCACCAGCCCGGTCGCCCCGACCGGCGCAGCCAGCATCAAGTACGGCCTGTTGCTGCCGCACTTCGGAGAGCACGCTGATCGCAGCAAGCTGCTCGACGGAGCCGTCCTCGCCGAGAGCTACGGGTTCGACTCGCTGTGGGTCCGCGACCATCTCGTCTTCGAACCGCACGGTGAGATGGAGACGCCCGACCCGACGTTCTACGAAGCACTCACGACGCTGACCGCCGTCGGGGCCGTCACCGAGCGGATCCAGCTCGGGACGGGGTCGTTGATCCCGTTCCGCCACCCCGTCCACACCGCCTTGACGCTCGGGACGATCGACAAGCTCATCGGTGAGGACCGGCTCGTCATCGGCTTCGGCGCAGGCACGTTCGACCACGAATTCGACGTCGTCGGCATGGGCGACGCGAACCGCGTCGACCTCGTGCGGTCGAACGCCGAGATCCTCCGCCTGTTGGCCACCCAGGACGACGTCACCTACAAGGACGAGTACTACAACTTCACCAACGTCACCGTCGCGCCGAAGCCGGCGTCGCCCATTCCGTTCTGGTACTGCGGCGCGACCCCCAAGTCCGCCCGCCTCGCCGCGGAGTACGCCGACGGCTGGATGCCGGGTCGCACAACCCTGCGGACGATCGAGCAGCGCGCCGCCACGATGCGCCAGATCACCGACGAGAACGGGCGGCCGATGCCGACCATCGGCGTCATCCCGCCGACATCGATCGCTCCGATGCATGACGCGGCATTCGAGGGACTGAACATCGACGGGCTCATCGCCTGGGCCAACAAGCGTGGCAAGTGGTGGGCCAAGCCGGAGTCCGGCGAGTTCAAGACCGCGGCCGACATCGAGGGATCGCTCATCGCCGGCACACCCGACGAGGTCGTGCAGCAGGTCCACCGGTTCGCCGAGGTCGGTGTTCGGCATCTCGTCTTCGACTTCCGGCTGACGTACGAGCGCTGGTTCGCGTCGATGGAACTGCTCGGCCGCGAAGTGCTGCCGGCCCTCCGGAGCGCGTAGCGATGGCCCGCGAGACGCTGAGCCAGGACCTGATCGTGGCGGCGCCGACGGAAGCGATCTGGCCGCGACTCATCGACGTCACCACGGTGGCGTCGTGGCTCCCGATCCTCCACCACGTGACCGAACGGGCGCCGCTCAGTCACTACGACGCCGTGCTGCAGGACAAGGTCGGCCCCTTTTCGCTCAAGGCCGATCTCGCGATCGACGTGGTCGACGTGGTCGAAGGACGGCGCATCGCGGTCAGGGCGACCGGCGAGGACCGGCAGGTACGGTCCCGCATCGTCATCGACGCCGCCGTCGATCTCGTGCCCGTCGACGACTCCTCGACACAAGTGACGGCGAGCGGCACATACGAGATCACCGGCAAGGTGGCGACGCTCGGTGCCGGCACCATCCGGACGAAGGCGCGCAAACTTGTCGACGAGTTCTGCTCGGCGGCAAGCGTGGGGCTCGTCGCGTGAGCGTGCTGCCCGAGCTCGAGCTGGTTCGTCCGACGTCGATCGACGAGGCATTGGCCGTGATCGACGAGAACCACGCTCCGTACGCGGGAGCGACGGAGCTCGTCCCGGCGCTCAGGCTGGGCGTGCGGTTCCCCATCGCGATCGTCGATCTCAAGCGCATCGATGACCTCGGGGGGATCACGGCAGAGGCCGACCAGCTGCGTCTCGGAGCGGTCACCACGCACCGGGAGTTGGCGAGCAGCGACATTGTCCGGGACAAGGCTCCGACGCTGGCGGCCGCGGCCGGTCGGGTCGGCAACGCCAGAGTGCGCAGCACCGGCACGATCGGCGGCAACCTCTGCTTCGCCGAGCCCCGGTCGGACCTCGCGACGCTGCTCGTTGCGCTCGGCGCGACCGTGGACATCGCCGGTCCGTCGGGTTCCCTGACGATGTCGGTGGACGACTTCATCGTCGGGGCGTTCGAGACGAGACTCGGCCCGGACGAGCTGCTCGTCGGCATCCGGGTGCCCTTCGAGCCCGCCGGGACCACGTACTGGAAGCTGCAGAGCTACGAACGGCCGACGATCGGCGTCGCCGTCGTGCCCGTGGGCGACCGCCGTCGCGTCGTCGTCGGCGCCGCAACCGAGCGCCCAGTCGCCGGCGAGTTCGGTCCGGGCGACGCCGAAGCGGTCGAGTCGTTCACCGAGAGACTCGGCCTGTCCGACGACCTCGCTGGGAGTGCCGAGTACAAGCGTGCAGTGCTGCGTGGCTACCTCGCCGAGCGATTGGACCACGTGCCGTGAGCACCTCGACCGACGTCACGTGCGTGGTGAACGGCCGCCTCGTCGAGCGGCGCGTGCCGATCCGCGTCACCACGGCCGAGTTCCTGCGCGACGACCTCCGTCTGACCGGCACCAAGGTGAGTTGCGAGCTCCAGGTGTGCGGGGCATGCACGGTGCTCGTCGACGGTCAGCCCGCCAGCTCGTGCTCGCTCCTGGCCTGCGATCTCGACGGCCGGGCGGTCACGACGATCGAGGGACTGGCCGACGGAACCAGGCTGCATCCGGTGCAGCAGGCCTTCTGCGACCAGAACGCCTTCCAGTGCGGCTTCTGCACACCCGGGTACGTGCTGATGGCCGTAGCCCTGCTCAACGAGCAGCCCGACGTCGACGACGACACCATCCGCGAGTGGCTCGACGGGAACCTTTGCCGGTGCACCGGGTACGCGCCGATCGAGGCGGCGGTCAGGCAGGCGCGAGCTGCGTCGGGCGGAGCCCGTGGCTGATCAGCGTTCGGTCCCACGGCGGGACGCCTTCGCCAAGGTCACGGGCCGGGCGGCCTACAGCATCGACGCCACGATGCCGTTCCAGGCCCACGGAGCCGTGGTCCGCTCCGAGCGCGCCCACGCCCGCATCCAGGAGATCGATGCCGGCGATGCCCTGGCCGCCCCCGGCGTCATCGCCGTCGTGACCGCCGCCGACCTCGTCGGGATCCGGTCGCGATTCGGCCACATCATCCCCGACCACCCGATCCTCGCCGGCGACCGGGTCCGCTACTTCGGCGAGCCGGTCGCGCTCGTCGTGGCCGAGTCGCTCCACGATGCCAGCGATGCGGCATCGCTCGTACGCGTCGAGTACGACGAGCTCCCGGAGTCGATGGACCCGGCCGCCGCCCTCGCTACCGGGGCGACCCCGATCCACACCGGTTCGTACCTCGACCCCGGCGCGGGGTTCCTCGAGGTCGAACCGGCCGAGCAGACCGACAACGTGGCCCACCAGGTCCAGATCGGTTGGGGAGATGTCGACGCCGCGATGGCCGGTGCCGCCACGCTGGTGGCCAACACCGTCCGGTTCCCGATGGTCTACGCCTATGCGATGGAGACGTACAACGCCGTCGCCGAATACCAGCCCGGGCGCCTCCATGTCGTCTCGACGGCTCAGCACCCGTTGATGGTGCGCAAGGAGCTGGCGGCGATCTTCGGCTTGCCGCTCTCGGCGGTGCGGGTCGAGGTGCCGTATGTCGGCGGTGGCTACGGCTCGAAGTCGTACACCAAACTCGAACCGCTCGCCGCAGTGGGATCGTGGGTGACCGGTCGGCCGGTCAAGGTGACCACCGACGTCGAGGCTGCCATCAACACCACCCGCGCCGACGGCGCGGTCGTGACGATGCGCACCGGTTTCGATGCCGAGGGGCGGATCGTCGCCCGGGACGCCGAGATCGAGCTCGACACCGGCGCCTACGCGGACAACAGTCCGCTGGTCCTCACCAAGTGTGCGCACCGATGCTTCGGGCCGTACCGCGTCCCGGCGCTGCGCGTCGTCGGCCGGGCCGTCTACACGAACACCACGCCGGCGTCTTCGTACCGTGGATTCGGAGCCCCGCAGGGTGCCCTCGCCGGCGAGCTCAACCTCGAGTACGCCGCCGAGTGCCTCGGTATGGACCCCGTCGAGCTCCGTCGCATCAACCTCGCGCCCCGCGGCACGGAGCTGATGCCGGGCAAACGGCCGATCGACGCGGACCTCCTCGCCGACATGGACGACGTCCGGGCTGCGCTCGACGAACACGCCATGCCCCCGACCCCCGGCGTGAGGCGCGGGCGAGCACTCGCCCTGTCGGCGTCCGACGCAGGAGCGTCGCCGATCTCGACTGCGCACGTGCGAATGCACGCCGACGGCTCGGCCACGCTGCTCACCAGCTCGACCGAGCTCGGGCAAGGGAGCCGAACCGCACTCGCCCAGATGGTTGCCGATCGCCTGGGCATCGATGTGTCCCGGGTGGCGGTCGGCCAGTCCGACACGCTCTTCACCCCGTACGAGTGGACCACCGGGGCGAGCCGCACCACCACGCTCGTCGGTCTGGCGATCTCGGCGGCGTGCGACGACATCTGGTCGAAGCTGCGGTCGATGCATGCCGAGTCGATGGGGATCGACGCGACCGATGTCGTGGAGCGCGACGGCCAGCTCGTGGTCGTCGGCACGGACGAGTCGTCTTCGGCGCCCGGCGCCGTCGACCCTGCGGACGTGATCCGCACGTGGTTCGGCGCCGACGCCGGCGAGGTGACCGGCGTCGGCGTCATCAGGCGCAGCGGGGCCACGGCCCAGTTGCCGCCGTTCTGGGAAGTCGGCATCGTCGGCGTCGAGGTCGCCGTCGCCGAGCGCACGGGGGAAGTCACCGTCGAGCACCTCGTGATGGTCGGTGACGTGGGCTTCGCGGTGAACCCTGCGCTCGTCAAGGGCCAGGACCTCGGAGCGGCGACGCAAGGCCTCGGCTGTGCGCTGTGGGAGGAACTGGTCTACGACGGCCAACAGCTGGCCAATCCCAACCTGATCGAGTACCGCGTCCCGCGCATGCGTGACGTGCCTCGCCGTATCACGTCGCTCGTCGCCGAGCGCGCCGACGGTGTCGGGCCGTCGGGCGTCAAGGGGAGTGGCGAGGGCGCGATGAACCCGATCCCGGCCGCCGTGGTGGCGGCGGTCGCCAAGGCGATCGGCGTCTGGCCCGACACGCTTCCACTCACGCCGACTCGCGTCTGGTCGCTCCTGCAGCGGACTCGCGACGACGAGGCGATCCACCTGCCACCGACCGCGTCGAGGAGTGCCTCTCATGCCTGACCTGTCCGTGCCTCTCGCCGAGCGCCCGACCGCGCTCGACACCAGCGGCTCCTTCGTCTCGATCGACCATGTGTCGAAGACCTACGCCGTCCGCCGGGGTCGGCAGACCGTCTCGACCAACGCGCTCGAGGACATCAACTTCGGGCTCGAGCGTGGCCAGTTCTGCGCCATCATCGGGCCGAGCGGCTGCGGCAAGTCGACGCTGTTGCGGATCGTCGACGGACTGATCCCCGCCACACGGGGCACGGTCACCGTGCACGGCGCCGTCGTCGACGGCCCCGGGGCCAACCGCGGCATGGTGTTCCAGCACGCCAACCTCCTGCCGTGGCGCACGGTCGAGAAGAACGTCGCGTTCGGGATGGAGTGCCTCGGCGTGCCCAAGTCCGAGATCAAGGCCCGCGTCGCCCGCTACCTCGAACTGGTGGGCCTGCAGGGGTTCGAGCGGCACTTCCCCGCTCAGCTGTCCGGTGGCATGCAACAGCGGGTCGGATTGGCCAGGGCGTTCGCCACCGAACCCGAGCTCGTGCTGCTCGACGAGCCGTTCGGCGCGCTCGACGCGCAGACCCGCACGTTCCTCCAGGAGGAGTTCGCCCGCCTGCTCGCACTCGACAACCGCACGACGATCCTGGTCACCCACGACATGGACGAAGCGGTCTTCCTCGCCGACGTCGTCGTGGTCATGTCCGCTCGGCCCGGGCGCGTGGTCGACATCGTGCCCGTCGACCTCCCGCGTCCCCGCGACCAGGAGATCCGCAGCTCCGCTGAGTTCGCGCACCTTCGCGGCGTGCTGTGGGACCGTCTTCGCGACGCGATGAACCACGGAGCGGGCTGATGGCCGTCGGCGCCGTGTCCCAGGCCGTCACGGCCGCCCCCCACACCGACGCGTCGAGCGCCACAGTGATCGAGCACACCGATCGGCGCCCCCGACTCTGGGACCGCCGATGGTTCCAACGGCTCGTGGTGTGGGGCGGACTCGTCGTGATCTACGAGATCGCCGCGATCCAGGTCGGAGACTTCTTCCTGCCCCGCCTGAGCGATGTCGTCGCCGGCTACGGCCAAGTGCTGTCGGACGGTGGGCTCGGGTCGTTGATCGGCAGCTACCGCCAGATGCTCGCCGGGTTCGGCCTGGCGGTGGTGATCGGCGTCCCGCTTGGCCTGGCGATCGGCGTGTCGTCCATCGCCAGGGCGATGCTCGGCTGGATCGTCGACGCCCTCTTCGTCACCTCGATGGTCGCCCTCTTGCCGTTCATCATCATGCTCGCCGGCACGAACTTCTCGTTCCGGGTGACCGTGGTCTTCCTGTTCGCCAGCTTCTACCTGATCATGAATCCCGCCGCTGGCGTGCGCAGCGTCGACCCCGAGCTTCGCGAGATGGCCCGGTCGTTCGACGCATCGCGCTGGCGCATCGTCCGCTCGATCGTCACCCCGAGCGTGCTCCCGTTCATCCTCGCCGGCATGCGCCTGGGCATGGGCCAGGCGATCCAGGGGATGATCGTGGCCGAACTGTGGATCACCGTCGACACCGGTCGCCGCTTGCAGTCGCTCGGCCTCGCCCGCAAGCTCGGCGAGTTCTTCGCCCTCGCGTCGATGGTGGTGATCGTCGGCGTGGTCCTCACCCAGCTGCTGCTGTACACGCAGCGTCGCTTCACCCCGTGGGCGAACCCGGCGGACGTGGCCCGATGAAGGTCCTGGCGCTCCGGGCGGTCACCGTGCTGTCGGTCGCCGCCGTCCTGCTCCTGTGGCAGTGGTACGGCTCGAAGCCCGACGTCTTCGCCGTCGCCCCCTTCACCGACGTCGCACGCGATCTGTGGGAGGCGATCAGCGAGGACGGCGTGCTCAACGCCCTCGGGCTGACGCTGCTCGGAGCCGGCGTCGGCTACGTCATCGCCGCCGTCCTCGGCGTCGCCATCGGGTTCGTCATCGCCGTCACCTCGTGGGGCCGCAACACGCTCGAGCCGCTCGTCGACGCGGCGTACGCCACGCCGATGTCGTTGCTGATCCCGATCATCGGCATCTACACCGGGCTGGGATTTCGCGGGCGGGTCTTCTTCATCGTCTTCTGGTGCATCTTCGAGATCATCATGAACACGATCGAGGGCGTGCGCGGCGTGCCCGACAGCCGCTACGAGCTGGCTCGATCGTTCTGCGCCAACCGGCGCACCCTGTACGGCCGGGTCGTGCTCCCGAGCGCCATGCCGCTCATCGTGTCGGGGCTCCGGCTCGGTGTCGGACGTGCCCTGCGCGGAGCGGTCACGGCCGAACTCCTGCTCGCTGCCGCCAACATCGGACGTCTCACGCTGTACGCCAGCTCGACGTTCGACGTTCCCCGGCTGCTCGCACTCATCTTGCTCGTCATGCTGGTCGGCCTCGTGCTGATGAAGCTCGCCGCCCTCGTCGAGCGCCGGATTCTCCGTTACCAACACCAGCGATGAGTGCCCGGAACGGACCCCGTTCGGAGCGGTGACCCACGCCGCGACCGAGACACCAGCAACAAAGGAGCATGCTCATGATCCATCCCTCACTCCCGAGTGGCCGCCGGCGACTCATGATCGCAACGGCGGCAGTCTCGGTGACCGTCGGCGCGGCAGCGCCGGCGGCCGCCGCCACCACGCCGGCCACGGAAGCGCCCGAACCGCTCGAGGTCCCGACCATCGCGTGGACGTCGCCGACCCAGCCGACCTTCGTCGAACGCGACTACGGCCTGCTCGAGGTCGGACCCAGCTTCGGGCTCGACTTCACGCCCGACGACCTGCTCGTCTTCGAGTCGCACGCGGTCGCCACGCAGACCGTGCTGTCGGGGGGAGCCGACATCGTCGGCGGCTCGTTCGTGTCGACGATGCTCGTCAATCAGCAGGGCCAGGACTTCAAGGCATTCTGTCCGTTCATCAAGAACGACGACTTCGTGCTCGTCACGACGCCCGGAATCGACACCATCGCCGACTTGTTCGAGGGCGACGCGACGGTCGCCGTCGACAGCCCCGGCGGTGCCGGCGACGTCATCGTCAACGCCATGATCCAGGCGTCCGGCGACGATCGCTCCACGACCGACCTGCCCAACGTGCAGATCATCGAGTCGTCCGGTCTGCGAACGAGCGCCTTCGTCGGCGGCGAGGTGAACGCCACCATGGTGCACCTCACGCAATACAACGAGGAGATCCTGCCCAACATCCCCGACGCCCAGATCATCTCGTCGCTCTGGGAGGACGTGCCGGTGTTCATGAAGGAGGCGCTGGCCGCGCCGGCCGAGTGGCTCGACGAGAACCTCGACGTCGCCGCAGCGGTGTGTGCCTCGATCATCTCGGGTGCACGCACGCTCGCCGCCGATCCGGCCGTGTACGTCGCGGCGGTCAACGACCACGTCGACGAGCCGCCGTCCGAGGCGGAGCTCACCGAGCTGTTCGAACTCATCGCGACCGACGACTTCTGGCCGCTCGAGACAGGTGTCACCGCCGAGCACGTGACCGTGATGGGTGATGCCGCCGTGGCGTCGGGAGCCCTCGAGGAAGTGCCGGCGTTCGAGGACGTCGTCGACCCCCGCCCGTTCGAGATGGCGCTGGAGCTGGTCGGCGAAGGCTGAGGGTCTGCACCCCTCGGTTCCTACCGACCAGCTCCTCCCACGGTCCTCTCGCCGCGCCAGCGTTGTCGCGGCGGGAGGGCCGAGCGCACCTCGACGCTATCGACACCCAAGGACGCCCCCGTGACACCATCCCCCTGTATCTCCGCGCCCACCGACTGGGAGGGCTCCGATCTCGCCGCAGCCGCCCTCGCCCGGCTCGGCTGCCGCTACCTGGCCATCAATCCTGGAGCATCGCTCCGCGGCCTTCACGACACGCTCGTGAACCCCATCGGACCAGCGCCGGAGATGATTCTGACGCTCCACGAAGAGGTCGCCGTGGACATCGCCCACGGGTTCGCCAAGGCGAGCGGCGAGCCGATGGCGGTCGCCCTCCACGACACCGTGGGGCTGTTGCACGCCTCGATGGCACTCTTCAACGCTTGGGTCGACCGAACGCCTCTCGTCGGTCTTGTCGGAACCGGCCCGCTCGACTCGGCGCAGCGCCGAGCCTGGATCGACTGGATCCACACCGTCAACGACCAGACGAGCGCCGTACGGGACTGGTGTGTGTGGACCGATCAGCCGACGTCGCCGGCTGCCCTCGCGTCGAGCCTGGCAAGCGGGTGGCGGGCGGCCCGGTCGTGGCCGGGCGGTCCGGCGGTGCTGGGACTCGACGTCCATCTGCAGGAGGCACCCGTCGCCGACGCCGACGCGCTCCTCGACGGAGTTGTTGCGCAACGCGCCACCCGACCCGGCCCCGACCCCACCGCGGTCGACGAGATCGCCGAGATGCTGACGGCGGCCGCGCGGCCGTTGCTCGTCGCCGACCGTCCGCTCGATGCCTCCACCGCCGCTGCGTTGGTGACGCTCGCCGAACGGGTCGGCGCAGGGCTCGCCGACATGGGCGGCGGCAACGTCCCGGTGGGCCATCCGCACGATGTGAGCGACGCCCTCGCCGAGGCGTGGGATGCCGCAGATCTGATCGTGACCGTCGAGGCCCGCGATCCGGCCTGGCGGGGTCCTGGGATCTCGCCGGGCGGGGCCGCCGACCGCCCGGTCGTCGCGGTTGGACTCGCCGCGGCGATGGCCCGTGGCTGGATGCGCATCGAATCGCTCGATGCGCGCCGTCGGGAGCTGGTGGCCGATCCCGGACTGGCGCTCGACGCCCTGGTGGAATCGGTCGACCTCAAGGCTCGGCCGCTGCCCGCATGCTTCGATACCCTCTCAGGAGTCCGTGAGCTGCCGGACGGCGCCTCGACGATGGCGCCGTTCCACCCCGGCGTGGTCGCGCGCACGCTGGCCGACGCGCTCGGTTCGCGGCCACGCACGGTCGCCAACGGCTGGCTCAGCGGCTGGGCCCGCCGATCGTTGCGGTACCGGCCCGGTGAGTTTCTCGGTCGCTCCGGAGGCGAAGGTCTCGGCTACGGGCCGGGGGCGTCGATCGGTGCCGCCTTGGCTCATCGCGACAGCGGGCACGTGGTGATCGATCTGCAAGGCGACGGCGACCTGATGTACACGCCCGAAGCGCTGTGGACCGCGGCCCACCACGGTCTCGCCCTGCTCGTGATCGTCGAGGAGAACGGCAGCTACTACCGCGACGTCGTGCACCAGCACGCCGTCGCCGCGCGGCGAGGCCGGGAGGCACGACGTGTGGGGCCGGGCCTGGAATTCACCGGGCCGAAGATCGACTACGCCGGCCTCGCCCGGTCGATGGGTTGGGAGGCCCATCGCGCCGACGGGGACGAGCAGGAGCTGGCGGTCACGCTCACCGCGGCGGTCGACGCGGTCGCGTCCGGCACCCCCGTCCTGGTCAGCGTGCCGATCGTGGGGGCGCGATGAGTGGTGGCCTCGACCTCCGATTCGGTGAGGTGCGAATCGACCGGCAGGCGGTCGTTCCGCTCTGGATCGACGGTTCGCCCCGCCTCGCGTCGTCGAGCCGACCGTCGCACGAGCCGGCGACCGGGCGGCTCCTCGCGGAACGATCGTTCGCGAAGCCGGACGATGTCGCCGATGCCGTCGCCGCGGCCGCCGGCGCAGCACCGGCTTGGCGAGCGCTCGGCATGGTCGAGCGCGGTGAACGGATCCAGGAGCTCGCCCGGCGCATCGCCGCGCGGATCGACGACCTGGCCCTGATCGACGCCCTCGACACGGGGAGCCCGCTCGGGGCGATGCGCGCGAGCGGCGCCAAGGGTGCACAGCAGCTCGGCCTCAACGGAGCCGTCGGGATCGAGCTGCACGGCTCGACGATCCCGGCGACGGCGACGGGGTGGCACCTGACCAAGCACGAGCCGTTCGGCGTGGTCGGGGCGATCGCGGCCTACAACCACCCGACGCTGTTCACGTGTCAGAAGATCGGCGCCGCCCTGGTCGCAGGCAACACGGTGGTGCTCAAACCTTCCGAGCAGGCCTCGATCTCCGCCGTGGCGATCGCCGCCCTCAGCGCCGATCTGCTTCCACCCGGCGTCCTCAACGTCGTGCCCGGGGGGCGCGACGCCGGCGAGGCCCTCGTCGCTCACCCCGCGGTGGAGCGGATCGCCTTCACCGGGAGCGTCCCGTCGGGCCTCGCCGTGCAACGTACCGCGATGGCGAGCGGCCGGATCAAGCACGTCACGCTCGAGCTCGGCGGCAAGAACCCCATGCTCGTCCTCGCCGACGTGGACACCGACGTCGCGGCGGCCGCCGTCGTGAAGGGCATGAACTTCACACGGGTCCAGGGCCAGAGCTGCGGATCGACATCTCGGGTGCTCCTCCACGAGTCGATCGCCGACCACGTGGTCGAGCGCGTCGTACGGACGGTCGAAGCGCTCCGCCTCGGTCTTCCCGATGACCCGAGCACGCAGATGGGGTCACTGGTATCGCGGGAGCACCAGCAGCGGGTGCTGGGGATGATCGACCGGGCCGTCGCCGACGGGGCCACGGTGGTCAGCGGTGGTGGCCAACCCGATCGGTCGCTCGGACTCGACGACGGAGCTTTCGTCGCTCCGACGGTGCTCACCGATGTGAGGTCCGACTCCCACATCGCTCAGACCGAGGTGTTCGGTCCCGTGCTGTCCGTGCTCCGCTGGACCGACCTCGACGAGGCCATCGCCGTCGCCAACTCTGTCGAGTACGGGCTGACAGCGAGCGTCTGGACAAGCGACATCGACGCCGCACTGAGCACCGCCGACCGTCTCGATGCCGGCTACGTCTGGATCAACGACGTCGAGACCCGTTTCAGCGGCGTGCCATTCGGCGGCTGGAAACAGTCGGGCATCGGTACCGAACAGGCGCTGTTGCACGAGATCGAGTCGTACACGAGGGTCAAGAGCATCAATATCGCCGTCGGCGCGCTTTCCCGGTGACGCAAGCCCGACTGGTGCTCGTGCTGTCATGTCTCGGCGGCATCGCGGCAACCTCCGGGGTTCAGGGGCTGGCATCGGCGATGCCGGCGCTACAGGAACAGTTCGCCTTGTCGGACTCCGCCGTTGGATGGATCACCACGGTGTATCTCGTGCCGGGAGTGGTCCTGGCCCTGCCGCTCGGCGTGTTGGGGGATCTCGTGGGCCGTCGGGTGGTATGGCTGTTCGGCGGCATCACCTTCGGCGTTGCCGGTGCGTTGTGTGCACTTGCGCCGAACGTTCCAACGCTGCTCGCGCTACGCGCCGTGCAGGGCCTCGGTTTCGCAGCGGTACTGCCCCTGTCCATCACCATTCTCGGTGACGCATTCTCCGGAGCGCGGCTCCTGCGAGCTCAGGGTCGCCGTGCCGTCGCCATGGTGGCCGGTGACTTCGCCCTGCCGGTCGCTGGAGCCCTCCTCGTGGGCCTGGCGTGGCAGGCGCCGCTGCTGGCCCAACTCGTGATGGTCCCCGTCGCCCTCGCAGGATTCGTCATCCTCCCGACCGACGCGCCCCCGCGACGAATCGATCGGAACTACCGGTCGACGCTTGCCGGGGCGATGCGCCTGCGCGGCATGGTGTTCGTTCTGTGCGTGGGTGTCGTCCGGTTCGTGTTCAAGTTCACAACGCTGACGTACCTGCCACTCCTGCTCGTCCGTGAGCACGGGGCGTCGGCTCGACAAGCAGGCCTTGTCCTCAGCATCTCGGCACTCGCAGCAGCGGCGATCGCCACGCGAATGCCGGCCCTGGTGAGGCGGGTCTCACTCGGCGCCCTGGCGATGGCAGCACTGAGCTGTTCGGGAACCGCTTTGGTACTGTTTGCCGTTGTGCCGCAGTGGTGGGCGGCGATCGTCATCGGGACCCTCTTTGGAATCGGCGACGGTGTCGTGTCGGTGATCCAGGATTCTTTCGTCGTGCAGTCGGTCGATCCTTCCGTGCGCGCGGGGGCAGTCGCGCTGAGTGGCAGCGTGAAAAACGCCGGAAAGCTGGCCGCTCCGCTACTCATGACCGGTCTCGTGGCCGTAATGAGCATCGGCACTGCGTTCGTGCTGATTGCCTCTCTGGCCGCGGTTGTCGTGATTGTCGCCGCCGCGCAGCGGGACCTACGACTGCCTGACGTTTGACACTCAGTCCGCTGTGGTCGTCCAGCGTTGTTCAGGACGCGGGGTCGGTACGCACTACACGCGACGTGTGACGGCGAGGCGCGGGGGAGGAGATGTATACCGATCGTATGAATACGAGGCGTTCCAAGCCATTTCGACGGATGACAGCGCCTGCCACTCGGCTGAAGAATTGCCTGGTAGATTGACGCGCGTAGGCATCGGTTGATACAGATCAGACGCACCGGTCTCTGACTACGGACAGGGTGGTTACCCGCTTGTCCGTGGAGTTGCGTGGAGTCCATTCAGTTCAATCCTGTGTGATGCCGTCCGTTGTCTGACGGTTGATCATGGCGCTGATGCGGGCTGCGATCTCGGCGTCGCGATCGGCTGTCGCGTGTTGGTAGATCAGCGCAGCGCGTGGTGAGGCGTGTCCCATGCGGGCCATCAGCTCCTTCGTGCTGGCGCCGGTCGACGCGGCAAGCGTGTTGCCGGTGTGGCGGAGGTCGTGGAACCGAAGGGCCGTGTCGATCGACGCGGCTTTGAGGGCGCGCCGCCAGACGGCCTGCACGGTCGCTACTCGGAATGGCTGGCCGGTGGCTCCGGGAAAGACGAGGGCGTCGGGGCCGGGGTCGCACCACGCGGCGAGATGGCTCTCGAGGTCGGCGATGACGGCGTCGGGGATGGCCACGGTCCGGCGGCCGGCGTCAGTTTTCGGCGGCCCGAGCACAAGGGTGCCGTCACTGAGTTGCTGGTATTGCTCGATGACACTGACTTTGCGGTTGGTGAGGTCGACGTGCCGGCGGCGAAGTGCTCGCAGCTCGCCAAGGCGAAGGCCACAGAACGTCGCGAGCAGAACCATGGCCCGGTAGCGGGGCTCGATCGCGTCGGCGATCGCGTAAACCTGCCCGATCGTGGCGGTCGGCCGTTCGACGGGGCGCTCGACGGCGGCGCCTTTGAGGGTGCACGGGTTCTTGGGAATCAGTGAGTCCTCGACAGCGGTCGCGCAGATCGCGTGGAGCAGGCGATAGCTCTTGGCGATCGTAGACGGACCTGGTCGGCCGGCCTTGATGAGGTCGGCGCGCCACGAACGGACCAGAGGTGTCGTGAGGCGGGCGAGTGACCTGTCGCCGAGCGCCGGAAGGATGTGGAGTCGGAGCAGACCGTCGTAGAGCTCGCCGGTACGTGGCCGCAGGTTCGGACGGTCGCTCAACCAGCGGCGGCTGTAGTCGGCGAGTGTGATCTCGCCGGCGGTGGGGTCATGCCACGTGCCGCGCTCGAGATCTGCGCGCGTGGCGGCCAGGAACGAATCGGCATCACCCTTGGTGCGGAAGGTCGTGGGTGCGGAGCGCCATGCGCCATCGACTCTGTACCTCGCTTGGTAGCGCCCCGACGGGAGCTTCCGAACGCTGCCCCACCGGCTGCGGCCCATGTCCCCACGCTAGTGCGGCCGTGCCATTTCGTTGTGGCACGAATGTGGCACGACGGGGTCCGGATCGAGGATCCCGGGACGTGCGATCCACCGAATCTGGCCGACTACCAGGTGGTTCGTAGAGAGCGGATGAGGGGAATCGAACCCCCGTTCTCAGCTTGGGAAGCTGATGTTCTACCATTGAACTACATCCGCGAAGGCGCCCCAGACTAGCGGAGCACCTGCCGGGTGCCATCCACCGAAAGATCGTGACGGATTCGCCCGCCCGACAGCGATGACATGATCGTGACCGTGTCCGGCGTCGACGACCAACCCGCTGGCGCGCAGTTGCTCGAACTGTTCGACACCGCCGTCGGCGACGTCTACGGATACCTCGTCAAGCGCTGCCGCAACCGCGTGGAGGCCGAGGACCTCACCGCCGAGGTGTTCATGGCCGGGGCCGAGGCGGTCCGCCGGACGCCGCCCCCCGACCTCACGGTCGCCTGGCTGATCGGTGTCGCCCGCCACAAGCTCGTCGACCACTGGCGCCGCCTCGAACGAGAGCAGCGTCGCCTCCACGCCGTCGCCGCCGAACCGGGGCCAGACACCGACGACCCCTGGGATGTCGCCCTCGACGTGTTGGTGGCCCGCGACGTGCTCGGGCGGTTGGGTGCCGACCACCGCAGCGTGCTGACGCTGCGCTACGTGGACGGGCTGGGCGTGGCCGACGTGGCCGCGGCGATCGACCGCACCCTGCACGCCACCGAGGCGTTGCTCACCCGAGCCAAGCGCGCCTTTCGCGAACTGTACGACGACGCCTGCGATCCGGGACGGAAGGAGGGACGATGAGCGACCTGAGCCGTGAAGATGACCCGTTCGGCGTCCTCCATGCACCGAACGAGTCGGCCACTCCCGACCCGGCGTTCGTCGCCCGCCTGCGCCGACGTCTCGTCGACGTGCTGGCGGTCGCCGCCGACGGCACGGCGCTGCCCACGATCGAGCTGGCGCCGGCTGCGTCTCACTCCCTGGTCGCGACCGGTTCCGACCGGTCGCCCGACGACACGAGGACGGCGATGACCGACACGACCACCCGAACGCGATCTGCGATCACGCCGTATCTCTGCGTCGCGGGGGCGGCGGCGGCGATCGACTGGTACACCTCGGTGTTCGGCGCCGTCGAGACCGTGCGCTACGACGGCGACGACGGCCGCGTCGGCCACGCCGAGCTCGACATCCACGGCGCCCACATGCATCTCGCCGACGAGTATCCGGAGTACGGCGTGCGCGGCCCGCGCAGCATCGGCGGGACCCCGGTGTCATTGTCACTGGAGGTGGACGACGCCGACGACGTGTACGCCCGGGCCGTCGCCGCCGGTGCCGAAGGCGAGCGCGCTCCCGTCGACGAGGCGTACGGCGCCCGCTCGGCGATCATCATCGATCCGTTCGGACACCGCTGGTTCCTCCAGACGATCATCGCTCAGCCGTCTGCCGAGGAGATCTCGGCCGCGATGCCGGGATTCACGGTCACCGAGAAGCCGGCCTCGCGCCGTGGTCGGGCTCCCGTGGAGCTCGGCTACTTCACCGTGTCGACGCCGGACACCGCCCGGGCGGCCGCCTTCTACGGCGCCCTGTTCGGTTGGGAGACCGAGGGAGGCGCCCTCGGCGACGGCTATCAGCACGTGGCCAACACGGCCCTGCCCCTCGGGCTCACGCCGGGGTCACCTGACGAGCCGGCCATCCTCTATTACCGGGTCGACGACATCGACGCCGTCGCTGCCCGCGTCGGCGAGCTCGGCGGACGGGTGGTCGAGCGCGCCATGTACGACTCGGGCCCGTGCATCGAATGCACCGACGACCAGGGCCGGACGTTCCATCTCTGGCAGCCCGCCCCCGGCTACTGACGCCTACTCGTCGGCGGGGTCGCCGGTGTCGTCCGGGGCCGGCTCGGCGAAGTTCTCGAAGTAGCGACTCGGGGTCGGCCCCCGCTGGCCCTGGTACTTCGAACCGGTCGCTCCCTTACCGTAGGGCCGGTCGGCAGGCGTGGTCATCTCCATGAAGCTGATCTGCCCGATCTTCATGCCCGGGTACAACGTGATCGGCAGGCTCGCCACGTTGGCCAGTTCGAGCGTCACGTGGCCGTCGAAACCGGCATCGATGAACCCGGCCGTGTTCGACACGAACACACCGCCCGATCCGGCCAGGAAGTTCTCGATCGCGCGACCGCCCGGACGTACCTCGAGGTCGTAGATCGGCTCGACGCGGTCGGTCACCGTCACCGACTCCACTCGATCCCAGGCCAGGTCACCGTTGGCGAGGGCGTGAAGGCGACCGACGCTGTCGGCGTCGGCACCGTGGCGGGCGTACGCATCGGCCAGGCGTCGGAGTGTCTCGAAGCGAACGGCATCCCGTCCGCGGCGGCGTTCGATGTTGTTCAGGTCGGTCGGGTTCCGATACCCAGCGGCCCTCGCCGCGGCCGCCTGGGAGAGGCCGGCCGCCGCCCGGGCCCGCAGCAGGAGCTTCTCGGGCAGTGGTGTCGTGGCCAGCTGCTTGTGTTCACGATGCGGTGCGTACACCTGCCAGAGCGTGAGGTGCCCGGTCGGCTTGGCGGAACACGATGCACGGAGGCCGAGACGGGCGAACAGGACCAGGAGGTCGGCGACGAGGCCTTCTGACGTCGTCCACACCGACGTCCGAACCTCGTCCACGCTGCCGTCGCCGTCGACCATGCCGTCGAGGAAGGAGCGCAGGATGTGGTCGGGCCAACCGAAGGCCGCCGGCGGCACGCGCTTCTGCGGCGCCCCGTCGCCGGTCCCGATCCACCCCAGCACGTCGCTCAGCAACCCGGAGCAACACGTGACAGCAACCGCGGACCGGTACACCGGCAACCCGAGCCCGGCCAACGTCGCCTCGAGCCGGTCGAGCCGGGTCTGGTCGGTGTTGGAGATGTTCACCTGATTGCGGCGCCGATGTCCCTCGGCGATGAACATCCCGAGGAGCCACGCGAGGTCCTCGTCGACGCTGATCTGCAGCGGCAATCGGTGGCGCTCACCCCGACGCGCGATCCGGTCGTCGGTTCCCAATGCATCGAGCAGGCCGGGAACCTGTGCCGCGACGGGGTAGGGAAGCCGGTGGCGGGACCGGTAGTAGCTGGCTGCCTCGTACCCGGCCTCGTGGAGGAGTGCAGCGATCAACGTGGGGTGCTCGGCGTGCGCTGCCGCGACGGCTGGTCCGTCGAGCATCATGTGCTGGAGCTCGGCTTCGGGCACCGCGGCGACGACGTCGATCACGGCCGCGGCAAGCGGTGGCTCCGGGATCCGCCGCGGGATGGCGACGAGGGTGCCCGGCTCGAGTTCGGCCGTTCGCACTCGCACGATCTCGCCGTGGGCATCGAGCGTGAACAGGGTGTGGGCGGCGGTCACCCGGACCGAGCGCCCCGACGCCAGGCGCACCTCGAAGATCCGGTCGGCGGGGCCCTCGTACCAGTTCGTCACCTCGTGATACGACACCTCGAGCGTTGCCGGGTCGAACCCGACGATCGAGCAGGGTCGCGGTTCCTTGACGATCGCACCGATCGTGCGCATGACCAGACCGCTCTCGTCGAGGACGAGCACCGCTTCCGAGGCGGGGAGGCTGCTGTGGATCAGCAGGCCCAGGCGCCCCAACGAACTCTTGCCCTCCACCCGGCCGACGAGGTGGTCGGGCACGGCGACGCGCTCGAGCGTGGAGCCGAGCACGAACTCGCCGGGGTGGAGCATGAAGACGTCGTCGTCGTCGATCTCGACGAGCTCGGTGAGGCCCCGGGTGTCCTGCTTGACGTCGATCACCCCGGACGTGTGGTTGCGGAACACGCGAAAGAAGTGGTCGAGGCGCACGTCGATCGAGCTCGGCTGGACGAGGTCGGGATCGAACGGCTCGACCACGATCTGGCCGTTGGCGATCGCCTCACGCAGGCTCCGGTCCGAGAGAATCATCGCCTGGACGTTAGCGAGAGGTCGTCACGGTGGCGGCGACGGGTCGATCGCCGGCCGTTGGTGCACATCGTCCATGTGGTACTCGACGAATAGGCTCGACCCTCGAATGGGTTCCGTGCCGACACACGGACCCTCTCGGCAAGCGCCGGCCGAGAGTGCGTCCTGATGGCGTCGCGCCCTCGCGCGCAGCGGTCGCCCGACCGGTTCGCCGACTACCGACCCGAGACGCAGCGGCGCATCGCCGCCGCCCGGCCGGCGATCAGGTTGGCGTGGATCGCCGGTTCGTTGTTCGCCGAGCGCGGGTTCGGTGCCACGTCGATCCGTGACATCGCCGCTGCTGCCGGCGTGGCTCCCTCGTCCGTCTACAGCCACTATCCGTCCAAAGACGCCCTGCTCGTCGCCTATCTCAACGAGAGCCACGAGGCGGCGGCGTCGCTGTTGCGTACGCAGATGCTGGAGAACGCGACCCGGCCTCCGGCCGACCAGGTTGCGGCCCTCGTCGCCTTCGCCACCCAACGATTCCTCACCAATCCCGGAAGCTCGGTCCTCAGCCGAGCCGAGTTGCGCCGGGCGAGTCCCGAGTCGACGGCGATCGCCCGCAGGATGCGAGCTGACTCAGCCGAATTCCTCGCTGGTGTCATCCGCCGCGGGCACGCCTCGCGTGAGCTCCACGCACCCGAACCGCCCGACCGGCTCGCCATCACACTGCTCAGTACGGCGCGCCAGGCCGCGCCGTGGCTGCAGCGCTGGCCGCTTGCTCCGGTCGACGTGATCGCCGACGCGCTCGGCGAGTTCTCCAGGCGCATCGTGGTCTCGTCGACGCGCGTCGACGCGGCTCCGCTGCCGCGCTTGTCGGGCCGCCCCGGCACCTCGACGCGCGAGCGGATCCTGCGGGCGGCCACGGACCACTTCGCCAACAGCGGGTACACGAGTGGGTCGCTTCGCGACATCGCCAACTCGGTCGGCATCCGCCCACCGTCGATCTACGAGCACTACGCGTCGAAGGATCATGTGCTCGCCGCCGTGGTCGAGCTGGTCGTCGGATGGCGCGTCGACGCCGCCGATCGAGCGACGTCGCGATCCGGCGACCACGACGTCGTCGACGTCGTGGTCGACCTCCTGCGCGACCTGGTCGGGATCTCCGTGGTCGCCCCCGAGCCGTCCATCGCCGTCGACGCCGAGTTCGATCACCTTCCCGCCAGCCTCGCCACGCCGCTCGCCAACCGGCATCGGTGGATGGTCGAGACCCTCGCCGGCCTGGTCCGGGAGGGACGCGCGGCCGGGCGTTTCCACTATGCCGAGCCGACCCCCGTGGTTGTTTTCGGGGTGCTGGCGATCGCCATGCAAGCGGCGTGGCTGGTGCTCGAGGATCCGCGCCTCGATCCGGCCGGCCTGGTGGCCGACAGCGTCAGCTACGCCCTGCGCGTCCTCGTCACGGACTGACCGAGCCGTTCACGCGGCCTGCGTGCGGGTTGGAGCGGGCGCAGCGAGCGTCCTGAGGTTCGATCGGTCAAGGTGAGGGAGGAGCTTGCTCCGACCGAGCCGTTCACGCGGCCTGCGTGGCCGGGGAACGCAGCAGCTCAGTCGCCGACGACGGGCGACGGCGCGAGCGGTGCGTCGAGCTGGGCCAGGTTGCGCTCGCCGGCCTCGATGGCGTCGAGCAAGTGGATGGCGATGTCGGCGACCTTGACGCCGCCCTCTTCGCCGTAGTCGGCCGCACCGGCGGCCTTGGCGCCGTCGTCGAGCATGATGTAGCAGAACGGGCAGGCCGTGGCGACGCGGCTGGCGCCGGTGGAAAGGGCTTCCTTCGCCCGCTCGTCGTTCACCTTGACGCCGACCGACTCCTCCATCCACATGCGGGCGCCACCGGCGCCGCAGCACATGCCCTTGGTGCCGTTGCGGCTCATCTCGACGACCTCGATGCCCTTGATCGACCCGACCACTTTGCGGGGCGCGAGGTACACGTCGTTGTGGCGACCGAGGTAGCAGGAGTCGTGGTACGTGATGCGCTCCTCGAGCGTCGCCTGGCTGACGTCGAGGCGGCCGTCGGCGATCAGCTGCTCGAGCAGCTGGGTGTGATGCACGACCTCGTAGTTGCCGCCGAGCTGCGGGTACTCGTTGAGGAGCGTGTTGAAGCAGTGCGGGCACTGCGTGATGATCTTGCGCACGCCCATGCCGTTGAGCATCTCGATGTTCGGCATGGCGAGCATCTGGAACAGGTACTCGTTGCCGGAGCGACGGGCCGAGTCGCCGGTGCACATCTCCGACGGGCCGAGGATCGACACGGCGATGCCGGCGCGGCGCAGCAGCTTGGCCATCGCCTGGGTGACGCGCTTGTTCTTGTCGTCGAAGCTGCCCGCGCAACCGACCCAGTAGAGGTACTCGGCCTCGAGCGGCTCGCCCGGGTCGACCACCTTGACGTCGTCGAGGTCCTTGGCCCAGTCGGCCCGTTCGGACTGGTTCATGCCCCACGGGTTGCCCTGGTTCTCCATGCCGCGGTACGCGGTGCCCAGCTCGGTGGGGAAGTTCGACTCCATCAGCGACAGGTAGCGCCGCATGTCGAGGATCTTGTCGAGGATCTCGATGTTGACGGGGCAGATCTCGTCGCACGCCTTGCAGCTCGTGCACGCCCAGATCTCCTCGGCGGTGATGCGTTCGAACAGCGAGTTGGCGCCGATCGTGACCTCTTGCTCGGCGATCTCCTTGACGACCCCGATCGGCGGCGACACGACGGGGTTGCCCGACGCCGCCATCACCTCGCCGGTCTTGAGGACGATCTCGCGGGGGTCGAGGGCCTTGCCGGTGGCGTGAGCGGGGCAGACGCTCGTGCAGCGGCCGCACATCGTGCAGGCGTCGGTGTCGAGCAGCTGCTTCCACGTGAAGTCCTCGACGACCGAGGCGCCGAACGTCTCGAGCTCGGTCTCGGCGAGGTTGGGCATCGGCTTCATCGCGCCCTTCGGGCGCGACTTGTCCTTGAGGTACATGTTCAGCGGGGAGGTGAACATGTGCCGCAGCATCGTCACGGGCAAGATGGCGAGGAAGGCGACGAAGGCGAGCACGTGGCCGATCCACATCCACTGGTGCCACGTCTCGAGGGTATTCAGTGACCAGCCGTCGACGAGCCGGCTGAGCGGCCACCCGATGAAGCTCCACTGCTCGTAGTCCATGTTCTCGCCCTCGGCCGTGCGGCGGGCGATGCGGAACATCTCGGCGCCGAAGCCGCTGAGCCCGATAGCGAGGAACACGCCGAGGATGAGGGCGTGCTCGGGCTTGGTCTTGATGCGGATGCGGTAGGGCTTGGTGACGTAGCGGCGGGCGATGGCGATGAGCAGGCCACCGACGAACGCCAGGCCGGCGAGATCGCCGACGAAGGCGTACGCCTGATACGTGCGGCCCTGGAGGAACTTCATGCTCTCGGGCAGCTGGTGATCGATCTCGAGGACCGTCGTCACGCCGAGCAGGACGAGGAAGCCGAAGTAGATCAGCGAGTGCATGATGCCGGCGGCGGGGTCGCGCAGCAGGGTGCGCATGTACACGCCGGCGCGGAAGTCGCCGAAGCGGCGCTTGGCGTTCTGCGGGGTGGTGCGGCGCGACGGCGCCGGCCGGCCGCGCTCCCAGTTCTTCATGCGGTCGGCGAACTGGAACGCACCCCAGGCGATGAAGACCGGGATGACGGTGTAGAACGCCAGTTTCAGCGGACCAGGGATACCGCCGAACACTTCGCGGTGGCGCTCGTTGGTGTTGTGCCAGTCGGTGATGAGGGGGACGATGCCTGACAGCAACGTGAAGACGGCCATGCCCACACCGAGGCCGATGGCCAGGTGATGGGGACGGAAGCCGGTCCGCTTCGTCTCGTCGGCCGCGGGCGTTTCGTGAGCGCTCATGACCCCCGGAACGCTAGTGGTTCGGGCTGTTCATGACGAAGAGCACCGCAACCGGGTGAACGTCCGCGAGGGCGCGGTTGCCGTCGACGCCCGCGTCAGCCGTAGTAGGCGCGGTCGAGCTCGCGGATGCGGCCGGCCAGCGAGGCGAGAAGCTTGTGCCCGATGGTGGGCACGTCGTCGATCACGGCGAGGAAGTGCCGCTGGGAGATGACGAAGATCGTCGCGTCCGTGTCGCACGTGACCGTGGCGGTGCGCGGGCCGTGATCGAGCAGCGACAGTTCGCCGACGATCGCGCCCGGACCGAGCGTGGCGACCTTGCGGCCGTTGCGCCGTACCGACACTGCGCCCTCGAGCACGACGAACGCCTCCCGGCCGGTCTGGCCCTGGTCGGCGAGCAGCGTGCCCGCGGTCATCTTGACTTCATCGCCGGAGCGAGCGATGCGGTCGAGTTCCTTGTTGGTGCACCCGTTGAACAGGGGCACGTTGCGAAGGTTGTCGACGTATGCCTTCTTGTTGGCCATCGCGACACTGTAGATGGTGCGAATCCCCTGGTACGGCGTCGTAGAACCCGGTTTTCGGGAGGGTCGCGGCGATGGGATCTGTCGAGGATGTCGAGGCGCCGGCTCGCGCCGTCGGCGGCTACGCCGTGCCGGCCTGTGCGGCGACCGCTGCGGCTGCCGCGGCGATCGCCTCCTGGTCGCCGAGATACTCGACGCTGGTGACGGCGAGGGCGTCGTCGAACTCGTAGCGGCGGGGCACGCCGGTGGGGATGTTGACCTCGGCGATCTCTTGGGAGGAGACGCCTTCGAGGTGCATGAGCAACGCCCGCAGCGAGTTCCCGTGGGCCGTCACGAGGACGTCGAGGCCGGCCAACAGTTGCGGTGCGATCGCCTCCTGCCAGTAGGGGAGCACGCGCGTGACGACGTCGGCGAGGCATTCGCTCGCCGGCAGCACCTCGGGTGCCAGCAGCCGGTAGCGCGGGTCGTTCGCCGGGTGTTCCGGGCTCGACCGGTCGACCGGCGGCGGCGGCACGTCGTAGCTCCGGCGCCACAGCTTGGTCTGTTCGGCCCCGTGTTGTTCGGTGGTCTGCTTCTTGTCGAGTCCCTGGAGGGCGCCGTAGTGGCGTTCGTTGAGCCGCCAGTGCCGTTGCACCGGCAGCCACACCTGGCCCATCGCGGCGAGGGCGAGGTGCTGGGTCACCACGGCCCGGGTGAGCACCGAGGTGTGCGACGCGTCGAACCGCAGGCCGGCCTCGGCCATCACGGTGCCGGCCGCGGCTGCTTCGGCCTCGCCTTGCGCCGTCAGGGGCACGTCGTGCCAGCCGGTGAAGAGGTTCTCGAGGTTCCACGTGCTCTGGCCGTGGCGGAGGATGACGAGGGTGCCGGGCATCGCCGCCCAGGGTAGGCGCTCGGCCCGCGCCGAGACCATCGAGCCCCTGCGTGAGCCCGGTCGTAGTGTGGTCGCCATGAGTTTCACGAACCACGAGCGAGGAGACGACTGGGAGCTCGGCGACGCCATCTCGATCCCCGTCGATCTCGACGGCGACCCCGATCTCGTGCTCGACGAGGACAGCACGGACGACGATGCCGACGAGGCCGACGGCGCCTGACGGATTCCGATCGCGACCACTCGCCCCTTGCCGCTGTCGGCTGGCCAATGTCAGCGACGTCCTGCCGACCCCCACCGAACGTGCTCGCGTTCCACCGCGGCGGGTGACCGAGCGCCGAGCACGGCGAGTGTGTGGTGCACGTCCGCCACGAGTGCGCTGAGTCGATCGAACACCGCTTCTTCGCCGCCCCGCGCGAGGGCTTGCAGCACGGTTCGTCCGACCAACACGCCCTCGGCACCGAGCGCGAGGGCACGGATGACGTCGACCCCCGTCCGGATGGACCCGTCGACGAGCCGGGGACACGCGACGGTTCCGGGCGTCCGCCAGTGCCGGTCGAGGTCGTCGAGGGCGTCGATGGCGGCAATCAGCCCGTCGAGCACCCGCCCACCGTGGTTCGACACGATCACCCCGGCCGCTCCGGCGGCCACCGCGCGATCGGCGTCGAGCGGGTGCGTGATCCCCTTCACCAGCACGGGCACCTCGGCGGCCGCGATGAGCCGGGCGAGGTCGCCCCACCCGAACGCCGTGGCCATGGCCGGCGCCGGACCGTGGTGGGCGTAGCCGGCACCCGGCGGTAGCTCGATGGCCCGACCGATCGCCACGGTCTGGCCGGTGGGTGGGAGATCGACCGTCAGCACGACGGCACTCGCGCCGGCGGCGATCGCACGCGAGATGACCGCATCGGTCTCGCCGGCGTCTGCGAACGGGTAGACCTGGAACCACACCTCGAGCCCGGCGACGTCGCAGATCGTCTCGACCGGCGTCGTGCTGCTCAGCGACAGCACCATCGGGACGCCGACCCGGGCGGCGGCGCGCGCCACGGCAAGTTCGCCGTCGGGGTGCGCCAGCCGCTGGGCCGCCATCGGCGCGATCGCCAGCGGTGCGGCGACCGGGCGGCCGAGGAGGTGCGCGGCGGTCGACACGACCGGCGCCGCGGCGAGTTCGAGCACGCGCGGCACGACCCGCAACGCGTCGAGCGCACGCCGGTTGTGCCGATCGGTCTCGCCGTTCGCCGTGCCCTCGGTCAGGTATCTGCGGACGTGGTCGTCCAGGTGGCCGAATGGGTCGTCGGTGAGCGTCGTCCGGGGAACGACGCTCCGCCGTCGACGGGACAGCGCTCGAGGGCGAACGCTCGGCGGGGTCAGCCTGTTAGCCACGGCGCGATCGTAGGTCGTGGCGGCGGTATTGTGTGACAAGTTGACAAAATGCGACCGGCGTCGATGGTGACCCAGGGGCATGGACGAGAGGACCTCATGACGACGATCACGCTGCTCGACCACGGCACCATCGACGACGGCGACTCGGCGTTCCCGCAGGCGGTCGAACTCGCCGACGGCACCCTGCTGTGCTCGTTCAGCGATGCCGGCGGCCAGCTGGCCACCGGGGGCACCGGCCTCTCCCGGTCGGCCGACGGGCGGACATGGACGTCCGCCGGCACCCTGCTCGCAGCGACGACCGATCCGGCCAGCACCAACTACCTCAAGGTGTCGCGTGCAGTGGGCACGGGCACCGTCTTCGCCTACGGGGCCCGGTCGACGCAGCCCGACGACGTGCGCTTCGGTGATCGCATGTCCGAGGCCATCGTCTGCCGCTCCGACGATTCGGCGGTGACGTGGGGCGAACCTCTGGTCGTGCCGTTCCCCACCGCCGCGCTGGAGATCTCGCACGGTGTACTCGCCCTGCGTTCGGGGCGCCTGCTCGCTCCGGCCGCCACGATCGAGCCGGGGCGACTCGGCGCTGAGGTGCTGGTGGCGATCTCCGACGACGACGGCCTCACCTGGCCGCGGGTGACCGTCGCGATGCGTGACCCCCGCAACGAGTGCGGCTTTCTCGAACAGAAGCTCGCCGAGCTTCCCGATGGCCGCATCCTCGCCACGGCGTGGACGGTCACACTGAGCGACGTCGCCGACCGGCCCAACTCGTTCTCGATCTCCGAGGACGGAGGGGTCACCTGGAGCGAACCACGCTCGATGGGGATCGAGGGTCAGACGCTCTCGGCGCTACCGGTGGGCGGCGATCGATTCGCCGTGCTGTACAACCGGCGCTACGGCGACCAGGGGATCGTCGCCGCGGCGGCGCGCTTCGACGGATCGGTGTGGTCCGTCGAGGACGAGACGCTCGTGTACGACGCCCGCAGGCGGCGCGAAGGGCGTGAGCACGACGACGGCGTCGACGAGATGCTCGATTTCCAGTTCGGGTTTCCCACGGCCCTGTCCAGGCCCGACGGGTCGGTGCTCGCGACGTTCTGGTCGGTCGAGGACGGATCCTGCGGTGTGCGCTGGGCGTCGCTGCGGATCGATTGGTGAGGGCGATCCACCTCCCTGGTCGCGCCGTCGTGCGCTCAGCGCTCGAGCGTGAGCCCCGCTGCTTCGAGATGGGCGACGAGCTCGTCCAGCGGTTCGTCGCTGTCGGCGACGCCGGGCGCTGCGCACACGATGCGGTCGACGCCGAGCTCGCGCCACGCCGTGAGCTCTTCGACCCGTGTGCCCACGCTGGCGACGTCCACGTTCATCACCGATGGGACATCGACCTGGTCCATCATGCGCTGGCTGCCGGTGGTGGTGAGGTCGCGGTAGGGCCAGCACGGGTTGATCCCCACCGCCACCCGGATCGTCGCCGGATCACGCCCGATCTCGTCGCAGCGGGCGAAGAGACACTCGCGGTGTTCGAAGAGTTCGTCGGGCATCACGTCGACGTTCACCTCGTCGGCGTACCGTGCGGCCAGCCGGAAGGTGACCTCCTTGCCGTGGCCACCGATCAACAGCGGGATCCGCTCTCGGCCGTTGGTGGCGGGGGCGTTCGTCGCGTCGCGCACCGACACGAACTCGCCCTCGAACGAGACCGACTCGGCGTCGCGTCGTGTGAGGCGCGAGATCACCTCGAGGTGCTCGCCGAGCATTCGCAGGCGGTCTCGTGTCGGGGGGAAATCGACGCCGACCCACTCGGCCTCGTTCTGCTTGAAGCCAGCACCGAGACCGAGCAACAGGCGCCCATCGCTCACCACGTCGAGCGTGGCGGCCATCTTCGCCGTCATCGTCGGGTGGCGGAACGTCGAGTTCACCACCACGAAGCCGAGTTCGACGCGCGGGACGATGGCCGCCAGGCCGACCATCGCGGTCACGCCGTCGAATGCGATCGCACGCGGGTTCCACTTCGACACCACGTGCTCACCCAACCAGATCGAGCCGAAGCCGAGGTTCTCGGCGGCGGCGGCGATCTCGACCATGCGGTCCCAAGCCCGGCGCGGCTCCCACGCGTTGAACTCGTCGAAGTATCCCTGGGGGATCAGCAGTCCCAGCTCCATGGCGGTGCTCCTCTTCTGATGGGGGGTCTGATGGGGGGTCTGATGGGCGGTGCGACGGGCGGCCTGATGGGCGGTGCGACGGCCGCGCGGCGACCGGCTGCCACCGGGACTCGGCATGCCAGAGCGGTTGTACGATCATCCGTCGATCCACTCACGTCGCGGTCCCGGTGTCGGACCCGGTGGCGAGAGGACTCGACGCCCACCCACGAGTCACACCATGGAGCAGACGATGGCAGCTGATCGGCGGCCGGTGATGGGTTTCCCGACGCTCGATCGGCCGTCGACGGGAGATGCCGTCGCCCACGAGCTCACACGTCAGATCCTCGACGGCTCGATCCCAGCCGGCACGCGGTTGCGTGAGGTCGAGCTCGCCGAGGGGTTCGGGGTCAGCCGTCAGTCGCTGCGGGCAGGGTTGGCGCAACTGGTTCACGAGGGCCTGCTGCGGCGTGAGCCGCACAAGGGCGTGTGGGTCCCTCGACTCACAGCCGACGAGCTCGACGACGTGTACCGGGTCCGGGCGATGTTCGAGGCCGAGGCGGCCCGCTTCGTCGCCGAGCACCCGCACGCGCTGGCCCCGGTCGAGGCTGCGTTCGAGCGGATGTGCGCCCTGACCGACGACGCCGACTGGGGCACGACGATGGCGGCTCATCTCGAGTTCCACCTGGCGCTGGTCGATGCCGCCGGCAGCGCGCGGCTCTCGCGGGCGTACCGCCAGATCTGGTCGGAGGCGTGGCTGGGTCTCGTCGCGTCGCGCGAACGCGCGGCCGAGGGCACCCCCCGCGGTCAGGTGGAGTCGCACGCCGCCCTCCTCGCCGTCTTCCGCAGCGGCGACGCGGACAAGAGCGCGCAGGCTGTCCGCGAGCACATGCAGCCCGGCTTGCGCGCGGCGCTCGAGGACGAGCACGAGCGGCACGCGGCGGGCGACGAGGCCGCCGGTCATTCGACGACGAGCTCGTCGGCGTAGGCGAACACGGCCGGCAGGCCACCGGTGTGCCAGAACACCACGGTGTCGTCGGGACCCAACCGACCGCTGCGGATGTCGGCGACGAGCGCGGCCGCGGCCTTGGCGCTGTACACGGGGTCGAGCACGATCGCCTCGGTCCTGGCGAACAGCCGCATCGCCTCCATGGCTTCCTCGGTGATCGCGCCGTAGCGCTCACCTACGAAGTCGGTCGAGGTGTCCACGTCGATGGGCACGATCCGGTCGCTCACTCCGAGCAGCCGAGCCGCCTCGGTGGCCAGCCTGGCCACCTCCTCCTCGATCGTCCGGTCGGGAAAGATCGCTCGCTCGTTGGGCGAGATCGCACGGAGCGTGGCCGCTGAGCCTCCGGAGCGCAGCCCGAGCAACAGCCCGGCGTGCGTCGTGTCGAGCGACGACACGTAGACATGGGTGACGTCGACACCGGCAGCGGCTGTCTGGTCCAACAGCTCGAGAGCGCCGCTGGCGTACGCCGCGGCGTGCAATGGCTTGTCGCGGTCGCTCGCCTGGGGCGCGCGGTACACCACTCGGCCTCGCCGTTCGAGCTCAGCGGCGAGCTCGACGAGGCGGCTCGTCTGGCCGGTCCGGTCGTCGCCGATCATCTCGACGACGGCGCCGTAGAGGCGGTCGAGCAGCAGTGAACCCTGGAGCACGTCGTCCGACGGGCGGATGCGCCGCAGGACGAGGTGGCACTCCAACCCGAGCCGGGCGCAGGCCGCAGCCAGCTGACGCGAGTAGTTCGACTGCGCCGCCGAACCGCCGACCACCGTGTCGGCGCCGTCGGCGATGGCCTTGCCCAGTACGTACTCGAGCATCCGCGTCTTGTTCCCGCCGAGCGGGCCACCTGCCAGGTCGTCGCGCTTGATGTAGACATCCGGACCGCCCAGGTGGGCCGACAGCCGGGAGAGGTGCTCGCACGGAGTGACGGTGACGCCGAGATCGACACGCGGCAACCGTGCCAGGGCGGTCCGCATCCGATCGCCAGGCCGGGCGTTGCCGACCGTCATCGCCGCTCACGTTGCACGAGGGCGATGAGCGCCACGGCGAGTACGGAGAACAGCGTGAGGAGCGTCGACACGACGGCGATCACCGGGCTCGCCTCGGTGCGGAGGAAGTCCCAGAGGAGCCGGGGCAAGGTGACGGCTCGCGTGCCACTCACGAACAGGGCGATGAGGAGCTCGTCGAACGACGTCAGGAACGCGAACAGCGCGCCGGCAAGGATGCCTGGCCGCACGAGCGGGATCGTGACCGACCAGAGCGTGCGGGCCCGGCTGGCGCCCAGGCTCATCGCGGCCCATTCGAGGCGAACGTCGAAGTTCTTGAGCGTCGCCGCCACGATCAAGGTGACGTAGGGGATCGCCAGCACGGAGTGGCCGAACACGATGCCGGCCGGTGAGCCGAGCAGCCCGAGCGGTACGTAGAACAAGAAGATGCCGACGGCGAGCACGATCACCGGCAACACGAGCGGGAGCAGCAGCAACGTCTGGATCAGGTTCTTGCCCCAGAACGACGCCCGGGCGACGGGGATCGCGGCGAGTCCTCCGAGGACCGTGGACAGCACGCTGGTCGCGACGGCGATCCGCACGCTGAGCCATGTGGCCGACAGCCAGCGGCTCCCCGACGGGTCACCGATGCCGAGAAACTCCTCGTACCACTGCAGCGAGAAGCCCTTCGGCGGGAAGCCGACGCGGCGCACCGAGTTGAACGAGATCGGAATCGTGACCAGCAATGGGAACACGAGGTAGAACGCCACGAGCGCGGCGACGAGCGCGAGCGCCGCGTGCCGACCGGGCGTCCACCCGACGCGGCGGCGTCGCGGTGGCGAGACGGTGGCGGTCATGTGCCGCCGCCGTAGAGCCGGTCGAGGCCGTAGCGCCGCTGGTACACGTAGACGATCACCCCGGTGACGCAGAGCAACGTGACCGACAAGGCGCCCCCGAGGCCCCAGTCGAGTGTCCGCTGCATCTGTAACTGGATCAGCCCGGCGATGGTGAACTCGTCGACGCCGCCGAGCACGACAGGCGTCACGAAGAACCCGAGAGCGAGGATGAATGTGAGGATCACCGCCGTGACGAGGCCGGGTTTGGTGAGGGGGAAGTACACGTGCCGGAACGCCCGCCACGGCGTCGCTCCGAGGCTCTTGGCGGCATCGGTGAGACTGCCGTCGATGCCTCGCATCACCGCCACGCACGGCAGGATGACGAACGGCAACAGCGCGTGCACCATGCCGGTGACAGCGGTGAACGCGTTGAACATGAGCGACAGCGGTTCGTCGATGATCCCCATCCACATCAGGGTCTCGTTGACGAATCCCTCGCGACCGAGCAGGACCTGGAACGCGTAGGTGCGCGCGAGCAGGCTGGTCCACAGCGGCACCAGTACGGCGAGCAAGGTGATGCCGGCGACGACCGGTCGGGCCCGAGCGATGAAGTAGGCGACCGGATAACCGAGCAGCACGGCCACGGCGGTCACCACGACAGCGAGGCGCAACGTCTGGAAGAGCACCTTGCGGTACACCGGGTTGGTGAACACCTCCCTGTAGTTGTCGAGCGTGAAGTGCGGGTCGAAGACGCTCTCTTTGGCCACCATGAACAGCGGGACGAAGAAGAAGAGCGTCTGGAACAAGAGCGCGGGGAGCAGCAGCAGCCGCGAGTCCCGGCGCCAGGCGGGCGCCCCCCGGCGCTCGCCGGGTACCACCGCGGACGTCGGTCGAGAGGTCTCGCCGGGTCCGTGGCCGTCTTCGAGGGCGGCGAGGGTGGTCACGGCGCCGGTGCCGTCGCGAGCTGCCCCGCCGGGAAGATCCGCAGATCCTCGGTCGCCCACGACAGGGCGATGGCGTCGCCCTGTCTGAAGCGAGCGTGTCCGGGAGTGTTCTGCACCCGCAGGATCACGACGTCACCGCTCGCGGTGCGGGTGGCGTAGCGGCTCATCTGGCCGGCGTAGGTGACCTCGTGGCAGGTGACGGTCAGCGCGTTGGGCCGGCTCCCGGCGCGTCCGTCGCTGTATGGGTCGGCGTCGGTGGCCGTGACGATCTTCTCGGGGCGGATCGTCGCCACCACGTCGTCACCAGCGGCCAGCTCGTCGCTCGCGTGCCCGGTGAGTCGCACGCCGCCACGGGTGACGATCGTCGTCGATCGATCGGGCGTCGACGCCGGCGTCACCACCGTGGCCGGCAGGACATTGGACTCGCCCACGAACGTGGCGACGAATGCCGTCGCCGGACGGTTGTACAGCTCGTCGGGAGCCGCGAACTGCTCGATCCGGCCGGAGTTCATCACGGCGATGCGGTCCGACATCACCAGCGCTTCCTCCTGATCGTGAGTGACGTAGATGACCGTGATGCCGAGTGAGTCGTGCAGCTGCTTGATCTCGAACTGCATCTGCTCGCGGAGCTGCCGGTCGAGTGCCCCGAGCGGTTCGTCCATCAGGGCCAGTCCCGGCTCGAACACGACGGCTCTGGCGAGGGCCACACGCTGTTGCTGGCCGCCGCTGAGCTGGCGCGGGTAACGGTCACCGAGCGTGCCGAGCTGGACGAGACCGAGTGCCGCGTCGACCCGGCGCTTGATCTCGCTCCTGGCCACCCCGCGCATCTTCAGCGGAAAGGCGACGTTCTCGGCCACACGCATGTGGGGGAACAAGGCGTAGTGCTGGAACACCACGCCGATGTCCCGCTGATTCGGTGGCAGCCGGGAGATCGCACGGTCGCCGACGGTGATCTCGCCCGACGTCACCTCCTGGAACCCGGCGAGCATCATGAGCGTGGTCGTCTTGCCTGAACCGCTCGGGCCGAGCAGGGTGACGAACTCCCCGGCCGCGACGTCGAGATCGATGCCGTCGACCGCGACGACGTCGGCGTAGGACTTGTACAGACGATCGAGCCGGACCGGTGCCCCCCGCCTCGGCGCGAGGGCAGGGGATGGCACCGGTGGCGAGCTCGAGGCCGACGAGTCGGCGGACCCGGACGGCGAGACCTGGTCGGCGTGGCCGGTGGTGTCGCGATCAGGCGTCAACTCGTCGAGGGGCATCGATCAGCCGAGGATCCATTCGGCGAAGCGCTGCTCCGCGTCGGCCTGGTTGGCCGCCCACCAGTCGTTGCCCGCCGGGGTGAGCAGCGCGTAGTTCTCGGGTGCCGTGCTGAGCAGCGGCTGGATGGCCGGATCGACCATCTCCATGCCGAGCTTGTTGGTGAAGCCGATGTTGGTCGCCTCGGCGAGCACCGTGTGGAACTCGGGCGTGTTGAAGGCCAGTGCCATGGCGTGCTGGGCCTGCAGTGTGTTGGGCGACCCCTTGATGATCACGAAGTCGGCCTCCTCGGCGGTGCCCTGATCGAATCGGAAGTCGATCGGCTCCCCCTGGGACTTCAGCGTGACGCAGCGGCTCGTGTAGAAGTTGAACAGGTCGGCCTCTCCTCCGAGTGCGAGGTCCTGCATCGGCTGGCCGCCGTCGACCCATTTGACGACGGTGTCGCGCACACGTTCCAGCGACTCGAAGGCGGCGTCGAGGTCGAGTGGGTAGAGGTCGGCGGGGGCGATGCCGGCCGCCAGTGCCGCGCCGGGCAGGGTCTGAAGGGCTCCGCTCCGGAAGGCACGACGTCCAGGGAACGCCTCCGGGTCGAAGAACTCGGCCCAGGTCGCCGGGCCTTCGCCCGGTCCGTAGGCCTGCTCGGTGTTCCAGGCGATGTGATGGGCGCCGACTCCGGCGAGGACCGAGAACTCCTTGGCCGCTCCGTCGATCAGTTGCGACGGGTCGACGATGCTGTAGTCGATCGGCTCGAGCCAGCCCTCCTGCGCAGCCCTCGCCGCGAAGAACGCGTCGGCATCGATGATGTCCCAGTCGATCTGGTTCGTGCGGATCTGCGCCTCGACGAGGGCATAGTCGAGCGTGCCGATCACGGTCACCTCGACGCCGTAGTCCTCGGCGAGCACGTCGAAGAGGTACTTCTTGCGCGCCTCGGCGACGGGCCCCTCGGAGTCGCCGGCGACGAACGTGAGCTTGCCGCCGATCTGCGTCGGGGCCGGCCCGCCGTAGCGGCCGGGTCCGGGTCCCGTCGAACCGGGCGGCACCGATCGGGGACTCGGCCCCGGGCGGCCGGCCGCGGCCAATCCCGAGCCCCGGCCGGCGAGCAGTGCAGCGGACGCGGCTGCTGCGCCGTAGCCGAGGAAACGCCGCCGTCCGAGCGGGCTGCCTCCGGATGCGCCCAGCGAATCGAATTTCCGTGAAGCCATGTGTCGCCCTTCCCCGTGGAGCACCGTGAGTCGGCGCTGCTCGGGTGACCCTAGGCACCGGCGGCAATTCTGTCAACATGTCTGACAATCTGCAACGCGCCGTTCACGTGCGCGCGGCGGCCGCGCGCCACCGTGGTCGAGGGCGCGGTCCGGGAAATCCGACTAATCTGATCTGAGTTTGCGGATCCCAGATAACGTCCCCCCGAATGACCCTCACCGTCCCGCCTCCATCGTCCGGTTCGGCACCGTTCGTGTCGCCGACGGCGCGGCTCGAGGACGAGGCGATCGGCATCTTCCGGGAGGTCGTCGCCGAATGCGAGCGGCCGGTGCTGCTCTTCTCCGGGGGCAAGGACTCCGTCGTCATGCTGCACCTCGCCCGGCGGGCGTTCGCCCCGGCCCGGCTGCCCTTTCCGGTGATGCACGTCGACACCGGGCACAACTTCGCCGAGGTCATCGAGTTCCGGGACCGCGCGGTCAAGGAGTTCGGCGTCGAGCTCGTCGTCGCGTCGGTGCAGGACTCGATCGATGCCGGCCGTGTCCGCGAAGACCTGTCCTTCGGGGCGTCACGCAACCCGTTGCAGACGGTCACGCTCCTCGACGCCATCACCGAGCACCGCTTCGATGCGGTCTTCGGCGGCGCCCGCCGTGACGAGGAACGGGCCCGGGCGAAGGAGCGGGTGGTGTCCCACCGCGACGAGTTCGGTCAGTGGGACCCCAAGAACCAGCGGCCCGAGCTGTGGAGCCTCTACAACACGCGCCACCACCGCGGTGAGCACGTGCGGGTCTTCCCGCTGTCGAACTGGACCGAGCTCGACATCTGGCGGTTCATCGAGGCCCGTGAGGTCGAGCTGCCGTCGCTCTACTTCGCCCACGAGCGACTCGTGTTCGAGCGCGACGGCATGCTGATGGCGGTCAACGAGTTCGTCTCGCGGCGTGAGAGCGAGGTGCCGTTCGAGGCGACCGTGCGGTTCCGCACCATCGGCGACGCCACGTGCACCGCGGCGGTCTCGTCGACGGCCGCCACCGTGGCCGACATCGTCGCCGAGACCAGCGTCGCCAGGCTCACGGAGCGGGGCGCCACGAGGGCAGACGACCGGATCTCCGAGGCCGGGATGGAAGACCGCAAGCGGCAGGGCTACTTCTGATGGCCGGTGCCGTCGAGCTCGATGTGGCCGCCCCGGCCCAGCGCACGGTCGCGCCCCTGCACTTCGCCACGGTGGGCAGCGTCGACGACGGCAAGTCCACGCTGATCGGCCGGCTGCTGCACGATTCGAAGTCGATCTTCGAGGATCAGCTCGAGCACATCGAGGCCGTCAGCAAGCGCCGCGGCAGCGACTATGTCGACCTCGCCCTGCTCACCGATGGCCTGCGCGCCGAGCGTGAGCAGGGGATCACGATCGACGTCGCGTATCGCTACTTCTCCACCCCGCACCGCGAGTTCGTCATCGCCGACTGCCCGGGGCACGTTCAGTACACGCGCAACATGATCACCGGCGTGTCCAACGCCGAGCTCGCCATCGTGCTCGTCGACGCCCGGTACGGCGTCGTCGAGCAGACCCGTCGCCACACGCTGCTGGCGTCGCTGCTCCGCGTGCCCGAACTGGTCGTGGCCATCAACAAGATGGACCTCGTCGAGTACTCCGAGGCGCGTTTCAACGAGATCCGCGACGAGTTCGAAGCGATGGCCGGCCTGCTCGACACGCCGCCCGGCCACCTCACGTTCGTCCCGATCTCGGCCCTCAGCGGCGACAACGTCGTCGAGCGCTCGACCGCGATGTCCTGGTACGAGGGGCCCACGCTGCTGCAACACCTCGAGACGGTCGACGTGGCGGCGCTCGCCGACCAGGCCGCGAACGTCGGCGTGCGGGTTCCGGTGCAGTACGTCATCCGCCCGCACCGGGCCGACTATCCGGACTATCGCGGCTACGCCGGCACCGTCGCCGCCGCCGAGTTGCGGGTCGGGGCCGAGGTGGCCGTGCTGCCGTCGGGGGTCACCACCCGGGTCGCCGGCATCGACACGGCCGACGGTCCCGTCGAGGTGGCCCAGCCGGGCCAGGCCGTGACCGTGCTGCTGGCCGACGACGTGGACGTGTCGCGCGGCGACACGATCGCCGCCGCCGACGATCAGCCGATCACCCAGCGTGACGTCGTGGCCACGTTGGCGTGGATGGACGCCTCGGCCGAGCTCGCCCTGCGCCGGCCATACACGCTGAAGCAGGCGACCCGCACCGTCCGGGCGATGGTGACCGACCTGCACTACCGCCTCGACGTCGAGCGCCTCGGCGAGCCGCAGAAGGCCGACACCCTGGCGGCCAACGACATCGGTCTCGCCAGCCTGCGCCTCACCGAGCCCGTCGTCGTCGACGACTACCGGCGCAACCGGGTCACGGGCAGCTTCGTCCTCATCGACGAGGTGACCAACCAGACGGTCGCCGCCGGCCTCGTCCGCCTCGATTGAGGCCGTTCGTGTCATGCCGAAGCGCCCGTTCGGGCCGGTGGGGCTGACGTGAGCGACGTCACCTGGCACGAGACGTCGGTGACGCGCGCGCAGCGCTGGGAACGCCACGGGCTGTCGGGTGCGACGGTGTGGTTCACGGGGCTGTCGGGGTCGGGGAAGTCGACGCTCGCCAACGCCGTCGCCGCCGCCCTCCTCGAGGCCGGACGTCCGGCCTACGTGCTCGATGGCGACAACGTGCGCCACGGCCTCAACGCCGGGCTCGGGTTCTCCGCCGCCGACCGCGCCGAGAACGTGCGGCGCGTCGGCGAGGTGGCCAAGCTGATGGCCGACGCCGGGCTGGTGGCCCTCGTGCCCGTGATCAGCCCCTACCGCGCCGACCGCGATCGGGTGCGCGCCGCCCACGCCACGGCGGATCTGCCGTTCGTCGAGGTCTTCGTCGACACGCCCCTGGCCCTGTGCGAGGAGCGCGACCCGAAGGGCCTCTACGCCAAGGCGCGCGCCGGCGAGCTCACCGGCATGACCGGCATCGACGATCCGTACGAGGCGCCCGACCGGCCCGAGGTCCACCTCGGACCGGGCGATCTGGACGCCCTCGTCGCCACCGTCCTCACGGCGCTTTCCTGACGCCTGACGCGGCTCGTGGGGATGTTTCGGGGGCTGGATCGTGACGGTTTTCGTCACGATCCCGCCCCCGATCACCGAATGGCACGATCGAGCCCCAGATTCTCGGCGTTGTCCAGCGTCCGCCCGGCCACTGATGTCGATCGCCTCACCTTCGGAGCAGCAGCCGTCACCGGTGAAGCGGACCGACCTCCGGCGAGCAGAAGACGAGAGAGGCGCGACGGCCCCGCCGAAGTGCCGACCCAGCGCGCTCACAGCAGGCCCACCCCGTAGGCACTTCCACCGTTCAGAACCCACGAAAGCGACAGGAGCGCCCGAAAAGGCGGCCACAGGAGTACAAGAGCCCGGTGGGCCGGGTCGGGATCAGCGTTCGGCCGGCGGGCGCAGGCCGTCGAGCATGACCTGGAAGAGGCGGTTGCTGCAGACCGGGCCGTCGGGTGCACCGTCGGTGGCGAGGGCGATCGCCCCGACCATCCGCGACACGTCGCTGGCATCGACGTCAGCCCGCACCACGCCGCGCTCCTGGGCGCGGGCGAGGAGGGCGGCCCCGGTGGTCATCATCGCCTCGCAGGGCGGGGGCGGCCCGTCCGGGTCGTCGAGCATGTTGAGCATCGCCGACGCCGCCAGCGACTGGTGCTTGCGGCTGTGCTCGAGCTGCGCCCCGAGCCAGCGGGCGAGACCGTCGAAGGGGTCGTCGGCGGCCAAGAGCTCGTCGCCGCAGTGCACGAGTGAATCGACGCCCTCGCGGTAGACCGCGACCAACAGCGCCTGGCGGTCGGGGAAGTGCCGGTAGAGCGTGCCGATGCCGACACCGGCTCGCGAGGCGATGTCCTCCAGTGCGGCCTCCGGGCCGTGCTCCTCGAACTCGGCCGCGGCGGCGGTGAGGATGCGCTCCCGATTGCGCCGCGCGTCGGCGCGCATGGGGCGGGCGGGCGCGGGGGCTTGGGGCGACATCACGACAAATCCTGTCTCAGCTGGGACCGGCTCGGCGAACCGGTGGCGCCGCGGAGGAATCTGCGGCAACGGGCAATGCGGGTTGCGAAGCGGAGGTCGCCTCCGTATCGTTCCGGAGGTTCCTTCCGTTTATCCACGTGCACATGGTACCGGCGGGGACGTCAGACCCACCCGAACCCCATCCCCCTCTCGTCACCGGAGTGTGCTCATGACTACCGAAGCCCTCGATGGCGCCGCACTGGGCAGCGGCGCCGCCGGAACACCGCCCGACCCCGAAGCGCCCTCGATCCAGCTCAGTGCCCGGCGCCGCTCGATGGTGCTGTGGGCGATGTGCCTGGCACTGGTCCTGGTGATCGCCGGTGTGTCGATGCTCACCAACGCCCTGCCGATGATGGCCGAGGACCTCGACCTCAGCCAGACCCAGCAGACGTGGGTGGTCGACGCCTACGCCCTTCCCTTCGCCGCCCTCCTGCTCATCGCCGGCGCCCTCGGCGACCGCTTCGGCCGCCGCGGCGCCCTGGCGGCGGGCACGGTCCTCTTCGGGATCGGCTCGGCTCTCTCCGCCCTCGCGTCGAGTGGCAACGAGTTGCTGGCCTATCGAGCCCTCACGGGCATCGGTGCGGCGCTCATCATGCCCGGCACCCTGTCCACGATCACGAGCGTCTTCCCCGCCGACAAGCGAGCCCGTGCCGTCGGGATCTGGACGGGCTTCGCGATGGCCGGAGGCACGCTCGGCCTGCTCGGCTCCGGCCTGCTGCTGAAGTGGTTCTCGTGGGAGTCGACGTTCGTCGTGGCCGCGATCATCGCCGCCGTGGCCCTCGCCGGCATCGTGATCGCCGTACCGTCCACCAAGGCCGGTGAACACGTCGGCCTCGATCCGGGCGGCACCGTCCTGTCGGCCCTCGCCGTCGGCGGCGTGGTGTTCGGCATCATCGAAGGCCCCGAGAAGGGCTGGACGTCCCCGGTCACGCTCGCCGGCCTCGCCGTCGGACTCATCGCCAGCGTCGGATTCGTGCTGTGGGAGCTGCGCTCGACGCACCCGCTGCTCGACCCCAGGCTGTTCCGACTCCCGGGCTTCGGCACGGGCGCCGCCGGACTGTTCATCATGTTCTTGGCGATGTTCGGGTTCTTCCTGGTGTCGATCCAGTTCCTCCAGCTGATCCTCGGCTACACACCGCTGGCCGCCGCCGTCGGGTTGCTGCCGATGATGTTGCTGGCGATGCCGCTGTCGGCGATCGCCGCCCCGCTGTCGATGAAAGTCGGCCAACGGCGCCTGACGACGATCGGCCTGCTGGTCGCCGCCGCCGGGTTCGCCTGGTTCTCCACGCTCGGCGCCGACAGCGGGTATGTGGACTTCCTGGCGGGCATCCTCCTGGTCGCCGTCGGCTTCGGCCTGGCGATGACGCCGGCGACGACGGCGATCGTCAACTCGCTGCCGACGGCCAAGCAGGGCGTTGCGTCGGCGGTGAACGACTCGGCCCGGGAGATCGGTGGCGCCGTCGGCGTGGCCGTGCTGGCCAGCGCGTTCAACTCGGCCTACCGCGACGACATCGGCCCCAAGCTCGCCGAGTTCGACCCTGAGGTCGCTGAGGCCGCCCGGGAAGCGCCGGCGATGGCCTTTCGGCGAGCCGACGAGCTCGGGGCCGCCGGCAACTCGCTGCGCCGGGCGACCGAGTCGGCGTTCGAGTCCGGGCTGCAGACGGCGGTCCTGATCGCCGCCGGACTCCTCGTGCTCGGTGCCCTCTACACGTGGTGGCGGGGTCCAGCCAGCGTCGCCGCCCCCGCCGATGAGGTGGCCGGAGAGGCCGACACCGTCGGCGACGAGCAGTTCGCCGTCGCCGGCGGCTGAGCATCGGGTCGTCGACGGCCGTCGACCAGTGTCGACCAGCGTCGACAGAGATCGTGTGGGCGTGACCGGGAGCGGATGCCCGGTCACGCCCCACGAAGGGCGCATCGCAATGACGCCGCCGAGCCGTCGCCGCAGCAGGCGCGACGGTTCCTGTTGTGGGCCCTTAGTGTCCGTGCCGTGCACGATGCTTCGCAAGGAGGGGTCGAGGAGCTGCTCGCCGCGGCCAAGGCGGCGCAGGCCAACAGCTACTCGCCCTACTCCCGCTTTCCGGTTGGCGCAGCGATCCGAACCGGGTCGGGCCGGGTGTTCACCGGCGCCAACTACGAGAACGCGGCGTACCCGCAGGGTGTGTGCGCCGAGGGCTCGGCGATCGGTGCGATGGTCACCGCCGGCGAGCGGGTGATCGTCGAGGTGCTCACCGTCGCCGATGGCGAGCACCTCACCACGTGCTGCGGGGGGTGCCGGCAGAAGCTCCGGGAGTTCGCCACGCCGGACGTTCCCGTCCACGCCGCCGGACCCGAGGGCGTGCGTCGCACGTTCACCCTCGGCGAGTTGCTGCCGGAGGCGTTCGGGCCCGAGCAACTCGATCGATGACCGCCGTCGCCGCAGCGTTCGAGGACTACCTCGCCCGGCTGGTCGACATCGCCGGCGGCGAGCCCGACGTGGTGGGACTCGTCGGCTTCGGCTCCACCGCCGATCGTTCCCGAGTCGACGAGTGGTCGGACCACGACTTCGCCTGGCTCACGGTGCCCGGCGCCGAAGACCGCTACCGCCACGACCTCTCGTGGCTCCCCGATGCTCACCGCATCGCCTTGTCGGTCGTCGAGAGCCACGGCGGCGTCAAGGTCGTCTACGACGACGGACACGTGCTCGAGTTCGGCATCGACTCGCTCGACGGTTTCGCCCGCTGGCTCGGCAACCGGGCCGAGGTGCTCGTCGACAAGGGCGGGGTCGCCGAGGCCGTCGCCGCCGTCCTCGCCAAGCCCGTGCCGGGCGACGGCGTCGTGCCAGAGCGGGAGATCCGGCTGTTCTTCACGCAGTTGCTGATCGGCGTCGGCCGGGTCCGACGCGGGGAGGTCACGAACGGCAGTCACATGGTGCGGACCGAAGCGGTGCAGCACCTGCTCGCCGCGGTCGCCGTCCGGGTCGCGCCGGCCGGCGACCCGATGGCCCGGGACACGCTCGACGTCCGCCGCCGGCTCGAGCGCGTCCACCCGACGATCGCCTCAGCGATCGAGGAGGCGGTTCGCCTCGACGCCGACACTGCGGCCCGCCGTCTCCTCGACCTCGCCGAGCGCGAGTTGGCGCCCGGCTGGGATGGGTTCCCGACCGCCGCCGTCGCCGCCGTCCGCGCCCGCCTCGGCTGGACCTGACGCTCGAACGGCGGTGGCGACGTCGCCGCTCGTCAGTCGAGCAGGCCGTGGCGGTGGGCGACGGCGGCGGCTTCGGTGCGCCGGGCCACGCCGAGCTTGGCGAGGATGTTCGACACGTGCACGCTCGCCGTCTTGGTGCTGATGAACAGCTCCTTGCCGATCTCGCCGTTGCTGCGCCCGGCGGCCACGAGGCGAAGTACGTCGAGCTCGCGAGCGGTGAGGGCGGGGGCGCCGGGCACGGTTTCAGGACCCGCGTCGGGCGCCCCCGCCGCTGCGCCGGCGTCCTCGCGGGCGCCGAGGCGCCGCAGCAGGTCGTCGGCGCGATCGATGAGCCGCGCCGCACCGATGCGCCTCGCCGTTTCGGCCGCCGCCGAGAGCAGCTCGGTGGCGGCAGCCCGATCGGTCGCGGCGACCAGCTCGGCCCGACGGATCTGGGCGTGGGGTCCGTACACGACCGGTCCCTCGACCCGGGACAGGGCGGCCTCGGCCCGCTGCCACGCGGGCACGTCGTCGGACAGCTCGGCTTCGATGAGTGCCGACGCGGCGTCATTCGGCACCGTCTGTTCGAGCTCGACCACGGCGCCACCGAGCAACTCGACCGCGGCCCCGACGTCGAAACCACGAGCCGCCGACGGATCCCGCCGGGCGTCGGCGGTCGCCGTGGCCCCGATCACGTAGATCCACCACAGGGCGTCGGGCTTCAGCTCCGCCCGGGCCTCGTAGGAGTGCATGACGGCGTTCCACGCGCGGAACGGTTCACCTGCGGCGAGGGCGTACTCGGCCTCCGCCGTGGCGATGATCGCCAGGTACTGCGGGTTGGCGTGGGGGCCGGGCAGCTGCGGGCGGAATTCCGAAAGCAGCCGATCGGCCGTGGCGAGGTCGCCCGTGCCGACGAGGAAGCGAGCCTTGAGGAGGCGCAGGTGCAGGCGGTTCTGCGGCGGTGGATCGAGGGCGAGGCCACGCTCGATGATGCGACTGGCCTCGGTCCACTCGCCGAGACCGAGCAGCGGCTCGGCGGCGTTGCCGGCGAGCATCGCGCCCCACGTGCGCTCGATGCCGAGCGTGCGGCTGATCGCCACACCCTCGGTGGCGGTGGCGACCGCTTCGCGCAGCTTGCCGTTGAGACGAAGGACGTCGGACAGGTTGATCAGGATGCGGGCCAGGGTGCGGTCGTTGTGACCGTCGAGCCGGCGAGCGATGGCGAACTCGGCAAGGGCCTCGTCGAGCCGGCCCAACCCACCGAGGCTCGTGCCGAGCGTGATGCGCGCCGAGGCTTCCTCGGCGAGCGCACCGGCAGCCTGGGCGGCCGCCACGGCGGTGAGGGCCGGACCGATGGCCGCTTCGTCGTCGCCGGCCAGCATCACCATCGCCGCGTGCATGGCGAGGACCTCGGCCCGCTGCGCACTCGGGGGATCGGCGGGCACGAGGCTGACGGCCTCTTCGAGGAGCTCGACGCCGCCGAAGCGCATGAGGTTGGAGACGAGGCGACCCTTCTTGGCGAGCAGCCGAGAGGCCGCCAGCGGGTTCGTCTCACGGTCGATCTCGGCCAGGGCCAGGTCCACCAGAGCCAGCGCCCTCGTGAGCTCGCCGGCGTCGGTGGCCATGTTGCTCGTCTCCTCCACGAGCTCGGCGTGCGACACGCCGGCGACCTCGGAGGCCTCGGGCACCTGCGGCCACAGCTCGATGGCGCGCTCGAACAGACCGAGCGCCTCGCTCTTGCCGACCGACGCGATCCGTGCCGCCGTGACCGACCAGCGGAAGGCGTTGCCCGGCGAGTGGCTGGCGTTCCAGTGGTGGGCGAGCCGGACGGCCCTCGTTGCCTCGTCCATGATGCCGGCCTTCAGCTCCAGCGTCTCGGCGAAGCACCGGTGCAGCGCCGCTGCCTCACCGGGTAGCAGATCCTCGGCGACGGCCTCGCGCAGCAGCGCGTGGCGGAACCCGTAGCCGGTGTCGTCGGCGACCACGAGGTTGGCGTCGACCGCCTCGCGGATCGCCGCGTCGAGATCGCTCGGCGACAGGTGGCTCACCAACTCGAGCAGGGTGTGGTCGGTGCGCGTGCCCGCCGCGGCGAGCAGGCGCACGGTCTCTTGGGCATTCGGGCTGAGGGCCTCGAAGCGCACGAGCATGACGTCGCGCAACGGTCCGGGCAGGCAGCACTCGCCGGTGGCGGCGAGCTCTTCGACGTAGAACGGGATGCCGTCGCTCCGGCGATGGATGTCGTCGACGCGGCCGGCGTCGGGTTCGTGATCAACGCCGCCCGCCCCGTCGATCTCGGCGAGCATCGCGGCCACACCGTCGCGGTCGAGACGGGGGACGTCGAGGCGGGTGACCTGCGGCAGCCGGTCGAGTTCGGCGAGGAACGGCCGCAGCGGGTGGCGCCGGTGCAACTCGTCGGTGCGATAGGTGGCGACGAGGAGCACGGGCACGTCGTTGAGGGCGCGCACGGCGAAGCCGAGCAGGTCGCGCGTCGACGTGTCGGACCAGTGGAGGTCCTCGACCACGACGACGAGGGGGTGGTCCTTCGAGGCGTGCTCGAGGATCTCCGTGACGACCTCCAACGTGCGGGTGCGATCGCTCGGCCCAGGCGCGAGGGGTCCGGCCGGTCCGGTGATCTCGGGTCGTAAGGCCTGTAACGAGGCGACTCCCGGACCCGCCCAGTCGATCTGGCGATCGCGTCCGACGTGGGCCTCGAGGTCGCGAAGGATGGCCACGATCGGCACGTAGGCGAGGCCGTCGCCGCCGAGCGGGACGCACTGGCCGCGCACGATGCGGGCGTCGTCGCGACGCTCGCAGAACGTGTCGATGAGCGTGGTCTTGCCGACGCCCGCGTCGCCGCCGACGAGGACGGCGACGGCCCGGCCGGACCGCGCGGTGGCCCACAGCTCCTCCAGCTCGTCGAGCTGGGCGCTGCGACCCACCATCGTGCGGCCGGTGAGGCGAATCGTCACGGACTCCATGGTGGCAGGGTCGTCAACGGTTTCGGCCCAGGGTTCCGCTCGAGTGCCGCCAGCGGCGCACCCAGCGCGGGTTGTTGCGGTACCGGTTGGCGCGCCGGGCTTCGTCGGCCTGGTCGAGGAGCGACTGGCGGTGCTCGTTGGCGAGTTCGATGCTGAAGGGGTTCATGCATCCATGGTGAGCCCGTGAGGTGCCGGTGCACATCGGGCGAATGCCCCGTTGATGCACGTCACGTGGCCTTTCGGCGACCGGGACCGGCGTCTGAGGTACCTCATGCGCACCGTCGGGAACCGATCCGGCCCCGGCGGTGTAGGACGGGGTGTGAAACGAATCCTCAGCCTCATCGGCGGCGCGTTGGCGCTGCTCACCGCGCTCGTCGGCCTCGTCGGGCTGCCGTCCTCGCCGGCCTCGGCCGGTAGTTGGGTGGTGGTCTCACTCGACGAGCGCCCGGAGTTCCACGCCGGAGAACCGACCGAGGTCGGGTTCACCGTGCTTCGCCACGGTGTGACGCCCGAATCCTCCGATGACATGGCGATCGTCGTGACCGGTGACGGTGTCCGCGAGCGGTTCGCCGTCGTGCCGGACGGCGAGGACGGCCACCACGTCGCGACCATCACGCTCGGCGAGGGCACGTACACGTGGGAGCTGCAGGGCACGTTCATGCCCTACGAGTTCGGCACGCTCGACGTCGGCGGTTCGCCGGCGTCGGCGGCGTCGTGGGGATGGGACGTCGCCCAGTGGGGTGGTGTCGGTGTCGCCGCCGTGCTCGGTCTGGCCGGCGCTCAGCTGCTGCGCCGACGGCGAGCGGTGCCGGCCGCGGCGTGATCGAGGGTCGAGCGGTCCTGCTCGGCGCGGGTGCCGGTGCGGCCGCGCTCGTCGCCGTGGTCGCCGTCGTCGCCCGTCCCGACTCGGCGACCAGGGGAGCGGTCGACGGTCAGGTGCTGTTCGTCGACAAGGGGTGCGCGGCATGCCACGACACCGCCGATCGCCCGGCGGCCATGCCGGGCGTCGCCCCGTCCCTCGTCGGGGCCGCTGACTGGGCGGGCAGCCGCATCGAGGGCGTGTCGGCCGAGGAGTACCTCACCCAGTCGATCCAGTCGCCCTGGGCCTTCGTCTCGCCGGCATGGGGTGGTCCGTCAGGCCCGACGTCGCACATGCCGGTGCTCCCCCTGACCGACGACGAGGTCGCGGCGGTGGTCGACTACCTCCTCGGGTCGTCGTCGGACGGGCAAGGATGATCGCATCGCAGGGGGCGATGATGACGACGTGCGGCGAGCCCGGGCGGGCGACACCGAGGCCTACGGCGAGCTCGTCGCGCGCCACCGGCCGAGCGCGCTCCGGGTCGCCACGATCGTCCTCGGCTCGCCGGCCGACGCCGAGGACGTGGTGCAGCAGGCGGTCGAGCGGATGTGGCCGGCGGTCGCCGCGCTCGATCCCCACCGCGGCTTCCGGTCGTGGTTCCTGCGGGGCGTCGCCAACACGGCGCGCAATCACCGCCGCTCACGGTGGCGCAGGGCGCGGGCGGAGCTGCGTCTCGCCGAGCGGGCGTCCGGTCCCGTGGTCGAGGATCCGGAGGGTGCGGCCGTCTCGGCGGCCGAACGGGCGGTGGTGGTGGCCGCCCTCAACCGACTCGACCGCGAGGCCCGCCTGGTGATCGCCCTGCGGTACTTCGAGCAGCTGAGCGAGCGGGAGATGGCCGACGTGCTCGGGTGCGCGCCGGGAACCGTGAAGTCGCGATTGTCACGGGCGATGACCCGGTTGCGCGCCGAGCTGGCGGACGGTGGCCGATGATCGATGACGACCGGCTCGACGCCGTCCTCGAGAGCGTCGGCCACCATCTGGCCGTCGCGCCGGACAGCGGCGACGACCTCTCCCCGGACCTCGCCTCAGCAGGGTGGGCGGGCCGCCGGCATCCGGGGCAACGCCTGCTCGTTGCCGCGCTCGCCGTGGTGGTCGTGGCCGGCGCCGTGCTGGCCATCGCCCCGGCGCGCCGGACGGTGGGCGGTTGGTTCGGCGTGGGGCGCACGGAGTTCCGCGTCGACGTCGACCTGGCGCTGCCCGCGGATCGTTTGCCCGGGTTCGTCGCCGGCGGCGAGCCGATCGCCCCGTCGCAAGCGGCTGCGCGGGTCGGGGTGCCCGTCGACGGGCTCGATCACTGCCCACTCGGCGCGCCCGTCGCCTGGTTGGCGGTGCCCGAAGGCGGCGCGGCTGCCGTGTGGGACGACGGTGGGACCACGCTCTGGCTGCTACCGGCCGGCGAGCTGCAGGAGATCCTGTTCACCAAGACCGTCGCCATGGCCGCCCAGGTGCGCCCGCTGCCCGATCTCGGCGACGGCGGCGTGGCCGTCGAGGGTGATCATGTCCTGACGACCCCGTACCGGTCGGTGGCGGCCGGCTCGGCGGTGCTGTGGACAACGGGCGGCCTGTCGTTCCGCCTCGAGTCGACCGACGCCGGCAACGCGGGCGACGCGGAACGCGACCTGGCCGCGCTGGCGTCGGCCATCGACGGTGTGCTCGCCGACGCCCGCGACTGACGGACTCGTCACTCGACGGGTCAAACTTGAGTCATCTTGACTCAATCTTTCTGCGTGTGGAGTTGTCGCTCCCGGAGGCTGCTCCGTATCGTGGCAGTACAGATCGTTTCGACACGTCCTCACCCCATCCGCACACACCCATCCGCACATCAGGGAGCATCACCATGGCCAAGGCCGTCGGTATCGACCTCGGTACCACCAACTCCGTCGTCGCCGTCCTCGAGGGCGGCGATCCCGTCGTCATCCCCAACTCCGAAGGGTCGCGCACCACGCCGTCGGTCGTCGCCTTCTCCAAGTCCGGCGAGGTCCTCGTCGGCGAGGTGGCCAAGCGCCAGGCGATCACCAACCCCGACCGCACGTTCCGGTCGGTGAAGCGACACATGGGTGAGGACTGGAAGACCGACGACGTCGACGGCAAGCGCTACACGCCCCAGGAGATCTCCGCCCGCACGCTGATGAAGCTCAAGCGCGACGCCGAGAGCTACCTCGGTGACACGGTCACCCAGGCCGTCATCACGGTGCCCGCCTACTTCGACGACGCCCAGCGCACCGCCACCAAGGAAGCCGGCCAGATCGCCGGCCTCGAGGTGCTGCGCATCATCAACGAGCCCACCGCCGCGGCCCTCGCCTACGGCCTCGACAAGGGCGCCGAGGACGAGACCGTCCTCGTGTTCGACCTCGGTGGCGGCACGTTCGACGTGTCGGTGCTCGAGATCGGCGACGGGGTCTTCGAGGTCAAGTCCACCCATGGCGACACCCAGCTCGGCGGTGACGACTGGGACCAGCGCATCATCGACTGGCTGGTCCAGCAGTTCAAGTCCGCGCATGGCGTCGACCTGTCGACCGACCGCATGGCCAGCCAGCGGCTCAAGGAGGCCGCCGAGAAGGCCAAGATCGAGCTCAGCCAGGTCCAGCAGACCCAGATCAACCTGCCCTTCATCACGGCCACGGCCGACGGCCCCCTGCACCTCGACGAGACGCTCAGCCGCTCCAAGTTCCAGGAGATGACCGCCGACCTCATCGAGCGCTGCCGCATCCCGTTCGAGCAGGCGCTCAAGGACGCTGGCGTCGCCAAGGGCGACCTCCACCACGTGATCCTGGTCGGTGGTTCCACGCGTATGCCCGCTGTCAACGAGCTGGTCCTCAACCTCACCGGCAAGGAGCCCAACAAGACGGTGAACCCCGACGAGGTGGTCGCCGTCGGCGCCGCCATCCAGGCCGGCGTGCTGCGCGGCGACGTCAAGGACGTCCTGCTGCTCGACGTCACCCCGCTCAGCCTCGGCATCGAGACCAAGGGCGGCGTGATGACGAAGCTCATCGAGCGCAACACCACCATCCCCACCAAGAAGACCGAGGTCTTCTCGACGGCCGAGGACATGCAGCCGTCCGTCGAGATCCACGTACTCCAGGGTGAGCGCGAGATGGCGATGTACAACAAGACGCTCGGAAAGTTCCAGCTCGTCGACCTGCCCCCGGCGCCTCGCGGCGTGCCGCAGATCGAGGTCACCTTCGACATCGACGCCAACGGCATCGTCCACGTGTCCGCCAAGGACCGGGCGACGAACAAGGAGCAGTCGATGACGATCTCCGGCCAGTCGACGCTCGGCAAGGACGAGATCGACCAGATGGTGAAGGATGCCGAGGCGCATGCCGAGGACGACCGTCGCCGCAAGGCCGAGGCCGAGGTCCGCAACAACGCCGACTCGCTCGTCTACCAGACCGAAAAGGTGCTGCGCGACCAGGGCGACAATGTCGCGGCCGAGGAGAAGGCCGCCGTCGAGCAGCCGCTCGCCGACCTCAAGAAGGCGCTCGAGGGTGACGACGTCGAGGCCATCAAGGCCGCCAGCGAGGCCCTGATGTCGGCCAGCCAGGCGTTCAGCCAGAAGCTGTACGAGGCCGCCGCGCGCGACGCCAACGCCGCCGGCACGTCGGCCTCGGGTCAGGCGGCCGGTGGGTCCGGCGCCGGCAACGTGTCCGACGACGAGATCGTCGACGCCGAAGTCGTCGACGACGAGCAATGACCGCCGTCCGCGCAGGAGGCCCGGTCGCTCGCATCCCCTCGTTGAACCTGATGGAGGCCAACCGTGACATCGAACGATGACGTGACGGGGCCGGTTGACGACGTCGAGGTCGAGCCGATCGACCTCGACGCCGAGGCCGGCGACACCGACTCCGATGACACCGACTCCGATGACACCGACCCCGACCCCGCTGCCGACGACGCCGCTGCCGCTCCGGTCGACGAGACCGGCGACGGTGGCCAGTCAGACAGTGGCGCCGACGGTGACCCGGCCGATCTCGTCGACGAGGGCGACCTCGCCGACGAGATCTCCTCGGAGATCGACCAGCTGGCCGCCGAACGGGACCAGTACAAGGACATCGCTCAGCGCCTCCAGGCCGACTTCGAGAACTACCGCAAGCGCGTCGCCGCCCAGCAGGCCGCCGAGATCGAGCGCGCCACCGGTGCGTTCGCCGAAGCTCTGCTGCCGGTGCTCGACGCCGCCGAGGCGGCCTACGTCGGCCACCCCGACGAGGTCGGCCCGTTGCTGAACCTGCTGCTGGCCGAGCTGAAGAAGCGCGGGTTGGAGGCCGTCGATCTCCTCGGCAAGCCCTTCGACCCGAACCTCGCCGACGCCGTGGCTCACGAACCCGGCGACGGTGGTGAGCCCGTCGTCGCCGAGGTGCTGCGCAGCGGCTACACATGGAACGGGCGCACGCTGCGCCCGGCGATGGTCCGCACCAAGGACTGAAAGGGACTTCAGTGAGAGGTCTTCGCCCGGATGTCAGCGAGCGCAGCGAGCGTCCCGCAGTCCGCGTGGTGAAGGCCGGCGGAGCGCCAGCGGAGCCGGCCGTTCACGCGGCCTGCGTGGCCGGAGAACGCAGTCGCACGTCGCGCCGGAGTTCAGCGAGCGACGCGAGCGTCCTGGAGTCGGCGCGGGTAGGTCTGCGGAGCGCTAGCGGAGCAGGCCGGCGCGTCGGCCTGCGTGGCCTCGTGAGCTTCAGCGAAGCACTTGTAGGAACGCAGTCGATGTCGTGCCGGAGTTCAGCGAGCGAAGCGAGCGTCCTGGAGTCGGCGCGGGTAGGTCTGCGGAGCGCTAGCGGAGCAGGCCGGCGCGTCGGCCTGCGTGGCCGGGGAACGCAGATGACGCGAGTCCGGAGTTCAGCGAGCGAAGCGAGCGTCCTGAAGTTTGCGCGGGTAGGTCTGCGGAGCGGTAGCGGAGCAGGCCGGTGCGCCGGCCTGCGTGGCCGGGGAACGCAGATGACGCGAGTCCGGAGTTCAGCGAGCGAAGCGAGCGTCCTGAAGTTTGCGCGGGTAGGTCTGCGGAGCGCTAGCGGAGCAGGCCGGTGCGCCGGCCTGCGTGGCCGGGGAACGCAGTAGAGATGGCCGCGCAGCGTGAGTGGTTCGAGAAGGACTACTACAAGGTCCTCGCAGTGTCTCCGACGGCCAGCCCGAAGGAGATCACCAAGGCGTACCGGAAGCTGGCGCGCGAGCTGCATCCCGACGCCAACCCGGGCGACGCGGCGGCCGAGGAGCGCTTCAAGGAAGTGTCGGTCGCGTACGACGTCCTCAACGACCCCGCGACGCGAGCCGAGTACGACGAAGTCCGTACCCTCGGGCCGACCGCAGGCGGTCGACCCGGAGGTGGCGGGTTCCGCTTCAACGTCAACGACATGCGCGACCGCGCCGGTGACGCGAGCGGACTCGGCGACCTGTTCGGCCAGATGTTCCGCCAGCAGCGAGGTGGCGCGGCGTCGGGCGTCGGCCCCCGACGCGGCGAGGACGTCCGTGCCCAGTTGACGATGGACTTCGCCGACGCTGCGTTCGGGCTCACCACCACGTTGCACCTCACCACCGATGCCCAGTGCTCGGTGTGCCACGGCAGTGGGGCCAAGCCCGGCACGATGCCCAAGGTCTGCCCCACGTGCGGCGGCCGCGGGGTGGTCGACGACAACCAGGGTCTCTTCTCGTTCTCGGCGCCGTGCCCGCGGTGCCACGGAGCGGGCACCATCATCGAGGATCCGTGCCCGGCGTGTCGCGGCAGCGGGACCGAGAAGCGTGACCGCCAGGTGCAGGCGCGCATCCCGGCCGGCGTCAACGACGGCCAGACGATCCGTCTGAAGGGCCGGGGCGCACCGGGATTCAACGGCGGTCCGCCCGGCGATCTCCTCGTCGACATCAACGTCGCGCCCGACCTGCATTTCGGCCGCAACGGTCTCGATCTCACCGTGCGTGTCGAGATCGACTTCTGGCAGGCGGCTCTCGGCGACGTCATCGGTGTCCCCACCCTGCGTGGCCCCGACGTGACGCTGCGCGTCAAGCCCGGCACCCAGTCGGGCAGTCGCCACCGTGTGAAGGGCAAGGGGATCGCCACCAAGAAGGGCACCGGCGACCTGATCGTCACCATCGATGTCGCGGTGCCGCGACACCTCACCAAGGAACAGCGCGAAGCCATCGAGGCACTGAAGGCGGCGAGTACCGTCGTGCCGGAGGGAGCGAGCTCATGAGCGTCCGACGCCATCACAACCAGGCGGTCTACGTCATCTCCGTGGCGGCCGAGTTGGCCGGCATGCATCCCCAGACGCTGCGCATCTACGAGCGGCGCGGCCTCGTCAATCCCGCCCGCACCCAGGGTGGCAACCGCCGCTACTCCGACGAGGACATCGACGTGCTCCGGCGCATCTCCGAGCTCGCCGAGGAGGGCATGAACCTCGAGGGCATCCGCCGGGTGATGAAGCTCGAGGCCGAGAACCAGCGGCTGCGCCAAGAGCTGGCGGCGGCCAAGGAGCAGGCCCACGCGGCGATCGCCGAGGCCGAGCGCCGCCAGCGGCGCGACCTGGTGCCCCTGCGTCAGGCGATCGCCGTGTTCGGCGAGACGCCTGCGTTCCTGCGCGATCGTGCCGACGCCGGCGACGACAAGCCGCCCCCCAGCCGCTACTGACCCGGAAAACTCGATTCTCAGGCGTCTGGCGTCGCTAGATCGGGCGTTCCTGTCGGACCTGTGGGTCGGGTACAGGTGTGATCGCTGTGCTGCGGCACGCTGGTCTGCTCCTGAGGCTGGAGTGCCGTCGTCGGACGCCGGAGGCCGGCACTTTGTCGGTGCGACGGGGTGGTTTGGGTCGCCGGTTGCGGTTGCCGCAATCTCCGTCACCGACCTCGGGGTCTCGAGGCCGACGCGGCTCGTCGGGGATCACCGAATGGCACGATCGAGCCCCAGATTCTCGACGGTGTCCAGCGTCCACCCCGGCCACTGATGTCGATCACCTCACCGTCGGAGCAGCAGCCGTCACCAGCGACACAGCCCAACCCCCGGCCAGCACAAGACGAGAGAGGCGCAACGGCCCCGGTCGAAGTGCCGACCCAGCGCGCTCCCCGAGGCCCACCCCGTACGCACTTCCACCGTCCAGAACCCACGAAAGACAGGAGCCCCCGAAGACGCGACCGTGGCGGCACAGGAACGGGTTCGGAACGGCCACCAGTGCCCAGCGACGCCGGCAGTAGCGTCGGCGCGATGCGAGTGGTCGAACTGTGGCGGTACCCCGTGAAGTCGATGCAGGGCGAACGGCTCGACGCCGCCGAGATCGGCGCCCAGGGCATCGTCGGCGACCGCCAGTGGGCGATCGTCGACGGCACCACCGGCCTAGCCCTCACCGCCCGCCGCGAGCCGGCCCTGCTGTTCGCCGCGGCGCGCCGCAACGACGACGACACCGTCACGATCGACCTGCCTGACGGCTCCACGGCGATGAGCGACGACGACCTGTCCCGGTGGCTCGGCCGGCCGGTCTCGCTCCAGCGGGCGGGCACGGCGGGCACGTACGAGATCGCCGTCGACTTCGAGGACGAGGCGGGCTCGGAGTGGGTGCAATGGACCGGACCCGACGACACGTTCCACGACTCGGCGCGGGCGAGGGTGTCGATCCTGTCGACTGGTTCGATCCGCGACTGGGACCGGCGGCGCTTCCGGGCCAACGTGATCGTCGATGGCGAGGACGGCGAGGAGGATCGTCTGGTCGGCTCACAGGTCGCCGTCGGTGGTTGCCGGCTCGACATCGTCAAGGCCATCGATCGGTGTGTGATGACGACGCGCCCGCAGCCGGGTGGCATCGAGCGCGACCTCGATGTCCTCCGCACGATCAACGCCGAACGGCGGTCGCTGCTCGCCGTCGGCGCCGGTGTGGTGACGACCGGCGCCGTCGCGGTCGGCGACGAGGTCGTCGACGCGCCGCCTGCCTGAGGGCTTGAGCGGCGCGCAGCCTGCAGCTGTTCTGCAGCCGGGCGGATGCAGCCTGATTCTCGGTGAGGAGCGGCCGGAGGGCCGCAAGGGAGGCAACCGAGATGATGATGACCGCCACGATCGAAGCCGGCCGTCGCCTGTTGGACAAGGTCGACGATGTCGACGACCCCGTTCTGCCGGAACCCGCGACGGAGACGCGGCTCGAGGTGGAGTGCGCGCCGCGCTGCCGGTGCGGCCGCGCGGCGGAGCCGTACGTCGACGACCCCGACCGTCGAATGTCGAGCCACAGGACGGCGGAGGGACATGTCGTGTACTACCGCTGCGAGTGTGGCCACCCGCGCTTCGCGCACCTCCGTTGGACGGCCCGCTGACATCAGCGTCCCGCCGGCGCCGGGGAATCTCCTTCGGCGCGACGCATTGATGGCACGGTGCCAGGCCGCTGGCCTACCATCAGGGGCCTGAACACGTCGGCCTCGGAGCGGTGGCCGGCGGCGACGGTTGAACGTGTACTCGCCCATCGGCTGACGCTCGTGGTTGCCGGTCCGGGCTGGGGCAAGTCGACGTTCATCCGCAGGGTGGCTTCGGTGACACGCAGTGTCGAGGTGATCCGTCCGCCGTCGGGCTGGACGTCCTTTGCTCTGACGCGGGCGCTCTTCGACGCGATCGGCGCCGCCGGGAGCGAGGAGCTGCCGGCGTACACCAGCGCGACCCAGGAGGACCAGGCGGCTCACGCCGCCGCGCTGGCGGCCGGGTTCGCCGCGGTCGCGGCCGAGCGGATCACCGAGGACACCGTCGTGCTGCTCGACGACGCCGACTGGCCCGCCGGTGACCCGCTGTCGGTCTTCCTCGAGACCCTCGTGCTGCATCTGCCCGTCCGGCTGCACCTCGTGGTCGCAGCCCGGACCGCCCCCGCCCTTCGCATCGCCCGTCTCCGCGCCGCCGGCGAGGTGCTCAAGGTCGGTGGTGACGACCTCGCCGTCGGCATCGACGACGTTGGCGACGACGTGGTGACCGACGCCGCCAGCCGCGACACGGTCGCGGCCATCGTCGAGGCGACCGGCGGGTGGCCGCTCGCCGTGCAACTGGCCACGGCGCTCGTCCGCCGCGACGGCTCGCTCGATCGCGAGCAGGTCGTGGAGCGGCTGCTCGCCCCTGACGCGGTGCTGTTCGACTACCTGGCGGAGGAGATCGTCGCCGGACTCGGCTCGGCCGAACGGGAGTTGCTCGCCCTCGTCGGCGTGCTGCCACGGGTGTCGGCGGAGCTGCTCGGAGCGGTCGGCCGCGACGACCTGGCCGCCCTGCTCGATCGCATGGTCGCCGATCGCATCTTCGTCGAGCCGATCATGTCGAGTGTGTGCGACTCTCGGGCCACGATGCTCGGCCGGCAGTTCGTCCGCCGGGCCCTGCCCGCACCGGATCCATCCCTGGTGGAGCGCGTCGCCGACGCCTACGTGGCGGCGGGTGACGTGGGCAACGCACTGCATCTCGCGGCCTACTCCGGGTCCGCCCCGCTCGTGATCAGGGTGCTCGGTGCCGTCCAGCACCGGCACCTGGTGGAGCTGCCGCACGCCGTCGAGGCGGCGCTCGACGTCGCCGATCGCGGTCCCGCCCACCCGCTGGCCGCCGAGCTGCGCGCCGACCTGCACTACCGGACGGGGCGTTGGGACGAGGCGCTCGCCGCCTACGGTCGCGCTCTCTCGATCGCCGGCGACGACGGCGGTGCGACGCGCCTCATCCGCAAACAGGCGGCGATCCACTACCTGCGCGGCGATCTGGCGGCCACCGACGCAGTGTGCAGCACGGCGGTCATCGATGGCACGGACCCCTGCAACGAGGCCTGGATCCTGATGTGGCGGGCTGTCGTCTGCTGGAACCGGGCCGACCGCGCCGGCTGCGCCGGATTCGTCGAGCCGGCCGAACAGCTGGCCGCCGAGGCCGGAGACGACTCGGCGTGGGCCGCCGTCTACACCGCTAAGGCGATGCTTGCCGCCCTCGACGGAGACCTCGCCGCCAACCTTCACTGGTACGAACGGGCCCTCGAGCACGCGCAACGGGGCGGCGACGTGGTGCAGGTCATCCGCATCCACGCCAACCGGGGGAGCCGCTTCACCGAGGAGGGCCGCTACGCCGAGGCGCTGGCCGAGCTCGATACGGCGATCCAGCTCTCCGAGGTGGCCGGATCCGACACGTTCACGGCCCTCGCGTTCAACAACCGCGGGGAGGCCCACCTGGCGCTCGGCAACCTCGACGACGCCCTCGTCGCGCTGCGCGAGGCGGAGCGGATCTGGACACGGCTGGGCTCGCGCCGTGTGCTCTACGCCGTCGGCAACCTCGGTGTGGTTCAGTACATGCGCGGCCAGCGCGCCCAAGCGATCGCTCTGTTCCGGCAGGCCATCCGGCTAGCTGCCGAGCAGGGCGACGCCCAGGGCGAGGCGGCGTCGCTCGTCGGGCTGGCCCGAGCGCTGGAGCTGGAGAGCCCCGACGAGGCTGCAGCCGTCGCCCAACGGGCCGTCGACTCCGGCCAGGCCATCTGGATGCCGCACGCCCTGGTCACCGCCGGCGGCATCGCGCTGCGGATGGGCGATCGCGCCGCAGCCCGCGGGTGGGCTCACAAGGCCTCCCAGCTCGCCGCCGATCGACGCGATCGCCCGGCGCTGGCCGAGTCGCTGCTGCTCCGGGCGGCGATCGAACAGCCGCCCGACGTGGCCCTCGCCGAGGAGGCCGGGCGGCTTTGGAACGACCTCGGCAACCGCATCGGACGCGCCCGCGCCGACCTGTTGATCGCCCAGTCACGCAGCGGGCGGCGGCGTGACGAGCTGGTCGCCGACGCCGAGCGCGTGCTCTACGACGCCGGGGCCCTCGGCTATCTCGCCGACTGGCGCCTGCTCGCCGCGGGACCAACGGCGCCTGAGGTAGCGATCTTCACCCTCGGTGGCTTCCGGGTGGTGCGGCGCGGTGTCCCGGTCGACGTGGGGGAGTGGGGATCGCGCAAGGCCCGCGACCTCGTCAAGCTGCTCATCGCCCGGCGCGGGGCCCCGGTCGTGCGCGACGAGGCCCTCGACGTGCTCTGGCCGGACGCCGGTGAGCGCTCGGGTCGGCGGCTGTCGGTGCTGTTGAGCACCGTGCGGAACGTCTTCGACCCCGGCAAGGCGCACGAGCCCGAGTACTTCGTCAACGCCGACCACGACACGATGTGGCTCGTTCGGGATCACGTCGATCTCGACATCGAGTCGTTCATCGCCGAGGCCGCGGACGGTCGTCGGCTGCTCGCCGCGGGCGACCGGCAGAAGGCCCGCGACGTGCTGTCGGACGCCGCGGCCCGCTACGTCGGGGACTTCTGCGCCGACGACCCGTACGCCGACTGGCTGGCCGGCATCCGCGACCTCGCCAAGCACACGTTCGTCGACACGTCGTTCGAGCTCGCCGGGCTCGCTGATGCGGCCGGCGAGCACAGCGAGGCGATCCGCCACTGGCTGCGCATCCTCGACGTCGACCCCTACGACGAGGATGCCTATCTGGGGTTGATCGCTTCGTTGCTGGCCCAACGTCGCCACGGCGAGGCCCGCCGGGCGTACCGCAAGTACTGCGCCCGCCTCGCGGAGCTCGACATCGAGCCCGCCCCGTTCCCCAGGTAGTCGTTCCCGCGCGGACGTGACGTCTTCAGCGAGCGCAGCGAGCGTCCTGGAGTTCGAGCGGGTAAGACGGCGGAGCGCCAGCGGAGCCGGCTGGCGCGCCGGCCTGCGTGGCAGGGGAACGCAATCCGTCAGGCGACGGTCTCGAGCGGCTGGCCGGTGACCTCGTCGACGTACAGCGGCAGCGGCGTGGCCCGGGGACGGCCGCGGCCCCGCTTGACGGCCACGACCGCACCGTCGAACAGGAACTCTCCGCCCCACACTCCGTACGGCTCGCGGCGCTCGAGGGCCCGGCTGAGGCACAGCTGGCGCACGGTGCAGACCGAGCAGATCGCCTTGGCCCGCAGGACGTCGCGAGGGTCCTCGGAGAAGAACAGCGACGTGTACGACGCTCGCGGGTCGGCGCAGCGCGCCGCGCTGGCGATGCGCCGGTTGGCGTCCACGGGGTCGAGTTGGTCCCCGTCCTCTGGCCGGTCCGCCGAATCACGGAGCTCGGGCCGGCCCGTCCACAAGGTGGTGGCGTAGGCCCGCACGTACGTGAACGGCAGACCCGTGAACCTCCCCGGCGCGTTCGGGTCGCGAACGACGAAGTAGCCACCGCCGGGGAAGGCCCGGTGGCGAGCGTACCCGACGAGGACCACGGCGTGCCCGTCGACCAGCGTCGCGCCCTTGCGGTCAGGGGTCGGCACCTCCATCAGCTCCACCCCGAGGATCGGCGCGTGGTTCAGCGTCTCGGGCGTCGGCCACCAGCCGTAGAAGGCGACGGCCGAGCCGGCATCGAGCGCGGCGATGGCGCGATCGAGTTGGTTGCGGTCGGCGCCGCAGCTGCGGTCGAAGCCCTTGATCGTGTCGCCACTGACCTCGCGCGACGCCGGGAACGACATCTCGATGAGGCGCCTGGTGTAGCCGACGCACCAGTCCCAGGCCGGCAGGACGTTGGGGAACTCGTCGGCGAGGTAGGTCGACACGCCGTCGTCATGGTTGCGGAGGTCCACCGTCGGAGCGGCACGCCGGGTTTCCGCCATGTTCCGCGGCCGCTCCGACGGGGACGTCTTGCTCACACCGGAGCAGTCTGAGCTTGCCGGTTCGGGCCGTGTTCGGGCCGTGTTCACGTCGCGTCCTGCCCGCGCGCTCGGTCCGATGCGGCGCCGGCGATGGTGCCAGAGTGGCGACGTTCGTGCCCGGCGGGCGCCGCCGGACCGAGGACGGTACGAGGAGGGGACGTGACCGACATCGTCGACATCGACGCACTGAAGGCGAAGTACGCCGAGGAGCGGGCCAAGCGACTGCGACCTGATGGCAACGACCAGTACGTCCAGGTCGCCGGGAGGTTCGCCCACTACCTCGTGGACCCCTACACGCCGGTGGTGGAGCGCGCGCCCGTGCGCGATCACGTGACCGTGGCTGTCGTCGGTGGAGGCTTCGCCGGACTCCTCGCCGGCGCACGCCTCAAGGAAGCGGGGGTGCCCGACGTCCGGATGATCGACAAGGCCGGCGACTTCGGCGGCACGTGGTACTGGAACCGTTATCCCGGCGCGCAGTGCGACACGGCGTCGTTCGTGTACATGCCGCTCCTCGAGGAGACGGGCCACATGCCCACCGAGAAGTACGCCCACGCCCCCGAGATCCTCGAGCATTGCCAACGCATCGGCCGCCAGTTCGGCTTGTACGACAACGCCCTGTTCCACACCGAGGTGTCCGAGCTAGTGTGGGACGACGACGCACGGCACTGGATCGTGCGCACGAACCGCGGCGACGAGTTCAGCGCCCAGTTCGTGGCCACCGGAACCGGCCCACTGCACGTCCCGAAGCTGCCGGGCATCCCCGGTCTGGAGACGTTCCAGGGGCACTCGTTCCACACGAGCCGCTGGGACTACGAGTACACCGGCGGTGACCCGGCCGGCGCCCCGCTGGACAAGCTGGGCGACAAGCGGGTGGCCATCATCGGCACCGGCGCGACCGCCGTGCAGTGCATCCCGCACCTGGCCATGGCGTGCAAGGAGCTCTACGTCTTCCAGCGCACGCCGTCGTCGGTCGACGTCCGCGACAACCGGCCGACCGATCCGGAGTGGTTCGCCGCCATCGCCACGCCCGGCTGGCAGCAGCGCTGGCTGGAGAACTTCACGGCCAACCAGACCGGCGTCGGCGGCGACGAGGACCTGGTGATGGACGGCTGGACCGACCTGTCACGCCGCATCCGAGCCAAGATCATGCAGCTGCCGCCGGACCAGATGACGCCTGAGGGCATGCTCGCCGCGTTCGAGGACTCGGACTTCGAGAAGATGTCGGAGATCCGGGCCCGGATCGACACGATCGTCGAGAACCCGGAGACGGCGCAGAGCCTCAAGGCGTGGTATCGCCAGCTCTGCAAGCGCCCCTGCTTCCACGACGAGTACCTGCAGGCGTACAACGAGCCGGGGACCCACCTCGTCGACACCGACGGCAAAGGCGTGGCCCGGATCACCGAGTCTGCCGTGGTCGTCGATCGCCCCGATGGGCCTGTCGAGTACGAGGTCGACTGCATCATCTACGCCTCGGGCTTCGAGGTGGGTACCGAGCACGCCCGGCGCGCCGGCTTCGACCCCGTGGGCCGCAATGGTGTGCGGATGTCCGAGCACTGGGGGACGGGCATGCGCAGCCTCCACGGCACTCACGTGCACGGGTTCCCGAACATGCTGCTGCTGCAGATGACCCAAGGCGCCAACCTGATCTCCAACGTGCCCCACAACTTCGTCGAGTCGAGCCGGACGGTGGCGATGATCGTCAAGCACGCCCTCGACCAGGGCTACCGAGAAGTGGAGGTGACGGCCGAGGCCGAGCAGCAGTGGGTCGACCTCCTGCTGACCGGTCCCGGGACGTTCCTCGGCTCGGCCGACTGCACCCCCGGCTACTACAACAACGAGGGACAGCAGAGCGCCTACAACCGGGCGTTCTTCGTCGGCTACCCGCAGGGTGCGATGGCGTACTTCTCGTATCTCGACGAGTGGCGCAACTCCGGCGACTTCGCCGGCCTCCACTTCCGCTGAGCGTCCGCGGCGGCTTCGCCGAACTCGTTCTGCTGGAGCCAGAAGGCCGTGGCGCGGTGTTTTCGCGCCAGCAGAAGGTGGGGCGTTGTTCTGGTGGCGCCGGAAGGCCGTGGCGCGGTGTTTTCGCGCCAGCGGAAGGTGGTGCGAAGGTGATGGCTGGGGCTTGACGCGCCCCTCTCGATGGGCTTACGGTGCGGTAAACGTTCTCGTAAACGTTTACCGGAATCCGCGGCGAGGGGAAGCATGAACGGAGCGATGCAATGAGCCCGAAGCGGCGCTCGACGGTCGTGCTCGTCGCCGAGCGCGCCGGGGTGTCGATCGCGTCGGTGTCGCGAGTGCTCAACGGCCTCCCCACGTCTCCGGAGGTCAAGGCCAAGGTCGAAGCGGCCGCCCGCGAGCTCGACTACGTCCCCGACGCCACCGCCCGCTCGCTCAAGGTCGGCAAGACCGAACAGATCGCCTTCGCCGTCCCCGACCTCGGCAACCCGGCCTACGTCACGATGATGCGGGCGGTCACCGACGTCGTGGCGGGGGGCGGGTACCGCCTCGTGATGTCATCCACCGGCAGCGACCCCGACGCCCAGATCGACCTCCTCCGCAGCGTCAACCGTGGCTACGCCGACGGTCTCATCCTCGTCCCGCTCCGCATCACCGCTGAGCTCGTCGAGGAACTGTCGTCCAGCCGCCTCCCGATCGCCGTGGTCGGAACGCTCCCGGACAGCGTGCCCATCGACAACGTCCGGGCGGTGTCCGCCGATGGCGTCGGCATGGCGCTCGACCACCTCTACGCCAACGGCAGGCGCCACATCGCCTTCGTCAACGGCCCGGTGGACACCGTCCCGGGCGCGGCCCGCCTCGCTGGCTACCTCGCGGCGATGAAGCGGATCGGTCTGCCGACCACGGCCGAGCTCCAGGTGGAGGCCGACGACTTCACGTTCGACGCCGGCTTGGTCGCCGCCCAGGCGTTGCTGGCCCAAGCCACGCCCGACGCCGTGATGTGCGCCAACGACCTGCTCGCCGTGGCCACGATGAAGGTGCTCGCCCGCGCTGATCGCGCCGTGCCCGCCGACGTGGCCGTCGTCGGGATGGACGACTCCGACCTCGCCGAGCTCGCCAGCCCGTCGCTGACCAGCGTGAACCTCGGCGCCGCCGAGCGCGCTGCTGCCGCCGCCGAGCTGCTGCTGTCGCGCCTCGCCGACCCCGGCCAGGACCATCGCCACGTCATCGTCGAGCCGCAGCTGACCGTCCGTGAGTCGAGCATGCACGCGCCCACCGCCCATCCATCCCGGGGCCATCGTCGATGACGGCCGCGATCGCCGCGCCGGCGCCGCGCCGACGGTTCGGGCGGCGCAAGGGTCCGTCGTACCGCTCTGGCGCGGCCGGTAGTGACGGTCGTGACGCCTGGCTGCTCGTCCTGCCCGCCCTGCTGCCGATCGTCATCTTCAGCGTCTATCCGCTGCTGCGCGGGATCTATCTCGGCTTCACCGACACCCATGCTGCCCGCGAGATCTCGTCGCCATTCAACGGCCTCGACAACTACCGCGAGCTGTGGCACTACGACCTGTTCTGGCGGTCGTTCCGCATCGGTGTGATCTGGACGCTGTCGGTCACCATCATCCAGTTCTTCGCTTCGCTCGGTCTCGCCCTCCTGCTCAACATGGATCTGCGCCTGCGCTGGCTGGCGCGCACGCTCGCCCTCGTGCCGTGGGCGATGCCGCCGGTGATCGTGGCGATCATGTGGCGCCTCATGCTCAACCCCAACCACGGGCCGATCAACCAGGGCCTCAGAGCACTCGGCTTCGAAGGCGACACGAACTGGCTCGGCGACCCCGCCTGGGCCCTGCGCGCAGTCATCGTGGTCGGCGTCTGGTCGGGGATGCCACAGACGACGATCACCCTGCTGGCCGGGCTGCAGCAGGTCGACGGCTCGCTGCACGAAGCGGCGTCGATCGACGGCGCCGGCACGGCCAAGCGCTTCTGGCACGTGACCTTCCCGGCGATCCGCCCGATCGTCGTGGCGATCACCACGCTCGACCTGATCTCCAACTTCAACTCGTTCGGTCTGGTGTACGTGATGATGCAGAACCAGGCGGCCGCCAGCGAGGCGATGCTGCCCGCACTGTTCGCGTACAACGAGGCGTTCCAGTACGGCAACTGGGGGCTTGCCGCGGCGATGGGCAACGTGATGGTGGTCATCGTCGCCGGATTCCTCGTCTTCTACCTCCGGTCCCAAGCGAAAGCGCGGGCGCTGCAATGATCGCGTCACGATCGTCGCGGATCACGCGGCCGCTGCACTACCTGGCGTTGATCGGGTACCTGATCTTCCTCGCCTTCCCGCTGGTGTTCCTGGCGATGTTCTCGCTGAAGTCGCAGCGCGAGGTGGCGTCGCCCGACCCGTCGTTCCTTCCCCGCGGGTTCGAGTGGAGCAACTTCGGCGCGGCGATCGAGAAGACGAGGCTGTTCCGCTCGGCCCGCAACAGCCTCGTGGTCGCCGCCGCCACCACGGGGATCGTCATCCTCATCTCGTTGCCGGCGGCCTACGCCCTCGCCCGCTTCCGCACGCGGCTGCGTGGCCTGGCGACGGGCTGGATCCTGCTCAGCCAGATCTTCCCCTACATCCTGATCGTCATCCCGCTGTTCCTCGTGCTGCGCGACCTCAAGATGGTCGACACGCTGCAGGGCCTCATCCTCGTGTACACGGTGTGGGCGCTGCCGTTCTCGCTGTGGATGCTTCAGGGCTACGTCGCGGCGATCCCGAGGGAGCTGGAGGACGCGGCGTCCATCGACGGCGCCTCACGGGTACGTGTCCTGCGCAGCATCGTCCTGCCGCTTCTGGCACCGGGGCTCGTGGCGACGAGCCTGTTCGCGTTCATCGGTTCGTGGAACGAGTTCTTCTTCGCCCTGGTCCTGATCCAGGACGAGGCCAAGCGGACGCTGCCGCTCACGCTGTCGCTGTTCATCGGCTCCGAGGGCCGCACCAATCTCGGCCAGCTCGCCGCCGCGTCGTTGCTGTCGACCGTGCCGAGCCTGGCCTTCTTCGTACTCATCCAACGCCGGCTCACCTCCGGCCTGCTCAGCGGGGCGGTCAAAGGGTGAGCGCAGCGAGCGGCCGACACCATCCACACAAGGGGGAAGGAAAACCATGAAGAAGAAGAGGACTGCCGTCGCCGGGGTCGCCGCGCTCGGGCTCGTCGCCGGGGCGACCGCCTTCACGGGCACGGCATCGGCCGGGGGCGAGACCGTCGAGCTGACGTTCCAGAGCCTGTCGGACCTCGAGCCGACCGTTGCCGCCACCGAGGCGATCGTCGACGCCTGGAACGAGGCCAACCCGAACATCCAGGTCGACCTGGTGCAGGGCAGCTGGGACAACGTGCACGACCAGCTCGTCACGCAGTTCGCCGGCGGCACGGCCCCCGACATCATCCACGACGAGGCCGCCGACATCATGGGCTTCGCCGAGCAGGGCTACCTCGCCGACATCACCGAGTATCTGTCCGAGGACGTCAAGGCGGCCGTGTCGGACGAGCTCTGGCAGACGGTCACGTCGTCGGACGGGGCGATCGTCGCCGTCCCGACGTTGCTCCAGTCGTACGTGGTGTTCGCCAACACCGCCGCGTTCGAGGCGGCCGGGGTCGAGCTGCCCACCGGCGAGACGCTGCCGTGGGACGACTTCGCCGCCCTCGCCGCGTCGCTGACCGGCGACGACAGCTACGGCCTCGGGTGGGGCCTGAGCTCGCCGGCGGCAACGGTGATGAGCCTGTCGCTCGGCTTCGGCGGCGACTTCTTCACCGTCGACGGCGACGACATCACGTTCGAGGTCGGCGAGGCCGAGCTCGAGGTGCCGCGGCGCATCCACGAGATGGCGTACACGGATCAGTCGATCGACCCCGTGTCGCTCACGCAGAGCGGCACCGACGCCCTCCAGGGCTTCTTCGGTGGCGACTACGCGATGCTCGTCGGCGGCAGCTTCCTCGCCCGCTCGATCGTCGACACCGGCCCCGAGGACTTCGAGTTCGTCGTGCTCCCGCCGCTCGCCGGAACGGAGGGGCCGCTGCAGGCGGCCAACCCGCAGACGATCTCGGTGTCGGTCGACAGCGAGCACCCCGAGGAGGCGACGCAGTTCCTCAACTTCTTCATGGAGGCGTCGAACCTCGCCTCGGTGGCGCAGGGGGACGTGCTCATCCCCACGTCGTCGGACGCCCGTGACGCCGTGGCCGAAGCGACGGCCGGCGAGAACGGATGGGACGGCATGCTGGCGAGCGCCGAAGGGCTGGTCCCGGGACCGTTCCAGTCGGTCGCCGACTACACGCGCTGGAAGGACCAGTACCTGCAGCCGTCGCTGCAGGCGTTCTTGGCGTCCGATTCCGGGGATCTCGAGGACCTCGCCTCCCAGCTGACCGACGGCTGGGAGCAGGCGGGCGGCTGAGGCTGATGCCCGTCACCCCCCACGACGCTTCCCCGGTCGGCGAGGACGAGCACGGAACCCTCGAGGACCGGTCGATCGCCGCGCTGGCCGGCGCGGCGATCGGCGACGCCCTCGGTGGTGCCGCCGAGGGCAACCCGCCCGAGGACATCCAGAGCCGCTACGGCGGCTACATCACCGGAATCGTGCCGCCGTTCTTCGACGACTGGCGCGACGCCCGGCCGATCGCGCCGTACCACAAGGGTGACGGGCACATCACCGACGACACGCTGATGTCGATGACGCTCGTCGACGTCTACGCCGCCGTGCGGGACCACCTCGATGCCTTCGCCATGGCCGAGCACTTCGTGCCCCGCCTGATCGGCGAGAAGCGCTGGATCCCCGAGCTCGAGACGGAGGCGCTGCTGCTACAGCGTGTCTTCCTCGCCGAGAAGTGGATGGTGGCTCGGCTCCACTACGGCCACGTCGATCCCCGCGAGGCGGGGGTGGGCAACATCGTCAACTGCGGTGCGGCCATGTACGTCGCCCCGGTCGGGATCGCCAATGCCGCCGATCCCGCCGGGGCGTACGCCGAGGCGATCGACATCGCCGGCGCCCACCAGTCGAGCTATGGACGCGAGGCGGCCGGGGTCTTCGCCGCGACGGTGGCCGAGGCGATGCGGCCCGGCGCGACGCCCACCACCGTGGCCTCGACCGCCATCGAGGTCGCCCACGATGGGACGAGGGCGGCAATCGTCGCCGTCGTCGAGGCAGCAAACGGGCTCGACGACTGGCGGGCGGCCCTGCCGGCGCTGCGGGCGGCGGTCGAGCCGTTCGACACCGTCGGTCCCCACTACCGGCAGCCGGGCCTCGATGCCCGGTTGCCCAGCCGGACCAAGGCGATCGAGGAGCTGCCGATCGCCATCGGCATGCTGCTCGTCGCCGGCGGCGACTACCGCGAGTCGGTGCTCGGCTCGGTGAACTACGGGCGGGACTCCGACTCGATCGCTTCGATGGCGGGTGCCTTGGCCGGCGCCCTCGGTGGGCGGTCGAGCCTTCCCGGCGACTGGCAGGACGCCGTGGCGTCGGCGAGCCGGGTGGACCTCGCCGCGCCCGGCGCGACGATGGCCGCCGTGACCCGCGAGATCTGGGAGCGCGACGCCGCCCGTGCCGAGGCCGTCGCGTCAGCCCGAACGTCGTACCGATGAGCATCTGGGCGCGAATCGTGCCATTCCCGCTTCTGGGCGCCGATCGTGACGGGGAGCGTCACGATTCGCGCCCAGATGCTCGGGTCGGTGGCCGATGATCCGGCTCAGCTGGACCCAGCCCGAGGACCTCGTTCCCCACGCCCTCGTCGCCGCTCGCCTCGACGGCATCGACGTGGACGATCTCGCCGCCCGCTGGCAGGCGGCCGGAGGCCCGGTGACACCCCCCGTCACCGGTGCCACACCCCTGCCGGCGGGCGACGACGTGCGTGCCCTCGGCGTCGAGCTGCTCGCCGAGCTCGACCGCCGGCCGATCCCGGCCGACCTCGCCGCCGCCGAGCCCGACGACCTCGAGTCGATCGAGCAGCTCGCGCCTAATGGTTCGTGCCAGGCACCACCCGTTGGGCGCGCCGCCGACTCGGCGGCGCCGGACGTCGACCCCGACCGGGTGCACGGGGCGTGGGTCGGCCGCGCCGCCGGCTGCCTGCTCGGCAAGCCGGTCGAGAAGGTCGGACGCGTCGGCATCCGGGCGATCGCCGAGTCCACGGGGAACTGGCCGATCGCCTCGTACTTCACGGCCGTCGGACTCGACCTCGAGATCGCCAAGGCCCATCCGTGGAACCGGCGCAGCGCCGTCAACAGCCTCGTCGAGAACATCGACGGCATGCCCGAAGACGACGACATGAACTTCCCGCTGATCGTCCTCGGCCTGGTCGAGCGCCACGGTGAGGGGATCACCACCGACCATGTGGCGCAGGCCTGGCTCGACGAACTGCCGGCGGGTCGGGTGTTCACGGCTGAGCGGATCACGTACCGCAACCTCCTCGCCGGCGACGAGCCCGATGTCGCTGCCGTGCGAGGGAACCCGTTCACCGACTGGATCGGCGCCCAGATCCGCACCGACCTGTACGGCTGGGTCGCCCCCGGCCAGCCACGGCGGGCCGCCCGCTTGGCCTGGACCGACGCCCGCCTCAGCCACCGGCGCAATGGCGTCTACGGAGCGATGTTCGTGGCCGCGGCGACGTCGATGGCGCTCGTGGCCGACAGCGTCGACGACTGCATCGCCGCCGGCCTCGGCGTGGTGCCGGGCGGCAGCCGGTTCGCCGCGGCGATCCGGCGCGGGGTCGAACTTGGACGAAGCGATGCGACCGACCAAGCTGCGATCGACATGATCTACGACGAGTACGGACACCTCCACTGGGTCCATGCCATCAACAACTCGGCCCTGTGCGCCTTCGCCCTCGCCCGCAGCGGGGGCGACTACGAGACGGCGATCACCGCCACCGTGTCGGGAGGCTGGGACACGGACTCGAACGGTGCCACCGTCGGGTCGATCTGCGGGGCTCTCGCCGGAGCGTCGGCCCTCCCCGGCCGCTGGACCGAGCCGCTGCGTAACCGCCTGGCGACGAGCGTCCGCGGTTTCGACGGCATCGGCTTCGACGACCTCACCCGCCGCACCATCGAGGCGAAGCTCCCGTGAGCGGGACTTCCTGCCCGAGTACTGAAGGGCGCCCGAGTACCGGAGGGCCGGAAACGGGACCTTCCGTACTCGGATGGTTGGCGTCGGCCGGGGGGAGCGCAGGCGTCGGAGGGCGGCGATGAGCGGCGTCATCGTCGTGGGCAGTGCCAACCTCGACCTCGTCTACCGAGTCCATGCGCTGCCGGCCCCCGGTGAGACCGTGCTCGCCACCGGCGCCGCCAAGCACCCCGGCGGCAAGGGCAACAACCAGGTGATCGCCGTTGCTCGCGCCGGGGCGCCGGCCACGTTCGTCGCCGCGATCGGCGCCGACGCCGACGGTGACCTGCTGGTCGCCGCCCTCGAGCAAGCGGGCGTGACGCTGCTACTCCGCCGACCGGCGACGCCGACCGGCACGGCGCTGATCACCGTCGACGACGCCGCGGAGAACTCGATCGTCGTCAACTCCGGCGCCAACAACGACCTCATCGACCTCACCGACGAGGAGCGGACAGCCGTCGCCTCGGCGTCGATCCTGTTGATGCAGCTCGAGACGCCGCTGCCCACCGTCATCGCTGCCGCCGCGGCGGCACGAGCTGCCGGCACGGCCGTCGTGCTCAACGCCGCACCGTTTCGCCCCTTGCCGCCCGAGCTGCTCGCCCTCGTCGACCTGCTCATCGTCAACGAGGTGGAGGCTGCGGCCGTCGGCGAGGAGCAGCTGGCCCAGGTTCCCGAGTGCGTCGTCACGCTCGGCGCCCGTGGCGCCGTCGTTCGCGACCGCACCGGCGTCTCGACCGCCGTCGCCTCGCCGAAGGTCGACGCCGTCGACACCACCGGCGCGGGCGACACGTTCTGTGGTGCGCTCGTCGCCGCTCTCGACGACGGCCTCGGCCTTGCCGCCGCGGCCCGCTTCGCCGTCGCCGCCGCGGCGCTCTCGGTGCAGCGCGAGGGAGCCGTGTCGTCGATCCCGACGCGCGCCGTCATCGACGAGTTCCTCGCCAGCCTCGAATGAGCCCGCAGCCCGGCGACACGACCAGCGCGATGAGCGATGAGGCCACGTGGCGGCCTCATCGCTCATCGCATCGATCGGCGGCACCATGAGCGGCGACTTCGACCCGCTGGTGCCCCGGCCGATCGACCGGCCGACGATCGTCGACCTCGACGGGCCGGGCGACGTCGAGGCGATGGACGGGACCAAGATCTTCGCCGCGCCCGACGATCCGGCCGACTGGCCCCGCTGGCGCGCCCAGCTGGCCGCATGGCGCGACGGCGCCCGGACCCGCGTCGGCTATGACGACGCGGCGTACCGCGACGACCGCACGGCATGGGCGAGCCGCTACTTCAGCGTGGCGCTCACCTGGCTGTGGGACGAGCGGCTCTTCGACCACGCCACGCAGCGCTTCACGCCGGGCCGGTTCGTCGTCGAGACAGCCCACTTCGGCGGTTTCGACGCGATCGTGCTTTGGCACGCCTATCCCATCATCGGCATCGACGAGCGCACGCAGTACGACTTCTACGACGTCCCCGGGCTCGGCGACCTTGTCGCCTGGTTCCACGACCGCGGCCTTCGTGTGTTCGTCGACTACAACCCGTGGGACACTGTCACGCCGTACGACCACGCCGCCGAGACGCGAGCGGCGGCAGTGTCGCTCGGTGCCGATGGCGTGTTCCTCGACACGATGAAAGAGGGCGGCGCCGAGCTGGTGGCCGCACTGCGCTCCACCGACCCGCCGATGGTGCTGGAGGGCGAGTCGAAGGTGTCGCTCGCCCGCATCGCCGACCACCAGATCAGCTGGGCCCAGTGGTTCGCCGACGCGGTGCAACCCGTCCCCACGGCTACCGGGGCGCCGGGGGTGATGCGGGCCCACTGGTTCGAGCGGCGGCACATGCAGCACCACACCCGTCGCTGGAACCGCGACCACAGCGAGGAGCTGCAGTCGGCGTGGATGAACGGCGTCGGCCTCGTCGTCTGGGACGCCGTGTTCGGGTCCTGGGTCGGATGGAACGATCGTGACGCGTCGACGCTGCGGGCGATGGTCCGGGCCCAGCGGGTGCTCGCCGACCTGCTCATCGACGCCGACTGGACGCCGCTGACCGACGCTTCGCCCGAGGCGATGGCCGCCGGGGTCTTCGCGTCGCGCTGGACTCGCGGGGAGACGACGCTGTGGACGATCGTCAATCGCGGTGTCACCGACTACACAGGCCTGGTGATCGCCGACGACGTCGCCGCCGAGATCTCCGGCGGCGCATGGCTCGACGTGACCGGCGGTCGAACGGTGGGTGCCGACCTGGCCGTCACCGTCCCCGCCCGCGGGCTGCTCGGACTCGTCCACGTTGCCGGCGCCGTCGCCGCGGAGATCACAGAACTGGCGGCCGCCGCGGCAGCGGACGAGCGCTCGACCGATGCGTCGTTCCCGGCTCGGCCGGCCGTTCGGGTCCAGCCTGCGCGGTCGACGTCCAAAGTCGTTCCGAGGACGGCGATCAATCTCGCTCCGGGACGGCGCCAGCTGACCGTGACCTACCGGCAGCGGGAGACGGGCATGTACGACGGAGCGCCGTACGTGGAGGAATGGAAGCCCCTGCCGCCCCGCCTGCACGCCGCCATGTCGACCGTCGTCGACGTCGAGGTCGGCGCCGTCGCCGTGGCGTCGCTCGAGGTGACCGTCGGCCAGTTCGCCCGCTTCGTCGACGAGTCTGGGTACGTCCCGGCCGTCGGCAACCGGTTCGTGGCCGGTGGCGACACGCGGTCCGCCGAGGCACCGGTCGTCAACGTCTCGCTCGCCGACGCCCGGGCCTACGCCGCGTGGGTCGGCGCCCGCCTCCCCACCGAGCACGAGTGGCAGCTGGCGGCCAACGCCGAGGGCTTCCACCGGGCCGAACCGCTGGTGTGGAACTGGACCGAGAGTGAGCACACTGACGGCATCACGCGCTTCGTCATGCTCAAGGGCGGGTCGGTTTACGACCCGCTCCGGGTCGGTGTGCCGGATGGGGCCGGCGAGGATCCCGCCGACACCCCGGGCCGTGAGTGGTACTTCGACGGCGGCGCCCGGGAGCCGGAGTTCTCGGCCAAGCTGCTGCTCGCCGGGCTGGGCGTCGAGCGCTCGCCGCAGATCGGCTTCCGCATCGCCTGGGACCTGGAGGCCTGACCGTGAGTGGTCCGTTGGAAGGCGTGCGCGTGCTCGACGTGTCGACGCTGTTCGCCGGGCCGCTCGCCGCGATGTTCCTCGGCGACTTCGGCGCCGACGTGATCAAGGTGGAGCACCCGCGCCGGCCCGACGCCGCCCGAGGCCACGGCCCGCAACGGGAGGGCGTCAACCTCTGGTGGAAGACGCTCGGTCGCAACAAGCGGACGGTCACGCTCGACCTCTCCCAGCCCGACGGCGCCGATCTGCTGGTGGGCCTGGCCGAACGGGCCGACGTCCTCATCGAGAACTTCCGTCCCGGCACGCTGGAGCGTTGGAACCTCGCGCCCGAGCGCCTGCACGCCGCCAACCCGCGGCTGGTGGTCGCCAGGGTGACGGCGTTCGGTCAGGTGGGGCCGTATGCCGGACGGCCCGGGTTCGGGTCGCTCGCCGAGGCGATGAGCGGGTTCGCGGCGATCACGGGCGAGCCCGACGGCCCGCCGACGCTGCCGCCGTTCGGACTCGCCGACGGCATCACGGCGCTGGCGACGAGCTTTGCCGCCGTCAGCGCCGTGCGCCACGCCGAGGCGACGGGGGAGGGGCAGGTGATCGACATGGCGATCATCGAGCCGATCCTGATGATGCTGGGCGGTCAGATCACGGCGTATGACCAGCTCGGCATCGTGCAGGAACGCCATGGCAACCGCTCGGTCAACAACGCGCCGCGCAACGTCTATCGCACCGCGGACGGCGACTGGGTTGCCGTCAGCACGTCGTCGCAGTCGATCGCCGAGCGGGTCCTGCGCCTCGTCGGCCGCCCCGAACTGATCGACGAGCCGTGGTTCGCCACCGGGCACGAGCGCGCCCAGCACGCTGACGAGCTCGACGACGCGGTCGGCTCGTGGATCGCCGCCCGTCCGACCGCCGAGGTGATCGCCCGTTTCGAGCAGGCCGAGGCCGCCATCGGCCAGGTCTACGACGTGCGCGGCGTGATGACCGATCCGCAGTACGAGGCGCTCGGCACCGTGCGCACCGTGGACGACGACGAGCTCGGTCTGGTCAAGATGCAGAACGTGCTGTTCCGCATGTCCCGCACGCCGGGCGACATCCGCTGGACGGGCCGCCCGCACGGCCACGACACCGCCGAGGTGCTGGGCGAGCTCGGCCTGACCGCCGACGAGATCGCCGCCCTGCGCGCGCGAGGCGTGGTGTGAACGGGCATCGACGTGCGGGAGCGGCCTGCGTGGCCGGGGAACGCAGTGAGAGGCGTGGTGTGAACGGGCATCGACGTGCGGGAGCGGCCTGCGTGGCCGGGGAACGCAGTGAGAGGTGTGGTGTGAACGGGCATCGACGTGCGGGAGCGGCCTGCGTGGCCGGGGAACGCAGTGAGGGAGCGGTATGACCACCGGAGAGCAGATCGCGATCACGTCGCTCTACGTGCCGGGCGACCGGCCGGAACGGTTCGACAAGGCGGTGGCCACCGGCACCGATGTGGTCATCCTCGACCTCGAAGACGGCGTGGCGCCGGCCAACAAGGCCACCGCCCGTGAGGCCGTCGTCGCCTGGGTCGCGGCTCGCGAGAGCGGACCGCCGGTCATCGAGGTGCGGGTCAACGCCGGCGATGGCGACGATCTCGCCGCGCTGCGCGGCCTCGAGGATGCGGTCGTCGTCAAGGTCCCCAAGGTCGAGTCGTCTGCCGACATCGATGCCGTGATCGCCGTGCTGCCGGGCGCTCGCATCAGCGCGTTGATCGAGACGGCACTCGGCGTCGAACGTGCCCTCGAGATCGCCGCCCACCCGGCCGTCATCGACGTGTCGCTCGGCGAGGCCGATCTCGCCAGCGATCTCGGCAGCCGTCACCAAGCGGTGCTCGACCATGCCCGCATCCGGCTCCTCTTCGCCGCTCGCGCCGCCGGCAAGGCGGCGCCGATGATGTCGGTGTACGCCGACATCGCCGACCTCGACGGCCTGCGTGCCGACACTGAGCGGGCCAGGGCGATGGGCTTCGTCGGGCGCACCGCCATCCACCCCTCGCAGGTGGCGGTCATCCGCGCCGCCTTCGCCCCCGATCCCGCCGATGTGCAATGGGCGAACGACGTGGTCACGGTGATGGCGGCCGGCGGTGTCACGACACTGGCCAACGGCGAGATGGTCGACCCGGCCATGCTCGGCCGGGCTCGGGCGATCCTCGCTCTGGACGCCGCCCAGCACCGCTGACGTCAAGTAGACATCAGCCATGGGTTCCTTCGCCGACAAGCCGACCATCCGGGGGACGCTGGTGACGCTCCGTCCGATCGTGGCGGCCGACGCCGATGCGATGTTCGCCGGGCTCGACGATCCGGAGGCGAAGCGGCTGACCGGCACCCACCGGGAGTTCACCCGCGAGGTCATCGAGCAGTGGGCGGCGTCACGGATCGAGCAGGATGACCGCCTCGATTTGGCCATCACCGACGCCCACACGGGTGCCTGGGCGGGCGAGCTGGCGATCAACGACTGGGATCCCGACAACCGCAGTTGCGGGATCCGCATCGCCGTCGACGCCGCCTATCGAGACCGTGGCGTGGGCACCGAGGCCATGCGCCTCGCCATCGACTACGTCTTCGAGTCGTTGCCGATCCATCGCCTGTCGCTCGAGGTCTTCTCGTTCAACCCCCGGGCGATCGCCGTCTACCGCAAGCTCGGCTTCATGCAGGAAGGGGTGCTGCGGGACGCCCTCCTGTGGGACGGCGAGTTCCATGACACGATCCTGATGAGCATCCTCCGCCCCGACTGGGAAACGCGCTGACCCATCCGAGTACGGAACGCCCCGAATCGGGCCCTTCCATACTCGGATGAAGGATCGTCAGGACCGCCGGCAGCGGTGGTCAGGCAGCGGTGGTCAGGCAGCGGTGGTCAGGCAGCGGCGGTCCAGACAGCGGCGGTCAGACAGCGGCGGGCGACCAGGGCTGGAGCCACGGCGTCGCCGGCCAACCCTCGGCGGCGGCCATCAGCTCGAACGCCGTGGCGCCGTCGACGGCCTCGCGCACCATGTCGGCGTGGCCGGCGTGGCGGGCGATCTCCTCGATGAGGTGCATCAGCACCCAGCGCACCGTCCAGTTGTCGAGATCCTGCGGGTACCAGGGCACGCCCTTGGGGACCGGCACCGGTTGGTCGAGGTCGTCGATCGAGCGGATCACGGCCTCGGTCTCGGCGGCGACCTCGTCGAGCCGGGCGAGGACCCCTTGCACGGTGTCGCCGGGGCTGAACCGGAATCCCTCCATGTAGTCGTCCTGCCCGGTCGCCGGGCGCTGCCGCTGGGCGACGAGGTCGATCCAGCTCTTCTCGGTGCTGGCGACGTGCTTCAACAGGCCACCGACGCTCAGCGAACTGCAGGCCGCGGCCAGCCCGGCCTGCTCGTCGGTCAGGCCGAAGATGGCGAACCGCAGCCCGTCGCGCTGCTGGCGGATGTAGGCGAGCAGTTGCTCGCGCTCGTCGGTGATCACGGGTGCTTGTCCTGGCATGTGACCATCATCCGCGTCGAAAGTGGTCATCCACTGTCCACGTTTCGTGGATATCCGGAAATTCCTGTGCTTCTCCGGTTGCAGAAACGCAACCGGAGACGGCTGAGAATCAGGATTTGGGGGTCCGCGTCACTGGGGGCTGAGCAGTTCGGGGGCGTCCTCGCCGCGTTCGGCGGCGTAGTCCTGGCGCGACTTGTCGATCGCGTGGAGCGTCTGCAGCACGAACTGGTGATTCGTCCCGACGATCCAGTCGTACGACTGCTGCGGCGGCGCCAGCTGGTCCTGGAAGTGGGGCATCACGTACTGGGCGAACAGCTCGTAGGAACGCAGCGTCGCCGGCCAGTCGGCCAGATCGCCGCCGAACACGAGATAGGTGCCGAACCCGCCGGACTGGTCGATCAGCCGCTGGATCTGGGCGATCGCCATGTCGGGCGTGCCCACCACACCGGCGCCGGTGTCGTTCATCTCCCGGATCCGGCCCTCGTAGTCGGTGGCCGCCGAGGGCGCGGTCGGGATCACGTGGCCGAGGTAGTCGATGACCCGCTCGAAGCCGTACCGGCAGTCGTCGAGCGCCTGCTGTTCGGACTCGGCGATGTGCATCGGGCCCATCATCCGCCACTTGCCGCGGTCGACGGTGCGACCGGCCTCTGCGGCCTGCTCCTCCATCACCTTCCAGTGACCGGCGAGGTTCTCGAATCCCGCCGGGTTGGTGGCGGCGACGGACAGCAGCCCGACGCCGTGGCGGCCGGCCAGCTTTGGGCCCGACGGTGAGATCGAGGCGGCGACGGCGATGTCGAAGTTCGAGTAGGGGCGCAGCTGCAGGCGTCCCTCGACCACCTTGAACCAGTCGGTCTCGGCGCTCACCGTCTCGCCCCGGAACAGGGCCATGATGACCTCGAACGCCTCCTCCATCATCCGCCGCTGCTCGTCGACGACGATGCCGAGCATCGCCGCGTCCGACGCCAGCTGGCCCGGACCGGCACCGAACATCATGCGGCCCTTGGTGAGGTGATCGAGCATCAGGATGCGGTCGGCGAGGATCAGCGGATGGTGGTACGGCAGCGAGTTGACGCCGGTGCCGAGCTTGATCCGCTGCGTGCGCTGGGCAGCCGCGGCGATGAACACCTCGGGGGAGGCGATCGTCTCGAAGCCGCTGGAGTGGTGCTCGCCCACCCAGAACTCGTCGAAGCCGAGCTCGTCGAGATGCTCGGCGAGCTTGAGGTCGCGGTGCATCGACAAGGTCGGGTTCTGGCCCGTCGGATGCATCGGCGGCAGGAAGACGCCGAACTTCAGTGGGTGCTTCGATCCGTTGGCGCCGTTGAAGTCGGCGTCGGCGGAGCTGTCTGTCATGTGGTCCCCCCGGACGTTGCGGACGGACCGACGGTCCGCCTCGAGCGACACGCGGAGCCTATGAAGCGAGAGGCGCCACCGAAGAGACGTAGCGCGGGAACGATCGACCGTTCGGCCCAGGAGCCCAGCGGACGCGAGCCGGGCCCGACCGTGACGAAGCCGTCACGATCGAGCCCCGGACGAACTCGATGGGATCAGCGCTGGGCGGTCAGTGCCCGTCGCCGCCCTTGTCGCCGGTCCCGTCGCCGGCCTTGTCACCGGCCTTGTCACCGGGGATGATGTCTTCGATCTTGTCCTTGATCTTCGAGAACAGGCCGCCGGCCTTCTCCTTCGCCTCGCCGGCGAACTCCTTGGCGGCGTCGAGAGCTTCGCCGGCCTTCTCCTTGGCGGTGTCGAGGATGTCGCCGGCCTTGTCGGCCACCGACGATCCGGCATCCTGCGCCGCGTCGGCGGCCCCGGCTGCGGCGTCCTGGGCCGAGTCCGCCGCGTCGTGGATCTCGTCGCTCATGCTGGTCCTCTTTCGTGTGGGCGCCCGGGTGCTCCCGCTGTCCCGGGTCGAGTACATCGGGGGAGCACGCGGACCTTAATCGCGTTTCGGCGTCCGCAGTTGGCTGGTGGCTGCCCGATGGAGCCGCTCCTCTATCGCCGCTCCTTAGGCTGAAACGTGGAGTGACGGAGTTCGTCGCTCCGGACCGATGAGTTTCCGGGGCTCGCTCCGTCGAAACCCACGACGGGAGGCGCGTCCCTGGCGCCTACCGTCGACTACACCCCCTGGAACGCCCCCGCTCGTTCCCCACCACTTGAGGAAGGGCCTCTCCTCGTGACTGCTACGACAACGTCCCCCACCACCGATCTGCGCACCGCCGAAGCATCCCGCGGTGCGCCCGAGGAGCGCTACGCCGTCGTCGCTCGCGGCCTGGTGAAGCACTACGGCGACAACGCCGCCCTCGCCGGCATCGACCTCGAGGTCGTCGCCGGCACCGTCACGGCCGTCCTCGGCCCCAACGGCGCCGGCAAGACCACGGCCGTACGCATCCTCACCACCCTCACCGACGCCACGGCCGGCACGGCGACCGTCGCCGGGTTCGACGTCGCCACCGAGGCGGCCGAGGTACGACGCCGTATCGGGCTCGCCGCCCAGGACGCCACGGTCGACCACCTGCTCACCGGTCGCGAGAACCTGGTGATGCTCGGCCAGCTCCACCAGCTGACCAAGAAGGAGGCCGTGCAGCGGGCGCAGCAACTGCTCGAGGACTTCTCGCTCACCGATGCCGCCGACCGTGTGGTGTCGGGCTACTCCGGTGGCATGCGCCGTCGACTCGACCTGGCCGCGACGCTGGTCTCGCGCCCCGAGGTCCTGTTCCTCGACGAACCGACCACCGGGCTCGACCCCCGGGCACGCGCCGAGCTGTGGGACGTGCTCGACACCCTCGTCGGCCGCGGCACCACGCTCGTCCTCACCACGCAGTACCTCGAGGAGGCCGAGCGCCTGGCCGACGACATCATCGTGGTCGACCGCGGCCGAATCATCGCCCGCGGCGACTCGCGCACGTTGAAGCGCGAGGTCGGCGGCGACCACATCCATGTCGTCGTCATCGACCCCGGCCGTCTCGACGACGCAGCAGCCATCGTCGGATCGGCGACCGGGGCCGACGTGACCACCGACCGAGACGCCCGGTCGGTGAACGCTCCCACCACCGGCGGCGTCGACACCTTGATCGCCGTGGCTCAGGCGCTCCGTGATGCCGGTGTGGCGGTCGACGATCTCAGCATCCGCCAGCCGACCCTCGACGACGTCTTCTTGACGCTCACCGGCTCGGACACCCACGAGGAGGACTCATGACCGCCATCACCATCGACTCGTCGACCCCCCGGTCGAGTGCGCACGTCCCCGCGGCTCGTGGCGTCGTCCACGACAGCTGGGTCATCGCCAAGCGCGGTCTCGTCCACATGCGACGCCAACCCGAGGCGCTGAGCGACGCGACGATCCAGCCGATCATGTTCGTGCTCCTGTTCGCCTACGTGTTCGGCGGCGCCATCCCGCTCCCGGGGGGCGGCAACTACCGCGAATTCCTCATGGGCGGCGTGTTCGCCCAGACGATCGTGTTCACCGCGTTCGGCGTCGCCCTGGCGCTCGCCAACGACCGCAAGAACAACGCCGTCGACCGCTTCCGGTCGCTGCCGATCGCCAAGGGATCCGTCCTCGCCGGGCACGCCATCGCCAACCTCGTCAAGGCCCTGCTGCCCATCGTGCTGATGTCGCTGTGCGGACTGGTCGTCGGGTGGCGGATCCGCAGCGGCTTCATCGACGCCGTCGGCGGCTACCTCCTGCTGATCGCCTTCGCCTTCGCGATGATCTGGATCGGGGTGCTGCTCGGCAGCGCCGTCGCCACTCCCGAGGGGGTGACGGGAATCGCCTTCGTGGCACTGTTCCCGCTCACGTTCGCCGCCAGCACGTTCGTGCCGCTCACCCGGCAGAACGCCGACGGCACCTACTCCAACACGATGCCCCGGGTGCTGCAGACGGTGGCCGAGTGGAACCCGGTGACGACGCTCGCCAACGCCGTGCGCAAGCAGTTCGGCAACCCGGTCGGCGACCCCGGCGCCCAGCCATGGCCGATCGAGCACGCCGCGCTCTACACCATGCTGTGGGTCGTCGGCATCGTCGTCGTCTGTGCGCCGCTCGCCGTTCGCGTCTACGAGCGCTCGATCAAGAAGTAGTGCTCCTAGTGGTCTGTCGTCGAGTTGGTGAGGTGGATCGCGCCGCTGGGCTCGTCGCTGGCAAGGCGCGAGGACGAAGGAATACGCCAGGTCTTTCGAGGACGAGCAACGCAGCCAGCGGCGAGATCCAGCAAGCGAGACACCTGATCAATCCGGCGACAGACCACTAGCACGGCGAGAACGGAGCTTGCGATGCCCACCGAGTTGCCAGCCGACCCGGCGGGCGCCGCCGACGAGCGCACCACACTGTCCGAATTCCTCGACTACCAGCGCGCCGTCATGCTCCGCAAGGCCGAGGGTTTGACCGACGAGCAGGCCAGGGTCGCCGCGTGCCCGCCGAGTCCGATGACGATTCTCGGACTCGTGCGGCACCTCGCCGACGTGGAGCGCAGCTGGTTCCAGCGGGGTATCGCCGGGAGGGAGGCGCCGCCCCGCTTCTACGGTGCCGCCCACCCCGACGGCGACAACGACGGCGACTTCAACGCTCCGCCCGGCGCCACGCTCGACGACGCGCTCGCCGCGCTCCAGGCCGAGATCGCCGAGAGCCGTGCGATCTTGGCCGCGGCGTCGCTCGACCAGCTCGAGACGCGCCCGGAGCGCCCGTACAGCGTGCGCTGGATCGTCGTGCACATGATCGAGGAGTACGCGCGACATCTCGGTCACGCCGATCTCCTGCGTGAGGCGATCGACGGCTCGACCGGCGACTGATCCGGCGCACCGCCGGATCGGGTCCGACCCGCCGCGATCACTGCGACACTGATCGCCATGGGATCCGAACGGTCGGCAGCGAGCGACGGCTCGGTCGAGGTGCTCGCCGGTGGCGTGGCCAACGCCGGCGCGGTGGTGCGCGTCGGCGATCACGTGCTGCGTCCGACGTCGACGCACACCCCGGCGATCCACCGCTATCTCCACCACGTACGAGCGGCGGGCTGCGATGCCGTGCCCGAGGTCGTCGGGCTGGAGCCGGACGGGCGTGAGCGGCTGGTGTTCGTCGATGGTGACGTGCCCCTGCCTCCCTTTCCTGCGTGGTCGTACGCCCCGGCCACGCTCGCCTCGACGGCCGCCCTACTCCGCCGGATCCACGACGCCTCCGTCGGCTTCGACGCACACGGGCTGTCGTGGAGCACCGAGATGGCCGATCCCCGGGCCGGCGGTCGCGACGACGTGATCTGCCACAACGACGTCTGCCCCGAGAACGTCGTCTATCGCGGCGGCGTCGCCGTCGCCATCGTCGACTGGGAGTTCGCCGCGCCCGGACGCCGGCTCCACGACGTGGCTGCGCTGGCGCGCATGTGCGTCCCCATCGACTCGCCCGAGGACGCGGCCCGGCTCGGACGGGGCGCCTCCGACCCTTTTGGTGGGATCGCCGCCGTCGCCGACGGCTACGGTCTCTCCGATGGGGACCGCGTTGAACTGGTGGAAGTGCTCGGTGGACAGATCGAGCGGGGTGGGGCGTTCGTGCAACGCCGGGTGGATGCGGGCGATGAAGCCTTCATCGCGATGTGGGAGGCGATGGGTGGGGCGGCCCGATTCGAGCGGCGCCGCAGGTGGTTTGACGACAATCGCCAGCGCTTGGTCGACGCTGTCACGTAAAAGTTACGCGACCACAACACACCAATCGCTCGCGGCGAGCGTCTGAGTAACCCGTGAACATCACCAAGCCTTTCCGGGTCCTGCGTGTCGCGACGGCGATCGCCGCCACTACGGCCACGCTGGCTGCTTTCGGAGCGGGGACGACCTCAGCGGCCGCCCCCGCCCCTGCCCAAGTCGCCATCGACGACTCCCAGCTCGAGCTGGCCAAGCTCGGCCTGGTGATGTACGGCCTCGACGACATCGCCGGCACCGCCGCCCCCGGGGTGTGTCCGATCCTCACGTCCGACAAGGTCGGCTTCTACATGGGTCAGCTCGGCTGGGCCGGGACCTTGAACGGATACATCGCCGACGCGTCGTCGTTCGACGACATCGGCGGCCTCGGCGCCGTGTGCGGGCCCAACCCGGGTGACTTCATCGACACGCCGGATCCGGCAGCACCGTTCGCGTTCCAGATGGAAGCCCATCGCGTCGACATCACGAGCCTCCAGCAGCTGGTCGATGCACTCGGGCTCACGCTCGAGGTGTCGATCCATCCCGAGCCGACGCTCGGCGGCGAGATCGTCGCCCAGTGCGGCAGCGGCCGCCCGCGCGTGATGTGCTTCGGCGCCTGGCTGCGTTCCGGGTTCCTCTTCTTCTACTTCATGGCGGCCCCCGACGATCCCGTCGACGACGCCAAGGCCGAGCAGTTCATGGTGTCGATGATCCCCGAAGCGGTGAGCACACTCGCGGCCTACCAGTCCGCCAGCAGCTCGCCGACGACCGTTGCGCCGACACCGGCCCCGACCGTCGCTCCGACGCCGGCCCCGACGGTGGCTCCGACGCCGGCCCCGACGGTGGCTCCGACGCCGGCCCCGACGGTGGCGCCGACGCCTCCTCCGACCGCGGCCCCGACGCCTCCGCCGACCGCAGCGCCGACGCCCGCCCCGACGGTCGCGCCGGCTCCGATCAGCGACAGCCTGTTGGCGTCGGCCGTGGCCAAGGCCCGCGTCATCTCGCAGGACGCCACGGCCGGCACGCTCGGCGGCGACTCGCCGTGCCCGTTCATCGCCGGTGATCGGATCACCGCCCAGCTCGCCGCCTACGGCGTCACCCACGACGGCTCGGTCTTCCGGCCTTCGATCTCGGCCGACACCTCGAGCACCGACGTGCGCGTCGTCTGCGGGCCCGGGGCGAGTGATCCGGCGACCACCACGGTGCTCGTCTCGGCGTTCGCCCTCAACGCCGACCCATTCGCCACCTACGTGCAGAGCCTCGGTCTCGGCGCCCCGTCCGCCACGCCCGACCCGGCGGTCGGCGGGGAGTTCGCCGCGGGGTGCCCGGCGACGCCCGCTCCGGCCGTCGCCTGCTACGCCACGTGGCACCGCAGCGGGCTCGTCGTCACGTTCACGGTGTCGGGTCCCGCCGGCACGCTCACCGACGGCCACGCCTACGCCCTGCTGACCAGCCTCGTCCCCGAGATCGTCAACAACGTCGTCAACTACTGATCGTTCGTCCCGAGCAGCGCGGCCACGGCTGCGCTGCTCGGCGACACGCGGTTCACCGGCGAGTTGAGGACGAGCGTCGTCGTCGTTCGCGTCACCCCGGGAGCGGTGAGCACGGCCTCGACCACGTCGTGCAGATGCTCGTTGTCACGGGCGACGACCCGGCAGAAGAGATCGCCCGGCCCGGTGATCTTGTGCACCTCCAATACCTCGGGCACGGTGCCGATGACGTGGAGGGCCGAGGACTCCTGGCCCTGGGCGATCTCGAGCGTCATGAAGGCCAACACCCCGAACCCGGCCGCCTTGAGATCGACGACCGGCTCGTAGCCGGCCACGACGCCATCTCGCTGCAATCGGTCGAGGCGGGCCTGCAGGGTGTTGCGGGCGACGCCGAGACGCCGGGACAGCTCGAGCATGTTCGGCCTGGTGAGCGGGGCCAGTGCGTCCATCAGGTCGCGATCGGTGATCGCCATGGCTCGACACTACAAAGTGTTCAGCATCTTGCCGATTCATCGACAACATGCGCTGGCCGCGCTCGGCATGTTGACCACACATGATCGATCGGCTTCCGTACGCATATGAGCGCACCAACGACCGCAGCAACCGCCGTGCCGCCCGCCGCCCACCTCCGCGGTTGGGACTGCATCGAGTTCTGGGTCGGCAACGCCCGCACCACCGCCGGGTTCCTCATGTCGGCGTTCGGGTTCCGCTGCACCGGTTACGCCGGTCCCGAAACTGGACGCCGCGACAAGGCCAGCTATGTGCTCGAACAGGGCGACATCCGCCTCGTGGTGTCCGGCGCCCTCGAGGCCGGCTCACCCATCGCCGACCACGTCCGTACCCACGGCGACGGCGTCCACGACCTCGCCTGGGTGGTCGACGACGCCCGTGCGACGTACGAGGCGGCGATCAACCGTGGTGCGCGAAGCGTCCGCGAGCCGTGGATCGAGCACGACGACAACGGCGATCTCGAGTTGGCCCAGGTGGCCACGTACGGCGAGACGGTGCACACGTTCGTCGACCGCCACAGGTACCGGGGCGGGCTCGAGCCGGGCTACACGAACGACAACCTGCCCAACCCCACGGTCGGCCCGGCGGTGGGCCTCGTCGCCATCGACCACGTCGTCGGCAACGTCGCCGAGGGCCAGCTCGACACGTGGGTGCAGTTCTACGCCGACGTCATGGGCTTCTCACCGCTGGTCCACTTCGACGACGACCAGATCCGCACCGAGTACTCGGCGCTGATGTCCACCGTCGTCTGGGACGGCAGCAAGATCGTCATGCCGATCAACGAGCCGGCCGAAGGCCGCAAGAAGAGCCAGATCCAGGAGTACATCGAGCACTACGACGGCGCCGGTGTTCAGCACATCGCCCTGCGCACCGACGACATCGTCGCCGCCGTCCAGGCGCTCCGCGATCGCGGCGTGCGGTTCATGACCGTGCCCGACACGTACTACGCCGAGGCCAAGCAGCGCCTCGCCGAGTTCGACCTGCCGTGGCCGGAACTGCAGCGCCTGAACATCCTCGGCGACAAGGACCACGACGGCTACCTGCTGCAGATCTTCACCGAGACGATCACCGATCGCCCCGCCGTCTTCTTCGAGATCATCGAACGGCACGGCGCGAAGGGATTCGGCGAGGGCAACTTCAAGGCGTTGTTCGAGGCCATCGAGCGCGACCAAGCCCGCCGCGGCAATCTGTGATGCAGCGCTCCTTGATGGGGGCGGAAACGTGGTGAGGCCCCATCCCCGGGTGGCCGGGCTGCCGCGGTATCAGCCCGGACGTTCGGAAGCGGACGCGATGGCGGCGTACGGGCTCGACTCGGCCGTCAAGCTGGCGTCCAACGAGACGCCGTTCGGGCCGCTGCCGGGCGTCGCCGATGCCGTGTCCGCGGTCCTTGGCGGGATCAACCGCTACGCCGACCACACGGCCGACGCCGTCGCCCGATGCTTCGCCCACCGCGTCGGCGTGGACCGCGACCACGTCGCCGTCGGTCCGGGCGCCGTCGGGCTGCTCGAGCAACTGGCTCTCGCCGTCGCCGGCCCGGGCGACGAGGTCGTGTATCCGTGGCCGAGCTTCATCGCCTATCCGCAGTTCACGGGGCTCGCCGGGGCGACACCGGTCGCCGTCCCGCTCGTCCGCCAACGCTTCGACACCGATGCCGTGATCGCGGCGATGTCCGAGCGCACCATGCTCGTCCTGCTCGCCAATCCCAACAACCCGACATCGACCGCGCTCACCGCCACCGAGCTCGATCGGATCGTCGACGCGGCCCCCGAACAGTGCCTCGTCGTGATCGACGAGGCATACCGCGAGTTCGTCACCGACGTCTCGGTCCCCGACGCCATCGCCCGCTACGCGGACCGGCCCAACGTCGCCGTCCTGCGCTCGATGTCGAAGGCCTACGGGCTCGCCGGGTTGCGGGTGGGATTCCTCGTCGCCGACCCGCTGGTCATCGCGGCCGTCGACGCCTGCGCCACACCGTTCGGAGTGAACGCCGCCGGCCAGGCCGGCGCACTCGCCGCGTTCGAACAGGACGACGAGGTCCGCCGCCGGTGCGCCATCGTCGTCGCCGAGCGGGACCGGGTCGCCCGAGCGCTGCGCCATCTCGGCGTCGGGGTACCGGTGAGCCACGGCAACTTCTGGTGGCTCGCCGCCGGCTCCGGAGCGCATCCGCTCGCCGAGGCGCTCGAACGGCGTGGCGTCGTCACCCGGCCGCTCGACGGTGGCGTGCGGGTCACGGTCGGAACGCCGGCCGAGAACGACCGCTTCCTCGCCGCCCTCGAGGCGTGCCTGAACGATGCCCCCGACCTGCTCAGCGGTTGGACGATCGCGACGGGACAGCAGGCCCAGCGGGCAGCCCGATGGCTCGACCGGCTGGAGTCGGCGATGACGCGCCTCGCGTCACACCTCGACCGCGAGCATCCCGGTCGCACGGCACCCGTGCCGGGCGAGGACGAGACGTGGGACGCCGGGCAGGTCTGGGCCCACGTCGCCGAGTTCGGCCAGTACTGGCTCGGTCAGCTGACGGCGATCCTCGACGCGGCCTCGACGGAGCCGGTGCCGTTCGGACGCACCCGCCGAGATGCCGGGCGCATCGAGGCGATCGAACGCGGACGCCACGACGACCCGGCCGAGCACCTCGCCGTCGTCACCGCGTCGGCGGGGCGTCTCGCCGAATTGCTCGCCGGGATGACGAATGAAGACTGGGAACGCGCCGGTGTCCATGAGACACTCGGGGTGATGGATCTCGACGATCAGCTCCGTCATTTCCACGTTGGCCACTACGAAGAGCACGCCGACCAGCTCGATTCGATTCTGCACCGTTCCCCGGCCACGCAGGCCGGGGCGCCGGCTCCTTCCGCCAGCGCTCCAGTCGCCTCCCCGCTCGAACGCCGGGACGCTCTCTGGCGCTCGCTGGACTCCGGACGGGAGCCGCCGTGATGTCCTGGGTCGACGTCCCGGAGGGGTCGGACTTCCCGATCGAGAACCTCCCGTTCGGCATCTTCCGGCCGCGTGACGAGGAGCCCCGCGTCGGCGTCCGCATCGGTGACCACGTCGTCGACGTGGCCGCCGCCGGGATCGAGCCCGACCTCGCCGCCCGGCCGTCGCTGAACGCGCTGATGGCCAGCGGCCATGGCGGGGCCGTGCGCGAGCGCGTCGCCGAGTTGCTCACCGGACCCGAACGACCCGACGTCGTCCACCCGATCGCCGACGTGCAGGTGCTGATGCCGATCGACGTCGTCGACTACATCGACTTCTACTCGTCGATCCACCACGCCACGAACCTCGGCCGCATCCTGCGCCCGGACAGCGAGCCGCTCCTGCCCAACTGGCGGCAGCTCCCCGTCGCCTATCACGGACGGGCCCGCACCGTGGTCGTCAGCGGAACCCCCGTGGAACGCCCGGCCGGGCTCGTCGCCGACGCATCGGGAACCGGCCGGCTCACGCCGACCCGAGCGCTCGACATCGAGCTGGAGGTCGGGTTCCTGGTCGGCGGTCAACCGGCCGCGCGCATCGAACCCGACCACGCCGACCGCCACGTCTTCGGTGTCGTGCTCCTCAACGACTGGTCGGCCCGCGACATCCAGGGCTTCGAGTACCAGCCGCTCGGCCCGCACCTCGCCAAGAGCTTCGCCACGACCATCTCGCCGTGGGTGGTCACCCTCGAGGCCCTGCGTCCGTATCTCGTGGAACCGCCGGCGCAGGAACCGCCGCCCGATCCGTACCTGCGGGCGGCTCTGCCCTGGGCTGTCGATCTGGAGCTGCGCGTCGAGCTCAACGGGACCCCGATCACCGCCACCAACTTTTCCCACATGTACTGGACGTTCGCCCAGCAACTCGCCCATCTCACCGTCAACGGGGCGCCGGCGGGTTCGGGTGACCTGTTCGGCTCCGGCACCGTCAGCGGCCCCACCAAGGGCGAGCGCGGCAGCCTCATCGAGCTCACGTGGCGCGGGGCCGAACCCCTCACCCTGGACGACGGAAGCACCCGGACGTTCCTCGAGGACGGCGACACGGTGACGGTCCGCGGATGGTGCGGAGGCGGCGACCGTCCGCGCATTGGGTTCGGCGAGGCGACCGGCACCATCGTGCCGACCCCGGAGGCGCCATGACGTACTACCGAACCGTCGGAGCGATCCCTCGGAAGCGGCACACCCTGCATCGCGTCGACGGTCAGGTGTGCGTCGAGGAACTGGTGGGGGAGGAGGGGTTCTCCGGTCCGTCGAGCCTGCTGTACCACCGCCACTCGCCGAGTGCGATCGTCGCGATCGAATCCGTCGACATCGACGAGCCGGTGTTCGGCCCGAACCTGCCGGTCACGCCGCACCATCTCCGGACCGGCGACGTCCCGGCCGGCGACGACGCCGTGACCGCCCGCACGGCCCTGCTCGGCAACGAGGACGTGGAGATCGGCGTCGCCACCGCGACGCGCACCAGCCCGCTATATCGCGACGCCGTCGGCGACCAGCTCGTGTACGTGCAATCCGGGTCGGCCGTGCTCGAGAGCGTGTTCGGGCGCCTGCCCGTCCGCGACGGCGACTACGTCGTGATCCCCACCGGGATCACCCATCGCTGGGTGATCGAGGGGGACAGCGGCGTCGAGCTGCTCGTCGTGCGGTCCCGCAGCCACATCGGCGTGCCGCGCAAGTACCTCACCCCCACCGGGCAGCTGGCCGAGGGCGCGCCGTTCTCGGAGCGCGACCTGCGCGGGCCCGAGCCCGAACCGTTGCTCGTCGAGGGTGCCGACGTCGACGTGCTGGTCCGCGCGCGCGCCGGATGGAGCCGTCACGTCCATCGCGACCACCCGTTCGACGTCGTCGGCTGGGACGGGTGTGTGTACCCGTGGGCGCTCAGCATCCACGACTTCGAGCCGATCGTCGGACGCATCCACCAACCGCCGCCCGTCCACCAGACGTTCGCCGGCGACGGCTTCGTCGTCTGCTCGTTCGTGCCGCGCTTGTTCGACTTCGACCCGCACGCCGTGAAGGTCCCGTACCACCACGCCAACGTCGACTCCGACGAGGTCTTGTACTACTCGGCCGGTGACTTCATGAGCCGATCGGGCTCGGGCATCGGGGTCGGTTCGATCAGCCTGCACCCAGCCGGGTTCACGCACGGGCCCCAGCCGGGCAGCCGCGAGCGGAGTGAGGAGCAAGCGGAGACCGCCGAGGTCGCCGTGATGGTCGACACGTTCCGGCCGCTCGGACTGAGCGACGCCGCCCGGGCGATCAGCGACCCGGACTACCCGTGGTCCTGGGCCGGCGGGCGCTGAGCAACCGCTCCGAACGGCCCGCGCGAGTGCGGACGACGCCCGCGCGAACCGAAGCACGCGGCACGGCCAGCGACTAGACCATCGGGATGGCGCCGCCAGCTCTCGACGGGACAACGATGCGAGCGGCGCGGGCCGCTCTCGTCGAGCGCCGCGACCTCACGGGATGGGCCTTGGCGACGGCGCTGTCCGCCCAGGCCGACGAGTGGCTCGTCCGTCTCGCCGGACGGCTGCCGGCGGGGTGGTCACTGGCGGCGACCGGTGGCTACGCACGCGGCGCGCTGTGTCCTGGTAGTGACATCGACGTGCTGCTCCTGCACCCCCAGCGGGCGTCCGACGACCAGGCCAAGGAGATCGCCGCCCGTATCTGGTACCCGTTCTGGGACGCCAAGCTGAAGCTCAGTCCGGCGGTCCAGTCGCCACGAAGCGCGCTCCAGCTCGCCTCAGACGACCTCGTCACGGCGACGTCGCTGCTCAACGTCCGGCACCTCGCCGGCAACGAGCAGGTGGTCGCCGAGCTTCGTGAGGGCGCCCAGCAGCAATGGCGCAAGCGTCCGCTGCCCTGGCTGCACCGGTTGCTGGAGGCCACCAGGCAACGCTGGGCGACCGCCGGGCCGGTGAGCTCGTTGCTCGAACCCAACCTCAAGGACGGTCGGGGCGGGCTACGTGACCACGACGTCCTGCGCTGGGCCGTCGAGTCCGGGCGCGCCGATGTCGTGGCGTCCCTCGAGGCTCCACTCGGTGAGCTCGCCGCCGCCGCCGACCTCCTGCTCAGCGTGCGCTGCGAGCTCCACCGGGCCACCAGCCGGCACAGCGACGTGCTGACGCTGCACGAGCAGGACGTGGTCGCCGCCGCCTTCGGGGACGAGCTCCCGCTGCTCCACGTCGACGGCGACGCCGACCGCGGCGGGCGCACCGATCCCGCCGATCGTCTGATGCACTCCGTGTCGACCGCGGCGCGCAGCATCGAGTGGGCCGGCGAGCGGTTCTGGCGGCGCGTGGAGCGGATCCTCGACGGCTCGGCCGGCGACGGAGCCGCCGGCCCGCGTCGTGTCGGCCGGCTCGAGCGGATCGTCGAACGCGGGCGGCGCAACCGGCCGACGCGGCCGACGCCCGAGCCGATGCCGGGTCTCGCCGTGATCGGTGACGAGCTCCATCTGACCGACGCGGCCGACGTCGACGATCCGGCCCTGTTGTTCCGGGTCGCCGGGGTGTCGGCGCGCAGCGGCATCCCCCTCAGCCGGGAAGCGCTGACCGCCCTTCGGTCGCTGCCGGCGCGCGACGGCTCGGCGCCGTGGACCGAGTCCATGCGCAAGGAGTTCGTCGGGCTGCTCGGCGCGGGGGAGCCGATGATCGGCGTCGTCGAGGCGCTCGAGCACTACGGCCTGTTCAGCCGGGCGCTGCCGGAGTGGGAGCACGTTCGGAGCCTCCCGCAGCGCAACGCCTTCCACGTCTACAACGTCGACCGTCACCTGCTGCAGACGATCGCCAACGCCGCCGGCTTCGTCCGTGCCGTCGGCCGGCCGGATCTGTTGCTGGTCGGCGCGCTGTTCCACGATCTCGGTAAGGGCTACGAGCGTGATCACAGCGACCTCGGGGTGGATCTCACGCGGCTGATCGGCCCGCGCATGGGCTTCGCGCCCGACGACGTGGAGACGATCGCCGTGCTCGTCCAGCACCATCTCCTGCTCGTCGAGACGGCGACGCGCCGCGACCTCAATGATCCACGGACGGCGGCCAACGTGGCCGACGCCGTCGGGACCGCGGAGCGACTCGATCTCCTGCGCGCCCTCACGGAGTCCGACGCCACGGCCACCGGTCCGTCGGCGTGGTCGACCTGGAAGCGGGCCCTCGTCGACGAGTTGGTGCGGCGCGTCCACGAGACGCTCGACGGGCGCCCGACGCAACCCTCCGGGGTCGACCCCGGCGCCCGGTTCGCCGACCTGGTCGAGCAGGTCCGTTACGGGGGCGGAGTGGCCAGCGAGGTGGACCACGACGGTGAGTTCGTGGTGTTCCGCGTCGCTGCCGCCGACCGGGCCGGCCTGTTCGCCACGGTCGTCGGCACGCTCGTGGTGCACCGGGTGGACATCGCGACCGCCGAGGCGTGGAGCACCAGCGACGGTGTGGCCGTCCAGCAGTTCCAGATCCTGCCCGATCAGGACCCGCCGCCGTTCGGCCGCGTGCAGAACGACCTCGCGGCGGTGGTCGGCGGCTCGCTCGATCTGGAGGATCGGCTGGCCGCTCGGATCGACGAAGCCCGGAGGCGTGCCCGCCGGCGGGCCATCGCCGCGGCGGCGCCGAGGACCGAGGTGCTGGTGAGCAACGAGGCGAGCGACTCGACCACGATGATCGACGTGCGAGCGCCGGACGGCCCGGCGGTGCTCTACCGTCTGGCCGCTTCGCTCGCCGACTTCGGCGTCGACATCCGCACGGCGAAGGTCGCCACCCTCGGGCACGAGGTGGTCGACGTGTTCTACGTGCAGCGGCCCGAACCCGGCGCCGGCCAGATCCCGATCGAACAGCATCAGGCGCTACGCGACCTGTTGTACGCCGCAGTGTCGCTCTCGTGACGGCAGCCGGCTGACCTGTCCTGAGCTGGCGTCCGCAGGCCGCCGGACGACGAGGGTGTTACGGTCGCCGTGGGATCTGGTTGATGGGCACCAGATCGGTGGGAGGGTGCAATGGACTGTCAGCTACCGGCGACCGGCCTCGATGGCGCCGCCGTCGTGGTCGTCGCGGCCGTGCTGATCGTCGTGGGTTCGGCGATCGTGTTCGTGGTCAGACGGCGCGGGCTACCGACGGCGGCGGTTGTGCTCGGCGCGACGGTGCTGTTCGGAGCGTTGCCGTTGTCCGATCCGGCGGCGGCAGGGACGGACTGTCCCCCACCGGCGGCAGCATCTGACGGCGCCTCGTCGGTGCCACCGTCGGCGTCTGCACCCGTCACGGTGCCGGCGACGGTGACGACCGGACCGGCGACCTCCGCTCCGACGACAGGAGTCTCCACATCGACGACGACCGAGCCGACGACGACGCAGGCACCCACGACGACGGAGGCGCCAACGACGGAGGCAACGACGACGAGCACCACGACGTCCACCACCACCACCACGACCACCACCACCACCACGACCACCACCACCACGACCCTGCCGGGCCCGCCCACGCTGACCATCGGCAGCCCACGGATCGACGACTGTGGTTTCCTGGCCGATCGCTGCCTGTACCTGGAGCTCACCGCCACGGGTCTCCTCCGGGGAGGTTCCGTGACGATCCACCGAAACGGCGACGACGAGTACGTTGCGATCTACACCGACCTGGCAGGCAACGGCTCGTGGACCCAGTCCATCGTCGTGGCGCCGTGCCTCGGCAACTGGCCGGCGGGGGACCACTTGGTCGCGATCGGCACGACGGCCTCCCGACAGCCGATCACGAGCAACACCTTGGTCCTTGCCCAGCCCTGCTGACCGGCCGCCGCCCCGGAACGCCTCGCCTCGAGCCGGGCTCCAGAACTGCGAGCTGGCCGCAGGTGTGTCCGGTGCGGCACAATCGGCCGCTGACGCCGGTCTGTCCTGGCCGCTGCCGCCGGTCGTCGACAGGGAGGTTGTCACATGGTCGCGGAGGATCTCGAGCTCGACACCGTCGTGCCACCGTTGCTCGCCGAGGCGGGCGCGATCGCTCTGAAGTGGTTCCGCACGGCGCTCATCGCCGACGACAAGAACGCCGGGCGGGCCGACGGCTTCGACCCAGTCACGGAGGCTGACCGCGGCATCGAGGATCTGCTGCGCCGGCGCTTGTCCGAGCGCTATCCCGACCATCAGATCATCGGCGAGGAACAGGGGGTCTCGGGAACGGTTGGTCGCTACCGCTGGCTGATCGACCCCATCGACGGCACGAAGTCCTTCGTCAGCGGCTCGCCGTTGTGGGGGATCCTCCTCGGCCTCCTCGACGGCGACGAGCCGATCGCCGGCTGGGTGCACCAGCCGTACCTCGACGAGACCTTCGCCTCGGTCGGGTCCGACGCCTGGTTCGCCCATGCCGGTGAACGCCGTCCGCTTCGTTCGAGGACCGGGCGACATCTCGACAGCGCCGTGATGTACACGACGTTTCCGGGGATGTTCAGTCCCGGGCGTGAGCTCGATGCGTTCACCCGCCTGTCGGACGCGGTGCAGCTGACGCGGTTCGGGGGGGACTGCTACTCGTACTGCATGCTGGCGATGGGACAGGTCGACCTCGTCGTCGAGGCCAGCCTCCAGCCGTACGACATCGTGCCGCTCATCCCGATCGTCGAGGCGTCGGGAGGCGTGATCACCGACCTGTCCGGCCACCGGCCGCTGAACGGCGGATTCGTGGTCGCCGCGGCCAATGCCGACCTTCATCGCGAGGCGATGGACTGCATCGTGCCCTGACCGCTCGGTACCGGAGCGGACACTTACAGAGCGTACGCTCGCTACGTGACGTTCGGGTCGGTGCGCCATCATGTCCGGATCGGCCGGCCCGCGGCGGACGTGTGGGCGTTGGTCGGCGATCCGGCCCGGCTCCACGAGTGGTTCCCAGGGATCGACGAGTGTGTCGTCGAGGGCACGTGCCGGAAGGTGACGCTGGGCAGTGGGCTCCGGCTGACGGAGGAGATCACGGTCGCCGACGCCATCCGTCGGCGCTTTCAGTACCGGATCACGGAAGCGATGTTCACGTATCACCGCGGCACGATCGACGTGCTCGACCTCGACGACGGAACGTGCGTCGTGTCGTACGCGACCGACGCTGATCCCCGCACGATGGCCCTGACGATCGGCGGGGGCACGGCTGCTGCCCTCGCCGAGCTGAAGCGCCAGATGGAGACGACGGAGGCGGACGTCTGATGGGCCGCAAGATCCTCTTCGTGACGACCGACCAGCAGCGTTACGACACGCTGGGCTGCAACGGCGGCCAGTTGTCGCGGACCCCGAACATCGATGCCCTGGCGAACGCCGGCTACCGGTACGAGCGGGCCCACCCCCAGTCGGTGGTGTGCATGCCGTCGCGGTCGACGATGCTGACCGGTCAGCACCCGAGCACCCACGGCGTGTGGATGAACGGCGTGCCGTTGCCCGTCGACGCCCCGTCCGTTGCCGAGGTGCTGCGCGGGGCGGGGTACCGCACGGCTCTCGTCGGCAAGCCGCACTTCGAGCCGTTCCTCGATCCCTTCGCCCGGTTCGCCGAGAACCGCTTCGCACGCGACGGGCAACCAGAGGCGCATCGCGGGTTCGAGCACTTCGTCGCTGCGACACACACCCCAGCCGGACCGCTGCACTACGCCCGCTGGCTGGCCGAGCACCACCCGGAGGCAGCGGCCGGCTTCTATCCCGTGCTCGACGCCGGTCTCGAGGTCAACGCGCTCGGCGGCGGTGAGACCGGCGCCCCGCAGGTGTGGGACAACCCGGTGGCGCGGGAGATGTACCACACCGATTGGGTCGCCGATCGCACGATCGACTGGCTGCGGACGCTGGCGCCCACCGACGACTGGTTCTGTTGGATGAGTTTCCCCGATCCCCATCACCCGTGGGATCCGCCGCAGTCGGAACTGGGCAGGTTCGACTGGCGCGACGTGCCGTTGCCCGCCGGCTACATCTCCGGCCGGGCCGAGCGTGAGGCCGTGCTCGACGCCAAGCCGCGGCACTGGCGGGCCTGGTACGACGGCCGGCTCGTGTCCAACTACGAGGCGCCCCTGCGGTGGGTGCCGGCCACGCTCACGCCCGACCAGGTCCGCGAGGTCAACGCCCGCAACGCGGTCGAGGTCGAGTTGATCGACGAGGCGGTCGGCCGGGTACTGGCTGCGATCGACGCGCTCGGCTGGGGGGCCGAGGTGGACGTGGTGTTCACGACCGATCACGGCGAGCTGCAGGGCGACTTCGGGCTCTTGTTCAAAGGCCCGTATCACGTCGACGCCCTGATGCGCCTGCCGCTGATCTGGCGCCCGGCGCCGTCGGTGGAAGCCGTGCCGTCGGCCGTCTCGCGCCCGGTCGGTCACGTCGACCTGGCCCCGACGTTCTGCGCGATCGCCGGTCTGGCGACCCCGCATTGGATGGAGGGTCGGCCCCTGCCGGTCGATGATGCCGACGCCGAGGCCCGTGGGTTCGAGCGCGTGCTCACCGAGTGGGACAGCGAGCTGTTCGGGGTCGAGGTCCACCTCCGCACGATCACCCGCGACGGGTGGGTCTGCACGGTGTATGCGCCCGGCACCCAGCACGACGGGACGGAGGGCGAGCTCTACTCGCTCGCCGACGATCCGCTGCAGCGCGTCAACCGCTGGGACGACCTGTCCCTGCGCGCCCTTCGCGAGGATCTCGTCGCCGACCTCCGCGCCCACCAGCCCCCGATGAAGTCGCCCCCGCGCCGCGTCGAAGCCCCCGTCTGACAGCCGGACGCGCGGCGGTGACTACACGGCGAGGACGCCGTCGGTCATCATCACGATGCCGAGGACGACGCCGGCCGTGGCCGACGCGAGACGGGCGGGGCGGCGGCCGATGGCGGCCGCGACGGCGTTCGGTGCGGCGAGTACACCGGCGGCGATGAGAAGCCCGAGGATCGGCGCCGGGTAGCCGTTGCGGGCGGCGACGGCGAGGGTCAGGACTCCGACGGGCGGGGTGAACACGATCGGGAACAGGCCCGGCACCAGACCGCCGACGGCACCGGGCCGCGCAGCGGGCGCGGCATCGTCGGACCACCGGAAGAACGCCGTCAGCGACCACAGGATGAGCACCATGCCGGCCGCCACCTCCATCGTTGGCGAGCTGACGTCGAGGGCGTCGAGAAGGAGCGAGGCGATCGCGGCGACGACCACACCCACCGCGACCAGGCCGGCGGCGACCGTGTAGCGCTGGCTGCTCGTGTACTCGCGCAGCTGGCGAACCCGCTGTGGTAGATCCACGGCGGCGACCAGCGCCGCCACGGCGACGATCCAGTTCACGGTGCCGATCCTCCCTGTTGGTCCACGTCGTGCGAGCCGTCGCCACCGGGGGCGATCGGGATCGCCTCGAGCAGCGCCGACAGCGAGTGCTGTTGGTCGTCCATCTGGGTGATGCCGAACTGGAACCAGGCGCCGTCCTCGGCCGGGTCGGTGTCCGAGTCGGCTTGTCGCGACTGAAGGACGCCCGCTGCGCACAGCGCCCGGTCGCGCAGCGGAGCCCGGTATCCGGCGAAGTCGTCGTCGGCCTCGGCGAGGGCCGACCACTGGTCGAGCGCCTCGCCGATCGTGCCCATGCCGGCGCCGAGCGTCTGACGGCCCCTCGTATAGTGCGAGAAGAAGCTGTTGGTCCGCTGCGACTCCCAGCGGATCTGCAGGCTCTGGAAGCCCATCTGGCGACGGATGTACTCGCGGTGGGTGTCGGTGAGCGGTGCCCCACCCGGCCACGTCGCCATCGTGGCGAACCCGTAGGCGGCCCAGTGGTCGGCCACGTCGGGCCACCAGCCCTCGACGTCGTCGCGCTCTGCTGCGAGGTAGTCGGCGATGCGCAGCGCGGTGATGTCGTAGCCGGCGGCGGGAAAGGTGCGATGCAACAGTCCGAGCGCCCAGAACACCTCTCCGGTGAAGTACTGGTTCCAGCTCTCGGGAACGGGCTCTCCGGTCGCCGGATCCCAGCCGCCGAGCACCTGGCCCCGCTCGTTGACCATCACGGTGAGGAACGCGCCGAGGTCGTGCATCAGCGCGTCGTGTTCGTCGTCGCCCGTGCGATCGCGGCGTTCGACGAGGGCGGCGACGAGGAGTCCGGTCGCCCCGACGCGCACCGACGTCACCTCACCGTCGTCGTTCGGTGGCGCCAGGGCCTTCCAGCCTGGCCCCTCGTAGAGGTTGTCGAGCACCCAGTCCAGCCCGGCGTCGGCCGCATCGGCCGCACGGTCGAGGCCGTGCCGGGCGGCCTGCTCGAGGCTCATCGTCACACCGGCGTGGCGCACGACGTTGTACCCGCCGAGATCGGTGTCGGCGTCGCGGTCGTAGCGATACAGCCACTGACCGTCGGGTTGCTGGTTGTCGACGAACCAGTCGACGGCGGCCTGCGCCGAGGCGGTCAGCGACGCGACGTCCGGATCGCCGCAGTGCTCGGGCTGGACGACGACGGCGCGGAGCCCGACCAGCGTCACGCCCCACAGCAATGCGCCGCGGCCGACGATGCCCGCGACGCTCCGACCCATGCGGGCCGACGCTAACCAACCGAACGTGACGTCAGGCGGACGCCGCGGGAACCGGTGGGTCTCACTGGATGTGCGTGGCTCACCCCGTCATGGCACATCCCGTCAGATCCGCGAACGGCGCTGCTCGCCATCCTCAACCTTTTGGTTGACAACTGATCGAAAGCACTCTACGTTGTACTCAACCAAGCAGTTGAGTACAACGAGCGGTCGAGTCCAGTCAGATCCACGAGCAAGATCCACGACTACGAGGGGCAAAGGGAGCCGATGAGCCAAGCGAGTGCGTCCGTGGTCGAGGACCAACTGTCCCGAGTCTTCGCCGCCCTCGCCGATCCGACGCGACGCGACATCGTCGCCCGATTGTCGACGGGCGACGCGACGGTCAAGGAGCTGGCCGAGCCCTACGACGTCTCCATGCAGGCCGTGTCGAAGCACATCAAGGTGCTCACCGACGCCGGACTGGTCACCCAGAGCAGAGATGCCCAGCGCCGCCCCTGTCATCTCGAGGCGGAGGTCTTCAGCCTGATGACGAAATGGATCGAGCGCTACCGCCAGCAAGCCCAGGCGCGCTACGAGCGCTTGGACGCCGTCCTCGCCGAACTGCGAGGCGACGAACGAACCGACCAACGACACGAACACGGAGAATCAGCATGAACACCACCCACCCCCGCTACCAGGTGACCATCGAGGCCGACGCCAAGGTCCCGATGATCCACATGACCCGCGACTTCGACGCCACACCCGCGCAGCTGCTGCGGGCCCACACCGATCCGGCGCTGTTCGCCCGCTGGGTCGGCCCCGACGGCATGGACACCGAGATCCTCGACTGGGACGCAACCGATGGAGGACGGTGGCGTTACGTCGCCCGCCGCGACGGCGAGGAGTACTACTTCCGCGGATGCTTCCACCAGGTCGGCGACGACCGCATCGTGCAGACGTTCACGTTCGAGGGCATGCCCGACGACGTGGCGCTCGAGACGCTCACGTTCGAGGACCTCGGAGACGGCCGTACGCGCCTGCATGCCCAGTCGCTCGTCGACAGCTTCGAGGGACGGGATCAGTGGCTCGCCAGCGGCATGGAGACCGGCGTCGAGGAGGGCTACGCCAAGCTCGACGCCCTGATCGGCGAGCTGTAGATGAACCCGGCCGACGAGCACCGGCTCATCGCCGCCGAGTTCACGGCCACCGTCGAAGGGGTCGCGCCGGCAGCGTGGGAGCGGCCGGCGCCGCCCCACGGCTGGGTGGCCCGCGACGTCGTGCGACACCTCGTGGAGTGGTTCCCCGCGTTCTTGGAGGGGTCGACGGGGATCACCCTGCCGGCCAGACCGTCGGTGGACGACGATCCGGGCGGTGCCTGGCGCGCCCACACCGACGCCGTCCAAGCGCTGCTCGACGACCCGGCCACCGCTGATCGTGAGTACGACCTGCCGCACATCGGGCGGATGACCCTCGGCCAGGCGGTGGCGATGATCTACACCGGCGACGTCTTCCTGCACCGCTGGGATCTCGCCCGGGCCACCGGCCAGGACGAGCGCCTCGACCCCGGCCGGTGCGCCGAGATGCTCGCCGGCATGCTGCCGATGGACGAGGCGCTCCGCCAGAGCGGCCACTACGGCCCCAAGGTGGAGGTCGCCGACGACGCCGACGTGCAGACCAAGCTGCTCGCGTTCATCGGGCGGACCCCGTAGCCACCTGACGATCGATCTGGGATCGGGGTACGTCGGCGACCGTCGCGCCGAGCCCGCCCGGGCGCTGGCAAGCTGACGAGGTGGATGGCGACGACGCGACGCGGGCGCGACGGCCGTGGCGGTGGCCCGTCGTGGTCGCCACCGTCGCCGTGCTCGCCGCGCTGTGGCCGCTGACGCGCAGCCTGCGCCACGACAGCTTCCCGTTGTCGAACTACCCGATGTTCACGAGCGACCAGCCGGAGGTGACGTCGTTCGTGCGAGCGGTGGGTGTCCGCGGCGACGGGACCGAGGACGTGCTGCCGCCGATGCTCGCCGGTGGCACGGTCGAGGTGATCCACGCCAATCGCACGTTGAACCGAGCGTTGCGCGATGGCCGCGGCGACGAGATGTGTGCCGAGATCGCCGACCGTGTTGGGCGCGACCGGCCCGAGATCGTGACGGTCCTGATCGTCACGGAGACCTACGACGTGGTCGAGGCGCTCCGCGCCCACGAGCCCGTCCCCGTCGATCGCACGGTGCGAGCCGAATGCCCGGTCGCCTGATCGATCGGCTCGTCGCCCCGGCGCCGGCGGGACGACTGGCGGCCGTCAGGGTCCTGACGATCGCCTACGCCCTCGTGTGGATCGTGGTGCGCACCCCGTTCTGGCGCGACCTCGCCGCACTGCCCCGAGCGCAGTGGAAGCCGGTCGCCTTCGCCGAAGCGGTCGGCCCGCTCGGACCCGGAGCAGTCACCGTGATCGCCGTCGCCACCTTCGCCGCCGGAACCGTCGCCATCACCGGCCGGGGGTGGCGGTTCAGCGCGCCGGTGCTCGCCGTCGGGTTCCTCGTGCTCACGACGCTCGGCGCATCGTGGGGGGCGATCCTCCACACCGAGCAGCTCGTCGCCCTCCACCTCGTCGTGCTGGCTGCGGGTCCGTCGGGTGGCGAACGCAGCCGAGATGCCGGGTGGTCGCTGCGGGTGATGAGCGCCGTCACCGTGACGACGTACTTCGTGTCCGGCCTCGCCAAGTTCCGCTTCGGTGGCGGTCTCGCCTGGCTGGACGGCGATCGGCTGCTGCGGCTCGTCGCCCACGACAACCTGCGCAAGCACCTGCTCGGTGATCGCTACTCGCCGATCGCCGAGTACGTGCTGGGCCACCCGTGGCTGTTCCAGGTGGCCGCGATCGCAACCGTCGTGGTGGAGCTCGGCGCGCCGGTCGTGCTGTTCGCCGGACGTCGAGTGCGCTACGCGTGGATCGGCCTGGCGTGGACGTTCCACGTCGGCGTGCTGGCGCTGATGGCGATCTTGTTCCCGTATCCGATCGTCGGGGTCGCCTACGCGTCGATGCTGCCGGTGGAACGGTTGGCGGCACGCTGGCCGGCGCGGGTGCCGGCGACGTCATCGACCCGATCGCCGGCCGCACCGTCGAGCGCGCCGTCGGCGTAGCAAGGACCCGTTCGGCGTCAGTCGTGCGGGCACTCCAGGAGGGCGTACTGCGCCTGCCCGTTGGTGATCTGGAGCCACGCCCCGGTCCAGCTTGCCTGCTCGGGCGAGTAGTACGCCGGCGTGATCGTCGGATCGATCGGCGGCACGCACGCGTGGTCGATCCCGGCGCTCGGCCAATTGGGATGCGGTGCCGTCGGGTCGGCGATCGCGGCAACCGCCGTGACGTAGCCCGGCGCGAGCGGCACGGTCCTCGTGCGGTCGTTGTTGTTGATCAGCCAGAGGCCGGAGCCGTAGAGGTACGGGGACGGGTCGTCGGCCTGCAGTTCCGGCGACGCGTGATACTCGTCGTAGTAGCGCGCGGCCGCCGCTCCCGTGTAGATGCACGCGACGTCGAACTGCAGCGACGACGGCCCGAGGCTGTCGATCCAGCCGAACCAGATGCCGTCGGGAATGGTGTCGCCGAGCGAGCCGTTGCCTCCGCATCCCGTGCCCAGCACCTCCTCGACGCCGAGTCGCGGGACGTCGTAGAACGTCGCGTACGGGAACGTGTACCCGGTCGGGCCCGGTGCTGACGGGCCCGACGGTGCTTGGCCGGGAGCCGGCGTGCACGACGAGACGGCCCACTGTGCCTGGCCGCCGACGATGCGGATCCACACGTCGCGGTCGAACTCCGGCGGTGTGGACGGGCTGTTCAAGAGGCACGACGATCCCGTCCACGCGGCGCCGTGGGCGAGGAACGTCGGCGCTGTCGGGACCGAACGGAGACGGTCGCTGTTGTTGACCATGAAGCCGTCGGGGACCCACGGCTGTGGCTGGCCGGGATGCTGCGCGGTCCACTCGGCGACGAGGACGGGATCGACGTCGTCGCCGTAGACGCAGACGAGATCGATCTGCAGCGTCCCACCGGTGATGGCTGCGACGTAGCCCCGCCAGTAGCCGTCGGGGATCACGTCACCGATCGAACCGTCGCCACCGCAGCCTGAGCCGGACACGGTCTCGGTGCCGAGATGGGGGATGCCGTAGAAGTCGGCGTACCCGTACACGTCGTCGGTGGTCGCCCCGCCGTCGGCAGTGGCGGAGCCGACGGAGATGGCGGCGAGCGACACCGCCGAGGTGATCGCGGCGAGGAGGCGGGCTCGGTAGATCATGGACGTATCCCCCTTGGTGGCGTCGGCCAGGCGCCTGGTTCGCGGGGCCGGAGTGTGCGACGCCCGCTGGTGATCGGCGGTTCCAGATTACGGCCGGCGGTCGAGAGGTGGGCGAGCTGCTGGGGTGGCGGGTCAGGCGTGACGCCCGAGCACGCTTGCGTCGAGAAGCTCGAGGGCGGCCGCCGTCGGCGTCTGGCGGCCCTCACAGACGGCGGCCTCCACCGCCTCCACCCGCTCCCGCACCGCGGGGGAGGCGCGGAAGCGGCTGAGCAGCTGCTCGTCGATCGTCGCCCACATCCAGGCGACGTCCTGGCGGCGACGGCGAGCACCGAAGGCCCCCGTGCGCCGGCCGTGTTCGCGGTGGGCCGTGACCTGGGCCCACACCGTGTCGAGATCGGTCTCCTCCAGTGCGCTGCACGTGAGAACGGGCGGACTCCACCCGGGGTTGCCGTCAGGCCCGCTCTCCAGGGCGACGAGGTGGAGGGCGGCGGCGAGCTCCCTGGCCGCCGCCTTGGCGTCGGTCACGTGCGGGCCGTCGGCCTTGTTCACGGCGATCACGTCGGCCAGCTCGAGCACGCCCTTCTTGATCCCCTGCAGGCTGTCGCCGGTGCGGGCCAGCATCAGCAGGAGGAACGTGTCGACCATGTTGGCCACCGTCGTCTCCGACTGGCCGACGCCGACGGTCTCGACGAGCACGATGTCGAACCCGGCGGCCTCGATCACGACGATCGACTCACGGGTCGCCCTGGCGACGCCACCGAGGACGCCGGCACTCGGCGACGGGCGGATGAAGGAGTGGTCGTCGACGGACAGGCGAGCCATGCGGGTCTTGTCGCCGAGGATGCTGCCGCCGGTACGTGTGGACGAGGGATCGACGGCGAGCACGGCGACGCGATGGCCGTGGCCGATCAGATGCATGCCGAGGGCGTCGATGAACGTCGACTTGCCGGCGCCGGGCACGCCGGTGATGCCGACCCGGTGGCTGTGGCCGGCGTGGGGGAGCAGGCGTGACAGCAGTTCCTGGGCCGCTTCCTGGTGGTCGGCCCGGGTGGACTCGACGAGGGTGATGGCCCGGCCGAGGGCGGTGCGGTCGGCGGCCAGCACGCCGTCGGTGAGGGCGTCGAGATCGATCGGTCGGGGTGATGGTGTCGTCGGCCGCGGCACCGTGTCACCGTACCCACCGGAGTGTGGCGCGCCCGTTTCCGGGGCATCCCACACTCGGGCGCGGTTCCACACTCGGATGGGTCGGGGCGGGTCAGGACTTGGTGAGCTCGGCGAGGAGCTCCTCGGCGGCGTCGGCGATCACGGTGCCGGGCGGGAAGATCGCTGCCGCGCCGGCCGCCCGCAGCTCGTCGAAGTCCTGCGGCGGGATGACGCCACCGACGACGATCAAGATGTCGCTGCGACCGACCTCGGCGAGCTCCTTGCGCAGCTCGGGCACCAACGTCAAGTGGCCGGCGGCCAGCGTGGACACGCCGATCACGTGGACGTCGGCCTCGGCCGCCTGGCGGGCGACCTCGGCGGGCGTCTGGAACAGGGGACCGACGTCGACGTCGAAGCCGAGGTCGGCGAAGGCCGTGGCGATCACCTTCTGGCCCCGGTCGTGGCCATCCTGGCCCATCTTGGCGACGAGGATGCGCGGCCGGCGACCTTCGGCGGCGGCGAACTGGTCGACGAGGGCGCGGACGCGGGCGACACCCTCGGACTCGCCGACCTCGTTGCGATACACGCCGCTGATCGTACGGATCGTGGCGGTGTGCCGACCGAACACCTCTTCCAACGCGGCGCTGATCTCGCCGACCGAGGCACGCGCCCGGGCGGCGTCGATCGAGAGCTTGAGCAGGTTGAGGTCGGGGTCGTCGCTTCGGGTGCCGTCGGCGATGCGCCGGGCGGCGTTGGTGAGCGCGGCCAGGGCCTCGTCGCACGCCGCCTGGTCACGCTCGGCCCGCAGGCGCTCGAGCTTGGCCACCTGGCTGGCCCGCACCGCGGTGTTCTCCACCTTGAGCACCTCGATGTCGTCGGCGAGGTCGGGGCGGAAGAGGTTGACGCCGATCACCGGCTGGCGGCCCGAGTCGATGCGGGCCTGGGTCCGGGCGGCCGCCTCCTCGATGCGCAGCTTGGGGATCCCGGCGCTGATGGCCGCGGTCATGCCACCGGCGGCCTCGACCTCGGTGATGTGAGCCCACGCCCTGGCGGCGAGCTCGTACGTGAGGCGCTCCACGTAGTAGCTGCCGCCCCAGGGATCGATCACCCGCGTCGTGCCCGACTCCTGCTGGAGGAACAGCTGCGTGTTGCGGGCGATCCGAGCCGAGAAGTCGGTCGGCAGCGCCAGGGCCTCGTCGAGGGCGTTGGTGTGCAGCGACTGCGTGTGGCCCTGGGTGGCGGCCATCGCCTCGACGCACGTGCGCACGACGTTGTTGAACACGTCCTGCGCGGTGAGCGACCAGCCCGACGTCTGCGAGTGGGTCCGCAGCGACAGCGACTTGTCGCTCTGTGGCTCGAACTGCTTGACCAACTTGGCCCACAGCAGTCGGGCGGCGCGAAGCTTGGCGACCTCCATGAAGAAGTTCATGCCGATCGCCCAGAAGAACGACAGTCGTGGGGCGAAGGCGTCGATGGTCAGCCCGGCGTCGAGCCCGGTGCGGATGTACTCGACGCCGTCGGCGAGCGTGTAGCCGAGCTCGAGGTCGGCGGTCGCTCCCGCCTCCTGCATGTGGTAGCCGGAGATCGAGATCGAGTTGAACTTCGGCATCTCGCGAGACGTGAACGCGAAGATGTCCGAGATGATGTTCATCGACGGGCCCGGCGGATAGATGTAGGTGTTCCGGACCATGAACTCCTTGAGCACGTCGTTCTGGATCGTGCCGGCGAGCTTGGCCGGAGGAACACCCTGCTCCTCGGCGGCGAGGACGTAGAGCGCCATCACCGGGAGCACGGCGCCGTTCATCGTCATCGACACGCTCATCTGGTCGAGCGGGATGTGGTCGAACAGCTGGCGCATGTCGAGGATCGAGTCGATCGCCACGCCGGCCATGCCGACGTCGCCCGCGACCCGGGGGTGATCGCTGTCGTAGCCACGGTGGGTGGCCAGGTCGAAGGCGACCGACAAGCCCTTCTGGCCAGCGGCCAGGTTGCGGCGGTAGAAGGCGTTCGACTCCTCGGCGGTGGAGAACCCGGCGTACTGGCGGATCGTCCACGGCTGGTTGACGTACATCGTCGGGTACGGACCGCGCAGGAACGGGGTGACGCCGGGGTACGTCTCGCCGGCCGGTGGGACGAAATCGAGACCGTCGAGATCGGCGGCCGTGTACGACGGAGCGACGTCGATGCCCTCCGGCGTGGTCCACACCTCGCCGGTCGCATCGGGCGTGGCGCCGGCGGCACCGTCGCCGGCGAGGGGGATCGAGCTGAAGTCGGCGGGCAGGCTCATGACTGGACTCCCAGCTGGGCGGCGACGGACGTGAGAGCGGCGAGCGCATCGCCTCCGGCGACGACGGGATCGCGGCCGGCCACGTACACCGTCGTCGCGCCGGCAGCGGTGAGGGCGGCGACGGCGTCGTCGAGTTCGGTCTCGTAGACGGCGTTGCTGGAGCACGCACACACCGTGCTGGCGCCGCTGGCGGCGAAGCCGTCGACCGGGCCCGTGAGCGTCTCGATGCCGGCCACCTCGAAGAAGTTCTTGGCGAACGTCATGCGCGCCGTGAAGTCGGCCGGCGTGCCCAGCGTGGCGAGGTAGATGCGAGGACGGTCGCCGGCGGCGGCATGGGCGTCGACGCGCGACCGCAGGGCCTCGAACCGCTCGGCCCAGCGATGGCGCGCGAGACCGCCGGACGCCGGCGGGTTCTCGACCGGCGCCGCGGGCGGAGGGGGTTCGGCGATGTTGGGGAACTCGCTGAGGCCGGTGAGCGGAGCCCTGCGGTGATCGATGTCGGCGTCGCGGCGGCTGCGGGTCTCGGCGACGGCCCGGTCGAGCAGACCCGACTCGACGGCGGCCCGGAACCCACCGTCCGCTTCGATCTCCTGGAAGAAGGACCAGGCCCGTTCGGCCAGCTCGGTGGTGAGATGCTCGACGAACCACGAGCCGCCGGCGGGGTCGGCGACGGCACCGAGGTGCGACTCGAGCGCCAGCACCGACGGGGTGTTCCGGGCGATGCGTCGCCCCAGCTCGCTGGGCTCGGCGGCCGACAGCTGGTCGTAGGGCAGCACCGTCACGGCATCGGCTCCGGCGACCCCGGCCGAGAAGCAGGCCATCGTGGACCGCAACATGTTCACGGCGGGGTCGAAGCGGGTCATCATCGCCGTCGAGCCGACGGCGTGCACCGGCGTGGTGGTCGCCGCGTCGGTCGCACCGGCCAGCTCGCCGATGCGCGCCCACAGCCGCCGAACGGCTCGGAACTTGGCGATGGTGGCGAACTGGTCGGCCGTGGCGGCGAGGCGTAGTTCGACGGCGGCGAACGGGTCGGCGACGCCGGCCGCTTCGAGCGCCCGCAGCGTGGCGACCGCGGCGGCGATGGTGGCGCCGAGCTCCTGGCCGTCACTGGCGCCGGCGTCGTGGTAGCGGGTGCCGTCGACCGTGACGGCGCGTACTCCGGTGGCCTCGGCGGCGAGCCGCTCCGCCCACCCGGCGGCAACGGCGAGCTCGGCGTCGGGGTCGCGGCCGCGGTCGGATGCCCAGTCCCCGACGGGGTCGGCGCCGAGCGAACCGCCGGCGGCCGGGCTGGTGCCGAGCCGTGTCCACCGGGCGGCGAGCGCCTCGGCCGCTTCCGGCCAACGGGCGCCGGCGGCGAGCACGACGGGTGCGAGGTCGACGAGGACGCCGTCGAGCGCCGCGTCGAGCGCGGCGGCGACGTCGTCGACGGCCCGCAGGTCGAGCCAGATCGAGCCGGCGCCACGTTCGAGCTCCTCGAGGGCCCGGCCGGCATCTGCCGCGACGTCGACGAGCTGGCGGATGTCCCATTGTCCCTGCCGGCGGGGCCGGCCCCCGGGCGCATCGAGCAGCGCCGGATCGACGGCGTCGGCCGCCGTGTAGAGCGGCTCGATGACGATGTCGTCGTACGTCGTGGTGCGGAGCTTGGCGAGCGCCTCCTCGCCGGCGGACGGCGACGGATCTCGTTTGAGCGCCTTGGCGACGAGCGCCAGCCACTGCTCGCGGGTCGCCGTCGGGAACTCGCCGGCGAGGGTGAGCGGTGCGGTCGTGGGCATCGAGGCAACACTACGGATCGCCTCCTGCACCGGCGAAGCTCACCCTCTCGCGGCCCTGGGTGACGGCCGTCACGCCGTCGCTTCGCTCAGCCGTGCTCTCCCGGGGGCTGCGCCCCCGGACCCCATCGACGCCCGGCTCGCTGGCGCTCTCACGGTCGTCCGGCCTCGCTTCGCTCAGCCGCACTGCTCGGGGGCTGCGCCCCCGGACCCCATCGACGCCCGGCTCGCTGGCGCTCTCACGGTCGTCCGGCCTCGCTTCGCTCAGCCGATGTTCACGATGGCGGTGACCTCGCCGTCGGTCACCTCGACGTTCACGCGGTTCTCGCGCAGATCCATCGTGGCGGGCAGGTCCTCGCCGTCACGGCGGGTGACGCGCACCGTCCAGCCGAGCTCCTCGGCGGCGGCTTCGGCGTCCTCCTCGGTGAGGCCCACCAGGTCGGCCGCCGACGCCTCGGTCGGCAGGTCGCCGGTGCTGCCTGCGTCGTCGCCCGGCTCGGTCGCTTCGGGCTCGGTCGGCGCCGGCGCCGTCTCGGCGGGGACCGTGGTGGGCGGGGTCTCGGGACCGTCGTCACCGCACGCGGCGAGCCCGCCGGCCACACCGACGAACAGCAGAACCGGCAAGGCGACACGCTTGGTGCTGATCATGCCCATCAGACTTGCAGAGCGACCTCACGGTTCCCCCAATCGCCCGTCGGCCCGCTGTGACGTGGTCGCCGCTGAAGTTCCTAGGCTGGCTCGGTGGCCGAGAATGCGCAGTTCGTCCTGGGTGTCGACCTCGACGGCGTGGTCGCCGACCACACCGGCCGGTTCCGCGAGATCGTCGCCGAACGCCGCGGTGTGGATCCCGAGACGCTCCCGTTGGAACGGTCGTGGGATTTCCACGAGTGGGGCTTCGCCCCGGACGAGTACGAGCGGCTCCACAAGCTCGCCGTCACCGACTACGACATGATCCTCACGATGCCCGTGATCGAGGGCGCCGCCGACGCCCTGTGGCGGCTCTCCGACGCCGGCATCTGGATCCGGATCATCACGCACCGTCTCTACGTGAACTGGGCTCACGAGCGAGCCGTCGGCGACACCGCGGCCTGGCTCGATCAGCACAAGATCCCCTACCGTGATCTCTGCTTCCTCGGCGCGAAACCCGAGGTCCAGGCCGACGCCTACGTCGATGACGCCGCGCACAACATCGAGGCGCTCCGGGCCTTGGGCAACACCGTGATCGTCTTCGACCAGCCCTACAACCGGCACATCGTCGATGGGCCGCGCGCGGCGAACTGGACCGAGGTCGAGTCGATCGTGGTCGATCTCGCTGCCGACCGGTTCGGCCAGATGCCGATGCAACTGCCTGGAATCGATGCCGGGGCCGACCGCCTCCTGCAGCGCCGAGATCCCGAGGTGGCCGCCGCCGATGCGGCCGCCTCCGAATCGACCGACACGAGACCGTAACAAGACTGTAGGCTGCTCTCAGCCGCCTACGAGGTCGGCGCAGTCCACGAAACCGCTGGTCAACATGCCCGAAGACATCTGCGACCTCCCGATCTCCGGAGGGTCGGTCGGACCGATCATCGCGCTGGGATCGGTCGCGCTCGCGTCGGGTGTGGCGATCCTCTTGTTGCTGCGTCGGTCGGGACGGGCGGTCACGCCGATGGTCGCCGTCGCCGTGCTGGCCTGCGGCATCGCCGTCGGTGTTGCCTCGATCGGGTCGGCCGCAGCGGCGCCTCCCAGCACCCCACCGGAGAGCTCCGTCCCGGAGGAATGCCCCGAGTCCACCGTCGAGTCGGTGTCGTCGTCGTCCGAGCCGGTGGAGTCCTCCGAGCCCGAGACATCGGTCGCCGGGGTGGGCAGCACGGCCGAGGAGACGTCCACCTCCTCCCTGGCCGCGACCTCGACCACCCGTCCCCGCACGTCCACCACCGGTCCGACGTCCACCACGACCGCTCCGACCGCACCGCGCACGACGCGGCCGACCACTCCGACCACGCGGCCGGTCCCGTCCACCACGCGACCGCCCACGACCACCCGTCCACCGACGACGACGCGTCCGACGACGACCACCACCACGACGACGACCACCACCACCACGTCGAGCACCGAGCCGCCGACCACCTCCACGACCACGACGACCAGCGAGCCACCGGGGCCGACATTGGGCCCGACGACCACGGCCGACGACGGGGGCGACGGGCCGGCGCCCGACCCCGGGCCCGCCGGCGCGGGTCTGTCGGTCAGTGTCCGGTCGGCCACCCCGCCCACCGGCACCATGGCCGGCGAGGGCTCACTGCCCCCCGGCTGACCGTCCTCATCACGGATCGGCGCACCGTGGTGAAATTGCTGCGGTTTTCGCCGCGTTCTGCCGATAGATCGGAGTGCGCTACGTCAAGGCTGCGGCGTTGGTCGGAGGAGTCTGTCTCCTCGGCGTGGCCGTCACCGACACCTTGTCGCGGCGCGCCGACGCCGCTGACGCCACGCGCGCGAACGTCGAAGTGACGACCCGCCTCGAGGCGGCACGGCTCGACGCCCGCATCGCCGGCACGGCCGCCGCGCTCGCCCGTTCACCGGAGCCGTTCTCGATCGATCGCCTGTCCCGCACACTCGACCAGCCGGTGTGCGTGCCGGACGACACACCAGGCGACGGCGCTCCGTGCGGCGTCGAACGGGCCTCGCTCGAGCTCGTCCTCGAATCGGCTGCGGCCGATGGGACGGCCGCAGCCGTGGTCGATCCGGAGCACGTGGCGGTCGGTGTCGACCGGGACGGCACGACGATCGTCTCCGTCGTCCCGGTGCCCCGACCCGACGACGATGCGCCGAGCGGCGCCCGTCTGCACGCGATGCGGTCGTCTCCCGACGTGGCCGCCGAGCCCGACACCGAGTTCGTGTCCGGACGGTGGGTGCTCACCATCGACGAGGATTCCGTCGCCGCCGTCGCCGCCTTCGGCGTTGGCGGCCGCCTCGCCGTCGGCCTCCAGGCGCTCGTCGGTCTCGTCGCCGCGGGAGCGGCGCTCGTCGCCTTCTGGCGAGACCACAGGGGATTGCGACGTCAGGCGACGACCGATTCGCTCACCGGGTTGCCCAACCGTTCCGAGTTCGAGCGCCGCGCCGGCGCGCTCCTCGCCCGCGCCGTGCGTGACGGGACGGGCGCCTGCCTGATGCTCGTCGATCTCGACCGCTTCAAGGCGGTCAACGACAACGCGGGGCACGCGGCAGGCGACCGGGTACTCATCGAAGCCGCCGGCCGGCTGCGTCGTGCCGTGCGCGAGAGCGACGTCGTGGGGCGTTGGGGCGGCGACGAGTTCGTGGTGCTGCTGGCCGGCGTGGGCGACCCGCTCGCCGTGCCCGACCGGGTGGCGGCGATCGCCGCCGGACTGCGCGGCATCCCCACCACGGAGGGCGACGAACTGACCGCCAGCGTCGGAGCGGCGGTGGCACCGCTGGACGGGACCACGGTCCGCGACCTGCTCGAGGTCGCCGACCGGGCGATGTACCGCAACAAGCCCGCGGCTTCCCGGGTCACAGCCCGCAGAATGGCGTGATGTCCGCTCGCGCACAGTTCGGCATGCACCACCGTCCCGCCCTGACCAGCAAGCTCGAGGGCTTCGGGACCACGATCTTCGCCGAGATGTCGGCGCTCGCCGTGGCCACCGGGGCGATCAACCTGGGGCAGGGATTCCCCGACACGGACGGCCCGGATGCGGTACTCGACGCCGCCGTCGAGGCGATCCGTTCCGGCCAGAACCAGTACCCGCCCGGGCCCGGGATGCCGGTGCTGCGCGAGGCCATCGCCCGCCATCAGCAGCGGTTCTACGGACTGGACGTCGACGCCGATCGGGAGGTGCTCGTCACCGCGGGGGCGACCGAGGCCCTCGCCGGGGCGCTGCTCGGAACGCTCGACGCCGGCGACGAGGTCATCGTCTTCGAGCCGATGTACGACAGCTATCAGGCGTGCATCGCCCTCGCCGGCGCCCGCGCCGTGCCCGTCCTCCTACGTCCCGAGACGCACGGTGGCGGTGGTCGCTACGTCTTCGACCCCGACGAGCTGCGCGGCGCCGTCAGCCCGTCCACGCGGATGATCCTGCTCAACACGCCGCACAACCCGACCGGCAAGGTGTTCGACGCCGAGGAATTGACGGTGATCGCCGACGTCGCCATCGAGCACGACCTGATCGTCGTCACCGACGAGGTGTACGAGCACCTCGTGTTCCCGGGAGCGGTCCACATCCCGATGGCCACGCTGCCCGGCATGGCCGAGCGGACCCTGACGATCTCGTCGGGGGGCAAGACGTTCAGCACGACCGGGTGGAAGGTCGGCTGGATGAGTGGACCGGAACCGCTCGTCGCCGCGGCCCGGACGGCGAAGCAGTTCCTCACCTACGTCAACGCCGCGCCATTCCAGCCGGCGATCGCCGTCGGTCTCGACCTGGACGACGGGTTCTACGAGTCGGTGGCGTCGACGCTCGCCACGCAGCGCGACCACCTCGTGGCCGGCCTCCGGGCGGCGGGCCTGGTGACCTACGTGCCCGAGGCGACGTATTTCGCCACCGTGGACATCCGTCCGCTGGACCCGACGGGCGACGGGATGGCGTTCTGCCGGACGCTGCCGGAGCGGTGCGGGGTGGTCGCCATCCCCAACGAGGTGTTCTACGCCCGCCCCGAGTTCGGCCGCCACCTGGTGCGCTTCGCGTGTTGCAAAAAGCTTTCTGTTCTCGACGAAGCAGCTTCCCGGCTGGCTCGTTTGACAAAAATCTGAAGGACGTTCATGCTGGTCGCACGGGGTTTTCCCCGTTCTTGCGCATTTCGTGACGAAACTGTAACGAATGTGTGCGCTATGGTGACTCCCGCTGGTTGCGCAAGGTCCGGTCCGCCGGGTCGAAGCAGCAGCTACCCAACGTGAACAACGAGGGAGACCAGATGAAGAAGTCCAGAGCTCTTGTGGCAATCGCCGCCGTCGGCGCGTTGAGCCTCACAGCAGCCGCATGCGGCGACGACGATGACGACGACGGTGGCGACACGCCCACCGAGACCGTCGCCGACGCCGGCGCTGGAACGGTGGCAGGAGCCGCTGACGCAGTGACGGTTCCGGAGGGAACCGGCTGAGTCAACCCCCCGTCAGCCGAACCATCCACCTGGTTTGGCTGATCGATGGGCGGTTGGTCGCTTCCCACCCCGCGACCAACTGCCCATCGCCTTTTGGGCACGTCGAATCCGCCGTGCCGTGCCCTTCCGGCGCTGCCGGCGACTCGGTTTGTCCGCCCCGAGTCGCCGGCAGCTGCCAGCTTTCCGCCCGTCCCCACCAGGTTGTGTGGCCCCGTAGCCTGAACACATGATGTTCCGCAAGTCCGCCGAGATGATCTCGCCGAACGATGCGTTGCCGGGGCGAACCGACCAGTCGATGCCGGTCCCCCCGACCCACACCGTGCTCGGCACCCCGCTCACCCCACCGTGGCCCGATGGCCTGCAGACGGCCGTGTTCGGTCTCGGCTGCTTCTGGGGGGCCGAGAAGCTGTTCTGGCAGCAAGCCGGTGTCTATTCCACCGCGGTCGGCTACGCCGGCGGGTTCACGCCCAACCCGACCTACGAAGAGGTGTGCTCGGGCCGGACGGGTCACGCCGAGGTCGTCCTCGTCGTGTTCGATCCGTCGGTCGTCACCTATGACGAGTTGCTCAAGGTGTTCTGGGAGGATCACGATCCGACGCAGGGCATGCGGCAGGGCAACGACGTCGGCACGCAGTACCGCAGCGCCGTGTACTTCACCGAACCCGGCCAGCGTGAGCGGGCCGAGGCGAGCCGTGACGCGATGACGTCGGCGCTGCGTGACGCCGGTTACGGGTCGATCACCACGGAGTTCGCCGACCTCGGCGAGTTCTACTACGCCGAGCCGTACCACCAGCAGTATCTCGACAAGAACCCCAACGGCTACTGCCCCATCCACGCCACCGGCGTGAGCTGCCGCATCCCCGCCGCGGGGTAGCGGCTTCGTTCTGCTGGCGCGAGAAGGCCGCGCCACGGTGTTTTCGCGCCAGCAGAAGTTCCGGGTTGTTTCTGGTGGAGCGAAAAGGCCTGACGACGGCGTTTTCGCGCCGGCAGAAGGTTTCGTGGTGTCGGTCAGTCGTCAGGGCGGCGCCAGGCGTTGGCGCGGATGTCGTCGCCGTCGGCGTCGAGCGGGCGGCCGGCCCACCGCAACACGCCCGGGGTGGCCGAGAGCCGGGCGATGACGTTCTGCATGGGCGTGTCGCCGACATCGACGATCGCGTCCCGGGCCGCGAAGTGCGGGTCGGCCGCGATGTCGGCCATGTCCATGACGAACCCGACCGCGGCGTCAGCGGCGGTGAGGAGTCCCACCGCCTCGTCCGATGGGCGCGCCGCGCACCACTCGACCATCAGCCGTTCGAGATCCTCGCGGTGCTCGGATCGGCCGGCGAACGTGGCGAATCGCTCGTCGTCGCCGGCTCCGAGGACGGCGAGGATCCGCTCGGCGACCGATTCGCTGCTCGTCGACACGGCGATCCAGCGCCCGTCGGCGCACCGGTAGGTGCCCCGCGGCACCGAGTACGGCAGGCCGGCGCCGAGGCGCGGCTGCTGCTGACCGCTCACGGCGTACAGCGACGCCAACGGGCCCATGATGTGGAACACCGTCTCGAGCAGGTTGACGTCCACCACCTGGCCGCGGCCGGAGTGCACGGCGACCATCGTGGCGAACGCCGCGGCCAGCCCGGTCACCTCGTCGGTAAGGGCGATCGGCGGCGGCAGCGGCTGCCCGCCGGGCAGGCCGTTGAGCGCGGCGAACCCCGACATCGCCTCGGCGACCGACGCGAATCCCGGCCGGCCCGCATATGGACCGGTCTGACCGAACCCGGAGACCCGGGTGACGACAAGCCGAGGCGCCCGTTCGATCAACACGTCCGGCGCGAGGCCCAGGCGCTCGAGGGTTCCGGGCCGGAAGTTCTCCACGAGCACGTCGGCGTCAGCGAGGAGCCGGAGCAACAGGTCGCGGTCCTCGTCGTCTTTGAGGTCGAGGACGATCGTGCGCTTGTTGCGGTTGGCGAGCTTCCACCACAGCCCTTCGCCGTCGCGTGGATCGGCCCACGCCATCCGGCGCAAGCCGTCACCGCCCGGGCGCTCCACCTTGATCACGTCGGCGCCGAAGTCGGCGAGGTAGCGGGCGCAGTTGGGTCCGGCGATCACCGTCGAGACGTCGACCACCCGCAGGCCGGAGAGCGGCGTCGTCGTCGTCGTGTCGCTCACGTGCCGATCCCTACGGTCGCCGTCGACTCGCCGCCGGCCCGCAACTGTGCGGCGTACCGTCCACCGCGAGCGACGAGTTCGTCGTGGGTCCCGATCTCGGCGATGCGGCCCTCGTCGACGACGGCGATGCGGTCGGCCCCACGGATCGTGGACAGACGATGGGCGATCACGATGGCCGTCCGTCCGTGGAGGGCAGCGTCGAGGGCGGCTTGCACATGGGCCTCATTGTCGTTGTCGAGGTGGCTCGTCGCCTCGTCGAGGATCATGATCGCCGGATCCTTGAGCAGCAAGCGGGCGATGGCGAGGCGCTGCTTCTCGCCGCCCGACAGCCGGTAGCCGCGCTCGCCGACGATGGTGTCGTAGCCGTCGGCGAGCCCGACGATGGTGTCGTGGATGCGGGCCGCGGTGGCGGCGGCGACGAGCTCGTCGTCGGTGGCATCGGGTTTGGCGTAGCGCAAGTTGTCGCCGATCGACGTGTGGAACAGGTGCGGGTCCTGGGCCACGACGCCGATGGCACCCCGCAGCGAGGCGAGCGTCAGGTCGCGCACGTCGTGGCCGTCGATGCGGACGACCCCCTCGGTGACGTCGTACAGGCGCGGGATCAATGACACCAGCGTGGTCTTGCCGGCCCCGGACGCCCCGACGAGAGCGATCGTCTCGCCTGGGGCGATGTCGAGCGAGACGTCCACGAGGACGTCCCGGTCGGGATCGGTCTCCGGCGCTCGCTGTTCGAGCGAAGCGATCGCCGTGTCTTCCGCCGGTGGATACCGGAAGCGGACGTGGTCGAACGTCACGCGGCCGGCCGGCGTGCCGAGCTCGACGGCGTCGGGACGATCGGTGATCGCCTCCCGGGCGTCGAGCACCTCGAAGACCCGCTCGAAGCTCACCATCGACGTCATCAGGTCCACCCGGGCGTTGGTGAGCGACGTCAACGGCAAGTACACCCTGCCCACCAGCGCCGCCAGGGCGACCAGGGTGCCCGTGGAGATGCTGTCCGAGACGACGAGGTGGGCGCCGACGCCGTAGATGGCCGCCGTGCCCATCGCCCCGACGAGCGCCAGGGCCACGTAGAAGACCCGGCCGTACATCGCCGACCGGATCCCCGTGTCCCTCACGCCTGCGGCGTGCCGCTCGAACCACTCGCTCTCGCGCCGGGGATCGCCGAACAGCTTCACGAGCATCGCTCCGGCCACGTTGAAGCGCTCGGTCATCTGGGTGTTCATCGCCGCGTTGTGGCCCATCTGTTCGCGGGAGATCTTCTGCAGCCGCCGGCCGACGCGGCGAGCGGGCACGACGAACATCGGCAGGACCACCAGGGCGAGCAGGGTGAGCCGCCACTCGAGCACGAGCATCGCCACCAGCGAGGTGGTCAGCCCGATCACGTTGCTGACGACGGTGCCGAGCGTGTTGGTCACGGCGGTCTGGGCCCCGACGACGTCGGTGCTCAGGCGCGACGTGATCGCGCCCGTCGGCGTGCGGGTGAAGAAGGCGATCGGCATGCGCTGGACCTTGCGGAACAGCGCCGAGCGAAGGTCGTAGATCAATCCCTCGCCGACCGTGGCGCTGCACCAACGCTGCACGACGTTCAGCGCGGCGTCGCCGAGCGCGGCGGCCACGGCGACCGCGGCGAGGAACGTGATCTGGCCCCGGTTGCCGTCCGGGATCGCCTGGTCGATGATCGCGCGCACCACCAGCGGCGGGGCGAGGGCGAGCACCGCGGCACCGATGATCACGGCGAGGTAGAGCGACAGCAGGCGGCGGTACGGTCGGGCGAACGCCCAGATGCGCCGCAGGGTGGCCGTCGAGAACTCGGCGCCCGCGATGGCGCTGGCGTCCCGCGGCCGCAGGTTCGGTGGTCCCATTCGCATCCGGTACCGAGGCTACGGAGCGGACGGCCGCGCCTAGTATCCGGCCCCATGATGCGACGCCGATCCGCCGTTCTGACCGCCGCCCTCGTCGCCCTCAGCGGCGTCGCACTGTCCACCCGCGCCGCTGCCTCGGTCCCCCCGGACGACAGTGGCCCTGCGGGGACGTCCGTCGAGACCACGAGCGACGTCACCTCCGGCGACACGATGGCGGCCAGCGATGCTGCCGAGTGGCAGCCGGCGCCGATCGAGTGGGAGGAGTCGGAGGAGTGGCCGGGCACCCAGGAGGCCTGGCTCGAGGTGCCCATCGACTACGCCAACCCCGACGGTGGCACGTTCGAGCTCTACGTCACCCGGACGCCGGCCGCCGACCCCTCGGCTCGCGTCGGTTCCCTGCTCGTGAACCCCGGTGGCCCCGGCTTCGGCGGCTCGATCCTCGGGTCGGCGGCGTCACAGATCTACAACCAGCCGCTGCTCGACGCCTTCGACATCGTCGCCTGGGATCCCCGCGGCACCGGATTGTCGGAGCCGTACATCGACTGCATCGACGACTACGACGCCTACTTCGCGGGCACCGACATCACCCCGGACGACGGCGAGGAGCGCCAGGAGCTCATCGATGTCGCCGAGGACTTCGCCGATCAGTGCGCCGAGAAGAACGCCGACATCATCGAGTTCATCGGCACCAACAACTCGGCGCGAGACATGGACTCGATCCGCCGGGCACTCGGCGAGGAGACGATCAGCTACTTCGGCTGGAGCTACGGCTCCGAGCTCGGCGCCACGTGGGCCACGTTGTTCCCCGACACCGTGCGGGCCGCCGTGCTCGACGGTGCGGCCGACCCCAACGCCGATCTCACCGAGGGCGGCATCCAGCAGGCCGAGGGGTTCGAGGGCACGCTGACGACCTACCTCGCCGAATGCAGCGCCGACCCGTCATGTGCGTTCCACAACGACGGTGACGCCGAGGGCGCGTTCGACCAGCTGATGCTCAAGCTCGACGCCAAGCCGATCCCCAGCGAGCCGGATCGCCCCGATGTCACCCGCGGTGTCGCCCTCCTGGCGACGGCCGAGGCGATGTACAGCGAGAGCAGCTGGCCACAGCTGTCCGACGCGCTGGTGGCCGCCGCCGAGGGTGACGGGTCAGGTCTGCTCGCCCTGTACGACGCGTACTACCAGCGCCAGCCGGACGGCACGTGGGACAACTCGCTCGAGGCGTTCCAGTCGATCGTCTGCATGGACACCGCCGACCGGCCGACCGTGGAGCAGGAGGACGCCGACGCCGAGCGCTACCAGGAGGTGGCCCCGCGCTATGCGCCGAACACGACGGGCACCTACTTCTGCACGTTCTTCCCCGAGTCCACCGACCCGCGGGTCGAGATCACGGGGGCCGGCGCCGGTCCGATCGTCGTGTGTGGCGCCAACGGCGACGCCGCGACGCCGCTCGCCAGCACCCGCAACATGGCCGCTGCGCTCGAGGACGGGCGCCTCGTCGTCATCGATTACGACGGTCACACCTGCTACGGCAACGACCCGTCCGGTTGTGGCGACGAGATCATCGATGAGTACCTGGTCGACCTCGTCGTGCCGCCCGAGGTGACCAACTGCCCCGGCGTCGACGAGGATCTCGCCGCCGAGACGGAGCCGGCCGACGGCACCCCGGCAACCACCGGCTGACGTCGGACGACGGGAGGGTATTTGCCCACCGAACCGACCGGAGGGTACATACCCGACGCTTCGGTGGGGTGAATACCCTCCGGTCGGCGTGCCACGGTGGGCAAATACCCTCCCGTCTGGGACGTGGCCGTGCGTCTCGACGGCGCCACGGCCGGCGGATTCTGCGCCTATCCTGCTGTCGCATCATCGCTCTGACCCGAGACCAGTACTTCGCCATCGAGCGGCGGGTCGACGCCCTCGAACGCAAGCGTCCCCTCGATCTCGACGTCGTCGCCGCGGCGATCGGGCGGATCGACAACCGGGAGCTGTTCGGCGCGCGGCTCGGGCCGGCCGTCCGCTACTCGCAGCGCGTCGAGGCCGACGTCGCCGGGCTGAGCATCCACACCCTGCTGCCGCACTCTCCGAACGACCACATCGGCCGGTTCCTCGAGGTCTGGGTGCCCGACGAGTCGGGTCACGGCGTCGCCCAAGAGGTGCTGCTCGACCACATCGGCCTGCCGATCTCGCCGCCGGCCGACCCCGACCACGTGCCGCCGCACAACCGCGTCGCCGGTGTCTTCGGGCGGCTCTCCCGGCACGCCTACACGATCGTGTCGATGGCGTACCACTCGATCGGGGCGATGAACGAGCGCCTCGCCATCGGGGCCTACGGGCAGATGGCCCGCATCTGCAAGGAGATCGGCGCCGACGAGATCGCCGACGCGCTGTTCACCCCGATGCGCGCCGACGAGTCACTGCACCTCGGCTACTACCGCACGTACGCGATGCAGCTGCGGGCGATCCTCGCCGGCTGGCAACTGGCTGCCGTGCGGGCCCTCATCGTGCACACCTGGGCGCCGGTCGGGGCGGGGGCCAAGGAAGACCGTGGTCCGTTCGGCGAGGTGATCCTGGCACTCGAGGAGGACCCCGAGAACCCGTCGATCGCCGCCGTGATCCAGGACATCGCCCAGGACCTCCTGGCCAAGGACGGCGAGACGCTGCCGCCGTTCGTCCACGACCAGCTGCGCAACTGCGTCGCCCTCGCCCGCGAGGCTGCCTGAGCTGAGAGCTGAACTGAACTGAGCTGAGCTGGCGCCGACCGGAGCGGCGGGCGGGCGCTTGGTCCACCCTGCGTCGGACCGTCAGCGCGCCACGTCCGACACGGGCTTGCCCCGCGTGGTGAGACAGATTACAGTTCGTGTCAGTTGTCTACCTGGGGGAACGACATGTCATCTGCTCCGACGCCGACCCTGCCGCGGCTCGTCTCGCCCGACGATCACGTCCAGGTGCCGGCACACGTCTGGCGCGACCGCCTTCCGGTTGCCGTGCGCGACGACGGCCCGACGATCAAGCGTCTCCGCGGCGCCGCCGACCTCGGCAAGGGCGACATCTCCTTCGTGGAGCGTGAGGACGGCCGGCTCGCCGATGTCTGGCACTACGACGGCAAGCGCATCCCGCTCGTGCGCATCGCCGCCGCCGCCGGCATCGACCGCGGCGAGATCGACGGGCGGCCGGTCACCTACGACGACATGCTGAAGTCCTGCTACGACCCGGTGGCGCGCCTCAGCGACATGGACACCGCAGGCATCGAAGCATCCGTGTGCTACCCCAACATGTTCGTACGCTTCTGCGGGCAGACGTTCTCGTTGGCGGAGGACAAGGCGCTCGCCCTGCTCTGCATCAAGGCGTACAACGACTTCATCGTCGACGAGTGGTGCGCCGGTTCGAACGGCCGCCTCGTGCCGATGGGGATCGTCCCGCTGTGGGACCCAGTCCTCGCCGTGGCCGAGGTCGAGCGCCTCGCCGGGTTGGGCTTCCGCTCGATCACGTTCTCCGAGGCGCCGCATCTGCTCGGCCTCCCGTCGATCTTCTCGGGGCACTGGGACGACCTGTTCGCGGCCTGCGCGGCCAACGAGATCGTGCTGTCGATGCACATCGGCACCGGCGGCTTCCCGATGCTGGCGAAGGACAGTCTCGGCGCCGTGCCCAACGTGATGGCGTCGTTCAACGCCGGCTACACGCTGACCGACTGGCTCTTCTCCGGCCTGCTCGAACGACTGCCCGACCTCAAGCTGGTGCTCGCCGAGTCGCAGTTGGCGTGGATCCCCTACGTCCTCTCGCGCGCCGACTTCGTGTGGAGCGAGATGCGGGGCGTGGGCTTCACCGACGTGTCGACGAGTGCACTGCCCAATCCGCCGAGCTTCTACTTCGACCGCAACATCTGGTGCACGTTCTTCCGTGACCCCGTGGGCCTCACGCTGCTCGAACACATCGGGGTCGACAACGTGCTCTACGAGACCGACTTCCCGCACTCCGACTCCTCGTGGCCGACGTGCTACGACACGGCGGTGGAGATGACGAGCGGCCTCGGCCACGAGGCGCAGGCGAAGATCATGGCCGACAACGCCCGGGCGCTGTTCCGCATCGACGTCACGGCGTCGGCGGGGTCATGACCACCTCTCCCATCTCCGCCGGGTTCACCGACCCGACCACCACCGAGAGCGAGCCCGGTCGCTACTGGACCACCGCCAACATCGGCGAAGCCACGCCGGACGTGCTGTCGCCACTGTGCTGGAGCTTCTGGGGGCCGACGATGGAAGCCGGCGGTCGGCTCGCCTATTGCGACTTCGGCATCCTCTCGCGCCGCGAGCTCGCCGTCCCGACCGATCCCAATCAGCTGCTGACGGCTCACTTCTTCGGCCGCCCGGCGATGAACATCGATTTCCTCCGGCCGCTGTTCGGCACCATGCCGGGTGTGACGGCCGACGACTTCGAGCGGGACATCTGTGGACGCGTCCGTCCCGGCCTGCCGGCCGAGCGCCGGCTTCGGCGCCTCCCGGTGATCCTGGCGAAGGCCCCGGTGGCAATGGCCCGCACCCCTGGCCGCCTGCGGGCGATGCATGCCGATCAGCAGGCGTGGTGGCAGCGCGAGGTCCGAGACCGAACTGCGATGGGCGATCCCCGCGTTCGTCTGGTCGACGCCGCCGATCGCTTCCGCACTGCGTTCCACATCCACGTCACCGGGCGATTCGGGCTGATGGCGGTGCAGGGCAAGCTCACCAAGCTGGCGACGTCGGCTAATGCCGGCGATCTGTTGATGCCGTTGCTCACCGGTCTCGGCGGCATCGCCGAGACGGCGCTCGCCGACGACCTGTGGGAAGCCAGCAGAGGACGCCTCTCCATCGACGAGTTCGTCCGCAGGCACGGCTTCCACGGCCCGTTCGAAGGCAACCTCACCGGGCGAGCGTGGCGCGAGGATCCGACCCCGGTGGCGAAGCTGCTGGACGCGCTCGGAACGCGCCCCGACAGCGAACGGCCGCGCGAGCGTGAGGCGGCGAACACCGCACAGCGATCCGCCGCCGTCACCGCGCTGCTCGGGCGCCTCCCCGCGTGGCGCAGACGGAGTGCCTCGAGGGCCTGCGCCGCCCTCGTGCGGGCGACCCAGTACAACGAGCTCGGCAAGGCCGGCTACCTCATGGCCCTCGACGGTGGCCGCGCCGCGGCGCGCGACCTCGGCCGGCTCCTCGTCGACGGTGGCGAACTGGACGAGGTCGACGACGTCTTCTACTTCACCCTCGATGAGCTCCGCGACGGACTCCCCGTCGACGCGCGCGGGCTCGTGGCGTTCCGTCGCTCGCGGCGTGAGGAGTACCGCCGCTTCGAGATGCCGGTCACGTTCACCGGGACGCCCACGCCGATCGTGCGTGATCTGCAGGTCGAGGCGGATGCCGACGTCGTCGTCGCCGGTGCCGCTGGTGCTGCCGGCAGCGTGGAGGGACCGGCTCGAGTCGTGCTCGATCCCGACGACGACCTCGAGCCGGGCGAGGTCCTCGTGTGCCGGTTCACCGACCCGAGCTGGACACCGGTGATGATGATCGCCGCCGGCCTCGTGATCGACATCGGGGGTCCGGCCAGCCACGGTGCGATCGTCGCGCGCGAGCTCGGCGTGCCGTGCGTGATCGGCACGAACGACGGCACGGCGCGCATCCGCACCGGCGACCTCGTCCGCCTCGACGGGACGGCGGGCACGGTCACCGTCCTGAAGCGGGGGGAGACGTCATGATCGGTCCGGCCGACGAGACGCTGCGCCATCCACCGTCACCACTGCCCGATCGGTGGCAGGAGAACCTCTTCGTCATCGCCTGGGACGGAGACCGGCACGCCGGCTTGATGGTGCATCTCCAGCGAGTGCCCGGGCGCGACTACCAAGAGGCCCGGTTCGTGGCGACGACCGGCGGCCGCACGGCGTCGGCGATCGTGGAGGGCGTGTACGACGCGAGTCGTGTGGTCGCGGGCGTCGACTACGACGTCGTCGAGCCGTTCCGCCGCATCCGGCTCGGCGCCGACCTCAGCGCGCGCGACGGGGTCGGACCGCTCGGGTTCGTCGCAACGCATCCGCCGAGCGCCGGCGACGTCCGGCTGGGGGTGGACATCGAGCTCACCAGCGAGCTGCCCGCCGTCGACTTCGCCGAAGGGCTGCGGGCGATGACCGCGGTCATGCGGTCGAACGCCGACGGTCCGCAAATGGGCGACCAGGCCCACTACGAGCAGGGCGGCCGCTGGTCGGGGACGATCGCCACCGGCGACGTCGAGGTGGCCGGGTCAGGACTGTTCGTGCGCGACCACTCGTGGGGTGTCCGGCACGAGCAGAACGACTTCAAGGCGTTCTGGACGGCCACCTGCGTCGCCGCCGAAGACGGCTCACTCATGTTCGCCAACGCGATCGGCATCCCCACCGGCGACCGCGTCGCCGGCATCGGGGCGGTCGCCGATGCGGACGGCGTGCGCTTCACCACCGATGTCGGCGCGGACTACGCACCACGGGCCGGCGTGGCGTCCTACGACGCCGCCGAGATTCGCTACGGCGCGCCGATCGACCTCAGGTTCAGCGCGACCACTCAGGTGCACTGGCCGTTCTACCTGCCGCATTCCGGCCCGCGCCGCTACGACAACAACGCCATCTCGGCGGTCACGCTGCCCGATGGTCGCGCCGGGTTCGGGGTGATGGAGTGGGCCGACGTGCTCACCCCGGACGAGGCCGCCGAGCTCGACGCCCTCGTGACCGGCTGACATCGGGCGGTGCCAGCCTGCGCTTTGCGGTGGCGCGTCCCGTCGGCCCTGCGTTGTTCGTTCAGTCGGGAACGACGATCGCCGGAACGACGAACCGGTCGAAGTGTCGCGTGATGGCGGCGATGTCGGGGAAGAACTCGCGCCGTTCGACGCACATGAACTGCACGATCTGGATCCACCGAATGATCTCCGTGTCGTCGGTGAGATCGGCCCGGATCTCACCCCGCGATCGTCCGTGCTCGAAGATCGGTGACCAGTACTCGGCCTGGATCTCCATCAGGGAGGTGTGCGTCACGAGAGCTTCGGCGGTGAGGTCGAGACTGTCGGCCCGCATCACCGACAGCAGCTCGGAATCCTCGAGGGCGAGCTCGATGCCCAGCGAGATCGAGCGGCTGATCAGTGTCCGCGTGTCGCCCTCGATCGGCAGCCGCGAGCGTCGCGCGGCGTTGATGACCCGCATCTCGTTGCCGATGACCTCGACGAGCACGCTCATCTTGCTCGGGAAGTACCGATAGAGGTTGGGCCGGGCGATCCCGACGGCCTTGGCGATGTCGTCCATCCGCGTCCGCTCAGGCCCCCAACGCTCGAAGCACTGGCGGGCCGCCTCGAGGATCTGCTCACGCTGCGTGGACATCCGATCCATTCTGTTCGAGCGTATCGACGCAGCCGGACTCGGTCGGGCGCCTCACCGACCGGGTGCGCCGCCGAGGTAGGCGCGCGTGATGGCGTCGGTGTCGGCCCGGAAGGCGGCGCAGCTCCCCTCGAGCACCGTGCGCCCATGGCTCAACACCACCGCCCGATCGGCGAGGGCGAGGGCGTGGCCGACGTGCTGCTCGACGACGAGGATCCCGCACGAGCCGGCGTCGGCCGCCGCGCGGAGCACGGGGAGAATCCGTTCGACCACGATCGGGGCCAACCCGTGGCTCATCTCGTCGATGAGGAGCATCGCCGGCCGGCGCGCCACCGCTCGCCCGATGGCGAGCATCTGCTGCTCGCCGCCCGACAGCAGACCCGCTCGTCGATCGAGCAGCGGGTCGAGCTCGGGGAACAGTTCGACGGCTCGATCACGAACGGCGGTGCCGGCGTCGAGCGTGAGGTTCTCGCCCACGGAGAGGTCGAACAGCACGCCGCGGTCGTCGGGAACGAGCGTGATCCCCCGCCGGGAGACCCGATGAGGAGCGAGGCCGCTGAGGTCGGCGCCGTCGATCATGACGCGCCCGGCGATCGGTGAGAGCAGCCCGGCGATCGTGGTGAGCAGCGTCGTCTTGCCGGCCCCGTTGGGGCCGAGGATCGCCACGATCTCACCGCGGGCCACGTCGATCGTGACGTCGCGCACCACGGCCAGGCCGTCGTAGCCGGCGACCAGGCCGTCGACACGCAGGCCGGTCCTGTCGCTGGCGCTCGGTGTCGTCATGTCGCTGGCGCTCGGTGTCGTCATGTCGCGGCCGCACCGAGATACGCCGCGACAACCCGCGGGTCGGCGCGCACGTCGGCCGGGGGGCCGTCGACGAGCACGCGACCAAGGTCGAGGACGTACACGTGGTCGCAGGTACCCAGCACGAGATCCATATCGTGATCGATCAGCAGGATCGCCGTACCGCCGTCGCAGACGCGTCGCAGCGTCCGGCCCAGTTCGGCGCTCTCCGCCGTATCGAGACCGGCAGCCGGCTCGTCGAGCAGCAACAGCCGTGGCCGCCCGGCGAGGGCGCGAGCGACCCCGACGAGCTTGCGTTGACCGTGTGAGAGGTCCTTGCCGCGCCGGTGGGCGACGTCGTCGAGACCGAGCAGATGGAGCACGGCTGGAAGGTCGGCTCCAGCACCGTGGCGGGCGGCGACCTGCAGGTTCTCGACCACCGTGAGGTCCTCGAAGAGCTCGACGCTCTGCCACGTGCGCCCGAGGCCGGCAGTGACCCGGCGATGCGGTGCCAGGCCGTCGAGGCGATGCGCACCGAGCAGCACCCGGCCAGCACTCGGACGGAGGAACCCGGTGACGGCATCGATGAAGGTGCTCTTGCCGGCCCCGTTCGGGCCGATCAATCCGACGAGTGCTCCCTCGGCGACCTCGAGGTCGACGCCGGCGAGCGCGTGAACGCCGCCGAATCGCACGCTGAGGCCGGAGACGACGAGAAACCCGGTCATCGTCGTACCCCTCCCGTCATCACGGTGGCGATGGTCGCCGGATCGGCCGGCGATCGATGTGGCCCCCGCAGGCGATCGGCCAGCACGTGCGCGCGCCGCAGCCGTCCGGCGACGCCGTCAGGGTTGAGCACGACCGTCGCCAGGAGGCCCACGCCTCCGACGATCAGCTCGAACTCCTTGGCGACGCCGGCGTAGTGCTGCAGCACGTAGAACACCACGCCGCCCGACGCCATCGCGCCACCGACAACGGCGCCGCCGATCGACGTGATGCCGCCGAGGTAGGCGACCGCCACGATCATCAGGCCGGCGAAGACGCCGAACGTCGCGGGCGTCACCTGGCCGAGCTTGTACCCGCTGAGGGTGCCGCTCGTCGACGCGATGAGCGAGGCGACAGCGAGCGCGATGAGCTTGGTCGCGCGTACGTCGACCCCCACCGCGGCCGCCGCCCGTTCGTTGGCACGGACGGCGAGCATGTCGCGTCCCAGTTCGCTCGATCGGAGCCGGGCGACGCCGTAGGCCGACGCGGCGAACACGACCAGCACCACCAACACGAAGCGCGGCGACGGCACTGCGTCGTCGCCGAGCCAGAACCGGTCGGTCGGTCCGAACCCCACGCCGAACAGGGCCGGCGAGTCGACGGGCGCGCTTCCGTAGCCGTCGCCGAACGTCGGGTTGCGGAAGACGAACTCCTGGAGCGCCACCGCTGCCCCGAGGGAGACCACGGCGAGGTTGACCCCGCGCACGCGAAGCGCCGGCAGCCCCGCCGCGACGCCGGCGAGGGTGGCGACGGCGATGGCGACCAGCGGGGCCATGGGGAAGCCCAATCCCCACGCTGTCCCAAGCTTGCTCAGGGAGTAGCCGGCGAGACCAGCGGTCGCCACCTGGGCCAGGGAGAGCTGTCCCGCCATCCCGGTGAGCACGACCAGAGACAGACACAGCATCCCGGTGATGAGCGAGTTGAGGATGGCTTCGCGCCAGCCGTACGACACCAGCACCGTGAGCACGGCAGCCACCGAGCCGAGCCCCACGATGGTGGCACCGGGCCGGCGGAGCGACGGGCACGCGGGCAGGCTCGACTCGGTGATCTGACCGCGCCGCGGCAGACTGCCGCCGCGCAGAGTGACCGCGCCGATGATGACGACGAAGGTGACGAGCGAACCGACTCCTGGGATGGGTCGGCCGGCAGCTTGCGGCCACCACGCCTTGGTCTGCAGGAACGTGATCATCGACAGCATCGACCCGATCGCGATTCCGGTGGCGGCGGTCACCGGGAACGACACGAACCGTCCGAGCAGTGCGGCACCGACCGCGGGGACGACGAGGAACGGAAGGGTGTTGGGGTCGAGCTGGGTGGTCGGCGCGGCGAAAACGGCGACCGCTCCCATCACGACCGACGCGGTCACCCAGGTGGCGACGGCCTGTCGTTGCGGCGAGATGCCGAGCAGGGTTGCCGCCTTCTCGTCCTCGGCCGCCGCTCGGATCCTCCGTCCGAAGCGGGTGAAGCGGAACATGGCCCACAAACACGCGGCCATGGTGACCGCGAGGCCGGCCAGCCAGATGCGATCGACGGTGACCGGCCGGCCCGCCACGCTGACCGACGAGCTGGGCAGCATCGGCTCGACGCTGAGGGCTGTGCTCCCGAAGCGGCGGACCACGACGGCCTGGAGCACGAGGAAGACCCCGACCGTCGCCACGACCTTGGCCAGGGCGGAGGCGGCACGAAGCGGCCGGAACACCAGCGCATGGAGGGCCACGCCGAGGACGGCTGCGGTGGCGATCGCGCCGACGAAGGCCGGTGTGGTCGCCCACCCGTCACCGATCGTGACCCACGTCGGCCAGTCAGGAAGGGCGAGCGACGCTCCGAACCAGCCCGAGATCCCTTCCACGAGCGTCAGCGGGTTGGGCAGGGGTGGAATCGCCCAGCGCCCTCCGGTCCGCAGGCCCCAGTACGTGTAAGCGGTGTACATGGCCACGGCCCCGCTGGCCAGGTTGACCACACCCGACCCGCGGTAGGTCAGCGCGACGCCCATGCCGAGGGCCGCGATCAGCGCACCGGTGCCGAAGCCGAGCACGGCGAAGAGCCACAGATCCGAAAGCAACCGATGATCCCCCAGGACGTTGCGTAGACGCAGTGACGGCGAGGGCTGGGAACGCCACGCCGACGACGTCGCCATGATGAAACACTTGACGCAATTCGTCAAGTGTCCGATACTGGCGAGGCGACGGCAGGGGGCCGTCGACGTGACCGACATCAGCCAAGGCCGCCGCGGCGCGCCTCGTGTGGACAAGGGGTACCACCACCGTGAAGAGACTCACTGCAGGCGTCCGTCTGACCGCAGCAGCTGCGCTGGCCGCGGCGACGGTCGCCCTGGCGGCGATGCCGGCCGCTGCCGGGTCGGCGCCGTCCGGCGACCCGATCCGCATCGGATGGGCGAACACCGACGAAGGCGGCTACTCGTTTCCGGGGATGACCGCCGGCGCCGAAGCCGCCGTCGCCTACGTGAACGCCAACGGCGGCATCAACAGTCGGCCGATCGAGCTCGTCTCCTGCGTGATGGCCGGCGACGAGGCGTCGTCGGCGGCGTGCGGACAGCAGCTCGGCAACGACATGTCGCTCACGGCGATCGCCGCCGGCATCAACCTCTTCAGCGGGCCGTTCTTCCAGGCGACGTCGGGTCAAGGCTGGACGGTCGTCGGCGCCGTCCCGCTGACCGCCGCCGACTTCGCCGCTCCCGGCGTGGTCTTCTGGAACTCGGGCGTTCTGGGACAGATCGGCGCCGCCGCGGCGTACGTCACGCAGCTGCCCGACGTCGCGAGTGTCGCGGTCGTGTACGACGACAACCCTGCCGCCGCCGGTGCTGCCCAGCAGATCGTCGATGCGGCCGAAGCGGCCGGTCTCACGGTCACGTCCGTCCCTGTGCCGGTCGGCGCTGCCGACTTCACGGTTCCCATCACCGCTGCTGGCGCCGAAGGCGCCGACGTCTTCATGCTCATGGTCGACCAGCGCGGCTGCATCGCGGCGGCCGGCGCGATCAGCCAGCTCGGGCTCGACAGCACCGTGGTCGGCACCGCCCCCTGCGCGGACGACTCGGTGATCGAGTCCGCCGGCGATCAGGTCGACGGCTGGTACTTCGCCGACGGCGGCTCGAACGCCCGGCTCGGCAGCGGTGTCGACCCGGAGGTGGACGAGTACCTCGAGCAGTTCGCGACCCACGGCGAGGGTGCGCCGACGCAGTCGTTCGCCTCGTACGGCTGGGGCACGATCCTCGCTCTCGCCGACGTGCTCGGCGGCCTCGGTGACGCGCTGGACCAGGAGTCCGTCAACGCTGCGGTGTCGGCGTTCACCGGTCCGGTGCCGCTCGGTGCCCGCACCGTGTCGTGCCCGGGACCGGTCATCCCGGCCGTGTGCACCGGAGAGGGGCGCATCTTCCAGATCGTCGGCGACGTGGTCGTCGATGCCAACAACGGCGAGGTCATCGACCCGACCGCTGCTCCGGCCGTCGCCTCGGCACCGGCGGGATCTGCTACTCCGGGCACCACGGCTGACCAGTGACACCGCAACGGCTCGACGACGGATCGATGGATGCCGTGACCGCCGGGTTGCCGGTTCTCCACGCGCTCCGGGTGAAGGGATTCGCCGGCGCCGGTGCGGTCGCCGAGGCGACGGGTCTCGACCTCGCTGTGGTCGAGACGCGGCTGGAGGCTGCCGTCGCCGCTGGGCAGGCGACCCGCCGCGACGGGATGGTGAGCGGATGGCGGCTCACCGCCGACGGTCGCGAGGTGCACGCCGCCCTGCTCGCCGAGGAGCTGGCGGCGCTCGACGCCGCGGCGCTCGGCGCTGCGTACGAGGGGTTCGTCGCCCTCAACGAGCCGTTCAAGGTGCTGTGCACGCGCTGGCAGACCGATGGGCAGCCCCCGGCGTGCATCGGCGAGCTCGCCGTCATCCACGCATCGGCGCTGCGTGTCGTGGCCGCTGCTGCCGAGCCGGCGCCTCGGTTCGCCAGCTACGAGCAGCGGTTCGTTGCCGCGCTCGACCGCCTCCGAGCGGGCGACACGTCGGCGTTCACCGCACCGTTGACCGGGAGCTACCACGACGTCTGGATGGAGCTCCATCACGACCTGCTGCTGACGCTCGACCGGCAACGAGACGCTGCCGACGGCGACTGAACCGGGGTATCCCGATCAGACCCGAACGAGCCCGAGTTCCTACGATCGTCGGGTGCCTGACGCCTCCGAAGTCGCCCCCGCCGCTCCTGTCGACGTTCCTGTCGACGTTCCTGTCGACGTTCCTGTCGATATGGACCGCCTCGCCGCCTGGATGGACGAGCGGGGACTCGGGTCCGGTCCGCTCACTCACATCGAACTGCTCGCCGGAGGGACGCAGAACGTGCTCGTGCGGTTCACGCGCGACGGTCGCAGCTACGTGTTGCGCCACCCGCCGATCCACAAGCGCGACAACAGCGACGAGACGATGCGGCGCGAGGCCCGAGTGCTCGCCGCCCTGGCCGGCAGCGAGGTTCCCCACCCCGGGCTGATCGCTGCTGAGCCGGGGCTCGACGTGCTCGGCTCGGCCTTCTACCTGATGGAGCCGATCGAGGGCGTCAACGTCACCGTCGAGATGCCCGAACCCCTCGCCTCGTCGGCCGAGCTGCAGCGGTCGATGGGCCTGTCCATGCCGGCGGCGATCGCCGCCCTCGGCACGGTCGACCCGGTCGCGGCCGGGCTCGCCGATCTCGGACGGTCGGAAGGGTGGCTCGAACGGCAGGTGCCGCGCTGGCGCAAGCAGCTCGACTCGTATGCCCAGTTCGAGGGCTACGGCGGGCCCGACATCCCCGGCGTCGATCAGGTGGCCGCGTGGCTCGAGGCGCACCGTCCGACCGAGATGCGCATCGGGATCATCCACGGCGACTTCCACTTCGCCAACGTCCTCATCGATCCGGTCGCCGGTGTGGTGTCGGCGGTGGTCGACTGGGAGCTGGCGACGATCGGCCATCCGCTGCTCGATCTCGGGCATCTCCTGGCGACGTGGCCGGGCGCGAGCGCGGTCAACGTGACCCCGGTCGGCTCGAGCTACCTGCCCTCGACCGACGAGGTCATCGCCCGCTATGGGGAGCTGACCGGGTGGGACCTCGCCGATCTGCCCTGGTTCCGCGTGCTCGCCTGCTACCGCCTCGGCATCATCCTCGAAGGCAGCAACGCCCGGGCCGACGCCGGTCTCGCGCCGCGCGAGATCGGCGACCGTCTCCACGAGCACACGGTCGGGTTGTTCGAGCAAGCCCTCCGGCTCGTCGGTGATTGATACATCTGCATTAATGTCGCCCGCATGGCATGGGACTTCGAAACCGACCTTGAGTACCAGGCCCAGCTCGACTGGGCCGACCGCTTCGTGCGTGAGGAGGTCGAGCCGCTGAGTCACGTGCTCGGCGATCCCTACGACAAGAGCGACAAGCGGGCGATGGCGATCGTCCGGCCGCTGCAGGAGCAGGTCCGCGAGCACGGCCTGTGGGCCTGCCACCTCGGGCCCGAGCTGGGCGGACCCGGCTATGGCCAGGTGAAGCTCGCGCTCCTCAACGAGATCCTCGGCCGCGCCAGCTGGGCGCCGTCGGTGTTCGGCTGCCAGGCGCCGGACTCGGGCAACGCCGAGATCCTCGCCCACTACGGCACGGACGAGCAGAAGGCCCGGTACCTCCAGCCGCTGCTCGACGGTGAGATCTCCTCGTGCTACTCGATGACCGAGCCGCACGCCGGCGCCGACCCGACGTTGTTCGTCACCCGCGCCGAACGCGATGGCGACCAGTGGGTGATCAACGGTGAGAAGTGGTTCTCGTCCAACGCCCGCTTCGCCAGCTTCTACATCGTGATGGCGGTGACGAACCCTGACGTCAGCGCCTACCAGGGCATGTCGATGTTCATCGTCCCCGCCGAGACGCCGGGTGTGGAGATCGTGCGCAACGTCGGGCTCGGCACCGAGCCCGAGGAGGAGGGCTCGCACGGCTACGTGCGCTACAACGACGTGCGCGTGCCGGCCGATCACGTCCTCGGCGGGGAGGGGCAGGCATTCGTCATCGCCCAGACCCGTCTCGGTGGCGGGCGCATCCACCACGCCATGCGGACGATCGCCATGACCAAGCAGGCCTTCGACATGATGTGCCAGCGCGCCGTATCCCGCCAGACCCGCACCGGTCCACTGGCCTCGCTGCAGATGACGCAGGAGAAGGTCGCCGACAGCTGGATCGAGATCGAGCAGTTCCGCCTCCTCGTGCTGCGCACGGCGTGGCTGATCGACAAGTACCAGGATTACCGGCGGGTTCGTGGCGACATCTCGGCGGTCAAGGTGGCGATGGCCAAGGTGGCCCACGACGTGGTGCTACGGGCGATGCACCTCCACGGCTCGATCGGCCTGTCGAACGAGATGCCGTTCTCGCGGATGATGGTGACGGCCGAGATGCTCGCCCTCGCCGACGGACCGACCGAGGTGCACAAGGTGACGCTCGCCCGCCAGATCCTCAAGCAGTACACGCCGTCGGAGGACCTCTTCCCCGAGTACCACCTACTGCGGCGCCGTGAGGCTGCCCAGGCGAAGTTCGCCGAGCTGCTCGAGCACGAGGTGGCGCAGTACTGATGAGCGCGTACACGGACGCCGCCTACGACCTGACGGGCCAGGTCGCCGTCGTCACCGGCGGCTCACGCGGTCTCGGCCGCGAGATGTGCCTGGAGTTCGCCCGGCACGGCGCCAGCGTGGTGATCGCCAGCCGGAAGATCGACTCCTGTGAGGCGCTCGCCGCCGAGGTCGCCGCCGACGAGTCGATTCCCGCTGGAGTCGAGACCCTCCCCATCGCCTGCCACGTCGGGCGCTGGGACGACTGCAACGCGCTCGTCGCGGCGACGCTCGAGCGATTCGGCCGGCTCGACGTGCTGGTGAACAACGCCGGCATGTCGCCGCTCTACCCATCGCTCGGAGCGATCAGCGAAGACCTGTACGACAAGGTGTTCGACGTCAACCTCAAGGGACCGTTCCGGCTGTCGGCGCTCGCCGCCGAGCACATGCAGGCCAACGGCGGCGGCCGCATCATCAACGTGAGCAGCATCGCCGCCAAGCAGCCCTCGGACCGAGAGGTGCCCTACGCCATGGCCAAGGCCGGCCTCAACGCCCTCACCGTCGCCCTCGCCCACATGTTCGGGCCCACGGTGCGGGTCAACGGCATCATGCCCGGCGCGTTCCTCACCGACATCTCCAAGGCGTGGGATCTCGCGGCGTTCAACGAGCGGGCCAAGGAGTTCCCGCTGCAGCGGGGCGGCGAGCCCCACGAGATCATCGGTGCGGCGCTGTACCTGGCCACCAACGCGTCGAGCTACACGACCGGTTCCGTCCTCAAGGTGGACGGCGGGGTGGTGTGGTCGCCGTAGGCGATCGGGGCAGGCGCGTCGCCGTAGGCGATCGGGGCAGGCGCGTCGCCGTAGGCGATCGGGGCAAGCGCGTCGCCGTGGGCGACGCGACTCGGGAGCGGCTGCTCCGCACCGCGGAGCGGCTGCTCGCCGAACACGGGATCGACGGTGTGAGCCTGCGGGAGATCACACGCGAGTCGGGCGCCCGCAACGTGCGGGCGATCCAGTACCACTTCTCCGACCGGGACGGCCTCATCCGGGCCGTGCTCGGCCGGCACGCGCCCGACGTCGACATCGCACGCGACGAACTGCTCGATCGCTGGGAGGCCGACGGGGCCGACGGACTGCGCGGTCTCGCCGGCGCCCTCGTCCGTCCATGGGCGGCCAAGCTCACCGATCCCGACGGCGGCCCGGAGTACCTCCAGATCTATGGCGACGCGCTGACACGACCGGACCCGCTGTTCGATCTGGCGCAGATCGGGGAGCCCGGTACGTCGCTCCATCGGTGGCGCATGTTGATCGAGCCCATGCTCGACGCCGACGCGATCCGCCTCCACCGGAGGTTCATGGCGATCCTGCACACGATCACGGAGCTGGCCCGACGCGCCCGCGCCGAACGCGAGGGCGATCATCGCCTGTTCGTCAGCTCGCTCGTGGACAACGTCACGGCGATCCTCGCCGCGCCTCCCTCGGACGAGACCCGCTCCCTCCTCCGCCACCGCCGTCGCTGACCTCGCCTCGCGCGGTGAGAGTGCCTGGGAGGTGAGCGGAAAGGGCGTGCGAGCCGGAGGTCCGTCCGCTGGTCGCCGTCCCAACCGGAGGGTAAATACCGGACGCTTCGGTGGGGTATTTACCCTCCCGTTCGTACCTGTCGGTGTCCCCGCGGCGAGAGAGTGCCCGGGAGTACGCGGATCGTGACCATCCACCGGCCGTGCGTATGGCCCGTGCTCTTGTGACAGGAGACGACCATCTACCCGACGGGGGAGGTCACCGACATGATCCACATCACCCACCGCCTCACGACAACCAGATGCCCTACCCACTCACCCCTGGCACATCCCGTCAGGTCGCGGTCGTGGTCAGATCAGCAGCGAGCGCAGGGCGGCGATGCGGTCGTCGTCGACGCCGATCGACGACGCGTATCCGGCGGCGCCTCCCCACTCGGCGTCGAGGCGGCCGAGGAAGTGGCGCATCGTGCCCGCCTTGGCCTGGAAGCTGAACACCGGAAGCTGCTTGGCCAGCTCGTCGAAGCTGGCGGCTCCGGTGAGGCGCAGGACGATGGCCGGGACGCGCTCCTCGGTGAGGGCGTAGTCGGCGATGATCTCTTCGCGGTCGGCGCCGGCCAGATCGAGCAGCAGCGCAGCCAGGACACCCGTGCGGTCCTTGCCGGCCGAGCAGTGGAACAGGCCCGGTACGCCGTCGACGTCGGCGAGCGCGGTGAGCGCCGACCGGAACGCTGGCGCCCCGAGCTCGAGGAGCTCCACGTACCCGTCGCCCATGATCACGTCGGTGTCGTCGCCGCGCTCGAACGCCGCACTGCGGGCGTCCCGCCGGTGGGAGAGGGCCTCGGCCGGGATCACCTCGACCTCGGTGTACGACAGCGCCGTGAGCGTGCCGAGCGGGCCGCGACCGCGTTCGGCCCGCTCTGTGGACGAGCGCAGGTCGATCACGTGGCGCAGGCCGAACGTGCTGGCGAGCAACTCGACGTCGATCGGGGTGAGCGCGTCGAGTGCGTCGGCCCGAAGGAGGCGGCCATGGCGAGTGACGCCGCCGCCGGTGAGGCCGATGCCGCCGAGGTCGCGCACGTTGTGAGCGCCCTCCATGGCCAGCCAACGGGACGCGGTCGCCTGATCGGTCAGCTCGGTCATGCCCGTGACCGTACAGGGATGATTCCCGCCGGCGCTCGCCGGAGAGCGCCTCAGAGCCGTTGTGACAGCTCGCCGACGAGGTTGCCGAGCCGGCGCTCGCCATCGGGGGTCTGGCCGCCCTGGTCGAGGAACGCCTGCATCGCCCGGCGGGACTCGGGCCGGGGCAGGAGTTCGCCGAAACGCTGGGTCTCGCGGGCGACGTGCTCGGCGACTTGGATGTCGGCGTCGCGAACCGAGGCCTTGGCTGCGGCGACCGCGGCGTCCGGGAATCCGGCGATGCGCTCGGCGAGGGCGGTGACGAACCCGGTCAACTCGCCCGACGGGAGGAGCCGGTTCACCAGACCCCACCGTTCCGCTGTGACGGCGTCAACGTCCACGCAGCCGAGGACCATCTCCATTGCCCGGGCCGAGCCGATCAGCCGGGGGAGCCGCGCCGTGCCGCCGCCACCCGGCAGGATCCCGATGGCCACCTCCGGCTGGTTGAACACGGCGTCGGGTCCGGCGAAACGCATGTCGCAGGCGAGGGCGATCTCCGAGCCGCCTCCGCCGACGCGCCCGTCGAGCTCGGCGATCGTCACTTTCGGCATCGTGCGGAGCTGCTCGCACAGCCGGTCGAACGCACTGAGTGTGGCGGGCGCCTCCGGCAACGGCTCCATAGCGAGGATCGCCTCGACGTCGTAGTGGGCGGCGAACCACTCCGGATTGGCGGAGGACAGCACGATCGCTCGGACGGCGGGATCGGCCTCCGCGGCGCGGACGGCGTCACGAAGGGCGACGAAGACGTCGACCGTGATGAGGTTGATCGGCGGATGGTCGATGACGATGCGGGCGACGCCGCGCTCGGCGAGCAGTCGGATCATCCGAGCACCCTATGACCGCGCGATCGGCGACGCCGGACCCGGCAGCTGACCCCGAGCCAGGGGATGGCTAGCGTTGCGCCGATGACCGGCAGAACCGTCCTTGCCGCCGCGATCGCCGTCGCCGGGATCGCCTTCGGGTCCGCCGCAGGCGCAACGGCGCCGCCGGACGATTCCACGCCCTCTGCTCCCGCTGACGACACGCACACGGGCGGGGTCGTCGGAGCCTGGAACGTCGTGATGATCGGATCCGAAGACGTGTCGGCCCTGGGCGCGTTCGTCGAGTTCACCGACGACGGCGAGGTGCAAGGGTTCGGCGGCGTCAACTCGTTCCACGGCCCCTACACCGAGGGCGACGGATCAGTCGAGTTCGGTGCCGTGGCGGCGACGCTGATGGCCGGACCGGAGCCGGCGATGCAGGCGGAGCAGGCGCTACTCAACGTCCTGAGCGGCGTCCAGCCGGTCGCGATCGCCGATGACGTGCTCATCGTCGGATCGGGCGATGGCGCCGTCGAACTCCACCGGATCACGCCAGCCGGAGCCGACTCCATCGTCACCATCAACGGCACGGTCACCTATCGAGAGCGCATCGCGCTGCCCCCCGACGCGGTCGTCATCGTGCAGGTGAACGACGTGTCGGTGGCCGACGCACCGGCCGTCCTGCTCGCCGAGACGACCATCGTGCCGACCCACCAGGTGCCGATCCCCTACGCCATCGCCGTGTCGACGTCGGCGTTCGAAGCCGGGCACACCTACTCGTTGTCGATCCGGATCTCGGTCGGCGACCAGCTGCTCTTCGTGTCCGACGAGAGCCTTCCGGTGACCAGCGAACCAGCGGTGCAGACGACCGACGTCGTCCTGGTCAGCGCCGGCTCCTGATCCGCTCACAGCTCGCGGACCGCCCGGTGACCGGGGGTGTTCCGCGGTGGTCGGCGCGGTCTGGGCGTCGGCATGACGGGGTAGGGGAGAGCCCATGCTCACCCCACCTCGTCATCAGCCCCGACACCTCGGCGCGTCACCGTCGTCGGCGACGCGCAGGCCGGCGCGTCGCATCGTCGGAGCCACGGCGGTGGTGTGTCTGTTCGGGCTCTCCGCCGCCGCGTGCGGCGACGATGACGACGGCACTCCGAGCGAGCAGCAGAGTCCCGGCCCGACGGGAGCCAACCAGACGCCGGAGGGCAACGTCGACGTCACGAACTCGATCGCCGAACCCGAGGTGCAGGGCAGCAATCTCGGGGAACTGAGTTCGCAGGCGCCGTACAACTCGTAGGACACTCGTACCCGGAGACCTCGTCGAGCCGGTTGGCGGTCATCCGAGGCGGGTACCCGATCGCCATGGCCACCAGCCCGGCGGAGCACCCGTCGGCCCAGCCGTTCGTGCCCGAGACCCGGTCGCTCCGCACGCTCAGCGAGGCCGCCGCCGCGTGCCGCGGCTGCGCGCTGTTCGAACACGCGACGCAGACGGTGTTCGGGAACGGTCGAAGGAATGCGGTCGTGGTGCTCGTCGGTGAACAGCCGGGCGATGTCGAGGACCGCAAAGGCCGGTGCTTCGTCGGCCCGGCCGGCCGCGTCCTGTGGCGTTGCGTGGAGGAGGCGGCGATACCGAGGGAGGCGATCTACGTGACCAACGCGGTCAAGCACTTCAAGTTCGAGCAACGGGGCAAGAGGCGGATCCATCAACGTCCGTCCGCGGCCGAGATCGACGCCTGCCTGCCCTGGCTGTCGGCCGAGCTGGCGATCCTCCGGCCACCCGTGATCGTCGCTCTCGGCACCGTCGCCCTGCGCTCGCTGCTCGGCCGCCCGCTGACGATCGACGCCGCCCGCGAGCAAGAGCTCACGCTCGGAGACGCCCACCTCGTCGCCACCTATCACCCGTCGGCCGTGCTCCGCGCCGACGACCCCCCACCGATCGAGGCGGCGCTGACCGAAGACCTCCGCCGCTCGTGGCAACTCGCCCGCCGTGAAGGCGGCGGAGCACGCGCGAACGCTGCGGCATCGTGATGCCCACCATCGGCTATCACGCATCGCACGAGCAGCACGCGCCGAGCGACCTCGTCCGCTGCGTGGTGGCGGCCGAGAGTGCCGGCTTCGACGCGGCGATGTGTAGCGACCACTTCGCGCCGTGGAGCGCACGACAGGGTCATTCTGGTCACGCGTGGGCGTGGCTCGGCGCGGCGATGCAGGCCACGTTGCTCCCCTTCGGCCTGGTCACCGCGCCCGGTCAGCGCTACCACCCGGCGGTCACGGCGCAGGCGATCGCCACGCTCGCCGAGATGTTCCCGGAGCGGTTGTGGGTGGCGCTCGGGAGCGGGGAGAACCTCAACGAGCACATCACCGGCGACCGCTGGCCCTGCAAGGAGCTGCGCGACATGAGGCTCGACGAGTGTGCGGAGGTCATCGGCCGCCTGCTGGCCGGTGAGACGGTGACGCACCGGGGCCTCGTGCGCGTCGACCGGGCGAGCATCTGGAGCCTGCCCGAGTCGCGGCCGCCGGTCTTCGCCGCGGCCGTGAGCCCTGAGACCGCCCGACGCGTTGCCTCGTGGGCTGCGGGATTGATCACCGTGTCTCAGCCGCTCCCTGCGCTGCGGCGGACGATCGAGGCGTTCCGCGACGTGGCGGGTCCCGAGCGCCCGGTGTTCATCCAGGCGCACCTGTCCTGGGCGCCCACCACGGAGGAGGCGGTCGAGGTGGCATACCACCAGTGGCGCAACGGGCTGGTGCCGCCCGGACCGGCATGGGATCTCGCCCTCCCCGACGACTTCGACGAGGCGGTCGCCGGCGTCGACCGCGACGAGATCCGCTCGGTCGTCCACGTGTCGCCCGACCTGGCGCAGCACGTCGAGTGGATCGGTTCTCTGATGTCGCTCGAGCCGGCGGCCATCTTCCTCCACCACGTCGGCCCAGACCAGGAGCGGTTCATCGACGTGTTCGGCGCCGAGGTGCTCCCGCGGTGCCGATGACGAGTGAGCCCGAGCTCACCGACCTGTGGTGGAAGAACGCCGTCGTCTACTGCCTCGACGTCGAGACGTTTGCCGACACCGACGGCGACGGCCACGGGGACCTGACGGGGTTGATCGACCGCCTCGGGTACCTCGTCGATCTCGGCGTGACGTGCCTGTGGCTGATGCCGTTCCACCCGTCGCCCCACCTCGACGACGGGTACGACGTCACCGATCACTACGGCGTCGATCCACGCTTCGGATCGCTCGGCGACTTCGCCGTGCTGGTGCGGGTGGCCAAGGCGTGCGGGCTGCGCGTGATCATCGACCTCGTCGTCAACCACACTTCGACCCAACACCCGTGGTTCCGGGCGGCGCGGCGAAGCCGGACGTCGCGGTTCCGCGACTACTACGTGTGGAGTGATCGCAAGCGAGCGCCCAAGCAGCCGACCGTCTTCCCCGGCGAGGAGGACGACGTGTGGACGTGGGACGAACAGGCCGGTCAGTACTACCTGCACCACTTCTACAGTCACCAGCCCGAGGTCAATCTCGCCAACCGTGCGGTGGTCGAGGAGATCGCCAAGATCATGGGGTTCTGGCTGCAGCTCGGCGTCGACGGCTTCCGCGTCGACGCCGTGCCGTTCCTCATCGAGCCGGACTCGATGCCCCCGGAACTGGCCAGCGATCCCCACCGCCTCCTTCGTGACCTCCGGCGCTTCCTCTCCCGCCGCCGTGGTGACGCCGTGCTCCTCGGTGAGGTCAACCTGCCACCGAAGGCGGCGGTCGAGTACTTCGGGCGGGAGGGCGACGAGATGCAGCTCCTGTTGAACTTCCCGGTGATGCAGGCGACCTACCTGTCGCTCGCTCGCGGCCGTGCCGGGCCCCTCGCCACGGCGTTGCGGCGTCAGCCTCGCCCTCCCGACGACTCGCAGTGGGCGAACTTCCTCCGGAGCCACGACGAGGTGACCCTGGACCAGCTCAGCGACCGAGAGCGCGAGGACGTGTTCGCGGCGTTCGGTCCGGACGAGCAGATGCGTATCTACGGCCGTGGCCTGCGCCGGCGTCTCCCGCCGATGCTCGGTGGCGACCCCCGACGGATCCGCATGGCCTACAGCCTGCTCCTCACGATGCCCGGAGTGCCCGTGCTGTTCTACGGCGAGGAGATCGGGATGGGCGAGAACCTCGAGGTTCCCGGCCGGCTCAGCGTCCGCACGCCGATGCAGTGGAGCGACGATCGAAATGCCGGCTTCTCGACGGCGGCGCCGTCACGGCTCACCCGCCCCGTGGTCGTCGGCCCGTTCGGGCCACTCGCCGTCAACGTCGCCGACCAACAAGGCGATGACGACTCGATGCTGTCGTGGATGTCGAAGGCGATCCGGCTCCGGCGGGCCCTCCCCGAGCTCGGCTGGGGCGAGCCCGAGGTTCTGCGCACCGATCACCCGGGAATCCTCGCCCATCTCTGTCGCTGGCATGATCACGCCACCTTGGCGGTGCACAACTTCTGCCAGGAGGCCTTCTCCGTGCGCATCGCACGGGGCCAGTGCCGCTGGGAGGAGTCGATCCGGGACGTCTTCGGGAGCGGGAGCGACGAGATCCGCCGCGTCGGTGACGACCTGGAGCTCACCGTCGGGGCGTACGGGTACCGCTGGCTGAGGCTCGGCGAGTCGGCCGGCGACACCGCCCCGTGACCGAGCGTCGTGCTTGGTCGGGCAGCGATGCGGGTACGCCCGGTTCGTGCCGGCCGTCCTGGACTACCACGTCGAAGCCGTCGACGGGCCGGCGGGCCGGCTCGCCGACGTGGTGGGGAGCAGTCCGACGGCCGACGGTGCCGTCTCGGGCATCCTCGTCGTCGATGTGGGCGGGGAGCGGTTTCGAGCCGTCCCCGGCAGTCGGATCGACGACATCGACGTCGCCGACCGAATCGTTCACATCCGTTGCCGACGCGACGAGGTGATCCGCGCTCCGGAGGTGGATCCCGGCGGCGTGGAAGACGTCGGCCTGCTACTCGTCCTGGTGGTCGCGCACTACTTCCGCCGTCGATGGGTCGGCGACGAAGTCGGCGAGCAGGGCGGCGTGATCTGACGGGCGTTCGCCACCGCGTTCGGTGTGATCGATCCACGTGGTCGCCAGGCGGGCTGCCAGCCCGCGGTCGGCGAGCAGCAGATCGATCCTCATGCCCAGGTTGCGTTCGTAGTGGAACCCGTGCCGCCAGAACGTGAAGCGACGCTCGTGGGCACCCCACCGGCGGGCATCGAGATCGACCAGCCCAGCTGACACCAGCCGGTCCAGAGCCTCTCGCTCTGCGCTCGACACGTGCGTGTGACCGGCGAACGGTGCTGGATGGAACACATCGCTGTTGGTCGGCGCGACGTTGAAATCTCCACCCACGATCAAGGAGCCTTCGTCCAGCCAGCGCGCCACCTGGTCCTCGAGCGCTTCGAGGAACGCCAGCTTGTACTCGTAGTGCCAATGGCCGATCTCTCGACCGTGGGGCACGTAGACGCTGACGAGACGCGTCGGCGATGGTGCCTGGGTGACGGCGGAGATGAGACGCGGTTCCCGATCGAGGTGCTCGTCACCGAAGTCGGACGACGCGACGACCGAGGTGAGCTCGCGCGTCGATGCGATCGCCACCCCGTTGTAGGCCCCGGTGCCGGCGTGAACGACGTGGTAGCCGAGCGCTTCGAGAACCTTCGTGGCCGACGGAGAGATCGTGGCGGACTTCGTCTCCTGCAGGAGCACGACGTCGGCGCCCGTCCGCTCGAGGAATCGGCGCAACGCCGCGGCTCTGACGTTCAGCGAGTTGACGTTCCATGTGGCGACGCGGAAGTGCCCATCAGCCGGACCGGTCGGAGACATCGACGGACGCAGCGCCAAGGCCGCTTCACGCCGCCGGCGGCGGGCCTCGCGCTCCGAGTTGGTCGGCATCAGCGCCGCCGTCCCGACGGGTTCCTGACGGCGTCGTTCACCCGGTGTCGATACCCCCGGGCGGGCGCCCCGCAGACGCGGGGTCCCGCGCCCACTCAGCGACGTCGTCGGAGGGCGAGGGCTGCGGCTCGGTGCCGCCGGGTACCCAACGTCATGCCCGCAGTCCAGGACGAGCGGTTGCTCACGACGCTGAAGCGCACGGCGGCTGCACTGCGCGACGCCGGTGTGCCCTTTGCCCTCGCCGGAGGGATGGCGGCGTGGGCACGGGGCGGTCCGCCCACCGAGAAGGACATCGACGTCTTCGTCCGCGAGCAGGACGCAGACGCTGCACTCCGAGCGTTGACGGCGGTGGGCATGACGACGGAGATCCCGCCCGAGGGGTGGCTGGTGAAGGCCTTCGACGACGGCGTTCTCGTGGACGTGATCTTCCGGCCGTCGGGAGTCGAGGTGGACGACACGTTGCTGTGCGCCTGCGACGTGATGCAGGTCAGCGCCGTGGAGATGCGAGTCCTCCCGGTCGACGACCTGCTCACGAGCAAGCTGCTCGCGCTGTCCGAGCACGTGCTCGACCTCGGTCCGGTGCTGGAGATCTCACGAGCGCTTCGCGAGCAGGTGAACTGGCTCGCCGTTCGCAAACGGACGCGGTCGAGCCCGTTCGCGCGCGCCTTCTTCGCCCTGCTCGACGAGCTCGACATCGTCCAGGGAGGGGTCGCAGGCGACGACGGGGGCGCCCGGTGAGCCGGCCCTGTTCCGATCACGTGCTGACCCACATCCGCGACGCCCTGGCCACCGACGGCCGGGTCGGCGAGCTCGGCCTCGAGGTGCGCTGCCTCGCTCGTGACGGCTACGAGGAGATCGTGATCGGCGGCGCGGTCAGTACGGCCGAGCGCAAGTCCCATGTCGTCGAGGTGGCCGCCGAGATGCTCGCCGAACTCGAGATCGACTGCGTCGTCGTGGACGACACGGTCCTCACCCCCGTGGCGCGACCCGAGCCCGGAGCAACGGAGACGTTGTGATCCGCATCGCTGCCGTCGGCGACGTCCATGTCGGCACCGACGGCCCGCCCGAGGGGCTACGGGCGAAGCTTGCCCAGGTGAACGACGATGCCGACGTCTTGCTCGTCGCCGGCGACCTCACCAAGTGCGGAACGCCGGAGGAGGCCGGACGGTTCCTCGACGAGTTCACCGAGGTCGCCGTGCCGATCGTCGCTGTCCTCGGCAACCACGATCACCACGCCGGCCGGCCCGACGACGTCGCGCGCCGCCTCGCCGACCACGGGATCATCGTGCTCGACGGCGACGAGGTCGTGCTGACGGTGGGCGGGTATCGGCTCGGGATCGCAGGGATCAAGGGCTTCGGCGGCGGCTTCGCCGGCGCGTCTGCCACGGCATTCGGCGAGGCCGAGATCAAGGCGTTCGTCCACCACTCGGAGCACGTCGCCCGCCGCCTCTCCGACGCCCTTGCACGTCTCGCCGAGGCGGGCTGCGACCGGCGGGTGGCGCTGACTCACTACTCACCCAGTCCGGACACATTGGCCGGCGAGCGACTCGAGCTCTTCCCCTTCCTCGGCAGCCAGCACCTTGCCGAGGCGGTCGACGTCGGCGGCGCCGATCTCGCCATCCACGGACACGCGCACATGGGCACCGAACGCGGCCGCACGCCGGGAGGAGTGCCGGTCCGCAACGTCGCGATGCCGGTGATCCGCGCCGCCTATCGCGTGTACGAACTGGCCGTGCCGATGCCGGTCGCGCCGGCTGACGAGCATGACGCGTCTGCCGTTCGCCACGTGGGGTAGTTCACGTCCATGAGTGACACCTCTTCTCGTTCCGATGACGCCGAGCAGCCCGACCAGCCCGAACAACCCGACGACATGCGCGAGGCGGATGTCGCCAACGGCGAGAATCCCGACGCCGGCGGCAACCGCACCGGTGAGGACGAGGCTCGCAAGAACCGCGAGAACGATCCGCCGGCCTGACCGACAGACCACTAGAGCCGCGGGAGGGTCTGACGGCGCCCGACGAGGGGGGCGAGGGGATCACCGGCCTCCTCGATGCGTTCGGCCACGTTGTGGAGACGCCAGCGGTTCGGTCGCAGCTCTGGGTCGTCGAGTTCGCCCCACCTGATCGGTACCGACACGGGCCCGCCCAGACCAGGGCGGGCGCTCCACGGCGCGACCAGCGTCTTGTTGATGGCGTTCTGGGTGTAGTCGAGTCGCATCTTGCCGGCCCGCTCGCTCACGTGCCATCGCCAACTGACCAACTCGGGAATCATCGCACCGATCGTCCTCGACACCCTTTCGACCCAGGTGCGGGTCTCCTCGAACGTGTACCGGTCGGCCACCGGCACCCAGATCTGGATGCCGCGCCGTCCGGTCACCTTGGGCATCGCCTGGACGCCGAGGTGCTCCAGCGCCGTGCGGTGGAGTCTCGCCGCGGCGAGGACATCGGCCCACCGTGTGCGCTCGCCGGGGTCGATGTCGAACAGCGCCCACGTCGGTCGGTGCGGGTGGTCGGCCGTTGACGTCCACGGGTGCAGCTCGATCGCGCCGAAGTTGGCGACCCACGGAAGGGCGGCCGGTGTGTCGAGAACGAGATACACCTCGGTCTCGCCGGCGTCCGCGTCCCGGTTTCGCCAGCGGGTGATCCAATCGGGTGCGTGATCGGGAGCGGCCTTGTGCCAGAACCCCGGCTTGCTCACGCCGTCCGGGTAACGATGCGGGTTCACCGGCCGACCGGCGAGGTACGGCAGCATCACCGGCGCCATTCGGGCGTAGTGGCGGATGAGGTCGCGCTTGGTCAGCGACCGGTACGGCCCGCGGCCGGGGAACATCACCTTGTCGAGGTTCGTGAGCCGGAGCTCATGACCGGCGAACGCCCACGTGCCCGACGTCGGGAGGTCGTCGAGGGCGTCGAGCTCATCGGCGCTCGGCGCCGACCAGACGTCGTGAGACGACCAGGTGGCCGCCGGCGCGTCGCGGACCTGGTCGTTGGTGCGTCCGGACTTGACGGAGTGGGGATGCTGCTCGGGGTCCCATCCGGCGACGGCGTGGTCGTCGTGCTTCTTGAAGAGCATCCACGACCGGTCGTCCTGCCCTCGGCGGACGAGGGCGAAGCGGCCTGCGAGCTTGATGCCGGCGACGTCGAAGTGGAGGTCCCCGCGGCGCAGGGCGCGTTGGGGGTCGGTCCCCGGTGCCGGCGTCCACGTTCCCCAGTCCCAGACGATGACATCACCGCCGCCGTATTCGCCGGCGGGGATGGTTCCCTCGAAGTCGAAGTAGTCCAGCGGGTGATCTTCGACGTGGGCGGCGAGGCGCTTGACGTCGGCGTCGAGCGTCGGGCCCTTCGGCACCGCCCAGCTCACGAGCACGCCGTCGAGCTCGAGGCGAAGGTCGTAGTGCAGGCGCCGGGCCCGGTGACGCTGCACGACGAACCGATGACCGTCGGGAGTGGGAGCGCTCGAGCCCGACGGTTCCGGTGTCTTGGCGAAGTCTCGCTTGGCGCGGTAGGAGCGCAGCTTCGGCGACCCGGACGGCGCGGCAGCGGCGGCCATGGCTCTGTCTACCCGGTCACTCGGGTCCGCAGTGCCGCGCCGAACTCCGATCGTCGGGTCACGTCCGGGCACTCGCGCCGTCGAAGAGACCGAGCCGGTCGCGCAGGTCGGCGGCGTCGTGGACGGCATGGCCGTACCAGTCGTTGTTGAAGTAGGCGAACACGTCGACACCGTCGTCGAGCACGGGCCCGAGGCGATCGGCCCACGACTGCAGCCGAGCGGGTCCGTACGACCCGTGATACGGGCGACGAAGCGCGTCGGGTCCGTGGAATCGCACGTAGGTCCAGCCCGTCGTCAGCAGGAACGGATGGTCGGCGAGGAGATCGTGGACGCACAGCGCTGCCGAGTGCCGGCGCAGGGTCTCGAACACGTCGTCGTGCAACCAGGACGGCTCGCGCAGCTCCACGGCCCACCGCGTCGTGGGCGGGGCCACGGAGAGGAACTCGTCCAGCCGGTCGACGTTGCGCTTCCACCGCGGTGGAAGCTGGACGAGCGTGGGACCGAGGTGGTCTCCGAGGCGCTCGGTCCGGTCCAGGTGATTGGGCAGCCACGAAGCGGCATCGCGCAGTTTCATCCGGTGAGACCCGAAGGCCCCGAGCTTGACGGCGTACACGAAGTTCGGCGCCGCGGCGGCCGCCCACTTCTCGACGGTTGACGGTGCCGGTAGCCGGTAGAACGTCGAGTTGAGCTCTACGGTGTCGAACAACGTCTGGTAGTGCTCGAACCAGCGTCGTTGGGGAAGGCCCTCGGGGTAGACGATCCCTCGCCAGTCGTTGTATTGCCACCCCGAGCAACCGACCCGGAGCTCTCCGCGATCAACGGACATGGATGGCGGGACCTCCTCGAACGCCGGCGCCGCCGGCAGGAATCACGGCTCGATCGTCCACCGTCTCCCGTACCCATCACCGTCCGGCCCCAACCTCGCACTCGCCGCCACTCTGGTGACGCCTTCGCCGGCGCCGCCGCGTGGGCATCGGCGCATGGCGCACCGACAAACAGCACGGATCAGAGGGAGTTGGGACCCTCCACCTGGGTGGTCTGAGGGTCGATCCCGTGGCCCCCGGCGGCGAGCGTGGCGGTGAACTCGGACTCCGGGGTCGTGCGGCGCGACACGGGCAAGGCGGCGTCCTCGCTTTGCGTGCTCTTCGTCGAGGCCGGCCGATCCGCACCGTGGACCGCGGCGCCGCCGATGTCGGACGGCGTTGCGATCTCGACGTCGGCGTGCAACGGGGGTGTCGGCGCCCCGGCCCCGTCGCTGATCCCTCCGAACAGCTCGGCGAGCGCCTCGTGGGCGGACCTGAGCGGTCGCCACCCGAGCTCGGAGATCGCGCGAGTCGTGTCGAGCAGTGGAAGCCGCATCACGAGGTCGATCAGACCTGGCTCCACCGGCGCGGCGTGGACACGCCAGGCCGCGGCCACGGCGCCGCGCACCAACGGGAGCGGCACGTCGATCTTCCGCGTGCCGAGCGTCTCGGCGAGGACCGTGGCGTCGATGACACCGTCGGCCGCCAAGTTGAACGCCCCGCGATGGCGGCCGAGCGCGCAGGTGACGAACGCCTCGGCGGCGTCGGCGGTGTGCAACGCCTGGAACCGCAGCCCCCTCGGGAGGGGGACGATCGGCAGGAATCCGTGGTCGAAGAGGCGGCGCGGCAGGAACCGCCCCCCGAAGATCCGTCGCTGCTCGCTCGCCGATCGCCGTTGGAACATGAAGGCCGGCCGCAGTCGCGCCACGCGGATGTGGGGATGGACCACCTCGAACTCGTCGAGGATGCGCTCGACGTAAGCCTTCTCCCGACCGTAGATCGCCGTCGGCGTGGTGTGGGTCGGCCACGACTCGTCGACCGGCCGGTCGTCGGCCGGCGGTGGCGAGTAGGCGCCGACCGACGAGGAGTAGACGAACGAGGGCACGCCCGCCGCCGCCACTGCGTCGAGGACACGGACCGTGCCGATGACGTTGGTCTGCCAGGTGGTGATCGGCCGATGGGTCGGCTGGAACCGCCAGGCCAGGTGGATGACGGCGTCGGCTCCGGCGAACTGTGCGGCGAGCGAGTCGGCGGCGATGTCAGCGGCGACGTGCTCGGTCTTTGGCGGTGACGTGTCCGGTTGACGACGAGCGATTGCGATGACCTCGTCGACGTCGGGATGCTGTGACAGCGCCGACACGACTGCGGTCCCCACATTGCCGGTCGCGCCCGTGACGGCGACGCGCATCAGGCCGACTCTCGCTGGTTGTCGACGCGATCGCGGACGGTACGCAGGATGGTCATGACGCCTCCCGTTCGTGTTCAGGCGTTGGCCAGCAACTACCCGTCCCACGCGCTGTTGATCCGCAGCGCTGCGTGCAGACCGAGACCACGCCTCCCCTCCGCGGGCCCTCGTGCCGGGGTCGGTATCGTCGGGCGGTGGCCGACGTGCTCGCCGACGAACCGCTGCTCCTCGCGCTGATCGTCGTCGGCCTGGGCGCCGGCATCGGCGCCGTCCGTGTGAAGGGCCTGTCGCTGGGGCCCGCCGCTGCGCTGCTCGTCGGCCTCGCCGCGGGGGCGATCGACGAGTCGTGGAGCGAGGCAGCCGGGCTGGAGCTGCTCCGGGAGTTCGGGTTGGTGTTGTTCACGTACACCGTCGGGCTGGCATCGGGACCGTCGTTCGCCAACGGGGTGCGGAGAGGCGGTGCCGCGGCGATCGGGACGACCGTGGTGCTGGTGGCCGCGCTGGGCGCGGCAAGCGCCGGCCTTGCCGCGCTGTTGAACCTGACGCCGGCCGATCGAGCCGGTCTGTTCGCCGGAGTGTCGACGAACACGCCGGCGCTGCAGGCGGCGAGCGACGGACTCGAGTCGGGGGACCCGGTCGTCGCCTACTCGCTGGCCTATCCGACGGCGGTGATCGCGATGTTGGTGATGACGACGCTCGTGCTGATCCGCCGGCCGCCCCTGCCGGTCCGACTGGAGGTCCCGACGGCGCCTCGTCCGGAGCGAATCATCAACTGGACCGTCGTGGTGACCGCCGCCGGCCTTCCCACGCTCGCCGAGCTCCGTCAGCGGCACCGGGGCCTGGGCTTCTCACGGATCGGGCGGGACGGTGCGGTGCGCGTGGCGACCGAAGAGCAGCGGCTCGAACCCGGTGACGTCGTCGTGGTCGTCGGTCCCGAGTCGACCGTGCAGGCGTTCACCCGGGAGGCCGGGCAGCGCAGCGACGTTCACCTGCCGCTCGATCGGGGCACCATCGACTTCCGGCGGATCCTGGTCTCCAACCGGCAGTTGGCCGGCCGCCGGCTCGCTGATCTCGACCTGACGCACCGCTACGGCGTGGTCGCGACGCGCGTCCGGCGCGGTGACGACGACATCGTGGCCGCCGAGGACTTCGAGCTCGGCCTCGGCGATCGGGTCCGGATCGTCGGTCCGACCGATCGTTTGGTGGAGGTCGCCCGGCTGTTCGGTGACTCGGAACGGCGCCTGGCCGAGATCGACGCCGTCGGTCTCGCCCTCGGGGCGGCGGCGGGCATCGCCCTCGGCAAGGTATCGATCGGCGTCGGGCCCCTCGATCTCGGACTCGGCATCGGCGGCGGCCCACTGGTGGTCGGCCTGGTGCTGGGCGTGGTCGCCCGCAGCGGACCGATCACCTGGCAGATCCCCCATGCCGCCAACCAACTGTTGCGGCAGGTCGGGATCCTGTTGTTCCTGGCCTGCGCCGGACTCGCGTCGGGAAGCGCGTTCGCCGACGCCGTCGTCACCCGCCACGGCCTCGAGGTCGCCGCCGCCGGTGTGGTCCTCGGTGGGCTCTTCGCCGCGATCATCCCCCTCGTGCTCGTCGTCGCGGTGCGCAGGGACTCGGTGGAGACGGCCGGGATGCTGGCCGGCATCGAGACCCAGCCGGCGGCGCTCGCCTACGGATTGGAACGCAGCGGCGACGAGCGTCTCAGCCAGGCCTACGCGCTGGTGTTCCCGGTCGCCATGATCGCCAAGCTCATCGTGGTCCAGTTCCTCGTGTGAACTCGGGCGGCCGTGGTAGGGCCGTCGGCTGGGGCCACGCCGCCCGGACCACGCGGCGACCTGACGTGATCGCCGCATCCAAGCGGATGTATCGATCGGCGGCGACCGCCCACGAGGCGATTCCGAGGCGGTCGAGCGCAGCAAGCTCCGTCGCATCCGTGACCTCTGACGCCCGGCCCACCATCAGGACGCTCCAGCCGCTGCTGGTGTCGACGTCGGCGTGATCCACCTCGAAGCACACCACCTCACCCCGCCCGATGGCGTCGAGCTTGCTTCCTGCGACCGTGCGGAACACGACGGTGCGCTGGTCGACCGCGTAGGCGACCGGCAGGATCGCCGGGAGCGCCCCGATGCTGAGCCCGATCCTGCCGAGCCACGCGGTTGCGAGCAGTGAAAGACACTCGTCCTCGGCGAGTACTTCGAGTCCGTTGCGGTCCACCCGACCATGCTGGGCCGAATCGCCGGCGGCGGGTAGGGCCGAATGTCCCACGCGTCGGCGCTCGCGGGTCGCGTTCATCGACGCGTTCGCACGTCACGCTCGGAGTCGGCGATCACCCGGGGTTGAGTTGATCGACCCGCTTGAAGAACGTCTGGGCGAACGCCAGCAGCTGGCCGTCGCTCGGATGATCCACGGTCTCGACGCCGACGATGCGATCTGCCGTTGCCCGGTGACGGTCGCGGAGGTAGGTCTCGAGGGCGGTCTTCGCCGTGCCGGGCCCGACCACCAGGATCTCGTTCACCTCGCGAAGCTCTCCGGCGATCTGGTCGAAGAACTCGTGGTCGTCGGCGACGCGTCCCGACCCGACGGCACCCTCCTTCCGGTGCAGGCGTTCCCGCGGCCGCTCGCTCTGGAGCTTGACCGTGTCCTGGCGGTCCAGCGAGAAGCCGATCACGGTCGCTTCCCGATGGTCGATCCAGACGATGGCATGGACGTGGCGCATTTGTCACCTCTCTGTCGTGGCGAGCTCACGCACGACTGCGCTCATGGAGACTCCTGGGCTCCAGCGTGGCCGACGCGGTCGAACCCGACCAGAGGCGAAGGTCCCGCGCCGGGCGTGGCACCCACGGTTGGCGACGGAGCCCTACGTCGGCGCGAGAACCGAGATGCCGCTGACCGAACGTGCCGCGAGATCGCCGTCGCTCGCCGAGCCGGCATCTCCTGGCGGTCGGCTGCAGAGGACCTCGCGCCCGCTGACGACGTTGGTCAGCAACTGCACCGTGGTGCCTCGCGCACCGTGTCGCCAAGGCCGGCCGGGAACGACGAGTGATGGTGCGGAGATGTGAAGCGGGCCGACCACGTTCACGCTCCATCCGGTGCCGGCGACGAAGTCGACATCGTCGGCTTCGAAACACACGACATGACCGGCATGGGCCGCCGCCGTCAGGAGGCGGCCGCTCGTCTCGAACTCGACGGCGTCACCGACCGTGCGGTACACGACAGGAACGATGACCGGCAACGCTCGGTCGGAGAGCGCGACCCGTCCGAGCGACTTGGTCTGCAGGAGAGCGAGACAAGCGTCTCGTTCCAGGGTGCGGGTCGTCGTCCATTGCTTCACTACGATCAGGTTGCTCCGGCGGGGTGGGACGTCGTAGGGCCGAACGACATCTCCACAGCCGCAATCGGCCCATCCGGGTGGTCCTGACGGGTAGAACACATCGCCACCTCGGCGAGCGCCGGGACCGTCACGCTCCGGATTCGGACCCGGCGACGCCGGTCACACCTCGGATCTCTCGTCGGTGGGTCGCACGAGCCGGACGGCGACGGTGAGGCCGCCACCGCTGGCGTCGGTCAGGGCGAGCCGTCCGTTCGATGCGGCCGTGAGCGCGGCGACGATGGGGAGTCCGAGGCCGGTGCCGCCCGCTGACGTGTCACCCCGCCAGAAGCGCCGGAGGGCGGCGACCTTCTGCCCGTCGTCGAGCCCGGGACCCTGATCGCTGACCGCGAGGTCGACGCCATCGGGCGTTGACGCGACCGTGACGGTGATCGTGCCGCCCGACGCCGACGCGTTGAGTGCATTGTCGATGAGGTTGTCGATGATCTGCTCCACGCCACCGGAGACAGCATGGACGAAGGCCTGTTGGTCGAGGCCGTGTGAGCGGAGGGTCACGCCGCGGGTCTCCGCCACGGCGGTCCATGTGTCGAGACGATCGGCGATGATCCGAGCGGCATCGACGACCTCGGTGGCGGGGCGTTCGTCGGCTCGTGCGAGTCGTAGGAGATCGCTGACGAGCCGTGTCATCCGGTCCACCTCGTCGATCGCTGCGTCGAGCCGGTCGGCCTGGTGAGCCGGCAGGACGGGCTCGAGGTTCTCCAGCCGGAGCCGGAGTGCCGTGAGGGGGCTCCGGAGCTGGTGGGACGCGTCGGCGACGAACGACCGCTGGGCGGCGAGCAGGTCGTCGAGCTGTCGGGCCATCGCTGCCATCGCCGAGGACAGGTCGCGCAACTCTGCTGGTCCGGTCATCACGGTGGCGGCCCCGGTGAGCTCACCCTTCGCATAACGAGCGGCATCAGCTTGCAGACGCTGTATCGGGCGTGTCACGGAGCGGGCGATCGCCCAGCCGACGATCGCGACGACGGCCAGCGTGACTGCGGCGATGCCCGCGAGGCCGAGCCAGTACCGCTGGATCCGCTCGTGCACCTCGCTGTTGTCGATGGTGACGCGCAAGGCGCCGTGCACGTTGCCGCCGGACGCAACCGGCACGGCGACGTAGAGGAGATCGGTGCCGAGGGTGTCCGAGGGGCGCTCCCCGGAGACGACGGTGCCGGCGAGGGCGGCGGCGACCTCCGGGCGGGTCGAGAAGTCCCGGTCGACGGGGCCGCCGGTGTCGAGGACGGAGATGCCGTCACGATCGACCAGCACGATGCGCCCGCCTGTGCGTCGGCCGTACTCGTCGGCGGCGCGCGTGTCCGGTTGGGTCTGACTCTCGAGTGCGTCCTCGTAGATCGAGGCGATGACGGTGGCGTCGTGCTCGAGATCGGTGGAGATGCGTTCGCGCTCCCGCTTCCCGTAGAGGACTCCGAGGGGGAGCTCGAGGAGCAGCAGCACGACGACGGTGACGAGCAGATAGCTGACCAGCAGTCGCTTGGTCATGGTGCCGGCGAGCTGGGATCGACGAGTCGGTAGCCGACAGCGCGCACCGTCTCGATGACGTCGGCGTCGAGCTTCTTGCGGAGCGACGCGATGTGGACGTCCAGGGTCTTGGTCGACCCCCACCAGTGTTCGTCCCAGACGTCGCGCATCAGCTGGCTGCGCGTTCTGACGGCGCCGGGATCGGCAGCCAAATAGGCGAGTACGTCGTACTCCTTGGGAGTCAGCGGCACCAGCTGGCCCCGAAAGGTGACGACTCTCGTGCGATGATCGATCGTGAGGGCGCCGACAACGGAGACGACGGGAGCCTGGGCGCCTGCGGCCGACGACCGTCGCAGCACGGCCCGCACCCGGGCGACGAGCTCGCGAAAGCCGAACGGCTTCACCATGTAGTCGTCGGCTCCGAGCTCGAGCAGCATCACGCGATCGAGCTCGTCGTCGCGAGCGGTCACGACGATGATCGGAACCGGGCCTCGGGCGCGAAGGGCCTGACACACCACCCGGCCCTCGAGGTCGGGAAGGCCGAGGTCCAACAGCACGAGATCCGCAGGTGGAGCGTCGAGGGCTACCTTGCCGTTCGGCGCCAGGTCGACGTCGAAGCCCTCGCGGACCAGGCCTTCGACCAACGGTGAGGAAATCGCCGGATCGTCCTCCACGACGAGAAGCCGCACGATCACAGTCTGGCGCCCGGCCGGTCGATGGACGCGCTCCTTACCAAAGCTTTGCCATCGGCTGACCGGCCGCTCACCGACCCATCCGTACCGTCGTACTCATGAACACCGGTTCTCGATCGGCCAAGGGCCGTTTCCTCACCGCAGGGTCGATCGCTGCGGTCGTCGTCGCCGCGGCGATCGCCGTCGCCGCCAACATCGGCATCCTCGACGCGTCCTCGGACCACGACATCGGTCAGCTGTCGGCAACCGGGGATCTCGCGGCTCCCTCCGCACAACCCGCCAGCACGGTGCTGCCCGCGGTCCTGACGAACGGTGTGACCCAGTCGTTCGATGTCGGCTCGGCGGGCACGGTCACGGTCGTCGCCAGCGCGGACGGGCTTCGTCTCGACAACGTGGTGGTCGCCGACGGCTGGTCGTGGACGTCGACCCAGCCCAGTGGATCCGAGCTCGTCGTGGCGTTGGACGGCGGCGGACAGCACCTCCTGTTCACGGCGCGGCGAAACACCGACGGCTCACTGGCGGCCAACGTGGAGGCGACCAGCGAGAGTGCCGTGGCGTCGCCGGCGGATGGGTTCGACGAGCACGACAGCGACGACGAGGACGACGAGGACGAGCACGAGGACGAGGACCACGAGCACGAGGGTGGCGAGGACGATGACTGAGCCGAACAGCCCGGCCGGGTCGCGTCGCGCTGCGACGAACCGGCCCAGCCGGCTCAGCCGGCCCAGCCGGCCGAGCGGCCGCCGCCGACACGTCGCGGCTCGTGCCAGGGTCGTGGCCGCAAGCGTCGGGTTGACGGGAGTGTTCGGGCTCGTCGGGACGATGGCCCTGCTCGCTCCGCCATCGCAGGCGTCGCCCCCGCGCGGCGACGGGTCGACGCCGACGACGACGCCGACGAAGGCGACGCCGCCCGCTGCCGGCAGCGTCGCTTCGGTCGTCGGCGGTTCGACGGCGCCGACGGTTCATCTGGTACCAGCTTCGACGGCTCCGCCCGTGGCGAGGACTCATGGCAGTCGTTGAGGGGCGCTTCCGCTGCATGGCCAGCGAGGCCCACGTCGTCGTGGTCGGCGGCGACGACGGTCACGTCTCGATGGCGGTCGGCCGACTCTCCGAGCTCGAGCAGCGCTGGAGCAGGTTCGTGCCATCGAGCGACGTCGCTCGGATCAACCTCGCCGGCGGGCAACCGGTCACCGTCCACGCCGACACCCTCACGTTGGTGCACGCGATGGTGTCGGCTTGGGACCTCACTGGTGGCCGATTCGATCCGACCGTCCTTCCGGTTCTCGCTCGTGCCGGCTACCGGAGCAGCATCGACGACCCCCGCCGGCTCACCCCACTGCCTGACGTCGAACTGCGAATCGGCGGTCTGGCCGATGTCGTCGTCGACGAGGCCAGATCGGCAGTCACGATTCCATCAGACAGCGTGATCGACCCCGGCGGTATCGGGAAAGGACTCGCCGCCGACATCGTGGTCGGTGAGCTGCTCGCCGCGGGAGCGACCGGAGTGCTGGTCGCCGTCGGCGGGGACATGGCCTTCGGCGGGCGATCGCCTCGTTCCGACGGCTGGCTCGTCACGATCGAGGACCCCGACGATCCCGACCGCGAGATCGCCCGGATCAGTGTCGACGCCGGCGGCGGGGTCGCCACGTCGAGCACGAGGTCCCGACGCTGGCGCTCGGGATCGACGATGCTGCATCATCTCGTCGACCCGTCGAGCGGGGCCGTCTCGACGACGGGTCTGGCGTCGGTCACGGTGGTCGCGGCGACGGGTTGGCTGGCCGAGATCCACGCCACTGCGGCGATTCTGGCGGGCGTCGGTGGCGTTGCCGACTATCTCGACACTCATCGGCTTTCCGGGGTCGGCGTGACCAGTGCGCGTTCGCTCGTGACGAGCGCCGACCTCGCCGAGCGTCGGTCCGGTCGAGGTGGGTCCGGGAGGCGGTCCGGTCGATGAATGAGCAGGTCTGGTGGTACACGGCGAGGGCGGCCGGCATCGTCGCCTGGTTCATGCTCAGCGCGTCGGTCATCTGGGGCGTCATCCTCTCCACGCGTGCCTTCCCGAGCCGGCGCCGCCCAGCGTGGCTGCTCGACCTCCACCGCTGGCTCGCCGCACTCACCCTCGGGTTCGTCGGACTGCACATCGCCGCGCTGGTCGCCGACAGCTACACCCACTTCGATCTCGCCGACGTGGTCATCCCACTCGCATCGGAGTGGCGGCCTGTCGCCACCGCACTCGGCGTGGTCGCCATGTGGCTGCTCATCGTGGTGCAGGTGACTTCGTTGGCAATGCGCCGCTTGCCGCGCCGCATCTGGCACGCCATCCACCTCGCGAGCTACGTCACGTTCTGGATGGTCAGCCTCCACGCCGCGCTCGCGGGTTCCGACCGTGCGAACCGGCTCTATCAAGCGTGCGCGGTCGCGGCCGTCGTGGCCGTCGCGTGGGCGACGGTCTATCGCCTCAACCACCGAGGCGCCCGCCGCGGCGCATCCCGGGACGGGCGCGCGCCGCGAGACTCACTCGCCGCTGCCGACGGGCATCTGGCGGCGGCACGACGGAGCCGATCCGACGCTCATGTCGACTGCTCGGCGCCGTGAGGGTCGTCGCGGTGTCCGATCCCCGCACGGACGTCGATGATTCCCGGAACATGGCGAACGGCTGTCTCGATGGCGTCGGCATCGGCGGGCGTGTGTGTCCAGCCGGCGAGATAGGCGACGCCGTTGGCCACGCAGGTGAGGGTGACCCCGTGCTCGTCGGGGGTCCGTAGCGGGTCGGTGAGCAGGGCCTGGACGTCGCTGGTGAGGGCGGCATCGGTACGGTGGAAGAGGCGGAGGAGGTCGCGACGGCTGATGATGCCGACGAGTTCCCCGTCACGGTCGACGACGGGGAGCCGCTTGACGCCGAGGGTGAGCATCCTCGCCGCCGCCGTGTGCAACGGCTCGTCCATCGACGAGGTGTGTGCAGGCGACGTCATGATGTCGCCGGCGGTCAGGCCGGCTGCCTTCTGCCACCACCGGTTGCGATGTCCCCGGAGCAGGTCGCCGAGCGCGGTGAGGCGGGGACGTGTGCTGTTGGGGTATGCCTGGTGGGCCACGAGGTCGGCTTCGGTGACGACGCCCACCAGGCGGCCCCCGAGGTCCAGGACGGGGAGGCCGGACACGTCGTACTCCACCATGAGGTCGATCAGCTCCGGAAGGGAGGTGTCGACGGCGGCAGTGATGGGGTCGGGTGTCATGGCATCTCGTACGAGCATTGGTCAACCTCCTGTGTGGGCCAGTCCGGCCGCGTGCTTGCTGTGCGAGCTGTCGGACTTGACGGGCCGGACGACGACGACGGGGCAGGTGGCGTGCTCGACGACCGTGTGGGCCACCGAGCCGAAGAGCAGCGAGCGGAAGCCGCCTCGTCCGCGCGATCCGACGACGACGAGGTCGGCGGTCTCGGCCAATTCGAGGATCGCCTTGGACGGGGAGCTCTGGCGGATCTCGGCCCGGACGGGGCTGCGCCCGCGCTCCTGGCAGCGGCGTACCGCATCGTCCAAGACGAGCGTGGCGTCGACGCGCATGAGGTCGTGCACCGTGGGCGAGCTGAGCTCGTTGCCGTACGGGTAGTCCCAAGCGTGGACCACGATGAGCTCGGCATTTCGCCGGTCCGCCTCGTCGGTCGCCCACATGAGCGCGTCGTTGGCGACGTCGGATCCATCGGTGGCGACGACGATCGTGTCGCGCCGGGGCGGCGGATCGGAGCGAGGCACGATGACGACGGGGCAGGTGCTGGTTCGCGCCACGGCGTGGGCGACCGATCCGAGCAGCCAGGACCCAGCTGCGCCGGCGCCGGTGCTGCCGACCACGAGAAGGGCGCTGCCGGCGGCTGCGGTGACGAGCTCCGTCCGGGGTGATCCGTAGGCCAGGTGCGGTGTGAACGTGACCGACCTGTGGCGCTGCTTTGCGAGGTCGATGGCCACGGCGATGTCGTCGGCTGTCGCCGAACGGACCGTGTGTTCGTCGTACGGGACGGTGGGTGTCCACGGGCCGACCACGATCGGCAGCGTGTAGCAGCCGACGACATCGACGGTTGCGCCGGTGAGCTCGGCCTCGGCGGCCGCCCAGAACACGGCCTGTTGCGACTGGGGTGACCCGTCGTATCCGACGGTGTAGATCTCGGTCATGCTTCGATCATCGGTCGGCGCCCGCGAAACGACCAGGGACCTACGACCCTTCCGGCATCGAGCTCGTGGCGTGACGATGACGACGGTGAGCTCGAATTGGCGGCACGCTGTCCGCCGTGTGGCGGAATGTGTCACGGGTCGGGTCCCCGTCAGCCCCCCTCACCGTTGGTGGTGTCGCCGACGATCTCGATCAGCACAGCGAGCAGATCGCGCATCGACAAGATGCCGACCACTTCGTCGCCGTCGACGATCACGACATGGCGGCAGTGGTCCGTGATCAGTCGCCGCGCCACATCGATCAGGCGCTCGTCAGGCGCGGTCGTCACGACCGGGCGGGACGCGATTCGGTCGACACGGAGCCGGTCCGGGTCGGCGCCATCGCGCAACGCGGCGACGACGTCACGCTCGGAGACGATGCCGATGTTGCGTCGCCCGCCTGTGACCAGCAGCGCGCCGACCTGGCACCCGTCGAGCGCAGCCGCGGCTGCTCGCAACGAGCTGCTGCCGTCGACGACGATCGGCTCGGCCCACTCGAGGCTGCGCACCTGAGCGTCCGGTCGCGGGCTCATGATCGGATCGTGGCCTCTCCGCCCCCGCGGCGACAGAGCCGAAAGTCCTTTGGCCGCGCCGCAACGTGCCTGGGCAGAGGAGGACACGGGTCACAGCCCGACGGCCCGGCCAGCACGAGGAACTCGCCAAGTCTGATGGTGAGGTCGAGGTCGCGGATCGCTTCGACGCCGCCACGGAAGCGCTTCGTGACACCCTCGAGGCGATCGCTCTACGTCGAGCACGCGTGAACGTGGCGCGTGGACGAGGTGCTCCGCTGTGCGGCCCACACGGATCGCCGCGTCGGTCCCGACGCCGGCCGCGATCGTCGGGGTTCAACGAGCGACGAAGCCACCGTCGATGGCGATGGCTTGTCAGGTCACGAAACTCGACTGCCGCGACGCCAGCCACACCACGGCGTCGGCGATCTCGTCGGGTCGTCCGAACCGCCCGACCGGCTCGAGGTCGGTCATGGCCGCCTTGGCCGCCGCGTCGTGGCCGCTGAAGCGGTCCACCATCTCGGTGTCGATCACTCCCGGACAGATCGCGTTCACGCGGATCCCTTCGGTGGCGTACTCCAACGCTGCGGCACGAGTTAGCCCGACGACGCCGTGCTTGGACGCGGTGTAGGCCGGGATCGACGCGAACCCGACCAATCCCGCAACCGATGAGCAGTTGATGATCGACCCTCCGCCGCGTCGGCGCATCGCCGGGATCTCGTGGCGCATGCACGACCAGACGCCCGTGAGGTTCACCGCGATCGTCCGCCGCCAGTTCTCCGGCGTGCACTCGTGTGTCGGGGCCGGATCGCCCTCGATCCCAGCGTTGTTGAAGGCGATGTCGAGTCCGCCGAACTCACCGACGGCCCGCAGTACCGCGTGCTCGACCTGGGCATCGTCGGCGACGTCGACCGCCACGAACAGCGCTCGGCCTCGTTCGTGCTCGATGTCGCCGACGACCGCGATCCCGTGCACCGCGTCGATGTCGGCCACCACCACCGCGGCTCCGGCGCGTGCCAGAGCGAGGGCGGCCGCTCGTCCGATCCCCGCACCCGCTCCGGTCACGAGTGCGGTTGTGCCATCCAATGTGCCCATCTCGGGGACCTCCACACCTCACGCGGCCGCATGGCGGCCCACGTCCATTGAGCACGGCGTGACGTGGGGTCGGGCAAGGGCCGAAGGTCCCCTTCGGCACCGCCCCGGGCAACGGGGCCAGACGATGGCCGAGGAGACGAACCCAGACCGGCCTCGTTGCGGTCGGCCTACTCGACAACGCGCAACGTGGCGGTGAGGTCGGTGCGTTGCAGCCGGCGGGCGTTGGGCAGGGGCGCGAGCGCGACGACGGCGACGCCGATGACGAGCAGGGTCAATGCGTTGCCGGGGGCGAGGTACCTGTCGATGGCGACGTCGGGGATGGTGCGGGGCAGGAGCGAGCCGAAGATCCACGACATCACGACGTAGCCGCCGGCGAATCCGGCGATCGCGCCGAGGACGCCGACGACAGCGCTCTCGACGACGTTCATCGACAGCACGGCACCCGGGCGCACACCGAACGCGAACATCGTCGCGTGCTCGCGAGCTCGTTCGTCGACGCTGATGCTCGCCGAGTTGTAGGCGATCAGGAGGGCGAGGACGAGCGTTGCGGCCTGCACCAGGCGAAGCACGCCGGTGTACTGGGCGAGGGCGTCGTCCCATGCCGCGCCGGCATCGCCGACCGAGGTCGCCGCGGCAACGCCGTTGACGCCGAACAACGCTCGTTGCAGCGCGTCGGGACTCGTTCCGGCTGCGGGAAGAACTTGGGCGGCGTTGGCGATGCCGGTCAGGTTGAACAGTTCGGCCTGGGTGGCGTCGAGGTAGGCGATCGGACGAAGGGGGAGGGCGTGACTCCCGGCGACGCGGACCTCGGTGTCGACCATCTCGTACCCGGCACCGGAGCGGTGCGGGTGGTGCAGGACGATCCGATCGCCGGGTGACAGGTCGAGGTCGTGCATCACCTTGGCCGACAGCAGGACACCCGTCGACAGGCTGGGGGGCTCGCCGTCGACGACGGTCGGGGTCCAAGGAGCCGTCGCCATGTCGAGGATCGTCACGAGGAGGTCGAGCGGTCGGTCGTCCTGCGTCCCCACCTGTGCGGGCACGACGAGTTGGGGGGCGACGGTGCCGACGACGGGGGAGTCGCCGATGGCCGACAGCGTCGGGCCGGTGATCGGCTCGAACGCGTCGAGTTGCACGTCGGTTCGGTCAGGGGCCTGCCGCACGAGTTCGGCGTCGGCACGGTCCACCGTCCGCCCGAAGCTGTCGAGCATGCCGAACACCCCGATGAGCACGGTGAGCGCGGCGCCGATGGCGAGGGCGGTGAGGGCGGTGCGGCGGGGCGCACGGAGGAGGTTTCGCAGCGGGTACTGGTGGAGCGTGCGGCGGGGCCATCGCATCTGCGAACCGAGCCTCGACCACCCGCGGCGGCCCGACGCGGCGTGTCCGATGCGGATCGCGTCGACGGGCTGGGTGCGGGTGGCACGCCAGACGGGGATCACGGTCGCGGTGAATGGCAGGGCGAAGCCGATAGCGCTGGCGGCGAGGAAACGGCCGGGTTGGAACGGGGTGTTCCAGACCGGCAGTGGAACGACGGAGTCGAGCAGCGTTCGCATCGCTTCGGCGAACAGGAGTCCGACGCCGACGCCGGCGACGACGCCGGCGAGCGCGATCTGGGCGCCGACGAGCAGGGGTCGCACGGCGAGCTGACGACGCGGGACGCCGAGTGCCATGCCGATGCCGAACTCGCGGCGCTGCGCGTCGACGATGCGGCTGACCAGGTTGAACGCGGCGAACGAGGCACCGCCGAGGACGAGCGCCGAGATGACGTTCCAGATCTGCTGGTCGGTGTCGATGTCGTCGTAGAGGAGCCGGTAGGCCGGCTCGTCGTCCCTCGTCGTCACGGTCCCGCCGAGCTCGTGGGCGGTGAGCGCGGACTCCAGTTGGGATCGCACGGTGGCGGTGTCGGCTCCGGGCCGCAGCGACACGACGAGGTCGTTGACCTGGCCGGGACGGTCGATGAGTTGTTGGGCTCGCGCGAGGGCGACGAAGACGGTGGCCTGGTTCCCCTGCCCGATCACTGCGCCGGTCTCGGATGCCAGCCAGAAGTACTCGGGTGACAGGGCGCGGCCGCTGTAGTCGAGGGGACGGTTGCCGGCCACGGTGACGGTGCCCGACGACGGCAGGTGCCGAGCGCGGGCGAACTTCAGCTCCAGCAGGCCGGTGTCGGCATCAGGCGGTGCGCTGCCGTCGCGGAGCATGGTCTGGTCGACGAGCGCGCCAGGGTCGGCGCCGACGACGTCGGCGGGGACGAGGACCGGCACGCCGGCCGCGTCGACTTCGAGCTGGGTGGGCCAGACGAGGCGCTCTTCGGCCACGGCGACGTCGGCCGTGTCCGGGATCTGGGCGATCAGGGCCAGGAGCGACCCTTCGTCGGTGACGGTACCGGCGGCGAGACGGACCTCGAGATCGTGCAGCCGCGCGGCTTCGAACGAGGCGTCGTTCGACGCCCGCCTCCAGCTGGCTGTGCTGGTGAGCGCGGCGAAGATGCCCGTGCCGATGGCGAGGATCACGGCGATCGCGACGACCTGTGGCCACCGGTGGCGCAGGTCCCGCCAGCTCCACCGCAGCCGCAGCGCCCACGTTCCCATCGCTCGACGCCCGCTGCTCACCAGCGAAGCTCGGCGATCGGCCTGCGGCCGCCGCTGGGGGGGCCGTCGGCGACGATGCGTCCGCTGGACAGCTCGACGACCCGGTCGGCCGACCGGGCGATCTCGCGGTTGTGGGTCACCACGACGACCGTCTTGCCGGCGTCGGCCTGAGCCTCGAGCAGCTGGAGGATCTGGACACCCGTGCGGAAGTCGAGCTCTCCGGTGGGTTCGTCGGCCAGGATGATCGGGTTCCCAGTCGCCAACGCGCGGGCGATGGCGACCCGCTGTTGCTCGCCGCCGGAGAGCTGGCTGGGGAAGTGGTCACCGCGGTCGGCGAGCCCGACGCGTTCGAGCATCGACTGGGCCACACCCGCCGGATCGGGCCGTCCGGCGACATCGGCGCCGAAGTGAACGTTCTCGGCCGCGGTGAGGGCCGGGAACAGGTTGAAGGTCTGGAAGATGAAGCTCATGCCGCGGCGGCGCAGCGCCGACCGTGCCGCCTTCGACGCTCGGCCGACGTCCGCCCCGTTCACGCGCACAGTGCCCTCGGTCGGCACGTCGAGTGCACCCATCAGGTTGAGCAGCGTCGTCTTGCCCGATCCCGACGGGCCGAGCATCACGACGAATTCCGATTCGCCGATCCGCAGATCCACCTGCTCGACAGCGGTCACCGTCAGGTCGCCGATGCGGTAGCGCTTGGCCACGTCGTGGAGCTCGATCACAGGTGGGCATTCGCTGATGTCGTCGACACGAGCGTGTGGACCGGGAACCGTGTCTGCTGCCACCACCCGGTCCATGGCACCTCCTTCGCTGGTCGGGCGACGGATCGATCGTGCGCGACGGCGGCAGGCGACCGGTAGTGCCGAAGGTCCACTGTCGTGCCGGCAGGCGGAACTCTCCCTGGAAGTTGCGAGGAGAGCCGTTCCGGCGTGGACCACCGCGCCACGCCACCCGCCCGACGCTCTACCTGGCCGGCCCGGGCCGGACGGAGGCCGTCACCTGCGGTGCCAGGGGTGAGCGGAAAGGGCGTGCGAGGCGGAGGCCCGTGCGCTGGTCGCCGTCCCAACCGGAGGGTAAATACCGGACGCTTCGGTGGGGTATTTACCCTCCCGTCCGCACGTGAGGTGTCCCCACGGCGAGAGAGTGCGGCGACAGCCAGGACTGACAGCGGGACGCGCTCCGCGGCGTGACCTCCCGATCGGCGAGCGACACCAAGGTCCGCGGTGATCACCAGGGCGGGCCTGGGAGGACCTTCGACCCTGGCGATCCGAGCGCGAACCGATCAGGATCGCGGGCATGGACGACGCGAGACTCGGCGCCGCCGCGATCAGGGGGAGCTTCGATGCAGACCTGGCTCGTTGAGCTCTCGCCGAGCGAGTGTGCCGACCTGCTGGAGAAAGGACCGATCGGCCGCCTCGGCGTGGTCATCGACGGGCGCCCGGAGATCTTCCCGATCAGCCACGTCTACGATCGCACCACTGGACGGGTCGTGTTTCCCACCAACGACCGCACGAAGCTGCGTGCCGCGCTGACGTGGCCCTACGTCGCGTACGAGGTCGACGGCCTCGAGGACGGCGGCGGCTGGAGTGTCATGGTCGTGGGCAGCGCCGAGCTCGTCGACGACGTCGCCGCCATCGAACGAATCGCACCGGCGAGGACCGTGGCGTGGGCGGCCGGCCCGGCGGTGTCCTGGGTCGCGATCGTGCCCGACAAGGTCACCGGGCGGCGCATCACCGCAGTCGACTGCTGACGGCGGTGTCATGGTGAATGCGACACCCCCTACGACGCCGTGGACGTTCGAGGGGCCGCTGGCAACGCTGTGGTCGATCGACGAGTCCGCCACGTTGGTCGAAGGGCAGACCTTCTGCCTGTCCGGCCGCAACGGCGACCTGAGCGACGCCCACGCCGGTGGGCTGTTCGTCTTCGACACCCGAATCCTGTCGCAGTGGGTGCTCACCGTCGAGGGCGCGACGCTCGAGCCGCTCGGTGTCGACCGCCCCGATCCGTTCCACGCGGTGTTCGTCACCCGGACCCCGCCGCCGGCCGGTCAGGCCGACAGCGGCCTGCTGGTGCTGCGCACGCGGCACGTCGGCAACGGCATGCGCGAGTCGATCGTCGTGCGGAACGTCGGGATGCAGTCGGCGGCGGTTCGCATCTGTCTCGAGGCCGGTACCGACTTCGCCAACCTCTTCGAGGTGAAAGAGGGCCGCGTGAGGTCGCGTCCGGCGTTCCCCGACGGGGACTCCCCGAACCTGCTCTGTCTACGACGCGATGATCCGTCATCGGTGCACGTGACGGCGGTCCGGTTCGACCAGGAGGCGACCGTCGAAGGCCCCCGCATCACGTGGGACGTGCGGGTCGCCCCTCGCTCGGAGTGGCGGGTCTGCATCGAGGTGACGGCCATGGTCAACGGGACCGGCCCGACGCTGCGCTTCCCGTGCGGCCACGTCGACGACGTCACCGGTCCGGTCGCCCGTCTGTCCCGGTGGCGGGCGGCCGCTCCGGTCGTCGACAGCGACTGGCCCCAGCTCGACGCCGCCGTGAGGCGTGGCATCGACGACCTCGGTTCGCTGCGGATCTTCGACGCCTCCCGGCGCCGCCCGGTGATCGCCGCCGGCGCCCCGTGGTTCATGGCCCTGTTCGGCCGCGACTCGTTGCTGACGGCCTGGATGAGCCTGCCGATCGATCGAGAGCTCGCCATCGGTGTCGCCGAGACGTTGGCCGCCTTCCAAGGCCATGCGGTCGACCCGACGACCGAGGAGGAGCCGGGCCGCATCCTCCACGAGGTCCGGCTGACCGAGGCGTCCGACCTGTCGCTCCACCGCGGCAACGCCTACTACGGCAGCGTCGACGCCACCCCGTTGTTCGTCATGCTCGTCGGCGAGCTCGCCCGATGGGGGTGCGACCACGAGACGATCGGTTCGCTGCTCCCACACGTCGATGCCGCGCTCGACTGGATCGATCACTACGGCGATCGCGACTCGGACGGGTACGTCGAGTACCGGCGCGCCACCGACGACGGTCTCGCCAACCAGGGCTGGAAGGACTCGTGGGACGCTGTCCGAACAGCCGACGGCCGCCTCGCGGACCCGCCGATCGCGCTGTGCGAAGTCCAGGGCTATGTGTATGCCGCGTTTCGCGCCCGTGCCGAGCTCGCCGCTCTCGGTGGTGACACCGCCGGGGCCGCTCACTGGACGCGCCGCGCCGACCGGCTCCGGACCCGGTTCAACGAGGACTTCTGGTTGCCCGAACGAGGCTGGTACGCGCTCGGCCTCGACGCCGACCACCGTCCGATCGACGCGCTGACGAGCAACATGGGCCACTGCCTGTGGACCGGCATCGTCGACCCCGGCCACGCCGCCGCTGTGGCCGAGCACCTGCTGTCGCCGGCCATGTTCAGCGGCTGGGGAGTGCGCACGCTGGCGACGACGATGGATGCCTACAACCCCGTTTCCTACCACAACGGCTCGGTCTGGCCCCACGACAGCGCCATCGCCGCTGCCGGGCTGATGCGCTACGGCCACGTCGACAGCGCCCATCGCCTGATCGAGGGCTTGATCGACGCGAGCGCAGCGCATGCGGGGCGTCTCCCCGAGCTGTTCTCCGGCCTCGACCGGTCGGAGGTCGGCATTCCCGTCCGCTATCCGACGTCCTGCAACCCGCAGGCCTGGGCGTCGGCCGCCCCGCTGCTCGTCTTGCGGAGCCTGCTGCGCTTCGACCCCGAGGTGAACCACGGCCGTCTCTGGCTTGCCCCGACCCTCCCGGCGTCGATGGCCGAGCTGCACGCCCGCGGGATCGCCGTCGCAGACCACGAGGTCTCGATCCACGTGACCGGCGAACGTGTCGAGATCGAGGGGAGCACGGGCCTCGAGATCGCCACCCGGCCACGCCCATCGTGAGCGTCACCAGCGCCGACTCGGCCGACGCGCCGCACCGCCCGGCCGACGAGGTGACCGTTGCCGGCATCCTTGTCGACTGGGAGCTCGTGGAACACAGCCGCGACGTGCGATCCGTGGCGGAGATCCGCCACCGGATCGATGCGCTGAGGAATGCGGGGGCGGACGTGGTCGTCGTCGCAACCGCCGGGCCCCCGACCACGTCCGGCGCGGTCACCCTCGAAGCGGGCGTGGACGCACTGGCGGCTCGGGGAATCACCGGCGCCTTGGTGCTCGCCGTCACCCCGACGGCGGCCGACGACCGCCAGCGGCCGGACATCGCCGAGGTGACCCGGGTGCTCGACGGGCAACTCGCCAGGCGGCGAGAGCGACGCGTGCCATGGATCGACGAAGATCCCGAGTGGACCATCGAGCTGCCGGCGGACCCGGCACGAACCCGCGTCGCCGAGTCACTGGGGGCCCTCGCCAATGGCCATGTCGGCACTCGCGCCGCGCGGGAGGAGGACGGTCCCGGCGCCACGCCGCTGTTCGTCGCGAGCGGCGTCTACACCGGCGATGCCGTGCCCGAGCTCGTCCGCGGCCCCGACTGGACAGCCGTGCCGCTCAACGATGTCGGGCCCGATCGACGGATCCTCGACATGCGCACGGGAGTCGTGGTTCGCAGCGCGGCCGCCGGGGTGCGGACCCTGCGATTCGTCTCGATCGCGGCACCGCACGCGCTGGCACTCCGAGCCGAGGCACCTGTCGGCCATCTCGAGCGTCCAGCCAGCCCGGCCGGCGACCCGCTGCGGACGTGGGACGACGAGGCGGAGTCGCCCGGCGGTGGGAGCCTGGCCATCGCGGCCCGTGACCACTGGTCGGACAGTGCTCGGCGGTGCTGCGTGGAGCGGCTGGCCACGTGGATCGCCGATCCGGCGGGCGCCGTCACCGGTCGTGCCGCGGTCCGCCGACTGAGCGAACTCACCGACGTCGGCTTCGACCGGTTGCTGGCCGATCACCGGGCCGCATGGGCTCGTCGATGGGCCAACGCGGGGGTGACGATCGTCGGCGATCCCGACGCACAGCTCGCCGCCCGCTTCGCGGTGTTCCACCTCCTGAGCGCGGCCCCCGACGACGGCGAGGCGGCCGTCGGCCCCCGTGGCCTGACCGGAGCCGCCTACAGCGGCCACGTGTTGTGGGACGCCGACGTGTTCGTGCTTCCGGTGCTGGCGGCGATCCAGCCGACCGGCGCACGAGCCATCGTCGAGTACCGCGTCAACCGTCTCGCCCGCGCCCGAGCCAACGCGGCGGCGAACAACCGAGCCGGCGCACGGTTTCCGTGGGAATCGGCCCGCGACGGCTTCGACGTCACGCCACGGCATGCCACCGACCCGTCGGGCACCGATGTCCTGATCCGCACCGGCGACCTCGAGGAACACATCGTCGCCGACGTGGCCTGGGGCCTTGCCGAGTACGTCAACTGGACCGGCGAAGCGTCGATGCTCAGCGGGCTGGGACGTGATCTCGTCGTCGACACGGCGCGGTACTGGGCGAGCCGAATCGAGCTCGACACATCCGGACGAGGCCACATCCACGGTGTGATCGGCCCGGACGAGTACCACGAAGGTGTCGACGACAACAGCTTCACCAACGTCATGGCGCGCTGGAACCTTCGCCTGGCCGCTGCGGTGATCGATCCAGCGGACCAGGCGCTCGCGGCCGAGGCGGCGCAGTGGCTCGACGTGGCCGACCGCCTCGTCGACGGCTGGGACGAAGCCCGCGGCCTGTACGAGCAGTTCGCCGGCTACTGGGCCCTCGAGCCGCTCCTCGCGGCAAACGTCGCGCCACCACCGTTCCCGGCCGATCTGCTGCTCGGCGCCGCCAGGGTGGCCCGCTCCCAACTGACCAAGCAGCCCGATGTGCTCATGCTGCACCATCTCGTTCCCGACGAGGTGCGTCCCGGGTCCCTCGCCGGCAACCTCGCGTTCTACGAGCCGCGATCGACCCACGGCAGCTCGCTGTCACCCGCCATCCACGCCACGCTGCTCGCCAGGGCCGGTCGACCCGACGAGGCCCTGCAACTGTTCCGGCTGGCCGCCCGGCTCGATCTCGACGACATCACCCGGACGACCGCAAGCGGCCTCCACCTCGCCACGATGGGTGGCGTGTGGCAGGCCCTCGCGTACGGGTTTCTCGGCCTTCGGCCCCACCACGATCGCCTCGACATCGACCCCCGTCTCCCGGCGCCGTGGTCGTCGCTGCGGCTCTCGTTCCGTTTCCACGGCCACGGGGTCGCCGTGGATGCCTCCCGCGATGCGATCGAGATCTCGAGCACCGGGCCGCTGGTCGTCGACATCGCCGGACGATCGCACCCGTGCGCGACGGGCCGAACGATGGTCCCGCTCGACACCGGCCGACCCGGCAACGAGGAGATGGCATGAAGACCGTGCTGGCCGCGATCGACGAGTCGCCGGCGGCGCAACCCGTGCTGGCCACCGCCCTGCGGGTCGCGGATCTCCTGGGAGCCGACGCCGAGGCCGTGCACGTCCGCGAACACGACGGCCGCCAGGCGCTGGCCCTCGCCGAACAGAACGGGGTCATCCTCGAAGTTCTCGATGGCCCCGTCGCGCCGACGCTCCTCACTGCGTTCCACCAGCCTCGAGTGGTCGCTGCCGTGGTCGGCGCCCGGGGCACTTCGGCGGGCCGCCAACCGGCCGGTCACACCGTGCTCGAGCTCGTCGAATCGGTCCGCAAGCCGGTCGTCGTCGTGCCACCCGATGCGCCAGGCACGACCGGTGATCCGATCCGCAGGCTGCTGGCCCCGCTCGAAGGAACCGTCGAATCGGCCGTACCGGTCGCCACCGGTCTCGCCGAGCTGATCGACAGCGAGGTCGAGCTCGTCGTCTTGCACGTCTTCACCGCCACCAGCGTGCCCGGCGCGCTCGACGACCCGGCCCGCGACCTCGCGATCTGGGGTGACGAGTTCATCGCGCGGTTCTGCCCCCGAGCGGATCGCATCCTGTTGCGGACCGGTCCGGTTGGGCTTCGCGTCACCGACGTCTGCCGGGACGATGACATCGACCTCATCGTGCTCAGCTGGTCCCAGAACGTCACACCCGGCCACGCCGAGGTGGTCCGCCATGTCCTCGCGACGTCGGCGGTTCCCGTCCTGCTCCTGCCGGTGGAGTGAGTCCGTCGACGCGGATGAGCTGGATCGCCGCCGGATCGCACCGTCGCGTGCTCAGCCGTCGCCGGCCAGATAGTCGACGAATCCGCCGAACGTGACGATCTGCGGGTAGTCGCGCTCGGGGATGTCTCGACCGCTCCGCTGGCTGATCGCCACCACGAGGTTGAGGAAGTCCATCGAGTCGAGGTCGAGGTCGGTGCGGAAATCGTCGTCGACCGACAGCTGTGCGGCGTCGAGCTCGGGAGCGATGTTGTCGAGAGCCTCCCGTACGAGTTGCTCTGCCTCGTGCCGGTTCATGGCGTTCCTCCCAATTCGTGAAGGTGCCGGTCGATCGCCTGGAGCAGGCGGCTGGCGGCATGGCCGTCGGTCACCCGGTGATCGGCGGTGATCGTGGCTGTGACGACCGGGTGCACCACGGTGGCACCGTCGACGGCGACCGGGCGGTCGGCGATCTGCCCGAAGCCGATCAGCGCCACTTGGGGCGGGTAGATGATCCCCTGGACGACGTCGGCGCTGCGGTCGCCGAGGTCGGTCACCGTGACGGTCGGCTCGCTGAGCTCGGAGGCGCGCAGCCGACCGGCGCGGGCGCCGGCCGTCAGGTTGCGGAGAGCTGCCATCGTCTCGTGGACGTCGAGGAGGTGAGCGTCGTGGATGGCGGGGGCGAGCAGGCCGCCGCCACGCAGGGCGATGGCGACGCCGAGGTGGACCCGTGGGCTGGGACGGAAGGCGCCGTCGGAGTAGAACCCGTTGAATCCGGTCACCTCGGTCAGGGCGACGGCGGTCGCGTGCAGGAGCAGCGCCGCCGGAAGGAGGCGGTCGGTGACGGGCGCTCGCTCGTTCTGTGAGCGGAGCCAGCGCATCGCGTCATCCAGATCGATCGTCGAGCTCAGGTGGTACTGGGGGATCTCGCGGCTCGATCTCGTCATCAGCTCGGCGATCCGACGGCGCATCGAGGCTCGATGGTCCGCGCCGACGGGTCCCGGAACCGCCGCGGCCGGACGGGCGGCGAGCGCAGGGACGTCGCGCGCCACGACAGCGCCACCCGGGCCGGTGCCGCGCACACCGGCGAGCTGGACGCCGAGGTCCCGAGCGAGACGCCGTGCGTACGGCGACGATCGGGTGAATGGGCCAGCGGCTGCACGGTCGGGTGCGGACATCTCGATGTCGTGGCGGGTGACGCGGCCGCCTGGCCCCGAGCCGCGCATCGTGGAGGGGTCGAGGTGCTTGGCGGTGGCCAGCCGTCGCAGGAGCGGTGAACGCACCTGCCCCTGCGCAGCGGGGTGTGCGGGCGGTGGGGCGGTCTCGCTCGTCCGGGTCTCGTGCGGCACTGGTGCGGGCACGGTCGTCCGACGTCCCGCATCGCTGGGTGTGGCCGGTTCGCCGGCGTTCATCGGCTCGGAGTCGGCGATCCTTGCCAGCACGGTGCCGACCGGTACGCACTCACCGACAGCGACGAGAAGTTCGTCGACGACTCCGGCTTGGAAGATCTCGACGTCGATGGCCGACTTGTCGGTGTCGACCACGGCGATCACGTCGCCGCGTTCGACGTGGTCGCCTGGCCGGACCCGCCACTCCAGTACGGTGCCCTCGTCCATATCGGCGCCCAGCGACGGCATCCGGAACTCGCCCACGTCAGCCTCCGAGGCGGTGGACGGCGTCGACGATCCGGGCCGTGTTCGGAAGCGCCGCATCCTCGAGGTGCTTGGCGTACGGCATCGGCACCTCGGCGCTGCAGACGCGAGCCACCGGTGCGTCGAGGTCGTAGAACGCGTCCTCGGCGATCTGCGTGGCGATCTCGCCCGACAGGCCGACGGAGCGCCAACCCTCGTCGACCACGACGACCCGGTGGGTGCGAGCAGCGGCCGCTGCCAACGCCTCGGTGTCGAGCGGCCGCAGCGAGCGCAGGTCGATCACCGCGGCGCTGACCCCGCCGGCGGCCAGCTCGTCGGCCGCGCTCAACGCTTTGGGCAGCGATCCGCCGTACGTCACGATGGTCACGTCGTCACCGTCGCGACGCATCACTGCGCGCCGGATGTCGACGGGGCCGTCGGCGATCGTTCCCCGGGTGTTGTAGAGCGAGCCGTGCTCGAAGATGACGACGGGATCGGGATCGTCGAGCGCCGGCTGCAGCATGAAGCGAGCGTCGGCCACCGTGGCGGGGGCGAGCACCCGAAGCCCGGGGACGTGCGCGTACCAGGCTTCGAAGCTGTGTGAGTGCTGGGCTCCCAGCTGGCGCCCGGCGCCCGTGGTCATGCGGATGACGAGGGGCACCCCGAGCTGGCCGCCCGACATGTGGCGCAACGTGGCCGCGTTGTTGACGATCTGATCGAGAGCGAGGAGGCTGAAGTTGACCGTCATGACCTCGACGATCGGCCGCAGGCCGGCCAGAGCGGCGCCCACGCCGGCGCCGACGAAGCCGGCTTCCGACAAGGGAGTGTCGCGGATGCGTTCCTCACCGAACTCTTCGAGGAGGCCGAGGGTCACGGCGAAGCATCCGCCGTAGCGACCCACGTCCTCGCCCATCAGGAACACGCGAGGATCGGCGTTGAGCGCCTCGCGCATCGCCTCGCGCATCGCCCCCCGGTACGTGGTGGTCGCGGCCTGCTGGGCCACGGCATCCCCGGAGGGGCGGACAGTGTCGGCCTGCGTCATGGCGTCGCCTCCGCAGTGACGAAGCGTGTGAGGTCGGCCACGTCCTCGAAGGTGCCGGCCTCGCCGAAGGCGACTGCGTCGTCGATCTCCGCGGCGATCTCGTCGTCGAGCGAGGTCCGGCCGGCGTCATCGAGCTCGCCCGCACTGCGCAAGGCGGCGTCGAGGGTGGTGATCGGGTCGCGCTCGCGCCAGGCAGCCACCTCGGTCTTGTCGCGGTAGCGCTCGGGGTCGTACATGGAATGGGCCCGGAAGCGGTAGGTCCTCAGCTCGAGGAAGTGCGGGCCGCCACCGGCGCGCACCGACTCGACGGCTCGCCCGGCGGACTCGCGCACCGCGAGTGCATCCATGCCGTCGACGGCCCATGACGTGAGACCGTACGAGGCAGCCCGCAGCGCGAGGTCGGTCTGGGCGTGCGAGCGGGCGAGCGCCGTCCCCATCGCGTAGAGGTTGTTCTCGCAGCAGAAGAGCACAGGGAGGTGCCAGAGCGCGGCGAGGTTGGCCGACTCGTGGAACTCGCCCTCGGCCATCGCTCCGTCTCCGAAGAAGCACGCCGTCACGTTGTCCCGCCCTTGCATGTGGTCGGCGAGCGCCACCCCGACGGCCAGTGGAAGACCTCCACCCACGACGGCGTTGCCGCCGAAGAACCGCCGTGCGGCGTCGAAGAGGTGCATCGATCCACCCCTCCCGCGGCTGCAGCCCTCGACGCGCCCCATCATCTCGGCCATCAACGAGCGCATCGGCACGCCGCGGGCGATCGCGTGCCCGTGCTCGCGGTACGTCGACACGATCGCGTCGGCATCGTCGAGGGCGTCGATCACACCGGCGGCGACAGCCTCCTCACCGATGTACAGGTGCACGAAGCCCCTGATCTGCTCCGCCGAGTAGAGCTCGACGCAGCGCTCCTCGAACTGCCGGATCCGCAGCATCGTCCGCAGCAACCCGAGGCGCTGCGATCGCATCGTGTCCGTGGCACTCGGCATCATCAGACCTCCGGTTCCAGCGTCGACAGGTCGCCCTCGGGGAGGCCCAGCTCACGCGCACGCAGCAGCCTGCGCAGGATCTTGCCGCTCTTGGTCTTGGGGATCGTGGTCGTGATGACGATCTCACGGGGGGCGATCGCCGCTCCGAGCTGACGACGGGCGTGGGCGAGGATCGATCGTGTGGTGCGCTCGCCGCCGGGCGCGCCAGCTCTCAGCACCACGAACGCCTTGACGATCTCGCCGGCGACGGGATCGGGCACGCCAATGACGCCGGCCTCGGCCACGTCGGCGTGCTGGAGCAGGACACTCTCGACCTCGTTGGGGCCGATCAGGTGTCCGGCCGACTTGATGACGTCGTCGCAACGGCCGACGAACCAGACATACCCGTCGGCATCGAGGCGGGCGAGGTCACCGGTCAGGTACCAGCCGTCCGCGAAGCAGCGTGCATAGCGCTCGGGTTCGCCGAGGTAGGCCCGGAACATGGACGGCCAGCCGGCGCGCAGGGCGAGTTGGCCGGTCTCTCCGACGGCCGCGGCGACCGGGTGCCCGTCGTGCTGGCGCGGGACCCCACGATCGTCGGAGTCGAGCACCGCCACCTCGATGCCGGGCAACGGTGTGCCCATCGACCCCGGCCGGACCTCCACGCCGGCTCGATTGGCGATCATGATGCCGCCCGTCTCGGTCTGCCACCACGTGTCGAGGACCGGTACTCGGAACGTCGACGTCGCCCACGCCAGGGTCGCCGGATCGAGGGGCTCGCCGACGCTGGCGATGGTTCGCAGCGCACCGAGATCGTGGCTCGACGCGACGTCTCCTCCGGCCTTGCGAAGCATGCGCAGGGCTGTGGGTGCGGTGTACAGGACGTTCACGTGCTCACGCTCGAGGATCCCGTACCACCGATCGGCGTCGAGATCGGCCTCGTCCACGACGAGGGTCGCGCCGACGGTCAGCGGCGCCAACACGCCGTACGACATGCCGGTGACCCATCCGGGATCCGCGGTGCACCAGAAGACGTCGCCACTCTGGAGCCCGAACACGGTCGTCGCGGTCGAATGGTGGGCGACCACCGCCTCGTGCACGTGCAGCGCGCCCTTCGGTGTCCCCGTGGTCCCGCTCGTGAAGTGGAGCAATGCCGGGTCAGACGGTCGGGTGGCAGCGATCTCGTAGCGGTCGCTCGAGCGGCTCAGCGCCGCGGACAGATCGATGGTCCCGGCCGGGAGCTCCTCGTCGTGCTCGCGGATCACGAGGACACGCTCGAGATGGGTCAGCGACGCCCGGATCGGCGCGACGCGCCGTTCGTACAAGCTGGCGGTGGTGACGAGCACGCGTCCGTGGCCGAGCGCCATTCGTTGGCGGATCGGCTCGGGTCCGAACGCCGGGAACAGCGGACTGACCACGAGGCGAGCCTTCATCGCGCCGAGCACGCAGACGTGCAGCTCCGGGCGCCGCGGCAGCAGCACGAACATGGTGTCCGAGGCACGCGCGCCGAGTGATTCGAGGAGGTTGGCGAAGCGGTTCGTCGCGCGCCGCAGCTCGGCATACGTCAAGGTCGTGCGTCTCCCTTGGCGGTCGATCGCGACGATGGCGGTCGCGTCGGCATCGGCGCGGTGCCGGTCGACCGCTTCATGGGCGATGTTGAGACCACCGCCGTGCGGCAGCCCCTCGAGCTCGGCGCGGGCGTCGGCCCAGAACCTCTCGTCTCGAGGACTCGCGATCACGGTCGGACCGGACATGATCTCAGCGTGGTGACGGCGGCACCGACTCGCCAGGGCCGTTGGGCCCTTCCGGCGGCGCGCTCCGTGGACTCCAGTGCCTCCGGCGCCGCCGGCCGCAGTGGCACCAGCGGACAAAGGTCCCTTCGGGCCGGGGCGCGCAGCATCTGCAGCCGGTGTGAGAGCCCGTCCCCAACGCGCCTCGGACCCTCTGGGGGACCTTCGCCCCTAGTGCAGGGTCGGTGCCGGAGGTCTGATGGGCTCATGCAGCACCGTCACTTGGAGAGTCCGTTGCGACGGCGGTACGACCAAGCCGGTCAGCACGAAGCCCGCGCGCTCGCCCACCACCTCCGAGTCGGGTTGATCGCGCCGCCGTGGGTGCCTGTACCTCCGTCGGTGTACGGCGGCACCGAGGCGGTCATCGACCAGCTGGCCCGCGGCCTGCAGCGCGCCGGTTGCGAGGTGTCGCTGTTCGGCACCGGCGACTCGACGTGCCCGGTGCCGACACGATCGTTGTATCCCGCTGCACTGGGCACCACCGCGCCGGAGTCTGCCGAGATCGCCCACGTCGAGGCCGCCTACCGGGCCCTCGGCGACGTCGACATCGTCCACGATCACACGTTGTCGGGCCCGGTCTGGGCGAGCGATCATGGCATCGAGATCCCGATCGTCACCACCGCCCATGGCGAGTTCACCCCTGAGATCCGCCGCCAGTACGCCGCGGTCGCGGCCGCTGGTGTCCACGTCGTGGCGATCTCACACGCCCAGCGGAGGACCGCGCCCGATGTCGACATCTCGGCGGTCATTCACCACGGGATCGATCCCGCCAGCTTCCCGTTCGGGCGCGGCGACGGCGGGTACGTGATGTTCCTCGGGCGCATGCACCCCGACAAGGGGGCCCACCGGGCGATCGTCGCCGCCCGTCGCGCCGGCAAACGGCTCGTGATCGCGGCGAAGATGTGGGAACCGAACGAGCACCGCTTCTTCGCCGAACGCGTCGCCCCACTGCTCGGCGACGACGCGGTGTACGTCGGTGAGGTCGGCGGTCAACGCAAGCTCGACCTGCTGGCCGGGGCCGAAGCCCTGGTCAATCCGATCCGTTGGCCCGAGCCGTTCGGCCTGGTGATGATCGAAGCGCTCGCCTGTGGCACGCCCGTCCTCACGTTCGCGTCGGGAGCGGCACCGGAGATCGTCAGCCACGGCCACACCGGTTATCTGTGTGCCGACGTGGCCGAGATGACCGTGGCGCTGAATCGCATCGACGGCATCAGCCGGTTCGCGTGCCGCGCTCGGGTCGAGAAGCACTTCTCCACCGATCGGATGGTCGATGATCACCTCCGTCTGTACCACGAGGTCATCGCCATCCGCCGCCGCGGCGGCAAACCAACGCCGGCCTTCGTCGCCGGATGACCGTGGCGCGTGCCGGCACGGCGTCGTCAGGGAGATGCCGCTGCTCCGCGGGTGAGCCGGGACCTTTGCCCCTTCCCGCGTCCGACCCGGGCGAGGACAGTGGAGGAGAGGAGGCGCGATCATGATTGCCCAACCGCATCCGCACGTTGCATCGAGAAGACAGGCAGGTGTGGGACCGCGCCGATGGCTAGCCGCTGGGGTCCTCGCGGGCGCTGGCGTCGTCGCCGGCGGTCTTGCCGTCGCAGCCAGCACCGACACACCGGCCCCGGCGACTCCCGCGACGACGGCCTGCGGTGACCTGGGGGACACGGCTCCGGTCGTCGATGGCTTTCCCGGTCGCCTGTCGACGCTGGTCGGAGCAGACGTTCGCACCGGTGGACACGAGTGCTTCGAGCGAGTCGTCCTCGAGCTCGAGGGCAGCGGTGACCTACCCGGCTATCAGGTGCGGTACGAGGCGGACCCGATCCTCGACTCACCGCGCGGCGAGCCGGTCGAGGTGGCAGGCGACGCGACGCTGGTCCTGTCGGTCGGCGCATGGATGACGTCCCCGGAGGGCGCTGGGTACCAAGGCCCGACGGAGTTCGTCCCGACGAACGTCACCATCATCCGTGAGCTGCAGATGCTCGAGAACTTCGAGGGCATGACAGCTTGGGCGATCGGTCTCGACCGCGAGCGCGACTTCCGGGTCTTCACGCTCGGCGATCCGGTTCGCATCGTCGTCGACATCGCCCGGGACGTGCCCGGGACGCCGCCGGCATCTGTCCCCACGCCGCCCGCGACGGGCGCGCCGGTGCCCACCGTGGGCGGTGAGATCCCACCCACGCGGATGTGGCCGATGCCGTGCTGGTCGGCCACAGCCGATCCGTCGCTGACACCATCGTGTCCGATGGGCCCGATGGGTCCGATGGGTCCGATGGGTCCGGGTCCGATGGGTCCGATGGGTCCGGGTCCGATGGGTCCGATGGGTCCACGGTGAGTGGTGTCCGGCCGATCCCGGCGATGTGGACGGATCCTCAAGGGAGGCACGAGGTTTCCGATGGAGTTGTTCGCTGATCGTAGGCAGGCGGGTCGCCGGCTGGCCCGCCGACTGGAGCCCCTGCGGGGGCAGCCCCTGGTGGTGCTCGGGCTGCCCCGCGGCGGCGTGCCGGTGGCCGCTGAGGTGGCTGACGCACTCGACGCTCCGCTGGACGTGATCGTGGTGCGCAAGCTCGGAGTTCCGTTCCAGCCCGAGTTGGGCATGGGCGCGATCGGCGAGGACGGTGTGCGCGTCGTCGATGGCGTCCTGGTCCGTCAATTCGGCCTGACCGAGCGTGATGTGGCGGCGGTGGAGGAGAAGGAACGGGTCGAGCTCGACCGGCGTGCTCGCCGCTTCCGGGCAGACCGTCCCCGGATCGACCTCGCCGGCCGAGTCGCCGTGGTGGTCGATGACGGCATCGCCACCGGCTCGACCGCCCGCGCCGCCTGTCAGGTGGCTCGGGCCCGAGGCGCCGCGCAGGTGGTCCTGGCCGTCCCCGTCGCCCCACCCGGCTGGATCGAGGCGATGGGCGGGGCGGCCGACGGCTATGTGTGCCTGGCGACGCCGGAGCCGTTCCGCTCCGTGGGCCAGTTCTACGCCGACTTCGCACAGGTCGCCGACGACGAGGCGATCGCCTGCCTGAAGCGCAGCCGCCCTCCGAACGGGGCGAGCGCGGGCGCTCCCTCCGATGCGCTCCTAGTCGATGAAGAGGTCACCGTGGACGTGGACGAGGTTCGGCTCGGCGGCCACCTCACAGTGCCCGAGCACCCGATCGGGATCGTCGTGTTCGCCCACGGCAGCGGGAGCAGTCGACACAGTCCTCGCAACGCCTCCGTCGCCGCCGCCCTCAACCGGGCCGCTCTCGGCACGTTGCTGTTCGATCTGCTCACACCCGCCGAGGAGCAACGTCGCGCCGCCGTGTTCGACGTCGATCTGCTCGCCCGCCGCCTCACTGGAGTCACCGCTTGGCTGCGCGGGCGGCCCGAGTCGATCGCCCTTCCGATCGGCTACTTCGGCGCCAGTACCGGTGCGGCCGCCGCGCTGTGGGCTGCCGCTGACCCGCACGCCGAGATCGCTGCGGTCGTCGCGCGCGGTGGGCGTCCCGACCTGGCTCGGCCTCGCCTGTCGTGCGTGCGTGCGCCCACCCTGCTGGTCGTGGGCGGTCGTGACGACGTGGTGCTGGAGCTCAACCGCCGTGCTCAGGCGGAGCTGCAGTGCGCCAACGAGCTCGTCGTGATCCCCGGGGCGACCCACCTGTTCGAGGAACCGGGCGCGCTGGAGGCCGTCGCCGAGGCCGCACGCAACTGGTTCTGCCTCCACTTCCGGCATCACGATTGACCGGCTCGGCACCGTCACTCGCGGGCGAGCGGCCGACCAACGGGACTTTCGGCCCTACCGGCCGGGTGCGAGCACCCGGCAGTGTGCCGGCCGTGGAGAGCGCCGACTTCGAAACGTTGAACAAGCACGATTGCTTCGAGCTGCTGTCGTCGGCATGGCTGGGCCGCGTCGGTATCAGCGCGGACGCGCTGCCGGCAATACTGCCCGTGGCCTATGTCGTGGACGGATCATCGGTGGTGTTCCGCACGTCGGCAGGCAGCAAGCTCGACGCGGTCGGCGAGGGCCAGGTCATCTGCTTCGAGGTCGATCACGCAGACCGGGATCTGCGAACGGGTTGGAGCGTCCTCGTCATCGGGCGTGCCCAGGAGGTGACCGATCCGAACGAGCTCGCCCGCATCGACGACCTCGGCATCGAGCGGTGGTCATCGCCGACCGCTGACCACTACGTCCGGTTGCCCGCTGACGTGATCTCGGGCCGCCGGACCGGCATGCCGGTCAGCACAAGCTGCTGACCGCGGCCCGCTCGAGCACCGGCGAGCTCGACGTCCCGGCCGGTCGATGCCCACGGCCGGGGCCGACCGTCCCGCCTGCGGCCGTGTCACGGGGAGTCGGGCTTCGCACGGACGACGACCACCGGGCACGCGGCGTGCTCGGCGACGCGATGGGCGACCGAACCGAACAGGAGCGACCGGAACCCGCCGCGGCCTCGCGAGCCGACGACGACGAGGTCGGCATGGTCTGCGTGTTCCAGGAGCGAGCGGGCGGGCGGGCCTTCGACGAGCTCGCCACGAACCGCTCCTCGCCCGCGATCTCGACAACGTTCGAGGGCGCGGTCGAGAACCAACGCGGCGTCGACTCGTGTCAGGTCGTGGCCGGTCATCGAGCTGAGCTCGGTGCCGTACGGGTAGCGTGGACGACGACGAGCTCGGCGTCTCGGCGATCCGCTTCGTCGACGGCCCATGTCAGCGCTTCGTCAGCCGCGGCCGACCCATCGGTCCCGACGACGATCCGGTTCGACGGCGGCGTGGGCTCCGGGCTGCGCACGATGACGACGGGGCACGGGCTCGTCCGGGCAGCTGCGTGGGCGACCGAGCCGAGCAGCCACGACTGGGCTTCCCGGCGCCAGTGCCCCCGACGACCAGCAGCGTGCTGTTCTCGGCCGCGGCGACCAATTGCGTTCGTGGCGAGCCGGTGTCCACGCGCTCGTCGAATCTGACGGCCGGGTACCGGCTGCGCATCGTCTCGACGACGACGGCCAGATCGTCGCCGATGATCGAGCGTGTTGCCGCGTCGTCGTAGGCAACCGTCGGCATCCAGGCATCCACCGCGACCGGTGCCGAGTAACACGTCACGACGCTGACTCGGGCGCCTGTCCGATCGGCCTCGGCGGCCGCCCACATGGCCGCCGTCCGGGAAACATCCGATCCGTCGTATCCGACGGTGTAGGTCTCGTCCATCACCTCGATCATCGAGTTGTCACGACCCGATCACCAGAGACCAACGGCCCTGGAGGTCCGTCATGGAGTGCGGGCGGGTCCGCCGGTACCGCCACGATCGCGAGGTCGGGACCTTCGCCCCTTCCGTCCGCCGGGGCCGGCGGTGCTACCTGGAGGGCAGCGTCGTCGCGCGGCGATGAGCGTGAGATCGGAGGTAGGGCGGTGAGCATGATCGTGTGGCTCGAGGACCTCGGCAAGACCGATGTGGCCGTCGCCGGTGGCAAGGGCGCCAATCTGGGTGAACTGACCAACGCCGGGTTCCCGGTGCCGCCCGGATTCGTCGTCACGGCTCAGGCCTACGTCGCGTCGATGGACGAGGGAGGTGTACGCGAGCAGCTCGCCGCGCCGGTTGTCGAGCCCAGCGCCGCGGCGGCGACCGAAGCGCGCCAACTGGTCGGCAAAGCCGGGTTGCCCGCGTCCATACGCAGCAGCCTCGACGCCGCGTACGCCGAGTTGGGCCGCCGCCTCGGTGTCGAGGACCCACCGGTAGCGGTCCGGTCCTCGGCGACTGCCGAGGACTCTGCCGACACGTCGTTCGCGGGCATGAACCGCACGATCACCAACGTGCGAGGTACAGCGGCACTCGCCGAAGCCGTCGTCGCTGCGTGGGCATCGCTGTTCGGGGAGCGGGTTCTCGGCTACCGCAGCGCTCGCGGACTCGCCGGGGAACCTCAGATGGCGGTCGTCGTCCAGGCGATGTTCCGGCCGAGCGGTCAGGCGTGGCGTTCACCGCCGACCCCGTCACGTCCGACCGCGGTCGGATCGTGATCGACGCGGCGTTCGGTCAGGGCGAGGTCGTCGTCGGTGGACGGGTCGAGCCCGACACGTACATCGTCGACAAGCAGACCCTCGCACTGGTGGACAGGCGGATCGGCACCAAGACCCACAAGATCGTTGCTGCCGAGGACCACGGTGACGAACGCGTCGAGCTGTCACCGCAGGAAGCCGGTGAGAAGGTGCTCGAGGACGCCCAGGTCGTCGAGATCGCCCGGCTGGCCCGGAGTGTGGAGGACCACTACGGGGTGCCTCAGGACGTCGAGTGGTGCATCGCCGCGGAGGGACCCGTCATGCTCGTCCAGACCCGTCCGATCACCACGCTGGCATCGCCCGCTGCCGGATCATCCGGCCTAGCCGAGTCCACGGCGGCCGCCACGGACGTCGTCGCTCGCGGCCTCGGAGCCTCGCCGGGAGTTGCCGACGGGCCGGTCCGGCTCCTCCGCGAGCCCAGCGAGGGTTCGCTCCTGCAACGCGGCGAAGTCCTCGTGGCTCCGATGACGAACCCGGACTGGCTGCCGACGATGCGGCGCGCGGCAGCCGTCGTCACCGATCAGGGTGGCATCACCTGCCATGCGGCGATCGTCAGCCGTGAACTCGGCATCCCCTGCGTCGTCGGCACGCGCCATGCGACGACCACGCTCGCCACCGGCCAGGTCGTCACGGTCGACGGTTCGGCAGGCACGGTCACGCCCGGGAGGCGGAGCTCACCTGTCGTGGTGACGACTGCATCCCCGGCCCCCACGGCGGGCGGCGCGACCGATCTCGGCACCCGCCTCTACGTCAACGTCGCGCTCACCGATCACATCGAGCAAGTCGCCGCGCTCGCCGTGGACGGGGTCGGGTTGCTGCGAGCCGAGTTCCTCGTCACCGAGGCGCTTCAGGGCCGCCACCCGCGTGCGGTGCTGGCCGCCGGTGGACGTGAAGAGTTCCTGAGTGCGATGGCGACGGCGCTGTCGACGATCACCAGGGCGTTCGCCCCGCGACCGGTGGTCTACCGGACGATGGACTTCCGCACCAACGAGTTCCGTGCCCTGTCGGGTGGCGCCGACTACGAGCCACCCGAGCACAATCCGATGATCGGCTATCGCGGCTGCTACCGGTATGTGCGCGAGCCGGATCTGTTCTCGCTGGAGCTCGAGCTGCTGGCTCGTGTACGCGAGGAGACCCCGAACCTTCACGTCATGATCCCGTTCGTGCGCACCGGATGGGAGCTCGAAGCCTGCCTCGAGCTCATCGACGCGAGCCCGCTCGGACGCCAGCGCGGTCTCCTGCGATGGATCATGGCCGAGGTGCCCTCGGTCGTCTACCGGCTGGGTGAGTACGCCGCGATGGGTATCGATGGCGTCTCGATCGGTTCCAACGACCTCACACAGTTGGTCCTGGGTGTCGACCGCGACTCCGAGGTCTGCCGCGAGCTCTTCGACGAGGAGGACCCCGCCGTGCTCGCGGCGATCGGCCAGATCATCGGGGAGTGCCGCCGGCTCGGTCTGACGTCATCGTTGTGCGGCCAGGCGCCCTCGAATCGCCCGGCGTTCGCCGAGCACCTGGTGCGCGCCGGCATCACGTCCGTGTCGGTCAACCCCGACGCCGTCGAGTCGGCCCGCCACGCCCTCGGTGCGGCCGAGCACCGGCTGCTGCTCGAAGCGGCTCGCCGTGGCTGAGCCGCCAACGAGTCGCCCCAGCCCGACGTACTGTCGCCGGCGGCGTCAGCATTCAAGCGTCCGCTCAGTCAGGACCTCGTCCTGTGGAGTCCGGGTCTGCAGGTTCCGACCGTCGAACTCATGAGCTACCCGCGAATCGTGGTTTCGACCGACGGGTCGGATCTGTCGATGAAGGCCCTTCTGGCCGCCAGCGGCCTTGCCCGGCGGGCCGCCATACCGGTCACGGTGCTCGGCATCGCTTTCGATGACGCCGAGCGGCGCGATGTCACCGACCGCATCGAACGCGTGACCCGGGCCGTGGGCTCCGGTGTCGACATGCAGATCGACATCGCGACGGCGGGAGCGGTCGTGAGGATCCCTGGTGCCGCCGCCCGCACGATCGTGGAGGATGCCGACCGCGACGCGGCGCTCGTCTGCATCGCGTCCCACGGCCGGGGCGGGATCGGTGTCGCCCTTCTCGGGAGCACGACCGAGGAGGTGTTACGCGAATCGCGCCGGCCTGTACTCGTCGTCGGCCGCCACTTCCGTCCGCCCGACCATCCCGCGCGCGAAGGACGGCTCGTGGTGTGCGTCGATGGCTCCGACGTCGCCGAACGGGCGCTCGAGCCGGCGATCGACTGGGCCCGCCAGTTCGGTCCGACCCCGTGGATCGTTGAGGTGGCCCGGCGCCCCGATCTCTTCGCCCCGCCCTCCGATGGGCGGGAGAGCAACTACGTCCACGGACTCGCGCGCCGTGTCCCTCACGCGGAGTGGGAGATTCTTCACGCCGATGACGTCGCCGCGGAGTTGGCCGACCTGCCGCGCCGATGGCCGGTCGACGCCCTCGTGATGGCATCCCATGGCCGTGGCGGCATGGCGCGAGTGAGTCTCGGGAGCGTGACGATGAGCGTGGTGCACCACAGTGCCAGGCCCGTTCTCATCGTTCCGGCCGGTCATCGCCCCGCGGTCTGACCGGAACCCCTGCTCGATGCGGTGCCGGCGTCGTCCTCGCAAGGTTCGGCGGACACGACGAATGCATCGATCTCGGTGGCGTCAGTCCGGCGGCATGTACGGGTCGGGGGGCTGGTCGGTCTCGAGGCGATGACGGCGGATGATCCGGCCGGAGATTCGCTCGACTGCGATCTCGATCCATCGATCGCGACCCTCAGGTGCCCACGGCCGCACGTCGGTGTCGGCGACCGAGGCCAGCGTTGCCGGGTCGACGAGCGGCCCGGCGTGGCCACGGACGAGCACGCTCCATCCCGACTCACTGACCGGGTCGATCTCATCCATCTCGTACGACACGTACTGGCCTCGCCCGGCCGAACGGTCCAGCACCGAGTCCGGCGCCGTCCGGAAGAGCACTCGATCCTGAGTGAACAGGGCGTTCACCGGAAACGCCACAGGCCCGTCGTCGTCGTCGAACACGACGCGGCCGAAGCTCGTACCGCAGGCCAGCCGACGGCACGTCTCCTCCTCGAGTTCGTACATCGTGACGACGAACCCGTCGCGAAGTTGGGTCGGTATCGGTCTCACACGTCGATCGAAGCGCAGTCGTCCCGGTCCTGCCCAGGGTCCTCGACCCCGACCCGGCAGGCCATTCGGCCCTTGACGCCCGCCACCGACTCCGTGATCGGCGATCGGTCAATCGCCGGGATGGGCGAGCTCTCGCATCAGCAGCCGGAGTTCGACGCGGCCGGGAGGCGTCGCGGTCGTCGACCCCGCCGTCATCTCCAATCGCAGCGGCGGGAGCGGGTGGGACAGTGGCATTGGCTGCTCACGTTCGATGGCGTCGGCGATCGCTCGTAACAGCTCGACGATCAGCTCCGGCGGATGCGGCTCGATGATGATCCGTTCGACGGTGGGTGACTGCTGTGCCTGCCAGGACTCGACGATGCGGGCCACGGACTCGGCGCCGTCGCAGGTTTCCTGCTCGATCCGAGGGCCGTCGTGAGCGACGCTGACGTACGCCACCTGCGCCCATCCCTCTGCGGACTCCACAGCATCTGTCACGACCCCATCTGAGGCACCGTCGCGCCGCGAGATGTAGGGCCAAAGGTCCCTTGGCCCGCCGCGGCGCATCCGCACGGTGCGGATGGCCGAAGTTCCCGATCGGAGTGCCGTCAGCCCGCCGAGAGCAGCGCGAGTGCGCCACGTCCCGGGAAGTTGAAGGCGTGATTGACGAGCGCGAAGGTGCCGGCCTCGGGCGCTCGGAAATCGATCACCGCTCCCTGGGCTGGAGCGAGGTCGACGGCTTGTGCACCCCAGGTGCCCTCATTGCCGGGTTCGAGGGCGACGCCCTCCTTGACGACTCGGTGGAAGATCGCCCCGACGACGTGGATCGACGTTGCGATCGACGGCCCCGCGTCGAGGACGAACATCCGCACGTCCTCTCCGGTGGCGATGGAGATGGGATGATCGAGGTACTGCGAGGCGACGCCGTTGAACGCCTGGAAATCGGGCGCGGGAGCGGCTTGGTCGGCGGCCGCGTACGAGGTCACCTCGCCTTGCGGTCCGAGATACCACTCGGACTGGACGAAGAAGAGCTCGTCGTCGGCGGGTGGCAGGCCCTCGGTCGGCTCGACGATCACCATCCCGTACATCCCGTTGGCGATGTGGTGGAGGACCGGGGGAGTCCCGCAGTGGTACATGAAGACACCGGCGTAGTCGGTGGTGAACTCGTAGATCAGCTCCTCACCGGGAGCGATGGAGTCCATCTCGTCTTCCATCGACACCTGTGACGCGTGGAAGTCGATCGAGTGCGACACCTCCGAGTCGAGCGGGTTGATCAGATGAACGCGCACGGTGTCGCCGACCCGCGTCCGGAGCACGGGCCCCGGCACCTCACCGCCGAAGGTCCATACGAGCTGTTCGAACCCTTCGGCGACGGTCATCAGCTGCTCCTCGATGACGAGTTCCCACTCGATCAGGTCTCCGCCGTCGGCGGCACCTCCAGCGATGAGCGTGACGCCAGGCCCTTCGCCCCGCGCCGGTGGGTGGGGATCTCGAAGGGCGTACGCCGGAACCTCCGGGTCGGCCTCCGCCACGCCTGTGGGCTCCGCCGGACCGGAGTGTCCGTTCTCGCTGCCGGCCGGGTCGTTCGTCTCGCCTCCGGTGCCCGCAGCGATCTTGCCGGCCATCCCGGCATCCTCGTGCCCGGGGATGGAGCACCAGTAGCGGATTCCGCCATCGGGAACCGCGAACTCGAACTCGACGGTCTGCCCCGGACCGGCGACGATCGGGTCATGCCCCTCGAACGTGATGTCGTGCTCGACTGCACCGTCGTTGATCAGGACTCCTCGGTACTGTCCCGGGACAGCGACCAGATCCTTGGGAGCGAAGCCGAACTCGGAGGCGCGGAACTCGATGGTGTCGCCCGGAGCGACACCGGCAACGGCCGCTGGTCTCAACGCGCTGCCGCCGCGAACGGTCGGGGCGTCATCGACGCAGGCGACTGCGACGACGCCGAGCAGCAGCACCGCGGCCTGGTGAAGAGTCCTCGCCGGGTGGAAGGGTCTCCCGATCTTCATGGTTCATCGATGACTCCGATCGGTGCCGATCGGTGAGAGTCGAAGGTCCCGTCGCCTCCCGGCAGACGACCTTTTGTTCCCGCAGGAGGCCCATCGAGCCGTTTGCGGACCGGCACCGACGATCGGTCCCGGGCGCTGTCGAAGAATCGCTTGGCGAGCTCGGTCGCGGCGACGTAGAGGACGGTGATCGCGGCGAGGGCGGCCACGAGGGACGGGGTCGGGGCCGTCAGCCCGAGGCTGTCGGCGAGCGGGCTGAACGGGATCGCCACGGTGATCGCGGCCACGGCGAGTGACGACGCCAGCAGTGCTGTGCCGGGACGGCTGCGATACCAGGGTCTCCTGGTCCGAAGCACGAGCATGACGACAAGCTCGGTTGCCGTCGACTCGAGGAACCAACCCGTCCGGAACAGCTCGGCACCGGCGTCGAACCCGACGCGCAGAACGACGAACGTGGCGATGTCGAACGCCGAGCTGATCAGACCGAACGTGATCATGAAGCGGCGAAGCCGTGCGACGTCCCAGCCGTGGGGGTCCGACACCGCCTCGCGATCGACGTTGTCGGCCGCGATCGTGGTGCCGGGGATGTCGGAGAGGAAGTTGAGCAGGAGGATCTGCCGCGGCAGGAGCGGGAGGAACGGCAGGACCACGGCAGCGACCGCCATCGAGACCATGTTGCCGAAATTTGCCGAGATCGTGACCTGCACGTACTTGAGCGTGTTGGCGAACACCCGGCGACCCTGACGGATACCCTCGCCGAGCACACCGAGGTCCTTGTCGAGCAGCACGACACTGGCCGTGTGCTTGGCGATGTCGACTGCGCTGTCCACCGAGATGCCGACGTCTGCCAGCCGGAGTGCAGGTGCGTCGTTGATCCCGTCGCCGAGATAGCCGACAGTGTGGCCGCCGGCGCGTAGCGCTCGAACGATTCGTTCCTTCTGGAGGGGCTCGACCTCGGCGAACACGGCGGCCCGTACGGCGACGGCAGTCAGCTCGTCGTCCATGAGCCTCGCCATGGCGGCTCCGGTCACGATCTCGGCGGTGTCGAGGCCCACCGCGGCGGCGGCGTGCGCGGCAGCGTACCGGTTGTCGCCGGTGACGAGTTTGGTCGAGACGCCGAGGGCCGCCAGCTCGGCCAGCGCTGCCCCGGCGTCAGGCTTGGGTGGGTCGCTGAAGCAGAGGAACCCGGCGAGAACGAGCCCTGACTCGTGGACGGGCTCCAGCACGGCAGGTGGCGGTTCGGCCACGTGACGAGTCGCCACGGCCAGGACGCGCACGCCGCGGGCCGACAGGGCGGTGAACTGTTCGTGGGCTGCCGTCCGTGCCTGCTGGTCGAGATCGCAGCATCCGAGCACCTCCTCGACGGCGCCCTTCGTCACGACCATCGTCGTTCCCCCGACCCGGACGAGCACCGTCAGGCGTCGCCGGCTGAAGTCGTACGGGAGCTCGTCGATCATGTGGACGGCGGGCTCCGAGCCGTCGGCGGTTGCCGTGATGGCCTCGTCGATCGGGTTGCGGAACGAGCGCTGTGCCGCCGCGTTGATCCAGGCGAGATGGCGCACAGCGTCGGAAGGCCGGCCCGAAGGGTCGACCGCGGCGTCGAGCCGTATCGAGCCGGACGTGAGGGTTCCCGTCTTGTCGGTGCAGAGAGCACGTCGATCGCTCCGATGTCCTCGATCGCGTCGAGCCGCTTGACGATGACGCGCCGCGCCGCCATCACGCGGGCCCCGTGCGCCAGCGTGACGGTGACGATGGCAGGCAGCAGCTGCGGTGTCAGCCCGACGGCCAGGGCCAGAGAGAACAGGAGCGACTCGATGAGGGGACGATCGAGCACGACGTTGGCGACGAAGATGCCGGCGACCAGCAGCGCGGTCGCCCGCATCAGCAAGAAGCCGAATCGCCGCAAGCCGAGCTCGAACGCGGTCGGAACGTGTCCGGCGCCGAGGTGCGTGCCGACGCGCCCCAGCTCGGTATCGCTCCCGACGCTGGCGATCACCAGCACGCCGGTCCCGCTGGCCACGTGGGTGCCGCGCCATGCGCTGTTGGTGCGTGTGCCCAGCGGGGCGTCGTCGGGCAGCCGGCCCGGTTGCTTCTCGACGGGAAAGCTCTCGCCGGTGAGGGCCGACTCGTCGACCATCAGCGAATCGGCGGAGAGAATGCGACCGTCGCCGGGGACGACGTCGCCCGCGTGGAGCTCGACCACGTCACCGACGACAACATCGTCGATCAAGACGGGCACAACGGCACCGTCCCGTCGCACCTCGACCTGCACCCGCACGGCGCCGAGCAGATCGTCGACGGTCCGCACGGCGCCGCTCTCTTGGCGGTAGCCGAGCAGGGCGCTGGTGAGAGTGATGATGACGATGATCAGCCCGTCGACCAGGTCGCCCAGCACGATCGACAAGATCGCGGCGACGAGGAGCAGCAGGATGATCGGGTTGTTGAACTGGCGCCACAGCAGTCGCCACTGGTTCGCCGCGGCACTGTCCTCGCGTCGACCGACCGAACGAGAGCGCGCTTGTTCGGTCGTCAGACCGAGCGGCGTGGTGCCGGCAGCAGCGAGCACGTCGTCTTCAGGAGGCACCCAGAACGGGTGGTCGGCCGGCGTGGGCGTCACACCTCGAGCACACCACGCGCGCTGCTCCGACGACAGGGCCCAAGGTCATCGGCGCAGCCTCGGGTGAGGGCCCTTGTGACGCGCCGCATCCGGGCCGTCGTGTCGCGCGCGTGCGTCAGGTCGGTGGTCCGGCGAACTCCTGGAAGGCGGCCCAGGCGCGTGGCCCGTACACGGATGCGGTGCCGCCGTCCATGAGCAGCGCGACGCCGAGCGCCTCGGCGACTTCGTCGGCGGTCGCGCCGCGGCGGGCCGCCGCCTTGGCGTGGTAAGCGATGCAGCCGTCGCACTGCTTGACGACGGCGATCGCCAAGGCGATGAGCTCCTTGGTCGAACTGGCGAGCGCGCCGTCGGCGACGGCCGCCTCGTGCATGCTCCCGAATGCGTTCCACGTGTTCGGGATCGCTCCGCGGAGTGAGCGCGTCGGTCCCTTGAGCTCGTCGATCAGGTGGGCGGAGCTCGGCGCCGGCCCGGTGGGGGACATCAGCGAGCCTCCGACTCGACATGGGACGTTGCCATGCCTTCACTGTCTGCCGGCCGTCATGTGCTCGCTAGGGCCGATGGTCACCACGCCGACCCGTCGGAGTCCGGGTTCTTCGCCGCCCCGGATCGACGCACGACCGTCCGTCGGTCGAGCGGCTCAGTTCAACGGCGCCTGCCAGATGAGATGCGTGCCACCGGAGGTCGATGTGGAGACCGACAGGTTGCCCCCCACCGCGGCAGCGCGACCCTGTAGGTTGCGCAACCCGTTGCCCTTGCCGATCGATCCGTCGTCGATTCCGATGCCGTCGTCGATCACGTCCAGCCGGACCGTGCCACCCTCGACCGCGACGTGCACCTCCACCTTTGTCGCCTTGGCGTGACGGGCGACGTTCGACAGTGCCTCGCGCAACGTCAAGACGAGATGATCGGAGACGGACGCCGAGACCGATGTGTCGACCGGCCCGGCGATCTGGCAGAGCGGGTCGAATCCCAACGCACTCGTGGCGTCGGTGCAGACGGTGATGATGTCGGCCCGAACACTCACCGTCTCGTCGGCGGGCTGACCGAGACGGAAGATGGCATTGCGAACCTGGCGGATCGTCCTGTCCAAGTCGTCGATCACCTGAGCGAGCCGTTGGGTGAGCTCGGGCTGCCTCGACATCTGTGCGGCGGACTGCAACGACAGTCCGGCTGCGAAGACTCGTTGGATGACGTCGTCGTGGAGGTCTCGAGCGATTCGCTCGCGTTCGTCGAACAACGATCGCATCTGCTCGAGCTGGTAGAGGCGGGCGTTCTCGATTGCCAGCCCAGCCGCCGCTGCGAGACCGACCACCAACTCCTCGTCGACGTCGGTGAAGACATCACCATCGGCCTTGTCGGTGAGGTACAGGTTGCCGAACACCTCGTTGCGCAGCAAGATCGGCACACCGAGGAACGACGTCATCGGTGGATGGTTGGGCGGGAATCCGAAGCTGTCGGGATGCGCAGAGAGGTCGGGCAGCCGCAAGGGCTTCGGGTCGACGATCAGCAGGCCCAGGATGCCGTGGCCCTCTGGCAGATCCCCGATCCGTCGGATCGTGTCGTCGTCGATCCCGACGGTGATGAACTCCGACAAGCGGGTCCTCGACTCGTCGAGTACCCCCAAGGCTCCGTACCGGGCGTCCACCAGTTCCGTGGCGGTCTCGATGATCCGCCGGAGGATCGTCGGCAGGCTGAGTTCTGATCCGACGGCCATCACGGCGTCGAGCAGCCTCCTCAACTGCTTGACGCCCGCGTACTCGTAGTGGGCCACGAGTCGATGATAGATTCGTCAGACGTGTCCCGCCGCAAGGAGCTGTAGTCGCCGATGATCCGGGTCTTCCTCCTCGACGATCACGAGGTGGTTCGACGCGGGGTCCGCGACCTGTTGGAGGCGTCCGGCGACATCACCGTCGTCGGAGAGGCATCGACGGCCGAGGAGGCGCTGCTCCGGGTCCCGGTCGCCAAGCCCGACGTCGCTGTCCTCGACGTTCGGCTGCCCGACGGCAATGGCATCGAGGTGTGCCGCCAGATCCGCTCCGATCACCCTGAGCTGCGTTGCGTGATGCTGACGTCGTTCAACGACGACGAAGCGCTCGTGGACGCCATCATGGCCGGTGCAGCCGGGTATCTGCTGAAGGAGGTGCGCGGCGGCGACCTCGTCGAGGGGGTGCGACGAGTCGCTCGAGGGGAGTCGTTGCTCGACCCGCTCGCCACCGCCCGCGTCATCGATCGGTTGCGCAATCCACCGCCTCAGGATCAGCGGTTGGCGTCGTTGAGTGCGCAGGAGCAGAAGATCCTCGCCCTCCTCGCCGACGGCCTCACCAACCGGCAGATCGCCGCCGAGATGTACCTGGCGGAGAAGACGATCAAGAACTACGTGTCCAACCTCCTCATGAAGCTCGGTATGCACCGCCGGACCGAGGCGGCCGTCTACGCCGCCCGTCTCAGTCAGCGTCACCACCCGGAGATCTGATCGCTCGATCGGCCTCGGCCGCGGTCCCCTGGCCGCGGACGCCGACGTTGACACGCGGACGGTCTGAGGGAGAGTTTCGGAGCGATCGCGTCATCGCATGGCCCGTTGCGACTTCCGGTCAGAGAGACAGCGCGTTTCGATCGGGCAAGGAGGCGGGATGGGAGGCGGGAGGTACATCTGGCGTGGCGACGTCGACCCGGTCGGCTCCGATGCGGTCGCCCCGCCGGCCACGAGCGGACCCTCGCCGATCCCCCGATTCATCCTGCACATCGCACGAGGTTCGCGCTCGTTCGGGGCCATGGTCGCTCTCGCCTTCCGCCGGGCGATCGAGTGAGGCGGTCGCGCAGCCGGGCGGATGGGTCCGCCTTGACGCTCGGCTGCGTGCCTCCGGCGAGCAACCTCCGAGTGGCACGACGTCGGTTCCCTGGCCGGTCGTGGTCGAGCGCGCGCCCGGGCCACGCGCCGGCCCGACGACGACGCCGGGCTCGGAGATGGGAAGGCGCACGGCGAGCATGTCGACGCGGTCGCGCCGCAGCAGTCGAACTGGCTGTGCTCGAATCCGGTCTCCACGAGCTCGACGTCGTAGTTCGAGTGCTCCTGCTTGAACCGGCGATGATCTCCAAAGGGTACGGACCGCCGTTGGCCGGCGAGTACATGCCGATCCGCACGGTGCCGGTGAGCCCAGTCGCAGCGGCACGGGCATTGTTGAACGCCTGTTCCATCTGCTGGTACGCGGGGAGCATGCTCTGGCGCATCTGCGCCCCGAGCGCCGTCAGCGATACGGCGCGGCTGGTGCGCTCGAACAAGCGACCACCGACTCGGCGTTCAAGGGTGCGGATGGTCTGGCTGACCCGAGAGGGCGTCAGCCCGAGCCGAAGGATTGTGGAACGCGATTCTCAGACACGGCTGGCTGCGTCCGTTGCGGCTGCCACCCGCCAACACACAGTGGTACACTATCCGGTACCACTTCCGGGAGGACGCCATGGCGATCACCGCGAGCGAAGCCCGCAAGAACCTGTTCCCGCTGCTCGAGAAGGTCAACGAGGACCGCACCCCGATCGAAATCACCTCAAAGCGAGGCGACGCCGTGCTGCTTTCCATCGACGACTATCGCGCCCTCGAGGAAACTGCCTACTTGCTGCGGTCGCCAGCCAACGTCCGCCGCTTGCTCGAGAGCCTCGACCAAGCACGCGCCGGCAGCTCCGAGGAGCACGAACTCGACCGGTGAGGCTCGTCTTCACCCCCAACGGGTGGGACGACTATCGGCACTGGCAGAGCACCGATCGTGCCACGCTCAAGCGCATCAACCGCCTCCTCGACGACGTCACCCGCGATCCCTTCGCTGGCATCGGCAAACCAGAACAGCTTCGTCACGCCCTCGCCGGTGCGTGGTCTCGACGAATCGACGAGGAGCATCGGCTCGTGTATCTCGTCGACGGTGACGACATCGTGATCCTCCAGGCTCGCTACCACTACTGACAGACCTCGCGATAGTGGTGCCGACTGAACCGGCCGATCGTCGATCACTTGGAGCAGATCGAGCAGTCCGAGCAGATCGCCGCAACAGTGGGCCTCGCCGACGTCGTGGGCAGTCACTGCGACTTGAACGCTCACAGCGTGGTGTTCACGATCACCTCGCACACGACCTCGCCGTCGCTCTCGGGCGGCCGGCCCGAGATCCTCGAGCAACGACAACGGCTGCTTCGCGCCGCGATGGCTGGCCGAGAACCCGCTTCGGCTGAAGGTGCTCGCTCGTAAAGCCGAAGGAGCGGACGGCGGCACGGCCGGGCCACATTCGGGTCATGTCTGTTGCGCCGCGCGAGCCTCACGAGTCGGGGATGATCGATGTCGGTGACGGCAACCACGTCTACTGGGAGACGGTCGGCAGCAACGCCGGCAAGCCGATGCTGCATGTACACGGCGGCCCGGGCTCCGGCGCCGGCCTCGGTGCTCGCTTTGGATTTCGAGGAGTTCGAGCAGCGCCACGCGATCACTGGTGGCGGCCATGACCCGTAGTCACCCGGACTGATCGGGCTCGCTACGTCGTGTCGCCGAGGAATTCGATCTCCTCGCCACCACGAGAGGCTGCGGCGGCGCAGCGGGGAGTGCTGTGAGCGTCGGCCGCCGTAGTGTTCGGTGCCTCTCCCCGCTGTCCGCCCGCCGTTCGCGCGATTGTCCGAATTTGTCCGTGGAGCCGGAAGGGTCCTTGGTCCCAAGTGTTCCGGTTGGCGTCGGAGGAGCTGCACTGAACGACGTAGCACTCGCCGTACAGGGTTTGAATCGAACCGGGCACAAACGCCCTGGTGGCTCGATTGGCGGAAGGAGTGGGATTCGAACCCACGGAGGTTTGACCCTCGCACGCTTTCGAGGCGTGTCCCTTCGTCCGCTTGGGTATCCTTCCGCTGCGGGAGGCTATCGGCCCATCGGCCGATCCCGAACCACTCCGCTGGGGTGGCGCCGATCAGGCGTCGGCCGTGTCGAGGTCCGTGGAGTCGCCGGCGTCGGCCGCCGAGCTGTCCGTCGATGAGGGTCCGTCGGTCGGGGCGGGACCGTCGCCGCCGTCCCACTCGTCGTGTCCGTACTCGTGTCCCGGTCCGCCCAGCGACGGGAATGCTCCGTCGTCATTCGGCTGTCCGGGGAAGCCGCCGCCGGGGAATCCGGGGAACTCGTCGCCTGGGAAACCACCAGGCCAGTTCGTCCCGGGACGGCCGGGTCGGCCGGGACGGGGGAGACCGCCGGGCCGGTTCACCAGCTCATTGACACGCTCGATCGCGATGGCCAAACGCTCAGCGCCTTGCTCTTCGGTGAGCTCACCCGCAGCCACCGCTTCGTCGATGCGCTCCGACGCGGTCTCGACGAGAGCGTCGATCACCGTCTGAACCTCGACGCCTTGCGACACGGCGACGTCGGCGATGCTCTGGTCCTCGCCGAGCGCAGTCACCAGTTCCTCGGTGGAGATGCCGAGCGCGTCGGCCGCCACGTCGAGGCCGATCGCGATCCCACCGACGCGGCCGGGGCGGGCCACGTCGCCACGACCGCCGAGTACAGGCATGGCGTCCTCGAAGGCGGCGGCCACCGCATCAGCCTGGCTCTGGGTCAGTGTTCCGTCGGCGACGAGATCGGCGAGCAGATCGTCGATCCAGGAGTCGCCCGTCGTCGACATCTGGTCGTCGCCGAGGTCGCCGTCCGCGCCGGTCTGGTCATCGGCCGTCGCGTCGTCAGATGTCTCGTCGCTCGACGGCTCGGCCTCGGTGGCGGTGGTCGTCTCGTCCCCGCCAGTGGTCGACTCGTCGTCGGGCACCGTGTCGTCGATGGTCGCCGGCGAGGCGGCGAGCGCTGGACTCATCGTCCAGGCGGCGCCTCCACCGAGCAGCCCGAGGCTGGCGGCGACGACGGCGGCTCTGCGTGTTCTCATCATGATCTCCGTTCGTGGTCGAGGGGTGATCACGACGATGACGACGGCGGTTGAACCTTTCGGCAGGATCAGCCGGGAACTCGCTGAGAACGCGCCGGCGGCTGTGTGTCAGCGGCGCCGCTCGGCGAAGAACTGCTTGAGCAGCTGGCCGCAGCGCTCCGCCTCGAGGCCCGACTCCACGGGGATCCGGTGGTTCAGACGAGGGTCGGTCACCAGGTTCATCAGGCTGCCGGCGGCGCCGGCTTTGGGATCGGTCGCGCCGTACACGAGGCGACCGAGCCGGGCGTTGACGAGGGCGCCGGCGCACATCGGGCAGGGCTCGAGCGTGACGACGAGCGTGCAGTCGTCGAGTCGCCAGTGCCCGATCACCGCGGCCGCATCGCGGACGGCGAGCAGCTCGGCGTGGGCGGTGGGGTCGCCGGTGAGCTCGCGTTCGTTGTGGCGGGCGGCGATGATCGCGCCGTCGCGCACCACCACGGCACCGACGGGGACATCGCCATGGGCGACGGCGGCCGCGGCCTCGGCGATCGCCGCGTGCATCTCGACGTGCCAGCCGGCCGGGTCGGTCGTCGGCGGTGTGGTCATAGACGGTGGTCGTTGGGCGCAGCGGCGACGTTCGTGCCGGCGGCCATCAGCGGAGGGAGTGGGATTCGAACCCACGGTGAGTTTCCCCACACACGCTTTCCAAGCGTGCCGATTCGGCCGCTCTCGCACCCCTCCTGGGTTGCCCGGGGCTTGCGACCTCGGGTGGACGAAGGGTAGCGGGCGGCTATCGTGACGCCACCACGTTGATCGTCGCGTTTCGACGATCGGCGTCGTCCTCGTGCCGGCTCCGGCGGGTAGTGAGGTGACGGTCGGGTCCTGTGCAACGGGTGCTCGCGAACCAGGTCAGGACCGGGAGGTAGCAGCCTTCAGCGATACCACCTGTGTGCCGCAGATCGCCTGGCCGTCACTTCAGTGCCCGTCGGAGCCGTGCCGCGTCCGGAAGGGTTCGCCGTGTTCGCCTGTGGTGTCGCGAAGCTTCGCTGTCTCAATAACTGGGACACGAATCCCGCTGGACAAGACGTGCCGTCTGGCGCGACTGTGGAGTCATGCCCGATGTCGACGTCTACAGCCACGGTCATCACGAGGCGGTGCTCCGCAGCCACCGTTGGCGCACCGCAGAGAACTCCGCCGCCTACCTGCTCCCGCACCTCCATCCGGGCGATCGGCTGCTCGACCTCGGCTGCGGGCCGGGCACCATCACGCTCGACCTGGCATCCCGGGTGGCTCCCGGCCCGGTGCGCGGTGTCGATGTCGCCGACACTGTCGTGGCGGAGGCGCAGTCCGCTGCCGCGGCCGCTGGCGCCGGCAACGTCGAGTTCGACGTGGCCAATGCCTACGACCTCGACGCGGCCGACGGTGATTTCGACGTGGTTCACGCCCATCAGGTGCTGCAACACCTGAGCGACCCGATCGCCGCGCTGCGCGAGGCACGGCGCGTCCTGCGGCCCGGCGGGCTGATCGCCGTCCGCGACAGCGACTACGGCGCCTTCTGCTGGGCGCCGTCGGATCCGCGACTCGACCGCTGGATGCAGCTGTACCACCAGATCACGCAGCGCAACGGCGCCCAGGCCGATGCCGGCCGCTGGCTCCCCACCTGGGTCCACGCTGCCGGTTTCGAGGACGTGCAGACGTCGAGCTCGACGTGGACGTTCGCCACCACGGAGGACCGCACGTGGTGGGGGCTGCTGTGGGCCGACCGCATCCGTGCCTCGTCCTACGGGGAGCAGGCGGTGGAGTACGGGTTGAGCGACGAGGCCGAGCTGGCCGAGTTGGCGGCGGCGTTCGAGGCGTGGGCGGCCGAGCCGGCCGGCGTGTTCGTCGTCGTCCACGTCGAGGTCCTCGCCCGCGCTCCGGGTGCCTGACCGCGCGCAGCTGGCGACGCAGCCCGCCGATTCGTGTGCTTCGATCGTCGCGATTTCGCGACCGGAGACGGCTGAGAATCAGATCTTGGCGGCGAGACGGGTGGCGCGGTCGATGAGCTCGGGCGCTTCGAGACGGCGGGCGACGTCGGCGAACTCGGCGGTGGGGCCCGTCCAGCGCCACGAGTCGACCGTGCCGACGTCGATCAGTGCCGGATCGCTCACGACGGTGGCGATGTGGCGGAAGAGCACGGCGAGCTCGAGGTTCTCGCGCAACGTCGTGGCCAGCTTCTCGGCGCCGCGGAGACCAGGCACGTCCCACTGGCCGGCCTGCAAGGGGATGTGCTCGAGCTTGCCGTAGCGGGCGAGGACCGCCGACGCGCTCTTCGCACCCCATCCGGCGAGCCCGGGGAACCCGTCGGCGGTGTCGCCGACGAGGCCGAGGTAGTCGGGGATCGACGCCGGCCCGACGCCGAACTTGGTCACGACGCCCGCTTCGTCGATGATCTCGCGCTTGCGGCGGTCGAACTGAACGACGCGATCGTCACGCACGCACTGCCCGAGGTCTTTGTCGGGCGTCACGATCAGCACCTGTTCCACCCGCTCGTCGGCATCGGCGACGGCCGCCGCCACACCGAGGGCGTCGTCGGCCTCGTACTCGACCATCGCCCACACCGTGACGCCCATCGCCGTCAATGCGTCCTCGAAGACGGGCAGCTGGCGGAGCAGTTCGGGCGGCATGCCCTCGCTCGTCTTGTAGCCCGGCCAGAGGTCGTTGCGGAAGCTCTCGATCACGTGGTCGCTCGCCACGCCGACGTGCGTCGCCCCGTCGGCGATCAGTGACAGCGTGGATGCCAGGACGCCGATCGTCGCCGCGTTCTCTCGGGAGTCCTCCCGGCCCGATCGCCCGAAGTTCTGGCGGAACAGTTCGTACGTGCCGTCGACGAGGTGGACCTTCACGGCGGCCACCGTACTGCTGGCTCCGGCCGGCGACCGCCCCGCAGACGTCCGCCGGGGTCCGGCGGGCGTCGGGCGGCGCGTGACCGGGCACCCGAGTGTGGGGCGCCCACCGTCGGGACGCCCGGCACTCGGGCGCGGTTCAACACTCGGATGGGTCGGGTCGCGGAACTACTAGGGGCGGCCGGCGTGGGGGACGTCGACGGTGGTGGCCACGATGGCGCCCTCGCGGGCCTCGCGGCGGGCGTGCTCGAAGAAGTCGGGCGCCGTGCAGATGAACAGCGTGCGCCCGTCGTCACCGCCGAGCATGCACGCGTAGGCAGGCATCGGGGTCGTGATCTCGTCGACGATCTCGCCGCCGAGCACCCGGATCACGTGGCTGCCGAGGGCGTCGGCGATCCACATCGCGCCGTCGGCGTCGAGGCATCCGCCGTCCGGCCCGACGGCGAGGCTGCCCAGCACGGTGTCGACGTCCGCCCCGACCGGCGGCTGCTCGCCGAACGTCGCCCAGTCGCGCCGCTCGCCGAGTGAGCCGTCGTCGGCGATGGTGAAGACGCTCACGCGGTTGCCGAGCGTCTCGTTGACGATCAGCTCGCCGTCGTCGGTGATCACCGAACCGTTGGGGAACAACAGCCCCGCCGCCGCCACGCTCGCCGTGCCGTCGGGGTCGACGCGGACCAGGTTGGCCGGGGCCGGCGACTCGCCGGCCATCAGGTCGAACCCGAAGTTGCCGAGGTACGCCCGGCCCGACTCGTCCACCACCATGTCGTTGGGGTGGCCGCTCACGAACGGCGCCAGGTCGGCGTGGACCGACAGCGTGCCGTCGTCGGCGCGCTGCAGCAGCTTGCGGTCGGTCATCGACACGATGAGCAACGTGCCGTCCGGCATCCAGCCGAGGCCCGACGGCTGCCCGGGCACCTCGGCCTCGGTGCGCAGGTCGCTGCCGTCGGCGAGGACCGACAGCACGCGGTGCTGGTAGAAGTCGGAGAACCACAGCCTCCCGTCGTGCCAGCGCGGACACTCGCTGAAGTGCAGGTCGGGCACGATCGTCGTGATCTCGCGGTCCATGAATCCCCCTCGGAACGGTTCCGCCCGATCATGCCACCGTCACCCGTCCGGCAGCGGGCCCGAGCTCCGCCGCTGCGGGTTGTGTTCACCACCCGTAGCACCTGCGGGTCGTGTTCACATTCGGCGGGGCTTGCGTCGGGCCGGTGAGCGGAACCCGCAGCATCTGCGGGTTGTGTTCACCAACGGCGGCGCGGGTCAGCCGGGCGTGGTGGTGGACGGAGGCGTCAGCGCGGCGTTGATGGTGTCGATCTGCTGCCAGATCGAGTTCGGCTCGTAGCCGTAGGCGAACAGGGCGACGCCGAGCATGCCCTTGTCGACCGACATCTGCATGCGCAGCCTGATGCCTTGGTCGTCGAGGTACTGCACGTGCCGGGTCTGGGTGCACGTGGTGGTGCCGTCGGTCTGCTCGAGCTGGTAGGTGAACGATGTCTCGCCCGTGGTCGGGTCGAAGACGGGCGGTGTCGGGTTGCGCTGCGTCAGCAGTTCGGCGACGCGCCAGCTCGTCTGGCTGATCGGGCCTTCGGCGTTCTCGGGGCACGTGCCGGTGGTTGCCGTGACCCAGTTGTACGCGTACAGCGGGATCCCGAGCACCAGCTTCTCCGGGCTGCCGACCAGCTCGGTGGCGCCATCGATGACCCGCTCGACCCAGTCGATCGGGGCGATCGGACCGGGTTCGCCGCTGAGGATGGAATAGTCGTAGGCCATCACGCGGATCGCGTCGACATACGGGGCGATGCTCTCGTAGTCGTACACCCAGTAGTCGTGGTCGCCATCGACGGCTGCATCGCCGAAGTTCGGCGGCACGCTCACGGTGAGGATCAGCCCCTCTGCGTCGAACCGCTCGCTCAGCTCCTGGATGAACGTCACCCAGTTCGGCCGGGTCGTCTCCCACGTGTCCGACCCGTCGGTGAAGGCGAAGTTCTCGTAATCGAGATCGATGCCCTCGAAACCGTTGCTCGTGGCGAACGTGACGATCGTGTCGATGTGCGCTTGGCGCTGGGTGGCGTCGGCGAGGATGGCCGCCATCGTCCCCTTGCCGCTGCTGTCGAGGATCGACGCAACGAGAGGCACGCCGGCGGCCTTGGCGTTGGCGATGAACTGGCGGCCCTCCTCGGGGTCGTAGCCGGGGTCGTCGATCTCGCCGATCGACGTCGCGCCCGTCGTCTCGAACCAGAATGGAGACACCTGGTGGAAAGCGCTGGCGCGCGTGTTGATGCCCGGGATCGTCCGGTCGAGCTGGCTGGGGAATACCCAGGTGTGGACGTTGAACGGTCCGGGCTCGTAGCTGATCTTGTCGTCGTCGCCCCGAAGGAGGAACCACCAGACGCCGGCGAGGACGAGCACGAGGGCGACGGCGGCGGCGATCAGGACACGCATGCGGTCGGCGAAGAACCCGTTGCCGCGCATCCAGGCCCGGACGTCGACACCCCGGCTGCTGCCGGCGGCGGCGTCCTGCTCGCGCTCCCGCGACCGTTCACGAGCAACGCGGGGCGGGCGGCCGTCGCGTGACGGGGCGATCGGCCGCGGCGGCCGCGGTGGGCGGGTGGGATCCTGGAGCGGAGGTGGCGTGCTCTCGACGATGTCGCCCAGCTGCTCGGGCGTGACGCCGACGAGCGAGTCGAGCAGCGTCCGTCCCGGGGCGGCCGGGATGGCGACGACGTTGGGCACGCCGACGACGACGCACCCGGCGGCCTCGGCGGAGCGGACCCCGGTGGGGGAGTCCTCGATGGCCACGCAGGACAGCGGATCGACCCCGAGCTCTTGGGCCGCCCGCTGATAGGGCTCGGGGTGCGGCTTGCCGTTCTCGACCATGTCGCCGGTGATGACGGCCTGGAACGAGCCGGCGGGCAGCTGCCGGAGGACCTCTTCGGTGATCGCCCGCCACGACATCGTCACGAGCGCCGTGGGCACGCCCGTCCGGTTGAGGGCAGCCAGCAGTTCGGCGGCTCCCGGGCGCCACGGCATGTGGGCCCGGATCCGTTCCCGCACGCCGGCGAGGAGGCGCTCCACGATCTCCTGCGGCTCGAGGCGTACGCCACCGCGGTCGCGGATGATCTCGGCCGCGTCGAGCAGGTCGAACCCGACGATCGAGTGGGCGTCGTCGTCGGTCCACGTGCCGCCGAACTGGGCGACCAGCTCGTACTCGCACGCGATCCAGTACGGCTCGGTGTCGATGAGCGTGCCGTCGAGGTCCCAGAGGACGGCGGCCGGGAGGGAGGTCATCAGGGTTGAAGAGAGGAGAGTTGGAGAGAGGAGATCGGTGGCGTCACGCCGCGCCCTCGGCGTGTCCGCGTCACTCCTGGACGAGCTCGATGAGCGTGCCGAAGCTGCCCTTGGGATGGATGAACGCCACGGTCGTGCCACGGCTGCCCGGCCGGGGGGCGGCGTCGATGGCGATGGCGCCCGCCGCCTTCATCGACTCGAGGGCGGCCCCGCAGTCGGCCACGCGGTAGCCGACGTGATGGAGGCCCTCGCCGCGCTTCTCGATGGCCTTGGCGACGGGCGAGTCGTCACGCGTCGGCGTGAGCAGCTGCACGTAGCTCTCGGCCACCTTGAGCAGGGCTTCCTCGACGCCGTCGGACTCGACGACTTCCCGATGGTCGACCGTGGCACCGAAGGCGCGCTGGTAGTAGTCGATGGCAGCCTCCAGGTCGCGCACCGCAATGGCGACATGGTCGATCTCGGTCAGCAGCATCCGAGCATTCTCGCAGAACGCCCCGCCAGCCGGACAGCAGGGTGTGTGACGAACGCCGCCAGGCCACCAGGTCAAGCGCGGCCTAGCATAGATACAACATGGATACGACCGCCGCCACGCTCGACCCCGAGTCGCTCGCCGACCTCGTCACCGGGCAGACGAACGCGGTCGCCGGCGGTCCCGCCGCGGTCTCCGAGGCCAGCGCTGCCGACCGGGCGTACGCCTACGTCCGGGGCGAGGTGCTGTGCCGCCGCATCGCCGGCAACGACCTGATCACCGAGGGCCAGATCGCCGACGCCGTCGGCGTGTCGCGCACCCCGGTCCGCGAAGCCCTGCTCCGCCTGCAGGCCGACGGCATGGTGCGCCTGCTCCCCAAGCGGGGTGCGCTCGTCCTGCCCGTCACCGCCGAGGAGATGGCCGACGTGCTCGAGACCCGGCGGCTGGTCGAGACGTTCGCCGCCCGCCGGGCGGTCACCGACGGCTCGCCCACCCAATTGGTCGCCGCACTGCAGGCCCACATCGACGACATGCGGGACGCCGCCAAGCGTCGTGACACCGTCGCCTACGTCGAAGCGGACCGAGCGTTCCATCTCGAGATCGTCGCCGCCGCCGGCAACGAGATCCTCACCACGCTGTACCGCTCGTTGCGCGATCGCCAGCTCCGCATGGGCGTCGTCAACCTCCTCGCCGACGGTGACGTCGACCCGGCCCGGATGCGCCGATCCGCCGATGAGCACGAGCAGATCACCCAGGCGATCGCCTCCCGGTCCGTTCGCGCGGTCGACGCAGCAGTCGACGCCCACCTCGACGACGCCGGCCGTCTCCTCAGCCGCCGCCGCTGAGCCTGCGAGCCCACCGATGACGTTCGCCCTCTCGTCCCCGTCCGCGGTCGCTTCCGTCGCCCGATCAGCGGCCGCGTCCACACGCGTCCGCGGCCTCGCCGCGGCGATCGCCGTGTACGCCACCGCCGTCTTCCATCGCTCGTCGCTCGGCGTCGCCGGTCTCGACGCCGCCGACCGCTTCGGCATCTCCGCCGGCGCGCTCAGTGTGTTCGTCCTCCTGCAACTCGGCGTGTACGCGGGGATGCAGATCCCGACGGGTGTCCTGGTCGATCGCTTCGGACCGCGTCGGTTGCTCCTCGTGGCCGCTTCCACGTCGGCGCTCGCTCAGCTGTGGTTCGCCGTCGCTCCGTCCTATGCCGGCGCCCTCGGCGCCCGGGCCCTGCTCGGCGCGGGCGACGCGCTGACGTTCGTCAGCGTGCTGCGATTCGCCTCCCAGCACTTCTCGGCCCGCCGCTTCACGCTCATCGTCGCCGTGACGGGCACGATCGGCTCGCTCGGTGCGGTGGCGGCGACGATCCCCCTCGACGCCGCGCTCCATTCGGTCGGCTGGACCCCGACGTTCGCCGTCGCCGCCCTGACCTCGGTGCTCGCCGCGGCAGCCGTCTTCCGCTTCGTTCCCGACGCCTCGTCCGGCGCCGACGTCGTCCTGCCGCGTCGGGAACGGTCGCCGGTCGACGTCCGGGCATCGCTCGTCCGAGTCGCCTCCAACGTGCGCGCCGCGTGGTCGACGCCCGGCACCCGCGCCGGCTTCTGGGTCCACTTCTCGACGATGACGTTCACGACGATGTTCGGCGTGCTGTGGGGCGTGCCGTACCTCGTCGCCCAGGGCTTCAGCCGCAGCCAGGCGAGCGCCATGCTCACGCTCAGCGTCGCCGCGGGCGCCGCCGCCAGCGTCACCGTCGGCGCCGTGTTCGGGCGCTACCGGGCCGCGCGCGTTCCGTTCGCCCTGGGGATCGCCGCCATCACCGTCGCCGGGTGGTCCGCCCTCCTGCTCGGCTTCGGCGGTCGGCCGCCCCAGTGGCTGCTCGCCGTGGCCGTCGCCGTCACCGCCGTCGGCGGGCCGGCCTCGGGCATCGGCTTCTCGCTCGCCCGTGACTACAACCCGGTGCACCTCGTCGGCACGTCGTCGGGGGTCGTCAACGTCGGTGGCTTCTCGGCCAGCATCATGGCGACGGTCGCCGTCGGCCAGGTGCTCGACCTCGCCGGTGCTGAAGATCCCGGCGCCTTCCGCCTGGCGTTCGCCGCGGCGCTCGTGGTGCAGGCGTTCGGCGCCGTTCAGGCGGTGCGTTGGTACCGGCGGCTCCGCTCGCAGGTGCTCGTCGCCCAGGAGCGCGGCGAGGTCGTCCCCGTCCCGGCGACGCGCCGGCGCTGGGACCACGCCGCCTGACCGGCGCCGCCGATCGACGTTGCGTTGGGTCGGTGTCTGCGCGGTGCCCGATCAGCCGCGGAACGCGGTGATCTTGTCCTCGCCGATGCGGGCGCGCTTCTCGGGATCGTCGATGCCGAGGCCTTCGCGGGGAGCGAGGCACAGCACGCCGATCTTGCCCTCGTGCTCGTTGCGGTGTACCGATCGGGCGGCCTCGCCGACGGCGGTCAGGGGATGCACGGCCGACATGACCGGCTGGATGCGACCCTGGTCGATGAGGCGGTTGGCGGCGTAGGCCTCGGCGTAGTTGGCGAAGTGGCTGGAGATCAGCCGCTTGAGCTTCATCCAGAAGTGGCGGTTGTCGAACTCGACCATGTAGCCCGACGTCGCCGCGCACGTGACGACCGTGCCGCCGCGCTTGCAGGCGAAGATCGAGGCGCCCATCGTCTGGCGGCCCGGGTGCTCGAACACGATGTCGGGGTCCTCGCCGCCGTTGAGCTCGCGCACGCGCTTGCCGAACCGCCGCCACTCACCCTCGTCCTGGGTGTGCTCGTCGCTCCAAAACCGGTAACCCTCGGCCTTGCGGTCGATGACCGCCTCGACGCCGATGCGGTTGAGCAGCTCGACCTTGTCGGGCGACGACACGACACCGATCGGCGTGCCGCCGCCGTTCTGGACGAGCTGGACGGCGTAGCCCCCGATGCCGCCGGTGGCGCCCCAGATCAGCACCGAATCACCCTGCTTCATCTGGGCGCCGTGCCGGCCGACCAACATGCGGTAGCTCGTCGAGTGGCACAGTGCGTTGACGGCGGCCTCCTCCCACGTGAGGTGGGTGGGCTTGGGCATCAGCTGGTTGGCCTTGACCAGAGCCAGATCGGCGAGGCCGCCGTAGTTGGTCTCGAAGCCCCAGATGCGCTGGTTGGCGGCGAGCATCGAATCGTCGTGGGCCGACGGATCCTGGTCGTCGACCGAGTTGCAGTGCACCGTGACCCGGTCGCCGGGCTTCCAGTTGCGCACCGCCGAGCCGACGCGAACGACGACGCCGGCGGCGTCGGAGCCGACGACGTGGAAGTCGCGCGCATGGCGGGCACCCCACTCGCTCTCCTTGCCGAGCCGGTCGAGGAAGCCGAACGTGGGCAGTGGTTCGAAGATCGACGTCCACACGGTGTTGAAGTTGATGCTCGAGGCCATCACGGCGACGAACACCTCGTCGGGTGCCAGCTCCGGCGTCGGGACGTCACCGATGTGGAGGCTCTTGGTGGGGTCCTTCTCGGCCGACGGCATGCCGGCGAACATCTCCACGTCCGACCGCTGGACGTAGGCCGCGCGGTAGTGGTCGGGCAGAGGCAGGTTGGCGATGTCGTCGCCGGATGCGCCGGCCTCGACGGCTTCGAGAATCTGCTGCATCGCCGGATGTTACCCGCGGGTAATCACGCTCAACGAGGCGGCCGGTCAGTCCCTCGATCGCTCGGCCCGGGAGGCGGCGGTGAGTCGGCCGGTCGGTCGGCGGCGAGTCGGCCGGTCAGTCCGCCGGCAGATCGGCAGCGGCGGCGCAGAGGTCGCTGAGGGCGACGAACGACTCGGCGTAGGGCTCGACCAATCCCGTGGCGGTGCCTTCGGCGAGGGCCACGTCGAGCGCACGCTCGCCAACCAGGGCCGCGGCCGCGGCCACCGTTGGATCGCGCAGCTCCAGCGCCCCGAATCGCACGGCCACGGCGTCGAAGGCCTCCCGGGAGGCGGGCTCGTCGGCGAGTGCGGGGTCGGCATTGACCGCTTCGGCCGTGTCGGGATGCTGCACCACCTCGGCGATCGCGCCGAGCACCACCTCGCAGTCGGCGAGTCCCTCGGGGCCGAGCTCGGCGGTCGTGGTCGACGACGCCTCGGCCATCGGCGCCGTGGTGGTCGCCATCCCCGCCACCGTGGTTGCCGTGGATGCCGCGGTCGCCGTGGTCGGGGTCGCGACGGTGCTGGCGGTGGTGGTCGAGGGCGGCGCGCCGGACTGCTCATCGCAGGCCGCGAGCAGCACCACGGCCGCCGCCACGGCGGGGACGGCGGCTCGGACCGTGCGCATGCTCATCACCGGCACCGTACGCACCGTCTTCTGCTGGCGCCAGAACGCCGTGGTTGGGCCTTTCGGCTCCACCAGAACGTTGCGGTGGTTCTGGTGGAGCGAGAAGGTCGTCGTCGAGGCTTTCGGCTCCACCAGAAGGGTTGGTGGCGGGTTACCGGCGGGTAGCTGGCTGGGGGTCGGCGACGGGCCACCCGATACGGTTTGAGCCATGGCTGGTTCATACATCGTCGCTGGCGCCCGTACCCCGATCGGAAAGATGTCCGGCGCGCTCGCCTCGCAGTCGGCCGCCGAGCTCGGCGGTCACGCCATCGCCGCCGCCCTCGAGCGAGCCGGAGTCGCTCCCACCGAGGTCGACCACGTGATCGTCGGGCAGGTGTTGATGGCCGGCCAGGGCCAGGTGCCGTCGCGCCAGGCTGCTGCCAAGGCCGGCATCCCGCTCAGCGTCCCCGCGGTCAACGTCAACAAGGTCTGCCTGTCCGGCCTCAACTCGATTTACCTCGCCAACCAGATGATCGCCGCCGGCGAGGCCGACATCGTCGTGGCCGGTGGCATGGAGTCGATGACGAACGCTCCCTACATCGCCGACGGCGCCCGCGGCGGGTTCCGATATGGCAACACCGAGCTGCGCGACGCGATCATCGCCGATGGACTGTGGTGTGCGTTCGACAACGTGCTGATGGGCCTCGGCACTGAGCGCTACGCCGCCGGCAACATCAGCCGCGGGGCCCAGGACGAGGCCGCCGCACTGTCGCACGAGCGTGCGGCGGCCGCCATCAAGGAAGGCCGCCTCGCCGACGAGATCGCGCCGGTGTCGATCGCCCAGCGCAAGGGCGATCCGATCGTCATCGAGACCGACGAGGGCGTGCGGCCCGGCACCACCGCCGAGAGCCTCGCCGGCCTCCGTCCGGCATTCGACAAGGACGGCACGATCACCGCCGGCAACGCCAGCCAGCTCTCCGACGGTGCCAGCGCCGTCGTGGTGATGTCCCGCGCCGAGGCCGAGCGCCGCGGCGTCACGCCGCTCGGCGAGTTCGTGTCATACGGCATGGTGGCCGGCCCCGACTCCGTGTCGCTGCTCCACCAGCCGAGCCAGGCCATCAACGCCGCCCTCGGACGCGCCGGTCTCTCCGTCGGCGATCTCGACCTGATCGAGATCAACGAGGCCTTCGCCGCCGTCGGCATCGCGTCGATGGCCGACCTCGGTGTCACGAACGAGATCGTCAACGTCAACGGCGGCGCCATCGCCCTCGGCCACCCGATCGGCATGAGCGGCAACCGTCTCGCCCTCACCGTGCTGCACGAGCTCAAGCGTCGCGGTGGCGGCACCGGCGCCGTCGCCCTGTGCGGCGGCGGTGGTCAGGGCGACGCTCTCATCGTCCGCAGCGTCTAGCTCGCTTCGCTCGCAGACGCTGCGGCCGAGGGGTTCGTCCGCTTTCGCTCGCTCGTTCCTCGCTCGCTGCAGCGGCCGAGGTTCTTGCACGCCCCCGCCGCCCCGCAAAGCCGGGGCAGCGGGGCGGCTGAAGAGCTCTCTGGCGTCACTGCAACTCTCGGCCCTCTCGGGGTCTTCCATCCCCACTGCCCGCCTCGCTCCGCTCGTTGGTCGCTGCGCGTCGGCTCTCCGATCCGCGCGTTGATCGCGTGGCTCAGGGGTGATGGCTGGCGGCAGCGTCGTCCGCGCGTTGATCGGGCCCTTCGGGCCTCGGTCACGCTCGATCGGCGGTTGGCTCGGTGGCCACGTCGGGCGCGGTAGAGGCGCTCGGCGCCGCGTGGGCGTCGAGGTGGGCGATGTTGGTGAGGCGGGACCAGACGAGGGCCAGGGTGAGGCCGGAGCCGGCGAAGGCGAACCAGAAGGGGGCGGTGAGGCCCCAGACCTCGGCGATCCAGCCACCGATCGCCTGGCCGATCACGATGCCGAGGAACACGCCGACCATGTACACGCTGGCGATACGACCCTGCAGCTCGATCGGCACCGCTCGTTGCCGGATCGCCTGTGACACCGCCCCCCACACGAACGCGTACGAGCCGAACACGAACATGATGACCAGCGCGACCGCGCCCGAGGTCGTCACCGCGAACGCCAGATGCGTGAGCACCTCGAGGGTGAGGCACACGCGCATCAGCAGCGCCATCGGGACCCGCCGATGCAGCGCGTCGAAGCCCAGCGTGGCGATCACGCCGCCGATCGCCATCGCGGTCGTCAACAGGCCGTAGCCGACCTCGCCCATCCCGAGGTGGTCGCGGGCGTACAGCACGAGCACCGACCAGGCCGCGCCCCACGTGACGTTGAACGTGACGATCACCAGCGTGAGCGTGCGGATCGGCGGATGGGCGAGCAGCCAGCGGAACCCTTCGGCCACATCCCGCCGCAGGTGACCCGATCCCTCGCGGACCCGTGGGGTGGCGGCGATGCGGCCGACGAGCACGACGCCGAGGAGCACGAGCACCGACTGGCTCACGAACGGAACGGCCGTCCCGGCGGCGTAGAGCACGGCGCCGAGGGGAGGGCCGACGAGCTGGTTGGCGGTCACCAGTCCGGCCTGGATGCGCGAGTTGGCCACGACGAGGTCGTCGCGTGGCACGAGCATCGGCACGAGCGTGCTCGTGGCCGTGTCGGCGAACGTCTCGGCCGTCCCCAGGAGGAACATCACCGGCAGCACGACGGCGATCGACACGACGTCGCCGACGATGGCGAGCGCCAGCATCACCAGCACTCCGGCGCGGACGGCGTTGGCGAGCCGCACGAGGAGACGGCGGTCGTGCCGGTCGGCAATGGCCCCCGCCCACAGGCCGAAGAGGAGCCACGGCAGGCGCTGCAGGAGGGCGGCCAGGGCGACGAGGAAGGCGCTGTCGGTCTGGTCGGCCACCAGCAGGGGACCGGCCGCCAGCGCCAGGCCGTCGCCGATGTTCGTCACCCACGACGACGCCAGCAGCCAGCGGAAGCTCCGGCCCATGCGCGGCGGAGCGACGGCGTCCAGCACACGACTCACGGTCAGACGACGCTACGTGGTCGGTTCGGCGGCATCGAACGAGTTTCCCCGTGGGCGATGAGTTCGCGGGTCGGGCGGCGTCTTCGCGACGACTGACCACTTGAGGAGGCACCCATGCCGCGTCACCTACCGACGACACCCCTCGCCCCGGCGCCGCAACCGTCCGTGGCGTCCCGCACCGAGTGGCAGGCCGAGCTCGATCGGCTGCTGACTCGTGAGAAGGCGCACACGAGGGAGAGCGACGCGATCGCCGCGCTCCGACGCCGCCTGCCGATGACCCCCGTTGCACCCGACGCGACCGTCGTCGGGGCCGCCGGTGAGGTGCCGTTCGTAGAAGCGTTCGACGGGCGGCGCATGCTCGCCGGCTACTTCCACATGTGGCACGACGGCAAGGCGTGGGAAGGGCAGTGCGAGGGGTGCACCGTGATCGCGTCGCACATCCAGACCCCCTTGGCGTACCTGCACCAGCGTGACGTGACGCTGGCGATCTTCTGCGAGGGCACCTACGCCGAGAGTGCCCCGTATGCCGAGTTCCTCGGCTACCGCACACCCTGGTGGTCGGCTCGCGAGTCCAGCGTGGTCGCGGGACGTGGGTTCGGGTTCTTCGCCTTCTTTCTGCGGGACGACGACGACAACGTCTTCGAGACGTACTGGACCACGGGCAGGGGCACGGAGCTGGCTCTGTGGTCGTACGCGCTGCTCGATCGCACCGCCTACGGCCGCCAGGAGGCGTGGCAGGACTCGCCGCCGGGCTGGCCCACGCTCGACGTCAGCGACGGCTCGATCGCCGACGTCGGCGGACAGCAATGGCGGGTCGACGGTCGTCCCACCGTGCAGTGGCAGGTCACCGACGCGCCTGCCGGCTCCGACGGGCGCTGAGGCCACCACGCCCCGCGTTCGTGTACTGGATCTGTCCCGCGGACGGGCCAAGACCAGTACAGGAACATAGGGCAGCGTTGGGTCAGGCGCGGCGGAGCCACGACTCGGCGTGGCGGAGCCGACGCTCGAGCTGCTCCACGGTGGCCTGGGCCACCTTCTCCACGCCGGCCAGCCGATTCAGCTCGGCGTTCACCTTCGAGTGCTGCCAGCCGGTGATCATCGCCAGCTCGCGGGCCGCCTCGGCGTTGAAGTCGCGCAGCCGGCGCTTGTACTCGACGCGTGTCATCGTCGGATCGCCGCCGTTGCTTCCGCCCGGCGCGGAGGCGAGTGGCGGCGGGTCGCCGAACTCGATCACCACGCCGGGCTCGTCCTCGCCGCCCTCGCCGTCGGACATCGACGACAGGTCGTCGTCCCACGGGGCGTCGGGCTCGTCGTGGTCGGTCGCCACCGCCGAGATCACGGCGAAGAGGCTGAGCTGCTCGGGCTCGTCGGGCTTCTGCTCGTCGAGGGCGGTGGGATCGACCTCCGGCGCCGGATCGTCCTCGTCCTTGCGCCGCAGGCTGTGCCGGCGTTCGTCGGCGATCTGGAACGCCCGGGCGCGCAGCCGGGGATCGTCGGGAAGGAACAGGAACGCCTGATGTCGTTTGGCGCCCCGCCGCCAACGCACGAGACGGCCGACCGCCTGCCGGAAGAAGAGCTCGGTGGTGGTCGTCGTGGCGTACACGCCGACACCGAGACGGGGGATGTCGACACCTTCACTGACCATCCTGACGGCGATCAGCCACGGGTCGCTGCTCGCCGCGAAGCGGGCGATGCGGGCCGACGCCATCGGGTCGTCGCTGGTGACCACGACCGGGTCGACCCCGAGACGCCACCGCATCAGCTGGGCGATGCCCCTGGCGTGGTCCTGGTCGGTGGCGATCACGAGTCCACCGGTGTCCGGGTCGGCCGCCCGCAGCGCGGTCAGGCGCTCGTGGGCGCTCTTGAGCACCGTCGGCAGCCATTGCCCCTCGAGCGACAGCGCCGTGCGGAGCCGCTGGGCCGCGCGGTTGGCGTCGAGGGCGTCGTCGAAGCTCGCCGACATCTCGCTGCCGTCCGGCGCGATCCATTCCATGTGGCCGCCGGTTCGCGGGAAGTACACCGGCCGGACCACGCGGCCGTCTCGAAGGGCGTCGGCGTAGCCGTACGTGTAGTCCGCGCGTGCCTCGTCGAGCACGTAGTTGACGAAGGGGATCGCCGACGTGTCCGATCGGAAGGGCGTACCCGACAGGGCGAGGCGACTGCGGGCGTTGCCGAAGGCGATGCGGATGGAGTCGCCCCACGCCCGGTCGTCGGCGGCGTGGTGGATCTCGTCGAGGATCACGAAGGCGTCGTTCGCCAGCCCACGCAACACCTCGGCCGACGATGCGACCTGCTGATACGTCGTGACGATCCCGTGGAGGTCTGGCGCGAGGCGGCCGCTCGACGGCGACCATGCCGGGTCGAGGTGCAACGCCATCCGGTGGGCGGCTGCCGCCCACTGCACCTTCAGGTGGGCCGTCGGAGCGACGACGACGAGCCGGCCCGGCGTGCGCCCGAGCGCATAGCGCGCCGTGGTGAGGGCGAACGTCGTCTTGCCGGCGCCCGGGGTGGCGACGGCGAGGAAGTCGGGGGATTCGGAGGCGGTGAAGGCGTCGAAGGCGGCCTTCTGCCACGGGCGAAGACGGATGGCTCGGGTCATGCAGGGGGGATGGGAAGGGGGGGACTGCGAGTCTGGCGGGAATCGGCGCCGCTCGCTCGCTACTCGCTGAGTTCCCGCCGCCCTTCGAGCGCCCGGCCCAGCGTGAGCTCGTCGGCGTACTCGAGGTCGCCGCCGACGGGCAGCCCGCTGGCCGGCCGGGTGACCTTGAGGCCGAGGGGCTTGAGCTGACGGGCGAGGTACATCGCGGTCACCTCGCCCTCGGTGTTGGGGTTCGTGCACAGGATGATCTCGTCGATGCCCTCGGGCTCGATGCGGGCGAGGAGCTCGCGGATCTTCAGCTGCTCGGGCCCGATGCCCTCGAGCGGGCTCATCGCGCCGAGGAGGACGTGGTACCGGCCCTTGAACTCGCCCGTGCGCTCGACGGCGACGATGTCGCGGGACTCCTCGACGACGCAGACGACCCGGCTGTCGCGGCGGTCGTCCCGGCAGAACCCGCACAGCTCCTGGTCGGTGACGTTGAAGCAGCGGGTGCAGAAGCGCACCTTCTCCTTGGCCTCGCGAATGGCCGTGGACAGGCGCAGGACGTCGTCGGTGGGGATCTTGAGGAGATGGAAGGCGATGCGCTGGGCGGATCGGGGACCGATGCCCGGCAGGCGCCCGAGCTCGTCGATGAGCGTCTGGACGGGAGGGGAGTAATTGCTCATTCTCGTCCTTGCGGCTCGATGCGCTGCGCACCGGGGAAGGCCTCGGCGATGCGGTCGAACGCCGATTCGTTGCCGGTGATGGCCGGGCGCGACTCGTCGATCTCGTCGAACGCGTCGAAGTCGGGTTCGGGCGATGGCTCTGGCACGGGGGCGTCGTCGGGCGCCGCGGCGCTCGGCCGACCAGCGGGCCGGGCCGGCGACGACGCCGGCGAGTCGGCCCCGTGGCCCCCCCAGGCGATCGTGACGTCACGCCCGGTGGTCTCGCGCCACGCCTTCTGCACGGCTGCGGCCTCGGCGGCGCACTTCTGCTGGTGGGTGGGGTTGGGCGCGGCGAACGTGACGATGCCGTCGGCGTGGCCGACGAACTCCACGGCGGCGAACAGCGGCTTGGCGAGGCCGCGGAGCGCCGGGCGGACCCGGTCGTCCCACTCGGATCGGATGTCGGTGAGCGAGACCTGGGCGGGAGCCGCAGCCGAGGTCGGGGGAGGAGCGGCCGGTTGTGACGGCGCAGCAGCCGCAACGGGCGCGACGGGCGAGACACGATCCGGTGTCGCGGCAGCGGGCGTGGGCGGTACGGCAGACGCGGGTGCGCCGGCGTCCTGCGCGGCCACCCCGTGGGTGGTGGGTTCGGCGGCCGGCTCGGACTCAGCGCCCGCCGGGGCCGGTTCGGCGGAAGCGGCGGTCGCTGCGGCGCGCTTGGCCCGACCGCCGAGCGTGGCCCGACCGGTGGCCGGGTCGACAGGCGCCGGGCGCGCCGCTGGGACCGCGGCCTGTGCCGCTTCGAGCTTGGCGACGCGGGCGGCGAGCGCGGCGATGTCGGCACCCCCGGCACCAGCGGCCCCCGAACCGGCGTCGCTCGGACGGGTGAGCTGCACGAGGACGACCTCGACCAGGACTCGGGGGTCGGGAGCATGTCGCAGCTCGACGAGGATCTGGCCGAGCTTCTCGATGGCCGACACGAGCGCCGGGGCGCCGAGACGCTGAGCCTGGGCGGCGAGGGCATCGACGGCGTCGGCGGGGAGTTGCACGAGATCGGGCGCCATCAGGGCGAGGAACCCGTTGCGGAGGTGCTTCACCATCTCCTCGGCCACGGTGCGCGGGTCGTGGCCGGCATTGACGAGGTGAGCCATCGCCGTGAGGGCCTGGCCGGTGTCGCGCTCGATCAGCGCCTCGACGAACTCGTCGAAGCTCAGCAGGTCGCCGACCTGCCCGCCCGAGTTGGCGATCAGTTCGAGCGCCGACAACGTGTCGCGGGCCGACCCGGCACCCTGGCTGACGGCCGCGGCGACGGCATCGTCGTCGATGTCGAGGCCGGCGTCGGACGCGACCCAGCGCACGTGCTCGGCCAGGGTGTCGGGCGAGAGCAGGTGGAACCGGATGTGCTGGGTCCGGCTGCGGATCGTGTCGATGACCTTCTCGGGGTTGGTCGTGGCCAGCACGAACACGACGTGGCTCGGTGGCTCTTCCAGCGTCTTCAGCAGTTTCGCCGACGCCGCCGGGCTGAGCATGTGCACCTCGTCGAGGATGTACACCTTGTGGCGGCCCGGCGACCCGAGGTTGACGCTGCTGATGATGCGCTCGATGTCCTCGACCTTGTTGTTGCTCGCCGCGTCGAGCTCGTGCACGTCGTAGCTGGTCCCCCGCTCGACATCGACGCAGGAGTCGCACTCGCAACACGGCTCACCGTCGACCGGCCGCTCGCAGTTGAGCACCTTGGCGAGGATGCGGGCCGAGGTGGTCTTGCCGGTCCCACGCGGCCCGGAGAACAGATACGCCTGACCCTCGCGGCCCTGGGCGACGGCGTCGCGCAAGGCGCGGACCACGTGTTCCTGGCCCTTGATGTCACCGAAGCGGCGGGGCCGATAGCGGCGGTACAGCGATTGCGAGGCCACGCGGCGAGCCTACCGACACCCTGCTACAGGGTTTCCGGCCACGGCGCAGCCGCCGGGCCGGAACGTCCGGGACCTGCGCGTGGCCCCTCACCAGGCGCTCCGCTGACTACCGTAGGTCGCTGGTGTCCACATCAGCCCCTCCACCCGAACGGTGCTCCACCCGTCGCGCCCTCGCGCCGTTCGCCGTGCTGGCCGCCCTGCTGGGCGCCTTCGTCGGGCTGCTGATCACGGCGTCGGGCTCGTCGGTGGTCCACGCCGCCAACGAACTCGCCGAGTCGAGCCCGGAGAACGGGGCCACCGTGCCGCCGCAGCTCACCCAGATCGTCCTGGTCATGGCCAACGAGGTCACCGGCCAGCCGCAGGTCAGCCTGGTCTGTGACAACAATCCGGTGCTGCCCGGCTCCACCACGCTCGGACCCGACGCCAAGACCATCACGGTGGCGCTGGCCGGTGTGCTTCCCGAGGGTGAGTGCAACCTCACGTGGGAGGTGTTCACGGCGGACAACGAATCCGACGGCCAGGGCCGCCTCTCGTTCGAGGTGGCCGCCGGCGCCGCAGCCGCAGGCGCAGATCAGGCGGCCGACGCCGGAGCGGCCACCGACACCGCAGCCGCCGACACCGGGAGCAGTTCGAGCAGCGTGCGCTCCGCCGCGTCGGTGTCCAACGGTGGCATCTGGCTGGGCCGGATCCTGTCGATCATCGGCATCTCCGTGCTGTTCGGGTCACTCGTCCTCATCGTCGCCGCCTGGCCCGAGGGGCCCGAGTACGTCCTGGCCCTGCGCTTCCTCCGCACGGCGTGGATCGTCGGAGCTGCCGGCACGCTCATCTACGTCATCGCCCTCAGCGCCGCGGTGAAAGGCGAGTCGTTCGGCAACGGGCTCAACCCCGGCGCGTGGTTCGATCTGTTCGACGCCGGCTGGGGCGGACGGGCGGCCGTGATGCGCATCGTCTTCGTCGCCGCCTCGTTCTGGGTGGTGGCGCGCCCCGAGCGCGTCATCGATCCGACCACCAACATGCTCGCCCTCGGGATCCCGGCCCTGGCCGTGATCACGCTGGGCCTCTCCCGCACCGGCGGATCGATGGCGGCCCTCGGTGTGCTGGCGTCGATCGCCCACGTCCTCGCCATCTCGGTGTGGTTCGGCGGCGTCGTCCTGCTGGCCCGCGTCGTGCTCGCCGGACCCGGCGAGGAGGACCTCGTCCACGCGGTGCACGGGTTCGGCCGGGTCTCCAATCCGGCCATCGTGGTCACCGTCGTCAGCGGACTCGTTCAGCTCTACCGCCAGGTCGGCGGCGAGCTGTTCAGCACCGGCCACGGGCGTGTGCTCCTGCTGAAGACGGTGGCGGTGGCGGCGATGCTGTTCGTCGGCATGACCGCCCGGCAGGTCGCCAACGCCAAGCTGGCGCGGGCGAGCGAGCTGTCCGTGCGCACGGCCGACCGCATGCGGCGGGCGTTCGGCACCGAGGCGGCGATCGGGCTGGTCGTGATCCTGCTGACCGGCTGGCTGCTCACGATGACGCCGGGCAAGGTACCCGACGGCGGGGGCGGCGGCAACTTCGCCATCCACGAGGAGGTGTTCGACGAGGCGACCGGCCTCGACCTCGACATCTACCTCGAGCCTGGTGTCGTGGGTCAGAACCGCCTCGTGGTGCGGGTGAACGAGCCCGAGACGGGGCTCACCGGGCTGTCGATCACGTTCACGCCGCCGAGCGACGCGCCGGCCGAGGTGTTCGGGGTCACGCAGGCGATCCCCGAGCTGACCGGCCGCGGCGCCGCGGGCACGTCCGACGGCAACGGCATCCCGCTCGGTGTCGCCGGCATCTGGACGATGACCGTCAGTGCGGCCACGTCGGCCGGCACGTTCCCGGGCGGCGAGTTCCGGATCTCCATCGCCAACCCCGATGGCTCGGTCCCCACGGCCACTCCGGCGCCGCTCCCCGCCGCCACCACCACCGAGCCGGGCGGGTTCGTACTCACCGATCCGCCGGCAGCCGAGACCGTGGTCACCACCGCCGGCTGAGCCTGGCTATCCCGCGGCGCCGACGAGTTCGTAGAAGGACACTGGGTCGGCGACGTCGAGCTGGTCGTAGCGGCAGCTCGACGGCTCGCGATCGGGCCGCCACCGCACGAACGACACACCGTGGCGGAACCGGCCGTTCTCGAGCTGGCCGAACGTCACCTCGACGACCCGCTCGGCGCGCACCGGCACCCACGACAGGTCCTTGCCGGCGTTCCACCGGCTGGTGGCACCGGGCATGCGCTGCGGCGGCGCCGCGTCGGGATCGAGGGCGTTGGCGAGCGGCTGCTGCATCGACGCCCACTCGCCCCAGGGATGGTCGTCGTTGGCCCCCTCGGTCAACGGTGTCAGTTCCTCGAGCAGCTCGCGGCGGTACTTGGCGGTGAACGACGCGGCGACGCCGACGTGGTGGAGTCGGCCGTCGTCGTCGTAGAGGCCGAGGAGCATCGACCCGACCCCCTGACGGTCCTTGTGCACCCGGAAGCCGGCGAGCACGCACTCGGCGGTGCGCTGGTGCTTGACCTTCACGAGCGCCCGCTTGTCGGGCTGGTAGGCCTCGCCGGCCGGCTTGGCGACGATGCCGTCGAGGCCGGCGCCCTCGAACCGGGAGAACCACTGGGCGGCGACGTCGGGGTCGCTGCTCGCCGGGGTCATGAACACGGCGGCGTTGGTCGCGAGGATCCGCTGCAGCTCGGCCCGGCGGTCGTTGAGCGGCCGCTCGAGCCACGACTCGTCGCCGAGGGCGAGCAGGTCGAACGCCACGAACACGGCGGGCGTCTCGGCGGCGAGGCGACGAACGCGTGACTCGGCGGGGTGGATGCGCTGGAGCAGGGCGTCGAAGTCGAGGCCGTGGCCGTCAGAGTCGGGGATGACGATCTCGCCGTCGACGATGGCCTTGGGCGGCAGCGCGTCCCGCAGGGGGTCGAGCAGTTCGGGGAAGTAGCGGGTGAAGGGCCGCTCCTTGCGGCTCGCCAGCTCGATCGCGTCACCGTCGCGGGCGACGATGCAGCGGAACCCGTCCCACTTCGGCTCGTAGAGCCAGCCGGCGCCGCCGGGAGCCTCACCGGTGGGTATCGCCGTCGCCAGCTTGGCCAGCATCGGCTTGACGGGCAGATCCACGGGAAAGCTCATCGACCGGCCACCGTATCGAGCGCGACCACGACCGGCGACGGCACCGTCACGTGGTGGACTCGCCGGCGTGGAGGCGCACGAGGACGTCCAACGTGGACATCCAGCCGATGGTGTAGTTCGGGCCCGTCTCGGGGTCGGTCCACGGGCCCTGGTGCTCGATGTCGACCTGGGTCCCTTCGCCGACGGTCGTGAACCCGATGTCGACACGCTCGAGCGGGCCGTCCGAGTCGCCGTCCTGCCAGATCCACGACCACGCGACGTGGCGGCGATCGTCCAGCTCGAGCACCGTGCCCCGGACGGCGAACCCGGCGGAGGGAACGGCGAATCGGTAGCGGCCGCCCGGGCGCGGGTCGAGCTCGTGCGTGGCGTCGAGCGTCGACCACCACCACGATTCGATGTCGGGGAGGGTCGTGAAGGCGGCCCAGACGGTGTCGATCGGCGCCGGCACGATGCGGCTGAGCCGAATTCGGTCATGGGTGTCCTGGTCGGGCTGGGTGCTCTGGTCGGATGCGCTCATCGTCGGTTGGCCTTCCGTGCCGCGTCCCGTCTTCGATCACGGAACGAGGGCGTCATGGTTGTCTGCCTGAGAGCCACGTCAGCTCAGAGCCGTTCGCCGGTGACCGCCGAGAAGAACAGCACCTCGTTCGGACGGGGCACGAGACGAAGACGCTCGCCCGGCTGCATGCGGACCCGCCGGTCGACGCGGACCACCAACTGTTCGGCGCGTGTCCGCCACGCGCCGCCCTCGCCCGGCGGCGTGGCATAGACGAACGACTCGGCGCCGACCACCTCGACGAGCTCGACCGGCACCTCGATGGCGGACGGTTCGTCGTCGCCCACGACGTCCCACGACTCGGGGCGGATGCCGATGACGACGGACTCGCTGTCGTTCGACGTCGGCACGTCGAGGCGCACGCCGTCGAACGCGGCCGCGCCGTTCGCCACCCCGACGGTCAACAGGTTCATCGCCGGGGCGCCGATGAACTCGGCGACGAACGTGTTGACGGGGTTGTCGTAGAGTGTCTCGGGATCGTCCACCTGCTGGAGCACGCCGTCCTTCAGCACGGCGACGCGGTCGCCCATCGTCATCGCCTCCACCTGGTCATGGGTGACGTACACGGTGGTCACGCCCAGGCGGCGCTGGAGACTGGAGATCTGCGAACGGGTGCTGACGCGGAGCTTGGCGTCGAGGTTGGACAATGGCTCGTCCATGCAGAACACCTTGGGTCGGCGCACGATCGCCCGGCCCATCGCCACGCGCTGGCGTTGCCCACCAGAGAGCTTGCCCGGCTTGCGACCGAGCAGGTCCTCGAGCTCGAGCATGCGCGCCGCCTCGAGGACCCGCTCCCTGGTCTCGGCCTTCGACACCCGTGCGTTGCGCAGGGCGAAGCCCATGTTCTCGGCCACTGTCATGTTCGGATAGAGCGCGTAGCTCTGGAACACCATGGCGACGTCACGCGCCCTCGGAGAGGCGCGCGTGACGTCGGTGCCGTCGATCAGGATCCGGCCCTTCTCCACCGCCTCGAGACCGGCGAGCATTCGCAAGCTGGTCGACTTCCCGCAGCCCGACGGGCCGACCAGGACGAGGAACTCCCCGTCGCCGATGTCGAGGTTCAGATCATCGACGGCGGGGCGCTCAGTGCCGGGATAGCGGTGGGTGACTCCGGTGTAGACGACGGTCGCCATGTGTGAGAGACGGTGGGATCGTCGGCCGAGCTCAGGACGGGAGCTTCGGCGTGATGTCGCGGTCGAGGATCGTCTGCAGCTGGCTCTGGATGTCCTCGAGCGTCGTCGCCACATCCGCCCCCTGGAGGCCGATCTCCTCGAACTTGGCGCCGATGATCTGATCGGCGCCGGGGATGAACACCCGGGCGTAGTCCTGGGACTGCGTGTTGGCGAGCTGGTCGATCGCCGTCCTCGCCCGCGGGTTGGCATCGAGGAACTCGACCTCGGCGGGATCCTCGACCGCCGACTTCCGCACCGGCATGTAGCCCGTGTTCTGCGTGAAGTACGCCGTGTTGGCCGGGTTGGTGACGAAGTCGATGAAGCGCAGGGCGTTGAGCTTGCGATCGTCGTCGATCCCCGAGGGGATGGCCAGACCGGCACCGCCCGTGCAGCAGCCGATCTCGCCGTTGGGGCCCTGCGGAAGGGGCGCCGTGTTGAACTCGAAGATCGCGTTGTCGGTGATGCCCTTGAGGTCACCGGTCGAGGCGATGACCGAGCCGTAGAACCCGGTGCTGAACTCGTTGGCGAGCTCGTTGGCGACGGTCGCCACCTTGGCGGAGTTGATCATGTCGCTCAGCCACTGGGCCGCGGCGATGGTCTCCTCGCTCGTGAAGTTGAGCGTCCACTCCTCCGAGTAGCTGCCCCCCTTGGTCCAGTTCGGACCCTGGAACGTCCAACCGAGGTAGCTCGCCCCGTTGCCCCAACCGTGGGCGTAGTTGCCGTCGCCGACCACGGCCTGGATCTCCGGCGCCCACTCGTCCCACTCGTCCCAGGTGGCCGGCCCGCGGTCCTCGAGGCCGACCTCCGCCCACAGATCCTGGTTGTAGTAGAAGAGCGGCGTCGAGCGGGCGTACGGCAGGGCGAAGTGCTGCTCGTTGAAGAGGTAGTCGGCGAGCAGGGCGTCCACGTAGTCGGACGTGTCCACCGAGGCCTCGGCGAAGAGGTCGTCGAGCGGGGTGATCGCGCCCAGCAGGGCGAAGTTGAACCACCACACGTCGGACAGGACGACGACGTCGGGCAGGTCGCCGCCGGACAGCGCGGCGTTGAACTTCTGCGCCACCTCCTCGTAGTTGGCGCCACCGTCGACGAGGTTGACCTTGACGTCGGGGTTCTCGGCCTCGAAGCGTGAGATCAGTTCCTTCTCGACGTCGATCGAGCCACCCGGGTGGTTCGACCAGAAGCTGATCTCCCCGGTCGCCGATGACGTGCGTCGGCGCGGCGCGGCGCCGGTCGACGCGGCGCGGCCGCCGGCGAGCACGGAACTGCCCGGCGTCCACAGCGCGGCACCGGCGGCGAGTGCGCCGGAGTAGCCGAGGAAGTTGCGGCGATTGATCCTGGACATGGTGATGAATCTCCTGAATTGGTTGAACGGGAACGGATGGGAGAACGCGGCAATCAGCCCTTGGCGACGTGGATGGCGGTCACCCCTTGACCGCTCCGGACGTGAGGCCCTTGATCATGTTTCGCTGCAGGACGAGGAAGATGACGAGCATCGGGATCATGGCGAGCAGCACCACCGCCATGACCGGACCCCAGTTGGTGACGCCGTCGTTGTTCTGGAGGTAGGTGAGCGTGATGGGGATCGGCGCCACCTCGTCGCCGTCGCTCATCACGTAGGGCCAGACGTACTCGTTCCACGCGTCGACCACGGCGATGACGCCGAACGCCACCATCGTCGGTCCCGACATCGGCAGGACCACGCGGAACAGCAGGCGGAACGGGCCGGCGCCGTCCATGCGGGCGGCCTCGATCACCTCCGTCGGCAAGGACAGGAAGTGGTTGCGCATGAGGAACGTGCCGAAGGCGACGCCGGCGAGCGGCACGATGATGCCGGGGAACGTGTTGCGCCAGTTCCACTCCGACACGAGCACGTAGTTGGAGATCAGCGTGATCTGGTTGGGCACCATCAGCGCGGCGATGATCGTGAGGAAGACGAACGTCTTGCCTGGGAAGCGCAGGAACACCAGGCCGAAAGCGGCGAGCGTGCCGAGCACGAACTTGGCGCCGGCAACGGAGAAGGTGATGATCGCCGAGTTGCGCAGGGCCCGCCAGAACGGCACACGGCTGGTGCCCTCGGAGAAGTTGCTCGGGTTCCACCGCGGCGGCCACCACGTGGTGGGACGGCTGTAGATGTCGCCCTTCTCCTTGAACGCCGTGAAGAACACCCACACGAGCGGCAACGAGATGAGCAGGATCACCAGCGCCATGGCGACGTACCCGAACGCCCTCGCCATGCGGCGCTGCTGGACGGCATCCATCTCCCTCATCGGGCGTCCGCCCGATCCGTGCTGCTTCATCGGGCATCCGCCCGATCCGTGCTGCTCATCGGGCATCCGCCCGATCCATGACCCTCACCTGGATCACGGTGATGATGAGCAGGGCGGCGAACATGATCGTCGCCACCGCCGAGCCGTATCCCGGGCGCAGGTTGCGGAACGACTCGACGTACACCTGGTACACCATCGTCGTCGTGCCGTTCTGCAACGGCCCGCCGCGCGTCATCACGTTGATGAGGTCGAACACCTGGAGCGAGTTGAGGATCACGGTGATCGACAGGAAGAACGTGGTGGGCCGCAGCTGCGGCAGCAGGACGCGCCGGAACGTGCGCCACGGACTGGCGCCGTCGATCTGCGCCGCCTCCATCAGGTCGCGGCGGACCCCCTGCAGCGCCGCCAGATAGATGACGAACGTGTACCCGAGGTTCTTCCAGATGTAGGTCACCGTCACCATGAACAGTGCCCATTCCGGGTCCTGGTAGAAGTTCGGTGAGGTGACACCGACGCGACGCAGCAGGTCCTGGACGAAGCCGAAGCGGGGATCGAACACGAACTGGGCGGCGAGGCCGACGGCCGCGCCCGACAGGACGAACGGGGCGAAGATCACGGCACGGGCGAGGTTGCGGCCGCGCAGCTGCTGGTCGAGGAGCATCGCCAGGGCGAGGCCGAGCACCATCGAGCCGGCCACGGCGAACACGGTGAACGTGACCGTGTTGCGCACGACCTCCCAGCTGTCGTCCCGGTGCCACCACTCGCGATAGTTGCCGAACCCCCGCCAGACCCGCGACGGGCTGGCGAAGTTCCAGTCGTAGAAGGACAGGCGGATGTTGTCGATCAGTGGCCGGTGGACGAACAGGATGAGCAGCGCGAGGTTGGGCCCGACCAGCACGAAGAACAGCGCGTAGTCCCGCCACGGGTGGTTGCGAAGCTGCCGCCGACTCCCAGAGAACGGCAGCGTCCGGTCCGGAGCCGTCACGGCGGGCGACCTTACTCCGGCAAAAATGACCCCCGGACCGACCGCATCGGAATGCTCTGCGAACCCCGAGTGAACGGGAACCATCGCGGTTCGGCGAGCGTCCTATGGTCCTTTCCGTTCCGACACTCCACGCCCGCCGTCCAAGCTCAATTCAGTACCGATCCACCACAGCGATCCACCAACAACAGCAAGGAATCCCCATGCACCGCCTGTCGAAGAAGACCGTTGCCGCTCTCGCCGTCGCCGCCTCGGCGGGCGTCGTCGGCCTCACCGGCGCCGCCACGGCCTCGGCCTCAACGCCCGTCGATCCCCCCGCCGACACCACCGCCGGCACCGCCGCCGACACCGCCGCACCGGTCGTCCCGCCGGCCGACACGACGGTGCTGCCGGTCGAACCGGGGGCCCCGGCTTCCGGCACGATCACCGTGTCGGGCACCGGATCGGTCACCGTCGATCCGGACACCGCGGTGGTCAACCTCGGGGTGCAGGTGACCGCCGAGACCGGCGAGGCGGCGATGGAGCAGGTGTCCAGCGGCGTCACCGATCTCACCGCGGCCCTCGTCGCTGCAGGCATCGCCGAGGAGGACATCCAGACCTCCGGGCTCAGCCTGTGGTCGACGTTCGGCGACGACGGCGCCACCGTCACCGGCTACCAGGCGTCCATCAACGTCGACGTCACGGTCCGCGACATCGACGCCGTCGGCTCCGCCATCGACACCGCCCAACAGGCCGCCGGTCCCGGCTTCACCGTCGGCGGTGTGACGTTCTCGTTCGCCGATCCCGAGACCGTGCTCGAGGAGGCCCGGGTCGAGGCCTTCGCCAACGCCCAGACGATCGCCGGGCAGTACGCCGCGGCGGCCGGCGTGAATCTCGGCTCGGTGGAGTCGATCGTCGACACGCCGCTCGGCATCCCGGTCAACTTCGGCCGGGTCGGGGCGATGGAGGACGCCGCCGCCGGCGTGCCGATCTCGCCCGGCACCCTGGACCTCCAGGTCCAGGTCACCGTCACGTTCACCATCGCCTGACCAAGCCACGATTCTCAGCCGTCTGTGGTTGCACGAATGCAACCACAGCAGCACAGGAAGCGGTGACGCAGGTCGTGGACGCCGCCGGGTGGCGTCTGCGGCCTGCGTTCCGGAAGGGTCCGGCGAGTAGTTTCGATCGGCGATGACCGCGAACCCGATGCAGGACAAGATCGACGACCTGCGCCGCCGCCGCGAGGAGGCGTACCACGCCGGCTCGCCCCGTGCCGTCGAGCGCCAGCACAGCAAGGGCAAGATGCTCGCCCGCGAGCGGATCGACTATCTCCTTGATCCTGGATCTTTCAATGAGCTCGACCTGCTCGCCCGCCACCGTGCTCATGCGGCGGGGCTCGAGGAGCGGCCCTACACCGACGGTGTGATCACCGGCTGGGGCACCGTGGACGGACGTAAGGTCTTCGTCTTCTCCCAGGACTTCACGGTGTACGGCGGTGCCCTCGGCGAGGTGTTCGCCGAGAAGATCCACAAGCTGATGGACCTCGCCCTCAAGGTCGGAGCCCCGGTCGTGGGTCTCAACGATGGCGCCGGCGCCCGCATCCAAGAGGGTGTCGTGTCGCTCGCCAGCTACGGCGGCATCTTCTACCGCAACGTCCTGTCGTCGGGCGTCGTGCCGCAGATCTCGGTGATCCTCGGCCCGTGCGCCGGCGGCGCCGTGTACTCGCCGGCGATGACCGACTTCATCTTCATGGTGCGCGAGACGTCGCACATGTTCATCACCGGCCCCGACGTGGTGAAGACGGTGACCGGCGAGGACGTCACGCTCGAGGAGTTGGGCGGCGCGATGAGCCACGCCTCGAAGTCGGGCGTGGCCACGTTCGTGTCGGCCGACGAGAAGGCCTGCCTCGACGATGTGCGCTTCCTGCTCGGCTTCCTGCCTCAGAACAACATGGAGGAGCCGCCGGAGCTGGACTCGGGCGACGACCCCGACCGGCTCTGCCCCGAGCTCACCGACCTGCTGCCGGCCAGCCCGAACATGCCCTACGACATGCACAAGGTGATCTCGGCCGTGGTCGACGACGGCGAGTTCTTCGAGTACTTCCCGCACTGGGCGCGCTCGATCCTCTGCGGCTTCGCCCGCATCGACGGGCGCACGGTCGGCATCGTCGGTAACCAGCCGATGGTGCTCGCCGGCGTGCTCGACATCGAGTCCTCCGAGAAGGCCGCCCGGTTCGTCCGCTCGTGCGACGCCTTCAACATCCCGCTCGTCACGTTCGTCGACGTGCCCGGCTTCCTGCCCGGTGTCGACCAGGAGTACGGCGGCATCATCCGGCACGGCGCCAAGCTGCTCTACGCCTACTGCGAAGCGACCGTGCCGCGCATCCAGGTCATCACCCGCAAGGCCTACGGCGGCGCGTACGTGGTGATGAACTCGAAGTCGATCGGCGCCGACCTGGCCTTCGCCTGGCCGACCGCCGAGCTGGCCGTCATGGGCCCGCAGGGTGCCGTGGAGATCGTCTACCGCCGCGAGCTGCAGCAGGCGGCCGACCCGGCCACCCGGCGGGCCGAGCTGATCGGCGAGTACACCGAGCGCTACGCCAACCCCTACGCGGCGGCCGAACGCGGCATCGTCGACGACGTGATCGACCCCGCCGAGACCCGGCAGAAGATCGTCGCCGGCCTGCGCCTCCTGCGCACCAAGCGCGAGGAACTGCCCCGCCGCAAGCACGGCAACATGCCGTTGTAGTCGTCCTCGGCTCGCTTCGCTTCGCTCGCTCGCCTGCGGCGAGTTGATCTGTGGCCCCCGGCGCCCGGCAAAGCCCGGGCGCCGGGGGCGCTGAAGAGTTGCTGTGGCGTCATCTCGACTCTCGGCCCTCTCGGGGCGTTCCATCCCCACTGCCCTCCTCGCGCTCGCGTTGATCGGCTCGCGCCGGCTCTATCCCCACTGCCCTCCTCGCGCTCGCGTTGACCGGCTCGCGCCGGCTCTATCCCCACTGCCCTCCTCGCGCTCGCGTTGATCGGCTCGCGCCGTGTCAGCGGTGGTTGCGGGGGTGATCCCGGGACATGCGCTCGTTGCCGCGGCGGTAGTTGCCCGTCCAGCGGGCCATCACCTCCTGCGGGTCGGCATCGACATCGTCGAGGAACTCGGCCGCCCGCCGGCCACGCAGCGTCGTCGCGTGACGTCCGTGGTGGGTGATGACGATCGTGCCGTCACCGCGCCGCTGGTACTCGAACCCGTTCGGCGGAGGCATGGACCTCCATGCTGTCGCAGGAGCCCCGATCGGTCACGGTCGCGTTTCGACCGGCGGTGTCAGGCGACAGCTGTGCCCTCCAACTCGACCAGCAGGTCGGGCACCGCGAGGCGACCGACACCCAGCATCGTGGTGGTCGGAGCCACCCCGGCCGCGCCCAGCCGGGCGGCCAGCACGCCGTAGTGCGGGATGAGCCCGTCGACGTCGGTGGTGTACACGTTGAGACGCACGAGGTTCGCCAAGCACATTCCCGCCTCGCCGAGAACCGCCTCGAGGTTGTCGATGCTCAGCGCCAGCTGCGCCGCGAGGTCGCCGCCGTGCATCGGCCGGCCGTCGCCGCTCATCGCCGCCTGCCCCGAGCAGTACAGCGTCCGGGTCGGCCCGGACACGATCTCGCCCTGGTTGTAGCCCAGCTCGACCGACCACGCCCACGGATTGACCGCCGTTCGTTCCACTGTCACATCGTCTCCATTCGCTTCGTCGGCGCCATCGGTGACGTCGACACACGTGAGCGTCTCAACCAATACACGACATCTTGTGTCGCATATCTCTGGCATCGTTGACGACATGCGCGCCGATCGGTTGGTCTCGATCGTCCTGCTGTTGCGGCAGCGCGGACGGTTGTCGGCGACCACGCTCGCCGCCGAGCTGGAGGTGTCCACCCGCACCGTCCTGCGCGACATCGAGGCGCTGTCGGCGGCGGGCGTTCCCGTGTACTCCGAGCGCGGACGTCGCGGCGGCTTTGCCCTGCTGCCCGGCCTGCGCACCGAGCTGACCGGATTGAACGACGACGAGGCGCTGGCCCTGTTGGTAGCCGGCTCGCGCCGCGGTGCGCAGAGCTTCGGCCTCGGCTCGGCCCTCACATCGGCGATGCTCAAGGTGGTCGACGCCTTGCCCGACACGCATCGCGCCAGGGCGGCCGGCGCCAGCCAACGCCTCCTCGTCGATCCCGACACCGATCTGCTCGCCCGTCGAGTCGTCGCCGACGAGGCTCCCGCCACGATCGTCGGCGAGATCCGGAGCGCGGTGCTCGCCGGTCACAAACTGCGTCTCCACTACGCCGCTGCCGACCGTGCGCCGACGTGGCGAACCGTCGACCCGATCGGGCTCGTCACGGTGCGCGGCCACGGCTACCTGCTGGCGACGGTCTCGGGTGAGGACCGCACGTACCGGCTGTCGCGAGTGCTGGCCGCTGAGGAGCTCGACGAGCCGGCGCAACGCCCCGAGCGGGTCGATCTGGACGAGATCTGGAAGGAACGCAGCCGGCGGTTCCGCACCGGCGGCGACCAGGTGGCCGTGCTCGCCCGCGTCGATCCGGCGCGTCGAGACGAACTCGTGGGCACTGCGTTGGCCATCCTCACCGAGACGACCGACACCGACGGATGGCTGCGTCTCGAGATGGCGTTCCAGGACACGCGACACGCCGTGTGGGCGCTGTGGCAGCTCGCCACCGACGCCGAGGTGCTGGAGCCGGTGTCGTTACGCGAAGCACTCCGCGACCGTGCCGCGACGATCGCGGCCCGTTACGGACCGGCGTCGATCTGAGCGGTGGGTCACGGTGCGATCTCCAGGCGGTGGATGAGGTCGCCGCGCAGCTCGAACCGGTAGCGCAGGTCGACCTCGCCGCCGGGGAAGTCGCCCGACAAGTGGTTGTGCACGACGACGACGCCACCGCCGAGGTCGTCGACGCCTGTGAGCGTTCGGGTGTAGGTGTACTCACTGGCGGTGCGCTCGAGCCACCATCGGATCCGCTCTGCTCCGGTGTATGTGGCGCCCTCGTCGACGACGGTGGCATCGGCGCCGAACGCGGTGATGGCCGCATCGGCGTCGTGGCGGTCGTGGGCCCTCTGGTACGTCTCGATGACGGATGGAAGTGTCGCACCGCTCATCTGCGGCTCCTCTCGAACCTGTGCTGTACAGTGACTGCTGAATTCGAAGTCAGTCGCTTCGAGATTAGCAGTCACTCCTGGAGAAGCAACGATGTCGAGCAGGATCCGCCTCCAAGATCGCGAATGTCCGCTGTCGTCGACGCTGGGGCTGGTCGGCGAGTGGTGGACCCTGCTGATCCTCCACGACGCGTTCGACGGATATCGCCGGTTCGACGAGTTCCAGGAGAACCTCGGGATCTCCTCCAGCTTGCTCACCGGCCGTCTCAAGCGCCTCGTCGACGGCGGCGTGCTGGATCGCCGCCAGTACCAGTCCAACCCGCCGCGCCACGAGTACGTGCTCACGCCGCTCGGCCAGTCGCTCCGGCCCGTCATCGTGGCCCTGGCGGCATGGGGCAACAGCCGGCTCGACCCGAGTGAGCGGAGCATGATCCTGGTCGACGCGGCGACGGGTGACGAGGCCGAACCGGTACTGGTCGACGCCCGGACCGGTCGTCGCGTCGATGGTCCCGACTTCGTGTTCACCGCGGGGCCAGCAGCGAGCGAACCGTTCCGCCGGCGCTACGCCGACACCCTCTCCAGACACAGAACTGGGCGCGGATCGTGACGGCCAGCGTCACGATCCGCGCCCAGATGCGGGAATGGCACGATCGAGCCCCAGATCGTCAGGGGTGGGGGTCAGCCCCAGAGCTCGCGGATGGTGGAGTACACCTTCTGGTTGTGGGAGAACTCGATGACGTTGCCGTCGGGGTCCCGCACGGCGCAGATGTAGCCGATGTGCTCGGCCATGTCCATGGGCTCCCATTGCAGGGCGCCGAGCTCGCGGGCCCGGTCGGCGATGGCGTCGACGTCCTCGCGGTTGGGCATCTCGATGCCGATGTGGGCGAACGGCGCCAGCGTGGTGGCCGGCTCGCCCGGCTTCACGCCGAAGCGCTCGCCGACCTCGGGGATGAACTCGGCGATGACGAGCACGAACGGATTCTCGACCTGGCCCTCGTTGGACAGCCAGGCGCCCTTGCCGTTGACGTCGGTGTTGCGGGCGACGACGACGAGCGGCGTGATGGTGGTGTAGAACTCGATCGACCGCTCGAGATCCGACACCGGCAGGGCGATGTGGGTCCAGCGGGGCTGGGTGAGCTTGTTGGCGTTCTCGGTCATGTCAGGTCCTCGTCAGGTCGGTTGGTGAGTCGATTGGTGTCGGTCGGGATGGTGTCGGTCGAGATGGTGTCGATCGGGATGGTGTCGATCGGGATGGTGTCGATCGGGATGGTGTCGTTCGGTCCGGATGGGTTCGTGGGAGTGCTCATGTCAGATCGTCGGCCACTTGGCCCGGTCCGGGAGACCGGAGCGCTGGCGGATGCCTTCTCCGGCGACCTGCGCCCTGCGGAGCAGGTCGTCCTCGTCGATCGTCGTGCAGCGGTAGTCCTCGACGACTCGCCGGCCACCGACGAACACCGTGTGGACACCGCGTCCATCCGCTGACCATACGAGCTGATTGGCCACATTGTGCAATGGACGCCACTCCGGACGGTTGGTGTCGTGCAGCACGAGGTCGGCCTGCTTGCCGACCTCGAGTGAGCCGAACTCGTCGAACGCCTGGAGACCCTTGGCGCCGTTGCGCGTCGCCATGGCGAAGGCCTCCTCGGCGGGGAACATCGTCGCGTCGCGCCGGGCGTCCTTGTACAGCCCGGCGACCAGATACGTGGCCCGCATCAGGTCGTGGTAGTTCGACGCGTTGTTGCCGTCGGTGCCGATCGCCACGTTCACGCCCGCTGCTGCCATCTCCGGGAACTTGCCGATCTGGGTGACGCCGTACGACACCTTGAGCGCCGTGGTCGGGCAGTGCGACACGCTCGTCCCGGTGTCGGCGAGGATCTGCACCTCCTCGTCGTCGACGTACACCGCGTGCGTGAGGATCACGTTGGGGCCGAGCACGCCGATCTCGTTCAGGTGCACCATCGGCCGCTGACCGAAGCTCTCCATGAATCCGTCGACGTCCATCTGGGCCGGTGACATGTGGAAGCTGAAGCCGGTGCCGTGGTCCACCGACAGCTGTTTGGCGGCGGTCCACAGCTCGTCGCTGCAGCACGTGTGGCCGATGACGATCGGCCAGGCCTGGATGCGCCCGTCGTGCACCGAGCCGTAGCGGCTCATCGCGTCCTCGAGCGTGGCGATCGCAGCCGCGGTGTCCATCTTGAGGGCGTCGTAGTGGGGCACGAGGTCCCACGCCCACGGGCCGACCCTGGCGCGGATGCCGATCTCGCCGAGCGCGTCGACCACCGGGTCGATGAAGCGGATGGTGCCGGCCTCGAGGAAGGCCGTGGTGCCCGACTTGAGCATCTCGAGGGCCGCCATCTGGGCCGAGATGTGTTCGTCCTCGGGCGTGTAGTACGTGTGGATCGGCGTCAGCCACTCGAACACGTTCTCGAGGAACGGGGTGTCGTCGGGGACGAAGCCGCGGGTCAGCGGCTCGCCGGTGATGTGGATGTGCGTGTTGACGAGTCCCGGGGTGACGACGAAGCGCCGACCGTCGACCACGTCGTCACTGCGCCAGTCGCGGGTGATGTCGGCGGCCTTGCCGATGGCGGCGATCCGGCCGCCGGCGATGGCGATCGCAGCGTCGGTGATGACTCGCCGGTCGTCGTCCATCGTCACGGCGATGGTGTCGGTGATGATCGTGTCGGCGACGCCTGGGGCGAGGGACGTGTCGGTCATTGAGGGTCTCCGGTTCATGCTCGTTGCCGAGCGGTGGTGGTTCGTTGGATGAGGTGGACTCGCTGGCGGGGGACGGGCTCGATCACCGCCGTGGTGACGGCGTCGTGGTCGGCGCACCAGGCGGCCAGCTGCGCTTCGGTGACGCCGCGCCCGGCCGTGCCGGCGCGCATCGTGAGGGCGAGCGTGAGGTCGTGGCGGGCCGCCCGATAGACGTCGGCGGTGTGGCCGGCGCCGGGCACGAAGTAGTCGGCGACGAGCAGTGTCCCGCCCGGTGCCAGCAATTCGATCGCCCGGGCCGTCAGCGCCGCGGCGCGGGCTTCGGGTTCGGCGCGCAGCACGTGGGCGAGGACCACGACGTCGGCCCGGTCGACCGGGAGCGGCGCCGTGAGGTAGTCGCCGGCGTGCAGCTCGATGCCGGGCGTCGTCGCCGTCAGCCGGGAGGCCACCGAGTCGATCACGTGGGGCACGTCCACGCCGATCCCTCTGGCGCGCGGACCGGCGGCGTCGAGCAGCGCCGAGAGCCAGGCGCCAGACCCACAGCCGAGGTCGACGATCACGGCGCCGTCGGGCCAGGTCAGCTCGGCGCCGACTCCGGCGGCGACGGCGCGCTGGGTCGCCGCCGTGGCCCGCACGAGGTCGGGCATCAGGTCACCGGTGTCCGCCAACGTCGCCGCGTCGGGACCACCGGCACGCAGCGTGCCGGCGAGTCGTGGCCACGCGGCAGGTGAGCCCGGCGACAGGCGAACGAGGTCGGTCATCGCCGCCGGCGAGGTGGAGACGAGGAAGCGCCGGGACGTGTCGGTGAGTGCCCACGTCCCGCCGTGGGTGTCGAGCAGGTCGAGGGCCGCGAGGAGCGCGGCCAGGGCGTCGAGATCGGCCGCGTCGGCGACACCGGTGGCCGCGGCCAGCTGCCCCGTCGGGAGCTGCTGGTCGGCGAGGGCGTCGAAGAGTCCGAGCTCGACGGCGGTGTGCAATGCCCAGTACGCGGCGAAGCCGTTGATCGCATCCCACACCGGCGCCGGCGAGCTCATGGTCGCAGCACCACCTTGCCCATCGCCCGGCGGGACTCGAGGTGCTCGTGGGCGGCCGCGGCGTCGGCGAGGGGGTACTCGCGGTCGATCGGCGTCACGAAGCCTGATGCCCAGTACAGGTCGAGCATCGGGCCGAACTCGGCCATGTCGTAGGGGTCGGAGCCGAGCAGCTGAAGGCCGAAGTGGTAGGCGTAGGCGAGGTCGAACTGCACCTGGTTGCCGGTCGTGTTGCCGAGGAAGACGAGCCGGCCGCGCGGGGCCAGGCTGAACAGGCCGGCCGGGAACGTGGCGGGTCCGACGTGATCAATCACGAGGTCGACGCCGCGTCCGGCGGTGACGTCCTTGACGGTGCCGACCACGTCGGCACTCGACGTGTCGATCACCACGTCGGCCCCGAGCTTGTCGACGTAGGCGACCTTCTCCGGCGAGCTGACCGTCGAGATCACCCGCAGGCCGGCGGCGCGGGCGAGCTGGATGGCTGCCGTGCTCACACCGCTGGCGCCGGCGTGGATCAACGCCGTCTCGCCGGGGGCGGCGCGGCCGGTGACGTGGAGGGCGTGGTGGGCGGTCATCCAGATCGTCGGCACGGTCGCCGCCTCCACCAGGTCGGCGTCGTCGGGAACGATGTGGACGTTGGCCAGCGGGGCGACGACGTACTCGGCGTACCCACCGGGCAACGTGGCGCCGATGACGCCGGTGGACGGGCAGCGTCCGTCGAAGCCGGCGCGGCACGGGGCGCAGTCGCCGCACGGCACGGCGGGGTTGACGACCACGCGGGACCCGGTCGCCACGGCGCCGCCGGACGTGTCGGGGCCGAGCGCTTCGACGATGCCGGCCACGTCCATGCCTGCCGTGTGCGGGAGAGCGAAGCCGGGGATCAGGGCCGGCCCGCGCCGCTGCAGCACGTCGAGGTGGTTGAGCGCACACGCCTCGACACGGATCAGCACCTCACCGGCACGCGGTGTCGGAACGGCGATCTCGTCGAGCTGCAGGACGTCGGTCCCGCCGTGGGCGTGGTGGCGCACGGCGCGCATCGAATCGGATGGGGACGTGGAGGTCATCGAGGCTCCGCTGGTCGGTTCGGATGTCGGTCACCGACCGGCGTTGCACGCCAATCGGCATGCAACGGCGAACCCCGATCCGACCTCGCCCCGCATCGTGCGTGGGGTCGGGCCGACTCGTGAGTAGCGAGAGTTTGTTGCCCACTCGCGCCGACAGCGACGGTAGCGGGACGACGTCGGCGACGTCAATCGGGGCGCCGCCCCGCGGGCGCGGGACTAGACCACTAGGCCGAGCGGCGGAAGGAGAGGCGTTCCTCGAAGTTGAGTCCACCCCACACGCCGTAGCGCTCGCCGGTGGCCACGGCCTGCTCGAGGCACTGGCTGCTCACCGAGCAGGTCGCGCAGATCGCCTTGGCCCGCTGCTCGCGAGCCACCCGGTCGCGCTTGCGTTCGCCGCCGAACGGCGGATAGAAGTCGGTGGCCGCGTCGCCCTGGCACATGGCCTGTCGGCGCCACGCACCGGGTTCGGCGTCACGGCGCCGATCGCGCCGGTCGGCGGTGCGACGGACGCCTGTGGTGCTGGACACCGACGTGACCGACACGGTGCGTCGGGTCAGGGGGTCGAGGTGCGTCCCGGCCGGGGGATTGGTGCGCAGGTTGGTCGCCACGGAGCAAACGGTAGGAACGCCCGGCGGCCTCCACAAGGGTCCGCGACCGTGTTCACGCAGGGTTTACCACCTGGGAACATGGCGCTCATGAACCGCCCGGGCCGCGGGGAGCTCCTCGCTCGCGACGAGCAGACGGCCTGCCCTCCGGCTGGCCCGATTCGCTGGTCTATTCGGCGGTGGAGTGCTTGGCCGAGCGGCGCTCGCGGTAGTCCTTGGCCGCTCCTTCGAGTGGCTCGACCTCCAGTGTGACGCCGTCGATGGCGGCGACGCGCACCTGGTCGCCGGCGGCGATCGGTGTGGCCCGGTTGGTGCGGGCCCGCCACTGGCCGTTGCCCACGGTGACGATGCCGTCGGGGTCGATGGCGCCGTCGGCGTGGCCGATCTCACCGATCATCCACTCACGCCCGATGGTCGGCGTGGCGAAGCGGGTGCGGACCATCGACGGCATGCCGGTGACGAACGTGATCGTGATGCCGCCGACGCCGGTGAGCAGCGTGATCCACGACGGCCGGAGCGTGGCGCCGGGCAGCGACTCGAAGAGCCAGAAGCTGCCGATGATGGTGCCGACGATGCCGACCCCGGTCCAGAACCGCGGGATGCCGACCTGCACGTCGACGGCGAAGGCGATCATCGACAGGACGATCATGGCGAGCGCCCAGCCGCGGATGGGCAGGGCGGCGAGGCCGGTGCAGGCGAGGACGAGCGACCCTGCGCCGACCACGCCGGCGATGCCCACACCCGCGGTGAAGAACTCGAAGATCAGCAGCGCCAGGCCCACGAGCAGCAGGAGGTAGGAGATCGACGGACTGGCGACGGTGTGGAAGATCTGGTCGGTGAGCGAGAGCTTGGTCATGATGACCGTGGCCACCGGTTCCTGCTGCGGGGTGCCGTCGTCGGCCACGCTGTTCTCGACCGTGTGGAGGACGACACCGTTCTCCTCGTAGCCGTCGAGGGCGTAGAGCATCGACTTGAGGGTGGGGATGCCCTCGTCGGTGATGCGCTGGTTGAAGACGCCGAACTCCCGGGCGTCGCTCAGTCCCATCGACCCGCGGCGGAGGCGGTCGGAGGCGTCGCCGAACTCGACCGTGACGCCCTCGGGGTGCAGCGGTGTGCCTGTGTACCCGACACGGGCGCCGGGGGCCATGCCGCTCACGTCGGCCACGGCGAGGAGCTGCGCCGGACGCCCGTAGAGCTTGGCGCTGGACGGACCCACCCACAGGCCGATCGGGATCGGCGCCGCGTCGATGTCCTCCATCAGCTGTTCCATCGTGTCGTCGCCGACGACCGATCCGCGCGTGTTGACCTGGAGGATCAGCGCCTGGGCGCCCTCGGACTCGGCGTCGTCGATGGCGTTGGTGATCGAGTCGACGACGATCTCGTCGAAGAGGCCGCTCACCTGGAGCACGTGGACCGGCGGGGCGGTGATCCGGCTGTCGTCGGCGGAACCCCCGTCGGCGGCCGGTTCGGTGGCAGCCGGGACCTCGTCGGTGCCGGTGCTCGCCGTCGACGCGCTGGCGGGGCTGCCGATCAGGCTGCCGGCGAACGACACCGCCGCCGCGGCCGTGACGAAGCCGATCGCTAGTCTGCGCAAAGATGCCTCCGGAGTGCGTGAACCCGGTGAACGGGAGTCTGGTGCCGGTGCTCTCGGCTGCCCGGGTGCTGGTGGTGGCGGGCAAGGGCGGAGTCGGCAAGACAACGGTAACGGCAGTTCTGGCGTCAGCGGCCGCCGCCGCAGGTCACCGCGTCCTCGCCGTCGAGCTCGACGGCAAGCCGGTCCTGTCCCGCCTCGTCGGTGACATCCCGCTGCTCGAGCTGTCGGCTCCGGCCGCCCTCGAGGACTATCTGCGTGACCACGGATTCGGGCGGATCGCCAAGCGTCTCACCGCCTCCGGCGTGATCGACGTGGTGTCGACGGCGGCGCCGGGGATCGACGACATCGTGGTCCTGGGCAAGATCAAGCAGCTCGCGCGCACCGGCGAGTGGGATCTCATCGTCGTCGACGGCCCGGCTGCCGGGCACGCCGTCACGATGCTCACGTCGCCGGCGGGCATGCATGACGCCGTTCGCGGCGGGCCGGTGCGGTCGCAGGCCGACGACGTGCTGGAGCTGCTCCACGACCCGGCCCGATGCAATGTGGTTCTTGTCACGTTGCCCGAGACGACGCCGGTGAACGAGACGATCGAGACAGCCTTTGCCCTCGAGGACCGGGTCGGCGTGACGCTCGGGCCGGTGATCGTCAACGCCGTCGACGTCGGGCCCGCCGTCCACGCACCGGGTGACGGGGACCGCTTCGGCGACGACTGGGCGGCGCTCGTGCAGGCCGCCGAGTTCCGGCGCCAGCGACGGGAGATGCAGACGGCGGCGATCACCCGGCTGGCCGAGGCCCTGCCCCTGCCGCAGCTGCACGTCCCGCTGGCCGCGGCGTCCGAGCTCGGTCCCGACGTGGTCACCAAGCTGGCGGCCGCGGTGACCCCGGGAAGCGTTCGATGAGCGGCCGGGAGCGCCGGGACGCCGGCCTCGGACCCGTGGTCGACGGCGCCGGCGTGGTGGTGTGCTGCGGTCCTGGTGGCGTGGGCAAGACGACGGCAGCCGCGGCGATCGGCGTGGAGGGGGCCCGGCGGGGCCGGCGGGCCGTGGTCGTCACGATCGACCCGGCCCGGCGACTGGCCGACGCCCTCGGGCTCGCCGACGGCCTCGGGCCCGAGCCGACGCGCGTCTCCCTGGACGAGGCCGGTCTCGCAACCGACAGCGACTCCGGCGGCGACTCCAGCAGCGACGGTGGCGAGCTGTGGGCGATGATGCTCGACACCGAGGCGGCGTTCGTCGACGTCGTGCGCCGCAATGCCGAGTCGCCGGAACAGGCCGAGCGGATCCTGGCCAACCCGTTCTTCCGCAACATGGCGGTCTCGCTCAGCGGCACCCAGGAGTACATGGCGGCCGAGACGCTGCACCTGCTGCACCATGACGAGCGCTTCGACCTGGTCGTGGTCGACACCCCGCCGACCAGGAACGCCCTCGACTTCCTCGAGGCGCCGGGCGTCCTGGCCCGGTTCCTCGACCACCGCCTGTTCCGGCTGATGATGCTGCCGGCCCAGCGCGGCATGCGGATCGTCGGCGTCGCCACGCAACCGTTCCTGCGCGCCATCGGCAAGGTGGTGGGGTCCGACGTCCTTGCCGACGCCGTGGCCTTCTTCCAGGGATTCGCCGGCATGGAACAGGGCTTTCGCCGTCGCGCCGACGAGGTGATCGGCCTGCTCCGGTCCGACGTCACCCGGTTCGTCGTGGTCACGTCCCCCCGCCACGAGGCGGTCATCGAGTCGACGTGGTTCGTCGACCAGCTCGCCGATCAGGGGATCGAGGGCATCGCCGGTGTCGTCAATCGCATCCATCCCGCGTTCGGTGACGGCTCGGCGGCCGACGCCGCCGCCGAGGCCGATCGGCTCGAGGCCGTCGATGACCCAGCAGCCGGGCTGTGGAGGAACCTCGCCGAGCTACGGGCGTTGCGTGAGGCCGAGCTGTCCCAGGTGGCCGAGTTCGCCAAGCTCTTCGACGACGGGGTGCTGGTGGAGGTGCCGCTGCTGTCGGGCGACGTCCACGACCGCGACGGCATCGACCACGTCCGCAAGGCGCTGTTCTGAGCGGCGCCCTGGGGTGACGGGCGGCCCGTCGGATACTCTGCGAGCCGTGCACGTTCTGCTCGCAACGGATGCCAAGTGGCTGGTCGACGACGTCGTCGCCGTGCTCGGTGACGAGAACACGTCGTTCACGGTGTGCTCGGACGGTCGCGAGGTCGCCCGGCAGGTCACCAAGGCGATGAAGCAGGACCACTCGTTCGACATCGGCATCTTCGACCTGCAGATCGGCTCGATGGGTGGCATGGCCGTGACGATGGCCCTCCGCCTCGACGCCTCGGCGGGGCGGGCGCCGGCGATCCCGGTGCTGATGCTGCTCGACCGCGAGGCCGACATCCACCTCGCCCGCCGCAGTGGCGCCGAGGGCTGGATGGTGAAGCCGCTCGACCCGCTGCGCCTGCGCCGGGCCGTGCGCACCGTCGCCACCGGCGGCACCTACACCGAGGGCATCGACGAGGCCACCGGCACCGCCGTCGACACCTCCGAGGCCGCAGCCGCCCCCGCCGACGAGGGTGCCGAGACCGTCGACACCGCCGAGGGTGCCGACGCCGTCCCCGCCGCCACCTGACGCCGGCGTCCACGCTCGACCGTCACCCCCCGACCCACCCGAGTGTTGAAGCGCGCCCGAGTGTGGAATGCCCCACAGGTGGGCGTCCCACACTCGGATGGACGTCCGTCGCCGAATCGCCGAACGGAGTGATCGGAACCGACCCGCGGCCGGTAGCGTGTGCAGCCGCTACGGGGTGTAGCGCAGCTTGGTTAGCGCGCCACGTTCGGGACGTGGAGGCCGGAGGTTCAAATCCTCTCACCCCGACCATCTGATGTCTCGGGACATCGGCGACGGTCCGATCCTCCGGGGTCGGACTGTGAAGGTTCTGGGTTCGGGTGTTGGTCATCGGTGTGTCGGGTCGCCGTTGTCGTGCGCGGGAATTCACGCCGTCGTTTCGCTGAGCCCGGCGCCCGACAAGGCGTCGTCGAAGGATCGGGCCGGTCGCCCGAGGACCTGTTGCACACCCGGTGAGAGGTACTCGTTGGCACCCTCGCGGATCGCCGTGAACAGGTTCATGAGCAGCTCGACGACAGGCGCCGGCAGGTACGCCGACGCGGCATCGGCCCACACGTCGACTTCGACCGGCTCGAAACGGAGCTCGCGGCCGGTCACTCGGGCCAGACGCGCCACGGCGTCGTCGAACGTGAGCAGTTCGGGGCCCGACAGGTCGTAGGTGGCGTCGTGCGGGCCGTCGCCGATGAGTGCGCTGACGGCGACCGCCGCGATGTCCGCCGTGTCGACGAACGGCTCGCGACCGTCACCGACGGGCAACCGGAGCACGCCCTCGGCGAGCTCGTCGACGAACAAGCCCTCGGTGAAGTTCTGGGAGAACCACGACGGGCGCAGCACCGTGGTGGGGAGGGCGCCCTGGCGTACCGCCGCTTCGACCTCCAGGAGCACACCGTCGCCGCCCTGCTCGGGCTGCCGCGCCGACAAGAGCACGAGGCGTTCGAGTCCCGCCGCCTCTGCCTCGGCGACGAAGCGCTCGATGTCCGACGGGACGTCGGGCGGCACGACGTAGGCGGAGCGGGCACCGGCGAGCGCCGGCGCCCACGAGTCGGGCTCGGTCCAGTCGAAGTATGTGGGTGACGACCGGCTCGTCGGCCGCACGTCGGCCCCGGCATCGGTGAGTGCCGCCAGCACGCGCCGCCCGGTTTTGCCTGTCGCCCCGATGATCAGGATGGGGCCGTCGTCGGACGGTCGGGCGGTTGCGCGGAGTGGTTCAAACGTTGTCATCAGCTCACGTTGACGGGATCAGGTGATCGTTTCCATGGCTACGAAGCGCTGATTCATACGCGATCGTCTACGGTGGCGCTGTGGATGCAACCGATCTCGCGCTGCGCGACCTCCGCGTCGTCGACTCGATGGTCGGACGGTCACTGGTCGAGCCGCCCTGGGGAATCGCCGTCGACTCCGACGACACGTGCATGCTCGCCGCCGTGACGCAGGGCGAGATGTGGGCGACTCGTGCCGGGAGCCCGCCCGTGCATCTGGGATCGGGAGACGTCGTGGTGTCCTGCGGTGGCGCCACGCTCCGGCTCGGCGACCGTCCCGACAGCGACGTCGACGTGGTGATCGCCGGCAGGGACGCGTGCTACGACCCCTCGACCGGTGCCGACCTCAGCGAACGTTGCCTGATCGGTGGGCGCACCTTCGGCAGCCGCGACGGTTCCGTCTCGGTCCTCGTCGCCGCCTTCGCCACCACGGGTGCGACCTACGACCTGCTGGCTGCGGACCTGCCGGCGATGCTCATCGTGCCGTCGCACGCCGATGTGTCGGCGATCCTCGACATCGTCGCGGTCGAGACCGAGTCCAACCGACCTGGCCAGCAGGTCGCCGTCGATCGCCTGATGGAACTGCTCGCCTTGGCCTCCATCAGGACCTGGCTACGCGCCGCACCGGCCGAGATCCCCTCCTGGGCGGCCTCGCTCGACGACCCGGTCGCCGGCCCCGCACTCCGGGCGATGCACGCCGAACCGGCGCGGTCGTGGACGGTTGCCGAACTCGCCGCGCTCGCCGCCGTCTCGCGTTCCGCGTTCGCCCGCCGCTTCCGTGCCCGCGTCGGTGTGGCGCCGCTCGCCCACCTGGTGCGATGGAGGATGGCGCTGGCCACCGATCTCATGCGCGCTGAGCCGCACCTCGGTCTCGCAGAGGTCGCCGCGGCCGTCGGATACTCCGACGCGTTCTCGTTCAGCAACGCGTACCGGCGAGTCCGAGGGGTGTCGCCGTCGCAGGCCCGTCGGAGGCCTGCCCGCTCGGCCTGACGGCGACGCCAAGTGTGGCCGCAACGCCGCACCGGCTCGCGCCGCATCGGCGACGCCGAGCGATGGGAGAGGTACCGTCGCTCCATGGGCGTGCACTGGACACTCGGGTATGACGCGAGCGACCCGCAGCGACTGGCCAGCTTCTGGGCGGATGCCCTCGGGTACGTCAGCGAACCCGGCTACGACGACGACGATGCGGCGTCGATCATCGATCCCGATCAGCGTCAGCCGGCGATCGGGTTCCTCCGCGTGCCGGAGGGAAAGACGGCGAAGAATCGCGTGCACATCGACATCCGTGTCGCCGGCGAGCCGCCGTGGGACATGGTCGAGCGCGAACGCCTCATCCGGGCCACGGTCAGCGACCTGTCGTCTGCGGGGGCCGTGGAGGTTCGCGAGGAGCGCTACGGAGCGCACCTCGGCCACGTCGTGATGCGCGATCCCGAAGGCAACGAGTTCTGCGTCGCCTAGCTGGAGCCCGGGGAGGTTGACCGTGGGGGTGGCGCGGGCGGAGGTGGGAGTCGACCCGCCGTGTGGCGCCGCGTCGGCACGTCCACGAGCACGGGCACCATGGTCGCTGCCGGCGCCGCGACATCAGCACCTTGGTTGACCTCGGTCCGGCAGCTGCCAGGCTGGCGTGATGTTCGATCACGGTGTCGCCTCGTTCGACCCGACCGCGGACGGCGTGTTGCTGTGGACGCGGACCGCTGTCAGTGGCCCCGTGTCGTGGACGGTCGCGACCGACGTGGGCATGGGAGATGCCGACGTGGTCGCGTCCGGTGACGTGGATCCCCGCGACGACGTCGGCACCGTCGTGGTGGACGTCGGTGGCCTGAAGGCTGCGACGACGTACTTCTACGCATTCGCGACCGGCGGGGTCCGGTCGCCGGTCGGCCGGACGCGCACGCTGCCCGACGGCCCCGTCGGACAGTTCCGCCTGGCTGCTGCCTGCTGCGCGAAGTACGCCGACACGCCGCTCGGGGTGTACCGGGCCATCGCCGACGACGACGTCGACCTCGTCGTCCATCTCGGTGACTACGTCTACGACACCGACGCGCCGCGCGGCCACGCTGACGAAGCGACCACAGCGGTCAGCCTGGAGGAGTACGACCGGCGTTACGCGACCGTGCGCTCCGATCCCGACTGCATGGCCCTTCATCAGCGTCACCCGGTCGTCGCCGTCTGGGACGATGGCGACCTCGCAGACCTCGCAGCGACCGGGGGCGCGCCGGGCCACGATCCGGCGAAGCACGGGCCGTGGGACGCCCGTGTGCGCGCCGCGCTGACGGCTCGGGCCCGGTGGCTGCCCTCCCGCTGGTTCGACCCGGAGCGACCGAGCCCGACCTGGGGATCGGTCGTCGTCGACGACCTCGCCGAACTGCTGCTCTTGGACACCCGCGTCGCCGGCCGCGACCGGCAAGCCGGCGAGCCGGGGACGCGTGAGCTGCACGACCCGGCGCGCTCGCTGCTCGGTGACGAGCAGCGTCGGTGGTTGAACGACCGGTTGGCGTCCCGCTCGGTGCAGTGGGCGATCCCGGTCAGCTCCGTGGTGGTCAACGAGATCGTGCTGCCACTTCCCGCCCCCTCCGGCGTCAACTCCAGGCTGCCGCCGGGCTACGCCTACCTCGACGGCAAGGTGATGCACGACGACCAGTGGGACGGCTATCCGGCCGAGCGCGACAACCTGGCGCGTCGGTTGCGGACACGCCACGAGGCGGGCCGATCGGCGTTGCTCCTGTCCGGCGACGTCCATGCCTCGTGGGCGTTCGAGGGCCCGATGGATCCCGACGGCGATGATGCGACCGCTGTCGAGTTCACCGTTCCCGCCGTCTCGTCACCGACGATGGAACAGACGGTCGTGCCTCGCGCACGCGGGCTCGGACGGGTCGTGCGCCGAGCCGTGCAACAGCTTCCCCACGTCCGTCACGCCGACCTCGTGCACCATGGCTACGGCGTGCTCACGCTCACCCCCGAACGAGCGACGATGACGTGGTGGCACGTCGACCCGTACGCCGACGACCCGATCGTCGACCGTGCTGTCGGCGCCGTGCTCGCGGTGAACGCCGACGCGTGGCCACCGACCCTTCACGCCGCGACCGACACGGCCGGCTCCGACCGCCCGCCGGTGCCCCGCAATCCCGTGCCGCCACGTCCCAGCGATCTCCCTGCGCTGCGGCGGGGGCGCCACCGCCGGGCCCTCGCGTGGTCGGGGCTCGGCGCGCTGGTCTCCCTCGCCGTCTACGCGGTCGGGCGAGGGTGGCGACGCTGACCGCTCGTCCGTCGGGATCGGGGTAGGGCCAGCCGTAGCGGGAAGGCCCGGCCAGCCGGGTGGTGCGCCCGTGCGAGAGGATCGATGATCGAACTCCGATGATCGAAGTCACCCGATCGCACCGGTCGGGAGGGATCCGGCGAAGGCCACGCGCAGTGCGGTGGCGGGGAGTGCGATGAAGCGCAGCAACACGGTCCGGCCCGGAAGGGGCCTGGCTCGTTCTGGGGGGTGGCGGTCCGTCGGCGCCGCCGGCCTGTCGTTCGGTTGCGTCGTCGCCGTCGTGGTGATCGCCGCTGGCGCCATGACGTCGGCCGGGATCGCCCTGCCGACCACGACGACGACGATCCCCGACAGTGCCCATCGGCCGACGACCGTTCCGAGCACCAGCGGTCCGGTGATCGTGCAGCCGCCGCCTCCAACGACGACGACCACCACACTGCCGACGATCGTGGCGCCGGGGCCGCCCCCAACCGCCGGCACGACCACGACCACGACGACGGTGTGGTCGTCGACACCTGACCTGACGTCGCCTGCCGGTCCTGCGACGGGCACCGGAGCTCCCGTCGTTCAGGGGTCAGTCACGACGGTCGATGGCCCGATCGTGGTCGGCCGGCTGTCGGCCGGCCCCCACGACTGGCCCGTCGACGTGCTCGATCGGCTTCTGGCCGCTGGGTTCGACCTCGGCACGGCATCCGCCGGCGGCGACGGCTCGCTCGACGACCTGGCATCGTGCGTGGACTGCCTCGAGATCGTCAGCGGCGTCGCCTACCTGATCGGCTGGGAGGAGATCTTCCCGGGGGCGTGGGGATGGCGGCTGTACCTCGAGGTGACGACGAACCGCCCGGCGATCGGGGCGATCTCGGTGGAGGACGACGACGGGGTCTTCACGCAGTACCAGAACGAGTTCGAGACCGTGTGGGGGCGCACGGTCGGGGTGTACGGCTCGTGTGCCACCTACCCGGCGTGGGCGTGGGTGGAAGACGCCGACGGCAACACCCGTGTCGGCTACGGCTCGTTCACCACACCGTGCACCGCCGTCGAGTCGTCGGCCTCGGCGACTGGGCCGGCCGTGCTCGCCGCCCCGACCGCCGCCGACGCCCCGGCGATCGACGACGTGGTGACGCCGACGACGGCGGGGCCGACCACCACGTGGTCTCCCACCGACCCCGACGGCGACGGCCTCGATACCGATCAGGAGATGAGGATCGGCACCGACCCCCACGACCCGGACACCGACGACGACGGGCTGATCGACGGCGAGGAGGTGTTCCTCGGCACCTCGCCGACGGACGCCGACACCGACGGCGACGGCGCGACCGACCTCGCCGAGGAGCAGGCCGGGACCGACGCCCTCGATCCCGCCGATCATCCGTGACGTCGGCGTGCTCAGACCCACTCGGTCAGCGGGGCTGAGGACGCAGTCTGCGGCGTGGCCGTGCCCGGCGGCCGCCGCGTGTACGATCCCTGCCATCAGTGGATCGGCAGGGGAGGGCCGTCGTGACGGGCTCGCAGCAACCAGAACCGGCGTGGGCGCTACCGGGCGACCCGGGTCGGGTCGTGGCTGCGCTCGACACGGCCGTCGCGCCGCTCGACGCCGAGTCGCTGCTGCGCCGGGCGCTCGCCTTCCGGGTCCTCGGGCACGGAGCTGACGCCGCGGCCGACCTCGCCGCGGCGGAACAACTCCCGGCGGCACACGCGCTGCGCAGGTGGGCGTGCGCGCTGCGCGCCGACTTCACGTTCAACCTCGACGGCGACGACACGTCAGCGTGGACCCTGACCTCCACGCTGGTCGATGGCGCCCTGTCGGCGGTCGACGCGGCGTTGGCCAAGGCGCACGAGGTGCGCTCGCAGATCCTTGCCGCCAAGCCCACCAGGAGCCGCCTCCACCAGGCCGATCGCGACGCCCGACAGGCGATCGAGATCTGGGAGCGACTGAGACTCGGAGGTAACGCCCGCGCCGTGCGCGCCAACCGGGTGACCGACGTGCTGGTCCCGCTCGGTCGGTACGACGAGGCCCTTGCCGAGTTCGATGGTCTGCTGGCGTCGTCGGACACGACGAACGAAGCGGGTCGCCTCCGCCTCCTGCGCGCGTTCGCCGCCCTCGATGCCGGCGACCTCGATGCGTCGGGCGGCGATCTGGACAGCGCCGAGGTGCTTGCCCGCACGCCGCTGCACCCGCTGCGCCTGGCGACGGTGGCATGGGGTCGGGCCCTCATCGCGTGTCGCCGCGGCGATCGGACCGGCGCCCGCCGTCTCGCCGACCGGGCCGAGCGTTCGGCGGTCGGCGCCGGGCACTCGTGGGCGTTGCCCCTGTGGTGCGACCTGTCGATCGAGTTCGGCGCGCTCGGTGATCTCGACCTTGCGGACTCCTACCTCCAGCGAGCGCGGGATCTCGACCCCGACGACGCCTCGGTCCGCCACGCCGAGTTCGTCCTCGACGCACGTTCCGGGCGTCTCGGCGACGTCGATGCCGTCCTCGAATCGATCCCGCCCGGTCTCTGGGGGCGAACGCTCGCCGTCGCCGCGTCGGCCGCGTCACGCGCCGGAGCGACCGACGAGGCCGATGAACTGGCGCGGTTCGCGGCCGACGAGCTGGCGGCCGGTGGCGCGCCCGCCGAACCGGCGGTCGAGCCGTCACGCGGTGGTCGCGGCTACGTCCGGCTGTACGGCGAGCGCATGATCGTCCTCGACGGCGACGGTCATGAGGTGCGCCTCGACGGGCCGACGCAGCGCGCGTTCGTGGCGTTCGTCGCCGCTCGTCCCGGGGCCACACCGTCCCAGGTGGCCTCGGCGCTCTATCCGGACGAGTCTCCCGCCGTCGGTATGCGTCGCGTGCGGACCGTGGCCAAGCGGGTTCGTGAGGTGTTCGCCGGCCTCGTCGAGCTCCGGAACGGTCGGTTCAGTCCCGGTGTCGAGTGCGATCTCCACGAGGCCGTCGAGAGTGCGGAGCAGGCTGCGGGCCTGGCCCGATGGGATCGCGACATGGCCACCCACTCGGCGTTCGCAGCGGTCGTTGCGGCGAACGGTCCGCTGCTCGCCGAGTTCGCCGCCCGCTGGGCGGGCGACGTCCGCGCCGAGGTCGAAGCGGTGTTCCGGCCGTCGATCGAACTGCTCGCGGGCCATGCGGCCGGGCTCGGCGACGACCCGAGCACCGCCCAGTGGGCCCGTCTCATCGCCTGACGACCCGACGACCCGGGACTCGCAGCGCGGTCGACCGACCGCCGGCGTGACGGATCGTTGCTCGGCGGCGCGAAACTGTCGTCCATGACAACTGGGCCTCGCTCCGGCGGCATCTGACCGCGCCCAAACGTAGGTCGGCTCCGATCGCCACCTACCACACCTGATCTCGACGGGATTCTGCTGCGGCCACCGCCATCCCGTTGCTTCAGCGCGCCCTGATTCCCGCCGGGAGAGTGCGAGACTGACCCCATGGGCGAACTGAACATGTCACGCGAAGAGCGTGAGACCTTCCTGGCCGACCTGCACGTGGGCGTGATCGCCGTCGAGCGTGCCGACGGCCCGCCACTCGCGGCCCCCGTCTGGTACCGCTACTCGCCGGGTGGGGTCGTCGAGATCCTCACCGAGCGCACCTCGATCAAGGGCCGCCTGCTCGACGCGGCCGGCCGGGCGTCGATCTGTGCGCAGCGGGAGAGCCTGCCATACGCCTACGTGACGGTGGAGGGGCCCGTCGAGATCGCCGAGGCCACGCTCGAGGACCGGACCGACATGGCGGTGCGCTACCTCGGTGACGCGGGTGGTCGCCAGTACGTCGAGCAGAGCCCCGTCGTGGACGACGTGGTGGTGCGGATCACCCCGGAGCGCTGGTTCTCGGTGGACTACGGCAAGCTCGAGCAGTGACGCCGGGCGGCTCCGGCGGCTCCATCGTCGGCGACGATCGGCTGAGCGGGAGTTGAAGCGCTTCCGACGGCGCGGGTCGACGAAAGTGGCCGGGCTCTGGGTTTCGGTGGTTGGCCTTGATGGTGGGGTATGGCGCTGGGCCGTTCTGGCCTGCTGGCCGTTGCGGCGGGCACCGCTGAGTCGGTGGTGTCTGCGCGCTTCGACGGGTTTGGCCGCGTGGTAAGTGGGGGTGGTTGCCTTGATGGCGGGGTTATGGCGTTGGGCGGTTCTGGCCTGCTGGCCGTTGCGGCGGGCACCGCTGAGTCGGTGGTGTCTGCGCGCTTCGACGGGTGCGGCCGGGCTCGGGGTTCCGGTGGTTGGCCTTGATCGCGGGGGTACGGCGGCATCGCGTACTGGCCGGTGACGGTTGTCGCGGTTCACGCCGGGGTTGGTGATGCGGTCACGCCGTCGCGTCGTTGTGTCGGCGATCGGTCGACGGGTGCGGTCGCGTGGGGGTTGCGGGCGGTGGCGGGGTTCAGGCGGTGTGGGGGAGGGGGCCGGGGTTGGCGGTGGTTCGTCGTCGTCGGTCGAGGTGGGGGTGGTGTTGTTGGTGGCCGTCGGGGTGGGTGACGGTGAGGGTGCGGGTGTTGGGGTCGAGGGTGAGGTGGAGGTGGTGGTCGTGGATGAGGTGGTGGTGGCGCTGGCAGGTGGGGATGAGTTTGTCGATGTCGGTGGTGCCGTTCGACGGGGGCCCGAAGGGGGTGATGTGGTGGATTTCGCAGCGGTCGAAGGTGGTGTTGCAGTCGTTGAATGCGCAGGTGGGGTACATGATGCGGAGTTGTCGGCGTTGGTCGTTGTTGGCGAGTCGGTGGGCTCGTCCGAGGTCGACGACGACGCCGTCGCCGTTGAGGACTGCGGGGATGATGTCGGCTTGGCAGGCGAGGTGTCGCACGGTCTCCACGGGCAGCCGGGTGCCGTCGGACGTCTCGCAGCAACGGCCGGGCTGGGTTTCGGGACCCGCCGGCTCGTTGACCAGCGGATCTCCCGGCGGGTTGGCGGTCGTGTCGACGGCTGTGGTGTCGACGGGGTCGGCGCCAGGCTTCATGTCGTCGAGGAGCGTCTGTAGGTCGACGAGGACGACGAGTTCGGTGCGTGATCGGCCGCTGCTGCGGGCGCCGAGGATGAGGTTGGCGATGGCGTCGGCGACGAGTTGCTGGTGGGTCCGCTGATCATTGGGGTTGTCGCGTGCGGCGCGGTGGAGTCGGTCGATCTCTTCGTCGACGGCTTTGCGGACGCGGGCGCCGGTTTCGGGGTCGAACTGGGCGAACAGTTTCGTCATGCCGGTGGCGTGGTCGGTCCACAGGTTGGCGGTGCGGTCGGCTCGTTGCTGGTGGAAGCGTTCGAGCTCACGGGCCCGGTCGTGGTCGTCGACCAGGCCGCGGACGTGGACCCGGTATTCGTGCAGGCCCATCGTCAGTGCGGCGGCTGAGAGGCGGTCGCGGTGTTGGTGGAGGAAGGCGGCCCGTTCATCGCTGGACAGCCGTGTGGTTGCTTGGTTCACGGCGTCGGCGTAGCCGCCTGACAGGTCCCCGCGCCGGGTCGCATCGCCCAGTGAGGGGAGTGAGTCGAACAGTTCGGAGCGGGAAGAATCTTGCTCGGTGGCCTTGTTCGACCGCTGCCCATGGGGATCGAGCGTGCGGCCCGAGGTGACCGCGGCGGGAGCGCCGGCCGGCTGCAGGTCGCGCGCCTTGCGGGCGAGGTCGGCTCGCACTCCGTCGATCATGTTGGCCGCGCGTGTCGCCTGGATGCTGGCCTGGCGCAGAGAGTCGGCCGTGAACGTCTCGATCGCGAGGTCGCCGAACGCGGTCCCGAGCGCGTCGACGGCGGCGATGAGCCGGTCGATGTCGGGGCGGGTGGTTGCCATGTCGAAACGCTAGCCGAGTGAGCGTTACGGTGCAACAGTTGTTCGTATATTTCGGAGAAAGATCTGTCTGTCCGCGTAGATCGGCACGATCGTTACGATCAGCGCGGACAGCCGAACGCCGCGGGCACTCGCTCGCTCCGGAGCGAATCGTCGCTCCGCGACGACACGGGGGTCTCCGGCGTGGCACGGTGGTGGCCTGCGCGCAGGGGCGCGGCTCGAGATGGAGGACATTGGGGATGTCGGTAGTCACGGAAACACGGGAAGAGGCCGCGGCGGCGACGGGTGCCGAGGCCGGTGTGTTCGACGTCGTCGTGGTCGGGGCGGGGTTCGCCGGGTTGTACCTGCTGCACCGCCTCCGCGGTCTCGGCCTGTCGGCGGTGGCCCTGGAGTCGGCGGACGACGTCGGCGGTACGTGGTACTGGAATCGCTATCCCGGTGCCCGGTGCGACATCGCCACCGTCGACTACACGTACAGCTTCGACCCCGAGCTGGAGTCGGAGTGGACGTGGTCGGAGAAGTACGCCCGCCAACCCGAGATCCTCCGCTACCTGCAGTTCGTCGCCGACCGCTACGACCTGCGCCGCGAGATCCGCTTCGAGACCAAGGTGACTGCGGCGGCCTGGGACGACCAGGCCAAGGAGTGGCAGATCACCACCGACTCGGGCGACACCCTTCGCTCGCAGTACTACGTGATGGCCACCGGCTGCCTCTCCGTGCCCAAGGAGCTCGACATCGAGGGCACCGAGAACTTCGGCGGCGAGGTCTACTTCACCAGCCGGTGGCCCCACGAGGGGGTCGACTTCACCGGCAAACGGGTCGCCGTCATCGGCACCGGCAGCTCAGGCATCCAGTCGATCCCGATCATCGCCGAGCAGGCCTCACAGCTCACGGTGTTCCAGCGCACGCCGAACTTCTCCGTGCCGGCGCACAACGGTCCGGTGCGCGAGGAGCGCCGCCAGCCGCTCGAAGCCGATCGTGCCGCGTACCGCGAGGCGGCGAAGTGGTCGCGCGGTGGCGTGCCCATCGAACCGACGATGCTCGCCGCCTGGCAGCTGACCGACGAGCAGCGCCGCGAGCGCTTCGAGCAGGCGTGGCAGGAGGGAGAGCTGTTCAGCATCCTCAACGTCTTCGCCGACCAGGGTGTCAACGCCGAGTCCAACGAGATCATCTCCGAGATGATCCGCGAGCGCATTCGCTCGATCGTCAAGGACCCCGAGACGGCCGAGCTGCTCTGCCCCAAGGACCATCCGTTCGGCACGAAGCGGCCCTGTCTCGACACCAACTACTACGCCACCTACAACCTGCCGCACGTCCGGCTCGTCGACCTGCGGTCGACCCCCATCGAGACGATCACCGAGACGGGCCTCCGCACGTCCGCCGAGACGTTCGAGTTCGACGCCATCGTCTACGCGACCGGCTTCGACGCGATGACCGGAGCGATCGTCGCCGTCGACATCACAGGGCGCGACGGCGTGACCCTGAAGGACGAGTGGGAGCACGGACCGCTCACGTACCTCGGGTTGATGTCGGTCGGCTTCCCGAACCTGTTCATGGTCACCGGCCCGGGGAGCCCGTCGGTGCTGTCGAACATGGCGGTGTCGATCGAACAGCACGTCGACTGGGTCTCGGACCGGATCGCCGAGCTGCGCGAGCGCGGCGTGCGAACGATCGAGCCGACGAAGGTGGCTCAGGACGGGTGGGTGCAGCACAACAACGATTGCGCCTCCATCACGCTGCACCCAGTGGCGAACTCGTGGTACATGGGCGCCAACGTGCCGGGCAAGCCGCAGGTCTTCCTGCCCTACATCGGTGGTGTCGACGCCTACCGGGCGATCTGCGACGAGGTGGTCGAACGCGACCTCCTCGGCTTCACGCTCACCGCCGAGGACGGCACCTCGGCGACCAATGACGGTGTCGTCGTGCGCCTGCAGCCCGACGTGCGCATGGTGCTGCAGATGATGGACGAGCTCGGCCTGCCGCCGCTCGAGTCGCTGTCGGTCGACGACGCCCGGGCCTTCGTGGTCCAGTCGGCGGCGATGAGTCCGCCCGGGCCCGAGGTGGGAGAGATCGTCGACGGCACCTTCCCCGGCGCCGATGGAGGCGAGCTCGACTACCGGCTCTACCGGCCGGCCACGCCCGGTCCGCATCCGCTCGTCGTGTACTTCCACGGCGGCGGTTGGGTGCTCGGCGCCCACGACTCCGACGACCCGATGTGCCGCGACCTGTGCGCGCGCAGCGGGGTGGCCATCGTGTCGGTCAACTACCGGCACGCGCCCGAAGCTCGGTTCCCGGCCGCGGTCGACGACGGCTTCGCCGCCGTGCAGTGGGTCGCCGAGCACGCCGAGGAGCTGGGTGGCATCCCCGGTCGACTCGCCGTCGCCGGCTGGAGTGCGGGGGCCAACATCGCCGCCGTCGCTTGCCAGCTGGCCCGCGACGCCGGTGGGCCGCAGATCGCCGGCCAGCTGCTGCTGACGCCGGTCACCGACTGCAGCCTCGACACCGGCTCGTACCGCGAGAACGCCGACGGCTACGTGCTGACCAAGGCGCTGATGGAGTGGTTCTGGGATCACTACGCCGATCCCGACCAGCGGCCCGACCCCAAGGCGTCGCCGTTGCTCGCCGAGCGGCTCGACGCCTTGCCGCCGGCATTCATCGTCACGGCCGAGTTCGACCCGCTGCGGGACGAGGGCCAGGCCTACGCCGAGGCGCTGCGCGCGGCGGGCGTACCCACCGACGAGCTCCGCGCCCGCGGCCACACCCACACGTCCATGACGATGGTCGACGTCGTCATCTCCGGCGCCGAGCCGCGCCGTCAGATGGCCGAGGCCCTCGCCGGGTTCTTCGCCTGACGGGGGCGTCGCCCGCCTCGTGGCGACGGAAGCGCCCTCGCCATGAGGTGTGACGCCGGGTAACCTCTCCATGGTCCGCGAAGGCCGGGGCGGCCGGGGCGGCCGGGGGAGAGTGCGACGAGATGTCCGACAGCGACCAGAACGAGATCCACCAGGTGTCGACGGACGGGATCGGCTCGTCCGCCGACGCGGCCACGGCCGACGTCGCACTGGCGACACCCGACCGGACGGGCGGACCCGACCAATCGCCCGTAGCGGGAGAGTGGACGATCCCCGTCGCGGTCGGCGTGATGCAACTCGCCGGGTTGACGTCGATTGGCGCCGGCGCCATTCACGCCGCCGCCGCCGGCCAGCACGGCGAGGTCACGTCGCTCGCCCGCCTCTTCGTCGCCGTCGCCGCGGCCCAGCTCGCCGTCGGCCTGCTCGCCCTGGTCCGCGGCGGCAAGCTCGCCGCGTCGCTCGCCGCGGCCGTCAACGCCGTCGCCGTCGGTGCATGGGCGGCCACCCGCTTGTGGGACATCAACTGGGTCGCCGGCCTCGAACAGCGTGAGGATCCACAGTTCATGGACGCCGCGGCCGCCGCCCTCGGCAGCGTCGCCGTGCTCGCCGCGGTGATCGCCCTGGCCGGTCGCCGTACGGCGGTGAGCCGGGCCCGGATCGGGGTTCCCGGCCTGTCGGTCGGTGTCATCGCCGTGGTCGCCATGCTCGTGGGCGCCAACCACAGTCACGCCGGCGGCGACCACGCCCACGGCGACGAGGCGGCCGTCGCCGCCACCGACCCAGCGGTGGTGGCGGGCGGGGCGAGCGCCCTGGCGACGGCCGCGGTCGACGATCATCCGCACCCCGCCGACGAGGCGGCGGACGGTCACGATCATGCCGTCGAGGCGCCGTCCGGCGCGGCCACCGAGGTCGCCGTCGAGGCCACGGCGTGGCCTCGGCCGTGGGACCCGGCCGTCGGCCTCGACTTCTCGGGGGTCCCCGGCGTCACCCGCGAGCAGCAGCTCCGGGCCGCCGCCCTCGTCAACGCCACGCTGCGCGACCTGCCGGCCTTCGCCGACGTCAGCACCCTGGGCGATCTCGGCTACTCGTCCATCGGCGACGCCGCCACCGGGTTCGAGCACTACATCAACTACGACTACATCGCCGACGACCGCGAGCTCGACCCGACGGCGCCCGAGTCGCTCGTCTTCCGGGTCGACGGCGCCGAGCGGACGCTGGTGTCGGCGATGTTCATCATCGCCGACACGCCCGTCGACGACCCGCGCCTCGTCGACTACGGCGGCCCGCTGATGCAGTGGCACACGCACGAGAACCTCTGCTGGACGCTCGGAGAGGACGGCAGCCCGCGGGTCGCCGGCGTGGCCGACGTGCAGGAGGACTGCCCGGCGGGGTCGGTGCTCACCGGTGGCGGCAACCCGATGGTGCACGTGTGGATCACCCCCCACGAATGCGGCCCGTTCGCCGCCCTCGAGGGTCACGGTGCCGGCCAGACCGGCTCGGCCGACGGCGTGCGCACCGACCAGTGCGCGCACGGTCACGACGATGGCGGCGGGTCGGCCACGGCGGGCGGGGTGGCCGCCGAGGACCAGGGCACGGCCGGCGACGTCGCTGGCGACGACGCGGTCGAGGCGCTCGCCACGCCCCGGCCCTGGGACCCGACGCAGCCCATCGACCTGTCGGGGATCGAGGGCGTCACGCCCGAGCAGCAGGCGTTCGCCGAGAACCTGGTCGCGTCGAACCTCACCGATCTGCCGCAGTGGTCCGACCCGGCTGTGGCCGAAGCGGCCGGGTTCCGTTCCATCGGCGACGGAGCGACCGGGCACGAGCACTTCATCAACTGGGACTGGATCAACGACGACGTCTACCTCGACCCCGACTTCCCCGAGAGCCTGGTGTACGAGCCGCAACCCGACGGCTCGCGCCAGCTCGTCTCGGCGATGTACATGTTGCCCGACGACACACCCCTGGACGAGGTGCCGGACTGGGGCGGGGCGCTCATGCAGTGGCACATCCACTCCGATCTGTGCTTCAACATGGCGGGCGACGCGCCGCGGGTGGCCGGGCTCACCGATGCCCAGGGCGAGTGCACGGCCCCCCTCGAGAAACTGCCCGAGGCGCCGATGATCCACGTCTGGCTCACCCCGAACCCGTGCGGCCCGTTCGCCGCCCTCGAGGGCGTCGGGGCCGGCCAGGTGCAGGAGGGCGAGGAGCACTTCTGCGACGAGGCCCACGGCTCGCACTAGACGGGGCCCCGCACCTCCACGACCGTGCCGACGCCGGGCGCCGACTCCACGGCGAGACACCCGCCGATGGCCCCGAGCCGGTCGCGCAGCGTCATCAGACCGCCGTCGGGGTCGGCCAGGGTCGGATCGAAGCCGATGCCGTCATCGCCCACGGCGACCCAGACCTCCCGCCCGGCCACGCCTGACGACAGTGTCACCGACGAGGCCGCGGCGTGCTTGGCGGCGTTCTGCATCGCTTCGACGCACGAGAAGTAGAGCGCCGACTCGACGTCCGGCACGCACCGCCCGACGCCGGCGAACCGAACCCTCACGGGGATGGGGCAGCGGTCGGCCGCTTCGGCGAGGGCGGCCTCCAGCCCGTGCTCGGTCAGCGCCGGCGGGTACACGCCGTGGGCCAGGCGGCGGATCTCCTGGTGCGCCAGGTGAGCGCTGCGGCGGAGGTCGGCAACGAGCGCGGCGAGTTCGGGGTCGTGGCCGACCGCCGGATGCCGGCCGGCGCGGGCCAGACCGAGATCGATCCCGACCAGCCACTGCTGCGCGCCGTCGTGGAGATCGCGCTCGATGCGTCGCCGCTCGCGGTCGCCGGCGGCCACGACCCGGGCACGCGAACGGCGGAGCTCCTCGGCCTGTTTGGCCAGCGCCTCCCGCGACGCCGACATCGATGCCAGCGCCTGCTGGAGCGACGAGCTGTTCTGCCAGGCGAGCATCGCCACGAGCCCCACGAGGCCCGGCGCGGTGAGGATGAGCACGAGGTCGCGGACCCACTCGTCGACGGACGGCGAGAAGCCCGTGACGTCCTGGAGCAGCCCGAGGATGACGACGCCCATGGCGACGACGGTCGACGTCGCGAGGGCGGCGCCGAGCTCTCTGCCCGACAGCACCGAGATCGCCAGCACGGCAGGCAGCAGCGCGGTCTGCATCATCAGCGGCCAGGTGAACGTGGCGATCGTCGAGGCGACGATCGCGATGCCCCAGTTGGCGACGGCGACCCAGGCCAGGGAGCGCCGGCAGTCGCCGTACCGCAGCGGCCGCAGGCCGATGGCCATCAGGCCGGCGGTGCCGACGACGAGCGACGCCAGGAGGTAGAGGTAGGGCGAGTGGACGATCGCCACGTTGATGGCGAACGACAGGGTCGCGGCGCCGAGGGTGATCGAGACGTCGGCGAGGATCAGGCGTCGCAGCCGCCCGGCGAGCGCGCTGGAGCCGTCCATCGCATCGTGTCCTACACGCCCGCCGTCGCGTGGCCGGCGAGGAAGACGAGCACCGCCTTCACGCGCCGATTGACGTCGGATGCCGCGTCGAGGCTGAGCTTGGCGAAGATCACGGTCGTGTGCTTCTCGACCGAGTGGGCCGAGATGCCGAGGCGTTGAGCGATCGCCTCGTTGTTGGCGCCGGTGGCCATCGCGCTGAGTACCTCGAGCTCGCGTGCCGACAGCGACTCGATCGGCGAGTCGACGAGGCGGGTGCGGGCCCGGACCAGGGCCTCGACGACCATGTCGTCGATGAACGAGCCTCCGACGGCCACGGTGCGGATCGCCATGGCGAGTCGGTCCTGGTCGTCGATGTTGTCCTTGAGGACGTAGCCGCGCCCGTGGGTGCCGTCGTCGAAGAAGGCGAGGGCGTAGGACTGCGAGACGAAGTGCGAGAGCACCACGACGCCCATGTGGGGGTGGGTGAGTCGGAAGCGCCGGGCCGCCCTGATGCCCTCGTCGCGATGATCCGGCGGCATCCGGATGTCGGTGACCACGACGTCGGGACCGTGGGAGTCGACCGCGTCGTACAGCTCGTCGAGCGACGCGCACGCGGCGAGGAGCTCGATGTCGTCGCTCGAACGGAGCAGCTGGACGACGCCCTCCCGGACGATGAGGCTGTCCTCGGCGATCACGACTCGGACCGGAGCCATCGACGCGGACCATACCGGCACGACCCTCTCCGAGCCCCGGAATAACGGTGTTCTGGTTGGCTGGCCCTACCTCCGACCGGTGGCCAGCCGGGTTCCGTCGGTCGTCGCCAGGGCCGACGATCGGAAGATGTTCAGCTCCGCCCCGACCTCCCTCCGCCGTTCAGCGCTCGCCGCGGTGATCGTCCTGACCGCCGGCGTCCTGCCGGCGACGGTCGCGAGCACCATGGCCAACCCCGGTCCCGGGATCAGCATCAAGGTGACCCTTCGGCAGGACGACGGCTCGGGCCTCTGCAGTGAGACCGACGACTCGGTACTCGTCGCTCCCGGGACGCCGGTTCTGGTCTGTTACACGGCCATCAACACCGGCGACGAGACCCTGTCACTCCACACCGTGACCGACAGCGCGCTCGGGGTGGTGATGGGTCCCGACGACGTGTTCACGCTCGACGCCGGCAACTCCGTTCGCTTCACGCACTCGGCCACGTGGAACGCCACGACCGTTCACGACGTCGTGTGGGAAGCCGTGGGCGAAGAGTCCGATCTCGGTGTGATCGCGGGCGACACGGCGACGATCGAGGTGGAGGAACCGGAGATCTCCCTCGAGATGACGGTGATGATGGACGACGGCACCGAGACCTGCGGAACCGACACCGCCCTCCTGGTTCCCGCCGGCGCCGCGCTGCGCTACTGCTACACGATGACCGTGATCGGCGACGAGGCGGTCAACGTCCACGACCTCGACGACGACCACCTCGGGGTGCTGCTGGCGGACCTCGACGACGAGGCGGGACCCGGTGAGTCGGTCGTGCACACCGAGGTCTTCGTCATCGAGGAACCAGCGCTGCACACCGGCACGTGGGCCGCGATCGGTTCGGTGTCGGGGGTGGAGGCGACGGCGACCGACAGCCTGCAGATCGACGTGACGCCGGCCCAGCCGACCACCACGACGCTGCCGCCGTGCGAGCCGGCCACCACGGTCACCGACCCGCCGACGACCACCGTGCCGGAGACGACGACCTCGACCACCACGACATCGACGACGACATCGACCACGACGACGACATCGACCACGACGACGACCACGTTCCCGGTGTTCGTCGCCCGCACGACGTCCACGTCGACGCCGGTTCCGGTGCCGGCGGGCTTCGCCGCTGCACGGAGCGTCGGTCAGGCCGGCCCGTGTGCGCCACCGCTCACCTTGCCGCCGACCCGCTGATCGGCCGGCCATGATGAGCGATGGGGCCGGTCCCCGGCCTCATCGCTCATCGCCAATCGAGAAGGCAGACCGGGACCCCCGTGTCAGACGAGTAGTTCGGCGATCTGCACGGCGTTCAACGCCGCACCCTTGCGCAGGTTGTCGTTGCTGACGAACAGCGCCAGGCCGCGGCCGTCGGGCACCGTGGGGTCCTGGCGGATCCGGCCGACGTAGCTCGGGTCCTGACCCGCCGCCTGGAGCGGCGTCGGGATGTCGCTGAGCACCACGCCGGGCGCGGCGGCCAGCGCCTCGGTGGCCTCGGCGACCGAGATCGGCCGGGCGAACTCGACGTTGAGCGACAGCGAGTGGCCGGTGAACACCGGGACACGGACGCACGTGCCGACCACAGGCAGGTCGGGGAGGTCGAGGATCTTGCGGCTCTCGTTGCGGAGCTTCTGCTCCTCGTCGGTCTCGAACGACCCGTCGTCGACCACCTTGCCGGCCAGCGGGAGGACGTTGAAGGCGATCGGCCGGGCGAACTTCTCGGCGACGGGGAACTCGACGGCCGCACCGTCGTGGGTGAGCTCGGCGGCGCGATCGACCACCTGGCGGACCTGCTTGTCGAGCTCGTCGACACCGACGAGCCCGGCACCCGACACCGCCTGGAACGTGGTGGCCACGAGGCGGACGAGACCGGCGACGTCGTGCAGGGCCTTCAGCGGCGCCATCGCGGCCATCGTGGTGCAGTTGGGATTGGCGATGATGCCCTTGGGCGCCGACCGGACCAGGTGGCCGTTCACCTCGGACACGACGAGGGGCACGTCGGGATCCATGCGGAACGCCGACGAGTTGTCGATGACGATGGCGCCGGCCTCGACGAACCGCGGCGCGAGGGCCCGGGAACCGGTGGCCCCGGCAGAGAAGAGGGCGATGTCGAGCCCGCTGGGATCGGCCATGGCGGCGTCCTCGACGGTGACCTCCTGGTCACCCCACGGCAGCGTGGTGCCGGCAGAGCGGGCCGACGCGAAGTAGCGGATCTCGTCCACCGGGAACTTTCGCTCGGCGAGGATGCGTCGCATGACGCCGCCGACTTGACCCGTTGCTCCGACAACTCCGACTCGCATGGATGCAATGCTACGAGCCGGTGGCGCAGCCCGGACTGGGGGATTTTGCTCCAGAGCTATGAGGATTTGGTCGCAACGAACCACCAGTGGGCCCGGTTGACGACGCCCACGTTGCGCAACTCTGCGCTGCCGGCGCCCCAGACGGGCGCTGTCCGCTTGGTGTTGCGCCAGATCGTCACGTCCACCACGTCGTCGGCGATCGGCTGCAGCACGTGGTGCGGGTCCATGCGGTTGACCTGCCACGCGAGTCGCGTCGGCAACCGGCGTCGCGACAACCACGAGCCGATCGCCGGGACGTTGAACAGCAGGCGCATCATCGCCCCGAGCGGGAGCAGCACGATGTCGCTGAACGAGCGCGAGCGGAAGTTCAAGGCGACCATGCCGCCCGGTCGAACGACGCGCAGCGCCTCCCGGACGAGGCTGATGGCGTCGCGTCGGTCGCAGTGCTGCAGCGTGATGTAGCTGAACGCCACGTCGGCCACGTCGTCGGGCAGGTCGAGGGTGCGGCCGTCGGGCACCGGCACCGTGCGCAGACGGTCGATCCGGCCGAAGCGCGAGACGACCTCCCGGCAGCGCTCGAGGAACCCGGCGTCGAGGTCGCAGGCGTAGACCGTGCCGTAGCGACGGGTGAAGGCGCAGGTCATCCGGCCGATGCCGGAGCCGATCTCGACCAGCGTGCGTTGGGCGTCGTCGTCACGATCGAGGCCGAACAGCTCGAGGTAGCGCGGGGCCTCCTCGTCGCCCGACTCGACGAAGGCGGCGAGCGTGACGCCCTCCCCGGTCTCGTTGTTGAACACCCAGCCCGTCGTCTGGACGACGTCGTCCGCGGAGCGCTGCTGGTCGGTCAGTCGACCAGCAACCCTCCAGGGAATGAACTGTGAGCCGCGCGGCACCCAGAGAGTATGGCGTCTGGAGGGCCGCCTGAAGCCGTCGGCTCCGGGTCAGCGCCGCTCGGGCAGTGGGGCGGCGTAATCGGCGCCGCTGTCGAGCCCGAAGGCGGTGTGCAGCGAGCGGGCGGCCAGCTCGAGATCGTCACGGGCCATGACGACCGAGATGCGGATCGTCGAGGTGGAGATCATCTCGATGTTGACGCCCTTGTCGGCCAGCGTGCGGAACATCTTGGCGGCGATGCCGGGTGACGACTTCATCCCGGCACCCACGAGGGACACCTTGGCGATGTCGTCGTCATGGGTGACTCCCGTGGCCCCGATCTCGCCGGCGACGCGGCGGACGATCTCCTCGGCCACGGCCATGTCGGCCGACGGCATCGTGAAGCTGATGTCGGTGGTGCCGTCCGTCGACGTGTTCTGCACGATCATGTCGACGTTGACGTTGGCCGCCGCCAGCGGCTCGAAGAGCGCCGCCGAGACGCCGGGCTGGTCGGGGACCCCGAGGACCGTCACCTTCGATTCGGTGGTGTCGGTGACGACGCCGGAGATGATCGGATCTTCCACTGCTGCACTCCCAGGTTCATCGGTCTCGTCGAGGTTCATCACCCACGTGCCGGGCTCCCACGTGAAGCTCGACCGCACGTGGAGGGCGACGCCGTGGTTGCGGGCGAACTCGACCGACCGCAGAGCCAACACCTTCGAGCCGGCGCCGGCCATCTCGAGCATCTCGTCGAAGCTCACGCGCTTGAGCTTGCGGGCCTGCGGCACGATCCGCGGGTCGGCGGAGAAGACGCCCGTGACGTCGGTGTAGATCTCGCAGGCATCGGCCGACAGGGCGTTGGCGAGGGCCGACGCCGTGAGGTCGGACGCCCCCCGACCCATCGTGGTGATCTCCTTGGCGGTGCTCACACCCTGGAAGCCGGCGATGACGGTCACCTTGCCGTCGGCGAGCGCCTGACGCACCCGGTCGCCCTTGACCTCGACGATCTTGGCCTTGCCGTGGGCGGTGTCGGTGATGATGCCCACCTGGCTCCCCGTGAAGCTGACCGCGTCGATGCCGAGGTCGTGCAGGGCCATGGTGAGCAGTGCCGCCGAGACCCGCTCACCGGTGGTGAGGAGCATGTCCATCTCGCGGCCGGGACGGGTGGCGGAGACCTGGGTGGCGAGCTGGATGAGGTTGTCGGTGGCCTTGCCCATCGCCGACACGACGACGACGACGTCGTTGCCGTGGCGGCGCGTGAAGGCGACGTTCTCGGCGACCGCACGCATGCGGTCGGGGTCGGCGACCGACGTGCCCCCGTACTTCTGAACGATCAGCGGCATGGCGATGCCTCGTGGACGAGCAGCGGCATGGAGCGCTACTGCGGCTTGACGACCTGCTGCACGACCTCGAAGGCGAGCAGATGGGCGCCGGTTGACACCGGCTTGGGCGCGTCAGCTCCGTGCGGGTGCCCGCCCTCGCTGGAGGCGCCGGTGTGCCCGTGGGCGAAGGCCTGACTGTTGACCCAGGCCTGGAACGACTCCTCGGAATCCCAGCGCGTGTACACGAAGTAGCGGTCCTCGCCCTCGACGGGGCGGAGCAGCTGGAACTCCTCGAATCCGGGCTGCTGCTCGACCGCGCCGGCGCGGGCGGCGAATCGCTTCTCCAGCTCGGGGCCCCCGCCTTCGGGGACGGAGATGGCGTTGATCTTCACGACACTCACGCGCACACAACGTAGTGGCGCCGGGGCCTGATCCCCCCGTCTGATCTCAAGCCGACTCCTGCTGTGACGGTGTCGTGACGGTCAGCGCAGCTCCTCGGCGATGGCCGTGAGGCCGTGGTACACGTCGACGAAGCGCGTCGTCAGCGGCGAGCAGCCGACGCGCAGCAGATCGGGCCGGCGCTTGTCGACGATCACGTCGCGATCGGTGAGCGCCCGGTGGACGTCGTCGAGGTCGTCGGCGTCGACGCGAACGGCGACGTGGGCGCCGCGCCGCCCGGAGTCGCGGGGCGTCGGTGACTGGAGGCCGTGCTCGTCGCACACGCTGAGGGCGAACTCGGTGAGGAGGCGACCCTTGGCCGCGATGTCGGCGATGCCGGCATCGGCGACGATCCCGATGCCGACCTCGGCGGCGGCCAGGCCGAGGATGCCCGGCGTCCCCATCAGGAACCGGCGGGCGTCGCGCTCGGGCTGGAAGGCGTCGCCCATCTCGAACTGGTCGCGCTGGGCGAACCATCCCCAGATCGGCTGGGCGATCTCGCCACTCACGGCCGTCGCGACGTACGTCCAGCCGGGGGCGCCGGGGCCGCCGTTGAGGTATTTGTAGCTGCAGCCGACGGCCAGATCGACGCCGGCCGCCGCGACGTCCACCTCGACCGCGCCGGCGGCATGGCTAAGGTCCCAGACGACGACGGTCCCCGACGCTCTGGCCCGCTCCGTCTCGGCGGCCAGGTCGGCGAGCTCGGCGGTGCGGTAGTCGACCAGCGAGCGCACGGCGACGTCGACGCCGTCGAGCACGTCGACGGACGGGACGACCCGCCCGGACAGCGACGCCGCGATGCCGGCCACGACGTAACGGTCCGTGGGGAAGTCGGAGCCGTCGACGGCGAAGACCGGAGGTCGCGAACCACCCTCTCGTCGTGATGCGGCCAGGCCGAGCGCCGCGTGGATGGCCTGGTAGAGGTTGACGGTGGTCGAGTCGTGCACCACCACCGTCCCAGCCGGCGCCCCGATGATCGGGGCCAGCCGGTCACCGACCCGCGAGGGCAGATCGAGCCAGTGGTCCCAGGATCGGATCAGCCCGTCCGCCCATTCGCCGTTGAGCACCTCGCCGACGCGGTCGATCGTGGCGACGGGCGCCATGCCGAGCGAGTTGCCGTCGAGGTACACCACGCCGGGGTCGACGAACTGGAGCCGCCACGCGGCCAGGCGGTCGTCTCGATCCAGTTCCTCGGCGGTCGCTCGGTCGGTCACGTCGGAATCGTCTCACGCCGCGCCGCACCGGGCGGTCACCGCCGGTCTCCCTGACAGCCGACCGGTCGATGACTACCGTTGCGTCATGCACGGGAATCGTCTGCTCCGCCGCCGGGTCGCCGTCATGCTCGCCGCCCTGTCCGCGCCGTTGATCGTCGGTACCAGTACTGGCGTCGCCGACGCCTCGTCCGCGCCGTCGGGGAACTGCGACTGGGTGGACGCCGGTGCCGTCGCCGACGTGTCGGTGGTCGAGGCCACCGCTGTGCTGGGTGAGCTGGAGACGTTCAACACCGCCGTCGACGCCGCCGGCCTCACCGAGCTGCTCGGGGGTGAGGGGCCCTTCACCGTGTTCGCCGCCACCAACGCGGCGATCGACGCCGTGCCCGAGGCCGTGTTCGCCTCGCTGATCAACGATCCCGAGCTGCTCGCCTCGATCATCGAGTTCCACGTCGTCGAGGGCGAGCGCCTGAGCGCCGCCGACCTCGCCGCCGCGGGCACCGTCGAGACCCTGTCGGGCCCGCTGACGTTCACGTCCGACGGCGGCATCGTCGTGGTCAACGGGCAGGCCACCATCGCCTGCCCCGACATCGAGACGGCCAACGCCACGGTCCACGTCATCGACGGCCTGCTGCAGCCGGCGACCGACGACCTCGCTCCCGGCTCGAGCTCGAGCGTGCCCGGCTCGAGCGTGCCCGGTTCGAGCGTCCCGGGGTCCAGCATCCCCGCTCCCTGACCGCCGGCAGGCGCGCCGTCGGCGCCCGGCGGACGTGCTAGCCAGGGCGTCGATGGACCTGCAACTTCGACATCAACCCAGCTTCTCCGTCGCTCGGTGCGTGCTCGCCGGCGGCGAGTCGATCCGCGCCGAGTCGGGCGCGATGATGGCCATGAGCCCCACCGTGCAGATCGAGGCCAAGGCCGAGGGCGGCGTGTTCAAGTCGCTGAAGCGTGCCGCGCTCGGTGGCGAGTCGTTCTTCGTCACCACGCTGACGGCCGGCTCGTCGGGTGGCTGGGTCGACCTGGCGGCCAACCTGCCCGGTGACCTCTCGGTGATCGAGGTCGCCGACGGCCAGCCGTGGCTGCTGTCGAAGGGCTCGTTCCTCGGCGCCTCGACGACCGTGCAGCTCGACACCAAGCTGCAGGGCATGAAGTCGTTCGCCGGCGGCGAAGGCGCCTTCCTGATGGAGGCGTCCGGGCAGGGCACGATGGTCGTGTCCGCGTACGGCGCGATCGACCGGTTCCGGCTCGAGCCCGGTCACAGCGTCGTCGTTGACAGCGGTCATTTCGTCGCCGCCGAGATGAGCGTGCAGTACAACCTGCGGCGAGCGGCCGAACGCGGCCTCATCCAGTCGGCGAAGTCGGGCGAGGGTTTCGTGTTCGAGTTCACCGGGCCAGGCGAAGTGCTGATCCAGAGCCGCAACCCGCAGGGTCTGATCTCCTACCTCGTCGCCAACGGCCTCGGCGCCCGCAACTGACCCGAGCGTCACGGTTGGTGCCTGGCACCAACCGTGACGCCGGCTACCAGCCGGCGCCGGTGGCCTCGAACTCCTCGCGGCGGGCCTTGATCAGCCTCTTCAGCAGGGGCACCGGCAGCTTGCGGTCGTACGGCAGCTTGATGAAGCCCTCGCCGGCTTCGTAGCCCGCCGCCTCGACCGCCTCGCGCTGTGACGCGAACTGGCGCGTCGGGAAACGCAACGAGCAGTGCTCCTTGAACGCCTGGAGCATCACGAGCCGCGTGCCGTCCTGCAGGAACGCCGGCGAGTTCCACTGCAGCGCCTCGACGGCCTTGGGCAGCCCTTTGCGGCACAGCTCGCGCAACGTGGCGAAGTGCTCTGCGGCGCGCTCGGGGAGCTGCGCGTAGAAGTCGTCGAGGTCGGCACGCTTGGGAGACGGCATGGCTGCAGATTAGGCGTGCGCCGGCGACCGGTTCTCCGACCGGTCAGTTGCTGTACTGGTGGAGCGCGCCGCCTTCGGACGCCACGCGCTCCAGCAGCGGCGAGAGCTCCCAGTGCCGGCCGCCGAGCCGCTCGCCGTACTCGCGCACCTTGGCGACCACCTCGGGCAGTCCGACCGAGTCGGCCCAGTACATCGGCCCGCCGCGATAGACGGGCCAGCCGTAGCCGTGCACCCACACCACGTCGACGTCGCTGCCGCGGATGGCGATCTTCTCGTCGAGGATCTTGGCACCCTCGTTGATCATCGGGTAGAGCAGGCGCTCCAGCACCTCCTGGTCGCTGATCTCTCGCTGCTCGTGACCGTGACCGACGGCGAACTGCTTGATCAGTTCGACCACCTCGGGATCGGGCGTCGCCTCGCGCGTCTCGGGGTCGTACGTGTAGTAGCCCCGGCCGTTCTTCTGCCCGCGGCGCCCGCTCTCGCACAGCACCTCGCGAATCGTCGAGCCGGTGGATGTCTCGGCCTTCCAGCCGATGTCGAGACCGGCGAGGTCGGACATCGAGTACGGGCCCATCGGGAATCCGAAGTCGTACAGGACCGTGTCGATCTGCGCCGGCGTCGCTCCCTCCAGCAGCATGCGATCGGCCTCGGCCCCCCGGGCGAAGAGCATCCGGTTGCCCACGAAGCCGCGGCACACGCCGACCATCACCGGGACTTTGCCGATCTTCTTGCCGATGGCCATCGTGCTGGCGACCACGGTGTCGGACGACCGGTCGCCGCGCACGTTCTCGAGCATCTTCATCACGTTCGCCGGCGAGAAGAAGTGCATGCCGATCACGCTCTCGGGCCGGGACGTGACGGCTGCGATCTCGTTGACGTCGAGCGCCGACGTGTTGGTGGCCAACAGCGCGCCCGGCTTGCAGATCTCGTCGAGCTCGCGGAACACGGACTTCTTCAGTTCCATGTCCTCGAACACCGCCTCGATCACGACGTCGCAGTCGGCGAACGCGGCCTTGTCGGTCGACCCGGTGATCAGCGCCATCCGCTGCTCCACGGCGTCGGCCGGGATCGAGCCGCGTGCGGCCGATCGCTCGTAGTTCTTGCGGACCACGCCGAGGCCGCGGTCGAGTGACGGCTGATCGCGATCGACGATCGTCACCGGGATCCCGGCGTTGGCGAAGTTCATCGCGATGCCTCCGCCCATCGTGCCGGCACCGAGCACTCCGGCCCGCTTCACGTCGATGAGCGGGGTGTCCTTGTCGATGCCGGGGATCTTGTTGGCCGCCCGCTCGGCGAAGAACGCGTAGCGCTGGGCCGCCGACTGCGGACCCGTCATCAGTTCGAGGAACAGCTTGCCCTCGACCTTCATGCCCTCGTCGAACGGCAGGTTGGCGGCGGCCTCGATGCAGCGGATGTTGTACTCCGGAGCGAGGAACCCGCGGGTCTTGCGGGCGATCGACGCCCGGAAGTCGGCGAACACCTTCTCGTCACCGCGGTGGGCGAGGATCTTGTCGTCGCGGTCGCTGATCTTGAGCAGTGGCCGGCCCTCCTCGACGACCTTGGCGGCGAAGGCCACGGCGGCGCTGCGCAGCGCAGCGAGATCGCCGTCGACGACGTTGTCGACCACCTGGTCGACGAGTCCCGCTTCGAGTGCCTCGTCGACGCCGATGTGGCGGCCCGACGTCATCATGTCGAGGGCCTTGGGCACACCGACGACCCGGGGGAGACGCTGGGTACCTCCGGCGCCCGGCAGCAGACCGAGGTTCACCTCGGGGAGCCCGAACTTCGCCCCGCGGACCGACACCCGGTAGTGGGCGCACAGGGCGACCTCGAGACCGCCACCGAGCGCGGTGCCGTGGATCGCCGCCACGACCGGGACCGGGGAGGCCTCCATCAGCGCCTGGACTTCGTTGAGGCCCGCCGCCTTCTGGGCCCCGCCGCCGAACTCGGTGATGTCGGCACCGGCGATGAACGTGCGACCCTCGCAGATGATGACGATGCCCGCCACCCCGTCGTCCGCAGCCTTCTTCAGGCCGTCGTAGAGGCCCTGGCGAACGTGCGAGCTGAGAGCGTTCACCGGCGGGTTGTCGACGACGATGACGGCAACGTCACCGACCTCGGTCGGCTCGGTGTCGATTCGGACGGTCTCGCTCAGCTGGGTCATCTCGCCAGTCAAGCAAAGGGCCGTCCCTCCGGCCGACACGCAGACGGCGCCGGGTTCGACGCCCCGGTCAGTCGCGACTGGACCGGGCCCGGGCAGCCCGGCGGACGAGATGGTCACGTTCGGCGACAACACGTGCTCGATCGGCCGCCGCTGCGTAGGCGTCTCCGGCCGCGTGGAACTCGCCGGCCAGTTCGAAGAGGTAGGCGCGCACCGCGAACCACTGCTGCTGGTCGCCGAGCACGGCGGTCACCCGATCGGTCTCGGCGAGGCCGGCCGACGGCCCGACGACGTGGCCGACGGCGACCGCCCGGTTGAGCACGGCCGCTGGATCCTGGGCCGCTGGGTCGTCGGTGAGCTCGACGAGCTCGTCGTACCAGTCGAGAATCTGTGGCCGGTCGGTCTCGTCCGCCGACGCCGCGTCGGAGTGGAGGGCGGCGATCGCGGCGAGGATCTGGTAGCGGCCGTGTCGCCCCTCGGCCAGTGCCCCCTGCAGGATCGCCACGGCCTCGGCGATCGCCGCGGTGTCCCACCGTGACCGGTCCTGCTCGTCGAGCGGCACGAACCGGCCGTCGGCATCCGTGCGGGCCTCCAGCCGGGCGTGCTGGAGCAACAACAGCGCCAGCAGCCCACGCGCCTCGGGCTCCGGTGTGGCGAGCGTGAGCTGGCGGGTGAGACGGATGGCCTCGGCGGCCAGGTCGTTGGGTCGGCCGTGGCCGGCCTGGTACACCAGGGCGAGGACCCGCAGCACCACGGCCAGGTCGCCCGGCTCATTGAAGCGGCGGCCGCGCAGGGTGGCCTTGGCGCGGCTGATCCGCTGCGCCATCGTCGCCTCGGGCACGAAGAAGGCGTCGGCGATCTCGCGGGTGGTGAGGCCTCCGACCGCCCGGAGCGTCAAGGCGATCTGGGAGGCCGGTGACAGGTCGGGGTGGCAGCAGCAGAACAGCAGCAGCAGCGTGTCGTCGCCCTGCTCGGTCTCGCCGGGGTCGGGACGAGCGGCGACGGTCTGCTCGCGCCGGCGTCGTGCCGATTCGCTTCGGCGCACGTCGATCAATCGCCGCGTCGCGACGGCTGTCAGCCACGCCGCCGGGTCCCGGGGCGGTTGCTGCCGCCAGGCCTCGACAGCCGCGATCACCGCCTCCTGGACGGCGTCCTCGGCCGCGCCGAACTCCTCACCCCGCCGGACGAGTCGGGCGAGGACGCCGGGGGCGAGGGACCGGACGGCGTCGTCGACGTCGCCCGGTCCCCAGTCCGTCGTCACGATGCCTCAGGCCATGATCTCGCGGATGTCGATCCACTCGTACAGCGGCTCCCCGCCCGGCCCCGGCTCGGACGAGACGTAGGCGGCGATCTCGACGGCTCGCTCGTGGCTGTCGACGTCGATCATGTACCAACCGGCGACGAGGTCGCTGGTCTCCGGGTGCGGCCCATCGGTGATCACCGGTGCCGCATCCGGTCCGCCGTAGCGCACCCACGTGCGGCTCGGCGCGAGGGCCTCGGCACCGACGTACTCGCCGGATTCCTCGAGCATCTTGCTCACACCGCGGAGGAACGCCATGTGGGCGTCGACGTCCTCGGGTGCCCACTGGTCCATGGGCGGAACCGGGCGGTACGGGTCGGGGCCGCCGCGGTAGTGCTTCAGCAACAGGTACTTCGGCATGGAAGTCCTCCTTCGTCGATCGGCCACGTCCGTCGTGGCTCACTGTAGGAGCGGAGCCGATCGGCCCTTCTCGACATCCCGGCGCAGAAATCTCGCAGCGGTGGCGGCGACCTGACGGTTGGTGCCAGGCACCAACCGTTCAGAGCGGGTTGGGTGCGGCGGGGAGGAGATCGGGCGCTGTCGCCGGATACGTTCGGGGCGGTGCCGGTCACGGCGTCACGAGCGACAGGGGATGCAGACAGATGGCGATGGTGTCGTACGCGAAGCGCTTGGCCGATCTCGCCGCGGCCGAGCCCGACCGCCCGGTGGTGACGTGTGGGCCGACGACGTTGACGCGCGCCGAGCTGGAGCGACGCGGCAACCGGTTCGCCCGCGATCTGCAGGCGCGGGGGATCGGGACGGGTGACTTCGTCACGGTGGCCGTCCCGAACTCGGTGGAGTGGTTCGTCGCGTACGTCGCCTGCTGGAAGATAGGCGCCACGCCGCAACAGGTGTCGGCGCGCCTGCCGCAGCGTGAGCTCGTCGACATCGTCACGCTCGCCGGCTCCAAGGCGGTCGTGGGCGTGGAGCCCGACGCCCTCGGCCGCGAGCTCTCCCATGTCGAGTGCATCCCGTTCGGGTACGAGCCGCCGGCATCGATCAGCGACGAGCCGCTGCCGGACGCGGTGTCGCCGGCCTGGAAGGCGCCGACGTCGGGCGGCTCGACCGGGCGACCCAAGCTCATCGTCTCCGGCGACCCGTCGATGTTCGACACGGACGCGCCGTCGATCGTGCTGCTCGAGCCCAACGGCTGCCTGGTCATGCCCGGTCCGCTGTTCCACAACGGCCCGGGTGTCTGGTCCTGCCAGGGCCTGCTCTACGGCAACCACGTGGTCGTGCTTCCCCGTTTCGACGCCGAGGCCACGCTCGCCGCGATCGCCGAGCACGGCGCCGATGTCGTGTACCTGGTGCCGACGATGATGAAGCGCATCCTCCGGCTCCCGGACGACGTCCGTCTCTCGTACGACCTGTCGTCGTTGCGGATCGTGTGGCATCTCGCCGAGCCGTGCCCGGCGTGGCTGAAGGAGGCGTGGATCGACTGGCTCGGACCGGAGCGGATCTTCGAGCTCTACGCCGGCACCGAGGCCCAGGGCGTTACCGTGATCACCGGGACCGAGTGGCTCGAGCATCGCGGTTCGGTCGGGCGGCCGACGAGCGGTGAGTTCATGGTCACCGACGAGGTCGGCAACCTCCTCCCGCCCGGGCAGCAGGGAGAGATCTGGATCCGCTCGACGTCGGCGGCGCCCACGTACCGCTACGTCGGGGCCGAACCGCGGACGCTCGGCGACGGCTGGGAGTCGCTCGGCGACAACGGCTGGTTCGACGAGGACGGCTACCTGTACCTCGGGGACCGCATGCAGGACATGATCCTGTGCGGCGGGTCGAACGTGTACCCGGCCGAGGTGGAAGCGGCCATCCAGGAGCATCCCGCCGTGCGTTCGGTGGCAGTGATCGGTCTCCCGGACGAGGACAAGGGCAACGTCGTCCACGCCATCGTCGAGGCCGACCCGACCGAGGTGTCCGCGGCCGAGCTGCTCGCGTTCGTCGGCGAACGCCTCGTCACCTACAAGCTCCCGCGCACCGTCGAGTTCGTCGACGTCCCATTGCGCGACGACGCCGGCAAGGTCCGCCGTTCGGCCTTGCGCGCCGAACGCGTCTGATCTCGCGCGGGGCCGTCGGTCGGCGGGCTCGGTCTACGGTGAGGCCGATGCACGACCGCCGCGAACTCGTCGAGGAACGGATCACCCGTGAGGTGTTCGAGCGGATCCTCCCGCTCGTCCACCCGTCGGTCGCCCCGCTGACGATCGAGGCCGGACCGGGCCTCGACGACCTCGCACCGTTCCGCGCGGGCAGCCCATGGGGGCTGCCGTGGCAGACCACGTGGTTCCGGTTGTCGGGCCAGGTACCGGCGGCGTGGGCCGGCCGCGAGGTGGTGGCCGTCGTCGATCTCGGCTTCGACCTCGACATGCCCGGCTTCCAGTGCGAAGGTCTCGTCCGCCTCGCCGACGGGACGCCGGTGGTCGGCGTCCATCCGCGGCGCACGAACATCCCGGTGTCGGTGGCTGCGGGCGACCCGGTGTCGATCGTGCTGGAGGCGGCGTCGAACCCGACGTTCCCGCAGTTCCAGGCGTCGCAGCAGGGTCGCCTGGCCACGGCGATCGACCAGCCGCTGTACGTGCTCCACCGCGCCGACCTCGTCGTCGTCGACCGGGAGGCCGAGGCGCTGCTGCTCGACGTCGACGTGCTCGACGGGGTGATGCGCACGCTGCCGGTCGGCGACCGGCGCCGGCAACGGCTCCTCGCCACCATCGAGCAGGCCCTCGACGTGATCGCTCGCGATGGTGCGGCCGGCGTGCGCCCGGCCCGATCCGTGCTCGGCCGGGCGTTGTCGTCGCGGCCGGCCGAGTCGACGCACCACATCGTGGCCACCGGTCACGCCCACATCGACAGCGCCTGGCTCTGGCCGATTCGCGAGACCAGGCGCAAATGCGTGCGGACGTTCACGTCCGCCGTCGCCCAGATGGACGCCGACCCCGAGTACGTCTTCTCCTGCTCGCAGGCGCAGCAGTACGAGTGGGTACGCGAGGCCGAACCGGGCGTCTTCGAACGCATCAAGCAGCACGTCGCCGGCGGCCAGTGGGTGCCCGTGGGCGGGATGTGGGTCGAGTCCGACATGAACCTCCCGTCGGGGGAGAGCATCGCCCGGCAGATCGTCCACGGTCAGCGCTACTTCGAGGAGCACTTCGGCGTGCGGTGCACCGAGATGTGGATCCCCGACGTGTTCGGCTATCCCGCCGGCTTGCCCCAGGTGTTCGCGGCGGGAGGGATGCGCCGCTTCGTCACGCAGAAGCTCTCGTGGAACCGCACCAACCGCTTCCCCCACCACACGTTCTGGTGGGAAGGGCTCGACGGCACCAGGGTGCTCACCCACTTCCCGCCGGTCGACACCTACAACGCCGAGCTCACGCCTGGCGAGCTCGCCCACGCGGTCGAGAACTTCGCCGAGCATGCGTGGAGTGATTGGTCGCTCGTCCCGTTCGGGCACGGCGACGGGGGCGGGGGTCCGACGCCGCTGATGATGGAGCGCCTCCGCCGGCTCGCCGACCTCGACGGCATGCCCCGTCTCCAGACCGGTTCGGCGGCCGAGTTCTTCTCCCACGTCGAGGCCGAGGCGGCCGGCGGGGCGCCCGTGCCGGTGTGGCGTGGCGAGCTCTATTTCGAGACCCACCGCGGCACGCTCACCAGCCAGCTCCGCACCAAGCTCGGCAACCGCCGCTGCGAGAAGCTGTTGCGCGAGGTCGAGCTGCTGGCGGCCACGGCGGCGGCGGCCGGCGCCGCCGTCGATCCCGGCGAGCTGACCGCGCTGTGGCGGGAGGTGCTCACGCAGCAGTTTCACGACATCCTGCCCGGGTCGTCGATCGGCTGGGTGCACGACGATGCCGAGGAGGTGTTCGAGCGTGTCGGCCGGGCGCTCGATGAGAAGGCGGCGGGGTGGGTCGCCACGCTGTCGCCGGACGCGCCGGTGCTCGTCAACTCGGCAACGGGGCCGCGCTGCGAGATCGTTCTGGCTCGGGGCAGGCCGAGCGGAGACGGTCCGGTGCAGTCCCTTGCCGATGGTGGCGTGGCCTACCTCGCCACGGCACCGGCGCTCGGGGTGGCGCCGGTGGTCGCCTCACCGTTGCCGGCCAGTGGGTACGCACCCGTCGTCGTGACCGACCGCACGATGGCCAACGACCACGTCGCCGTGGCGTGGGACCCCGACGGCCGCCTGACCTCGCTCATCGACATCGCGTCGGCCCGCGACGCGTTCGCGTCGGGCAGCTCGGCGGCCATCCTCGAGCTCGCGGCCGATCACCCCGTGCGCTACGACGCGTGGGACGTCGAGGAGTGGACGGTGGGCCAGGGCGTCCCGATCGGCCCGGCGGATCGTGTCGAGGTCGAGGCTTCCGGACCGCTCGTCGGCATCGTCGCCGCCCACTATTCCTTCGGGCCGTCCGCGGCCGTGGTGCGCTACGTCCTGCGTGCCGGCTCGTCCCGCGTCGATGTCGAGCTCGATCTCGACTGGCGCCACAGCGAGCACCTGCTGTCGATGACCTTCCCGCTCGACGTGCACAGCGACACGGCGACGTGTGGCGTGCAGTTCGGTTCGGTCCGCCGCCCCACGCACGCATCCACGTCGTGGGATGCCGCCAAGTTCGAGGTGTGCGCCCACCGCTGGGTCGACGTGTCCGAGCCGTCGTTCGGGGTGGCCGTGCTCAACGACGGGCGCTACGGCCACGGGCTGCTCGCCGGCGGCGTCCGCGTGAGCCTCGCCCGCGCGGCCCGCTATCCCGATCCCGACGCCGACCAGGGCCGGCACCGGGTGACGCTGGCGCTGCTGCCCCACGGCCCCGGGCTCGCCGCCGTCGTCGCCGAAGCGGAACGCCTCGATCTCCCGCTCCGCGAGGTCGTCCCGAGTCCCGCTGCCGGCGCCTCGGCCCGGGCACCTCGGGACGGCGACACGGGCGGCACCGGGGTGGTGGCCGTGACCGGCGACGGGGTGGAAGTCGACGCCGTCAAGGTGGCCGACGACGGCAGCGGTGATCTCGTCGTGCGTCTCCACGAGGCGACGGGAAATCGCGTCCGTACGACCGTGGCTGCGGTGCGACGCGTCGTCGACGCCGCGGCCTGCAACCTGCTGGAGGAACCGCAACGGCACTTCGAGGTGTCCGACGGCATCGTCGCCCTCACGCTGCGTCCGTTCGAGTTGGCGACGCTCCGTTTGACGCTGGCGCCGGAGGTTTGAGCCCTCGCCGCGGGCACACCTCAGGTACGAACGGGAGGGTACATACCCCACCGAAGCGTCCGGTATCTACCCTCCGGTTGGGACGGCGACCAGCGGACGGCCCTGCGCCTCGCACGGCCTTTCCGCTCACCGCCCTGGCACCATCCGTAACACAGCACCGACGAAACGCGACCGGCGCGGGGTGTCAGACGCCGCGGGCGTCGATCGCGGCCTGGTCGTACGGCTCGATCATGATGCACTCGCCGGGGCACTCCTCGGCGGCCTCGACGGCGCTGTCGATCAGCGAGTCGGGGATCCGGGCGACACCCTTGCCGCTGTCTGGACCGTGGCCGGGGCCGTCGGCGCCGTCGAACACGATCGTCGAGCCGAAGTGGCTGGCCTCTTCCTTCACCACCCATAGGCCGTCGTCGCGGCCGACGAACACGTCGGGGCAGATCTCCTGGCAGATTCCGTCACCCGTGCACAGGTCCTGATCGATCCACACCATCAACGTTGTCGCCATGAGTCGAAGCCTTCCGCGAACGTTCGGCCTGGGGAGTCAGGCCGCTGTCTCGTCGATCATAAGGGGCGGGGCCGTCAGGGCGCGAGGGCGTCGAGGGCGACCGCCGAGTAGGCGGCGATCCCGCGCACCATCGCCTGCTCGTCGAACTGCACCCGGTTGGAGTGGTTCGGCGGCGCCTTCGACGGGTCCTTGCCGGCCTGTGTGCCGCCGAGGAACATCATCGCTCCCGGCACCCGCTGGAGGACGTAGCTGAAGTCCTCGGCGCCCATGATCGGGTGCGGCAGCTCGACGACCTCGCGTTCACCGGCGACGGCGCGCGCCAGGTCGAGGGCGTGAGCGGCGAACTGCTCGTCGTTGACGGTGACCGGATAGCCGGCGTCGATCGTGACCGTGGCCGACGCACCATGGGCCGCGGCGATCCCCTCGGCCACCCGGCTGACGCCGGCGTGGACCTTGGCGCGGGTCGACTCGCTGACGGCACGGATCGTCCCTTCGATCTCGGCCCGCTCGGGGATCACGTTGTCGGTGGTGCCGGCGCTGATGCGCGCGACGGTGACGACGGACGGGTCGAACACGTCGATCGACCGGGTGACCATCAGCTGGAGGGCCTGCACGATCTCGCAGGCGATCGGAATCGGATCGAGGGCGCGGTGGGGCTCGCTGGCGTGACCGCCGCGCCCGGTCACCTCGACGAGCAGGGTGTCGGCCGACGCCATCGCCGGGCCGCCGCGGCAGCTCAGCCAGCCCGACGGCAGCGACGAGGTGATGTGGAGGGCGAACGCCCCGGTGACCGGCGACGCCGTGCCGTCGGCGAGGGCCGGCACGTCGAGGAGCCCTTCGTCGAGCATGTGGCGCGCCCCGTGGTGGCCTTCCTCGCCCGGCTGGAACATGAAGAGCACCCGCCCGGCGAGGTCACCGGCGCGGTCGCTGAGCAGCTTCGCCGCACCGACCAGCATCGCCGTGTGCGTGTCGTGCCCGCAGGCGTGCATCTGGTTGGTGATTTGGGAGCTGTAGTCGAGCCCGGTGTCCTCGGGCATCGGCAGGGCATCCATGTCGCCGCGCAGCAGGATCGTCGGGCCGGGCCGGGCACCGCACAGCAGGGCGGCGATGCCGCTCGTGGACTCGTGCAGGGTGATGTCGAGCGGCAGCCCGTCGAGTGCCTGGAGCACCTCGTGGCGGGTCGTCGGCAGCTCGTTGCCGACCTCCGGCCAGCGATGCAGCGTGCGCCGCAGCGCGATGGCCTCGTGGAGCTGTCCCGCCGCCTGGTCGAGGAGCTCGGGGATGGCGAGCCGGTCGCCAAGGTCGTCGTGGGAGCTCATCCGCCGACTCTAGGCGCGGTCGTCGTCACCGTGACCGGCCGGGCTGGCTCCCGCAGGGCTCGCCCGGGCGTCAGACGAATCCGGCGACGCCGTGGGGCTGATAGAGCGCTTCGAGGCGGGCGGCTTCGTCGTCGTCGAGGCGAAGGTCGACGGCCGCGACGGCGTCGGCGAGCTGCTCGAGCCTGGTGACGCCGACGATGGGCGCCGTGACCCCCGGCTGCCGCAGCAACCAGGCGAGGGCGACCTGGGCCGGCGCCACGCCCCGCTCGCGGGCGAGGTCGAGCACGCCGGAGACGATGGCCGCGTCGTCGTCGCGGTACAGCGTGGCGCCGAACTCGTCGGTCTGCTTCCGGGCGGTCTCGGCGTCCCACGGCCGGGTGAGGCGGCCGCGGGCCAGCGGACTCCACGGGATGACGCCGATGCCCTCATCGCGACACAGCGGGAGCATCTCGCGCTCCTCCTCGCGATACAGCAGGTTGTAGTGGTTCTGCATCGTGACGAAGCGCGTCCAGCCGTGGCGGTCGGCGAGGTGAAGCGCCTTGGAGAACTGCCACGCCCACATCGACGAGGCCCCGATGTAGCGGGCCTTGCCGGCTCGCACCACGTCGTGGAGGGCCTCCAGCGTCTCTTCGATCCGAACGGTCGGGTCCCACCGGTGGATCTGGTACAGATCGACCGGTAGTCGGTCCTGAGCCGGCGCAGGCTGTGGTCGATCTCGGAGAGGATCGCCTTGCGCGACAGGCCGCCGCCGTTGGGCCCGCGACGCATGCGTCCGCACACCTTGGTGGCGATGACGATCTCGTCGCGATCGGCGAAGTCGTCGAGGGCGCGCCCGACGATCTCCTCGCTGCTGCCCGCCGAGTACACGTTCGCGGTGTCGAAGAAGTTGATCCCGGCGTCGAGGGCGGCGCGGATGTGTGACCGGCTCGTGTCCTCGTCGAGCGACCACGGGTGGGCGCCTCGACCGGACTCCCCGTAGCTCATGCATCCGAGGCACAGGCGCGAGACGTCGAGCCCCGTCGCGCCGAGTTTCGCGTACTCCACGTTTCGTACGGTACGCCGTTCGCCCGTGCCGGGCGGGGGCGCGACCGTCTCCGAATCCGGTGGTGCGCGAGATTCCTTTTCCGTTCCGGGCTGCTCGTGACGCTCTGGGGGAGTAGCCGGCTCGGCCGGCGACCAGCAATCCACTGCCAAGAACCCCGCAACCCGGCCGTCGGGCCGGACCACGAAGGAGCCTGCCATGAGCGACGTGACCTACGGAGCCGATCCCGCCCAGCTGAGTGCCCTCGGCGCCCAGATGAAGTCCCAGCTCGAGACGATCGACGGCATCTTGTCGCTCGGCGCCGCCGTCACCACCACGCCGTGGAAGGGCCCGGCCCGCGAAGCGTTCGTGTCCGATTGGGAGACGAAGTTCAAGACCTCGCTGGAGGGCCTCAAGGCGGCGTTCGAACAAGCCGGCAACGAGTGCGTCACCCGAGCGGCCACGCTCGAATCGGCGATGGGCGTGACCGTCGCCTGAACCTGGAGCAGCGGGCCGGGCCGCCCCCACCCTCCGTCTGCTGGAGAGCACCGCACTCGCTCTCCTACGCTGGTGAGGGTGGAGCTCGAATTCACGATCGAGCCGTTCGTCGAAGGCCAGCCCGGTCCGCATGTGCGGGCTGCGGTGGCCGCCGCCGAAGCGGTGGGAGTCGACGTCGACTTCGGACCGTTCGGTTCGACCTGCCAGGCGCCGGCCGCGGCGATGCCCGACGTCGTCGCCGCCATCGTGGCGGCGGCGTTCGGCAACGGTGCGACCCATGTCTCGTTGCACGTGTCGCTGGACGACGCGCCCCGGGAGGGCAGAGAGCCCGAGCTCGAATCGTCCATCGACCGCGACGAGGTGCCCGGCGGATCCGGGACGGCACGATCGTGACGGCGGACCCACATCGGCCGGTCGATCCGGTGGGCGCCTCGTCGTTGTTCGCCGCGATCAAACCGGTGCTCGATGCGGTCGGCGCCGAGCTGGTGCATCCCGATCGACGCCAGCCGTCCGACGTCCCGCTGGTGTGGGACGGCCAGGTGGTCGCCGGCGTGCGAACCGCGCCACTCCATGGCGCGCTCGATCGGCTGATCGAGTCGGTGGAGGCCGAGCTGGGTGGCCGTCTGCGCGACCTCCGGCGCGAGGACAAGCAACGGGCCGTGCGGCTGCTCGACGAGCGGGGCGCCTTCGTGCTGCGACGAGCGGTCGAAGATGTGGCCGATGCCATGCGCGTCAGCCGGATCACCGTCTACAACTATCTGAATGCAATCCACCGCTGACCCCGACGGTCGTCCCGCAGCCCCGGCCACAGCCGTGAACTCGCGGTTCGACCTCATCGGTTTCGACGCCGACGACACGCTGTGGCACAGCGAGGACTCGTTCCACGAGGTCGAGCAGCGGTACGTCGAACTCATCGCGCCGTACGTCCCGAACGGCGTCGACGTGCGCGACGCGATCCGCGCCACCGAGCATCGCCATGTGCCGATCTCCGGCTACGGCGTCAAGGCGTACACGCTGTCACTCGTGGAGAGCGCGGTCATCGTCAGCCAGGGGACCGTTCCGGCGAACGTGATCGGCGAGATCGTCACGCTCGGGCTCGACATGCTGATCGAACCGGTTCGTCTCATCGCCGACGTCCCGCAGGTGCTCGCCGATCTCGGTCGGACGCATCGGTTGGTGATGATCACCAAGGGCGACCTGCTGCACCAGTGGCGCAAGGTGGAGATGTCGGGACTCGTCCATCACTTCGACCGCGTGGAGGTGGTCGTCGAGAAGGACCCCGACGTCTACGAGCGGGTCCTCGACGAGGTCGGGGTCGCCGCCGAACGCTTCTGCATGATCGGCAACTCGGTCCGCAGCGACGTCCTGCCCGTGCTCGAGCTCGGGGGGTCGGCGATCCACGTGCCCTACCACTACACCTGGGAGCACGAGGCCGCCGACCACGACGGCTCGGTCGTCACCGCCGAGTCGATCGCCGAGGTCCCGGCCCTCATCCGCTCGATGGGCTGAACCACGACGGGCCGGCGTCCGTCGGGTCGCGGATCGCCTCGGACCGTGGCCCCGATCGCGTGAGAGATAGCGTCGGCGGCATGGAGCGTCGTCACCTCCTCGAGGCCGTCAGCACCGAGTCCACCGCGTTGCTCGACGCGGCCCGGTCAGCCGCTCCCGGCGCGGCGGTCCCCGGCTGCCCGGGCTGGACCGTCGAGGATCTCGTCGGGCACGTGGCGGCGGTGCACCACTTCTGGACGTACATGGTCCGTGAGGGGGCCTCGACGCCCGAGGGCTACGAGGCGCCGACCCGGCCCGAGCCCGGCTCGGCGTCGCTCGAGACCCTGCTCGACCTCGCCGCCGATCGAGCCGCCGAGCTGCTCGGTGTTCTCCGATCCGCCGATCCCGACGCCTTCGTCTGGACATGGACCGGCGCCCAACCGTCGGACTGGGTGGTGCGGCGGATGGCCCAGGAAACCGCGGTCCATCGCATCGACGCCGAGCAGGCCGCCGGCCGGACCGGTCGCCTCGATGCGGCGCTGGCTGCCGACGGGGTCGACGAGTTCTTGTCCGCGTTCCTCGCCCGCCAACGGGCCGGTGCCGCGCCGCTCACCGGCACCGTGCATCTCCACTGCACCGACGCCGACGGCGAGTGGACGGTGGCCCAGCACGAGGACGGCGAGTACTCGGTGGTCCGTGAGCACGCCAAGGGTGACGTGGCCCTGCGCGGTGAGGCCCACGATCTGTTGATGGTGCTCTGGCGCCGGGCGGGTCTCGATGCCGTGACCGTTTTCGGCGACGCCGGACTGGCTGCCGACTTCGTGGGAGCCTCGACGCCGGCGGCCGGCTGACGACAACTCGGACCGCGAACGGGCGATCGTTCGCTAGCGTGACCGGTCGATTGGGCGCGTGCCGGGTCGTCGTGACCTGAGGGGGTCTGACCCGGCACGTTTCCCATCTGGGCGGAGTCACGAGCACGTGTCATGCCACCGCGGTCGCCAGCGGCGAGAATCTGGTAGACCCAAACTTCCGACCGGTGGATCGAAGGTGCTGCCGGGACGTCCAGGTACCCACGATGGCACGCAGATCCCGCGGCTCCGATCCGCCACAGAACCGAGGCTGGGACGAGTTCGCGCCGTTGTACGACGAGCACCACCAGCGGCTCTATCGCGTCGCTCTGCTGTTGTGCCACGGGTCGGCGGCGATGGCCGAGGATGCCGTCGCCGAGACGTTCATCAAGGTCCACAAGGTGTGGGCCGCGGGCGGGGTCGACAACTTCTTCGGCTACGCCCGCCAGACACTCGTCAACCACGTGCTCGGGCTGTTCCGCCGTGAGCAGGTCGCCAATCGCTACGTCAGCACCTCGACGGGCGATCTGCGAGGCGGCCGGGCCGCCGAGGACTCCGTGGTGGACACGGCGGCGACGTTCGAGATGCTCGAGAAGCTCCCGCCGCGCCAGCGCGCGGCGATCGTCCTGCGGTTCTACGAGGATCTCTCGTACGAGCAGATCGCCAACGCCCTCGGGGTGACCGTCGGGACGGTGAAGACCCAGGTGTCCGTGGGTCTGCAGCGCCTCCGATCGTTGATGGAGGCGCAGCCGTGAGCGATTTCGACGAGCGCATCTCGGCGATGCTGGGCGCCGCCGTGGAGGGCGCTTCGCCATCACCCGCGTTGGCCGAGACGATCCAGATGCGCGTGGAGAACGCCAACGTCGTCCAGACCTTCGCCGCCGTCGACACGATGGTGCCGTCGGCTGCGTTGCGCGAGCGGGTGGCGGCGGGGGTCACCGCCGCGGCGATCGCCGCCGGTGCCGGCGGCGCCGCGGGCGGCGGCTGGAACGTGCTCCGCCTCGTCAGCCGCGCCCGGCACGCCAGCAAGTTCGCCGTCGCCACCGCGGTCACGGTCGTCGTCACGGCGGTCGTCGTGATCACTGCGGTCGTGTTCGGAGCCGGTGGCGATCGCCCGACGACCACACCGCCCCCGACGTCCGTCCCGGTGATCGTGCCGCCGGTCGGTGACCCGACGGAGCCGGCGGTGATCCCGCCTGACACGTCCGAGCCCGACACCACACCGCCGGAGACGTCCCTGCCGGACAGCACGATCAGCTCGAGCTCGACGTCCACGAGTACGTCCACCAGCACCACCAGCTCGACGTCGACGACCACGTCGAGCACCTCGACGTCGACGACCACCTCGAGCACTTCCACGTCGACCAGTTCGACGTCGACCACCGCGCCGCCGACGACGCGGCCGCCGGTCACCTCGCGGCCGCCGAGCACCACGCGGCCCCGGCCTCCTGCGACGAACCCGCCGCCGACGAATCCACCGGCGACGACACGGCCGGCGACGACACGGCCGCCGACGACCACCAGGCCGCCGACCACGACCACCACGACGTTGCCGCCCACCACGACGACATCGACGACCACGACGTTGCCGCCCACCACGACGACCTCGACCACGTCGACGACCACCACCACGTCGACGACCACGACGACGACGTTGCCGCCGCCACCGTCACCGAGCGTCACCGATCCCGTCGGCTGCAACTACCAGTGGGCGGGTAGCAACCCGATCTCCGACAGCGTGCTGTACGGCGACTGCGTCGCCGACTTCACCGTGTCGTTGCCCGGCGGCGACAGCTCCGCCTTCGTCGTGTCCGGGCCCGCCGCCGGGACCTGCAGCGGCAGCAGCTGCCGGATCTACATCGTGTGCGGCGGAGCGATGCTGCCGAGCGGCGGCTTCGTCGTCACGGCGGTCGACGGCACGAGCGCCGGGCTGGCGAGCAACTCGTTCACCATCGTCGGCGGCGCCGACCCGGACGGTCCCGGCCCCGACGGGCCCACGTCGTGCGGTCCGGTCTTCTAGTGGTCTGTCGCCGAGTTGGTGAGGTGGATCGCGCAGCTGGGCTCGTCGCTGGCAAGGCGCGAGGACGAAGGAATACGCCCGGTCTTTCGAGGACGAGCAACGCAGCCAGCGGCGAGATCCAGCAAGCGAGACACCTGATCAATCCGGCGACAGTCCACTAGTCCCCGACCCCCGCAGACCCGGACCGCGGGCGGTGCAACCGGCGCCTTCAGAGCTTGTGGAGCTTGACGCTGGCGATGCGGTGATCGGCGGCCTTGTGCAGGATGAGCGACGCCCGCTCACGGGTCGGCTCGATGTTCTCGCGCAGGTTGCGGCCGTTGATGTCCCGCCAGATTCCCGTCGCCGTCGCCACCGCCTCCTCGTCGCTGAGCTCGGCATAGTGCCGGAAGAAGCTGTCGGGATCCTGGAACACCGACTCGCGGAGCTTCATGAACCGGGCGATGAACCAGTCGAGGATGTCCTCCTCGGCGGCGTCGACGTAGATGGAGAAGTCGAAGTAGTCGCTGACGAACTCGTTGCCGACGTTCGTCACCTGCAGCACGTTGAGGCCCTCGAGGATCAGGATGTCCGGACGCTCGATGACGACCTCGTGGTCCGGGACGATGTCGTACACGACGTGGCTGTAGACCGGCGCCCGGACGATGGGCGCCCCGCTCTTCACCTCGCGCAGGAACGTGAGGAGCCGGCGCGTGTCGTAGCTCTCGGGAAAGCCCTTGCGGTGCATGATCCCGCGCTCGTCGAGCGTCGCGTTCGGGTAGAGGAAGCCGTCGGTCGTGACGAGTCCGACGTTGGGATGGTCGGGCCACCGGGAGAGGAGAGCCTGCAGGATGCGGGCGAACGTGCTCTTGCCGACGGCCACGCTCCCGGCCACGCCGATGACGTAGGGAACGCGAGGCGCCATCGTGCCGAGGAACGTCGACGTCACCTTGGCCAGGTCCTGTGAGGCACTGACGTAGAGATTGAGGAGCCGAGAGAGCGGCAGGTAGGCAGTCGCCACCTCGTCGAGGTCGATCCGCTCGTTGATGCCCCGCAACTTCTCCAGGTCGTCCTGGCGCAGGGTCAACGGAGTGGCCGCGCGCAGTGCGGCCCACTCGTCACGATCGAACGTGATGAACCGGCTGGTAGTGGCCCCGTCCACGGGGGGAGACCCTACGCTTCAGGGATGGCGCCGCTACAACCGACACGGGTTGGCGGCGTCGACCCGGAGGGTGACATCGGTCGCACCGACCACGACGAGCGCAAGCGACGCGGGCACTATCCGACGCCCCCCGACCTCGTCGGGCGCGTCGTCGAGGCGGTGATGCCACCGGTGCGAGCGGGTGACACGGTCTCCGTGCTCGACCCGGCGTGCGGCGACGGCCGGTTCCTCGCCGCCGCGGCTGCATGGATCTCGTCGCGCGGTGGCCACGCCCGGGTGCACGGCGTCGAGCTCGACGGACCGACGGCCGCCGAAGCCCGCCGTCTCCTCGCCGCCAGCCCGGGCGTTGCCGAGGCTCGCATCGACGTGGGCGACGCCTTGCGCCGGGACTGGGGCGCATCGCAGTACGACGTCGTGATCGGCAATCCGCCCTACCTGTCGCAGCTCGCTACGGCGACGACCCGAGGCGGGCGCAGCGTTCGAGGCGGGGGACCCTACGCCGACGTCGCAGCCGAATTCCTCCACCTCGGCGTGCACCTCGCTCGCCCCGGCGGTGGTCGCATCGGTTTCGTGCTCCCGCAATCGATCCTCGCATCGCGCGACGCCGGGGGGATCCGGGCCGAGATCGAGCGGGAAGCGGTGCGTACGTGGGGATGGTGGTCGCCGCGGCTCCACTTCGACGCCTCCGTCGTCGTGTGCGCCCTCGGCTTCGAGCGGCGCACATCGCCGACCGATGGCGCAGCAGCGGCCGGGAACTCGGCGGCAGCGCCCGACGACCGGACTCCGGTATGGACCGACGTCGTGCTCACCGCGCTGGGCGTGCCCGACCTGCCCGGCCTGTGGTCGTCGGGAACCGTCGGCGATCGCGCGGCGGTCACGGTCGACTTCCGGGACTGCTACTACGGGCTGGCTGCGGCCGTCACCGACGGTGGCACCGGTCCGCGCCTGATCACGAGCGGGCTCATCGACCCCGGCCGATGTCGGTGGGGCGAGCGGTCCACCCGATTCGCCAAGCGCACGTTCACGGCGCCGCGGGTCGACGTCGGCCGGCTCTCACCGCAGATGCAACAGTGGGCCTCCTCGATGTCGGCGCCGAAGGTGCTCGTCGCCAACCAGGCGCGAGTCATCGAGTGTGTCGTCGACGCGGACGGGTCGATGCTGCCGAGCGTGCCGGTGCTCACGGTGCGGCCCCGACCGGGTGTCGACCGATGGGACATGGCTGCCGTGCTCACCTCGCCGATCGCCACGCTCGCGGCCTGGCACGCCGCGGCGGGCACCGGCCTGTCGGCGAGCAGCGTGCGCCTCAGCCCACGGGTCCTGGCCGGCCTGCCGTGGCCGGCCGGGGCGACGGCGAGCGCGGTCGAGGCGCTCCGTGACGGCGATGTCGCGGCATGCGGTCGCCTGGTGGACGCCGCCTTCGGGGCCGACGACACCGGCTGGGACTGGTGGTGCCAACGCCTCCCCGGTGACCCGAGCTGACGTGACAGGCATGACAGGTTGAACGGATGACGATTTCGATGGACAGACTCCGACCGATGATTCACCTTCGAGCGATCTCGACACCGCGGCGATTGCCGGTGGCCCTCGTGCTCGCCGCCGCTACGGCCGGCGTGCTCAGCGCATGCGGCGGTGACGACGGCAGCGCCGACGAGGCGCCCGCCACCGTGGCCGGCGCCGGCGAGGACGGCACGTCGGCAGGGACCGGCGCCGGCGATGCGGTGGCGACCGGCGGTGACGCATCCGAGGGAGCACAGCTCGCCCAGGACTACGGCTGCCGTTCGTGCCATCGCGAGGGTGGCGGCGGCATCGGCCCCGACTGGGAGGGCCTCTACGGCTCCACCGTCACGCTCGACGACGGCAGCACGCTCGTCGCCGACGAGGCCTACCTGCTGGAGTCGATCGTCGATCCCGACGCCAAGAAGGTCGACGGATACTCCATCGGCATGCCCGTGAACGACGCGCTCAGCGACGAGGACATCGCCTCGATCATCGCCTACATCCAGAGCCTCGGCGGGGACGAGGGAGGTTCGAGCTCGTCGTGACGCGCGCCAGAGGGGTGATCGCCGGCTCCGCCGTGCTGGCCGCGGTCCTTGCCGCCTGCGGCGGCGACGACCGTCAGCTCGTCGGCTACGTCGCCGAGCAGCCCCGGCAGGTCGACATCGCCGAACTCCCGGACGTCAGCGACGGCGGGGCCCCGTTCCGGTTCGCCGCCGCCGACGACGGCCTGCTGCTCGTGTACTTCGGATACACCAACTGTCCCCACGCCTGCCCGAACACGATGGGCGAGGTCAAGCGGGCGCTGGAGGACATGGGTGACGACGCCGACAGGGTCGACGTGGCGATGGTGACCGTCGACCCCGAGGGCGACACCGATGTCCTGGCCGACTACGTGCAGGCCTTCGTGCCCGGCGCCCACGCCATCGCCACCGATGACCTCGGCACCTTGCGGCGGGTCGCCTCGGCGTTCGACGCCTCGTTCGGCGAGGTCCGGGAGACGGCGAGCGGCACCCGTGTGGTGGACCACTCGGTGCTCCTCTACGCGGTCGACGACGAGGGGGTGCTGGCCCTCACGTGGCCGCTCGGCACCGACGCCGACGATCTGGCGGCCGACATCCACCAGCTGCTCGACGACTGATGCCCGGTCGACTCGTCCGTCGTGTGCTGCTGGTCGCCGCCGGGCTCGTCGTGTGCTCGCCCGCCGGTCTGGCCCGGGCCGACGCCGCCGGACCGACCGACTACGAGTCGGTCGTCGTCTCGATCGAGCCGGCGACGCCGGCGATCGACGTCGAGATCATCGGCGGCGACTCGTTCGTCCGTCTGACGGTCCAGCTGGGAACCGAGGTCGTGGTCACCGGGTACTTCGACGAGCCGTATCTGCGGTTCACCACCGACGGGTCGGTCGAGCAGAACCGCCGCTCGCCGACCGTGCAGCTCAACGAGGACCGCTACGCCGACTCCGACGCCACGGTCAACGTCGGAACGGCGGGGGAGGTGGCCGCCCGGGTGCCCGAGTGGGAGCGCGTCGCCACCGGTGGCACGTTCGTCTGGCACGACCATCGGAGCCACTGGATGGCACGGAGCGCGCCCCCTGGCAAGGGTCCCGGTGACGTCGTCTCCGACCAGATCCTGCCCTTGACGGTCGACGGGACGCCCGTGAGCGTGCGCATCGTCAGCACCTGGCAGGACGAGCCGTCACGGATCTCGCTGTGGGCGGGTGCGGTCGTGGCTGCGTTCGCCGCCATGATCCTGCTGTCGGTCAGACGCCGGCAGGCATGGCTGCTCGCCCTCGCCGCGGCCGCAGCGACGGGCATCGGCTGGTGGCAGTACGACTCGCTGCCGACCGATACCGACCCGTCGAACATGTGGTTCGTGCTCCCCGGCATCGCCGCCGCATCGGCGCTGATCGCCCTCTCCTTCGGCCGGACGTTGTTGTCGCATGCGCTCGTCCTGCTCGGCGGCCTCGAGCTGGCGGCGTGGGTGTACCTCCGGCGCGACGGCATGGTCCGGGCCCTGCTGCCGACCGACGCGCCGTACTGGTTGGACCGCTCGGTCACGGCCGGCGCCGCCGTGGCCGCGGTGGCCGCAGCGATCGCCGGCGGCATCGCCCTGTTCCGTGCTCCCGCCGTCGCCGCGCCGCCGCCGACGAGTGCCAAGCGGTCGTCGCCGAAGAAGTCGCCGGCCAGGAAGCCGGCAGCCAAGAAGTCCACCGGCAAGGGGTCGGGCTCGCGATCGTCGGCGTCGACCGAAGTCACCACGTGGGGGCGCAGGAAATAGGGCCGCCCCAGCGCGGCCAGCCCGCCGTAGCGTGGATCTCGTGGACAGACGACACCGAGTGGTGATCGTCGGCGCCGGCTTCGGTGGCCTGGCCGCGGCGAAGGGACTGCGACAGAGCCCGGTCGACGTCGAGATCGTCGACGCCAACAACTTTCACCTCTTCCAGCCGCTGCTCTACCAGGTGGCGACGGCCGGCCTCGACGCCGACGACGTGGCGTACGCCGTGCGCGGTGTGTTCCGCCGCCAGCGCAACGTCAACGTGCAGATGGCGAAGGTCACCGCGATCGACCTCGACCGCAGAGTGGTCGGCGTCGTGCGCGGGACCGGGGTCAGCGACGAGCTGTCGTACGACTCGCTCGTGCTGGCCGCCGGCGCGGTGTCCACCACCTACGGCATCGCCGGCATCGACGAGCACGCGATCTCGCTCAAATCGCTCGACGACGCCCTCGACCTCCGCCTCGCCGTGCTGCAACGCTTCGAGGAGGCGGCGGCCGACCCGTCGATGATCGAGCGCGGCGAGCTCAATGTCGTCGTGTGCGGTGGCGGCCCCACCGGGGTCGAGACGTCCGGGGCGATGATGGAGTTCTTCACCAAGGTGTTGGCGAAGGACTTCCCCACGCTCGACGTCCGATCGGTGCGGGTCATCCTCGTGGAGGCTGCGCCCCGGCTCCTCGGGGCCCTGTCGGAGAAGAGTGGCGAGCGGGCGATGCGCACCCTTGCCAAGCGGGGCGTCGAGGTCCGTGTCGGCGTCGGCGTCGACCGCGTCGTGGACGAGGGCGAGCGGCGAGTGGTCCATCTCGCCGACGGCACGGCCCTCCCAGCCGGCGTCGTGGTGTGGGCCGCCGGGGTGCGAGCCAGCCCGCTCGCCGAGTCGCTCGGCGTCGAGCTCACCAAAGGCGGCAGGATCGTGGTCGCCGACGATCTCTCGATCCCCGGGCATCCGGAGGCCTTCGCCATCGGCGACATCGCCGGGACCGAGCCCCTGCTGCCCCAGGTCGCCCAGCCCGCCATCCAGGGTGGGCGGCACGCCGCCCGGCAGATCGCCCGGCGCCTCGAAGGAGCGGCCACGGAGGCCTTCCACTACCGCGACAAGGGCTCGATGGCCACGATCGGCCGCCACGACGCCGTCGCCGAGTTCCCGAGCGGGCGCCGCCTCACGGGGTTCGCCGGTTGGGTCGCCTGGCTCGGGTTGCACCTCGTCTACCTCATCGGGTTCCGCAACCGCGCCAACGTCCTCGTCAACTGGGCGTGGAACTACCTCACCTTCGACCGGGGGAGCCGCATCGTCGCCGAACGAGACCTCGCGATCGACGCCTCGCCACGACGGTCGCTGCCGTGACCATCGTCTGGCTCACCGCGTTCATCGATCGGCCGGCGGAGCGGTTCGATGCCGCCACGGCGTTCTGGGCGGCGGTCACCGGCTCGGCGGTCTCGCCGGCCCGGGGCGCGCGAGACGAGTTCGCCACCCTCGTCCCGGCCGACGGCGACGCCTACGTCCGGGTGCAGCGCGTGGACGCCGGCGGCGGCATCCACCTCGACGTCCACGTCGACGACGTGGCGGCGGCGGTCGATGCGGCGACCGGGTTGGGAGCCTCCCCGGTCCACCAGGACGCGGGCGTGCCGGTGCTGCGGAGCCCGTCGGGAATGGTGTTCTGCGTCGTCGCCGACGACGGGTCGCGCCGCCGGCCGGCGGCCCCAATCGTCGAGGGTGTCCGGTCCCAGCTCGACCGGGTGTGCATCGACATCCCGGCGCCCGATTACGACGCCGAGCGGCACTTCTGGGCGGCGCTCACGGGATGGGAACTGCGCGGGGCGCCGATGAACGAGTTCTCCTACCTCGCCCTGCAGCAAGGCCTCGCCCTCGGGTTGCTGCTCCAGCGCCTCGAACCCGACTCACCGGCCACCGAAGCCGGCGCTCATCTCGATCTAGCGTGTGACGACGTCGACGCGATGGTCGGCACGCACCGTGGGCTCGGCGCGGCCGTCATGGCCGAGCACGAGCACTGGACGGTGATGGCCGACCCGGCCGGGCTGCCCTATTGCCTGATCCGCCGCCCGCCGCTGTCGTAGCTCAGCGTTTCGCCGGCGTCAGTCGTCGCCCGGGGCGAACTCGCGCACTTCGACGGTGATCGACTGGGCCGGGGCGTGTTCGAAGCCCAGTTCCAAGTCGAACTCGTCGCCGGTCACGAGGGAGCCCGCCAGCTCGACGAGCATCACGTGGTAGCCGGCGGCGTCGACGTCGAGCGCCTCGCCGGCGGGCAGGTCGAGCCGCGCGACCTGCTGCATCGACATCATCGCGTTGTCGTTGTCGTTGACGTCGGCGTCGGCGTCGACGTCGCCGGCGGCCGGGGCCATCTGGTGCAGCTCGACCGACCCGGCGACCGCGGGGTCGACCGTCACCGACACGATGGCGTCGTCGGTGGTCGACTCGGCGACGAAGTAGACCGCACCGACCGTGGTCCCGGGCGGCGTGGTCCGGGCCCAGGCATCGGTGATCTCCACGGCCGGCGTGGCATCGCCGGAACCGTCGTCGTCACCGCAGGCGACGACGACGGGCAGCAGGACGGCGAGGGGCAGCAGCCGGCGGAAAGTCATGCCCCTCTCAAGTCTCCGGCCGCGCTGCAGAAGTTCCCGAGGGTGTCACCGCCCATCAACCGCGGCTTGATCCACGGTGACCGCTTCGCTGGTGCCCACTGGTCGGCCGCCCGTTGTCACAGGGCATCGTCATGATCGTCGCCATGAAGGCGGTCGACCTGAGATTGGCGGAACACGCCACGGAGCAGCACCAGGTGTTCTCGCGCCGGCAGGCGCGCCGGGCGGGGCTGACGCCGGCGGCCTTGTGGGGCCGGCTCCGCAGCGGTTCGTTGGTGGCGTGCGGACCACAGGCCCTGCACTTCGCCGGCGTGACGCTCGACTATCGGGGCCGCCTGATGGCCGGGCTGCTCGATCTCGGTGCCGGTGCACTCGTCAGCGGGCCCGCGGCGGCTCATCTCCTCGGCCTCGATGGGTTCGGCGAGGGGCCGCTCGAGTTCGTGGTGCCCCGAGTGGCCCGGAACCGGCACACGATCGGCGCGGTGCACTCGATCAGCGGTCCCGACACGCTCGACCGCGTGAACCTCGACGGGCTGGCGTGCACCTCGGCGACGCTCACCGTCGTCGAGCTGCTCGCCAGGGGGACCAAGGAACAGGCCGCGAACGCGCTGGACAGCGCCTGCCGCAGGCGCCTCACCGCGGTACCGGTGGTCGCGCAACGACTCGACGAGCTCGGGCGTCAAGGACGCCCTGGGGTGGCGATGTTCGAGGAGATCATCGCCGACGCCGTCGTGGACAGCTGGTTGGAGCGGCGCTTTCTCGGCGTGCTGCGCTCGGCAGGCCTGCCCATCCCGTCGCCCCAGCGCCGGCACCGGCTCAACGGCGTCGGCGTGGTGCGCGTGGACTTCGAGTTCGACCACGTTCCCATCGTCATCGAGGTCGGTGGTCGTCAGGGCTATCTCAGCGCCGGCGACCGCCAACGCAAAAGGCCGTCGCAACTCCGTGCAGCTCTCTGGGCGGACGATCTACTTCTTCACCCGCAACGACGTCGTCGAGGATCCCGGCTACGTCGTCGCGACCGTTACCGCTGCGCTCGGACTCGGCCCGGCGCTCGGCGCAATCGGCTGACCGTCGCTGCCCGCCGTCGTGGTTCGATGGCGGGCGTGGAAGCTGTCACCGTGGATGTGTCATCGGTTGATCGGTGGTGACAGCGTCGCCGGTCCGACCGCCAGCCGGCTCGGTCAGACGTCGGGTCAGGCCCAGGGGGCGCGGGGCGAGACGGCGCCGTCGCCGCCGGTGAGCACGTCGAAGCCGTCGTCGGTGACGAGGACGGTGTGCTCGAACTGGGCCGTGCGCTTGCCGTCGGCGGTGACCGCGGTCCAGTCGTCGTCCCACATCTTGTGCTGCCAGCCGCCGTGGCTGATCATCGGCTCGATCGTGAACGTCATGCCGGGGCGCATGATGTCGTTGTTCTGCGGGCTGTAGTAGTGGAGCACCTGGATGTCGCCGTGGAACTCCTCGCCGATGCCGTGGCCGATGAACGCCCGGATGACGCCGTAGCGGTAGCGCTTGGCGTGATCCTCGATCGCCCGGCCGATGTCGGACAGGGGACGGCCGGGCTTGACGGCCTCGATGCCGTGCCACATCGCCTCTTCGGTGACCTTCACCAGCTGGCGGCTCGCCGGGTCGACGTCGCCGACGAAGAACGTGGCGTTGGTGTCGCCGTGCACGCCGTCGTGGTACACGGTGACGTCGAGGTTGACGATGTCGCCATCCTGCAACTCGCGCGAGTCGGGGATGCCGTGGCAGATGACCTCGTTGACCGACGTGCACACGCTCTTCGGGTAGTGGTGGTAGTTCAGCGGCGACGGGTAGCAGTTGCGCTCGATGTGCAGCTGGTGCACGTAGGCGTCGAGCTCGTCGGTGGTGAGCCCGGGCCGAACGGCTTCACCCGCCAGGCGCAGGATCTCGGCGGCGAGGTGGCCGGCGGTGCGCATGCGGGCGATGACGTCGGGGGACTTGACGGCCGATTCGCCGCGCTCGGGCACCTCGCCGGTGTCGGCGTAGGGCGGGCGGGCGATCGAGGCGGGGAGGGTGCGCATGGGCGACACGACGCCGGGCAGCACGCGGCCCTCGCTGCGCTTGTGGCAGCGCTTGTACTTGCGGCCGCTGCCGCACCAACACGGGTCGTTGGCCTGCGGGAGCACCGCCGGAGCATTGGCGAGGGGGGCGTGGGCGAGCACCATCGGCTCCAGGATACGGGTGTCGCCGATGGCCGCTCCCCGCGGCCCGCTGCGTACATTGTTGGGCAATGGCTGATCGCATCTCTGTCACGCCGGCGTCGCCGGCACTCGTTGCGGTGTCCCCCGTGCCCTCCGACGAGGAGGCGGCGGCACTCGTTGCGGCCATCGAGGCGATGTGGCCAGGGCAAGCGGGCGGGCCCGGGGTGTCGAACGGTCGACCGTCGGCGTGGAAGTTCAGCGGCCGGTGGTGGAGCCAGCCGATCCCGTTGCGCCGCGCACGTCCTTGGACGTAGCCGCGCTCCCGGCCGCTCGTCACGAATGCCGCCGCGCCTCGAGCTGACGACCGTCACACCCGAGTCGGCGACGTTCCACGCGGGGACGTCCGCCACCGTGGTCGATGGTCTCGACCCGGGCACCGCCTACGAGCGCCACGGCATCGCGTTCACCACGCTCCCGCTCCCCACCGGCTCGTTGCGCTGCCGCTTCGCCACGGTCAACGACGTGCATTTCGGTGAGACCGAGGCCGGACATCTCACAGGGAGCGATCTCGGTCCCGTTCGGTCGGTCCCCCCCGGGGCCACGCCGTATCCCGAGTTGATGAATCGCAGCGCGGTGGCCGAGATGACGGCTGCCGGCCCGTTCGACGCCGTGTTCGCCAAGGGCGACTTGACGAGCGACGGCACCGACGACGAGTTCGACGCCTTCGAGGCGTGCTATCGCCCGGCGTTCGGGGATCGCCTGTTCGTGGTGCGCGGCAACCACGACTCGTATCGGGGTCAGGACCGCTACGCCGGCGACCAGTGGGTGGAGCTTCCGGGCGTCTGTGTCGCCCTGCTCGACACCGTCGCTCCATACCGCGCCGACGGGTCGCTGTCGGCCGGCCAGCTGGATTGGCTCGACGCCCACGTCGCCGCGGCGACCGACCCGGTCGTCGTCATGGGGCACCATCCGCAGTGGTTCGAGGGATCCTTCGGCGACCCTGCGTTCCTCCTCGAGCAGCCGGCCAGCCGGGCGCTCGACGAGCTGTTCGCCCGGCACCCGGCCGTCGTCGCCTACACCGCCGGGCACACCCACCGTCACCTGGTGCACCCGGCCGGCGGCGGCGTCCCGAGCATCGAAGTGGGCTGTGTGAAGGACTTCCCCGGGACCTGGGCCGAGTACCGGGTGTACGACAGCGGCCTGCTGCAGATCGTCCATCGGATCTCGTCGCCGGAGGCGCTCGCCTGGAGCGAGGCCTGCCGCGATCTCTACAGCGACTTCGGGCTGGACTACACCGAGTATGCCCTCGGCCGCTTGGACCACCGCTGCTTCGCCATCCCGCTGCGGTCGTAGCCCGCGAAGTGTGAGCTCAGGACGCGGGAACCTGCGTCGTGGGCTCACACTTCGGCGGGGAAGCGCCGATTCGGCCCGGCGTGCATACTTGGCCGGTGCAGCCGGCCATCATCCTGGTCTCGCCCGACCACGCCGACTTCTTGGTCGACGAGTTCGGCCGGTACCGGCGTGACTACGACGTGGTCGCCGTTCCCGACGGGGCGGCGGCGGCCGACGAGGCCCGGCGGCTCACCGCCGACGGTGCCGTCGCTCTCATCGTGGTCGACTTGGCGGTGCGCGACGATCATCCGCTCGCCGTCTTCCACGAGCTGCGCCAGTCGGTTCCGACGGCCAAGCGGGTGATCGTCGCCCACTGGGACCGCTTCCTCACTGACGCCGAACCGCTGCGTCCTGGCCTGGTCAAGGGCAAGTACGACGCCTACCTGCTGATGCCTCGAGGCGTCCGCGATGAGGAGTTCCACGGGGCGATCACCGAGCTGCTCTCCGACTGGGGCTCCACCGTCGCCGCGCCCGAGGTCGAAACGGTCCGGATGGTGTCGCCGCCCGACGTCACGCTCACGGTCGAGATCCGCGATTATCTCGACCGCACCGGCATGCCCTACGGCACGCACCGTCCCGACTCCGAAATCGGCCAGGAGATCATCGCCGAGTTCGGCACCGACGTGCCGCACTGGCCCCTGGTCGAGGTGCCCGGCGAACGGGTGTTGGCGCCGGTCAGCGTGCGCGAGGTGGCGGCCACCACGTACGGGCGTCCCGATGACATCGACGTCGATGCCGTCGTCGACCTGTGCATCGTCGGGGCGGGACCGGCCGGGTTGGCGGCGGCGGTGTACGGGGCATCGGAAGGTCTCGACACCGTGGTCGTCGAGGCCGAGGCCATCGGCGGGCAGGCCGGGACGAGCTCGATGATCCGCAACTACCTCGGCTTCCCGCGCGGGATCTCGGGGATGCGCCTCGCCCAGCGGGCTCGCCTTCAGGCGATCCGTTTCGGGACGCGCTTCTTCACCGGATGGGAGGTCGGTGCGCTGTCGCCGTGCCCTCACGGCGACCATCTCGTGATCACGACGGACGGCGGTGAGATCCACACGCGGTCGGTGGTCATCGCCGCCGGCGTCGCCTACCGCCGCCTGGGGATCGACACCGTCGAGGCGCTCGTGGGTCGCGGTGTGCACTACGGCAGTGCGATGAGCGCGGCGCGGGAGCTCGACGGCGCGGACACGGTGGTGGTCGGCGGCGGCAACTCCGCCGGCCAGGCGGCCATCTACCTCTCGCGCTTCGCCCGCTCGGTGACGATCATGGTGCGGCGGAGTGGTTTGGCCGAGACGATGTCCAGCTATCTCATCCACGAGATCGAGCACAACCAGCGGATCACCGTGCAGCCCTTCGCCGAGGTCGTCGGCGCCGGTGGCGACGACCGGCTCGCCTGGCTCGACGTCGTTGACCCGCGCAGCGGTGATCGTCGACGGCGGGACTGCGACGGCCTGTTCCTCCTGCTCGGCGCCGATCCCCGTTGCGACTGGCTGCCGATCGACGTGGCACGCGACGACCGCGGCTTCGTGCTGACCGGGCGGGACGTGCCCGGCGAGACGTGGGCCGATGGCCGGCCGCCGGCGAACCTGGCGACGACGATGCGGGGCGTGTTCGCCGTGGGCGACATCCGCGCCGGCTCGATGAAGCGGGTCGCTTCGGCGAGCGGCGAGGGGGCGAGCGTCATACCGCTCGTCCACGCCTACCTCACCGGCTGAACCGGCCGAACCGCATGGAACCGGCTGAACAGCAGAGCGGGCCACCATCCGTTCGCGTGTCACACCCCTTCGTCATGATGGCGGGCATGGTCGTGATCGTCGCCGTTGCCGCCGCCGCCCTGGCGCTCGCCGGGTTGGTGGTCGTCGTGTGGTACGTGCGCCTCGCCTTCGGACGCGCCGTGGCCGAGCTCCAGCGCAACCAGGCTGCCGAGACCGACGCGGCCGTGGCCTCGGCGCTCGAGCACGTCGATCGGCTCACCAGATCACACCTCGACGGCCGGTCCGATGCCATCGGCGCCGGGCTCGACGCCGTGCGGGGCGAGGTGCGGCACGAGCTGCACCGCCTCGGCGAGCTCGTCGCCCGGCTCGGCGACGCCAGCGCCGTGCGGTTCGGGCAGGTCGACGACGCCCTCCGGTACCACGCCGACGTCACGGGCAAGCTCGCCGCGTCCACGGCGACGTTGCGCGAGGCGCTCGGCAACTCCCAGGCCCGCGGCCGGTGGGGTGAGCGCATGGCCGAGGACGTGCTGCGTCTCGCCGGCTTCGTCGAGAACGTCAACTACCGCAAGCAGGTGTCCACCGCCGGGGGGCGGGCACGTCCCGACTTCGCCTTCGACCTGCCCAAGGGCCACGTCCTCTACATGGACGTCAAGTTCCCCCTCGCCGCCTATCTCCGCTACCTCGACGCCCCGTCCGACGGCGAGCGGTCCGAGCATCTCCGTTCGTTCCTCCGGGACGTCCGCGCCCGGGTGAAGGAGCTGGCGACGCGGGACTACGCCAACGCCGACGACGGACGGCCGTCGCTCGACTACGTGCTGCTGTTCCTCCCCAACGAGCAGTTGAGCGGCTTCATCCACGAGCACGACCCCGACCTGCTCGACGACTCGCTCAAGCAGCGGGTGGTGATGTGCTCGCCGCTCACGCTGTTCGCCTTCCTCGGCGTCATCCGCCAGGCGTTCGACAACTTCATGATCGAGCAGACCAGCGACGAGATCCTCCGCCTGGTCGGCAGCTTCACCCGAGAGTGGCGCCGCTACGTCGAGTCGTCCGACAAGGTGAAGCGCCACTTCGAGGCCACCCAGGCCGAGTTCGACCGACTCACCACCACGCGCGAGCGCGCCGTCGAGCGACCGCTGCGCCAGCTCGAGGCGCTGCGCGAGCAGCGGGCGATCGTGTCGCCCGAGGACGGTCCGGACCACGACGAGGACGCGTCCGACGGCACCGAGACGCTCGCCCTGCGCGTCGTCGAGCGCGGTCGGTAGGGCCTCGCCGGTAAGACTGGGCCCGCCATGTCACAGCCATCGTTCGACTTCGGACCCAGCGAGAGCGGGTCCGACACTTTCGAGCCGGAGGGCACGTTCACGGTCAGTCAGCTGGCCGACGTGATCAACGCCCGGCTCCGCGGCGGATTCGACGACGGCGTCTGGGTGCGCGGTGAGATCCAGGGGTGGAACGCCCGAGGGCCCCACGCCTACTTCACCCTCGCCGACGATCGTTCCGAGACCAAGGCCGTCATCCCCGTGGCCTTCTTCGCTCCCCAGCGCGAACGGCTCCGCACGATGCTCGCCAAGAACCGCCTCGTGCTGGGCGACGGCATGAAGGTGCGCATCCACGGCTTCCTCGACTACTACGCACCGACCGGGCGTCTCAGCCTGAAGATGGGCGGTATCGATCCGCGCTTCACGCTCGGGGATCTGGCGATGCAGCGCGACCAGGTCATGCGCCGCCTCGTCGCCGCCGGGCTGCTCGACGCCAACCGTCAGCGCCGTCTCACGATGATCCCGTTGCGCATCGGCGTGGTCACCAGCGTCGGCAGCGCGGCGTGGCACGACTTCGAGCACGAGCTGAGCGCGAGCGGGGTGGGGTTCGAGCTGTCGGTGTGCGACGTCCGCGTGCAGGGCGAGCACGCGGTCACGATGGTGTCGGCGGCCGTCGCCACGCTGAGCCGCCGGCCGCTCGACTGCATCGTCGTCATCCGCGGCGGTGGGGCGCGCAACGAGCTCGCCGTCTTCGACGCCGAGGAGATCGCCGTCGCCATCGCCCACGCCGCCGTCCCGGTGCTGACCGGCCTCGGGCACGAGGTCGACCGCAGCATCGCCGACGAGGTCGCCCACACGTCCTTCAAGACCCCCACCGCGTGCGCCCAGGCGCTGGTGGGAGCGGCGCACGACTTCGGTCGTCGCTCCGATCGCGCCTTCAGCCAGATCATCGCGGCGTCCCGGGACAAGGTCACCACGGCGGAACGCCAACTCAGCGAGCGGGCCCACCGCATCGCCCGGCGCACCCATGCCGCCGTGGTGCGGGCCGACGAGGGACTCGCCCAGCGCGCCGCCCAGCTCCGAGTCGCCCCGACGCGCGCCCTCTCGTCGGCCGAGCGACGCGTCGAGCGCGCCGCCGAGCGCCTGCGCGTGCGCCCCCGCCAGATCGTCGACGCCGAGCAGCGGCTCCTCGACGGGCTGGCGGCCCGCGCCCGGTCGGTCGACCCGGCCGTCATGCTCGCTCGCGGCTGGACCATCACCCGCCGCGACGACGGATCCATCGTCCGCCGCCCCGCCGACGTCGTCCCGGGCGAGCGCATCGTCACCGTGTTCGCCGGTGGTCGAGTCACGAGTACCGTCGACGGCACCGACGAGCCGAACGGCGTCGGGACGCGCGGCACCCCTGCCGGAACGGAGCAGTCGACATGAATCAGCCCGACACCGCAACGCCCCGCCTCGGGTACGCCCAGGCGCTCGGCGAGCTCGAGCGGATCCTCGCCGAGCTCGAAGCCACCGACGTCGACGTCGACACGCTGGCCGACCGGGTCGCCCGGGCCACGGAACTGATCGGCCTCTGCCGCGAGCGCATCGGCGCGGCCCGGGTCCGCATCGACGAGGTGATCGCCGATCTCGACGGTCCGGCGGCGGGCGGCGCCGAGGCCTGATCGGACATCGTCCCAGCTCGGGCCCGGTTTCCGTCTCGACCACTAGGATCGGCGCCCATGCGATCACGGGTGATCGGGACGTGGATCGTGACGGCGTTGCTGGTGGTCGGAGGCGTAGTCCTCGCCTCGTGCGCCAAAGACGACACGCCGTCGTCGTCCCCGGCCCTGCCGCCCATCGTCACCACCGCGCCACCCACCACGCCACCGCCGTCGGTGGCCACCACGTTGCCGCAGTACTACGAGGTGCAGCGGGGCGACACGCTCACCAAGATCGCCGCCGCGTACGGCCTGCCGGTCCAGGCGATCCTCGAACTGAACGGCATGACCGACCCCGATCAGCTGGCCGCCGGGCAGATCCTTGCCCTGCCGTCGCGCGACATCGTCGCCAACGCCCTGCCGCCCACCGTGCCCGGCCAGACGGCGCCGACGCTGCCCGGTGAGACAACCACCACAGTGACCACCTCGGCTGCACCGTGAGTCGTAACGTTGTCGTCATGACCACGCAGTCGGCAACTCCGTTCTGGCCCAATGCCGAGCACTGGAGCCTCGACATCCCGCTGCACACGCCGCATCCTCGCCTCGACGTGCTCGCCGAGACCGGCGTCGTGTTGCTGTCCGACATCGATCCCGACGTCACGCCCGAGCAGTACGAGTCCCTCGAGTACATGGACTGGAAGAGCGGCGGCGACACCAACTTCGCCCCCATCGCATCCGCCGACGGCGAGCTCGACTGCCGGGGGTTCTGGGACAAGGGCAAGACCGACAAGGACGCCCTGTGGACCTCGAACGCCGCGCTCGTGCCCGGCATCCGTGACTACGTCGACGGCGTCGGCGCCAACTTCGGGCGCGTTCGCATCATCAAGCTCGAGCCGCAGGACCGCGAGACGGCGATCCGCTCGATCCACCGTGACGACAACAACCGCTTCAACCCCGAGAACGAGGGCTGGGTGGTGCGGTCGTGGGTGGAGCTGACGGACAACCCCGACAGCTACATGCTGCTGATGGACAACGACGCCGACGGTCTGCCCGACCGGTCCACCGAACGGCGCGTCCCCCTGCATCGTGGCGCCCGGTTCGTGGTCGACACTCAGCGTCTCTGGCACGTCGTCGTGCACAACGGCACGGCCCCGCGCTACGCCCTGATCACCAGCTTCGAGTCCGGCCCCGCCCTCGAGACCTGGATCGACTCCCAGCGCATCCCCGTTCCGGCGTAACGATCCTGCCGCGGGGCTCGCGCGGTTGCCGGACCGGTCGGCCTCCGTGGTGTGCTCGCACTCCGTCGGGGGTTTGGGGGCAGTCGCCCCCAATCTGGGCGGATCAGGCGAGCTTGCTCGCCCCGCCCAGCAGCTGGGTGCGGCGAAGCCGCTCCTCCAGAGAACTCGCCGCAACGCAGCGAGGAGCGAAGCGACGATGCGGAGTGAGGACGACCTCCGCGCCGCGGCGCTGTGTCAGACGGTTTCGGTCGCGACGGTGAGGACGGCGTTGGCGTGGGTGTCGGCGTCGTCGGGGCTCAGTGTGTCGCCGAGCTCGACGATGAACGCGATGCCCGGTCGACCGTCGTTGTCCTCCAGCTCGTTGCGGGCCCACGTGGCGGCCACGCCCGTGTACGTGCCACCGGTGACCGACGCCATCGGCAGCCCGGTCAGTTCGGCGTAGTGCTGACGCACCTCGCCGGCACGGCCCTCGGCCGGGGCGACGGAGAAGGCGTTCTGGTGGTACCAGATCAGCAGATCGGGTTCGAGCTCGCTGACGAACTCCACGATCGCCTGCGTCTCGGGCTCGCTCGCCGCCGACTCGCCGGCGTACTGCCAGTCACCGGGCGCGGCGATCGGGCCCCAGTTGTAGGGGAAGTTGCGGTTGAGATCGACCCCGTTGGCATTGCCCCGGACGTCGGCGGCCACACCGTCGGGATTCATCGAGTCGATCAGGTAGAGGTCGATCCCGTCGGGAACGGGCAGCGAGCCGAGCCGATCCACGATGTCGAGGCCGGCCTGTTCGTCGCCGTGGATCACGCCGATGACGAGCACCGTCACCGTCGACGAGCCGTCGGCCGACGGAGCCCCGGGCCGGTGGACTGCGGTGATGGGCCGGCCCTCGACCGACGTGCCGACGGGGATCGTGGCGGGTGCGTCCGGGGTCTCCGTCGAGGCCACATCGACCGTGGTCGCGGCCGGCTCCTTTTCGCTCGGGGGCACGGTGGCCACCAGGGGGAGAGCGAGCAGGGCGGCGGCGTAGCGGACGTGGCGGGGCACATCCGGACGCTACCGCCCCGATCCGGTCCGGACCGGCCGCGACGCCGGTCGTCGGGGCTCAGGCCACCGACGACTCGCCGGAGACGGATTCGGCACGACGGGCGACTCGCGCCAGCTCGCCGAGCACCATGCCGAGGGCCCGCTCCCGGACGACGGACGGCTCCTCACGATCGCCGAGCACGCTGAGCGCCGGGGTGGTGGCTCCCCGACGGAGGGCGATGCGCACGATCGCGGCCACGGCTCGTTCGGCGGTGGCGATGCCGTGCTCGGCGACGTGGGCGCCCAGCAGGCCGCTCCAGCGGGCGAAGTCCGGCGAGCCCACCGTCGGCGGTCGGCCGCCGAGGAAGACCGGTTCGGCGACCGGGCCCCGCCCCGTGCGGAGCTGCCGGCGCCAGGGGCGGCGGGCGCGAGCCTGGCGTGCGATGCGGATGGCCGTGGCGTCGGCATGGAGTGAGGCGATGCGGTCGGCGACGAGCTGGTCGAGGGCGGGGCTGAGCGGCGAGGTGGGGTGCATGAGAGCGACGGTACGCCCCAAGTGGCCCCCTGGTAAGGTCCAGTTCCGTGGCAATCGAGTGGACCGGTTCTGGTCCCGACCTCCTCGTCAAGCTCGACCGCAGCGGCGACGAGACGCTCGGCGCGCAGCTGCAGAACCAGCTGCGCGAGGCGATCCGGGCCGGCCGGCTGGCCGCCGGCGAGCGCCTGCCGTCGAGCAGGATGCTCGCCCGCGAGCTCGACGTCTCCCGCGGCCTCGTCGTCGACACTTACGCCCAGCTCGAGGCCGAGGGCTATCTCGACTCGCGCGCCGGGTCGGCCACCCGGGTCGCCACGCGCGCCGTCCCCGCGGTCCCACCGGCACCCGCGGGGGAGGTCCGGCGGCGGCCGACCGTCGACTTCGACTACGGGGTGCCCGACCTCGCCGGCTTCCCGATGAAGGACTGGCTGTGGGCGCTCGGCGAGGCGGCGAAGTCGGCGCCGTTCGCCGCCCTCGGCAACGACGAGCACCGGGGGATGGGCGAGTTGCGAGAGGTCGTGGCCGCCTACCTCCGACGCGTCCGCGGCGCCGACGTCGACGCCGACAACGTGGTCATCTGCTCCGGCTTCGCCCAGGGGCTCGGCGTCGTCGCCGCAGCGCTGAAGCGCCTCGGCATCGACACGGTGGCCGCGGAGGATCCCCGCTCGCTCGACACCGACGCGTCGATCGAGCGCATCGGCTCGACCGTCGTGTCGGTGCCGGTCGACGGGCGCGGCATCGATGTCGAGCGCCTCGCGGCCACCTCGGCCCGCGCCGTCGTGGTCACGCCCGCCCACCAGGCGCCGACGGGCGTGCTGCTCGCTCCGGAGCGCCGGAAGGAGCTGATCGCCTGGGCGATCGAGCGCGACGCCTTCGTGATCGAGGACGACTACGACGCCGAGTTCCGCTACGACCGCCAGCCCGTCGGGGCGATGCAGGGCCTGTCGCCGTGCCAGGTGGTGGCCATCGGGTCGGTCAGCAAGTCGCTCGCCCCCGGGCTCCGTCTCGGCTGGATCGTCTGCCCGGCCGAGCTCACGCCGGTGATCGCCAGGGAGAAGGAGATCGCCGACCGCGGCTCACCGGCGCTCGACCAGTTGGCCCTCGCCCACATGATCCGCAGCGGCCGGTACGACCGGCATCTCCGGCGCATGCGCACCGTCTACGCCGCTCGTCGCGAGGCGCTGGTCGCCGCCCTCGCCGAGCACGCCCCCTGCGTGCGGGTCAGCGGGCTGGCGGCCGGGTTCCACGCCGTGCTCGATCTCGCCGAGGGCGCCGACGAGCGGGCCATCGTCGCCGCCGCGCTGGAACGATCGGTCGGCGTGCAAGCCATGAGCCGGTGGCGGTCGAGCGGCGCGACGGTGCCGCCGCAGCTCGTCATCGGCTTCGGCAACGTCACCGAGAGCGCCATCGGTCGTGGCATCGAGACGATCGCCGACCTGCTCACGTCCGCGCCCGGCTCACCCGCTGCAGCGTGAGGATCCGGCAGCGCACGGCGGGGGGTGGGTCGAAGGCCTGACGCGGCAGTCGCGGCCCCACCGACAGGGCGAAGTCCCGTCGCCAGCGCGCGGCCGCCGGTGCGTGTGGCCCGGCCCAACGGTCGATCGCCCGCTCGTCGAGGACGAGGTGGGCGCTGATCAACCGGCTGGCGGGATGCAGGAGCCGCCGCAGTATGGCGCTGGTGGCGGCGAACGGCGGGTTGGCGACCACGTGGAACGGCCGCCGGGGGAGGCGCAGGTCGGCGGCGTCGGCGCGCACGATCGTGACGCGCTGTCCGAACTCGACGGCCAGCTCGTCGGCGCGGCCCGGGTGGCGTTCGACGGCGATGACGGTCGCCCCGGCGCCGACGAGCGGCCGGGTGATCGCGCCGAGTCCGGCACCGATGTCAATGACGAGGTCGCCGCGTCCGACTCCGGACCCGGCGACGAGGCGTTCAGCCCAGGCCGGGTCGAGTGAGTGCCAGCCCCACGCCCTCCGGGACTTGACCCCGGACACGGCGCACCATCACGAACATGTTCATGCGCCCACCGTAGGTGCCCACCCCCGCGTTCCTGTACTGGATTCGTCCCGCGAGCGGGTCAGGACCAGTACAGGAACGCGACGGCTACGCGGAATAGCCGTCGAGGCGGGCGAGGACCTGGAGCATCACCTCGTCGGCGCCACCACCGATGCCGACGATGCGGTTGTCCCGCACGAAGCGCGCCGGCCAGTTCTCCTCGACGTAGCCCATGCCGCCGTGGAACTGGAGGCACCAGTCGCCCACCTCGCGGACGAGCCGGCCGGCCTTCAGCTTGGCGATCGTGGCCTGCCGGGTGACGTCGTCGCCGGCGTCGTACGCCTCGGCGATCGAACGGTGGTAGTGACGCAGGAGGTCGACCTCGGCGGCGAGCTCGGCGAGGCGGAACGACACGTACTGATGGCCGCTGAGCGGCTTGCCGAACACGTTGCGGGCGAGGCAGTAGTCGCGCGTGCGCTCCAGGGCGCGATCGCAGGCACCCACCGCGGTGTACGACGCCCACATCCGTTCGACGACGAACTGCGCCATCTGCTGCTGGAAGCCGCGACCGATCTCGCCGATCGTGTTGGCCACGGGGACCCGGCAGTCGTCGAACGTGAGCGTGCCCGTGTCCGACGCGCGCATGCCGAGCTTGTCGTGGATCTTGGCGGCGAAGAACCCCGGCGTGGCCGTCGGGACGATGATCTGGCTCATGCCCTGATAGCCGCCCTCGTCGGACGTACGGGCGAGAAGGCACAACCAGTCGGCCTGGAGCGAGTTGGTGATCCACGTCTTGGTGCCGTTGATCACCCACTCGTCGCCGTCGCGGACGGCGCGGGTGCGCAGACCGGCCACGTCGGACCCGGCGTCGGGCTCGCTGACGGCGATCGACGCCACGAATCGCCCCTCGAGCGTCGGGCGCAGCCACGCCGCCTTCTGGTCGGGCGAGCCGAAACGGGCGAGCGACGGGGTGGCCATGTCGACCTGCACCCCGAGCGCCATCGGGAACGCCCCGTGGTCGGCGCGCCCCATCTCCTCGGCGAGGATCAGCGTGTACGCGTGGTCGGCACCCTGGCCGCCGTACTCGGGCTCGTACTCGAGGCCGAGCAGCCCGAGCCCGGCCATCTTGGCGAACACGTCGTGGAGCGGCATCTCCTCGGCCGTCTCCCACGCCGGCACGTTGGGGTTGATCTCCTCCTCGACGAATCGGCGCACCATCGTCCGGAAGGCCTCGTGCTCGGTGGTCATCCTCATCGCCGGTCAGCCTTGCGCCCCGGGAACGGCGGACCGCAACCGTGAACGATCGTCGACGCCGAGCTTCGTGTAGGCCCGGTGGAGGTGCCCTTCGACGGTGCGCTGCGAGGTGCGCAGACGGGCGGCGATCTCGCGGTTGGTGAGCTGTTGCGCGGCCAAGGCGACGACCTCGCGCTCGCGCCGGGTGAGGCGGTGGGTGGCGGTCCAGTCGCGCAGCAGCGGATACGGCGTCGTGTCGATGCCGTCGGTGAGGCGACGGACGCGGAGCTCGGCGGCGCGAGCGGTGGCGCGCCGGCCGTCGTTCTTGGCGAGGTAGTGGGCCTGGGCCGCCGCCTCGGCCGCAGCGACCACGGCATCGATCGACTCGAAGAGCGCGGACGCCTCGACGAGGGCGTCGGCGTCCCCCTCCCGGACCGCCCGGAACTGTGTCGCCATCGCCACCGCCGCCGGACCGTCGACTCGAGCCATCGCCTCCTCGTCGGGCATCGCCGTGGTGACGCCGAGCCGCAGCATCGTGTGCCGGATGGACAGAGCAGCGCCCCACAGGCCCTGGCGCTCGCAATCGGCGACGAGGGCGCCGCCGGCCGATGCGACCTGTCCGGCACCGCCCCGGAAGAACGTCGGCCACAAGAGCAGGCGATCGATCTCGGGTGTGAGGAGCCGTCCGATGCGGCGAGGAACCCGCTCGGCCTGGGCCAGCATGGCGATGCCGCGCTCCTCCTCGCCCGACACCACGGCAGCCGCGGCCCCCGCGGCGAGGGCGAGGACCCGGAATCCGAACGGGTCATTGACGTCGAACGTGGCGAGCGCCTTGTCGATCTCGACGACTGCCCGGGGGGCCTGGCCGTTCTCCAACAGCGGGAGCCCCAACCCGAGCTGCATCACCCCGGTCAGGGCGAGCGGGCCGACCGGTGGCAGATCGTCGACGCCCCACCCGCCGAAGAAGCGGGCGAAGAAGAGCGCACTGGCGTTCAGGCTCCGGGCGAACGGCACCTGACGGTCGACCCGCGGGGCCTCGGCGACGGCGCGCTGAGCGTGGGTGACGGCCTCCTGGCTGCGGCCCGAGAAGACGAGGCCGGCGATGAGCGGCGGCCAGACGACGCACCGCTCCTCGTCGCTGCTGGCCGGGTCGTTGACGATCGTCAGCATCGGCTCGAGGCTCTCCTCGAAGCAGCCGGCATAGGCGAGATGGGCGTAGCGATAGGCGGCGAGCCGGCGGCTCGAGCTCGCTCCCGGCGTGAGCGTCGCGAGGGCCGCCTCCACGTCGTCGAGCTCGAACTGCTGCACGTTGGCGAGCATGATCGCCGACGCCTCGCGGAACTCCGTGTCGGCGTGGGCGGGGTCGACGATCACTGTGACGTCGAGCGGTGAGCCGCCGAACCGCGCGGCGTGGGCCAGCGCCAGCCGGGCGTCGAGATCGACCTCCGAGCCGACGGCCGAGGCGGCGAGGCGCCGGGCCGAGCGGTAGTCGCCTTTCCGATTGGCGGCGGTCGCCGCGGCGACCGCCAGGTCGCTTCGCGGACTGACGCCTTCGTCGAGCGACCACGTGCCCGCCCGCACGATGAACTCGTCGGGGGCGGCCGCGTCGGAGGCGATCGCGTCGCTGAGCCGGCGCCGCATCGTGGTGCGCCGACCGGCCGGCATCGAGTCGCGGACGGCGAGCTCGAGACCGACGGGCTCGATGCGCACCAACCCGTCACCGTCGGTGGTGATCATGCCGATCCGTTCGCACGCGTCGAGCGCGTCGGGCGTGACGAGGTCGAGGATGGTACGGAGCGGGGCGCCTCCCGCGCAGGCGACGATGTCGAGCGTGGTTCGCACCGGCTCGGCGAGCTCGTCGATCCGCGACCGAGCCAGGTGGCGCAGCCGCGGACCGACCGTCGACGGGTCGCCGGCCCAGGCGAACGCCCGGCCCGACGTGACGATGCTGCCGTCGTTGCGGGCGTCGGCGACGAGCTCGCGGACCAGCAACGGCAGGCCCCCTGAGAAGCGCCAGAGATAGTCGACGAGTCCCCGGGACAACGGGCCGCCGAGGAGCCCCGAGGCCATCTCCTCGACACCGGCGGTGCTGAGTGGCGCAACCTCGATGCGGTCGACGGCGCCGGACGACCACAGCGCGGTCAGCCACGACGGCAGCGACGCCCCGCTGCGTGCTCCGATGATCAGGCGGGCGTCGGGGGTGTGGCGCAACCAGTAGTCGAGCGTGGCCGTATCGACGTTGCCGAGACGTCGCGCGTCGATCGTCACCACGCTGACTCCGGGTGACGGCGGCCATTCGCCGACCGTGGTCCCGACGGCGGCCAACTCCTCGACGATCGCCGTGGCCACGGCCGTGGTGCCGGCGCCGAACGGGCCGGCGAGCATGACGCCACGACGGCCCGCGCCCGGTGCGAGGGAGCGGACGCCAGCGGCGATGTGGTCGGAGCGCTCGACGAGTTCGGTCTGTGTCACGATCCTGCCTGCCACTGGAGAGGGACGCCCGGCGGGAGCCGGGACTGGGAAGGTACCACCCCGGGAGAACGACGGCCAGGGGTTACCCGCGTGCAAAGCGCGTAGTTGCCCGAAACGTACGCGTACCCCCTCCGCTAGTGCCGAGTGTTACGGTTTGGATATGCTGCCAGCGGCGCCACCGACGACAGTTCGGTGGCCGGCAAATTTCCAGGCGGACCTCATGGCGGATCGTGGGGATGATGGCAAGGGTGCACTGACGCGGCGGCGTCGTGTGCGGCGGAGCCTTTGACTCATTGTCTCCATTTCCCCGGTTGGTTGGTTTCTCCCCGAGTTCCCACAACTATGGGAGGACCGACCAACCGGGTCTCTTGGAACCCGGGGTCCGGTCTTCGGAGATTCCCTCGACAGCTCGAGCCACCCTCGCTGTTCGTGAGCATCCTTCCACGACCCGGTGAGTCACGGCCCGTCGTCAGCGACCCGCAGTGGAATGCCGCCCGTCAGGCGTTGGGAGCGAAGCGAACGAGGGTCGCCGCCGCCTTGTAGGCGGCCTCGGCCGGACCGATCTCGTCGGGGCGCAGCAGGTTGGCCATGATGCGCAGCACCCACTCCATCAGGGTGCGACTGTGCATGCCGGCCCGGGTGAGCTCGCGCATCAATACCGGGCGGCCGATCACCCGGGCGAACAGCCGGGCCACCTTGAAGTACTGGCCGTACTCGTCGTCGAGCAGCTTGGGATAGCGCTGCAGGGCGGCGGCGTTGTTGTCGATCAGGGCCTCGTGGATCACGTCGGCCGCCATGCGGGCCGTCTCGTAGGCGTAGTCGATGCCCTCGCCGTTGAAGGGGTTCACGCTGCCGGCGGCGTCGCCGATCACCAGGTAGGTGGGCCCGGCCTTGGGGCCGACGCTGCCACCCATCGGGATGCGCCCGCTCGTCGGGCGGCATTCGGGGGTCTCGGGATCGATCTCCCAGCGGTCGGCGATCTGGTGGGCGTAGGCGTCGAGCAGGTGCGTGGTGTTGACGCTCTTGAAGTCCCGGAACGTCGACAGCAGGCCGACGCCGATGTTCACCGTGCCGTCGCCGACGGGGAAGATCCAGCCGTAGCCGGGCATCGGGTTCCCGTTGCGGTCCTTGACGTCGAGCGCCGACTCGATCCATGGGTCGGCGTGGCGGGGCGTCGTCCAATAGCTCCGGATCGCCGTGCCGTACGGCCACTCCTTGGTCCGCGACGTGCCGAGAGCCCGCCCGAAGCGGCTGTTGGCGCCGTCGGCGACGATGGTGAACTCGGCCCGGATGTCGACCGTCGAGCCGACTCCGCCGTCCGGAGCGCGGCGGTTCACGGTGGCACCGCGCACGAAGCCGCGCTCGACGATGGGATGCACTGCCTCGTGTCCCTCGAGGAGTCGGGCGCCGGCGCCGGCCGCGTTGTCGGCGACCATCTTGTCGAGTTCCCGGCGCCGCACGACGTAGCCGTAGTTCGGATACACCGGGTGGCTCGGCCATTCCAGCTCGAGCTGGCGACCCATGCCGGTGGCCCGCAAGCCGTTGTAGCGGTGGTACTGCTGGAGACCGCTCGACAGGCCCATGGCGTCCAGCTGGTGGACCGCCCGTGGGGTCAGGCCGTCGCCGCACGTCTTCTCGCGCGGGAACGTCTTGCGTTCGATGACGGTGACGTCGTGGCCGTGACGGGCCAGCCAGTAGCCGGCGGCTGCACCGGCCGGACCACCCCCGACCACGAGGACATCGGTCTGTACGTCGTTGGGGGTCGCCATCGCCAGCCGACGCTATCGACGGGGCCGAGCAGGTCGGCCCGACGGGAACCGAGCGATCAGGACGGGCCGGTTGGTCGGACCGGAGGTCAGGACGCCGGGCTGCCGGCCATCGGCTCGGGTCCGATCGGCAGGATGTCGGCGGGGTTGCCCTCGGGATCGAGGATCTCGGGGCCGTCAGGGGTCCCGATCGTCAGCAGGTCGACACCGGACTCGAGGGCCAAGAAGACCGGCGACTCGTCCGAGCACCAGGTCTCGAACTCCTCAGCCGCGTCCTCGCTCGTGGGGTCGAGCCCACCGGCGAAGCCGAAGCGCTCTTCGCACACGACGGAGAGCACTTCCTCGCCCGTCAGCGCAGACCCGAAGCTCGGCATCACGTTGCCGTTGTACGACCGGGTGGTGTGCGCCCCGCCCTCGCGGTTCGGGTCGCCGTAGCTCGTGATGCCGTCGGACTCGTAGCCCTCGGTGCCGAAGTACACGAAGCGGATGTGGTCCTCGATGTGGGGGAAGGTCTTGACGACTTCACCGTCGTTGAGCTTGCGGCCGGCGCCGCCGCCGCCGTCGCCCAGGTGGCACGAGGCGCAGTTGCCGGCGTAGACCTCGGCGCCGATGCCCATCGGGCCGGCCGCCACTTCCGGCGGCTCCGTGACGGCGCGCACGTACATGAAGATCCAGATCGGCAGCAGCGACAGGCCGGCCATCGCCCAGAACGGGATCTTGGCGCGGCGCTTGGCGGCGGCGACCACGGGTGAGTCGGGCTTGGGCGGCGGTGCGGCGGCCGGAGCGGCCGCCGCCTTGCGTCCTGCCGGGGCCGCCGGGGTCGCTGCTGCGGGCGTGGCGGCGGGGGCGGAGGTGGCCGGGGTGGCCGCGCCGGCGGC
>NZ_QKYK01000010.1 GCF_003426815.1 Desertimonas flava
CGCCGCCGCGTCGTCATCGGTGCGCGGCGGCCGGGCCAGGCTCCGGGCGACGACGACGAGGGTCGCCGACGCGGCGACGGCCCCGGCAAGGCTGGGCACGACGGCGTGCCACGGCGCCCCCTGCCGGCGCGTCGCGGCGGCCCACGCACCGACGAGCCCGAGCGCAGCGACGCCGGCGATCCCGACACGCACGTCACGGCGCAGCCCCACGACACCGACGATCAGCGCGGCGAACACGGCGAGGATCGTGCCGATGCCGATCAGCAGCGCCGGCTTGTCGTTCGTCCCGAACGTGTCGATGGCGAACTCCTTGAGGAAGACCGGCACGCGATCGATCACGCGGTCGCCGACGTCGAGCACCGGTGACCGCCAGTCACGCCGGAACCCGGCGACGAACTCGGCTCCCGCCAGGGCCACGCCGCCGATCACCAGGCCGGTGACAGCCGCGAAGCGCCGCGTGGGCGGCGACGTTTCGGTTGTCGATGACGACGAGGTGGACGGGAGGAGAGATCGAGGCGTGCCGGAGTTCACACCCAAGGTTCGTCAGCGACCGCCCCGCGGATTGGGCGTGGCGATCGCCGGCTCTGCCGGCCTCGGGGGCCGCGGGCCGGTCAGGTCAGGTCAGGTCAGGTCAGCGCATGCGGCGCATGTGCACGCTCTGCACGAGGCCGAACATCACGTACCACACGATGAGTCCGGACCCGCCGTACGAGATGAACGGCAGCGGCAGGCCGGTGACGGGGAGGATCTTCATCGTCATGCCGACGTTCTGGAACACCTGCCAGACGAGCATGGTGAACACGCCGGCACAGACGTAGGTCCCGAAGCGGTCGCGCGAGAGGTGGGCGATGCGCCAGATGCGCAGGAGGGCGACGATGAACAGACCGAGCACGACCGCGCACCCGGCGAGGCCGAACTGCTCACCGAGGGCGGCGAACGGGAAGTCGGCCCAGATCACCGGGATGTCGGCGTTGTTGGTGAGCGGTCCCTGCAGCCAGCCCTTGCCGAAGATGCCGCCGGTGCCCAGCGCCTGCTGGGCGAGGTCGACCTGGTACGACACGCTGCGGAGCTCGGGGTTCTTCTCGTCGAAGAGCACACGGATCCGGTCGAGCTGGTACTCGTTGACGAACTTGCCGGCGAGGGCGGCGAGCACCGTGGCGAGGGCGAGCGCCGAGTAGGCGACGATGTACTTGAAGCGCGCACCGGCCACGAGCAGCATGCCCATCGCCATCGCGGCGAGCACGGACGCCGATCCGAGGTCGGGCTGGACGAGCACGAGCACGCCGGCGATGCCGACGATGATGAGGCCGCCGATGAAGCGCGGATAGCTCACCTCGTCGGAGCGTTCTTCGTGCAGGTAGGCGGCGACGGCGATGAGCACCGCCACCTTTGCGAGCTCGGCGGGTTGGATGTTGATGGGGCCGATGTCGAACGAGATGAGGTCCTGGCCCGTCACCTTGCCCATGCCGAGGAGCAGGACGAGCAGTCCGACCGTGCCGAGATAGAGCGTGCCGGCCCGGTGGCGGAACCAGTCGTAGTCGACGGCCATGACGACGAACAGCACGATCGTGGCGAGCACGATGAAGATGACCTGCCGCTCGAGGAACTGGTACGGGTCGGCGCGCCGGGTACGGGTGGCCGAGTAGATGGTGGCGCAGCCGACGACGGTGAGCAGTCCCTGCACGAGCAGCAGCACCCAGTCGACGTTGCGACCGGGCGAGGCCGGCGAGGCGCGGATGTTGCCGAGCCCCGAGTCGGGCTTGCGATGGAGCAACGTCGGCACGGCGAAAACGATAGGGGCGAGGCGTGCGGGCGCTGGACGTCAGTCCTGGGCGGTGGCGATGGTCGGCGGCCGTGGCGTCACGTTGTTGCCGTCGCTGCCGGCCATGCACTCGGTGCCCGTTCGCGGCCAGTCGACCGCGGCCCGGTCGCTGTCGAGATCGAGCGGCTCGGACAGCGACGGGATCGGCAGGCGCGCCTGGTCGGCCAGCCCCATGAACATGCACTTCACCACCGGCGCTGCGGCCCGGGAGCCGAAACCCGACTTCTCGAGGTAGGCGACGACCGTGTAGGTGTGCGCCGGGTTCGGGTCGTTGTAGTTGAAGGCGGCGAACACCGACGAGTCGTTCCACCCGTACGAGTTGGCGCCCTGGGCCGTGCCCGTCTTGCCGGCCAGGGGAATCGTCCAGTTGAGCGAGTTGTAGAACTGGCCCTCCATCAGCTCGCCGGCGGTGGTGCTGCGACCGTTGCGCCCGTTGCCGAGGATGTTGTCCCGCAGGCCGTAGAGGATGAGATCGCGGTACTCCTGCGGCATCGGCACGTCACGCCACTCCGGAGCCATTCCCTGCACCAGGACCGCCCGGGACAGGTCGACGAACCCGGGTTGCGGGCTGGCCGGCGTGTTCGGCGCGTAGATCGCCTGCACCACCCGCGGGGTGAGCCACTTGCCGTTGTTTGCCAGCGTGGAGTAGGCCGTGGCGAGCTGGATCGGCGTGGCGGCCAGGAGACCCTGGCCGATCGACAGGTTGATCACGTCGCCCAGCAGCAGGTTCGGCTGTTCGCCCTCGGCGAGCACCCCGCGCTCCACCAGGTCGGCCTTGTTGGCGTTGGTGGGCACCCGGCCGTCGTACTCGCTGGGCAGGTCGATGCCCGTGTCGCGGCCGAACCCGAACTCCATCAGCCAGCGCGAGAGCAGCTCGTGCTCGGTGCCCTCGCCTGCTTGGAACATCTTCTCGGCCAGCCAGTAGAAGAACCCGTCGCTCGACACCGCCAGGGCGCCGGCGGCGTCGAGCCGCTGGTACACACACGGTCGTCCGTTGCCACAGACGCTGTTGCGCCACGAGCACTTCCACCCGTTCTGCCGGCACTCCTCCGGGTCGATCGAGCGCGCCTCGTAGATGCCGTCGTCGTCGTACGTCGAGCCCGTCTCCATGATCTCCGGCCCCGCCATCAGCGCCGACCAGATGACGAACGGTTTGAACGTCGAGCCGAGGTTGTACTGCCCCTGCACCGCGCGGTTGGTGAGCGAGGCCTGGTCGGGATCGTCGCGCGGCTCTCCCGCGCTGTTGAGGACAGGATTGCCGTCGCGGTCGAGCAACGGGTGCTTGAACAGCTCGTCGAACTTCTCCCGACCGATGTCGGCGCCGAACCAGCGGTTGTCGTAGGTTGGATAGCTGGCCATCGCGGCGACCTGGCCGGTCTGGTTGTTCATCACGACGACCGAGCCGGCGGGCGCGTCGTAGTTCACGTACAGACCGCACGTGAGGCATTCGAGCTGGCGCGTGCCGTCGGGTTTGCGCACCATCTGGTTGCGGGCTTGCCAGTTGCGCTGGATGTGCAGGCGGGTGACGAGCAGCTGCTCGGCGTAGAGCTGGATGTCCCCGTCGATCGAGAGCTGGACGTCCTGGCCGTTGATCGGCTCGGTGCGGCTGATCTCGCGGAGCACCCGCCCGGACGAGTCGATCTCGTAGACGGCCCGGCCCCACTCGCCGTGGAGGACGGTCTCGTACGACTGCTCCACACCGGCTCGCCCGACGTCCTCGCCCTGGTTCGACGTGTCGTAGCCGAGGTCCTTGTAGTAGTCCTCGTCCTCGGCCGTGATCGAACCCATGTAGCCGATGACGTGCGACGCCAGGGGCGCATACGGGTACACCCGGCGCCAGTCGTACTCGAACGCCACGCCCGGGAAGTCCTCGATCCGCTCCATGATCGCGGCGATCGTGCCCTCGCCGACGTCCTCCTGGAGCGGCAGCGGCCGCAGCGGGTTGTAGCCCCCGACGTCATACCGGCGCTCCATCTCCTCGACCGGCTGGTTGAGCCAGCCCGAGAGCCGCTCGAACAGCAGGGCCCGGTTGGAATCCCGGCGGATCGCGTCCCGCGACACGACGACGTTGACGACGCGCTCGTTGCCCGCCAGGAGGCGGCCGTCGACGTCGAAGATCTGCCCCCGCTCCGGCGGGATCAGCAGCGTGCGGGTGTTGCGCGAGTCCACCTGCGCCTGGAGCCCGTCGGCCTCCACGGCCTGCAGGAACCACAGGCGGGCACCGAGGGCGCCGAAGAGGATGATGCCGACCACCGCCAGCATCCCCAGCCGCGCCGCGCGCTTGTCGGACGTGGGCATTACTGCTGCGTTCCCCGGCTACGCAGGCCGCGTGCTTGCCCGCTCGAACTCCGGGACGCTCGCTGGCGCTCGCTCACGCTCCCGCATCTCACGGCCACCATTGTTACAGTTCCGTGGCAGAACGGGACGTCGTACCTTCGGCTGATTTTCCGGCGATCGACGCCGGTGACCGGGCGCATCACGTCTCCGGCGTCGGCCGCGGCGCCACCTTGGTCCAGTCGGTGCGCTTCACCTTCACGCACCACCGGCCGATCGGCGCCAGCACCGGGCTGAGCACCATCGCCGCCGCGGCGACCACACCCACCACGCGGACCCAGCGGAACGTCACGTCGTGCTCCTCGCCGAGGAACGCCCGCACGACCGGCACCGCCGACTCCCCCACCGCCGCCCCGAGACCGGTGAACAGGGCGATCAGCCACCACTGCGGGTCGACGGTGATCGACAAGGAGTACCCGGCGACGTAGCCACCGAGTCCCATCGTGAGGGAGGAGGAGCCCACCGGCGTGCCGGCTCGGAGGTCGTACATCAGCCCGAGGGCGAACCCCGCCAACGCGCCACGCTGCGGGCCGGCCGCCGCACCGGTTGCCGCGGCCAGGGCGAGGACGACCTGGACGATCACGCCGGCCGGGCGCAGATCGACGAAGAGCGTCTGTTGCAGCGCGACGAACAGCATGCCGACGAGCATCAGCCGGGGCACCGGTCCCTGTACGAACGAGGCGAACATCAGCGGGTCGGGCGGAGGGTCCGGGCATCAGTCGGCAACGGAGTCGTGGCGTCGTGCCAGGCCGGGCAACGCGGCGAGCCGGTCAATCGTCGGCCTCGGACTCGGGCTGGTAGAGGATCACCTCGACGAACTCGAGGCTGTTGATGTCGACGATCGGCGCCACCTCGATGGTGAGGCCTTCCGCCGGCGAACGCCGGTCGACCGACGCGACCACGCCGACGAGGAGGTTGGGCGGGGCCAGGCCCTGGCTCCCGCCGACGGTGAGCACCGCGTCGCCCGGCACCGGTGACCCGAATGCCGGGGTGTCGGCCACCAGCTCGATCACCGGGTACTCGCCGGGGCCGCGCCCGGTGAGGAGTCCCGTCTCCCGCTCGGGGTCGACCACCGTGGTGGGAGGTGCGGGGATCGTGGTGGTGGGGGCGCTCGAGTCTCCGGTGACCTCGGGGGCTGCCGTCGTGGTCGTCGTCGAGGAGGTCGTGGTGGCGGCGGTGGGCGGCGGCTGCACGACCGGGACGGTCGTGGTGGGCTCCACCAGCGAACCGTCCGGCGTCGTCTGCGGCGGCGGCGCCGTGGTGGTCGTGGTGGTCGTGGTCGTGGTGGCGAACTGCGGCTGCGGGAGCTCGTCCTCGGGACGGACGATCTTGACGTGCAGCCAGTAGTTGGTGTCGGTGAGGAGGCGCACGACGGACCGGTCGGCCGTCACCTCGGTGATCTTGCCCACCACGAATCCCGACGGCGAGATCACCGGCATGCCGACCCGGATGCCGTCGTTGCGGCCCTTGTCGATCTCGAGCGTCTGGTCGATGTTGCTCGGGCTCAGGCCGACGACGCTGGCCGAGACGCGGGGGAAGTCACCCACCGTCTCGAGATCGGCTGCGGCCTCGAGCTCACCGAGGCGGGCGAGCAGGCTGCGCGCGAGGATGGTGTCGGCCTGTTGGGCGTCCCGCTCGTTCCGCAGCCGGCGGTTCTCCTCCTGGAGATCGTCGTAGTCGGTGATCCCCCGCCACGCGTTGCGCACCGGTCGGGCGACCACCTCGGCCGCCGATTCGAACGGGCGCAGCGCCTGGTTCCACGCCGATCGTGCGCTGTTGAGGATCGAGTTGCCCCGGAGGTCGAGCGTGATGAGCAGGAGCGACGACAGGATCAGCAGGATGATGGCCCGGCGCCGACCCGGCGAGTACAGCGACATGGCGCGTCGGGCGGCTCGGCCGCCGTCAGTCGTCGCCGCCGAGTGACATCAGGCCGCGCATCGCGTCGATGTTCTCGAGCGCGCGGCCGGATCCGATGACGACGCTATAGAGGGGCTCGTCGGCGACGCGGATCGGCATGCCGGTCTCGTGGGCCAGGCGCTCGTCGAGTCCGCCGAGGAGGGCACCGCCACCGGTGATGCAGATGCCGTCCTCCATGATGTCGGCAGCCAGCTCCGGCGGCGTCTTGTCGAGCGTGGTCTTCACGGCGTCAACAATGGCAGCTACCGGCTCGGCGAGGGCTTCGCGCACGTGTTCCGTGGTGAGCTGGATGGTGCGCGGCAGTCCCGAGATGAGGTCGCGACCGCGGATGTCGGCGGTGAGCTCCTCCTCCATCGGCCACGCCGACCCCATCTGGATCTTGATCTCCTCGGCGGTGCGATCACCGATGGCCAGGGAGAACTCCTTCTTCACGTACTGCATGACGGCGTCGTCGAGCTCGTCGCCCGCCACACGGACGGACTGCGCGGTGACGATGCCGCCGAGGCTGATGACGGCGACCTCGGTGGTGCCGCCGCCGATGTCGACGACCATGTTGCCGCTCGGCTCGTGGACCGGCAGGTTGGCGCCGATGGCCGCGGCCATCGGCTCCTCGATGATGTGCACCGGCTTGCGGGCGCCCGCGTACTCGGCGGCATCCTGGACGGCGCGCTGTTCGACGCCGGTGATGCCCGACGGGACGCAGATGACCATCCGCGGCTTGTTCCACTTGCTGGCGTGCACCCGCTGGATGAAGTAGCGCAGCATCTTCTCGCACACCTCGAAGTCGGCGATCACGCCGTCCTTCAAGGGACGGATCGCCTTGATGTGATTGGGTGTGCGGCCCATCATCCGCTTGGCCTCGAGGCCCACGGCCACCGGCTTGCCGTCGTTGATGTTGATGGCGACCACCGACGGCTCGTCGAGCACGATGCCCTGCCCGCGCACGTAGATCAGCGTGTTCGCGGTGCCGAGGTCGATCGCCAGATCTCGACCGAGGCTGAGCGGGTTGTTGCGAGCCATACGGAACTCCTTGGGCATGAGCGAGGCCGTCGCGGAGGTCGCGCCAGGCCCGGCAGCCGATCCCGAGAGGTTACAGTTTCGGGAAGAAGATGTTGATCTCGCGCTCGGCGGATGCGAGCGAATCGGAGCCGTGCACCAGGTTCTCGGTGAACAGGATGCCGAGGTCACCTCGGATCGTGCCGGGGGCCGCCGAGCGGGGGTTGGTGGCGCCCATCATCGTGCGCACGACCTCCCACGTGTCCTCCGGTCCCTCGAGCACCAGGGCGACGACGGGCCCGCGGCTCATGAAGGCGACGAGGTCGTCGTAGAAGCCCTTCCCGACGTGCTCCTCGTAGTGGCGAGAGAGGGTGTCGGCGTCGAGCTGGCGGAGGTCGAGAGCGACGATCTTCAACCCCTTGGCCTCGAAGCGGCTGAGGATGGCGCCGACGAGCCCGCGCTCGACGGCATCGGGCTTCAACAGGACGAGCGTGCGATCAGACATGGCTGCCAACGCTACCGACGCGCAGCCGCAAGTGTTACGGGTGGTTCCAGCCCGCCCGTAACACTCGACCGGATGTCTCAGCCGGCGGCGACCGAGGGACAGAGCGTGGCCAGGGCGACGTCCCACGCCCGCTGGGTGTCGGCGGGGTTGGCCGCCGGGAACACGCCTCGCACGTAGTTGTCGTAGTCGGCGAAGGCGACGCCGGTCGACGCGTTGGCGCATGCCCAGAGGCCGACGAAGGCCGTCTCGGGCACCGTCACCTCGTTCGTCGAGAACCAACCGAGACCCTGGTTGTAGACGTACGTGTCGAACGCCGCGGGGTCCGCGGCCACGATCGAGTCGAACAGCGCCTGCACCGTCGCGTCACACGGGGTGACCGTGTCGCGAATGGAGATGATGTCGGCGCACGTGAAGTCGCGCGGACCGTCGGCCGTGCGGATCTGGGTCGTCGTTCCCGCCGTGGGCGGCACCGTCGGCACCGTCGGGATCACGCCGGTGGTCGTCGCCGGCACGGTCGGAACCGCCGCGGTCGCGGGGACCGTCGGCACACCGGGCACGGTCGTGATCGCCACCGTTCCGACCGGCACGGTGGTCGGCGTCTGGGCGGCCACCTCGGCGGGGACGTGGAAGTCCCACTCCGAGCTGCGGGTGTGCTGCAGTTCGGGGCACACGTAGGTCATCGCCGCGTCGAACAGCTTCTCGTTGGCGCTGGCCGAGTAGTCGGTGAACGTCAGCAGCTGGTAGTCGAGCCAGACCAGGTCGTCCTCGCCCTTGAGCACGCCGATGCACGCGTACAGCACGCTCTCGTTGAACTCCCAGTCGTGGTCGCCGACCGGCGCCCACACGCCGAGGCTGATCGGCAGGTCGGATGCGTACAGCAACCCGAGCTTGCCGCCGAACAGGTTGAAGCCCTCGGCCGCCGCGGCAGGGCAGGGGTCGGTGGAGGTCGGCGGCTGGATCGCCTGCTCGCACGTGGTGTACACCGGCAGCGTGCCGCTCGTCGACGGTGTGGAGACCGGCCCCGTGGTCTGGTCGAACGTCGTCGGCGCCCCCGGCTGCGTCGTCGGCGCCGCGGGGGTCGTCGGCGGCACGGTCGGGGGCACGGTGGGCGGGGCCTGGGCGGGCGAGGACGCGGCCGCCGTTCCTGCGGTGACGGCGCCGAACGAGGCGGCGGCAGCGACGGCGACGGTGGCGATGGTTCGCGTGATGGTCATCGGTCCTTCGTTCACGGGAAGACGGTCGGGGCCAAGGTGTTGCACGCCGCGATGCCGTCGTCGAACCCGAGGGTGAACGATGCGACGCGCTCGGCAGCGGTGCCATGGGTACGGTCGGGGATGTTGGGATGGGAGATGAACAGGAGCACCGCCTCGGCCTCCTGGTAGTCGTCGCCCTCGAGCATTCCCTGCTTGAGGGCGAAGTCGGTCCAGGCGCCGGCGATGCAGTCGGCCTGCAGCTCGTCGGCGAGGATCTGGGCCTCCGTGTTCCCCACGTGGTTGCGCAGGTTCTGGTAGTGGTGGGCGTACTCGTGGGCCATGCTCACCGGGAGCGACATGTCGCCGTAGATGTCGGTGTACTCCTCCCACACGCCGAGCCCGCCGATGTAGACCGTCATGTCGAGCGGGCAGTAGAAGTACGACATCTCGTCCGCCGGTGGGCCGGTGCAGGGATCGTCGAACGTGTCCCCCAGCGCCACGTAGAACAGCGTCGGCAGGGCCTCGTCGGGATAGCTCTCGAGGAAGAACGCGTCGACCTGGGGCTTCGTGCAGAGGAGGTATTGCTTCATGTGGTCGCTGGCGGTGAACACGCCCTCGAACGTCTCGGTCGGACAGCCGTCGGGGCCGAGAGGCGGGGTGGTCTGTGCCGCCGACGTGGCCGGGACCGAGGCGGATCCGGCGAACGGGAGGAGCATCGAGGCGACGGCCGACACAGCACTCAACCCGATCGCTCGCCTCACATCGCCCTCCCCAGGCACGCTCACGGGGGACCACTCCGCCCGCTCACCGGACAGTACCTGGCCGGGGCAACCGCCGCAGGCAATATCGGGCGAGATCGCCGTTACGGGCGCCGGCGAGCCGTTACGGGGAGTACTTGAGGATCGCACCCCGAGCGGCGCCGGCCACGTACAGCGAGCCGGTGGCGAGGATCGCATCGTCGCCGTCGGCCCCGCGCAGCGCCGCCCGGCAACCCTCCTCGACGGTGTCGAAGGCGAGCACCTCGTCGCAGCCAAGCTCGACGGCCGCCTTGGCCACCGCGGCCGCGTCGGCCGCGCGGGGCGACGGTGCCGTGCACGCGATGACGACGTCGAACTCGTCGGCGCGCAGCGCCTCCAACATCGCCTTCGGCTCGCGCAGCGTGCCGACGACGAGGATGCGACGGCCCTCGGGGTCGAAGTTGTCGAAGAAGACCTGAGCGCACGTGTCGCCGCCGGCCGGGTTGTGGGCACCGTCGACGATGGCGAGCGGCTGGTGCGTGAGCACCTCGAACCGCCCCGGCATCGTCACCATGGCGAACCCCTCGTTGACGACGTCCGGCGACAGCGGCGCGGCGAAGAACGCCTCGGCGGCCGTGAGGGCGAGCGAGGCGTTGTCGCCTTGGTGGGCGCCGTGCAACGGCACGAAGACCTCGGGGTAGATGGTGGTGGGCGTGCGGATGTCGACGAGGCGGCCGCCGAGGGCGAGCTGGTTCCCCGCCGTCTCGAAGTCGGCCCCACGCAGTAGACGGGTGGCCGCCGGCTGTTCGGCGAGCACGTCGACGAGCGCCGGATCGAGCTCGCCGATCACGGCCGCGCTGCCCGGTTTGATGATCCCCGACTTCTCCCTGGCGACGTCGGCGAGCGTCGGTCCGGCGAACTCGTTGTGGTCCATGCCGATGTTGGTGACCACGGCGACCTGGGCGTCAACGACATTGGTGGCGTCCCACCGCCCGAGCAGCCCGACCTCGACGACCGCCACGTCGACGGCGGTGTCGGCGAAGTACCGCAGCGCCGCCGCGGTGACCGCCTCGAAGTAGTTCGGCCGCACCCCGGCCAGGCCTTCGAGGTCGGCGACGGCGGCGATCTGCTCGGCGAAGTCGTCGTCGGGGATCGGCTCGGCGTTCCGTGCGATGCGCTCGTTGATGCGCTCGAGGTGGGGGCTGGTGTACGTGCCGACCTGCAGCCCGTTGGCCATCAACAGGCGGGTGATCATCTGCGACGTCGAGCCCTTGCCGTTGGTGCCGGTGACGTGGATCACCGGGTAGGCGAGCTGCGGGTCCCCCATCGCCCCCACGAGGCGGGCGATCCGGTCGATCGTCGGCGACTCGATTCGTCCGGTGTTGTTGTAGGACGCGTGATCGTCCAGGTAGGCCAGCGCCTCGCCAAAGTCCACGCCCGCAGTCAACCACCCGATTCACCCCATCCGATTCACCCGTCCGAGTGTTGAAGCGCTCCCGAGTGTCGGGTGCCCCCCGTCTGGACGTTCAACACTCCGATGGACCTCGCCCGCTCCCGGTAGAGCGACAGCAGTTCGTCCGCGAGCCGCTCGACGTCGACCATGTCGAGCTCGGTCACCGGCTCGACCTGCCAATCGCCACGATGGCGCGATCGCATCCGGCGGGCGTCGCGCTGCGCTCCCTCGAGACTGCGATGCTCGTGGTGGAGGTCGAGCTCGATCCCCCAGCGGACCTCGGGGACGGAGAGATCGGGGTGGGTCGTGACCTCTCCCGGCAGCGACAGCTCCCATTGCGGGACGATGGGGACGCCGCGCCGCAACAGGGCGTCGCCGAGGACGACCTCGGGATGGGAGTCCTGCGATTGCTCGCCGAGGCGCGCCAGCGTGAGGCGATACGTGATCGTGCCCCGTCGGGCCGGATGGCAGAGCCGGCCGCCGACGGCGAACAGCTCCTCGTCCGTCACCATGCGGCGATCACGCATCTGCTCCACGATCGAGAGGTGGTCGAGCGGCGTGTGGTAGCGGCGAGATCGAACGCCAGGCGGGGCGCCGACGCGACCGTGATCCCGTCGTCGCGGCGCCGACGGTCGTCGCGCCGGATCTTCGTCGATTGGCGGAAACGAACGCCGGGCATCGGGTCGATGTGCACGCCGTGAGGCAGGCAGATATCGACGAGGAACGTGCGCGGCTGGCGGCGCAGTTTCGCCAGCACGGCCGCCGCCGGCCCGGTGACGAAGCCGCTCGGGTACAGGCAGCTGAGCATGCGACAACGGTGCTCGAGCGTCGGCTCGGCCGAGGTCAGGACATAGACGCCGCGGGCGAAACGCACGACGACGCCCAGGCGCATCAGGCGAGCGAGCGCCTTGCGCCCGACGTGGCATCGCTGCAGCTCGGCGGCGGTGGCGACGCCGTGGTGGGTGCCGAACCACTTGGCGGCGGCCGGCGTGAATGGTGACGTGGGCAAGGGACCCTCCCAGGGCCATGCGCTCAGCGAGCGCCGGGGCTGGGGGGATGTCGGCAACGGCGACCCTACTCCGACGGTGTCACACCGACGCTGGGGCCAACCCGTCCGAGTGTTGAACGTCCGGACGGGGGGCGCCCGAGACTCGGGCGCGGTTCAACACTCGGGTGGGTTGAGGTGAGGGCCGGGAGCGGGGTCAGCTGGCGGCGCGGCGGGGGCGGGTGGTGCGGCCCTGCTCGCGAGGCACGAGGGTGGGATTCACCTTCTCGCGCACGGTGGCGGCGTCGATGACGACCTTGCCGATGTCGGTGCGACCGGGCAGGTCGTACATCGTGTTCAGCAACACCTCTTCGAGGATCGCCCGCAGGCCGCGAGCACCCGTGCCACGTAGCAACGCCTGGTCGGCGATCGCTTCGAGACCGTCAGGCGTGAACTCGAGCTCGACGTCCTCGAACTCGAACACCTTCTGGTACTGACGCACCAGGGCGTTCTTGGGCTCGGTGAGGATGCGGACCAGCGCCTCGGCGTCGAGGCTGCTGACGGCGCCCATCATCGGCAGACGTCCGATGAACTCCGGGATCATGCCGAACTTCACGAGGTCCTCGGGGAGCACCTGCGTGAACAGGGCACCGGGGTCGGACTCGGCCCGCGAGCGCACCGTGCCGTGGAAGCCGACGCCCTTGTGGCCGATGCGGCTCTCGATGATCTTCTCCAGGCCGGCGAACGCCCCACCCAGGATGAACAGCACGTTGGTGGTGTCGATCTGGATGAACTCCTGGTGCGGGTGCTTGCGCCCGCCCTGCGGCGGCACCGAGGCCACCGTGCCCTCGAGGATCTTGAGCAGCGCCTGCTGCACGCCCTCGCCCGAGACGTCACGGGTGATCGACGGGTTCTCGCTCTTGCGCGCCACCTTGTCGATCTCGTCGATGTAGATGATGCCCGTCTCGGCCCGCTTGGTGTCGAAATCGGCAGCCTGGATGAGCTTGAGCAGGATGTTCTCGACGTCCTCGCCGACGTAACCGGCCTCGGTGAGGGCCGTGGCGTCGGCGACGGCGAACGGCACGTTGAGCATCCGCGCCAGCGTCTGAGCGAGGTGGGTCTTGCCGCAACCGGTGGGGCCGAGGAGGAGGATGTTCGACTTGGCGAGCTCGACGTCGCTGCGGCCGACGCCGACCGACTGCTGGTACTGGATGCGCCGGTAGTGGTTGTACACCGCCACCGACAGGATCTTCTTGGCGTTCTCCTGGCCGACGACGTAGTCGTCGAGGAACGCCCGGATCTCACGCGGGTTCGGCAGGTGATCGAAGTTGAGCTCGGCCGGCTCGGCCAACTCCTCCTCGATGATCTCGTTGCAGAGATCGATGCACTCGTCGCAGATGTACACGCCGGGGCCGGCGATGAGCTTGCGGACCTGCTTCTGCGATTTCCCGCAGAAGGAGCACTTCAGCAGTTCTCCTGTGTCCCCGAACTTGGCCACGCCTACGTCTCCGTTCGCTGTCGACTCTGATCCGCTACCAGCTGATCCACTACCTGATCCGCAACCCGGAGGTCAGCGGATTGCCCCGCTCTGGTCGATGACGTCGCGAGACTCGATCACGTTGTCGATGATGCCATACTCCAACGCCTCCCTTGCCTCCATAACGAAATCGCGGTCGGTGTCGGCGTGGACCCGCTCGACGGTCTGGCCGGTGTGCTTGGCGAGGATCTGCTCGAGCAGGTCCCGCATACGCAGGATCTCCTTGGCGGCCAGCTCGAGGTCGGACACCTGGCCGTAGCCGGCGCCGCCGTGGGGCTGGTGCAGCAGCACCCGCGAGTGGGGCAGCGCGAGGCGCTTGCCCTTGGTGCCCGCCGCCAGCAGGACGGCCGCCGCCGACGCCGCCTGCCCGAGGCAGATGGTGGCGATGTCGTTGCGGATGAACTGCATCGTGTCGTAGATGGCGAACAGCGACGTGATGTCACCGCCGGGGCTGTTGATGTAGATGTTGATGTCCTTGTCGGGGTTCTCCGACTCGAGATGGATCAACTGGGCGCAGATGAGGCTGGCGATCTGGTCGTCGATCGGCGTCTGCAGGAAGATGATGTTGTCCTTGAGCAGCCGGCTGTAGAGGTCGTAGGCGCGCTCGCCCCGGCTCGTCTGCTCGACCACATTCGGGACGAGGTAGTTGTAGGCGTCGAGATTCATCGGGCGTCAGCTCTCTGCGTGGTCGTGGTCGTGACCGTCGTGGTCGTGACCCTCATGATCATGGTCGTCGTCGAGGGCGGCGAGTTCCTCGTCGTGTTCGTGGTGGCGGCCGGCGATGAGCGGCTCGCGGTCGAGGGGTTCACCCGCCTCGTCGACGATCTCGACGTTCTCGAGCAGCCAGTCGAGCGCCTTGGTCTTGCGGATCTGCGCCTTGAGCTCGGGTACCAGGCCGTTGGCCTCGTAGGCCTTGCGGATCTGCTTGGGCTTCTGGCCGATGTGCAGCGACAGGTGCTGGTACTCGGCCTCGATGTCGTCGTCGTCGATCTCGATCCCCTGGGCCGTGGCCACGGCCCGCAGGGCCAGATCGACCTTGACGGCCTGTTCGGCCTGGGGCCGGAAGTTCTCGACGAACGCCTGCGGGTCCTGGCCGGTGGCGCCGAGGAACTGCTCGACGTTGATGCCCTGGGCGGCGAGCTGCCGGACGGTCTGCTCGACCCGGCGCTGCATCTCGCTGCGCACGAGCGGCTCGGGGACCTCGAACTCGCCGAGGGCGACGAGGCCCTCGGTGGTCTTGCCGATCAGCACGTTGCGGGCCTGCTCGAGCTTGCCGGCGGCGATGCGCTCGCGCACCGACTCGCGCCATTCGGCGACCGTCTCGAACTCGCCGAGGTTCTCCGACACCCACTCGTCGGTGAGCTCGGGGGGAACCAGCTCCTGCACCTTCTGCACGGTGACCGTGAAGTCGGCTTCCTCGCTGGTGCCCTTGGGCGTCGTGGTGAAGGCGAGCTCGGCGCCCGCCGACGCGCCGACGATCCGATCGTCGAAGTCGTCGGCGATCCAGCCCTGGCCGACCTCGTAGGACCAGTCCTCGGTGTTGAGGCCGGTGACGGGCTCGCCGTCACGTGTGGCGGCGAGGTCGAGCGTGACGAAGTCGCCGCGCTCGGCCGGACGGTCGAGATCGGACAGCGTGCCGTGACGACGCAGTTCGGCCGTCAGCTCGGCCTCGACCTCGTCGTCGGTCGCTGCCGGATTGGGGAGCTCGACGCGCAGCCCCTCGTAGCCGGGGACGACGACCTCGGGGCGAACCTCGCACGTGGCGTCGAAATCGACCGGGCCGGCTTCCTCGCCGGACGTGATCTCCACCTCCGGCGTGGCGATGAGGTCGACCTCATGCTCGACGACCGCCTTGCGCAGGTACTCGGGAATGGCATCGCGCAACGCCTGCTCCCGGGCCGGGGCGACGCCGATGCGGGCCTCGAGCACGCGGCGCGGCACCTTGCCGGCGCGGAACCCGGGGATCCTCACCTCACGGGCGATGCGGCGGAACGCCTGGTCGATGTCGCGATCGAACTCGGTCTCGTCGATCGTGACCGAGAGCTTGACCTTGTTGCCCTCGAGGGCCTCCAACGAACTCTTCACAGATTGACCAGGCTATCTATGGCGTTCCCCGGCCACGCAGGCCGTCGCGCCGGCTCGCTGCGCTCGCCTCTCCGCTCGAACTCCAGGACGCTCGCTGCGCTCGCTGAACCCCACCAGCTCTGGCGTTCCCCGGCCACGCAGGCCGTCGCGCCGGCTCGCTGCGCTCGCCTCTGCGCTCGAACTCCAGGACGCTCGCTGCGCTCGCTGAACCCCACCAGCTCTGGCGTTCCCCAGCCACGCAGGCCGTCGCGCCGGCTCGCTGCGCTCGCCTCTGCGCTCGAACTCCAGGACGCTCGCTGCGCTCGCTGAACCCCACCAGCTCTGGCGTTCCCCAGCCACGCAGGCCGTCGCGCCGGCTCGCTGCGCTCGCGGCGAGTGCGTTCCGAGATAGTGCCAGGCACTATCTCGGAACGGGCCTAGGGAATGAGGGTGTAGGCGGGGTTGAAGATGACGTTGCGATCGCGCTCGGGGACGGCCACGCCCTCCAGGATCACGGCTCGGCCGTGCTCGATGCCACCGATCGAACGGCGGCCGGTGAACACGGCCGTGATCGACCCGCTGCCGTCCGAGATCATCACCTCGAGCGTGGGAACGCCGTGACGGGGAGCGATGACGACGCGAGAGATCTCCCCACCCACGCGGATCGGCCGGCGCGGCACCACGCCCGACAGCGGTGACAGATCGAGCCCGGCGAACCGCTGCGACAGCCGCGTCCGCTCCAACTCCTCCACCGACGCCCGCAACCGCTGCCCCAACTTCGACATCGTTACCGCAATGTAGTGAGGCCGCCGTCGACAACGAGCGACTGGCCGGTGACGTAGGACGACTCGTCCGACAGCAGGAAGAGGGCCGCGTAGGCGGTCTCCCAGGCCGTGCCCTGGCGCCCGAGCGGGATCGGCGCCTTGGTGCGCGACGGTCGTCCGGCCGACGCCACTCGGCCGAGCGACGTGTCCATCAGACCGGGAGCCACGACATTGGCGCGGATGCCGCGCCGCTCCCCTTCGACGGCGACGTGGCGCATCAGCCCGACGAGACCCGCCTTCGACGAGTCGTACGCCGGGATCCTGGTCCCGGGCTTGATCCCGGCGACCGACGAGATGAACACGATCGACGAGCGGTCGTCCACCACGGGCAAGACGGCCCGGGCGACGAGCATCGCGCCACGCAGGTTGACCGCGAACACACGGTCCCAGGTCTCGGCATCGGTGCCATCGAGGCCTCGGCCCCCGCCGATGCCCACGTTGTAAACGACCCCGTCGAGACCGCCGAGCGCGTCGGTCGCGTCGGCGACGAGGGCGCCGACGGCGTCGGGGTCGGCGACGTCGGACACAGCGGCGAGGAACGTCGAACCCTCGGCGGCGACGAGTGACGAGGTTCCCGTGAGGTTGCCGGCAGACACATCGGAGCCGAAGACCGTCGCGCCCTCACGGGCGCACAGCGCCGAGATCGCCCGGCCGTTGCCGATGGGAGCGTCGGCGAGCCCGTAGTCGTTCTGCCCGGCCCCGACCACGAGGATCCGCCGGCCGGTGAGTCGCCCGCGTCCCGGCGACCGGCCGGTCGCCTCTGGCGGCAGCGGCGGGTCGGACGCGGCGTCGCTCACCGCCCGGCCTTGCGCGTGGCCACCTCGACGGGATCCTCCTCGATGTCGATCCCGATGGTCTCCAGATAGCGGCTGACCAGCATGTAGTAGCCGATCGTGACGACGAGCTCCTGCACGCCGGCCTCCCCCACCACGGCGATCGCCGCGGCGAGGGTGTCGTCGCCGGCGCGCACGTTGGCGACGACGTCGTCGGTGAAGCGCAGGACCGCCCGCTGCGCGTCGTCGAAGGCAGCGGCGTCGGGCCCCTCCCGGAGGGCGGCGATCAGGTCGTCGGACGCGCCGACCGATCGGGCGATGCGATCGTGCTGGTGCACCTCGTAGGCGGCACCCGACAGGAGGCCGACACGGACGATCGCCAGTTCTCGCAGCAGCGGGTCGAGCGGCGACGTCAAGAGAATGTGGTTGCCCAACCGGGTGAACGCCCGCAGCAGCCCGGGCGAGCCGGCGAGCATGCGGAAGATGTTGAGCGGCGGCATCTTGGCGAGCAGCGCCGCCGACTCGGGGTCGAGGTCGTCCGCCGGCGGGTAGGGAATTCGTGCCATGCCGTCAGGAACTCGTGAGGAGGCTGTTGACCTCGTCTTCGGAATCGGTGGTGACGAGCACGATGACCTCGTCGCCCGCCCGCAACAGCGTGTCGCCGCGGGGCACGATGAGCCGCCCGTTGCGGAGCACCGCCACGACCGTCGCGTCGCGGGGCACGCGAAGTTCCTCGATCGTCTTGCCGTCGAGCGGTGAGCCCTCGGCGAGGGTGACCTCGGCGAGCTTGGCCCGCCCACCTTCGAACGACAGCAGGCGGATGAACGACCCGACGGCCACGGCCTCCTCGACGAGGGCGGCGAGCAGGTGCGGCGTCGACACGCTCACGTCCACGCCCCAGACCTCGTTGAACAGCCACTCGTTCTTCGGGTTGTTGACGCGGGCGACGACGCGGGGCACGCCGAACTCCTGCTTGGCAAGCAGCGAGATCACCAGGTTGTCCTCGTCGTCGCCTGTCACGGCGGCGACGACGTCGGCCTCCGACAGCCCGGCGGCTGTGAGCGCCTCGATCTCGCAGGCGTCGCCCTCGCGCCAGTCCACCCCGATCGGCTCGCCGGACGCCGCGGCCCGGGACACGACGTCGCGGTCGTTGTCGATGATGAGCACCGAGTGCCCCTGGCCATGCAACTGCTCGGCGATGAACCGGCCGACGCTTCCCCCGCCTGCGATGATCACACGCATCAGTGCCCCGCTTCCCGCTGGCTGCCGGCCGGACTGGCCTGCAGCCGAGCGTCCACCTCGGCCACGGCCGAGACGGCCACGGCGATGTACAGGAGGTCGCCTTCTTGGGCGACGGTCTTGTCACTGGCGACGAGCGCCGCACCCATGCGGCCGACGGCGGCGACACGCGTGCCGGTCTCCTCCTCGAACTCGGTGATCGTGCGTCCGACCCACGACTTCGTCACCGATCGCTCGACGATGCTCACGGCGGCCGTCGGGTCGGTCCACTCGGCACCGGTGGGATCGGGAAGCAGCCGGCGCATCACCTGGTCGGTGGTCCACGCCACCGTGGCGACCGTGGCGAGCCCGAGCCGTTGATAGATCGCCGCCCGCCTGGGGTCGTAGATGCGGGCCACGACCCGCTCGATGCCGAACGTCTCGCGCGCCACGCGGGCGATCAGGACGTTCGAGTTGTCGCCGTTCGTGACGGCGGCGACCGCTCCAGCTTGTTCGACACCGGCCTCGACGAGACGGTCCCGGTCGAAGCCGATGCCCTGGATCTTCTGGCCCCGGAAGTCGTCGGGAAGCCGTCGGAACGCTTCGGCCCGACGATCGATGATGGCGACCGTGTGGCCGTCGTCGAGGAGTTGTTGGGACAGGGCCGAGCCGACTCGGCCGCATCCCACGACGATCACGTGCACTCGGCCGAGTGTATGCACAGCGCCGCAACGGGACAGGGTTGCGGACGGTTTGACGCGAGGACGCCCCGGTGGTCATAGAGTGCGAAACTCGTATGGTCTCACTGGCCAAGCGCCTCCTGATCGGCAAGCCGATCGCCACATCCGAAGAAGGGCACCAGCGGCTCCGCAAGCGTGTGGCCCTTCCGATCTTCGCCTCCGACGCGATGTCGTCGACGGCGTACGCGACTGACGAGATACTCCACGTGCTGGTCGTGGTCGCCGGCGTGGGCGCTGTGGCGTTCAGCCGGCTGGTGCCGCTGGCGATCGTCGTCGCCGTTCTGCTGTTCATCGTCATCCTCTCGTACCGCCAGACCATCCACGCCTACCCGTCGGGTGGCGGGGCCTACGTCGTGGCCAAGGAGAACCTCGGCGCGATCCCGTCGCTCGTCGCCGGGGCGTCGCTCCTCACCGACTACGTCCTCACGGTCGCCGTGTCGGTCGCGGGCGGCGTGCTCGCGATGCAATCGGCGTTCGACTTCGACGAGTCGCTGCGGGTACCGCTGTGTCTCGGGCTGGTCGCCATCGTGACGGTCGCCAACCTGCGCGGGCTGCGCGAGTCGGGGGCGCTGTTCGCCCCACCGACGTATCTCTACATCGTCATGCTCGGCGTGCTGATCGTCGTCGGCCTGTACCGGGTGTGGTTCCGCGACCTCGGGCCGATCCCGGCCTCCCAGCTCTCCGAGGAGGCGCGGGAGCTGGCGAGCCACACCAAGACCCTCGGCGTGTTCATGCTGCTGCGGGCCTTCTCGTCCGGTGCCGTCGCCCTGTCGGGCGTGGAGGCGGTGTCCAACGGCGTCCAGACGTTCCGCAAGCCCGAGAGCCGCAACGCGTCGATGACGCTGGCGATGATGGGGCTCGTGCTCGGGTCCGGCTTCCTCGGCATCTCGATCCTCGCCTCGAAGCTCAAGCCGTTCCGCGACGACGCCGACCCGACCGGGATCGCGATGATGGCCGAGCACGTCTTCGGCGGCAAGAACGTCCTGTTCTGGATCATGCAGATCTCGACGTTCGCCATCTTGGTGCTCGCTGCCAACACCGCCTACGCCGGCTTCCCGTCGCTGTCGTCGATCATCGCCCGTGACGGCTACCTGCCGCGGCAGATGTCGAACAAGGGCGACAAGCTCGTGTTCTCCAACGGCATCATCTTCCTCGCCGCGATGGCTGCGGTGCTGATCATCGTCTTCAAGGGCAACATCACCGCCCTGATCCCGCTGTACGCGTTCGGCGTGTTCACCGGGTTCACGTTGAGCCAGGCCGGCATGGTGATGCACCACTGGCGACTGCGCGAACCGAAGTGGCGACCGTCGCTGGCGATCAACGCCTTCGGTGCGGTGTCCACGGGCGCGGTCGCGCTCATCGTGGTCGTCACCAAGTTCACGACCGGCGCGTGGATCCCGGCCGTCGTGATCCCGATCATGGTGGTGGGGTTCCGCGCCATCTGGAAGCACTACCAGGGCGTCGGTTCGTCGGTACGTGTGGAGCCGGGATACAAGCCGCAGCGGCACACGCACACCGTGGTGATCCTCGTCGGTTCGGTCCACCGAGGAGTGCTCGACGCCGTCCAATACGCCCGCGAGCTCGCCCCCGACCGCCTGATCGCGGTGTCGGTGGTCACCGGTCCCGAAGAGCAGGAGAAGCTCGCCAAGGCGTGGGAACGGTACGAGATCCCGATCCCGGTGCACACGCTGCTGTCGCCCTACCGGGAGCTGACGGGCCCCGTGCTCGCCTATCTCGACGAACTCGACGCCGACACGGTGGACGACATCATCACGGTGATCATCCCCGAGTTCGTGACTCAGTGGAAGACGCAGTGGCTGCACAACCAATCGGCGTTCGCGCTGAAGGCCCGTCTCTTGTACCGGCCGAACACCGTCGTCACCTCGGTGCCGGTGATCGTGGAATCCAGCCCGGCGGAATAGCCCCACTATCCTCGTCACCGATGCAGTTCTGGAAGCCGCACTCCCTCGCCAAGCCCCACGACGGGCAACTCGACCTGCGCATGGGCGACCGGGTCCGCACGGTCGTCGACCTTCCCGGCGTCGCTGAGGGATCCGAAGGCAGGGTGATCCTCGCCAACGGCTTCAACTGGCAGCGGTACCGAGTCCTCTTCTCCAACGGCGTCGAGGTGGCCGATCTCGATCAGCGACACATCGAGCCGGTGGGCAAGGCGGCCAGGCGTCTGGCGAAAGCGGCCGCCAAGGCGGGCTGACGCCGCCGACGAGCCGGATCACACCAGGTCGTCGAATTTCACAAGAAGTCACAGTCTGAAATACGGTGACGGCTCCGACCACCCGATTCTCCCTCGGAAGGAGCCAGCGATGGCCAACCCGCAGCCCGCGATCTTGACCAACCTCACCAAGTATCAGTGGTACACGCACTTGAGTCGTGTCGAGGGCGCCGATCTCGGCGTCATCAAGAAGGCGCTCAACGACGTGCGGGCCGCTGGTACCGACGTCGGTGTCACGGTGCCGGTCAATGTGTGCTTGCTGTTCGGCCCGACACTGCTGGCCGACCTCACCAACGACATCCCCGAGGACTTCCAGCCGTATCCGGGCTACGAGTCGCCCGACGGCAAGGTGGCCAAGGGCACGCAGGAGGAGCTCCTCCTCTGGGTGCACTCCGACGACAAGGACCTCTGCTGGGAGACCCAGTTCAACTTCCGCAACGCCGTCGCCGGCCACATGAACGTCGCCCGTGAGACGCCGACGTTCATCTACCGCAACAGCCTCGACCTCACCGGCTTCATCGACGGCACCGGGAACCCGGAGCCGCACGAACAGCACGACCGGGCGATCATCGACGAGGGCCAGCCGGGTGCCGGGGGGTCGTTCTGCATCGCTCAGCGCTGGGTGCACGACCTGAAGTACTTCAACGGCCTGTCGCTCGAGGAGCAGCAGAACGTGTTCGGCCGCACGAAGGACGACTCCACACGGCTCGACGTGCAGGTGCCGACGTCGCACCTCGCCCACGTCGAGCTTCGCGAGGGTGACACGGCGGACGCGTCGAAGCCCAAGCGTGGCGAGATGGTGCGCCGGTCGACGCCGTACGCCTTCCACGACGGCACCGTCGGCCTGTACTTCATGGGCTTCTCGAAGACCCAGGCCGTGCTGCGCGAGCGCATGGAGGCGATGTACGGGCAGAACGGCCAGCCGCGTGACGCCATCACCGACTACTCCACGCCGGCGTCGGGTTCGTACTACTTCGCTCCGTCAGTCGAGACGCTCGACGCCGCCCTGGCCTGAGGCGACCGAACGCACTGACGGCGAAGGGCGCCGTCCGGACGGAGACGTCCGGGCGGCGCCCTTCGAGCGTTTCGGCCATGCTGTCGCCAGCCGGCCTGAGTCTGATCAGCGTGTGGCCCTGATCAGAGTGTGGCCCGTCAGAGCGTCTCGGGGAGGGTGAAACCGCTGGACGAGTCGGTCGGCACGTTCTCGGGAACGTTGCAGCCGGAGGTCGCGGGCGGATATTGCACCGTTGCCGTGTCGGTCGGGTTGACGGTGAGCACCACGGTCAGGCCCTGGTGCAGATGAGCGTCGCTGGAGTCGGGAACCCACTGGCCGTTGGCGTACCGCCAACCCGGCCAATCCGTGGCGTTGCCGCCGGCGTCGACGCTCGCCCCGGGGTAGACGAACTGCACGGTGTCGCCGACCCTGAACGTGACCGAGTGCGTGGCGACGGTCGTCCCGTTGACGTCCACGAAGCTGACCGTGCCCGTGCGGCCGTCGAACACCGGGTCACCGCCGAAGGTCACGGCGATGTACGGCGCGTCCTTGTGACACAGCGGCGTCACGGCGGCGATGCGCACCGTGGGCGCCGTCGTCGTCGAGGTCGTCGTCGAGGTCGTCGAGGATGTCGTCGACGTCGTCGTCGTGTCGTCCGGAGCACACGCCTCGGCCTCCTCGTCGGTCAGCGGCCGGGTGATCGTCTCGACGACCGGTTCTCCGTCCCTCACCTTGTCCCAGGTGTCGGTGTCGTAGTTGTAGACCGCGACGTAGTTGGTGGTCGTCCTGGTTCCGGTGACCTCGGTGTCGCCGGTGGAGCAGTCGCCCCACTCCTCGATCACGTCGGGCGGGAATGACGGCGGCTCGCCGCACGGGATCTCCGCGCCCTTGACCGTGCGCTCGCCGGTCTGGGTCCAGCCGTCTCCGTCGGGCGGGCCGCTCAGCCAGCCGGTGGTCTCGTATGTCGTGCCCATCTGCGTCTGACGGGACTCGCCGCTCTTCACGAACCGGTAGTCACGTACGACGTGGTCGGTGTGGTCGTCGTGGGGCTCCCACCATTCGCCGAAGTTGCCGGACTCGATGACCTCGACGTCCTCGATCGACCACCTCGGGATGCCGGCGTCCCACCAGGTCCAGTCACCGACTTCGGTGACGTCGCCGTCGGGGAGGAGGTGCGTGACCGTGATCCGGACCTGCTTCTTGTACAGGTACTCCGTCTTGTAGACGGGCGTCGCCCGCTCGTACTGGTACTCGATGACCTGCTCGTAGCAACCGGTCGTGGTGCCGCCGTTCTCGGTGTGTGGGGCTGCGGTGGCCCGCGGCGCGGCAACTGCCGCGCCGCTGACTGCCACCACTGCCGCCACCATCACCAAGCGCGCGCTTGACGAGTGACATGCTCGTGTATCCGCCTTTTCTGCCGCCGAAGGTCGACCGTCCGCTTGGTCGATGGTTCCGCCCCTTCGAAGGCGTCAGTAGTGAACACCCTCAAGGCTGTCGTGCGCAAGGGATTTCTCGAATCGGTGTCGAGAACGCAGTCCCATCGCCTGGCCGGGCCAGGTTTTCGCCCGTACGCCCGAGCACCGGAGATCGGCTCTCTACGCAGGCACTCCGGCCGGTACGGTCGCGTCGCATGCCCGACGACCTCGTGCTCCGCTCCGACCGCGACGGGCTGGCGACGCTCACGCTCAACCGCCCCGACAAGCTGAACGCTCTGACGCCGGGCTCGTTCGTGGCGCTGCGGGCCCATCTCGACGCGATCGCGACCGACGAGTCGATCGGCTGCGTGGTGCTGCAAGGGGCCGGGCGTTCGTTCTGCGCCGGGCACGACCTCGGCGCGATCGCCGACCACGAACGCCCGCCGAGCAAGCATTTCGAGCCCGAGACGGTCGACGCCCTCGAGCTGTTGCCGCAGCCGACGATCGCCCGTCTCCACGGGCACTGCTTCACCGGTGGGCTCGAGCTGGCGCTCGGCTGCGACGTCCTCGTCGCCGGCGAGTCGACCGTGCTCGGCGACACCCACGGGCAGTGGGGCCTGGCCCCGGTGTGGGGGATGTCGGTCCGGCTCCCCGAGCGCATCGGGCGATCACGGGCCAAGGAGTTGATGTTCACCAGCCGGCGGATCTCCGGCACCGACGCGGCGGCGATCGGTCTCGTCGATCGCGCCGTCCCGGACGACCAGCTCGACGACGCCGTCGCCGCGCTGGCGGCCGAGATCCTCGCCAACTCGTGGGGCACCAACCGCATCGACAAGCTGCTCCTCGCCGCCGGCGTCGACCGGACGCGGACCGAGGCCCTCCTCCACGAGCGGGAGCTTCCCTACGGCCTCCCGGCCGACATGGCCGAGCGCATGTCCCGCCACTGACGGTCCGGTTCCGGACGTGACGGGATGTGTCTCTGTCACATCCCGTCAGGCGTCAGGTGTAGGTGTCGAGGAGTTGGCGGAGGGCGGCGAGCAGGCCGTCGGCGTCGAGGCCGTAGTGGGCGTACAGGGCGGCGGGCGGGCCGATGGGAACGTGCTCGTCGGGCACGTCGACGCGCCGTACCCGCACGTCGTGGTGACCGCCGTCGAACAGGGCCTCGACGACCGCCGTGCCGAGCCCGTTGGTGTGATTGTGTTCCTCGGCGACCAGGACCCGCCCCGTCCGCGCCGCCGCGGCAACCGCACCCGTGTCGAGCGGCTTGACCGTGTGCATGTCGTAGACGGCGACCGCTGCACCGGTCTCGGCACGTAGCCGCTGCGCGGCCGCGACGGACGGGTGGACGGTGGAGCCGGTGGCGACGATCGCCGCGTCGCCGCCGTCGACGACGCGGATCGCCTCGCCGAACCTCACGTCGGGCACGTCGCCGTACACCTCGGGATCGCGTCCCCGTCCGAGGCGGATGTACATCGCGCCGGGGTGATCGACCGAGGCACGGAGCACGCCGCGCAGATGGTTGGCGTCGGTGGCACAGACCACCGTGAGGTCGGCGATCGTGCGCATGATGCCGAGGTCCTCGAGGGCGTGGTGGCTCGTGCCGTAGAACCCCATCGACATCCCGGAGTGATGACCGATCACCCGGACCGGCAGATGCGGGTAGGCGCAGTCGGTGCGGATCTGCTCACACCCGAGCAGCGCCGAGAACGAGGCGAACGTCGCCGCGTACGTCACCATGCCCGACGCCGCCATCCCGGCGGCGACGGTGATCATGTTCTTCTCGGCGATGCCGAGGTTGAAGAAGCGGTCCGGGTGGCGACCAGCGAAGTCGTTGAGTCGGTTGGCCTTGGCGAGGTCGGCGGTCAGGACGGCGATGCGGTCGTCATGGTCGGCGAGATCGGCGAGCTCCTCCCCCAGCACGAACGCCGGGATCGCGCGCTGCTGATCGCTGCCGTCGGACGACCGCTCGTCCCGCAGTCGCGTGGCCCCCGACGCCGTGCCGCGGAAGACCTCGGCCGTGTCCTGCACGTCGCCGGAGTCGGCGGTGGAGCGGAGATCGTCGCTCGCTGCGCTCACGACGCCACCTTGGGGGCTGCGCCCCCGCTCGCTGAGCTCGCGCCCCATCGCCGCGCCGGCTCGCTGGCGCTCGCTCGGGCGGCCGTCGCTCGCTGCGCTCACGACAACCCCGCGGCCAGCTCGGCCATGACGTCGTCGTAGTCCTCACCGACGAGGTTGCCCACGTGCCAGTCGAGCGACAGTTCCATGCGGGCGACTCCCCGTCCCTTGATGGTGTCGGCGATGATCGCCTGTGGCTGGCCCCGCTCGGCCCTCGGCAGATCGGAGAACGTGGCCACGATGGTGTCGAGGTCGTGGCCGTCGATCCGCTGGACGTGCCAGCCGAACCCGGCGAAGCGATCGGTCAGCGGCTCGACGCTCATCACCTCGTCGGTGAACCCGTCGATGCACATCTGGTTGCGGTCGACGACCGCCACGAGGTTGCCGAGCTCGAAGTGCCCGGCCGCCATGGCCGCCTCCCAGACCTGTCCCTCGGCGAGCTCGCCGTCGCCGAGCATGCACCACGTCCGATGATCGCTCCCCCGCACGCGACCGGCGAGGGCGATGCCGACGGCCGCCGAGAGGCCGTGCCCGAGCGAGCCGGAACTGAAGTCGACACCGGCGATCTTCTTCATGTCCGGATGATCCCCGTAGCGGCTGCCGAATCGCGTGTAGTCGTCGAGCTCGCTCGGCTCGAAGAAGCCGAGATCGGCGAGGATGGGATACAGCCCGATCGCCGCATGGCCCTTCGACAGCACGAAGCGGTCGCGATCGGGCCAGGCGGGTTCGCCGGGACGAAGCCGCAGGGCGTGGTAGTAGAGCGCCACGAGCAGCTCGGCGGCCGAGAACGACGACGCGTAGTGGCCGGCCCCGGCTATGCGCGACAGTCGCACGGTCTCGGTACGGACGAACCGGGCACGATCGCGCAGATGGGCGAGCAGGTCATCGCTCATGTGGACTCCTTCTTCCAGCGTTGCTTGGACGATGGGCGAGACGACGCTCCGGGCGAGCCGGAGACAGCGGGCAACGGCACGAGATACCGACGGTTCGCGCCGAGGGACACGAGGAGGGCATCGAGCAGCAGGTCGATGCGTTGGCGGGTGATCAGCTCGGGGTACACCAGACCCTGCAGGCCGATGCCGTCGACGAACCCGACCAGCAGATCGGTGACGACGTCGGCCTTGCGCTTGCGATCGATCTGCCCGGCCCGCTGGCTCTCGCGGACGAGGTCGAGGATGCAAGTGCGCCATCCGTCGTGGTCCCGGTGCTGCAGCGTGCGCAGGGCCGGCTGGTTGAGGGCGCGGGCCCAGAAGTTGACATCGAGCGTGAGCTCGAACTCCCGCTCCTCGTCGAGTGGAAGGGCCTGCCGCAGGGCGTCCCGCAGCCGCGTGACCGGCCGGGCGTCGGCCGGCATCTGGTCGAGACGGTCGCGGATCTGCTGATCGGCCCGTTCCAGTGCCGACCGCAGGATGTCGTCCTTCGTGGGGAAGTAGTGCGCCAGCGATCCCGTCGAGTACCCCGACTCGAGGGCGATCTCGCGGACGGTCGTCTTCTCGAGTCCGCACCGGTTGATGACGCGCCAGACCGCCTCCACCAGCTGCTGTCGGCGCTCCTCGTGGTCGACGATCTTCGGCACGCTTCCTCCGGGTTGACACCGTAGTCCGCTCGCGGCATTGTTAACACGGACGTCCGAAATAGATCATCGACCGGAAACACGGTCGGGGGATGATCGACGTCGACCGGCTGCCAGGCGGCGCCGGAACCGGACGAATTTGAGGGGAGCACGATGAGGTCCACCACCGACGCCGCGCCGCGGCGGCACCGCCGACGGCTGGGAATTGCCGCGACCGCGGCCGTCCTCGCCGTGTGGGCGGGATCCGCCAGCACCAATGCAGGCGGCAGGCCGGCACCGCAGGCGGCAGACGCCCGCGAGCTGCTGATCGCCCGCGACATGGACCTGACCACGCTGGATCCCGGCCTGGTCTACTGCGACACCTGCCAGATCTACCTGACGGCGGTGTACGAGACCCTCGTCGGCGTCGACCCGGCCGATCTCAACGTGCTCGTGCCACGCCTCGCCGAGTCGTGGGAGGCCAACGCCGACAACACCCAGTTCACATTCACGCTCGACGCCGATGCCCACTTCGCCGACGGCGCTCCGGTCACGTCGGCCGACGTGAAGTTCTCATGGGACCGCCTCGCCGGGCTCGCCGGCTCGGCGTCGTACCTCATTGCCGGGGCCACGATCGAGACACCAGACGAACAGACCGTGGTCGTGACGTTCGAGCAGCCCAACTCGGCCTTCCTCAGCGTCGCCGCCGCCCCGTACCTCGCCATCACCAACTCGGCCCTCGCCGAGGAGAACGGGGCGACGACGAGCGCCGACACCGACACCGCCGAGCCGTGGTTCCTCGAAAACTCCGCAGGCAGCGGCCCGTTCGTCCTCGAATCGTACTCCGACGGCGAGGAGCTGGTGCTCGTGCGCAACGACGACTACTGGGGCACGCCGAGCGTCTTCCCCGGTGTCACGTTGAAGCAGGTCGTCGACTCCACGTCCCAGTTGCAGCAGCTGCAGCAGGGCGACGTGGACATCGCCATGCAGATCAGCTTCGACTCGATCGGGGAACTGGAGGGCGACGCCGAGATCACGACCGAGATCGTCAACTCCTACAACTTCGTCTACGTGGCATTGAGCCCCGGCGCCCCCGGGGGCGAGGAGCTCGCCAATCCCGACGTGCGCAACGCCATCCGTATGGCGCTCGACTACGAGGGCATCCTCAACACCACCGTGGGCGGCAACGGCCGACTGCAGGCGTCTCCGATCCCCAACGGCTTCGCCGGCTCCGAGGATCTCCCGCTCCCGGTGCAGGACGTGGAGGGAGCCCAGGCGTTGCTCGACGCGGCCGGCGTCGATGGCCTCACCCTGCGCGCCGCCTACCCCGCCGTCAACGTCTATGGCGTCGACTTCGACACCTTGATGGCGAAGGTGCAGCAGGACCTGACGGCGATCGGCGTCGAACTGGAGCTCGAGCCGCTGGAGTTCGCACAGTGGGTCGAGCAGATCACCGGCGACGGCATCCCCGTGACCGCCGTGTACTTCGCACCCGATCACGTCGACCCCAGCCAGTACGTGCAGTACTTCGGGATGGTCGAGGGGTCGGCGTGGCTGGGCCGCAGCGGCTTCGACGCCAACCCCGAGCAGGACGACCTTCTGGCCCAGGCGCTGGCGGCGAGCGGCGAAGAGCGGACGGCGCTCTACGCCCAGCTCGGTCAGGCGATGATCGACGACGCGATCATCCTGCCGCTCGTCAACCCCGATCTCGTGCTCGCCTACGCCGCCGACCTGACTGGCGTCCGCTACAGCGCCTGCTGCAACCTGGAACTGGGGAGCGTCGGCATCTCGTGAGCGCCGCGGCCGCCGCACGGCATGGGTAGCTATCTGCTGCGGCGGCTCGCCGTCACCCCGATACTGCTGTTCGGGATCCTGACCCTCGCGTTCATCATCGCCCGGCTCATCCCGGCCGACCCCCTGGCGTCGATCGTGGGTGAGCGGGCGATGAACAACGAGGTGGTCGTCGCCGCGGCACGCAAGAAGTGGGGCCTCGACGGCTCGATCCTGGAGCAGTACTTCTCGTACCTCCGCAACGTGTTCTCCGGCGATCTCGGTACGTCGTTCCGCACCCGCAAGCCGGTGACGTCCGATCTGTGGGATCGGCTGCCGGCGACCGCCGAGCTGGGGCTGGCCGCGCTCCTGTTCGGCGGCATCGGCGGCGTGATCCTCGGCGTCGTCTCGGCCCGGCACCAGAACCGCCTCGTCGATCACGTCGCCCGGCTGACCGCACTGGTCGGTTCCTCGCTCCCGGTGTTCTGGCTCGGACTGGTCGTCCTGTACGTGTTCTACGCCCGCCTCGGCTGGTTCCCCGGCCCGGGACGGCTGCCGTCACGGGTCGACCCTCCCGACCACGTCACCGGGCTCTACACGATCGACGCCCTGCTGGACGGCAACCCGAGCCTCGCGTGGCAATGCCTGCGCCAGCTCGCCCTGCCGGCGCTGGTGCTCGGGTGGAGCCTGATGGGCATCGTGTCCCGGCTCGTCCGGGCCGCGACCCTCGACGAGTTGCACGCCGACTACGTCCGCACGGCGAGGGCGAAGGGCCTCGACGAGGGTGGCGTCATGCGGCACCACGTGCTGCGCAACTCGCTCACCCCGGTGATCACGATCATGGGCCTGATGCTCGGCGTGGTCCTCACCAGCGCCGTGCTCACCGAGACGGTCTTCTCGTGGAACGGCATCGGTTCCTACGCGGTCGAGTCGACCACGCGGCTCGACTACCCGGCGATCAACGGCGTGTGCCTGACGGCCGGCGTGATCTTCCTCGTCAGCAGCCTCCTGGCCGACATCGCCTACGCCGTCGCCGACCCGAAAGTGCGCTTGTCATGAGCCTCGCCGATCCGACGATCGACGCCGTTGCCGTGGCGGCGCGCCCGTCCGAGGCCGGACGCTGGGCGACGATCCGCTCGGCCTTCCGCCGCCCGACGATCGCCATCGGAACGGCGGTGCTGGTCGCGTGGGCGATCGTCGCCATCACGGTGCCGATCTGGGGATGGGCGACGCCCACCGAGGCCGTCGGTGAACGGCTCAGCTCGCCGAGCTGGTCGCACCTGCTCGGGACGGACTCCCTCGGCCGCGACGTGTTGCTGCGCACGCTCCACGGGGCCCGCCAGTCCGTGCCGGCCACCGCCGTGGTGATCGCCGCCACGGCGGTGATCGGCGGCCTCCTCGGCGCGATCGCCGGGTTCCGAGGAGGATGGATCGACTCGGTGATCATGCGGGCGAGCGACATCGTTCTGGCGTTCCCGCCGATCTTCCTCGCCATGGCCGTCGCCGCGGCACTCGGTCCCGGTCTGCGCAACACGGTGATCGCCGTGATCCTCGTCTGGTGGCCGTTCTACGCGCGCCTGCTGCGCGGCCAGGTGCTGTCGATCCGCAATCGTGAGCACGTGGAGGCGGCGACGTCGGTGGGTGTCCCCCGTCATCGCATCCTCCGCAAGCACGTCCTGCCGCTGGCCTTCACCCCGGTCCTCGTCAACGCGACGATGGACTTCGGCCAGGTCGTGATCCTCACGGCGTCGCTCAGCTTCCTGGGTCTCGGCGCCGCCCCACCGTCGCCCGAGTGGGGGCTGATGATCGAGGACGGGACGAAGAACTTCTACCAGTGGTGGATCTCGCTCGGGCCCGGGCTGGCGATCCTGTCGATCTCGCTCGCCGCCAACTTCCTCGGCGACGGCCTGCGCGACCACTTCGACGTGAGGTCTCGCAGCTGATGCCGCTGCTCGAGATCCGTGACCTCAACGTCCGCTTCGGCACCGAGGCCCGTGCGCTCCACGCCGTGCGCGGCATCGACCTCGACGTCGGGGCCGACGAGGTGGTGGCGATCGTCGGGGAGTCGGGGTCGGGCAAGAGCGTGACGATGCTGTCCGTGCTCGGCCTGCTGGGTCCGAGCGCTCGCGCCAGCGGGAGCATCGTCTTCGACGGCATCGATCTGCTCGATGCGTCGCCGGCGACGTTGCGAGGCATCCGCGGGCGACGCATCGGGGTGGTGTTCCAGGACCCGATGACGTCGCTCAACCCGGCGCACACGGTCGGTCACCAGCTGGCCGAGGCGGTGCGGATCCACCAACGCGGCGACCGCGGCAACGCCACGCGCCGCGCCGCAGAGCTGCTCGAGCTGGTCTCGATCAGCGACGTCGGGCGGCGCCTGCGCAACTACCCTCACGAGCTGTCGGGTGGCATGCGCCAGCGGGTGATGATCGCCATGGCCCTCGCCAACGATCCCGAGCTGCTCATCGCCGACGAGCCGACCACGGCGCTGGACGTGACGATCCAGGCGCAGATCCTCGACGTCCTCGCCTCCGTCCAGCGCGAGCGCAAGCTCGCCGTCGTGCTGGTGACGCACGACCTCGGCGTGGTCGCCGGCCTCGCCCAGCGCGTGGTCGTGATGTATGGAGGTCGGGTCGTCGAGCAGGGCGGGGTCGTCGACGTGTTCCACCGTCACCACCACCCCTACACACGAGGACTGCTCGCCTGCCTTCCGCGGCTCGACCGGCGTCACGACCTCGTTCCGATCGGGGGCGCTCCTCCGTCGCTGGACCAGCTTCCCGGCGGATGCGCCTTCCACCCGCGATGCCCGGTCGCCATCGATCGCTGCCGGACCGAGGCGCCGGAGCTGTTGCCCCGGGGTTCGACGTCGGCCGCGTGCCACGTGGCGGCGATGCCGGTCGCCATCGGCAACGGAGCCACACCATGACGGCGTTGCTCGACGTCGAGCATCTCGTGAAGACGTTCGCCATTCGGGGCCGGCCGTTCCGGCGCTCGACGGGTCGTGTCCACGCGGTGGCCGACGTGTCGTTCCACCTCGATCGCGGCGAGACCCTGAGCCTGGTCGGCGAGTCGGGCTGCGGCAAGAGCACGACGGCCCGCTGCGTCGTCCGCACCGTCGAACCGGACAGTGGGTCGATCCGCTTCGCCGGTACCGACCTGATGCAGCTCGGCACCGAGGAGTTGCGGGTCATGCGCCGCCGCTTCCAGATGGTCTTCCAGGATCCGCAGGCGACGCTGACACCCCGGATGAAGGTCGGCGAGCTCCTGGCCGAGCCGCTGCGCGTGCACGGCATCGATCCCGGGCGCGAGGACCAGCGGGTGGCCGAGCTGCTCGACCTCGTCCAGCTGCCCCGCAGGGCCGCCGAGCGATATCCCCACCAGTTCTCCGGCGGACAGCGCCAGCGCATCGGGATCGCCCGGGCGCTGGCACCGCGCCCCGACATGCTGGTTCTCGACGAACCCGTGTCGGCCCTCGACGTGAGCATCCAGGCCGAGATCGTCCGGCTGCTGGAACAGCTGCGGACCGAGCTCGACCTGGGCTACCTGTTCATCGCCCACGATCTGTCGGTCGTGCGGCATCTGAGCGACCGGGTTGCGGTGATGTACCTCGGCCGCATCGTCGAGCAGGGAACGGCCGAGGACGTCTACGACCGGCCGGGCCACCCGTACACGCAAGCGCTGCTGTCGGCGGTCCCCATCCCCGACCCCCTCGTCGAGCGGCAGCGGCGGCGCATCGTGCTCGCCGGCGAGGCGCCGACGCCCATCTCGCCGCCGTCCGGCTGTCACTTCCGGACCCGCTGCTGGAAGGCGACGGAGCGCTGCGCGCTGGAGGTGCCCCTGCTGGCCGATCCGGGGATCGGTCACCCCGTCGCTTGCCATCATCCCGAGTCGACCAGCGTGCTGCCGACTCTGTCTCCACTCCCGTCCCCGACCCTCGAAACGGAGGCGCTGTGACGCCCACCAACTCCATCACGCCCACGACCGACGACGTCCGCCCCCGCCAGGCGGACCGTGCCCTGCGCGCCCGTGCCGCGGCCGTGATCCCGGGCGGCATGTACGGCCACCAGAACGTCGCCCGCCTCCCCGCCGCACTCCCCCAGTTCCTCGAGCGTGGCGAGGGCTGCCACATTTGGGACGTCGACGGCAACGAGTACGTGGACTTCATGTGCAGCTACGGGCCCATCGTGCTCGGGCACCGGCACGCCGCGGTGGAGGCAGCGGCGGAGGATCAACGCCGGCGGGCCGACTGCCAGAACGGGCCCGGTGCCGTGATGGTCGAGCTGGCCGAGAAGCTCGTGTCGGTGGTCGACCACGCCGACTGGGCGTTGTTCGCCAAGAACGGCACCGACGCCACCACGACGTGTGTGACGGTCGCCAGGGCGACGACGCAACGGCGCAAGGTGCTCGTCGCCGAGGGCGCCTATCACGGTGCCGCGCCGTGGTGCACGCCGATCACCAACGGCACGACCCCCGAGGACCGCGTCCACCTGTTGCACTACCGCTTCAACGACCTCAAGTCGGCGATCGCCGCGGCCGAGTCCGCCGGTGACGACGTCGCCGCCATCGTGGTCTCGCCGTTCAAGCACGACGCCCGCTTCGACCAGGAGCTGGTGGATCCGGTGTTCGCCGCCGGACTGCGCGAGCTGTGCGACGACCTCGGAGCGGCGCTGATCCTCGACGACGTGCGGTGCGGGTTCCGGCTGGCGCTCGGTGGCAGCTGGGAACCGATCGGGGTGAAGCCCGACCTCTCGGCCTGGAGCAAGGCGATCGCCAACGGCTACCCGCTCGCCGCCGTTCTCGGCAACGATCGCTTCCGGCCCGGCGCCGAGGGCATCTTCGTGACCGGCTCGTTCTGGTTCTCGGCGGTGCCGATGGCGGCGTCGATCGCCACGATCGACTCCCTCGCCCGCGAGAGCGCCGTGGCGACGATGGAGCGGGCCGGGCAGCGGCTACGCGACGGGATCGCCGCCCAAGCCGCCGCCCACGGTCTGACGGTGAACCAGACCGGCCCGGTGCAGATGCCGTTCATGACGTTCGAGGCCGATCACGACTACCGGCTGGCGTCGCATTGGACCGAGATCGCCGCGCGTCACGGCGCCTACTTCCATCCGATGCACAACTGGTTCCTGTCCGCTGCGCACACCGACGCCGACATCGACCGGGCCCTGGAGGCCACCGAGGCCGCCTTCGCGTCGGTCGCCACCATCGCCTGATCGGCGCCTACCCGTTGGCGGCCTGCGCGGCGACCCAGTCCTGGAAGCGGATCTCACCGAGCTGGGCGTCATCCTCGGGCACGAGGGTGCGCTCGCTGACCTTGACGTCCCAGTACGGCGCTTCCGGATCGGTGACGACCTGGCGCGGATCGCCCTTGGCCGCCAGCACGTTGCGGACGAGCTCGTCGAGGCGGAACTTCTCCGGTCCGCCGACCTCGACGATGCCGTTGACCGGAGGGCCGGCCGCGGTGCGGCCGACGGCCTTTGCGACGTCGGCGGCGGCCATCGGCTGGAAGAGCACCGGTGGCAACCGGACGACGTCACCGTTCGTCGCCGTCTGGGCGATCGTCTTGATGAACTCGTAGAACTGCGTCGCGTGGACGATCGAGTACGGGATCGACGAGCTGGTGATCAGCTTCTCCTGCGCGATCTTGCCGCGGAAGTAGCTGCTGCCCGAGAGACGGTCGGTGCCGACGACCGACAGCGCGACATGGTGGCCGACCCCGGCCGCCGCTTCCGCCTCGAGCAGGTTCCGCGTCGAGGTCTCGAAGAACTCGAGCACCGCCGACTCCTCGAACGACGGCGAGTTGGTGACGTCGACGACGACCGACGCACCCCCCATCACGTCCGCGAGACCGGCGCCGGTCATCGTGTCGACGCCAGTTGCCGGGGACGCTGGGATGGCCTCGTGGCCGTGCTCGTTCAGACGGGCGACGACCTGCGAGCCGATGAGGCCGGTGCCTCCGATGACGACAACCTTCATGATGAGCCTGCTTTCTGGAAGGGGTGGAGCCGACGTGCGGTTGTGGTGAAGACCGCACAGCTCGCCGGTCTGTGACAGATGGACGTCCGACCCGACGGCCCGGACGTCACGACATCGGCCTGACCGCGGCCGGACCCACCGGGGAACGGACTGGGGACTTCGACGGACGCGAACGGGGGCGGCGCGGCGCGACGTTGCGGAGGTCGGCAACCGATCGACACGAGTGAGGAGACCCCGCAATGTCCCAACGACCCACCATCGTCCTCGTCCACGGCGCGTTCGCCGAGTCGGCGAGCTGGAACCCCGTGATCGAACGGCTCCGGCACTACGGCACCACACTGATCTCCGGAAGCCGCAACGCCTGTGACATCGTCGCCGTGGCGAATCCTCTGCGCAGTCTCGCCGGGGACGGCGCCTACGTGCGCGACGTGATCGCCGGGATCGGCGGCCCGGTGCTGCTCGTCGGCCACTCCTACGGTGGCATGGTGATCACCGAAGCGGCAGCCGACAACGACGCCGTCGTCGGACTCGTCTACGTCGCCGCCTTCATGCCCGACACCGGGGAGTCGGCCTTCGAGCTGTCGACGAGATTCCCCGGCAGCACGCTGGGCGACGCCCTCACCGCGTACCCCGTGTCGTCGGGTGGCGAAGAGTTCGTTATCCGTCAGGACCTCTTCCACGCCCAGTTCGCCGCCGACGTGCCCGCCGAGCAGGCCGCCGTGATGGCCGTGACGCAACGACCCGTCACCGCGGCAGCCCTGTCGGATGGTCTGCCCACGGCGTCTCCCGCCTGGACGTCCATCCCGTCGTGGTGTGTCTACGGCAGCGAAGACCGCAACATCCCCGCCGACCTGATCCGGTCCTTGGCCGATCGAGCGTCGGCCAAGGTGGCCCGCCAGGTCGTCGGCGGCTCGCACGCCATCAGCGTGTCGCGGCCCGACGAGGTGGCCGCGACGATCCTCGACGCCTACGCGACTCTGTAGTACCCGCGGCCGCGGCACGAGCACCGTGCCGGCGGACTCGCCACCCCGCCCCCCCCGGGGTCGCGCGTCCGCCGGCAGGACATCACATCGTCGGCCAGACTGGCGAGCAGGGAGGCAGTCGGATGCCACACGAACCAGGAGCAGCGGAGCCCGACGATGCCGAGCTTCGCGTCGGGACACCGCAGGGACGGTGGGTGCTCGCCGCCACGGTCCTCGGCTCGGGCATCGCCTTCCTCGACGGCACCGTCGTGCAGGTCGCCCTGCCGGCGATCGGCGACGACCTCGGGGGCTCGCTCGCCGATCTCCAGTGGACGATCAACGGCTATCTCGTCACGCTCAGCGCGCTCCTCCTCCTCGGCGGGAGCCTGGGTGATCGTTTCGGGCGGCGGCGTGTGTTCGTCGCCGGTCTGGTGGCCTTCACCGTCGCGTCGGTACTGTGCGGCCTCGCCCCGTCTCCCGGCCTGTTGATCGCGGCCCGCGCCCTCCAAGGTGTCGGCGGGGCGATGCTCGTCCCCGGCAGCCTGTCGATCGTCGCGTCGAGCTTTCACGCCGAGGACCGGGCCAAGGCGATCGGCGCCTGGTCGGGGCTCGCCGGCGTGGCGGGTGCCGTCGGCCCGTTCGTGGGCGGATGGCTCATCGACTCGGTGAGCTGGCGCTGGGTGTTCCTGATCAACCTGCCCCTCGCCGCGGTGGCGATCTGGATCACCGTCCGCCACGTCCCCGAGACCCGGTCGGCGACGGCGACCCACCTCGACGTCCCCGGCGCCGCGCTGGCGACCATCACGCTCGCCGGGATCACGTACTTCGCCATCGACCGCGGTGGCGGGCTCAGCGTCGCGTCGGGAGTCGGCGGCTTGGCGGCCGGCATCGCCTTCGTGGTGGTCGAGCGCCGCAGCCCACAACCGATGTTGCCCGTGAGCTTGTTCGCGTCGCGCCAGTTCAGCGGCGCCAACCTGGCGACGGTCGCCGTGTACGCCGGGCTGGGCGGCGCCTTCTTCCTCCTCGTCCTGCGCCTGCAGTTCTCCCTCGGCTACAGCGCGCTCGAGGCGGGCGCCGCACTCGTTCCGTTCACCCTGCTGCTCCTCGTCCTGTCCGCCCGCGCCGGCGAGCTCGCCCAGCGCATCGGGGCCCGGGGTCCGATGACGCTCGGGCCGTTGGCGGCAGCGGTCGGCATCGTGCTGCTCTCCGGCGTGTCTCCTGGTGATCGTTACGTCAGCGGCGTCCTGCCGGGCGTCGTTGTGTTCGGGCTGGGCATGGCGCTGACCGTCGCCCCGCTCACCGCGGCGGTGTTCGCCAGCGTTCCCGACGAGTCCGCCGGAGCGGCGTCGGGCGTCAACAACGCAGCAGCGCGCATGGCCGGCCTCCTCGCCGTCGCCGCCCTTCCGTCACTCGCCGGCGTCACCACCGACGGCCCGGTGGCCGACAGCCTCGATGCCGGCTTCGCCGCCGGCATGCGCATCGCGGCCGCTGTGACGGCCACCGGAGGGCTGATCTCGTTCCTGCTCGTACGCGAGACAGCCCCGGTGCATGCTGTCCCGCAGCCCTCGGCGCAGTGGGCGTGCCACGACCCGTCGGTCAAGAGCGAGGCGAGCCCGTCCCATCGTCCCAGCCAACCAACACCGAAAGCTCACCCATGACCACCACCTGCACCCACCTCGGCACGGTCGCCGACGTCACCCCGTCCAGCCAAGGCTGCGAGGATTGTCTCGCCATCGGCGGCCGCTGGGTCCATCTGCGGATCTGCCAAGCCTGCGGCCACGTCGGATGCTGCGACTCGTCACCCAACCGGCATGCCACCGCGCACTTCCACTCGCACCCCGACCACCCGTTGATCCGCTCCTACGAGCCGGGCGAGAACTGGTGGTGGTGCTACGCCGAAGAGCTCTTCTTCGAGCACGGCGACACGCCGTCGCCGTCCCACCCGTGACCGTGCTGACCGCCCCGAGATAGTGCCTGGCACTATCTCGGGGCGGCCCGCACCGCGGTGTCACAGGAAGGCGGCTTGTGCGGTCTTCGTTGCGGTGACAACGATCCCACCACAACCCGTCGTGCGAGGATGCCTCCGCCGGGTGAACGCCGACCAGGCCCGCCGCGTCGCCATGGCGTTCGCCGACGCGCCGCGATCGTCCGCCGATCCGTCGATCGCCCACGCCTACGCGGACCTGAGTGAGCAGGCCTGCCGCTGGTTCGACCGGCTGACGGGTCCGCGAGGTCGGCGCCCCGTGCGCGTCGTCTACACCCGCTGCGCCGAGCCGTACGTGTCAGCCGTCGAGCTCGCCGAGTCCGTGCGTCACCACCGCGTGCTCGAGCTGTGGCCGGTGGCGTACGACCGCGATCGCCGGCCGCCGTTGCTCGACTCCCGGATCGGCGGTCCGTACGACCGCTTCCGGGCGGTTCACGACATCCTCAGCCACGGCTGGTTGCAGCTCGGTTTCGACCGCGACGGCGAGTACTCGGCGTGGCTCGCCGAAGATCGGCTGTACCGCGGAGCAGCCCGGAAAGCGTTGGCGACCGAGCTCCACGGCGAACACAGCGTGCGCTGGACGAGCGGCGACCTCGCCGACCACAAGGCCGTTCTGCTGGACGAACGGCTCATCGAGGCATCGCGGCGCAATCGCCCACCGGCCGGCCACGAGCGCCGGTAGTGCCGAGTGGCTGGCATCGGTGCGGCAAGCGCGGCGGCGACCCTTAGTCTGACAGATCGATGTCGAACTCTCGGCGGGGCGGTGGGCATGCTCGGCTATGAGCCCGGCCCTCCCGTGCTGCTCGGACGCAGCAACGAGTTCGACGTGTTCGACCGCCTGCTCGACGACATCCGGCAGGACAGGAGCCGAGTGCTCGTCCTGCGAGGGGAGGCCGGCATCGGCAAGTCGGCGCTTCTCGACCACCTCGCCAACGGGGCCGGCGACTGCCGCGTGCTGCGAACGGCCGGCGCGGAGTGGGAGATGGAGCTGGCGTTCGCCGGGCTCCACCAGCTCTGCCTACCGATGCTGGATCACCTCGACGCCCTGCCCCGCCCCCAGCAGGACGCCCTCGGCACGGCGTTCGGCATCGTCGCCGGCGACGCCCCGGACCGCTTCCTCGTCGGCCTCGCCGTGCTCAGCCTGCTCGCCGCATCGGCGGAGCACATCCCGCTGTTGTGCCTCATCGACGACGCCCACTGGCTCGACCACGTGTCCGCCCAGGTGCTGGCATTCGTGGCCCGCCGGCTGCTCGCCGAGTCGGTCGCCCTGGTCTTCGCGGTGCGCGATCCCAGCGACGCGGTGGAATTCGACGGACTGCCGCAACGGACGATCGGGCCACTCGGCAGCGCCGACGCCCGAGCCCTGCTCGAGTCGGCGAGTCCCGGCCGGCTCGACGAGCGTGTCCGCGACCGGATCGTCGCCGAGACCCGCGGCAACCCGCTGGCCCTCCTCGAGCTGCCTCGCGGTCTGAGCGCGGCCGAGCTCGCCGGCGGCTTCGCGCTTCCGGACGCCCGACCGCTGTCGAGCCAGATCGAGCAGGCATTCGTCCGGCGCGTGCAGGTGCTCCCACCCGATGTACAACGCCTGCTGCTCGTCGCCGCGGCCGAGCCGATCGGCGATCATGCCCTGCTTCGGCGGGCCGCCACTCGTCTCGGCATCGGGCCCGACACCGAGCTCGCGGCGGAGGGAGCCGGGCTCATCGAGTTCGGCGCGCACGTCCGTTTTCGCCACCCGCTGGTCCGATCGGCGGCCTACCGCTCCGGCAGCGCCGCCGACAGGCAACAGATCCATCTGGCACTCGCGGAGGCGACCGATGCCGATCACGCCCCCGACCGCCGGGCGTGGCACCGCGCCCATGCCGCCGTGGCTCCCGATGAATCGGTTGCCGCCGACCTCGAGCACTCCGCCGGCCGGGCGCAGCGGCGCGGTGGGGTGGCGGCGGCCGCGGCATTCCTCGAGCGGGCCGCCGAGCTCACCGCCGACCCGGGTCGCCGTGCCGGCCGCATCCTGGCCGCCGCGCAGGCCAAGCTCGACGCCGGGGCGTTCGACGCCGCAGACGCCCTGCTGACCGCGGCGGACATCGTCGACCTCGACGATCACCAGCGGGCCCGGGCGGCCCTTCTGCGCGCCGAGATCGTCTACTCCCGACAGCGCGGTACCGACGCTCCCCCACTCCTGCTCGATGCGGCGACCCGTCTCGACGATCTCGCCGACCCGTTGGCCCGCGGCACCTACCTCGAGGCGCTCACGGCGGCGATCTTCGCGGGGCGGGCCGCGGTGTACCCGACGGTTCACGACGTCGCCGGCGCCGTCCGACGGGCGGCGGCCCGCCCGGCCATGCCGCCGACGGTCGTCGACGCCCTGCTCGACGCCATGGCCGCCCGGTTCACCGATGGCTACGCGGCGGCGGCGCCCGAGCTGCGGGCCGCGCTGGAGTCGTTCCGGGCCAACTTCGACGGCGACGCCGGCCGGTCGTTCGGACTGGCCTGGCTCCTGGCCGGCGAGCTCTGGGACGACCAGCTGTGGGAGGAGCTCTCCACCAGAGCCATCAAACTCGCTCGCGACGCCGGTACCTTCGGCCGTCTGCCCCTGGCGTTGATGTACCGGGCCAGCGTCCACGTCCACGCCGCCGAGTTCGACGCCGCCGACGGCCTGATCGAGGAGTCGGACGCGATCACGGCCGCCATCGACACCGCCCCGCTCAAGTACACCACGGGTCTGCTGGCCGCGTGGCGGGGTAACGAGTCCTTCTCCAGCTCGCTGACGGCCGCGGCCGTTGCCGACGCCAACACCCGCGGCGAGGGGCGGGCCTTCGGACTCGGGGGCTACTTCGACGCCGTCCTCTACAACGGACTCGGGCGCTACGACGCCGCCTTACTGGGGGCCCGGACGGCGTGCGCCTTTGACGACTTCGGCGTCCGGGGATTCGCCCTCGCCGAGCTTGTCGAGGCCGGGGTCCACGGCGGCGAGCGGACCGAGGCATCCGAGGCCCTGGAGGAGCTCGAGGACCGCACGATCGCCGCCGGAACGGAGTGGTCGCTCGGCGTGCTCGCCCGCTCACGGGCGATGATGGCCAGCGGGAGCGATGCCGACGAGCTGTTCACCGATGCCGTCGAACGGCTGGGCCGGACGCGTATCAAGCTCGATCTCGCCCGCGCTCATCTCCTGTACGGCGAATGGCTGCGGCGGGAGGGCCGGCGGGTCGACGCGCGGGACCAGCTGCGCTCGGCAGACGAGATCTTCAGCCGCGCCGGGGCCGAAGCATTCGCCGAGCGAGCTCGCCGGGAGCTCCGCGCGACGGGTGAGACCGCTCGCAAGCGCTCGGTCTCCACCCGCATCCAGCTCACCGGTCAGGAGGCGCAGATCGCCCGCTTGACCGCCGCCGGGCTCACCAACCCCGAGATCGGCAGCCAGCTGTTCATCAGCCCCCGTACCGTCGAATACCACCTCGGCAAGGTGTTCACGAAGCTCGGCATCAGCTCACGGCGAGAGCTGCGGTCGATCGGCGCGCAGCTCGATCTCGACGACGCACCGCACTGACGCGGGTTCGGACTGGGCGTTCTCCCGGAGGCGACCGACGCGACGTTCTGCGACCGTGGTCAGGCATGAGCGTCTCACCCGGACCACATCCGCAGGAGTCCCAGCTCCGGTTCCTCCGGGGCATGATCGCCGAGAACGCCGTCATCTCGGGTGACGTCGCCGAGATCGGCGTGCGGGCGTTCGCCATCCACGGGATGATCGCCGTCGACGGCGACGTGATCATGGCGAACTTCGACTCGTACGAGGCGGCGCGCCTCGTCCTCGATCTGCTTCCGGTCCCGGCGCCTCGCCTCGGCGCGAGCGCTCCGATCGGGCCCGGCCGCTGACCTCAGCGCGCCCCGCGGCCCATCAGGCGGGCGATGCCCTCCGGAGGGCGGGGAATCGCTCGGCGGGCGATCTGTCCCGGGCCCGACCAGATCAGGCTCACCTCGAGCGACGGATCGGTCGACGGGAAGTCGGAACGCACGTGGCAGCCACGGGTCTCCCGGCGCGCCGCCGCGCCGTCGAGGGTCGCACGCGCGGCGACCGCCGACGATCGCAGGTCGTAGGCCTGAGCGAGATCACGCGGCCCGGAGACGTCGGGGTGGACGCCGACGTGCCCGATGCGCTCTTCGATGGCGTCGAGCATGGCGAGCCCACCCCGGATCCGCGTGCCGTCGCGGGTCTCGCCGGCACAGACCGACATGAGCTCGCCCATCTCGCGCTGCAGCGTGCGCACGCTCTCGGGGCCGGTCGCCGCGGCGACCGCATCGACGTCGGCACGCGCCGCAGCGACGGCATCCATGAACGCTGCCGTGTCTCGCCGGGGGACGAGGCCACCGGTGGCGTACGCACCAGCGGCCGCACCGACGATGCGTCCGTAGACGAGCAGCTCGATCAGGTCATTGCCGGCGAGGCGGCTGGCTCCGTGGACCCCGCCCACCGCCTCACCGACCGCGTACAGGCCGGCGACCCCGGTGCTGCCGTCGGCCGGACGCACGGCGATCCCGCCGAGCGTGACGTGGGCCCGGGGCACGGCGTCGGCCGTTCCTCCGTGGTCGCCCGGGCCAATCTCGTCGAACAGGTCGAACTGAACCAGCTCGGCGTCCCGGATCCGGCCCCCCACCGCCCACGCCAGGCGCATCGAATCGCCGGTGTTCTCGTCGTGGCGGGCCGAGCTGTGGAGCCAGATCCCGCTGTGCCCGCCGGCGGCGAGCACGACGGCGTCGGCCTCGACCACGTACCTCGCACCGTCGGTCAGCCCGAAGCCATAGGCGCCGACCACCGCCCCGGCGACCTCGAGCAAGCTCGTCACATAGATCGTGTCGTCGACCGGAACATCCAGCTCGGCGGCCCGGCGGGTGAGGGCGCGCTGGATCTCGAGTCTTGTCGACTCACCGGTGAAGGCGGCCCGCTGGAACGACTGCAGGCCGAGCTCTCGCCGCGAGATCCGGCCGTCGCGATCGTGGTCGACTCGCATCCCGTAGCGTTCGAGGTCGGCGAGGGCGCGCACGGCGCCCTCACAGACGATCTCCACCATGCGCGGGTCGGCGAGACCGCGGCCTTCCACCAGCGTGTCGGCGGCGAGCTGGAGCCATCTGTCCTCGCCGTCGGGCGTGGCGAGCGCCGCGTCGGCACCGGCGGTGGCCAGCGCCGTCCGGGCGTCCGCCGGCGGTCGCTTGCCGACCGCGACCACGGGGACGCCGCGCTCGGCCGCCTCGATCGCGGCGCGGAGTCCGGCTCCGCCGGTTCCAACGACGAGCACCGACGTGCGGATCCGGCGTGGGGTCACGCCGCCTGCACCTCGTGCAGCGGGCGGCATTCGGCGACGACGACATGGATCGTCAACAGCGATTCGAGCCTCGCCGCGTCGCCGCCGCACGCGGCACCGACGAAGGCGTCGATCAAGGCGTGACGCTCGGCGGCGCTGACCGTCCGGAGCCGCTCCATCGCCGACAGGCGCTTGCCGGCACGACTCACGAGCTGACGGGTGTTGGCCTCGGTGATGCCGAGGATGGCGGCGATCCGCGAGTACGGGTACTCGAACGCCTGGCGCAGGACGAACGCCGCCCGTTCGACCGGAGCCAACCGTTCGAGGAGAAGGTGCAGTCCACGTTCCACCAAGTCGGAACGCTCGGCCCCGAGCGCCGGGTCGCCATGAGGATCGACCGGTTCGAGCGTCCAGTGCCCGACGCACGACTCATGGCGGGCCCGGGCCGACTGGGCGGCGTTGAGCGCCAACCTCGCCGTCGTGGTGACGAGGAAGGCGGTCGGGTTGAGGACCCGGCTCCGGTCGTAGGCCTGCCAACGGAGCCAGGCGTCCTGCACGATGTCCTCGGCCTCGGCGTGGTTGCCGAGGATTCGGTGGGCGACGGACAACAATCGGGCCCGGATGGCGGCGAACTGTTCGGCGGCGAACTCGTCGGCGCACCGGCTGGGGACGGAGACATTGCTCATGGGGTCACCTCGTGACAAGTGGGGTACTTGACGGTGACAGCGGGCAACCCGACGTCGCCTCCGTGGGAGTCCCCAGTCGGGTCCCCAGTGAGGTGGCCTCAATCGGCGGCGCGCCGGTTGCCGACCTCGTCCGGGTCTGTCGCAGTCTCGGCGGGCCGGACCTCCCGACCGTCGAGGGCGATCGGCTCGCTCGACGTGAACGCCGTCGGCAACCGCCGCTCGGCGAGCTGGGCATCGCCGTCGCCAGGTGAGGGCGGCTCGATGAACTCGGCTGGTTCGACGCCCGTGGGCCACACGTCGAGGTTGGAGAGGTAGAAGCTCATGATCGGAAGACCGCCCGGGCCCGTGCCGTGTGACATCGGCGCGCCGGCATCGCGCCGGACCGGCCGTCGGCGCGCTACCTTCAGCCCGCCGACCGGGGCGTGATCGTCGAGAAGGAGCAAGCAGCCCGATGAGTGGTGGATTGATGGCCCTGTGGGACGACATCGCGTCGCTCGCCAAGATGGCCGCGGCGTCCGTGGACGACGTCGGCGCGGCTGCCGCCAAGGCGAGCGCCAAGGCCGCAGGCGTGGTCGTCGACGACACGGCCGTGACGCCGAACTACGTGCGCGGCGTGGCCGCCGCTCGCGAGCTGCCGATCATCAAGAAGATCGCCATCGGCTCGCTGCGCAACAAGCTGCTGCTCATCCTGCCGGTGGCGATGCTGCTCAGCGAGTTTCTCCCCGACGCGATGCCGTACCTGCTGATCCTCGGCGGTCTCTTCCTGTGCTTCGAGGGCGCCGAGAAGGTCTACGAGCTGTTGACCGGCACCCACGAAGAGGAGCTTCCGTCGCCCGAGGAGCTGGCAAGCCCCGAGCACGAGAGCCGGGTCGTTCGTGGTGCCGTGCGCACCGACCTCATCCTCTCGGCCGAGATCATGGCGATCTCGCTGGCGTCGGTCGAGGACGAGCCGTTCGTCACCCGGCTGCTCATCCTGATCGTCGTCGCCGTCGTGATCACGATCATCGTGTACGGCGTCGTCGCCCTCATCGTGAAGATGGACGACATCGGACTGAAGCTGGCCCAGCGGCCGTCGGAGTCGAGCCAGCGCATGGGCAAGCGCCTCGTCGAGGCGATGCCGAAGGTGATGAACGTGCTCGGCCTGGTCGGCACGGCGGCGATGCTCTGGGTCGGCGGCCACATCCTGCTCGTCAACATGGCAGAGGCCGGCTTCCACGGTCCCGAGGACGTCGCCCACGACGTGTCCCACTGGTTCCGCGACCTGTTCCCGTCTGCGCTGCAGGGAGTGGCCGGCTGGCTCGGCGACACGGTCACGTCGGCGATCGTCGGGCTCGTCGCCGGGGCGATCGTCGTCACCGTGCTCCACCAGCTCCCCCGGTCGACGAAGGCCCACTGAGCCGCGGCCGGTGAGATCGTGCCTGGCACTCTCTCACCGCCGGCGACGCCGGGCTCAGGTGTAGCTGCGGGCCTGGATCTCGAACAGGTCGGCGTACTGGCCACGGCGCCGGAGCAGCTCGTCGTGCGTCCCGACCTCGACGACGTGGGCGCCGTCGAGAACGACGATGAGGTCGGCGCTGCGGACCGTCGAGAACCGGTGCGAGACCAGCACCGTGATGCGGCCGTTGTCGTTGGCGGCCCGTGCTGCGGCGGCGTAGCGCTCGAACAGCGAGTGCTCGGTCTCGGCGTCGAGCGCCGAGGTGGGCTCGTCGAGCACGACGACAAGGGGTTCGTCGCGCATGAAGCCCCGGGCCAGCGCGAGCTTCTGCCACTGCCCGTGCGACAGCTCGGCGCCGTCGTCCCAGGTGGGTCCCAGTTGCGTTGCGAGTCCGGCGGGGAGGCGTTCGACGACGTCGGTGGCGCCCGACCGGACGATCGCTGCGTCGACCGCATCGATGGAGTCGAGGCGCTCGAGATCACCGACGCCGACGCTCTGTGACGCGACGTACTCGAAACGGAAGAAGTCCTGGAACGCTCCCGCCATCCGGCGACGCCACGCGCTCGGCGACATCTCGGTGACGTCGATGCCGTCCACGGTCACGATCCCGGAGGTCGGCCGATACATGCCGGCGAGCAGCTTGACCAGCGTCGACTTGCCGGCGCCGTTCTCGCCGACGATGGCCACGACGGTTCCCGCCGGTATCTCGAACGTCGCCCCGTCGATCGCCAGGCGGTCGGTTCCGGGATAGCGGAACGAGACGTCGTCGAACCGGATGCCGGTACGCAGGCGGCCGGGCGGTTGCTGCGTCGCTCGCTTCTCGGCGGCGGCCGCGTAGTCCTCGAGCCAGGCGAGCCGGACAGACGACTCCATCCACACGCCACGCAGGAACCCGAGCTCTCCGGCCGACTGCGCGACGTATTGCGACAGCCGCTGCCCGGCGGCGACCACCAGCACGACCTCGGCGACGCTGCGGTCGAGCCGGCGAGCGACCCAGGCGATGCCGAGGGCGTAGGCGGCGCCGAAGACCGCCCACGCCGCCGCCGACCAGCGCGCCGACACCCACCGGGCGCCGGCGACGGGCCGTTCCCACGTGGCCCGGGTGGCGCGCCGCCGCGACCGCAGCTCGGGGCCGAGACCGGCGAGGCGGACCTCCTTGGCCGGCCCTGCGGTCGTCGCCACGTCGAACACGTGGCGGGCCAACCGGTCGTGGTGGGCGTTGGCCTCGAAGACCCGGTTCTCCACACCGGGCCGCCAGAACGACACCGCCAACGCCGGGGCGCCGAAGGCGAGCAGCAGGACGAGGGCGGGATGCACCGAGGCCAACAGGGCGGCCGTGATGACGAGCCGGACGATCAGGGCGATGTTGGTCAGCATCGACGAAAAGAGGTGATCGAGCGCGAACGACTGATCGCGGAGGAGAGCGAGACGGTCGAGGTAGTCCGGTCGCTCCTGGTGCTCGATCGTCGGCACGCTGGCCTGCAGGCCGGCAATGTGTCCTTCGACGTGCATGGCGAGACGGTCACGGAACCGCCTCGAGACGCGGTCGTTGATCACGCTGAGGTACCACGTCAGCGTGGCCGAACCGGCGAGTCCGGCCGCTGCCGTGTAGACCCGGCCCCGGTCGCCGTCGACGATGCCCTCGGTGAGGATCTTCAACCAGAGCGCCAGCACCGCGTCGGGGAGCATCGTCAGCAACGTCATCCCGAGCGACAGGGCCAGCAGCCGCGGCTCCACCCTCCACCCCAAGCGCATCAATCGCCACATCGCCGGCAGCGGCCGCGGCATCGGCTGGTCCGCGTCGGGCGGAGTGGCGAGGCCCGAATCAGGCGAGCTCATCGAGGACCACCTCCTCCCCCGTCTGCTCGTCCACCTCGACGAAACGGGACGCTTGCAGGTCAAACATCCGCCGGTACCTCCCGTCGAGAGCGATCAGCTCGTCGTGGGTCCCCAACTCGACCACCCTGCCCTGTTCGAGCACGCAGATGCGGTCGGCCTGGCGCACCGTCGAGAAGCGGTGCGAGACGAGCACGGTGGTGCGACCGCGGGTCGCCGCCAGCACGCGCTCGAAGATCTCCGCCTCGCCGCGCACGTCGAGTTGGGCCGTCGGCTCGTCGAGCAGCACGACACCGGCACCCCGCCGGACCGCCGAAAGTGCTCGGGCCAGTGCGACGCGCTGCCACTGTCCCCCCGACAGGTCGGTGCCACCGGGATAGCCGGTGGCGAGGATGCGATCGAGCGAGGCCACACCAGATCCGCCAGCATCCGCCAGGGCCGCTTCCAGTTCACCGTCACTCACCCCGCCTCCCGGCGCCAGGTTGTCGCGCAGCGTGAAGTGGTAACGGACGAAGTCCTGGAAGACCGCAGTGACGTGGCGCCGCCAGACGTCGAGGTCGAGGTCGCGAAGGTCGGTGCCGTCGACCTCGACCGCTCCGGACGTCGGGTCGTAGAACCGGCAGATCAACTTGGCGAGCGTGGTCTTGCCGGCGCCGTTCTGCCCGACGATGGCGAGCGACGTCCCGGCCGGCACGGTGAGATCGAGCCCGTCCAGCACCAGGGGCCCGTCGGGGTAGCCGAACGAGACGTTGCGGAATCGCAGTTCCGGCCCTCGTCCCCGTGCCGGGGTCGCCGTCCCGCCAACACCGCTGGGCAGTCGGCCGGCCTCGCCCATCGACGCCGACAACCGGGAGATCGCCGCCACCGGCGCCGCCATGCCGTCGAGCGCCCAGCCCAGCCCACCGAAGGCGATGCCGCTCACTCCGACGGCGGCCTGGGTGGCGATGAGCGCCGCCCCGAGCCCGAGTCCCCCGTCGGCGGCCCGCTCCGCCAGCGACCAGAACACCAGGACGTTGGATGCGACGAGCGCGAGCAGGCACACGATCGTCGACCGCTCCCGGAGCCGCGTCGCCTCGAACTGAAGGTCACCGAGTACGCGGCGCTGGGCCCGGAAGCGATCGACGATCCAGTCGCCGAGACCGAACAACCGCAGTTCCTTGGCCGCCGGGGGGTCGACGGCAAGACGATACGAGTACTCCGCGTGGCGCTGGGCCCTCTGCACCTCGGGCGTGTTGCGGTCGTGCCACACGGCGCTCTCGCGCAACAGGACGTGGGTCGATGACCATGCGGCGACGAGCAGGATCGCCTGCCACCACCCCAGCGTCGCCAGGACCACCGCCGACGAGACACCGGTGACGATGAGCACGAGGCCGTCGCTGATGAAGTTCATCGAGTACGACACCGGTGGTCCGGTCATGCCGATGTCGAAGTCGCGCGCCATCGTCAGGTCACCGATCAGGTCCGGGCGCTCGAGGTGGGCGATCCCGGCCGGCGACGTCGTCACCTCCATGAGGCGATCGTGCAGGTAGGTGGAGACGCGCTCGCCGAGTGAATAGCCGACCGCCTCGTGCAACGGGCCGACGACCTGGGCGGCGACGAAGAGCAGACCGAACACGGTGAGCGGCGCGCCGAGTCCCCGACCGTGCTCGATCTCGTTCACCAGCCAGCCGACGGTGATGCCGAGCAACGGCGGGAGCACGCCGCGCAGGATCAGTCCGGTCCACCAGCAGAGCGCCCGTGCAGGCGCGGCACGCCGGACGGCGGCGAAGAATCCCCACTCCGGACTGGACGACATTCGAGGCACAGTCCTCCATCGTTGCCGACGGGCGATATCCGTCGGTCCGGGACGCGCCGGACCGCAGTTCTCACGGCGACGACTGTCCCGTCCGCTGCGGCGGGTACACGGAGCAGGACCAGGGAGGTGCGACATCGCCAGCAGGATCATCGAGACGATCGCGAGGGCCGACGGCGTGACGCTCGCGCTCATCGTGCTGGCGATGGTGCTCGCCGAGAGCCTGATCCTCACCGACTTCGTGGTGCCCGGCGAGGTCGGCCTGGTCGCGGCCGGCGCCGCCGCCGCCCACAACGACACGGCGATCGCGCTCGTGATCGTGGCGGCGACGATCGGGGCCGTCGCCGGCGACACCGCCGGCTACACCGTCGGGCGAACGGTCGGCACTCGTGCGATCGATCGATGGCGGTGGTTGCGCAGATTGCGCCCGTCCGTCCAGCGAGCGCACCGGTACTTCACGAAGCGGGGCGGTGTCGCCGTCGCCGTGGCCCGCTGGGTGGGCGCCCTGCGCGCCGTCGTGCCGGTCGTCGCCGGGACCGCCGGGATGCCGGCGGCCCGCTTCCTGGCCTGGGACGTTCCGAGCGCGGCGGCGTGGTGCACGGTGGTCGCCACGATCGGCTTCGTGTGGGGCGACGACATCGCCGACGTCGTCGACCGGGTCGGAATCGGCGTCTCGATCGCCGCGATCGCCGGCATCGTGCTCGTCGCGTTGATCTGGCGCCGTCGCAGGACGACCGAGGGGTCGTCCCCCGGTGACGCCCACGAGACGAGCCGGGCCGATCTCGTGGACGTCCATGGTTGACCGGCGGTGCTGACGGGTACCGGTGGCCAGGAGAGGACGATGGACCGACCGAGTGATCCGCCCGCCGCACCAGCGACGGCACGGCGACTGCATGCCTTGGACGCCATCCGCTCGTGGCCCGGCGAATCGCGCCGGCCCGCGAGCTGGCTCATCCACGTGCACCACGAGCCCAACCGAGTATCGGAACGCGAGCTCGTGTGGGAGCGCGTGGAGCCGTGGGAGCGGATCGTCGCGGCGCGCGACTTCGAGGAGCGGGAGTGGCCGGTTCCTCACGCCGCGTCGGTTCGCTCGGCCATTCGCTACCACGTCCCCGCCGATCGACGCGCCGCCGTCGACGAGCTCGACCTCGGCCTGGTCGTGGATGACGACGGCTTGGTGGAGGTGGTCGGCCCCGACCTGCGGACCAACCTGCTCGCACTCAACCTGATGCACGACGTGGTGACGGGGGTGCTCGCCCCCGGCGACGCCCGCCGTCGCTACGCCGACGTGACCACCACCGCCCCCGACGGTCCGCCTCACGCCGACCTGGTCAAATGCCGGTTCGACGATGTCACTCCGCTCGAGCCGGGAGCGGTGCCTCCGAGCGATCCACAGCCGGTCCCGCCGGCCGGCGCCTCGGCGCCATCCGGCAGCGTGCCGTCGACTGCGTCGCCGATCGTCGGGGTACACGAGGCCATGCCCACACCTCCACCCGACTCGGATCCGACGAGCAACCGCGACACCGACCAGGTGAACGAGCGCCGGATGACCCGTCGCCACGGGCACGATGTGGACGAGGCCGCCGAGCGGTCCTCGGGCTTCGATCTGGACGATGACCGTAGCGGTGACGATGCCGGTGACCGGCAGGCGTCCCCCGGCGAGGCGCCGGCATGACCATCGCCGTGGGCTGCATCGTCGGCAGCACCTCGTCCGTCTCCATCAACCGCAAGCTGCTGAACGGGGTCATCGCGCTCGAGCGCGAGCGCGACGTCGGCGAGGAGGATGCGATGGAGTTCATCGACATCCCGATCAATCACCTCCCGCTGTACACGTACGACGCCGACGACGACTATCCGCCAGAAGCCCTGGAGCTCAAAGACGCCATCTCGCGCAGCGACGCCCTCATCATCGCCACACCCGAGTACAACCGGTCCATCCCGGGTGCGCTCAAGAACGCCATCGACTGGGCATCGCGGCCATACGGCGAGAGCGCCTTCACCGGCAAGCCCGTCGGGATCGTCGGCGCGTCGGTCGGCGCGCCCGGCACGGCGATGGCTCAACAACACCTCCGCAACATCCTCGCCTACCTCGACGCGCCGACACTCGGACAGCCGGAGATCTACGTGCAGTACACCGAGGAGCGATTCGCCGGCGACGGCACCATCATCGACGCGTCCACCCGGGAACTCCTCGGCGACTGGCTGACCGCCTTACGGGACTGGATCGGGCGGGTCGCCCACGATCGCGCCTGATCGGGCGGTCCGGAGCGCGACTGCGCTCGGCCCGAGAGCGGTACATGGGGTCATCGACACTGAGCTCATTCCCCTCGTCGAAGACATCGCTCGCCGGCTCGCCGGGCGTCAGGTGGCCACCGCCGAATCGTGCACGGCCGGCCGGGTGAGTACCGCCCTGGCGTGCGCCGACGATGCCCAGTCGTTCCTCCGCGGCGGGCTCGTCAGCTATCAGGTGCAGACCAAGCGGCGTCTCCTCCACGTCGATGCCGACAGCGTCCTCAGTAGCGAGGCCGCCGTCGAGATGGCCGTCGGAGCGTGTCATCATCTCCACGCCGACGTGGCGGTCGCCACCACGGGTCTCGCGGGCGGCGAGCCGCAGGACGGCGTGGAGGTCGGCACGGTGTTCATCGCCACGTGTGTGTCGGGCCGGACGGCCGCCCGCCGATATCGATTCGACGGCGACCCACTCGAGGTGTGCGACGCCGCGACGCGTCAGGCGCTCATCGATCTCGCCCGGGCCCTACGGGCCACGGAGAACGGAGACATCGGCCCGTCGACCGGGACGGTCGGTACCAGGCCCGGCTCGAGCGAGCCGACTGCCGACATCGCGCAGGGGGTACCCAACGGTCATGACGCTCTTCGGTAGTTCGCCCGGCCCCGACGAACGCGAGCCGTCGCAGCCCTGGGCCTGCCAGCTCATCAGCTTCGAGATCGCCGGCGGGGTGGTCGTCCTCGACCTGATCGCGCTCGAGGACCGCCCGGGCTTCGCGATGCAGTGGCCTCGATCGACGCCGTTCACCGTCCACTTGGCCGTGGCTCACGTGCCCGTTCGTGCCGTCGAACGCGTGCTGCGGGCGTGGACCGACTCGAGCGACGTCGTGGCGATCACGCACGGCGAGACCGACGGCAGGGTGTGGCTCAACTTCGCATCGGACAACACCAGGCTCGTCACGCACCTCGCCGACCCCTCACCCGGTTCGCGCCGCTGACACGCCGGGAACGCATCGTTCCGACCTGGCCGGCGTCGTCCGCCCACCGCTCAACGTGCGGCGAGGCGGCACACGTTGGCGGCGAGCAGCCGACGGGCCAGAACCAGGCGGCTCGGGCCGTCGAGACCGACCAGGCTCGAGACTCGCCGGCCTGATCGCGCGCTCGCCAGCTCGACCACGGCGGGAACGACCACTTCAGGTACCCGCCACGTCGTCGGACCCATCACGAGCCGCCAGTGCCCGTCGGAGATGGGTTCGGCCCGGGGGCAGTCCGTCGCCCACGAGATCACGTCGTCGTCACCGAGGGTGTCGGCCAGAGCGGCCGCCCTCACGAACCCGGTCCGGTCGTGGATCGGGACCCCGCGGGCACGCACACGATCGACCGTCGCCTCCACGTCGGCACCCCTCAGCGTCGAGATGGCAGACTCGACAGCGTGCTCGATATCGACGGCCAGCCGGTTGCGCCTCTCCCGCGGGTGACCAAGCGGGAGCGGCAGATCCAGGTCGCTCGCGCCGTCGCGTAGCAGGCGTTCGATCACGCCCCGGTACGTCCGGGCGAACACGCCAAGCGTCAGATGCAGAGACGGCTGGTCGATGGTCTCGGCGCGGTGACGGACGCCCGCCGGGATGTACAAGACGTCACCGGGTCCGACGTCGAGGTCGCCGAGGCCGACGACGCTCCAGCGCTTGCGCCCGAACACCTGCAGGGCAAAGACCTCGTGGCCGTCTGCGTGCTCGCCGAAGCCCTGCGCCCCGGCCGGCGCGAGGTAGGCGTTGAGCTGGACCGGATGCCCGGCGTCGGCGGCGAACTCATCGGCAAATCGTGCGGCTGGAGGCCACGTTCGGTGCAATGACTGCAGCACCACCGTGGCGCCGCCGCGCATGAGCGCCGCGACCCGCAGTCCATCGACCGTGCCGTCGACCAGCCGACCGCCGAGTCGCGCTGACGAGCAGTACTCCTCGGGGTCGACCGGTCGACCGTCTTTGATCATTCGAACCGTCGGCCGTCGCGGCGACGAACCGATCAGCGCGTCGACGTCGTCGAGGGACAGCACGTGGTCGAACGACCCCGCGCCCCGGCGCCAGAGCGGCGCCCGTCCCCACTGCCGGTCGAGGAACGGTTCGAGGTCCCCGACGACGAGTTCGAACGCGCTCGGCGACGACTCAGGCTTCGTCGCCGGTGTCCTTCGTTCCTTCGCCGCCGGCGTCCCGATCCTCCTCGGCTTCGGTCGGCTCGTCACCGGTGTCGGCGTTGCCGCCCCCGCCGGTGTCGCGGTCTTCATCGTCTTCAGTGGGGCGCTCGTCGACCAGGTCGGCATCGGTGATGGAAGCATCGTCACTCATGCCCGCCCGTACCCACGGGACATCGGCAGCAGACCTGACGGGATGTGCCGGCACGTCCCGTCAGACGTCGTCGGCGAAGAAGCCATCGGGTCCGACCGGCCGACCGAGGCGCGGCGCGTAGATGCCGAAGAAGACGTCGGCGATCAGTTCACGCCGGCTGTTGACGCCCGCCTTCTGGAAGACCGTCTTGAGGTGATCCTGCACCGTGTAGGTCGACACCTGCAGCGCGGCGGCGATCTCCTTGGTGGATGAACCGCGCAGGACTTCGACGACGACATCGGTCTCACGGGAGGACAAGCCGATGGCCGCGCTCAGGATGGCGACGACATCGGGCGGGCCGGCCTCGTCGATCGTGACGATGCCCCGCCGATCGCCCAGCGGAGCGCTCCGCATGACCAACCAGGTGCCGTCGGCGGTGCGGGCCCGCTGAGCAACCGTGCGGCCGTTGGCGGCAGCGACGGCGACGGCCGAGAGCACCGACGGCTGCGATCCGTGCCCGCGATCGGCCGCCCCGAGGCGCTCGAGCCAGCGTTGGGCCGCCGGCGTCGCCTCGACGACGTCCGCACCGTTCACCACCACGACGGCCGGCCCCTGCCGCTCCGGATCGATCTGGACCGGTTCGACGACCGAGCGTACGAGCGAGGCTCTGACGGCCGCCGTGATCGGCGGAGCGACGAGGCGCAGGAACCGCTGCTCGTCGTCGCTGAACGCAGCCGCACCCGTCCGGCGCATGAGCCCCGCCCCACCCCAGCCGGCGCGCCGGTGGCGCAGCACCACCCGCAGCTCCTGACCGATCCCCATCGAGGCGAGATGCTCCCCGACCTCGGCGTGGCCGGCGCTCGCCGGCGGGCTGGAGGTGGCGTCCTGCACGATCAGCGGGGTCTGGGCCGAGAGCAGCCCGCGGTAGTGGCCAGGCGCCTGGGTCACGTACTCGAGCTCCATGAAGCGCACGGCATCGTTGCCGCTCTCGTCGAGATTGCGGCCGACCGCCGACGTCAGCATCGTCGTCGCCGGGTCGAACGTGCTCCAACACGACGCGTCGGCCGGCACCACCTGGTCGACGAGGGCGTCGACGGCACACAGCAACTCGGCCGTCACCAGCCCGCGGGCCGACAGGCCCGCCAGCTCTCCGGCCACCCGCTCCGCCCGCAGCTCGCTCCACACGACCCGCATCTTTGCAGCCGTTGTCGCGAGCCACCATCCCATCAATCTGGGAGGGCTGCTCCACCCCAGATCTCCGGGATCGACGGCCAGCCGGTGGCGGCGCAACATGCCGTCGTCCGCTGCAGTTCGCCGCGGACACGCCATCGAAAGGACCACGACATGATTCCGGTGACCCTCAACCACGTCGCTCTCGACGTCGCCGATCGGGAGCGCTCGATCACCTTCTACGCCGAGTTGCTCGGCGCCGAGGTGGTCGCCGAAGACTCCGAGCACAGGATCACCTTCCTGCGGCTGCCCGGCTCGGATCGCTACAGCGACCTCGCTGTCCACGAACACCCCGACCTCGCCGGTGCGTACCCGCCGCACCAGATTCGGATGGCCCACATCGGTTGGGAGGTCGACGAGCCCGCCCATCTCGTCACGGCGTTCGACTTCTTCACCGAGCGGACACGGGTGGTGCTCGCGGCCGACTTCCGAGTCGCCCGTTCGGTGATGGGCCTCGATCCCGACGGCCACGTCGTCGAGTTCGAGCTGTTCACCCCAGGCGCCACCGGCGAGCCGGGCTTCGCCGTCCTCGACATCGACGCCCTGCGAGCGGTCGCGCTCGCCTGATTCCTCCCGGTGAGGAGGGACGGAGCCGTCGCGGCGCGGAGTGGTCTTCCGGCCCTACTGGGTGCCCGACGGCGACGGGATACTCGACGTCATGCCGTCCGACAACATGGTCCCGTCACTGCAATTCCTGGGCGGCACGGGAACAGTGACCGGCTCGAAGTACCTCGTGCGGACCGATTCCAGCCGAGTGCTCGTCGACTGCGGTCTGTTCCAAGGTCTGCGGGCACTCCGGACCCGGAACTGGGATCCGCTGCCCTTCGACGCGGCGTCGATCGACGCCGTCGTGCTGACGCACGCTCACGTCGATCACTGCGGTTACCTGCCGCGCCTGGTCGCGGCGGGCTATCGGGGACCGATCTACGCGACACCCACCACCGGCGACCTCGTCCGCATCGTCCTGCCGGACTGCGCCCACCTGCAGGAGGAGGAGGCCGAGTACGCCAACCGCAAGGGTTTCTCGAAACACGATCCGGCGCTCCCCCTGTACACGAAGGAGGACGCCGAGCGGGCGCTCTCACTGCTGCGGCCGGTCCCGTTCCACACCGACGTCGGCATCACGCCCGACATCGGCATCCGCTTGTCGCGGGCCGGTCACATCCTCGGTGCGGCAACGGTGCGACTGACGCTGGGACGGTCCGGTCGATCGGTGGGGTTCAGCGGAGACCTCGGCCGCGGAAGTCATCCGTTCCTCGTTCCACCCGATCCTCCGCCGGCAGTGGACACCCTGCTCGTCGAGTCCACCTACGGCGACCGGGAGCATGTCGACGAGGATCCGAGCAACCGGCTCGCCGAGGTCATCGAACGCACGGTGGGCAGGGGTGGCAGCGTCCTCATCCCGGCGTTCGCCGTCGACCGGACCGAGGTGATCCTGCATCACCTCGCCCGCCTCGTCGCCGAGGGTCTCGTTCCCCGCGAGATCCCCGTGTTCGTCGACAGTCCGATGGCGCTCGCCGCACTGCGCGTCTATCGAGAGGCGATCGCCCGACGCGATCCCGACATCCGTCCGGACGACGCCGGCGCCGACCCGTTCGCCGTGCCCCGGCTCACCGAAGTCCACGACGTCGAGCACTCGAAGGCCCTGAACCGCCCGTCGGAGCCATCGATCGTCATCTCGGCATCGGGAATGGCGACCGGTGGACGGGTGGTCCACCACCTGGCCCACTGGCTTCCCGACACTCGCAACACCGTGCTGCTCGTCGGCTACCAGGCGGACGGGACCCGCGGGCGCGTGCTGATCGACGGGGCGAGCGAGCTGAAGATGCTCGGCCGGTACGTGCGGGTCCGCGCCGACGTGGTCACCCTCCCCCAGTTCTCGGTCCATGCCGACGCCAGCGAGCTGCTCGCGTGGCTGGCCGCAGCGTCGCCGGCGCCCGAGACCGTGTACGTCGTCCACGGTGAGCCGACCGCCAGCCGCTCGCTGGCGGCTGCCATCGCCGACTCGCTGGACTGCACGACGGTCGTCCCCCGCTACGGCGAGCGCGTCCGCCTCGACCGGCTGTCCTGAGCGGACCCGCTGGTCGTCACTCCGGCGAGGCGCGGCGCACGGATCGGACGGCGGGGTGATCGGCGACGAGGAAGCGCCGACCGGTGATCTCGTTGGGGACGATCCGGATGATGCGGGGCTTCGGCGACAGCTGCCACGGGAACAGCGGCAGATCGGCGGCGTCGAAGCGCTCGTGGAGGTTGCGCACCTCGGTGGCCCGTCCCTTCACGATGACGCTCCACGCGATCCCCTCGACGGCATCGTATCCATCGGCCTCGAACGCCACGGCGTCGGTCGTGGCGATCGATGCCAGCTTCGTCCCCTCCGCCGTACGGAACACGACGGTGCCATGGTCGACGATGAAGTTGATCGGGAAGATCTCGGGACCTTCCGCCACCACGACGGCAAGGCGACCGACGTCGCTCTCGCGCAGGAGCTCGAGACAGTCGTGCTCGTCGAGGACCTCGACGCCGGGCTGGCCGAGCGGGCGTTCGACGTCGGGGCCCATCAAGCCGGCTCCGCCGAGGGGATGACGACGACCGGGCACGGCGCGTGATGGACGACATGCTGGCTGACCGAGCCGAGGAGCAGGCCGGCGAAGCCGCCGCGTCCGCGGGATCCGACGACGACGAGTGACGCGGAACCGGCGGCATCGAGAATGGCGCGGGCCGGCGTGTCGTCGACGACGAGCGGCTCGGGCGGCGCGACGAGACCGTGCAGGTCGGCACGGGCGAGCTGGTCGGCGACGAGTCGACGGGCGTCACGCTCGAGGTACGGGTAGTCCACGACCGGCGTGACGGGAACGACGAGTGGCACGATCGCCGGCTGCCACGCGTGGACCACATCCAACGCCGCGTGCCGGGTCCGGGCCTCGTCGAGCGCCCACTCAAGCGCCCGCTGCGATGTCGGGGACCCGTCGACGGCGACCACGATTCGCTCCGATGATCCCGCCTCGGCGGGCCGGGACTCGCGCACGATGGCGACGGGGACCTTCGAGTGGTGCGCGCACTGCTGGCTCACCGAGCCGAGGAGCATGCCGCGGAACCCTCCGAGCCCGCGAGCCCCGACGACGAGCAGATCGGCGTCCTCCGACGCCTCCAGAAGCGCACGGGCGGGGAGGTCGCAGATGACCCGCTGCTCGATCGTCTCCGCCTCGTCGGCAACAGCTCGGGCGATGATCGCCCGCAATGCCGACGCGGCGTCCGCTTCGGTGTAGTCCGGGCGGAACGCATCGTCGCTTGTGCCGTCGTGCTGACCGAGGAAGCTCCACGCCAGCACGGCCGTGAGCGTTCCACCCCGCAGATGTCGCTCACGGACTGCCCATCGCACGGCTTCAGCGGCCGCTGTGGACTCGTCGACTCCGACGACGATGCGTCCCATGGCTGTAGTGTCGGCCCGGCGGACCACTCGTCACTAGGGCTGACCGACCGCCGGATCACGGGACTTTCGGCCCTGTGACGATGACCTGCTGCGTCGACGAGCCGTCCCCGGGTGTGTGCTACGCCCCAGATCAGGACCATCGACCCTAGGCACCCCGGGTGGCTGGGCCGATCGTGAAGCCATGACATCATCCCGCGTCGCGGTCAAAGGTCGCCGCCTCGCGATGCGGACCGGGTGACGTCGCGGCGGTGGACATGCCGACTGAGACGCACGGCGGTGCCGCAATCGGGCTCTCGACCCTCGAGGCCGCTCGGCGCCGGTCGAGCGACGGCCCGAACCGGCTGCCGGCGCCGGCCCGTCCCCGCTGGATCCGCCAGCTGATCGCTCAGCTCACCCACTTCTTCGCCCTGCTGCTCTGGGCGGCTGCCGTGCTGGCGGCGGTCGCCGGCATGCCCCAACTCGCCGTCGCGATCGCGGTCGTCGTCGTGGTCAACGGCCTGTTCGCCTTCGCCCAGGAGCACCGCGCCGAGCGGGCCGCCGAACGTCTGCACGATCTGCTCCCCCGCCGGGTGACCGTGCGGCGCGACGGCGACGTCGTCGAGATCGATGCCGTCGACCTGGTCACCGAGGATGTCGTTCTGCTGCGGTCCGGCGACCGGATCTCCGCCGACCTGCTCCTGCTGGAGACCAGCTCCCTGGCCATCGACACGTCGACGATGACCGGCGAGAGCGTTCCTGCACACCCCGAATCCGGCGACCGGGCCGACGCCGGCACGTTCGTCGTCGAGGGCGAGGGCGTCGCGATCGTGACGGCGACCGGCGAACGTACCCGCCTCGCCGGGCTCGCCGAACTCACGCAACGGGGCGGGCGGCGCCCGACCCCGCTGACCGCCGAGCTCGACCGCCTGGTGCGGGTCGTCGCCGTGATCGCGGTCGGTGTCGGCGTCGGCTTCTTCGGCATCTCGCTACTGGTCGGGACCCCGGCGACCGACGGGTTCCTGTTCGGCATCGGCGTCATGGTCGCCCTCGTCCCCGAAGGCCTGCTCCCCACCGTCACGCTGTCGCTCGCCGTCGGGGCCCAGCGCATGGCCGGCCGCAATGCGCTCGTCCGCCGACTCGAGGCGGTCGAGACGCTCGGCGCGACGACGTTCATCTGCACCGACAAGACGGGCACACTCACCCGCAACGAGATGACGGTCATGGCGATCTGGACACCCTCCACGGAGCTCGTGGTCACCGACAGCTCCGGGTACGACCCGACGCAGCCGCTGCAACTCGACACCGACGCCCACCGATCGGTCGGCGAGCTCGTGTCGACCGCCCACCGGTGCTCCGACGGCTCGGTCGTCCTCGACGACCATGGTCGCTGGACCGCAGTCGGCGATCCGATGGAGGCGGCCATCGACGTCGTCGCCCGGCGGCTCCGGCTCGAGCCGTCGCCAACAGCGAGCACGAGGTTTCCGTTCGACCCGCACCGCCGGCGCATGTCGGTGCTGCACGGCACCTCGTTGAGTGTGAAGGGCGCGCCGGACACCACGCTTCCCCGCTGCACGCCGGACCCGGGAGCCGCTGACGCCGTCGAGCGGTTCGCCCATTCCGGCTGGAGGGTGCTCGCCGTCGCGCAGCGAACCATCGCGCCCGGCGGCGAGGTGCAGGCCGCCGATGCGATCGAGAACAATCTCGAGCTCGCCGGCCTGCTGGCCTTCGCCGACCCGCCTCGACCCCACGCCGCGGAGGCACTCGCCGCGTGCCGACGGGCCGGCATCAAGGTCGCCATGGTCACCGGCGACCACCCCGCCACCGCCCGCGCCATTGCGGAGGAGGTCGGGCTCAGGCTCGATGATGCGCCGGTCCTGCTCGGGGCCGATCTCCCCGAAGATGGCGAGGTCCTCGGTGCGCTCGTCGATCGGGATGGCGCCGTCATCGCTCGCGTCGCTCCCGAGGACAAGCTGCGCATCGCCGAGGCCCTCCGCCGACGCGGCCACGTGGTCGCCATGACGGGCGACGGTGTGAACGACGGGCCGGCACTGCACGCCGCCGACATCGGCATCGCCATGGGCCGGTCGGGCACCGACGTCGCCCGCGAATCAGCCGACCTCGTCCTGCTCGACGACGACTTCGCCACCGTCGTCGCCGCGGTCGAACAGGGTCGGGCGACCTTCGGCAACATCCGTCGCTTCCTCACCTACCACCTCACCGACAACGTCGCCGAGCTCACGCCGTTCGTCGTGTGGGCCCTGTCGGGCGGCCGCTTCCCGCTCGCCATCGGCGTGCTGCAGGTTCTCGCCCTCGACATCGGCACCGATCTCGTGCCCGCCCTCGCCCTTGGTGCCGAACGCCCGCGGCCCGGGCTGCTCGACCGACCCCCGATCAGCGGCCACCTCGTCGACCGCCCCCTGCTGGTGCGGGCGTTCGCGCGACTGGGGCCCACGGAGGCGGCCGTGTCGATGGCTGCGTTCGTCGCATCGCTCATCGCCGTCGGTTGGCGGCCGGGTGCCGACGCCCCGACCGGCGTGGCGCTCTACACCGCCTCCGGGGCAGCGTTCGCCGCCATCGTGGTCGGACAGATGGCGACCGCACTGGCCTGTCGCAGCAGCCGCCGGTGGGTCGGCGACGTCGGCGTACGGGGGAACCGGCTCCTGCTCGCGGCCATCACCACGGAGATGGCCGCCCTGACCGTGTTCCTCGCCGTGCCCCCGGTGGCCCGACTGCTCGACCATCGACCGCCATCGACGCTCGGCTTCGCCGTCGCCCTCCTCGCCGTGCCCGCCATCGTGGCCGTCGACTGGGCCGACAAGCACCAGCGGTCGCGACGCCCTCAGGAAGGCCAGCCCGCCGATCACAGCCACCCACTGCACCGCCGTCATCAACCTCACCTGAGCACATCTACAGCAAGGAGCCCGTCATGACCGAACGCGTCCACCAGTGCCCGTATTGCGAACTGCGCTTCGGCTACGCCAACGACCTCAAGGACCACGTGATCCACGACCATCCGGACCACGCCGAGGCCTTCCTCACGGTCGAACCCCACGAACTTCCCCACTGAACCGCGGCGCCGGCGGGCATCCGCCGACGCGATCCAAGGAGCACAACACCATGACGAAATTCATCCACCACCTCGAACTCGACGTTTCCTTCGAGAAGGCCGTCGAACAGGTCAAGCTGGCCCTCGCCGATCAAGGCTTCGGCGTGCTCACCGAGACGGATCTGCAACAGACGTTCCACGACAAGCTCGGCATCGACACCGCTCCGCAGGTGATCCTCGGCGCGTGCAATCCTCGGCTCGCCCATCGAGCCCTCGAGATCGACCCCCGCGTCGCCGTTCTACTGCCGTGCAACGTCGTCGTTCGTGACCACCACGGCCACACCGTGGTCGACGCGTTCGAACCAGCCGTGATGGCCACCCTCACGGAGAACTCCGAGCTCGCGGCCGTCGCCGACGAAGCGTCCGAACTCATCCGAGAAGCGCTCGACAAGCTGGCCGACCGCTGACGCCGAGCGTCGCTACGGCGAGGCCTCCAGCTGCCCGACCTCCTCGACCGGTTGCGAGCCGGCCGGGAGGTCGAACAGCGTGAAGTACTCCTCTTCCTCCTGGGCGAAATGGAGCGTGAGGATGGCGTGGAGCCCGTAGAGCAGCTGCCGGAGGTCGCCGACGTCGCCTTCATCGGGGTGCTCGGGGTCGATGCTGTCGAGGAGACGCCCGAGCCGGCGAACGAGTCGCTCGATCTCGGCGTGGGCCCGGCCCATCGTCGCCGTGGCTCCCTCGATGCCGAGGATGCGCTCGACGATCGGGTAGAGCTCGCGACCTTCGCTCAGCTCGTGGGGCAGGAGCTGTTCGATCAGGATGCCCTGGACGCGCCGGACCCGTGCCATCGCACCAGGGTCCGGACGCGCGCTCAGCGCGTCGGCGGTGGCTCGGAGGTCGTCGAGCCGCGGCCGCAACGCTGCGTGGTCAGCGATGATGCGCCGGGCAAGGTCGGCGTCGGCGGGGCTCATCGCATCACGCCGGCGCGTCGAGAATCGCGCCCGCAGAGCGTTGAGGATCGCTGCGGCGTCGATGCCCTCCTGGGCGAGGGCTCCGACGACGGGGGGCAGCAGCCCGACCCCGGCGATTCCCATTGCCACCAGCGACAGACCGATGCCGACCAGCACGCTCTGGCGGGCGATTCGCATCGTCCTCTGTGCGATGTGCATCGCATCGGCGACGCGGTCGAGGCGATCGGTCATCAACACGGCGTCGGCGGTCTCGGCGCTGGCGACGCTGCCCGTGCCGCCGATGGCGACTCCGACGTCCGCCTCGGCCAACGCGGCGGCGTCGTTGACGCCATCGCCGATCATCAACGTCGGCCCGTGCGCCCGTTCGTTGCGGACGATGTCCACCTTGTCGGCGGGGCTGCACTCGCCGCGGACGACATCGATGCCGAGGAGCACGGCGACCGATTCCGCCGTACTGGAGCGGTCGCCGGAGACCATCACGGCGCGGGTGATGCCGTGCTGCCGCAGCGTCCGGATGGTGCGGCTGGCGTCGGGCCGGACGGGATCGTCGAGCAGCACGGCCCCGGCCGGCTGTCCGTCGATCGCCACGAACACGGTGAGCGCCCCGTCGAGCTGGGCCCGCCGGCGGATCGCCGACGCCCAACCGGGCGCAGCGTTGGCGGCGGCCCAGGCCGCCTTCCCGACCGCCACGAAGTGATCGCCGACGCGACCGCGTGTCCCCGCCCCGGGCACCTCCTCGACCAGGTCTGGTTGCTGCAGCGACAGGCCCCGGTCGCGAGCGGTGCGGACGAGCGCGGTGGCCAACACGTGAGACGACATCTGGTCGAGGGACGCGGCATACCGGAGCAGCTCGGACGCCGGCCACGGTCCGGTGGTGACGATGTCGACCACAGAGGGTCGTCCGAGGGTGAGCGTGCCCGTCTTGTCGAGGAGGAGAACCTTCGACCTGGCGAGCTGCTCGAGGACTGTGCCGCCCTTGACGATGACGCCACGCGATGCGGCACGAGAGATTCCCGACGTGATGGCGACCGGCGCGGCCAGTACGAGCGGGCAGGGCGTGGCGACCACGAGCACCGCGACGGCCCGGGTGGCGTCCCCGGACAGCACCCACGCGGCGATGGTCGCCACGGCCGCAGCGAGGAGGAACAGGCCGGCGTAGCGGTCGGCGAGGCGGACGAATGCGGCGTTCGCGGCATCGGCCTCCGCCGCCTCGGCGAGCCGGACGATCCCGGCATACGTGCTGTCGGCGGCCGTGGCCGTCGCCCGCATCCGGAACGGAGCCCCTGCGTTCGTCGCCCCGCTGCGCGCCGGGTCGCCGGTGGCGAGCTCGACGGGCACGTGCTCGCCGGTCAGGGCCGACTCGTCGATCACCGCGGCGGTGCTCTCGACACGCCCGTCGACGGGGATGACCTCACCGATCTGGACGACGAGCAGATCGCCAGGCACGACGTCGGCGAGCTCCCGGGAGATCAAGCCGGCGGCCTCGACGCGATGGACGTGTCGCGGGCTGCGGTCGCGGAGCGCTCGCAGCTCACGTCGCGCTCGCCGAGTGGCCCGGTCCTCGAGTGCGCGACCGGTGGCCAGCATCAGGCTGATCACGGCGCCGGCGAGGAACTCGCGGGTGAGGAACGTGCCGAGGAGCGCCGCCAGGGCGATCACGTCCACGCCGAGGCGGCGGCGTCGCACGCTCGACCAGATCCACCAGGCCGCAGGACCGACGCCGACGAGCGTGGTCGATGCCCACACCACGTCGGCGACCTGCCGGGCGCCGACGAGCCACGCCACGATCCCCGAAGCCGTCGCCGCTCCCGCAACGAGCAGCGCGCGCTCGGAGATCGAACGGGGAGCGCGGTGCCCGTCGGCCTCCGCGCTCGGCACGTTCACGGCTGAGCGCGCGGCGCGGGGGCGTCGGCGACGGTCGGCGGTCGAGACGCCGCCGGCGGACGCGGGTCCACCGGGTGTGTCCGTCCGGCGAGAGGCATACCTCCAGCGTGCGTGATCGATCGCGCCGATCCAAGGGCCACAAGTCCCATCACCGGGGGGGAAACGGCGATGCTCGGTGATCGGTCCGGGGACCTTCGGCCCTGGCCCGCAGCCGCTCACCGGCAGACGATGTCAGCAGTGGCCGTCGGTCAACGAGAGGAGATCGGCCCGTGAAGACCAAGGATGCGACCAAGGAGTTCCTGTCGAAGCGACGGATCGCGGTGACCGGGGTGTCCCGGACGCCGAAAGGCCACGGCAGCAACGTGGTCTACCAACGGCTCCGTAGCCGCGGCTTCGAGGTGTTCGCCATCAATCCGAACGCCGACCAGGTCGAGGGGGACCCGTGCTACCCCGACCTCGCATCGGTGCCCGGCGGCGTGGACGCCGTCGTGATCGCCACCAGTCCGGCACGGGCCGAAGCGACGATGCGAGAGTGCGTCGAGCTGGGCATCAGCCACGCCTGGATGCACCGCGGTCCGGGGCCGGGAAGCGTGTCGGACGCGGCGACGACCTACGGGCGCGATCACGGGATGACCGTCATCGACGGTGGGTGCCCGTGCATGTTCGATCCGACCGCTGATCTCGGTCACAAGGCGATGCGTGTGGTGTTCGGGTTGACCGGAAGGATCCCCAAGCAGGTGTGAGCCGGCCGGCGCGAGGGCCCGACCCGATGGAGCACGTCGTCATTCCGCTGGATCTCATGCACGCGCGGGCCGCCGGCGATCTCGCGGCCGGGCTCGTCGGCCCGTCCGGCCACCGCACGGCTGCGACGCCGTCCTGGCACATCACCGTGGCCTCGTTCGAGCCGGTGTCGCCGTCGGTCAGCCGGCAGGTGGTCGCCGCTGTCGCGGCGCGCACCGACCCGTTCGTCGTGCACGCCCACGGCTACGGCCTGTTCGTCGGCGCGCACGGGTCCAGCCTCATCATGTACGTCCCGGTGGTCCGCGGGCCGAGACTCGAAGCCCTCCGGGTCGACCTGCATCGATCGCTCGAGGACGCCGGTGTCCGCGTCGCGCACTGGCTCGATGCCGACCACTGGACGCCGCACATCACGCTGATCGACCGCGACATGGCCGAGATCGACGTCGCGAGACTCGCCGCGTTCGTTCGCCAACGGCAACATCCGAGCTGGCACGTTCCCGTCGGCGAGCTCGCCGTCTCGACGGCACACGGCGAGTACTCGGACCCGATCACGCTGGGCGTTCGCTGACGCGTCGACGGGTGTCCGTCGTGGCGGCGAGCATCCCGCTCGACCGGCCGAGTGGGGTCGGCGGCCCTGGCCGCACAGCCGATTGGGGACATTGGGCCCTGGACGGGCGATGACGCGGCGACCAGGCTGGTCGCATGCCGACGATCGATGCTGGCGGCCGCCCCGGTAGCTCCGCCACGGTGTTGGAGCGGTTCGATCGCGACGTGCTGCTGGCCACCGGGCGAGCAGTACGCATCCGCCCGTCGGGCGACACCGACGTGGCGGCGATGCGGTCGTTCTACGAATCGCTCAGCGACCGGTCGACGTACTTCCGGTTCTTCGGCCTCCGCCCCGCCCTGCTCGACCCGTACATCGATCCGGCAGCGGCGCTCGACATCGAGCACCGGGTGGTGCTGCTCGCCTACGACGGGGACGAGCTCATCGGCATCGGCGAGTACATCCGGGTGCCGGGCCGCCCCGAGGCCGAGGTGGCCTTCGCCGTCGCCGACAGCCACCAACACGAGGGGGTGGCCACGGTTCTCCTCGAGGACCTCGCCCTGATCGCCCGGGCCGCCGGCCTCACGAAGCTGGTCGCCGAGACGCTCGCCACCAACGACGCGATGCTCGTCGTGTTCCGGTCGGTCGGCCTGGTCACACGCTCGTGGTACGACGCCGGGCAGATTCACGTCGAGCTCGACCTGACGGGCGAGTCGCTGCTCGAGGATCGCGCCGACGGGCGTGACTGGGTCGCCGCTGTGGCGTCCCTGCGGCCGATCCTCGAGGCGCGCCACGTCGTCGTGATCGGCGCCGGTCGCGACCCCTCGTCGGTCGGGCGGCAGATCCTCGCCAATCTGCGGCAGACGTTCCACGGCCGCGTCAGCGTCGTCCACCCGGTCGTTGACGACGTGGATGGGATCGCCACGGCGCGGCGGGTCGGCGATCTCGACGCGGTCCCCGACCTCGCGGTCGTGGCCGTCCCGGCGGCACATGTGACCGACGTGGTCGAACAGTGCGGGCGGGCTGGGGTCAGAGCGGCCGTCGTCATCTCCGCCGGATTCGCCGAGGCCGGCGACGACGGCGTGGCCCGGGAACGCGACCTGATCCGCGCCGCGCGGCGGCACGGAATGCGCATCGTGGGTCCCAACTGCCTCGGAGTCGTGTCGACCGGCGTCGGTCTCGACGCCACGTTCATGCGGCATCCCCTGCGCGCGGGCTCCATCGCGATCGCGTCCCAGTCGGGTGGCGTCGGCATCGTCCTCGCCGATGAAGCGGCCCGCCGCGATCTCGGCGTGTCGACGTTCGTGTCGATGGGGAACAAGGCCGATGTCAGTGGCAACGACCTCCTGCGCTACTGGGTCGATGACCCGGCGACGAGGGTCGGCCTGATGTACCTCGAGTCGATCGGCAACCCGCTCCGCTTCGCCCGAGTCGCCCGGGCCGCGTCCCGGCGTCTCCCGCTCGTCGCCCTCAAGAGCGGACGCTCCGAGGCGGGCCGACGTGGCGCCCGCTCGCACACGGCCGCTCTCGCCGCCGACGACGCTGGCATCGACGCGCTCTTCGCCCACACTGGCGTGATCCGCGCCCACTCGCTCGACCACCTCCTCGACATCGCCGCCCTGCTCGTCGATCAACCGGCTCCGTCGGGCCGGCGCGTCGCCCTCGTCGGCAACACAGGAGGACCGTTGATCCTCGCCGCCGACGCCGCTGCCGCCACCCACCTCGACGTGGTCGAGCTCTCCGGAGAGCTGCAGGACCGCCTGCGCGCCTTCGTCCCCGACGCCGCGGCGCTCGCCAACCCGATCGATCTGCTCGCCACGGCCACACCCGACCAGTACCGGACCGTGCTCGACACGATTGCCGACTCGGGGGAGGTCGACGCGTGCGCGGTCATCCACGTCAACCTCGCCAGCCACGCCGCAGCGGCCCCGCTGCCCCTCGACTGGTCGGATCGACAGGTGACGGCCGCCGCCGTGCTGCTCGGTGGCGCGACGGCCGTCGGGTCGATGCCCCGCTACCCGACGCCGGAACGGGCCATCGCCGCGCTCTCCTCCGCCGCCGATCGCGGTGCCTGGCTGGCGTCCGTGGCCTCCGAGCCATTCCACGCTGAGGACGTCGACCTGCTGGCGCTCCGGCACCGGGCCCGCAGCCTGGCCGAGCACAGCGAGCCGAACGGCTGGCTCGCCCCGAGTGACACGTTCGAACTGCTGAGTGCACTCGGCGTGCCGGTCGCATCCTGGGCGGTCGCCACCACCGCCGCCGACTGTGTCCGCCAGGCTCAGCGGCTCGGATTCCCGTGCGTGCTCAAGGCGGTCGTTCCGGGGATCGTCCACAAGACCGAGGCCGGCGCGGTGATCTGCGGCATCGACAACGCGGCGGCGGCCCGCCGGGCCGTCCGCGAACTCCAGCAACGGTTCGGCAGCCAGCTGCACCACGTCCTCGTCCAACAGCAGGTCGGACCGGGGCCCGAGCTGCTCGTCGGTGGCGTCCGCGACCCGGCCATCGGGCCGCTCGTCGTCGTGGGTGCCGGCGGCACGGCGGCCGAGGTGTTGCGCGACCGCTCCGTGATGCTCGCCCCGGTCAGCGACCGGCAGGCGCGAGCGGGCGTCGAGCGACTCCGCATGTACCCGCTGCTCACCGGCTTCCGGGGTCGTCCGTCCATCCCCACCGAGCCGATCATCGACATCGTCGGGCGGGTCGGGCTGCTGATGGCCACCGTCCCGGAGATCGCCGAACTCGATCTCAACCCCGTCATCGGCGCCTCGAGCGGCACCGTCGTGGTCGACGCCCGCATCGCCCTGAGCCCGGCACCGGTCGGACCGCTACGCGGCTTGCGCGTGTCCACCGGGCCAGGCAGCCGCAACGGGGACAACTCGTCGTCGACGACCGACCCTGCGGCGGAGACGCGCGCCCGACGGGACGTTCGACCCTTGTCAATCCGGACTGACGACGGGACGATGGGAGTGCGATCAGTCATCTCTGTGAACGAGGAGGCACCATGAAAGCGACCGTAGGCGATCGGCTCATCGTGAGCGGTCACCATGTCGGCGAACCCGACCGTGACGCCGAGATCCTCGAGGTCCACGGCCCGAACGGCGCGCCGCCCTACCAGGTCCGCTGGTCCGACGACGGCCACGAGTCGTTGCTCTTCCCGGGGAGCGATGCCCGTATCGAACACTTCGATCACCACCGCGGTCGTGCCCGCACCGACTCTGGTCCGAGGCGGCCCGCCGCGCCCTCACCGTGACGGCGTGGGCCGTCGGCACGCCAGCCCCGGCGGCATCCGAGCCGCTGGTGGCTGTCGACCGCCCGAAACCGGAACCGGCGACCGGGCAGATCCGTGTCCGGGTGACGGCGTGCGGCGTGTGCCGCACGGATCTCCACCTCGCAGAAGGTGATCTCCCACCCCGCCGGCATCTCACCGTCCCGGGCCACGAGATCGTCGGCGTCGTCGACGCCCTTGGCGCCGGTGGCTCACGGTTCGAGCCGGGGCAGCGGGTCGGCATCGCCTGGCTGCGATCGACGTGCGGACGGTGCCGCTGGTGCCGGGCAGGCAGCGAGAACCTCTGTGAACGCCCGCGATTCACCGGCTGGGACGACGACGGCGGCTTCGCCGAGTGGGCGGTCGCCGACGAGGCGTACGCCTACGCGCTCCCCGACCGCTACGACGACGTGCACGCGGCACCCCTCCTGTGCGCCGGCATCATCGGATATCGCTCCCTACGCCGCACCGACCTGCCTCCGGGCGGACGGCTCGGCATCTACGGATTCGGAGCGTCCGCCCACCTGACCGCGCAGGTCGCCCTCGCGGCCGGCGCGACCGTGCACGTGATGACGCGGTCGGCCGATGCGCGAGAGCTCGCCCTCGAGCTCGGCGTCCACTCTGCGGGCCTGGCTGACGCGCCGCCACCCGAACCACTGGACGCGGCGATCGTCTTCGCGCCGGCCGGCGAGCTGGTCCCGGTGGCCCTGCGGGCCCTCGACCGCGGCGGCAAGGCGGTCCTCGCCGGCATCCACATGTCGCCGATCCCCCCGCTCGATCACCGACGTGAGCTCTTCGACGAGCGTGAGCTCCGCACGGTGACGGCCAACACTCGCCGCGACGGCGAGGAGTTCCTCGCCATCGCGGCGAATCTCGACCTCCACGTCGTCGCCCAGCCCTACCCGCTCGGCGCCGCCAACCAAGCATTGCGCGACCTGGCCGAGGACCGGATCCGCGGCGCCGCCGTGCTGATCATCGACGACGCGACATCGCCTCAGGGAGCGACGACCCGATGACCGATCACCCCATCACCCTGCCGGACCACGACGAGTTGCTCGTCGACACCGTGGACACCGCACGATGGCCGAATCCGTTGATCGAGCATGGCCTGGAGCCCGTCGAGGACGACCACGGCTTGCTGTGCTCGTCGGACATCCGGTCGTTCGCCGCGTTCGTCGACCGTGGCGAGCTCCCACCCGCGTTCGAACCGGCGGGGCCCCGACGGCTGCTCGGGTTCGATCCACGCGCCGTCACGGCGGGAGTCGTCACGTGCGGCGGGTTGTGCCCCGGCACCAACGACGTCATCCGGTCCTTGACGTTGACGCTCCTCCACGGTTACGGCGTTCGCCGCGTCATCGGCTATCGGTACGGCTTCGCCGGCCTCGCCGACCCACTGCGCCTGCCACCGCTCGCCCTCACCGCCGCGGCCGTTCGGGACGTCCACCTGCACGGCGGCACCGTCCTCGGCTCGTCACGAGGCCCTCAGGACCCGGACGCGATGGTGCGAACCCTGGTGCACGACCGCGTCTCGATGCTGTTCTGCATCGGTGGGGACGGCAGCGTGCGCGGGGCATCGGCGATCGTCGCTGCCGTGCGGCGGCTCGGGCATCGCATCGCCGTCGTGAGCGTGCCCAAGACCATCGACAACGACCTGGACTGGGTGGATCGGAGCTTCGGCTTCGCCACGGCGGTCGACGCCGCGGCCAGAACGATCGGCGCGGCCCACGTCGAAGCACGCGGCGCGCTCGACGGGATCGGCCTCGTCAAGCTGATGGGCCGGCACTCCGGGTTCATCGCCGCCCACGCATCGTTGGCGAGGCCCGACGTCAACCTGTGCCTCGTCCCCGAGGTGCCCTTCACCCTCGCCGGCGACGGCGGCGTCGTCGACGTGGTCGCCCGCCGGTTGGCGCGTCGCCGCCACGCCGTGATCGTCGTCGCCGAAGGCGCCGGCCAGGACCTGCTGGCGCCGCCCGCGGCGACCGATGCGTCCGGCAACACCAAGCTGGCCGACGTCGGCACCTGGCTGCGGGATCACCTGAGATCCGATCTCGGCGAGCTCGGTGTCCACGCCGACATCAAGTACCTCGACCCCAGCTACGAGATCCGCTCGCTCCCGGCCAACGCCACCGACGCCGCCTTTTGCCTGTCGCTGGGACAGATGGCTGCCCACGCCGCGATGGCAGGCAAGACCGACGTCGTCGTCGGGTATCACCAGGGCCGCTTCACGCACCTCCCCAACGATCTGGTCACGCGGCGACGGCGGCAGGTGCAACCGACGGGCGATCTGTGGCAGCGAGTGCTGCAGTCGACGGGACAGCCACTCGCGCTGATCGGCGACCCCGCTCGGCACCCGGAGACGACGGCCGCGGCCACCTGACGACTCGGGACCAACGGCACTGGCCCGGCCGCCTCCTCCTCCGTACCGTCGAGACGAGAGAGAGGAGCTGCGATGACCGCACCACTCGGAACGACCTCACCGGTACCCGTCCAATCGGCGGCGACACCGGCTGCGAGAGCCATCCACGCGGTCAAGATCTATGGCGCAGGCGACACGAGGGTCACGGCGCTGGACGACGTCTCGGTCGACTTCGAAGCCCGTCGTCTCACGGCGATCATGGGGCCGTCGGGTTCCGGGAAGTCGACCCTGCTGCACTGTCTCGCCGGCCTCGACCGGCTGACGTCCGGTTCGGTGCTCATCGGTGACACGGACCTGTCGACCTTGAACGATCGTCAACTCACGCACCTGCGTCGCGACCGCATCGGCTTCGTCTTCCAATCGTTCAACCTCGTGCCCACCCTCACGGCGAGGGAGAACATCGAGTTGCCCGTCGCGCTGGCCGGCCGGCGGGCGGATCCGGCCTGGTTCGAGGCCATCGTGACGCAACTTGGTCTCGGCGATCGGTTGCGCCACCGACCGTCGGAGTTGTCGGGGGGCCAGCAGCAGCGAGTGGCCGCGGCGCGAGCGATGATCAGCCGTCCTGAGCTGATCTTCGCCGACGAGCCCACCGGCAACCTCGACTCGAAATCGGCGACCGACCTGCTCGACAACGCCCGGGCGTCGGTCGAGGGGCTCGGTCAGACGATCGTCATGGTCACCCACGATCCACGCGCGGCCAGCTACGCCGACCGGGTCCTGTTCCTCGCCGACGGACGCGTCGTCGACGAGCTGCAGCGCCCCGCGATGGACAGCATCCTGGACGCCCTCAAGCGGTTGGGAGACTGAGCCGCCATGCTCGGCATGACACTGCGGTCGATGTTCGCCCGCAAGCGGCGGATGGTGAGCATGGCGCTCGCCGTCGTGCTCGGCGTGGCGTTCCTCGCCGGCACGCTGGTGTTCACCGACACGATCAGCCGCACGTTCGACGACCTCTTCGCCGACATCTATGACGACACCGACACCATCGTGCGGTCGGCCACCGGCATCGAGGTCGAAATGGCGGGCGAACAGCGCGGCCGCATCCCACAGTCGACGCTGAGCACCGTGCAGGGCGTCGCCGGCGTCGCCGATGCACAAGGGTTCGTGCAGGGCTTCGCCCAACTCGTCGACCACGACGGCGATGCCATCGGCAATCCCGGACAGGGACCGCCCACACTCGGCATGAGCTACCTCTCCGGTCGGTTGGGACCCTGGACACTCACCCAGGGCAGCCGCGCACCGGGACCCGGTGAGCTCGCCATCGACCGCAAGAGCGCGCGCGACGGCGACTTGGAGCTGGGTGACCTGGTGACCGTCATCACCCAGACCGGTGCGCACGAGTTCCCGCTGGTCGGCATCGTCCGGTTCGGCTCGGTCGACTCCCTCGCCGGCGCCAGTGTCGCCCTGTTCGATCTGACCACCGCCCAGCAGGTGCTGATCGGTGACGTCGGCGAGCTCGACACGATCATGGTCGCCGCCGAGCCGGGCGTCTCCGAGGAGGAGGTGACCGAACGCGTCGCCGGTGTCCTGCCGGACGGACAAGAAGCGGTGACCGGGGCCGAGATGACCGAGGAGCAGCAGGACTACGTCGCCGACGCGATGGGGTTCTTCACGACCTTCCTGCTCGTGTTCGCGGTGATCGGACTCGTCGTCGCCTGCTTCACGATCTTCAACACCTTCCAGATCGTCATCACCCAACGCCTGCGAGAGATGGCTCTCCTGCGCGCGATCGGCGCCACGCGGCGCCAGGTGCTGGCCGCGCAGCTCCTCGAGGCGGTCGTGGTCGGCACCATCTCATCGGCGGTCGGCCTCGGCGTCGGCGTCGGTGTCGCCCAGGGCCTGAAGGCATTGATGGCGGGCTTCGGCATCGACCTCCCCGCCGGCGGGACCGTCCTGCAACTGCGCACCGTCGCCGCATCGATGGTCATCGGAACGGCGGCGACGGTGGTGTCCGCGGTGTTTCCGGCACTACGTGCCTCGCGAGTCCCACCCATCGCCGCGCTGCGCGACGTGGCCGTCGACGTCAGTGCCCACTCCTCGCGGCGTCTGCTGATCGGCGGCGCGACGACCGCGCTGGGAGTTGCCGCCTTCGTCGCCGGCCTCGTCGGGTCGGAGATCGCCTGGGTAGGGCTGGGTGCCCTGGTGACCTTCCTCGGCGTCTTCGTGCTCGGTCCGCTCGTTGCCGGGCCGACCGCCGACACCGTCGGTGCGCCACTCGCCCGCTTCCGGGGCATCGCCGGCCGGCTGGCGCGCCAGAACGCAACCCGCAATCCCAAGCGCACGGCGCGCACGGGCGGCGCCCTGATGATCGGTGTCGCCCTGGTGATCGCGATCAACGTGATCGCAGCGTCGGCCAAGGACTGGATCCGTGACGTGATCGGCACGCAGTTCACCGGCAGCCACGTCGTCACCAGCGACACGTTCGCCTTCGGCGGCCTCAGCCCCGAGCTCGGCGCCGAGCTCAGCGCCCTCCCCGAGATCGAGGCGGCCGCCGGCGTCCGCACCGGCGTCGCCCAGATCGTCGGCGACGGCGATCTGTCCGACATCGCCTATGTCGCCGTCGATCCTGACAGCGCGGGTCAGGTCTTCGAGATCGGTGTCGCCGATTCGGTGCTGGAGTCCCTCGACGAGACCGGGATCCTGCTCGACGACGGCGAGGCGGCCGCGCGCCGGCTCGGTGTGGGCGACGTCATCGACGTGAGGTTCATCGACGGCACCACCCGGCCGCTGACCGTGACCGGGATCTACGCCGACGACGAGCTGGCAGGCAAGTTCGTCGTCAGCCAGGGACTTCACGAGTCCACCGGTGCCGATCAGTTCGACTTCGCCGTGTACATCGCCGTCGCGCCGGGCGTCAGCGACGACGAGGCCCGAGCGGCGATGCAGCCGATCGTCGACCGCTTCGCCAATGCCGAGCTCGTGAGCCGTACGACCTACATCGACGACCAGGCCGCCCAGATCGACCCGCTCGTCAACCAGATGTATGCCCTCCTGGCCCTCGCCGTGGGGATCGCCCTGTTCAGCATCGCCAACAGCATGGCCCTGTCCGTGTACGAACGGACCCGTGAGCTGGGCCTGCTCCGAGCCGTCGGGATGGACCGTGGACAGACCCGCTCGTCGGTCCGGTGGGAGGCCGCCATCGTCGGCCTCATCGGGACAGTGCTCGGGCTACTGATCGGCGTGTCGTTCGGATGGGCGATCAGCGTCACGATCCGCGGAGACGGCCTGGAAGCGTTCTCGTTGCCGCTCCAGCCGGTCGCCGTCGTCACCCTGCTCGCCCTCGCCGGAGCGGTCCTCGCCGCGACCCGCCCGGCCCGGCGCGCCGCCCACGTCGACATACTGCGTGCGATCACCACAGAGTGACCGGCGGCTGGAGTCACCGGGTCCGTCAGTCAAGGCCCGATCGACGGCCGGTCCGCGTCGACCACGGCGAGCACGCGCTGCTGAACCTCGGCCGGCGACGATCGGGTGTCGATCGGTGTGGCTGACGGCCACGGTGTGAACCGCCCGGCCATCACGGCGGCCACGGAGGGGTCGGCGTCCGAGGCATCGGCGTGGCCGCGGGCTCGTTCGACGAGACGGCCGGCGGCGGTCTCCGAGGGGAGCTGGCAGCACAGCTCGACGAGATCGGCGTGGAGTCGACCGGCGGCCACGGCAGCGTCCTGCCGCCACGGCTCCTGGGCGAACGAGGCATCGAGGATGACGCTCTCCCCTCGTGTGAGGAGCGTTCCCGCCCGCTCGAGCATCACGCGGTACGTGCGCTCCGTGGCGGCCGACGTGTAGAGGCCGTGGCCGAACTCCGCGGCCGCGTGGTCGACGGTGTCCAGTCCGGCATCCTGCTTGCGCAGCTCGTCGCTGCTGAGCACCGTCCAGCCGAGGGTGCGAGCGAGGCCACGAGCGACGGTCGTCTTGCCGGTGCCGGGGAGACCACCGACGAGAACGAGTCGCACGCGAGCCGCGCGCAGGTGCTCGAGGCACTGGGCGATGTAGCGGGATGCCTCGGCGTGGTCGGCCGGCGTGCCTTTCAGACACGACACCTTGGCGCGTACCAGAGCGCGGTATGCGATGTAGTGGTCTTCGAGCGAGCGCGGATGGTTCTCCCCGGACAGCCGCCGGTACTCGTCGAGGAGCGATCGGGCGAGCTCGGGATGGCCGAGACGTTCGAGATCCATGGCCAGGAAGCCGACGTCGTAGAGGACGTCCCCCCAGCGCAACGCATCGTCGAACTCCAGGCAGTCGAGGATCCGCGGTCCGTCGTCGAGGCAGAAGATGTCGTCGGCGAGCAGGTCCCCATGGCCGTCGACGATCCGCCCGGCCGAACTGCGCTCGGCGAGCAGCACACCACGACCCGCCAGGTATCTGGTCGCCAATCGCTCGATGTCGCCGAGCGACGGGCGGTCGAGGATCGACGGGACGAACGCGTCGAGCTCGACGAGATTGTCGTGCCAGAGCCGTCGCAGGGCTCGTGGCGTGGCAACGGCGCGGATCTGGTCACTGGTCACTGGTCGCTGCCCTCGCATGGCAACCGGCCATGATCCTGGCGACCGCCTGGAGACACGGCGACACATCGCGTCCCGTGGTGATCAGCGTGGCCAGTCGGCGAGCGGCCGGCATCCGTCGCATGAGAACCGCATGGTCGACGACCCGGCCCTCGTCATCGACGACCTCCTCGACGCCGAGGTACACGTCGGGGCTGAATCGCCGGTTCAGCTCCACCTCGCGGCGACACACCCACTCGCGCCGCTCGGGGGTGGAGAGGTCGACGAAGGCGAACCGGACGGCCTTCTTGAGCTTGTGAGCGCGATCGCCGATGAAGGCGATCCGGGAGACGTGCGTCTCGGCGACCTCGACGCCGGGCCGGAACAGGTCGTCGGCCGCGATCCGCGGCGATCCCACGTCGTCGCCGACTGGTGGCACGTCTCAACCAGCCGCAGGACCCATCGGCCCCATCGGCCCCATCGGACCGCCGATCATCAGGTCACGCGCCGATTCCGACCACGGCGGGCCGAACCGCGTGGGCGGAATCTGGGGCGCCGTCGGTGTCGCCGTGGACGGCACCGTGGCCCCCGGCGACGTGGTCGCGGGGAGCGGTGCGTCGCGAGCGATGTCGATGACGATGCGGACCGGATCGTCGAGGGTGAACACGTCGAAGTCGCGTTGTCGGTCGAGACCGATCGCCCACGACGTCATCCCTTCGAAGTTCTCGAGCATCTGCAGTTCGAGGATGTTGTCGACGTTGGTCGGCACGAACTCCGACGGCCCCTGGTAGCCGCCGCTGTCGGGCGACGTCATCCACGCCCCCACCGAGAGCACCAACGTGGCATCCCCGGCCACGTCCACCGGCGCGCCGCGGGGGGAGTCGAGGATCGGATCGGACTCGTACTGCACCTGGTAGCCGGGCAGGTCCCCGTCGCCCTGGAGCTCGAGCACGACTCGCTCGAAGCAGTCGTGCCCACCCGTGCGGATGTCGGCTCCGACGAGGCTCGACAGGCGCTGAGGGAAGCCGTCGTTCACCGGAGCCGTGTCGCCCAGATCGCCGCAGTCACCCCGCGCGGCCAGCACCTGCTCGCCGGCGCCTTCGGCCGCCGACACCCTCGACGAGGCGACGAGCCCGCCCGCTGCGACCAGCACGCCGGCGGCTGTGAGCCACGTATGTGCGCCGGGTCGCACCGGCCGGACGGATGAGGAGAACCTGCCGTACGTGTGAGCCTTCATGATCGTGCCTCCTGTCTCAACTCTGCTCCTCCCACCGGGTTCCCGGAAGGGGCGAAGGTCCCGGGCCGCCCCGGCGCACGCTCGTCGGCACTCCGCACTGCGGCCGAATGGACTTTCGGCCCTGGCCCCGCCCGGTGGTCCGGCGTGCTCAATGGACGTGGGCTGACACAGACCCGCAGCGAACGGAGGTCGCGACCATGAAGACGATCGAGAACCTGCACCGCCCCGGCGTCGCCGTTCCTCCCGACACGACGCTTCGCGCGGCCGCCGGTGTGATGGAGAACTCCGGAGTCGGCTCGCTCGCCGTCGTGGAGCGCGACCGGCTCGTCGGCATCGTCACCGACCGCGACATCGTCCGGCGGGCCGTCGCTCGCGGCATCCCCTCCGACGCCCGCATCGATTCGGTCATGACGCCCGACCCGGTCACGATCGAGGCCGGTGCCGACGTGCACAGCGTCTACCGCCTCCTGCACGAACACGCGATCCGACGCATTCCTGTCGTCGAGGGCACACGGTTCGTCGGCATGCTCTCGACCGACGACCTGCTCGTCGAGTTGGCGTCCGACCTGGCCGATCTCGCCCGGCCCCTCACCGCCGAGGCCCTGTTCGCCCACCGCGAAGTGCCACCGCTCTCGACGACCTAGGACCCGCCTGCGACGGGTCACGGTGGACAAGCCCGCCGACCGCCGGCTCGGCGCTGCGCGGCGCGACCCTCAGCCTCGTTGCGGGTCGTCGAGGAGCGGTTCCTCCACCGACGCGAAGAACTCCTGCGGCGGCATCGGCCCGCGCGACGGCTGCCGCTCGTCGACGATCTCGAACCGGGTTCCGTCGACGTCCTCCCACGCCTCGATCACAGCCAGGACCTCGTCAGCTGATTGGCACCGCTCCTCATGGGCGACGAGGCCGTCGTGGACGACTCGCACCACGACCAGTCCGGGAGTGCCCGCTTCGTCGAATTCCTGTTGCATGTGTTGCTCCTGCGTCAGGTGTGGTCGGCACGAGGGGAACGCGCCGGTTGCTGGCCGACCAGACGATCGAGTACGACCAGGAGCCACTCGGATGGCTCCTGGTAGGCGAGAGTGCGGGCTGCCAGCTCGAACTCGAGCGGCACGAGGACACGCGTCTGGAGGCGACGCAGGGCGCTCGGCTCCGGAACCCGATCGAGCAGTTCGGCGGCCAGGTACTGGCGGGCCTGCGCCCATCGTGACGAGTCGGCGAAGTTGGCGCGCGTCGCGCCGATCAGCTGGTCGCGCGTGCCGTGGGCGAGCAGGTTGGTCCAGGCCCAGGTCGGTACGCACCGATCGTGGCGGAGATGCCACTCGACGAGCGTTCCCTGCAGGAACGCCTCGGTCTCCTCGACGAGATCACGCCGGCTCCCGGCGTCGGATCGTTTCTTGCGTCGCCACATGTGGCGTCCTCCTCCCGTGCGGGTCGAGAGAGTTCTCCGTAGCGGTCACCTCGCTCGCTGTCAGCATTCTCACGCCGCGTCCCCGATCACCGGAAGGGCCCTAGGTCCCAATTGGACGTCCGTGGCTGCGGCCGGCATCACCCACAGCCGGCCCCGTTGCCCACTCAGAGCAAACGGGGCCGGCCGCGATGTGGCGGCTGGTTCAGCTCCTCGTGACCTCGATCCGCTGGCCATGAGGTGCGGAGTCGTCCACCGGGACCCGGACTTCCAGGACGCCATCGCGGTACGTCGCCTTGACGTCCGTTCCGGTCGCGCCCGCCGGGAGGTGGACCATCCGGTCGAACGACCCGTAGCGGAACTCACTCCGGTACGAGCGATCGTCCTTGTGACTGGACTCCTCCGACCGTTGGGCGTGGATGTGGAGCGTGCCGTCCTTGACGGTCACGGCGATGTCCTTGTCCGGGTCGACCCCCGGCAATTCGGCTCGAACCACCATCGATCCGTTGTCGCGGAACTCCTCGAGCTTCACGTCCGGGCCGGCGAACGCCTGCCACAGATCGGGGAAGCTGAACCGGGACATCCACTGTGTCGGCGCAGGTAGCGTCGAAGTCGGTACCTCGTGGGAGGGTGCCGTCTTGTTGTCCTTCTGCTTGCTCATCTGAGCACCTCCTTCGATCTCAGCTTGCGTCGACCGCATGCGGCCCGACAGGGCCGATGGTCCCGTTCTGGACGACTTCTCTCGCGGCGTCTCCGCGACCCCAGCGGTGGGCGCCGTTACAGGTACGCCGCGGCGTCGTAGTCCCAGTCCGAGGACGGGGGGTCGACCTTCCGTCCCGTGACGACGTGGGGGATGACGATGCGCCACGCATCCCGGCCGTCGAGGATCGGGTGTGAGTCGTACACCTCGTCGGGTGTCACGGCGAGGAGCCGGCCCCGCACGAGCACGCTCCAGCCTCGATCGCGGCCGACCTCGGTGCTGTCGATCTGGAAGGCGACCAACTCGTCGACGCGATCGATGACATTCGTCGGTCGCGTGCGGATCGCGATCATGAACCCCTCCTCCGCCCGCACCATCACGTAGTTCACGGGAAAGACGGCCGGATAGCCCTCATGCACGACGGCGATCCGGCCGACGGTGCGAGCGGACAGCAGGGCGATGCACTCGTCCTCTGTCAAGGACACGACACGCTCTGGCCCCGGCTCTGCGTTCGACTCTTCCACGCACTCATCGTGGGCCCGCCGCGCCCCTCCTCACTAGGGCCGTGCGTCCCGACTTCCACGGCGCCGGGACGGCGGGGTGGGCTGCTCCCGAAGGTGGTCCGCGCTCGGGCCGTTCGCCCCTGGTGCGTGCCGACGTATGCCATCGACGATGGAGGCGATGCAGGACTCCGTCGGTGCCAGCCCATTGGGTCTCACCTCGACGGAGGCACGCGCCCGCCTCGACCGCGCGGGGCCGAATCAGTTGCCGCCTCCTCGGCGTCGCTCGGCCTGGCGTCGCTTCGCGGATCAGCTGCTGCACTTCTTCGCGGTGATGCTGTGGGCTGCGGGCGGGCTGGCGTTCGTGGCCGGGCTCCCGCAACTCGGGGTCGCGATCTTCGGGGTCGTGATCTTGAACGCGGTGTTCGCCTTCGTGCAGGAAAGTCGGGCCGACAAGGCGGCGGAGCGGCTTCGCGCCCTGCTGCCCCAACGAGTGACGGTCCGCCGCGACGGTCGCCCGGTACAGGTCGACGCCCAGGAAGTCGTCGTCGACGATGTGGTCTTGCTGGAGTCGGGGGATCGGATCGCGGCCGACGCGAGCGTCGTCGTCGCCCACGGCTTGCTGGTGGATACGTCGCTGCTGACGGGTGAGAGCGAGCCGACCGCCATGGAGGGCGGGGATCTGTTTGCCGGGAGCTTCGTGGTGGAGGGCGAGGCCGAGGCGGTCGTCACGGCCACCGGGGAGTCGACTCGGCTGGCCGACATCGCCCGGCTCACCGTGCTGACCGAGCGGCCGCCGAGCCCGTTGGCGCGGGAGCTGCACTCCGTCGTGCGCACGGTCGCAGCCATCGCGGTGTGTGTGGGTGTCGCGTTCTTCGCGCTCACGGTGGCGCTTGGCAACCCGGCATCGGACGGTTTCGTGTTTGCCGTGGGGGTGACGGTGGCGCTCGTCCCCGAGGCACTGCTACCGACCGTCACCTTGTCGCTGGCCTGGGGTGCCGAGCAGATGGCCAAGCACCAGGTCCTGGTGCGCGAACTGGAGGCCGTTGAGACGCTCGGGTCGACCACGTTCATCTGCACCGACAAGACAGGCACGCTGACCCGCAACCAGATGACGGTGGTCGAAGCGTGGACGCCGGACGGCATGGCGTTGATCGGTACCCCCGGCTACGAGCCGGTCGCGACGGCCGTGCTCTCCAGCCCCGACGCCCGGGCCGCTCTGGAGCGTCTTGCGCTCGCCTCCGCTCGTTGCTCGGTGGGCTACGTCCACGAGGTCGACGGCGAGTGGCGAGCTCACGGCGACCCGATGGAGGCGGCCCTCGACGCGTTCGCCCGCCGCATGGGTATCGACACTGGCACCGACCGCGTCGAGCACCGCGCCGAAGCCCGCTTCCCGTTCGACCCACGGCGTCGGCGCATGTCGATCGTTGTCGACGGGGAGGTGCTCGCGAAGGGCGCACCCGACGCGGTGCTCCCACTGTGCGTGCAGGATGCCGGCGCGAGCGATGTGCTTGCCGCGCTGACCCAGAAGGGCCTGCGAGTCCTTGCGGTCGCCGGCCGACCCACGGGTGGACGGCTGCCGGCCTCCGCGGAAGAGGCCGAGGTCGGTCTTCGCCTCTATGGGCTCGTTGCCATGGAGGACCCGCCCCGTCCCGATGTCGCGAGCGCCATCGACACGTGCCGCCGGGCCGGGATCAAGGTGGCCATGGTCACCGGCGACCATCCCGCCACGGCCGCGGCAATCGCCTCGGAAGTCGGGTTGCACGTCGAGGGGGCGCCGGTGCTGTGTGGCAACGATCTCCCTGCGGACGGCCAGGTGCTGGGGGCCGTGCTGGACCGCGACGGGATCGTGGTGGCCAGGGTCTCCCCGGAGGACAAGCTGCGCATCGCCAAGGCACTGCGGGCGCGCGGGCACGTGGTGGCGATGACCGGTGACGGCGTCAATGATGGCCCAGCCCTGCACGAAGCCGACATCGGCATCGCGATGGGTGCCTCCGGAACGGACGTCGCGCGGGAGGCAGCCGATCTGGTGCTGCTCGACGACCACTTCGCCACCATCGTCGCCGGCGTCGAGCAGGGACGTGCCACGTTCGTGAACATCCGCCGGTTCCTCACCTACCACCTCACCGACAACGTGGCCGAGCTCACCCCGTTCATCGTCTGGGCGATCTCGGGTGGCCGCTTCCCACTAGCGTTGGGTGTCCTTCAGATCCTCGCCCTCGACCTCGGGACGGACACCCTCTCCGCCGTCGCTCTTGGCGCCGAGCCACCAGCGCGGCATCTGCTCGAAGGCCCACCGGTCTCAGGCCGGCTCCTGAACTACACCGTCGCCCGGCGAGCGTTCGGTGTGCTCGGCCCCACGGTGGCGGTGATGACCATGGCCTCGTTCCTTCTGTGCCTCGTCGTCGCCGGCTGGCGGCCCGGCGAGACGTTCCCTGAGGGGCCCGCTCTGGCTGCCGCGTCCGGCGCGGCGTTCATGACGGTTGTCATCGCCCAGACCGCCAACGCCTTCGCGTGCCGGAGCTCCAGCCAGTGGCCTGGCGCGCTGGGTTGGACGACGAACCGGTTGCTGATCCCAGCCGCCAGCGTCGAGCTCGTCTTCTCGCTCCTCGTCATCCTCGCCGGTCCGATCGCGAGCGAGCTCGGCCACGCCAGCCCCCCGCTGGTTGGCTGGCTCGTGGCCGTCGCCGCTGCCGCCGTGCTGCTCGCCGTGGACGCCATCGACAAGATCCACCGGCGAGCTCGAGCCAGGCCGCGTCACCTCTAGGGAGAGGACCGCAACGACGAGCCACGCCAGCTGATCGGTTCGCCGGGGAACCCCCAACGTGTGGTGGTCGGGGAGGCGGGATTTGAACCCGCGACCTCCTGCTCCCAAAGCAGGAGCGCTACCAGGCTGCGCTACTCCCCGTGGTGCTCCGAAGGATACCGAGCCGCCCGGTCGAACGACGGGAGGTATTCGGATCACGCCTGCGCTGGCCGCCCGGCATGCGAGTGTGGAATGACCGACAGGTGGGCATTCCACACTCGGGAGCACTTCGACACTCGGATGGGTGGGGCGGTGAGGGGGCTCCAGCGTGCCGACTACTGTCACGCTGTGGCGCAGGACGACATCGATCTCGTGCTCGACGATCTGCGAGCGACGATCGCGCCTCAGCACGGCGGGCGTCTCGCCCAGCTCGACCTCGGTCGCGGTCCCTTGCTGCGGCCGCGTGATCAGAGCGATCCGGCCGACCCCTACCACTGGGCGCAGTGGGGCAGCTATCCGCTGGCGCCGTGGTCGAACCGGATCGCCGACGGGCGGTTCACGTTCGACGGGGTGACCCACCAGCTGCCGATCAACTACCCCGACGGCACGGCCATCCACGGCCTCGTCGCCGCGACCGCCTGGTCGGTGACCGAGCAGAGCGCGACCAGCGCGACGCTCCGGACCACCACCGACACACCGCCCTACGCCGTCGCCGTCGAGCAACGGTTCACCCTGCACCCCGAGGGTCTTCACCAGGAGCTCGCCGTGACGAACGGCGGCGACCGCGCCGTGCCCGTCGGTCTCGGGATCCATCCGTGGTTCCGGGCGTCGCCGTTCTGGGCCGACGTCTCGCACATGTGGCCGGCGGGTGACGATTGCCTGCCGACCGGACCACCTGTCCCGGTCGATGCCGACCACGACGTGTCACTCGACGGCGAGGGCCGGCGACGGGTGCCGCCAACCATCGACACCTGTTTCACCGGCATCGGCGAGCGGCGGGCCGTCCTCGACGACCTGATCATCGAGTGGAGCGACGACATCGACCACCTCGTCGTGTACACCGGCGTGCCCGGGTGGATCTGCGTCGAGCCCGTCACCAACGCCAACGACGCGTTCAACCTCGACCAGCGGGGCATCGACGGCACGGGGACGCGCGTCCTCGGGCCCGGGGACTCCACCTCGTGCCGCTACCGGTTCCTCGTCCCGCCCGGCGGGACAGGGGTCGGCTGAACGAGCCCAACGAACCGCGCATGTCGTCGGTCGAGATCCCCGGGGGGCAGGGCATCTCGCGGCGCAGGCTGATGAAGGCGGGCGCAGCAGTCGGCGCAACAATGGTGATCGGAGGCGCACGCGAGCCGTCGGCGAGACGCGAGGCGACGCCAGGGATGCGGGTCGGAGTGATCGGCGGCGGCATGGCCGGGCTCGAGACCGCATGGTTGCTCGACGGCATTCACACGGTGACGGTCCTGGAACGAGATGAGTTCGTCGGCGGGCACGCCGAATCCGTCGTCGTGGACGTCGGCGACGATGTGCACTGGGTCGACGTGGGCGCCCAGTACTTCGCGCGACGTAGCTACCCGAACTTCTGGAAGCTGGTGACCGACACGCTCCGGTTGCCGATCGTGCCCGCCAACATGACGATCGCGATGTGGCAGCACGGGGCGCCCGGCCTGACGTTCTCGTCGGTCGACCCCTCGGCCCAATTGGACAACGCGGTGGCGCTGCTCACGTTCACGACCGCGGCCCAGGCCGACTGGGCGGGACCCCAACGGCTCGGCACGGGCGACTGGAGCACCACACTCGGCCAGTACGTCGATCAGCTCGACCTCTCGCCGACGGCGACGAGCACGGTCATCTACCCGCTCCTCGCCGCCCTCAACGGGACGTCGACGGAGGAGAACAAGGCGGTCGCCGCCCGGGGCGGCGTGGCGTTCCTCGCCCGCCCGGTCGACCTCGCCGACCCTCTGGGTGTGAACTACCACAACGTGGCAGACGGCCTTCAGGCCGTGGCCGAGGCATTGATCGGCCAGTTGACGACGACCGACATCCACACCTCCGCCGAGATCGTCGGCGTGAGCCGGACCGGCGACGAGTTCACGGCGACGGCAGCCGACGGACGCCAGTTCACGTTCGACGAGATCGTCCTGGCCCTGCCGCCGGAACCGGCCAGCCGGCTCGCCGAGCAGTTGGGCGCGGGCGGTGTGGGCATCGCTGAGATCTACGGTCGGCAGCAGTACTTCTCGGCCAGCGTGGCCATCCACACCGACTCGATCTACATGCCGACCGATCCGGCGCACTGGGCGTCCTACAACGCCCGCAACGACGGTGACCAATGCGAGGCGAGCATGTGGTACGGCGCGATCCAGGACCGGGCCGCCGGGCTACCGGTCTTCAAGTCGTGGACGACGAACCGCCGCGAACCTCCCACGAGCGTGCTGGCGAACAGGGAGTACCGACACCCGAACATCACCCCGGCGTTCATCGCGGCCCAGCGGTCGCTCGCCGAGATCCAGGGCGACGAGGGGATCTGGTTCGCCGGCACCCACACGTTCGACGTCGATTCCCAGGAGAGCGCGCTGGTTTCCGCGTGCATCGTGGCTGCCGGCCTGGCGCCGCAGTCGACGCGACTGGTCGCGCTGGCGCCGGTCATCGAGCCGATCTGGGAGAGCCATCGGGCGCCGGTCCGAACTCGCTAACGTCGCTCGGGTGTCGATCCGCCGCAGCTGGGTGACCCGCGTCGGCATCCTCGCCGGACTCGTCCCCATCGTCGCCACGCCCACGGTGTCGGCCACATCGCCGCCGGCCACCGGCCCCTCCTCGACGGCGCTCGTCGGGCCGTCTGCCACGTCCAGCGCCACTCCCCCGGCGACGACATCCACGGCTCCTGCGCCATCGACGACGACATCGACATCGACCACCACGGCACCGCCCGTCGACCTGCTGGCCGGCGTAAACTGGCTGCAGGCCGTCGTGCCGTCGCCGTGCGGCGACGGCGACGTCCAGGTCATCGGCGGCGCCGCGATCGTCGGCGTCGAGCGAGTCGTGCTCGACGACGTCCGCCCGATCGCCCCGTTCGACGGCCTGGCGCTGGCGTTCCTCTCCTGCGAGCAGGCCGGCGGGGTGATCCGGACGCGCAGCGCCGCGCTCCTTCAGGTCGCCGCCGACCACTCGGTGACGGTCATCGCCGAACAGGAGCTGCCCGCCGGCCGCATCCTCGCCGCGGACGGCCCCACGTTCACCGTGGAATCCGGGGAGGGGCCGGTGCCGGGTGACGGCTGCTGCGCCCCACTCGTGCGACGGCAGACGTTCACGGCCACCGCCGATGGCTTCGACGTGGTCGACGGCGGACAGCTCTCGGCGTTCGAACAGACCGTCACTCCCCAGCCAACACAGCTGGGGAACGCCGAACTGGTGCGGATGAGCGTTCCCGCCGCCGCCCTCTGCTACCGGTGGGGCGACGCCTCGCTGTACCCGCAGGACCCACCGGCCGAGCCCGTGCCGCCCACCGAGCCATCGGCCGAGCTGCAGACGATCCGGCTGGCGATCATCCACGTCACGGGGCGATGGGTTCCGCCCGCCTCGACCATGACGCCCGAGATGGGCGCGGTGGTCGCCGCCTACCAGGAGTCCCGCGGCCTGGTGGCCGACGGGGTGGTCGGCCCACAGACGGCCCGCACGTTGGCCGGCGATCTCGGCTGCCCGGAGACCGGGTCGTTCCGTCAGATCGACCCGCCCCAACTCGGACCGCGCCGCTACAGCGGGGTCGCCGAGCTTCTCGCCGCCGCGGCGCGCTACGGCACCACCGGCCAGAGCGGCAACCCATCGCTCGATGCCCTCTTCGTCGCCGCCTCGTGGGATGGCGCCAACGCGATGTTCCTCGGGTGCGCCCGACGCCAGTCCCCCACGTCCGGGGTGACGTGCAGCTGGAGCGGCCGGACGCCGTTGCAGATCGTCGGACTGGTCGACGACCCGTCGGTGGATGGCATCGGGTCCTTTTCCGTGCTCTACGCCCGGAGTGCAGCACCCGCCTGAGGCCAGGCGACCGGGATCCACCAGCGGCTCGATCGACTATCGTTTGGACCCGAATGATTAACGATCGCCCGCTCATCGGCCTGACCGGTCGGGTCGCTCGGGGGTCGCAGTTCGCCGGCATGCCCGCCAACTTCGCCGACGCCTCGATCGACATGTACGTGTCGGCCTATGCCGCAGCGGTCGCCGACGCGGGTGGGTTGCCGGTGCATCTGCCCCAGGCCGTCGACGTCGACGAGTACCGCGGCGTGCTCGACGGCGTCCTGCTCAGTGGTGGTGCCGACATCGACCCGGCCCGCTACGGCGCCAGGCCCGAGGCCGAGCTCCACGGCCCCGAACCGGAGCGGGACGCGATGGAGCTCGACGTGATCGACATGGCCGTCGCCGACCACGTCCCGGTGCTCGGGATCTGCCGCGGGTTCCAGCTGCTCAACGTCCACGGCGGCGGCACGTTGCACCAGCACGTGCCCGATCACGCCCGCTTCGACCTGGCCCCCGACGCCGAGACCGACACCGTCGTCATCACGCCCGGGTCTCGCCTCCACGACCTGTACGGACCCGAGGTGGCCATCAACTCGCTCCACCACCAGACGATCGACCGCCTCGCCGAGGGCTGGGAGGTGGTGGGCCGGAGCGGCGACGGGACCATCGAGGCGATCGAGTTGCCGGATCGGGACGCCATCGCCGTGCAGTGGCACCCCGAGATGCTGGCCGGCGCAGCATCGGACCCGATCTTTGCCTGGCTCGTCGAGGCTGCGTCACGGCGCCGCCGGCAGAGGTCGACACGACGATGAGCCGAGCACCAGCCCCCGATCCCGAGCTCCTCCCTGCCGAGATCGAAGTGGGCGAGCGCCTGCGTGAGCTCGGTCTCGACACCGCTCTCGACCTGGACGCCATGGCCGCGTTGTCCAACGTCTTCCGCGCCGCCAACGCCGCGCGGTCTCAGCTGGAACGATCGGTCCTCACCGTGCACGACCTGTCGTTCACCGCCTTCACCGTGCTCTGGGTCCTCTGGGTGTGGGGCGAGCACGAGTTCCGCGATGTCGCCGCCAACAGCGGCATCACCAAGGGCACGCTCACGGGCGTCCTCTCCACGCTGGAACGCCGCCAGCTCGTCGAGCGCCGACGCCACGACGAGGATCGGCGGCGGCTCTACGTCGCCCTCACGCGACGCGGAACGAGCCTGATGTCGAAGCTGTTCGTCACGTTCAACCGCGGCGAGTCGGCGATCGCCGCCGGTCTCGACCCTGGCGAGCGCCACGAGCTCGCCCGCCTGCTCCGCAAGCTGCAGCGTTCCGTCGAGGGCGTGGACCAGTCGGGGCCGGGCAATGGGTGAGATCGTCGGCGCCGCCCTCGTGGCCCACGTCCCCACCATCGTGCTTCCCGAGGCCACCCGCCACGAGCTGAACGAGGGCAAGGAGATCAGCCTCGTCCCCGGGCTGCACCGCATGCGCGCCGAGAAGCTCGACGCGCTGGGCGCCGACACCTACGTGGTGTTCGACGCTCACTGGTTCACGACCGTGGAGTTCGTCGTCTCCTCGCACGAGCGCCGGACGGGCCGCTACACCTCCGACGAGTTGCCGCGTGGCATGAGCGGCGTGCCTTACGACTTCCCTGGCGATCCCGAGCTGGCTGCGCTGATGGTCGAGGAGGCCACGGCCGCCGGCACCTGGTTGACGCCCATCGACGACCCGTACCTGCCCCTGCACTACGCCACGGTCAACCTGTTGCCGTTCCTCCAAGGGCCCGAGCGGTGGGTGAGCGTGAGCCTGGCCCAGACGGCCGAGACCGACGACTTCGAACGCGTCGGCGAGGCGATCGGCCGGGCGATCGCCCGCAGCGACCGCCGAGTCGTGCTCCTCGCCAGCGGGGCGATGAGCCACACGTTCTGGAAGCTCAAGCAGCTCCGCAATCACGAAGCGTCCGATCCGGTGCACATCCGCACGCCCGAGGCGCGTGCCGCCGACCAGCAGCGCATTGCGTGGATGGAGGCCGGTGACCACGCTCGCGTGCTCGACTCGATGCCCGATTTCCTCCGGTTTCACCCCGAAGGCATGTTCGGGCACTACATCATGATGGCGTCGGCACTCGGGGGCAGGAACTGGCACGGTCGCGGCGTGAAGTACTCGGAGTACGAGAACTCGATCGGCACGGGACAGATCCACATCTGGTTCGACTGAGGTGCGCGTCACGGATGGTGCCTGGCACCATTCGTGACGCGCGTCTACGTCGTCGTGCCCTCGGCGATCTGGAGTGTCTTCAGGTCGCTGTGGAAGTCGAGGGCGTAGTCACCGCCCTCGCGGCCGATGCCCGACAGACCGATTCCTCCGAACGGTGCGGTGAGATCGCGGACGAGGAACGTGTTCACCCACACCACGCCGGCGCGCAGCGCCCGGCCCACGCGCTCGGCCCGCTCGGTCGAGCCCGTGTAGACGATGGCCGACAGGCCGTAGGCGGTCGAGTTGGCCATGGCGATCGCCTCGTCCTCGTCGGCGAACGTCTGCAGTGTGAGCACCGGACCGAACACCTCACGTTGGACCACTTCGCTGTCGTTGCCGGCCGGCTCGATGAGCGTCGGCTCCACGTGGAGGGTGTCGCCCACCCGGTGGCTGCCGAAGACGACCTCGTCCCCGGCGGCGACGGCCCGTTCGACGAAGCCGAGCACACGCTCGACGTGGTCGGGGTGGATCATCGGTGCGATGGTCGTGGCGGCATCCCGGCTGTCGCCGAGCACGTGGCGGTCGACGGCGGCCCGGAACCGGGCGACGAACTCGTCGCGCACCGACGCCTCGACCAAGAGGCGCGTGCCTGCCAGGCACACCTGGCCGGAGTCGTCGTACATCACGGCCGCCTTGGCCGCCGCGGCGTCGAGGTCGGCGTCGGCGAAGACGACCAGCGGACCCTTGCCGCCGAGCTCGGCGGTGAACGGGACGATGTTGTCGGCCGCGGCGCGGCCGATGTGCCGCGCCGTCTCGGGCGATCCGGTGAAGCTGATGCGACGCACCCGCGGGTCGCTGACGAGCGCCGCACCGACCTCCTCGCCGATGCCCTGCACGAGGTTGAACACGCCGGGCGGGAACCCCGCTTCGACCGTGAGATCGGCGAGCAGCGAGCACGACAACGGCGACCACTCGGCCGGCTTGAGGACGACCGTGTTGCCGGCGGCCAGGGCCGGGGCAACCTTCCACGTGGACAGCATGAACGGCGCGTTCCACGGCGTGATGATCACCGCCGGGCCGGCGGGCATCCGCTGCACCGTGTTCGCCGTGCCCTTGGAGGACCACCGCCGCTCCTCGTGCGCCGCCGCCAGGTCGGCATAGGTGCGGAAGTTGATCGCTCCGCGCGCCACGAGGCGCAGTCGCATCGACTCGAGCAGCATCCCCATGTCGACGGTCTCGACGGCCGCGATGTGGTCGGTGTGGGCGTCGATCAGGTCGGCGAGACGATGCAGGCACGCCCCCCGCTCGGCGACGCCGGCCGCCGCCCACGCCGGGAAGGCGGCGACGGCGGCGTCGACTGCGGTGGTGGCGGTCGACGCGTCGCCGCGGGCGACGTCGGCCAGCTTCCACGACCAATCGAGCGGCGAGCGGTCCTCGAACGTGGTCGGCGACGACACACGGGCGCCGCCGATCAGGTGATCCGGCGAGACGGCGACACCCTCGACGAGAACCCGTCGGTCACTCACCCTCGGTCCCCTCGTTCGCCGGCATCGCGCTCGACGGCGCCCGGCTCGAGCGCACTCTCGTAGTGCTGAGCTCCGGGGCCCCGTGGTGCCCGCTTGCCGCGGTGCTCCCAGTCCCCCCCGAGCGCCGTGGAACGCACCTCCTCGGACTCGGTGGGCTGCGCCCCGACATCGGTACGGACGGGCGTCGGGCCGGCGACGATCCGATTGGTCAGCGCGCCGAGCCCTTCCACCTCGACGGTGACCACGTCGCCCGGCTCGACCGGTCTCGAATTGGCCGGCGTGCCCGAGAGCAGGATGTCGCCCGGCACCAGGGTGATCAAGCGGGCGATGTCGGCGACGAGGTAGTGCATGTCCCACTCCATCTCGTCGGTGTTGCCGTCCTGACGCACCTCACCGTTCACGAGGGTGCGCAGCCGCTTGCCGCGGAAGTCCCAGTCGGTCACCAGACCGGGCCCGACGGGGCAGAGGGTGTCGGCGCCCTTCACGCGAAGCATCGAGCCGGCGTCGGTGTCACGGAAGTCGTGGAGCCCGTAGTCGTTGGCCACGGCGTAGCCGGCGATGTGGTCAGCGGCCTCGCCCGGGGCGATGTTGCGGCAGGTGCGCCCGATGACGATGGCGATCTCACCCTCGAAGTTGAGCCAGTGGCACCGATCGGGACGCACGACGTCGGCGCCGTGGGCGTTGAGCGCCGTGATCGGCTTGTGGAAGTAGGTCGGCGCGGGCGGAAGCTTGGTGATGAACTCCTGCACGCGGCTCGAGTAGTTGAGGTGGACGCAGATGATCTTCGTCGGCTCCACGGGAGGCAGATGCACGGCGTCAGCGGCCGCGACCGTCCGGCCGTCGCCGGCGACCAGCTCATCGCCGACGAGGCGGACACGGGTGGCATATCCGTCGAGGAGAATTCGTCGATATTCGGTCATTGTCATGTCCTCTTGGTGGTCTGCATGGTGATCAGCACGTGTCCGACGCTCGTCGGGAATGTGGGAGAATGGAGACGATGGCGAATCGGCGAATCCGCACCATGTGGAGCGACCTCAATGGTCTCACTCACGGACGCTACGTCCCGGCCGGGCGCATCGACCACCCCACGCATCACGCCGTCACCACGTTGGCCATGAGCACCGCCGGCGAGATCCTGCCGATCGCCGGCTACGCCGCCGACGTCGGGTTCGCCGACCTCACCGCCACGCCGGTGCTCGACTCCCGGCGGCCGGGTTGGGAGCCCGACACCGATGTCGTGGTCTGCGAGCTGTCGTTCGGCCACGCCCCGCTGCCGATCTGCCCGCGAGCGGCCCTGGCCCGTGCCGTCGACGGCTGGCGAGCCCTCGGCTACGAGCCACAACTGGGCTTCGAGCTCGAGTTCTACGTGATGGCGCCCGATGGCGAGGGCGGGTGGCGTCCTGCGGCCGGCGAGGGCCATCGCGTGTACGGCGTCGGACTCGGCGGGGATCCCACCGGCCTCGCCCTCGAGTACTTCGACCGCGCCGAGGCGATGGAGCTCGGGCTGGAGGGCGTGCTCACCGAGTTCTCCCCCGGCCAGATGGAGCTCAACCTCGAGTACGGCCCGGCGCTCGAATCGGCCGATCGCACCGTCATCGCCAAGGAGATGGTGCGCGAGCTCGCCGCCACGCGCGGCTACCAGGCCACGTTCCTCGGCCGCCCCGACGCCGGCGGCGCGGGGTCGGGCCTGCACATCAACCTGTCCCTGTCCACCGCCCACGCCGCGGGCGGACCCGGAGCCAACGCGCTCTTCGACCCGGCCGATCCCGACGGCCTGTCCATGCTGGCCCGCCGGTGCATCGCCGGCCTCGTCGACCACCACGAGGCGGTGTCGGCCTTGAGCGCCCCGCTCGTCAACAGCTACAAGCGCCTGATGCCGGGCCTCATCGCCGGCTACTGGGCGAACTGGGGTCTCGACAACCGCATCAGCACGTATCGCATCCCGCAGGAGCGAGCCGAGGCGACGCGCATCGAGAGCCGTGTCCCGTGCGGCACGGCGAGCCCGTACCTGGCGGCGGCGGCGATGCTCGACGCCGCCCGGCTCGGCGTGCTCGCCGAACTGGACTGCGGAGCACCGCAGGTGGGTGACGCCGACGCCGAACCCAACACCGATCGCCACACGCCGCACTCGCTCGGAGAGGCGCTCACCGCCCTCGAGGCCGACACCGACCTCGTCGACGCCGTGGGCACCGACGTGACGGCGGCCTACGTCACCCTGCGCCGCCACGACCTCGCCCGGTGGGAGGCCGCCGGCGAGCCATGGGACCCCACGACGATCTCGGCCTGGGAGCTCGACACTTACCTGCCGTACTACTGACGCGGTGCCTGCGACCATCGTTCGTCACCCCTCGGCGCCGAGGTAGGCGGCCGCCACCGCGGGATCGGCACGCACGGCGTCCGGAGTGCCCTCGGCGAGGACGCGCCCCTCGGCGAGCACGACGACGTGGTCGCTGATGCGCGTGATGAACGCCAGGTCGTGGTCGATCACCAGCACACCGGCGCCGACACCGCGGGCGGTCGCCCGCACCTGGTCGACCATCGCCAGGCTCTCCTCGTCGCTCATCCCCGAGGTCGGTTCGTCGAGCAGGAGGTAGTCGGGCGCCATCGCCGCCGCCCTGGCGAGCTCGAGCCGGCGTTGGTTTCCGTAGTCGAGTGTGTGGGCCGGTCGGTCGGCGACGTCGGCCAGTCCGGCATCGGCCAGCAGAGCGTCGACGTCCGGACCGGGTCGGTGGCTCCGGTAGGTGGCCGCAGCGACCGCGGCCAGCTCGACGTTCTCTCGGACGGGCAGGTTGGCGAAAAGCCGGAGGTTCTGGAAGGTGCGGGCCAGACCGGCGCGGGCGATGCGATGGGGCGGTTCGGCGGTCAGGTCGCGATCGCCGAGCCTCACGCGTCCCGACTGCTCGGGCACGATTCCCGTCACGACGTTGAACAGCGTGGTCTTGCCGGCGCCGTTGGGACCGATCAGTCCGACGACCTCGCCCGGACCGATCCGGAAGCCGGCGCCGTCGAGCGCGAGAAACCCGCCGAAGCGGACGACGACGTCGTCCGCCGACAGCGGGCCGACCGGGGTTGGCGCTTCGGCCGGCGCGATCGCAGCGGCCGGCACCGGCCCGTCCCGCCCGCGCCACCACCTGGCCATCGTCGCCGCCAGGTCGGCGTCGCCGAGGAGCCCGCCGGGGCGCAGCAACATCACGGCGAGAAGCACGACGCCGAGGAACAGGTCGGGCAGGCGGGCGATCTCGTGGCGGTCACCGAACTGCCTCGCCGCTTCGTTACCGACCGTGATGACCACCGTGCCGACGAACGCACCGGACACGGTGCGCATGCCCCCGGCCACGAGCATGGCGAGCAGGAGCACGCCGACGTCGAGCGTGTACTGCTTGGGGTTCGTCGATCCGACGGCCTGGACACGAAGGGCGCCGGCGACCGCGACAACGGCGATGCTCGCCACCCACGACATCCATCGTGTCCAGAACAACGAGATGCCGATGGCCGGCGCGGCGATCTCGTCCTCGCGTCCGGCCACGGCGAAGCGGCCCGTCCGGCTCGTGCGGAACAGGTGGGCAACGGCCAGCGCGCCGGCGGCGACGACCCACAACGGGGTGTTGGTCGCCAACCGCGGCACGCTGGCCAAGCCGCCCGCGCCCCTGGTGAGCTCCTGCCAGCTCTTCACCACCTGGTCGACGACGAACAGCACGGCGAGCGAGATCATCGTCGCGGCCAGTCCGCCGGCCCGGGCGATGGCCGTCCCGACCACCCCGCCGACGAGGACGGCGACCACCACGCCCACGGTCGTCGCCCACACGGGGCCGAGCTCGACGCCTCCGAGGTCGAAGGGGATGTCGGGGAGGGACGTCGCCTTGGTCGCCGCCGGGATCAGCGTCAGCGCCGTCCCGTAGGCGGCGATCTGGGTGAACGCCAGGTGGCCGAAGGACAAGATGCCCGTGTTGCCGATGAAGATCTGCAGCCCCAGCACGAGCACGAGGTTGATGAGGAGCTCCTGGACGAGCAGGTCGCGGGCGGCCCCACCGGTGGACGTGTAGATCCAGCAACCGGCGACCAACGCGGCGAACAGCACGGCGGTGGCGCCGACGCCGTCGCGCAGGCGGCCGAGCAGCGGGCGCAGCCCCGTCACACGCGCTCCGCCGAACGAACGGTGAACAGGCCCTGCGGCCGCAGCACGAAGAGGGCGGCGATGAGGACGAACACGAAGGCGTCGGTGAGCCGCTCCATCACGCCCTCGGGGAGGTAACCCCGGAGGAAGACCTCGGCGAGCCCGAGGGCGACACCGCCCACGATCGCCCCCGTGAAGCTCCCCAGGCCGCCGAGGATGGCCGCCACGACGGCCTTGATCAGCCAGTCCGAACCGAGCGTCGGTTCGGCGCTGGGACTGCGCATGAGGATCAGGACACCGGCGACCCCGGCCAGCGCGCCGGCGAAGGCGAAGGCGCCGACGATGACACGATTCGCCCGCACCCCCATCAGCCGTGCGGCGTCGAAGTCCTCGCTCGCGCCGCGCACGGCGATGCCGAACATCGTGCGCCGGAACACGAACGCCGTGACGGCGAGGACCACGACGGTGACGAGGATGGTGACGAGGTCCATCACCTCGAGCCGGATGCCCCCGATCTCGATCGTCTCGAAGGCCCAGCCGGGCCCCGAGAACGACTGCTTCTTCGGTGAGACGAGCACCTGCCACAGCGCCTGCGACAGGCGCTCGAGGGCGAACGACGTGAGGAGCATCGTGAACGGGCCGGCCTTGCGAACCCAGCGAAACGCCACCCGCTCGGTGACGACGGACGCCACCACGGCGGCGGCGATCATCGCCGGCGCCATCAGCCACCAGGCGACGCCGCGTGTCGACAGCGCGTAGCCGACGTAGGCCGCCACCGTGATCAGCTCGGCGTGGGCGAAGTTGACGAGGTGCATCACGCCGAAGATCAGCGAGATTCCGAGGGCGAGCAGGGCGTAGGTGCTGCCGCGGCCGATCCCGTCGACGAGGGTCTGCACGAACACGTTCACGACGGAGGCGCCACCGACACGTCGCCGTCGCCGATGAACGCGCCGAACAGGTCGTCGCGAGCGCCGAGGGCCGCACCGGTGTCGGACGCCGTGACGCGTCCGGTCCTGAGCACATAGCCGCGATCGGCGAGGGCCAGGGCTCGTCGGGCGTTCTGCTCGACGACGAGGATCGTGTGGCCCTGGGCGTGGAGGTCGGCGAGGACCTCGAAGACGACGTCGATCATCACCGGCGCCAACCCGAGCGTCGGCTCGTCGAGCGCGAGCACCCGCGGCCGGCTCATCAACGCCCGGGCGACAGCCAGTTGCTGGGCCTCGCCACCGGACAAGTACCCGGCCGCCGTGTCCCACTTGCGGGCCAACACCTCGAACCGCTGGCGCGCCTCGTCGAGTCGCCGCCGGCGCTCGGCCGTGCCGACGGTGATTCCCGCGAGGGCCAGGTTCTCGGCCACCGTGAGATCGCGGAAGATCCGGCGGTGCTCGGGGACGAGAGCGAAGCCCGCCCGCACCAGCGTTGCCGGCTCGGCACCGGTGACGTCGACCCCGCCGAGCACGACCCGTCCGACCGCAGGTTTGAGCAGACCGGCGATCGTGTTCAGCAGCGTCGTCTTGCCGGCCCCGTTGGGGCCGACGACGGCCACCAACTCGCCTTCGGCGACGTCGACACTGACGCCGCGGAGGGCGACGACCGCGCCGTAGCGCGTCGTGACGTCGTCGACCCGCAGCAAGGCGGCTCAGCTGCCGGGGATGAATGCCGGCCGCAACGCGGTGGTGAGCGCCGGCGCCCCATCGCTGATCGTGAGGATGGCCACGTCCTTCTCCGGCACGCCGTTGGTGCCGGCGTAGGTGACGGTGCCGGTGGTGACCTCGAGGTCGGCGATCGACGCGATCGTCTCGATGAGGGCTGTGCCCTCGACCGAGCACGCCGTCTCCGCGGCGTGGGCGAACACCTTGACGGCGTCGGACGCCAGGGCGCCGAAGCTCACCGTCTCGATCTCGACTCCGGCGTCGGCCGCCGCGTCGAGGAATGCCTGCACCCCGTTGTCGTCGCTGGGGAACGTGTGGGCCGTGAACGAGACGCCCTCGGCGACCTCTCCTGCGCTCCACACGACCGTGGCGTCGAAGCTGTCGGCGCCGATCACCTGGAGGTCATCGAGTCCTGCGGCGCGGATCTGCTCGAGCAGGGCGCCGGCGCCGGGCATGATCATCGCCGTGTAGAGCACCTCGGGCAGCGGGTCCATCGACGCCAGCTCGTTGACCTGTGACGAGAAGTCCTCGTCGGCGATGCCGAACGTGAAGTCTCGGAGCACCTCGCCGCCCTGCTCGCCGAACGACTCGGCGAAGGCGGCAGTCGTGTTGGTGAAGTACGGATCGTCGGGCGACGAGAACGTGACGGCGGTGGTCGCACCCTCGCCCACGGCGAACTCGGCGGCGGCAGCAGCCTGCACGGGATCGCTGAAGCTCATCAGGAACGCGCCGCGATCGGGCTGGGCGAGTTGCAGGTCGGTGGATGCGTTGGAGATGATCGGGACCTGACCGTCGACCGTGTCGATCAGCGGCACGCCGTTGTAGGCGAACGGCGGTGCGATGATCGCGTTGACGCCGTCGTCGAGCATCTCCTGGGCGGCCCGTTGCGCACCCGACGGATCCTCGGGCAACTCCTTGACGATGTACTCGACAGGCAGGCCGCCCACCCCGCCGGCCTCGTTGAGCAGGTCGACCTGAACGCCGGCGGCCTCCGAACCGGGCTGGTCGGCGAACCCGCCGAAGTCGCTGAAGTCGGCGGCGTAGCCGATGCGCAGCGGCTCGGTCAGTATGCAGTCCGAGGCGGCTGCGCTCGCGGCCGGCTCTGACGCGTCGGGCGGCGCCGTCGTGGCCCTGGCGGCGCCGGCGGTCCCCAACGCGACGACCGCAGCTCCGGCCACGGCCACCCGTCGTGCCCTGATGGTTCCCGTTCGCCTCATCACTCCCCCTTACTCATGACGGCGTTTCCGCCGTGTGCTCATGACGGCGCTTCCGCCGTGTGCTCATGACGGCCTCATCCGCCGACTGTACTGCACGATCGTACGGGTCCGAACGATCTCACGCCAGGGCGAACCGCACCGGCAGGTGCTTGATCCCGGCGATGAAGTTCGACCGGAGGCGCGGGGCGGGCCCGACGATCTCGGCCCCGGCCAATCGGGGCAGCAGTTCCTCGAACAGCACCTTGATCTCCATCCGGGCGAGCTGGGCACCGAGGCAGAGGTGGGGACTCTGCATCCCGAACGCGACCTGGGGGTTCGGCGTGCGGTGGATGTCGAACACGTAGGGATCGCCGAACACCTCGGCGTCGTAGTTGGCCGAGACGAACCAGATCAACACCTTGTCGCCCGCCCGGACCTGACGCTCTCCGATGGTCGTGTCGGACATGGCCGTGCGGCGGAAGTGCATCGTCACCGACCCCCACCGCAGCACCTCTTCCACCGCCGACGCCACCACTTCGCCGCGACCGGCGACAACGGCAGCGCGCAACTCGTCGAGCACGGCCGGGCGCTCGATCAGCGCTTTCATCCCGGCCGCCATCGTGTACCGGGTCGTGTCGTTGCCGGCCGCCACGAGCAGCGTGAAGAAGTTGTTGAACTCGTGCTCGCTGAGCGTCTCGCCGTCCACCTTGGGACGAAGCAGGTCGCTGATGACGTCGTCGGTGGGGTGCTCGCGGCGGCGCGCCGCCTGCTCCTGGGCGTAGCGGAACAGTTCGATCCCGGCCGGGCTGCGGAACGGGAGCAACCGGAACTCGTCGGTGTCGACGAGCCCGACAGGATGCGAGGTGTACTCGGGATCGGTGTTGCCGAGGAGGGCGTCGCCCTTCTCCACCAGCCACGGCCCGTCGGCGTCGTCCACGCCGAGCATCGTGCCGAGCATGCGCATCGGCAGCTGGCGGGCGATGTCGTCGACGAAGTCGAGCTCGGCGCTCGCTCCTCGGCCCGCCAGGGCATCGTCGAGCACCGCCCGGGCCAGCACGCGGATCGCCTGTTCGTAGGCCATCACCTCGCGCCGGCTGAAGGGCTTGGACACGAGTCGCCGGTACGCCGTGTGCTCGGGCGGGTCGAGCTCCATCATCGTGCGCCGGGCCGCCGTCTCGTCGTCCGACATCTCCTCGAGGCGGATGCCCTTGGCACTGGAGAACGTGGCGACGTCGCGGCTCACCCGGAGGAGGTCGTGGTGGCGGGTGACTGCCCAGAAGCCCGAGCCGCCGGCATGGTCCTCGGCCCACCAGCTCACCGGATCGTCGCGCCGGAGCCGGGCGAACGTGGCGTGGGGAACGCCCGCGACATAGGTGTCGGGGTCGGCGATGTCGGCATCGGAGGGACCGAGATCGAGCTCGGCGTCGACCGCCGGGGACGGACCGCTCACCGCGCTCCCCCGTCGACGCGGTTGTGCCGCTCCAGCGTCGTCCCCCCGTTCCAGCTGACGCCGACCTCACGCCAGTAGCCGCCGATCATCTCGAGCGGAGCCAGCCGGGTGAGCTCCTCCACCGGGGACTCGTACAGCTGGATCGTCGCGTCACCCGAGTAGCACGGTCCGGCCTCGGCGTCGTAGCCCCGCATCGTCACCAGCTCGTCGAGCGAGTCGGCACCGCCCTCGATCGCCGGGAACACCCGGTGGTGGATCATCGGGTGGCCGTTGACGAAGCCGGCGGTCTCGCTCTGCCCGGTGATCGTGAACGTCGCCTCAATGAGGCGACGGCCGTAGGCCGAACAGGTCGCCCCGAAGCGACCGCCCGGCTCGAGTCGGGGCCCGGCCCGCCCCACGTTGACGGGACGGGTGACGTACAGCTCGCCGAGCTTCTTCGGGTACCCCTGGTGGTGTCCGCGGACCATCGCGTAGTCGCGATCCACCCAGATGTACACGCACCGGCTGAACGTCTCGCCGCGGTACTGGCACCGCACGACGACGAACGTCTCGAGGTACTGGGCCCGCACGGGGTCGAGCAGCTCCTCGAAGGTGTCGCTGCAGCTCTGCCAGTCGGCCCAGATGACCGCCACGGCGCCCGGGTCCTCGTCGGCGAGGGTGAGCGGCGAGGGGAGCAGCTCGGCCACCGCGGCCGGATCGGTTCGGTACTCGACCGTGAGCATCTGGCCCGAGTAGTGCCACGGCGGCGGGGGAACGAGCGACGCCCTCCCCGTCGCCGTGCGCGGGAACATGAACCCCCGGGTCCCGGTCACGGGCGGCCCCTGGTCGGTCGCAGGTCGATCAACAGCCCCTCCTGCCGGACGAATCGTTTGGGTACGAACGATCCTTCCCGACGGAGGGGACGTTGTCAATGTCGGGTCACTCGAACAGACCGGCGATGCCGTCCGCGACATAGCTCGCCGCGTCGGAGACCTCGTCGTAGGCCGACTCGGCGACATCGGCGACCTCGTCGTACGCCGACTCGGCGACATCGGCCACCCCATCGGCCACGTAACCGGCGGCGTCGGCGACGTTGTTCGCCAGCCCGACCGTCATCTCCACCACCCCTTCGCCGGCTTCCCAGACCGTCTCGCCGGCCATCTCGACGATCTCACCACCGGCGTGAACGACGGCCCCGGCCGTGTCGAAGGCCGTCCCGGCGAGGCCTGCGATGTCCTTGCCCGCCTCGAAGACGGCATCGGCGGCCCCGCCGACGTCACCGTCCAGCAGGCTGCCGCCGGCGTCCCAGAGCTTGCCGGCGGCGCCACCGACGGCCTCGGTGACTCCGCCGGTCAACTCCATGGCGGCCTCCCCGAACCCGGCGCCGATCTCGGCGATGCCTTCGGTCACCTCGCCGACGATGCCGAAGAACGCCTCGCCGGTCTCGCTGGCGAGACCGGTGCCGAAGTCCTCCGACCCGAAGGCCTTGCCGATGCTCTCCTCCAGCGTGTCTCCGAGGCCCTCGCCGAAATCTCCGACAGGGTCGGCGAGATCGGAGATGTGCTTGCCGACGGCTTCGACCGCCTCGGCCGGGCCGGCGTTCCTCATCGCCTGCTCGAACTTCTCCTGCGCCTCGCGGATCTGCCGCTCGACGTTCCGGATGTTCTCGGCCTGCTCTTCCGACAGGCCTGAGGTGTCGCTCACTGATTGCTCCTTTGTCGTCCTCCCGACCGAGTGCCGGGACTTCCATCCGCCGTTGCGTCGATGGTGAGCGACGGAGGACGACTGCGCACCGGGAGATCTCCCGGATCGGTCCCCGGGTCCGGGCCGCGACGACCGAGCCGCCGCTAGCCTGTCGGTCCAGCCGCCCTCCGGAGCGGCGATCGCGGGTGTAGCTCAACGGTAGAGCTCCAGACTTCCAATCTGGTGACGCGGGTTCGACTCCCGTCACCCGCTCCAGGTGCCCCGAGCCCTCAGGAGAGTCGCTGTCGCTACTGGCGGGCGGTGAGCGACGGACGGGAGTCCTCACCCGGGCGCAGCGCCGGCTGGAAGAGCTCGCCGAGAAGGAGGCTGGCGGCGCCGCGTGCCCACGCCTCGTCGTCCCACGGCTCGACCACCAGCTCGAGGTCGTCGGCGATGCCGTCGAACGCGGCCGCCTCCATCGCCTCCCGCATCGCCGCCAGCTGGAAGGGGCAGCCGCGGGTCCCCTCGCCGGCGAGGACGACGACCCGAGGGTTGAGCACGTTGAGCAGGTTCCCGATCGCCGTTCCGAGCAGGCGTCCGGCGTCGGCATAGGCGCGCAGCGCGTCGTCGTCGCCGCTCGCGGCGAGAGCCAGCACCTTGGTGATCGTCAGCTTGGTGCCCTTGGCCGCGGACACCGCGGCGGCGATCGCCGGTTCGCTGGCGAGCGCTTCCAGGCACCCCCGGCTCCCACACGGACAGGCGGGCCCATCGGCCATCACCTTGATGTGGCCGAACTCGCCGGCCCCGCCGTGGGCGCCCCGGTACAGGCGACCGTCGAGGACGAGCCCGAGGCCGATCCCCCGCCCGACGCTCACCGTCACGAAGTCGGCGATGCCGCGCCCGGCGCCGAACCACTGCTCGGCGGCGACCAGCGCGTTGACGTCGTTGTCGACGACCACGGGCCGGCCGAGCCGCTCGCTCAGCAACGACGCCAGCGGCACCGACTCCCAGTCGGAGTACGTCGCATGCCGCACCTCGCCCCGATCGCGGTCGATGACGCCGGCGAGGCCGACACCCGCCCCGTGTATCGGCCGGCCGTCCGCTGACGGCGTGAGCGCGTCCGCGCATTGACCGATGGCGTCGACGACCGCGTCGATGTCGCGCCGCTTCAACGACAGATCGTGGCGGGCCACGACGTTGGCATCGAGGTCGGTGAGGACGGCGACCACCTGGCGCTCGGTGATCTTCGCCCCGATGGCGTAGCCGGCCGCGGCGTTCAGCGACAGGAGCACCGGTCGCCGACCGAGGGCCGAGGACGCGGTGGCCGACGACCCGGGCGCCGTCGCGTCGGACTCTCGTTCGACGAGCAGTCCGGCGTCGACGAGCTCGGCGGTGATGCCCGACACCGTCGGGAGTCCGAGCCCGGTCTGTTTGGCGATCTCGGTCCGCGACACCGCTCGCCGCATGCGGACCGCGTTGAGCACGATCGCCTGATTGATCTCGCGGATCAACTGCTTGCTGCCGGTGCGGATGGACTGCATCACGCCGGCCTCAGCCCGTCGGGAAGGGCGGCGAACAGCGGAACCCACGCGTCGGCCCGCTCGGCCGGGACGTACGCGGCGATCTCGTCCCACGGCACGTCGCGCGAGATCACCTGACCGCCCGCGACCCGCTCCCCGGACCACACGTCCACCCAGTCGCCGGCCGGAAGCGCCACGTGGACCGCGGTGGCCCCCTCGTGACACGCCGGCGCGACCAAGAGGTCGCGGCCCAGGACGTACTGATAGGGCTGGCTCCACAGGGCGTCGTCACCGGGGAACTCGATGAACGGGGCCCGCATCATGGGGAGGCCGGTGGCCACCGAGTCGTCGGCCGCGGCACGGAGCTGCGGCCGGAGGCGCTGGCGCAGCACGGCGAACCGTCGGTACAGGGTGAGGGCGCGCTCGTCGCCGTGCTGCTCGGCCACGTTCCACGGCGTGCGATCGCGTCGACGCGGGCGCTCGCCCGGGTCGGTCGGATCGGCGAGGCCCGATGCATCGCCGCCGACAGGTACATCACCGGCATCGAACTCGCTGTGGTACTGCATGATCGGGCAGAGGGCCGCCATCGCCGCGGCCCGTACGTACAGCTCGACCGACGGCAGCGGGCCGGAGAACCCGGCGAGGTCCCAGCCCCAGAACGAAACCCCGCTCACGCCGGCCGTCAGCCCGGCGGTGATCGACGCCCGGAAGGCTTCCCACGTGGAGTTCTCGTCGCCCGCCCAGTGACATGGCGCCCGCCCGGCACCGGTGAACCCGGCCCGGCTGAACGTCACCCCGGGCCGGCCCGTCGACTCGAGGAGCGACGTGTACGCCTCGGCGTAGCGGAGCGCGAAGAGGTTGTTGGCGACGTCGCCGCGGCTGCCGTCGGCGTAGCGCAGGTCGTCGCCCCACGCGTGCTCGCCGCCATCGGTCTTGAAGCCGTCGATCCCGACCTCGTCGAGCAGGTACCGGCGTTTGGCGAGCCACCATTCGGTCGCCTCGGGGTTGGTCCAATCGGGCAGCAGCCCCCCGGGGAACCACCAGCCCCGGTTGCGGTACGGCGTGCCGTCACCCTCGGCGACGCAGTAGCCGCGTTCGATCATCGTCGCCGCGTCGGCAGCCACCTGCGAGGTCTCGCGGTGCTGCGGCTCGCCGACGTGCTCGCGGTCGGCCGGCACGATCGGGATCTGCCAGAGCAGTACCCGGACGTCGAGGTCGTGCAGCGCCTTGACCATCCCGACCGGATCGGGCCATGCCCCGTCGGCCGGATGCTCGATGTCGGCGAGCGTCAACGGCGCACCGTCGGGGCGGACCTCGTAGCGGGCGTCGCGGAACACGGTGAACGTCGACTCGTCGCTCCACGCTTCGATGACCACGGCGCCGACCGGCACGCCGAGCTCGACGCTGCGCTGGACCTCCTCGACGACACGCGCCTGCGTGTTCCAGTTGTTGGCGCTCATCCACGGCCCGAACACCCAGTCGGGCGGGCGGCGCAGTCCGCCGACCTCGGCGACGTGCGCGCCGATCACCTCGGCCGGCGTCCCGAGGTGGGTCCGGACTCGGACGACCGGGTCGGCGGGATCGACGGCGAGCTCCACCGCCAGCCGGTCGCGGTCGGTCGACCCGACGTCGAAGGCGACGCGACGGGACGTCATCACGTGCAGTGCGGTGCACGGTCCCGCCGCGGCACCCGCGGAGGGTTCCGACGACGGCACGATCACGAAGAACGGCGATGGCAGGTAGGTGCGGTTGCCCTGGTTCTTGTACTGCTCGAAGACCGTCGTGTCGAGTTCCCGGCCGCGCTGATCGAGGGCGTCGAATCGTTCGCCGAAGCCCACCACCCGATCGCCGGCATCCAGCCGGAGGGCGAACCGAGCCCGTACCGGCCCGTCGTCGGTGACGAGCCACTCGACCGAATCGGCGAGCAGGCGCTCGTCGGCGCCGTCGATCCGGCCGCCCTCACGACGCCACACGCCGACTGGTGCATCGAACCACTCCCCCGGCGTGCCGTCGGCGACGAACCGGTAGCGCACCGCCCCGCCGGCGGGCGAGGTGAGCTCGGCGCGCCAGATCGCGGCAGCGCCGACGGCGGGCCGGGCTCCGCTCGCCGCCGCCAGGTGGCCGTCCGTGACGCCGTCATCCGTGACGCCGTCATCCGTGCCGCCACCGTCCGTGCCGCCGTACAGGTCGTCGACCGTCGCCGGCGTCATCTCCACCGACGATCCGCCGTCGACCTCGGCCACGACCCTGGCCACCGTCGGCGGTGCGAGGACGCGCAGCTCGAACCGCTCGCCCCCGACCAGCTGCACCGGATGCCGCTGGTCGGGGTCGATCCGGTAGGGATGCCCGCTGCCGTGAGGAACGTGTCGGACTCGGGACATCACGGGTTCGATGATTCGGGCGGCACGACCACCGCGCCTCGGCGATCCACCTGGCGGCAGTGCCTCATGACAGGGAGTTGACCTCGTCGGCCGCGTCGTCGAGCGCCTCCTGCGGGTCGACACCGTCGCTGACGATGCGCTCGAGGGCTTGCGTGACGATGTCCTGCATCTCCTGCTGGCGTTCGATCACCGGTGGCAGGGCGACGTTGTCGAGAGCGTCGAAGACGGCCTGCCGGTTGGCGGGCGGCGTGATCTCGAGGTAGCTGGCGAACGCCTCCTCGTCGTCGACGGCGGGCAGTTCCCAGCTCGACGCGAGACGGGTCTCGACGGTGATCTCGGAGCCGGCGAGGAAGGCGACCCACGCCGCCGCCTCGGCGGGGTGATCGGTGCCCTCGGACACCACGGCGCCGTTCATGAACACGGCACTGGCGTCTGTGACGCTGCCCGGCTCGACGACGATGTCGTAGTTGACGCCCGACTCGTTGAGGCCGGTGAACTGCCAGATGCCGTTGTGCCACATCGCCAGCTTGCCGCTCTTGAAGAGGGCGGTGTCGAAGTCGGGCGTGCCGCCGATGTCGGCGAGCGTCGGCATCGTCGACCCCGGCTTGCTGGTCAGCCACTCGGCCGCAGCGACGCCTTCGGCGCTGTTGAACGCCGCCTGTCCCTCGTCGTCGAAGAACGTCCCGCCGGCCTGGGCCAGGGCCTTGTAGAACTCGTGGAAGCTCACCGGCTGGAAGTCGCCGTACACGCCGGCGTCGGCATCGGTCAGGGCCTCGGCGGCGGCCTGCTCGTCCTCCCAGGTCCAGTCGGCGGTCGGGTAGTCGAGGCCGGCGGCGTCGAAGAGGTCCTTGTTGTAGATCAGGACGACGTCGGAGAAGGTGATCGGCAACCCGTACTGCACGCCGTCGTCGGTGAAGCCCTCCAGCGCGAGCGGGTAGTAGCGCGCCGGGTCGGCGATGTACTCGCCGATGTCGAGGAGCGCACCGCTACGTGCGTACGTCACGAAGTTCTCGTAGTTGAGCTCGAAGGTGTCGGGCGCGCTGCCCCCGGCGATCTGGGTCTGCAGGCTGGTGAAGTAGTCGGCATACGCCGCGGTCTGCACCTCGATCTCGATGCCCGGGTTCTCGCTCTCGAACGCGGCGATGATCGCGTCGAGATCCTCGAGGTGATCGGGTGCCGCCGAGAACGTGAAGTAGCTGAGCGTCACGGTGTCGCCGGACGCCTCGACGCCCGTCGCGACGAGCCCGCCGGCGGCGAGGGCCGCCGCTGCTGCGGCCGAGACGATTCGGGTGGTTCTGGTCATGATTTCCCCTTGGTTGAGTGTGTGATCGTGGACGGTGGTGGACGGTTGGGACGGCGGTGGTGGACGGTGGACGGTGGACGGTGGACGGTCGTGGCCGGGAGCGTCAGCCCTTGAGGCCGGCGAAGGCCACGCTGCGGATCACCCAGCGCTGTGTGACGAGGTAGAAGGCGAGGATCGGCACGATCGTCATCACCGACCCCGCCATGACGACGTTCCAGTCGGTGGAGAAGCGCCCGTTGAGCCGGGACAGGCCGACGGGGAGGGTGACGTGGCGGTCGGAGGCCTGGGTGATGACGAGCGGCCAGATGAACGAGTTCCAGGTCGACATGAAGGCGAACACGGCGAACGTGGCGAGGGCCGGTCCGATCAGCGGCAGCAGCACCCGGGCGAACACGCGGAAGTGGCCGGCGCCGTCGATGAACGCGGCCTCGTCCAGTTCCCGGGGAAGGGCGCTGAACGCCTGCCGCAGGAGGAAGACTCCGAAGCTCGACACGATCGTCGGCAGGATGAGGGCGGCGAAGGAGTCGACGAGCTGCAGGTTCCGCATCTCGATGAAGAGCGGGACGATGATCACCTGGAGCGGGATCATCATCGTGGCGAGATAGATGCCGAACAGCAGGCTCCGGCCGCGGAACTCGATGCGGGCGAAGGCGTAGGCGGCCGTCGACGCGACGATCAGTTGCAGCGCCGTCGAGATGACGGCGACGAGGACGCTGTTGCGAGCGAAGCGCCAGAACGGGAACGAGTCGACGACGCGGCGATAGTTCTCGCCGGTCACCGGATCGGGGATGATCGTCGGAGGGAGGCGGCCGATGTCGGCGTCGGTCTTCAGCGACGCCAGCACCATCCACACGAACGGCCCGATCAGCGCCGCCGCGCACACGATCATCACCGCGTAGCGGGCGGCGAGCTGCAGGCGCGAGCCCCCCTCACGTCGCATAGTGGACCCAGCGCTTCTGGAGCCGGAGTTGCACGGCCGTGACGGCGAGGATGATCACGAACAGCACGACGCTCTGGGCCGAGGCGTAGCCGGCGCGGCCGTAGGTGAACGTGTTCTTGACGATCTGCTCGACGACCACGGTCGACGCACCGGCGGGACCGCCCTCGGTCATCACCCAGACCTGGTCGAAGACCTGGAAACCGTTGATCAGGCTGATGACGGCGACGAAGAACAGCGACGGCGTCAACAGCGGGATCGTGACGCGCCACAAGCGCTGCCACGGACCGGCGCCGTCCAACGTCGCCGCCTCGTGGAGCGAGATCGGGATGCTCTGCAGCCCGGCGAGGAGGATGACCATCACGAACCCGAGGTCCTTCCACGCCGACGCGAGGATGACCGACGGCATGGCCCATCGCTTGTCGGTCCACCAGCCCGGCCCGTCGATGCCGACCTTGTCCAGTGCCCAGTTGACGAGGCCGTCGTTGGGGTTGAGCAGCCAGCGCCAGAGGAGGGCGACGACCACCCAGCTGGTGACCACCGGGAGGAAGTACATGGCCCGGAACAGGGCGACGCCGCGCAGCCGCTGGTTCACGAGGAGGGCGAGTCCCAGCCCACCGACGGTGACGAGCGGGAGGTATCCGACCAGGTAGTACACCGTGTTCGCCAGCGCCCGCCGGAAGTCCTCGTCGGACCACAGCTCGCGGTAGTTGTCGAGCCCGATGAACTCGGCGTCTCGGATGAGGTTCCACTCCTGGAGGCTCGTCCAGACGGTGCCGATCATCGGCCCCAGCGAGAAGGCCAGCAGGCACACGAGGCTGGGGCCGAGGAAGGTCGCGACGACGGCGGCCTTGCGCCATCCCCTCATCCCGACCATGACCCCTCCTGAGCGCCGCCTTTACTTTATTCAGTGACGAAACTTAAGCGCACGACCGGCCATCGTCAACCCCTTCGCCGACCACCGGAGCGGTCCGACCGGCCAGTCGTGCCGTCGAAGGTCGACTATCGGGCTGAGGTGCGGCGGGTGCCGGGTCCGAAGACGGGAGGCGTCGGAGCGGTGTAGGTGCGTCCGGTGGGGGTGGTGATGGTGAGCATCGGCGCGTTCGGACGATCGCGGTCGGGGTGCTTGGTGACGGTCCAGCCGGGGAGTTCTTTGATCTGGTTGTAGGACTGGCAGGCGAGTTGGCCGTTGGCGACGGCGGAGTCGTGGCTGTGGCGGTAGGGGTCGACGTGGTCGAGATCCAAGTCGTGGTCACGGTCGCAGACCGGCATCCGGCAGATGTTCGCGTCGCGGGCGCGAATCCAGCGGGCGACGTGAGGATGGAACCGTCGCCGGTGCTGATCGACCGCTGAGACGGTGTCGTCGGCGGGGTCGGTGAACACCCGCCGTAGCCACACGGCCACACCGGTGCCGGACGTGGTGTTGGTGTCGGCGGTGTCGGGCTGGTGGGCGATGGTGTCGAGGAGCTCGCGGGCCCAGGTGGCCGGGATCGGTCCGTAACCGGGGATGACCCCGGGTGCGGTGTCGTTGCCGAGAAGCGACTCTGCGGGGATCGTGATGTTGAACTCGATGTTCACACCGGGACGGGTGCGTCGCCCTGACAGCAGGTCGACGAACAGATCGGCACGCAAGTGGTCCAGCGGCCGTTCGTCACCGTTGGAGCGGGCGTCGCGCGCGGCGCGGTCCAAGGTGCCGTAGGCGGCGACGCCGTCACGCATCGGCACTAGACCTGAGATGCGGACCATCCCGTCGGCGACCGGTCGCATCGACACGCCGCGTTGTTCGGCGGCGCGGGTGTGGCGCTCGAGGAACCCGGCCTCGTCGAGGCCGATGGCCAGATACCGGGCGGCGGCTTCGGCCTTGCCGACACCCAAGCCGACGAGTTGCCGCGACAGTTCGGTGTCGACGCGATGGGCCAACTCGTCATTCAGGTGTTGGCACTCGCGCGCCACCACTGCAGCGACGCGTTCGGACACGTCACCGACGCGTAGCAGCCGCCCGAGGATCGGGAACCGGACGTCGAGTTGGCGGGCCAGCCGCATGTCGGCTGCGGCGTGTTGCGGCGAGACCCGTCGAGCGAGGCCCAACTCGTCGGACACGCCGCGCCCGACCCACCGGGCCGAGACTCCCTGGTCGCGATGCTCGTCGATCGTCGCGTCGGCGAACGCCACCGACACCTCCGCCCGCAACCCTGCCGCCGCGTTGATGATCCGTTCCAGCAGCGTCACCTGACCGATCTGGCCGTCGGTGGCCGACGCCGGCCCCATCGCAACGATCACATCCAGCACATCGGACAACCGATCGACCAGCACCCGATCGCACGCCGGCAACGGCGACCGCCACGGTCCGGGCGGACCGGGTGGTGCGGGTGGCTCCGGCTGGAGTGGTGGGGCCGCGGCGTACGCGGCGCCAGCGGTCGGCAAGTCGGTCGAGTGCCACATCGGGCCCTCCTCTGGATCTGCTCGGGATCTGCTCGGGTTGCTGCAGGGCGACACGTGTCGCCAATTCCCTCAGGACACGGTCCGACTCAGTGTCCGATCGTGGACCGCTGTTGCGATTCAGGATCGAGGCCGAGCTCCACGGCTGGCACCACATTCGACTCCGTCGAGATCACTCACCATACTATACGAAGGAGGTTCGAAGATCCAGCCGCACGGCGAAGATCACGAAAAATCTGGATCGACGTGTTCCAGACCTCAGACCTTCATCATCAATACTCAGACACTCGCGCGGTCGACCAATGGAAAATCAGTAACGACCACACCGCTCGGTGCGGCCGATCATGCCGTGGCACGGCGACGGCAACCCAGGAACACCCAGGTTCCAGCCGACGTCGACGAATGGGCGGTGAAAGGATCGGGCGCCGTGGTGACTCCTACGGTGGTGTGATCGCAGCGACGTCACCGGACGGGGGCCCCGACGAGCCAGCACAGCCCGATGACGTCGCCGACGTGTCCGCCATCATCGTGGCGGCCGTCGTCACCGTTCGCCGGGCGCTCGTGGCACGCAACGGGCTGGTCGACGGATGCGACGCCGCCTCCGAGGCCATCGCGTGGGCCTGGGAGCATCAGCGGAAACTGGCCGAGATGAGCAACCCGGTCGGCTACCTGTACCGCGTCGGGCAGTCGTCGCTGCGCCGCCGCTTTCGCCACGATCGACTCCGCGTCGACGTGATGCCCGAGGTGCATGATGCACGTCGATCTGGAGGCTCGGCTCTCCCGAGCCGCGCCGGCGCTGGACGCAGCGATCGAGGCTCAGCTCGCGCAGCGGTCGGGCATCTCGGCTCCCCGACACACGGTGTCTCGCGGCTGGCGCCCGCTGGCCGCTGCCGCCGCGGTGGTTGTCATCACGGGAGCTGCCGCCGCGATCGCCAGAACTCGTTCGCCCGACGAGATCAACACGGTCGAGCCGGCGGCGCCCGGAGCGGCCGTCGAGGCGACGACGACCAGCACCACCACCACGCAGGCTCCGAGCGTTCTGTCGGACCCGATCGGCATCGGCACCTCCGGGCCTGCCGTCGAGGAGTTGCAGCGGCGCCTCACCGCCCTCGGGTTCGTGCCGGGACCCATCGACGGCGAGTTCGGCGTCACGACACAGCAGGCGGTGTGGGCCTTCGAGAAACTCGTCCTCGCCACTCCAGCGGCGGAGGCCACGGGTGTCGTGACCGACGAGATGTGGCAGCGCATGCAGGCCCCGATCGAGGTTCGACCACGGCGGGCCTTCGCCGACGGGGCGTCGGCCACCCGGAGCCACACCGAGATCTACCTGGCCGAGCAGGTGGTCGTGTTCTTCGTCGACGACGAACCGGCGCTGATCAGCCACATCTCCACCGGGTCGGGTGAGGAGTACCGCGAGGTTGCGACGATCGACCCCGGCGAGCGCCGAAACGAGTCGGGTACCGAGCCGATCGAGCTCGGCCTGATCGGCACTGCCGTCACCCCGGGCGGGGTGTTCGAATACTCACGGCTGCTCACCGGCATGCGACAGACGCCGCTCGGCGAGATGTACGACCCGGCGTATTTCAACGAAACCATCGCCATCCACGGGGCGAGCGACGTACCGCTGCACCCGGTGTCCCACGGCGGCGTCCGGGTCCCGCTGTACATCGGTGAGCGCTTCCACGAGTTCGTGGCGACGGGCGACCAGGTCTTCGTGTTCGACGGAGTCGCCGAGCCCGAGGACTACGGCGCGCAACCGCCCGTGCCGGACCGCATCGACCCCGCGTGGTCGCCGCCGGACTGACTCGCCCACGTTCTTGTACTGATTCCTTGTCGCCGGTGACCAAGGATCAGTACAGGAACTCTCGGGTCAGGCGCGCATGAGGCGGGCGATGGCGGCGGTGGCCTCGTCGAGCTTCTCGCGGGCCTCGTCACCACCCTCCTGCACGGCATCGGCGACGCAGTGGCCGATGTGGTCGTGCACCAGGCCGAGCGACACCTGCTGCAACGCCTTGGTGACCGCCAGCACCTGATCGAGGATGTCGATGCAGTAGCGATCGTCCTCCACCATCTTGGCGATGCCGCGCACCTGGCCCTCGACTCGGGCCAGGCGTTTGGCGATGTCGTCTTTGTGCATCGTGTAACCAGGCATCGGTCACCCCTTCTTGACGGTAGCTACAGGAGATCCTCCACGATCCGACCACGTCGAGTCGAAGCGTCGCAGACGGAGGCTGTTGGTCACGACGAAGACGCTCGAGAACGCCATCGCGGCGCCGGCGAGCATCGGATTGAGCAGCCCGGCGGCGGCGATCGGGATCGCCGCCACGTTGTAGGCGAACGCCCAGAACAGGTTGCCCTTGATGACGGCCAGCGTGTGCCGCGATAGGCGGATGGCGTCGGCCGCCGACCGCAGGTCGCCGCGGACCAGCGTGAGATCGCTCGCCTCGATCGCCACGTCGGTGCCGGTGCCCATCGCCAGGCCGAGATCCGCCTGGGCCAGCGCGGCGGCATCGTTGACACCGTCGCCGACCATCGCCACGACCTTGCCCTCCGACTGCAGGCGCTGGACGACCGCCACCTTGTCGGCGGGCAACACGTCGGCCACGACGTCGTCTGCGTCGATGCCCACCTGGGCGGCGACGGCGCGGGCCGCCCGCTCGTTGTCGCCGGTGAGCAGCACCGGCCGCAAGCCGAGCTCGCGGAAGGCGCTGATGGCCTCGGCGGAGGTGTCCTTCACGGTGTCGGCGACGACGAGCATGCCGCGCACCTCGCCGTCCCAGCCGGCGAACACCGGCGTGCGGCCGGCGGAGCGGGCCTCGTCGGCCGCGAGCTTCAGCGAGCCGCCGGTGGAAGCCGTCAGCACATCGCCGAGGTGCAGCGCCGAGTCGGCGAGGAACGTCTCGCGCCCCACGGAGACGGCGTGACCCTCGACGAGACCTTCGACGCCGAGCCCGTCGCGGGACGAGAACGACTCGACCGGGGCGAGAGTCAACCCTCGCTCCCCCACTCCGGCGGCGATCGCCTGGGCGATCGGGTGCTCGGAAGCGTGTTCGACGGAACCGGCCAGGCGCAGCAGTTCGTCGGCGTCGACACCGTCGACCGGCACGACGTCCACCAACGCCATCTTCCCGGAGGTCACCGTGCCGGTCTTGTCGAGCACGATCGTGTCGATCCTCCGGGTCGACTCGAGCACCTCCGGGCCCTTGATCAGGATCCCGAGCTGTGCCCCGCGGCCGGTGCCGACCATGAGCGCCGTCGGCGTGGCGAGCCCGAGGGCGCACGGGCAGGCGATGATGAGCACGGCGACGGCGGCGGTGAATGCCGTGGTCGCCGATCCGGTGGACGCCGCGGTGAGCCAGAAGCCCAGCGTGGCGACGGCCAGGACGATCACGGCCGGGACGAAGAACGCCGAGATCCGATCCGCGAGCCGTTGGACCTGGGCCTTGCCCGTCTGGGCGTCCTCGACCAGGCGGGCGATCTGGGCCAGCGCCGTGTCGGCGCCGACCCGCGTGGCGCGGACCACGAGGCGTCCGCCGGCGTTGACGGAGGCGCCGACGACGGGGTCGTCGGGACCGACCTCCACAGGGACCGGCTCGCCCGTCAGCAGCGACGTGTCGACGGCGGACGTGCCGTCGACCACCACACCGTCGGTCGCCACCTTCTCGCCCGGACGCACGACGAAGAGATCCCCGACGGCGAGCTGGTCGATCGGGATGCGCGTCTCCGAGCCGTCACGGACGACGGCGACGTCCTTGGCGCCCAGCTCGAGCAGCGCCTGGAGCGCGGCACCGGAGCGTCGCTTGGCCCGCTGCTCGGCGTACCGGCCGGCGAGGATGAACACGATGACGCCGGCGGCGACCTCGAGGTAGATCTGGCTCGATCCCATGCCCCGCTCGGGCCGGAACGAGAACCCATGACGCATCGACGGGTCGCCGGCGTCGCCGATGAACAGCGCGTACAGCGACCAGCCGAACGCGGCGAGCGTGCCGACCGAGATCAGGGTGTCCATGGTGGCCGTGCCGTGACGCACGTTGGCCCACGTCGCCTTGTGGAACGGCCAGCCGCCCCACACCACGACCGGCGCGGCGAGGGTGAGCGACAGCCACTGCCACGAGTCGAACTGCAGCGCGGGGATCATCGCCAGGGCGACGACGGGGACCGCCAGGACGAACGAGATGAGCAGCCGGCGGCGCAGGACGTCGATCGGCTCCTCGGCGTGATGGCCGTCGTGGGCCCCTGCGTGGTCACCGTCGAGGCCCGAGGCGTCGGGGTGACGACTCCCGGGCGGCTCGTGGACGCTGGCCGAGTAGCCGGCCGCTTCCACCTGCTTCACCAGGTCGTCGGTCGACACCTCGGCGTCGGCGGCCACGGAGACCTTGGCCTTCTCGGTGGCGTAGTTGACCGTGGCGCTGACGCCGTCCAGCTTGTTCAGGCGCTTCTCGATGCGCGCCGCGCACGAGGCGCACGTCATGCCGACGATGTCGAGGCTGACATCGGTCGCGGCGGCTTCGGCGGCCTGCGGGTGGGCGTGGGTGTCAGTGGTCATCGTGGACCTGTCCCGTGGTCGCCGTCCCGTCGGACGGAGCGGTGCCTCCGTTGCCGACGTCCACGGTGAAGGCGGCGGTGTGGACCTCGCCGTCGACCGAGAAGTCGAGGAACAGCCGGTAGGTGCCGGCGGTTGGGAACGCCGCGGCGAAGCCGATCGACGGTGCTTCGACGTCGTCGAGCGGATGCACGTGGAGGTAGCCGAGATCGCCGGCGCGCAGCACGACGAGGTGGCCGGCGGCCCCGAGGTACGGATCGGTGACGACGTCGTCGCCGTCACGGCTGACCTCGAACGTGAGCGTCGACTCGCCGGCAGAGATCGCCTCGGCACCTGACAGGGCGACGTCGAAGCCGTCGACCGTTGTGGTCGATGCGACGGCGGGTAGCTCGGACACGGCCGTGTCCCCGGCGACGGCGAGGTCGGTGGCCAACGTCAGCGCGTCGGCGCCGGTCGCGCGGAAGTCGGCGTACACCCGGTACGAGCCGGCCGGGAGCTCCGGCAGATCGATCGACCAGGTGCCGTCCGCGGCCAGATCGGGGTGAACGTGGTGGAACTCGACGAGATCTCGGGAGGCCACGATGAGATGCAGCCGGCGCTCGTGGACGACGTCGAACTCCGTGACCGCCTCACCATCGGGACCTTCGATGGTGAAGGCGTACTCCGTCGGGTGCTCGGCGTGCTCGGCGTCGATCGTGTCGACGGCCGGGACCAGGCGGTACCCGGCGGCGGCGACGCTGAGACCCGACAATCCGGGCCCGGCGTCACCGACCGATGGCGTCACCGGCGATCCGGCGGGGGCCTCGTCGTCGTGCTCGACGTGGCCGTCGTCGTCGCGACTGGTGTCGATGGGACCGACCGCGGCGCCGACGGCGGCGGCCGCGCCGAAGGCGATCGCCGTTCCGGCGGCGAAGGCGGCGAGCTTGGTGAGCGGTCTCACTTCACCAACTCGTAACCCGCCTCGTCGACGGCCGCCGCGACGGCGGCCCGATCGACTGGCGATTCGGACTCGACGGTGACGGTGCCCGCGGCGAGGTCGACATCGACCTTGCTCACACCGGCCACCTTGGCGACCTCCTCGGACACGGCGTTGACGCAGTGCTGGCAGGTCATCCCGGTGACGGTGAACGATTCGACGGTCATGGCGGTGGTCTCCTTCGAGCGATCGGACATCAGATACCCCATGGGGGTACATGCCCAACCCTACATACCCCCAAGGGGTACCACAACCCTCACCGCTGCGGCGTCAGCTGGCGAGGCTCGCCTCGCGTCGGCGACGGGCCTCGGCGCGGCGCAGTCCGGCGGCGAAGAGCTCGGTGTCGAACCAGGTGGGGAAGGCGCGGGCGAGGCGAGCCGGGCCGAGCACCCGCACGGCGCCTCCGGCCACCAAGGAGCGGAAGGGCACCAGACCGAGCAGCCAGCGGTGCATCTGCCGGTTGTCGGCCTCGACGGCGAGCGCGATGTCGACGCCGGGGTCGGTGCGGCAGACCGTGATGGCCCCGTCGTTGATGTCGAGCCAACCCTCGGCGCCGCCGACGCCGGTGAGCACGATGTGGGTCACCGTTCGCTCGTCGGGGAAGTGGTCGGGCAACGCGTGCTGGTGCATGCGCCACAGCAGCGACAGCCCGTCGAGGTCGTCGTCGGTGGGGTCACCGAAGGCCCATTCGGCGGCCCAGTGCCCCATCGCCCACACGATCGACGTCAGCCCTTCGCCGGACTCGGTCAGCTCGTAGCGCACCGGGCGCCCGGGACCGGCGGTCTGCCGAACGACGAGGCCGCGCGCCTCGAGCATCCGCAGCCGTTCTGCGAGCAGCGACCGGCTCATCCGCGGCACGCCGCGGTGGATCTCGTTGAAGCCCGTCGCCCCGATCATCATCTCCCTGATCAGCAGCGGGGTCCATCGATCACCGAGCACTTCCACCGCTGACGCGATCGGGCAGTAGTCGGCATACCCATTCACGCCGTCAGTGTGACCGACGACCCAGGGTCGTGTCGCTCGATTTCCGTCGGGACCCAGTTCGAAAGCTGCACTGGTTTGGCTCCGCCGGTTGTCGGATGGTGTACGGCATGTCAACGACGACAACCCTCAGCAACTCCATCACCCGTCCCGCCGACCTCGCGAGCTGGGCCGAAGAGCTCGGCAAGATCGCCGGGGCCGCGGCGGCTCGCCACGACCAGGACGGCTCCTGGATCGACGACTCCTTCGACGCCCTGCGTTCGCGCGGCTACCTGGCCCTCGCCGTCCCCTCTGAGCTGGGCGGCATGGGCGCGACGCTCTCCGAGATCGCCGGCGTCCAGCGCATCCTCGGCCGTCACTGCGGATCGACGGCCCTGGCCATGTCGATGCACCAGCACGTCACCGCCTTCACCGCATGGCGCTACCGAAGAGACCTGGCCGGCGCAGAGGCCACCCTGCGCCGGGTTGCCGACGAGGGCATCGTGCTCGTCTCCACCGGCGGGGCCGACTTCACCAACCCGCGCGGCACGGCCACCAAGGTCGACGGCGGCTACATGGTCAGCGGCCACAAGATCTTCGCCAGCCAGTCCCCCGCCGGCACCGTGATGTCCACGATGTTCGCGTACGACGATCCCGAACAGGGCCTCCGCGTCCTCAACCTGGCCGTTCCGTTCAGCGACCCCGGCGTGACCGTGCTCGACAACTGGAACACGATGGGGATGCGGGGCACGGCGAGCCACGACGTCGTCGTGGAGAACGTGTTCGTCCCGGGAGAGCGGGTGCTGGCCAACCGGCCTCACGGCGTGATCGACCCACCGCTCCAGGTGATTCTGAGCATCGCCTTCTCGGTGATCAACGGTGCCTACCTCGGCGTCGCCGACAGCGCCGCGGCGGCGGCGATCGACGCGGTCGCCGACCGTGCCGGCGATCCCGGCGTGCAGCGCCAGGTTGGGCTGATGCAGCACCGCCTCCGTGTCGCCTCGTGGGCCCACGAGGGGGCGTTGGCGGCGGTCGGCGACGATCCGCAGCCGTCGATGGAGACGGTCGCCGCGGTCATGGCCGCCAAGCGTGAGATCGCCATCGCCGGCATCGAGGTCTGCGACATCGCCATGGAACTGGCCGGCGGCCGCGCCTACTTCAAGGGCTCGCCGATCGAGCGCGCCTACCGGGACATCCGCGCCGCCAAGTTCCACCCGCTCACGCCGGAGGCCACGCTTCTGCACGGCGGCCGCCTCGCCCTCGGCCAGCCCTGCGACATCGTCTGAGTCCACCCCCCAACCCTCGCCGGGCGTGCCCGATCGGGCACGCCCGGCGACCACTAGGGGCGGACGGGCCGGCGCACCTCGTCGAGCACGAACGCCGTCTCCGTGCCGATCACCTCGTCGATCGTGTTGAGCTGGACCAGCAGGGTGTCGCGGAACTCGGCCATGTCGCGGCACCTCACGGTGGCGACGAGGTCGAACTCCCCCGCACACATCATCAGCGACTCGACACCGGGGACCTCGGCGATGGCGTCGCGGGCCCGCCGCCAGTCGTGTTGGCGGATGCGCAAAAAGACCAGCGCGCAGATGTCCAGGCCGAGTGCCCGCGGATCGAGCGTCGCGGTGTACCCGGTGATCACCCCGAGGCGGCGCAAGCGCTCGACGCGGGCGTGGGCGGTGGATCGCGAGATGTGACAGCGATCGGCCAGATCGGAGAACGACAGCCGAGCGTCGTCGAGGAGCTCGCGCAGCACGGAACGATCGACGTCGTCGATCTGTCGGGCGACGGTCCCGATGGGCCGCCCCGACAGGACATCTGGCGTTGAATCGGCGGTCATGTTGCACAATCGTACGGACTTGGGCGTCGAGTCTGGCGCATCGATCCTGCTACGGCACAGAATTGCCGCATGGCTGTCGAGCTCGCTGCCGACCATCCAGGCGTTGCCGACCCCGAGTACCGCCGCCGGCGTGACGAGATCGCCGAGGCCGCCCGCCGCCTTGCCCCCGGCGACGAGGCGGCCCGCATCGCCTACACGCCCGACGAGACAGCGACATGGACGACGGCGTCGACGGCGCTGGACCGCCTCCACGCCCAGCACGCCTGCCAGGCGTACCGGCTCGGCGCAGCGCGACTCGGCCTGCCACGTGACGAGGTGCCCCAGCTCGCCGACGTGTCGGCGCGGCTCCAGCATCTGACCGGCTGGAGATTCCATGCCGCACCGGGCCTGGCGCCGATTCGCGAGTTCTACGGGGCACTCGCCGAGCGGCGCTTCCTGTCGACGCAGTACGTGCGCCATCCCTCAGTGCCGCTCTACACGCCCGAGCCCGACGTGATCCACGAACTGATCGGTCACGCCAACGCCCTCGCCGAACCGCGCTTCGCCGAGCTGTATGCCGTCGCCGGGGCGGCCGGCCGCCGGGTCGCCGACGACGACACCACGTTGCAGCGCTTCTCCAGGACGTTCTGGTTCACGCTCGAGTTCGGCGTCGTCCACGAGGACGACGACCTGCGGGCGTACGGCGCCGGCCTGCTCTCCAGCTTCGGCGAGCTCAACGTCTATCGCGAGGCGGAGATCCGCGAGTGGGATCCCGACGCCATGTCGGTCACCGACTACGACATCAACGTGTACCAGCCGGTGCTCTTCGCCGCCCCGAGCTTCGACACGATGGTCGCCGACCTGCTCGGTTGGTTCGGCGCCCTCGGTCGCTGACGATCTCGGCGGGCGCGTGCGACACTGGGCGCGTGTTGCTCCCGGCCCGCCTCTACGACGGCATCGCCGCCGGTGAGGTGACGCTCGCCTTCCGGTCGTGGCTCCGGCCGACCGTCAAGGCCGGCGGCACGTTGATCACTCCGGTCGGGCAGTTGGCGATCGACGCTGTCGACGTGGTCGATCCGACCCGCATCAGTGACGACGATGCCCGCCGCGCCGGAGCTGCCGACGCCGACGCCGTGCGGGGCGAGCTGCGCGGCGGCGAGGGCCGCCAGGTGTTCCGGATCGCCTTCCACGTCGCGGGCGACGACCCCCGCATCGCCCTGCGCGAACGCACCGAGCTCGACGACGCCGAGTGGGCGGCGCTGCGCAGGAAGCTCGACGTGATGGACGCCCGCGCGTCCGACGGGCCGTGGACCCGTCGCGTGATGGACGTGATCGCCGAGCACCCCGCCGTGGTCTCCACCGTGCTCGCCGAACAGGTCGGCATCGACCGCCCCGAGTTCAAGCTCCGCGTGCGACGCCTCAAGGCGCTGGGCCTGACCGAGAGCCTCGGCACGGGCTATCGCCTGTCCCCGCTCGGCGAACTGCTCCGCTCGAAACCCTGACCAACGCCCTCAGTGGCAGTCGGAGCAGCGGCCGAAGAGGTCGACGCTGTGGCCGGTGACCTCGAAACCGAGCTCGTTGGACACCTTGTGCGACTCGGCGGCCATGGCCTTCTCGAAGCCGTGGTTCGTCGGGATGTCGACGACCAGCCCGCACGACGTGCACTTCATGTGGTGATGGTGATGACCGCTCAGAGCCTCGCTGAGCTCGAAGCGGTCGTGGTTGCCCCACCCGGCGACGCGCTGGAGGACGCCGACGTCCTCGAGCACGACGAGGTTGCGGTACAGGGAGCTCTGCGACACGCCGGCTCCGCCGATGGCCAGCAGATCGGGCACGGTGACCGGACGACCGGCGTCGACGACGAGCTCGAGGATCGCCCGTCGTTGCCTGGTGTGTCGCTGACCGACCTTGGACAGGCGCCGCTCGGCGGCGTCGTGCAGCCGGTCGATCCGGCCGGCCTCGCCGCCGTCGACGGGGACGACAGCGGGCTCGGCCGGCTCAGCTGTCGCTTGCTTGGCCACGGACCTACCGTACCCGGGCCCGCCGCCAGGCCACCGCCTCCCAGGGGCGCAGCTCGATCCCATCGGCCGTCGGCGCGGCCGGGTCGCCGATGTTGCCGATCAGCATCTCGGCGTCGGTCCACTGCTGGGCCTGCTCGATCGGGGCGACGACGTCGTGGCTGGAGAGGTTGGCCACGACCAGCAACTCGACGTCGTCGAGCCGCCGTAGGTACGCGTAGACGTTGGGGTCGTCACGCAGCTGTGGCGTGTAGTCGCCGGCGGCGATCACCGGCTCCGCGCGGCGTAGGGCGATCACGCGTCGATAGTGGTGGAAGACCGAGTCGTCGTCGGCCACGGCCGCCGCGGCGTTGATCTCGGTGTGGTTCGGATTGACGCCGATCCACGGCTCGCCGGAGGTGAACCCGGCGTGCGGCGAGGCGTCCCAGTGCATCGGCGTGCGCGCGTTGTCCCGGCTCGCCGGTTGGATCGAGGCCAACACGTCCGCCGGGTCGGCCCCGACAGCGACCGCCGCGGCGTAGTGGCGGAGGGTCTCGATGTCGCGGTACTCGTCGATGGTGGGTAACCAAGTGTTCGTCATGCCCAGTTCTTCCCCCTGGTACACGTACGGCGTGCCGCGCTGGAGGTGCAGCACCGTGGCCAACGCCTTCGCCGAGCGCACGCGGTGCTCGCCGTCGTCGCCGAAGCGTGAGACCGCCCGCGGCTGATCGTGGTTGTCCCAGTAGAGGCTGTTCCACCCGGTGTCGGCGAGGCCGATCTGCCAGCGGTCGAGCGACCGCTTGAGGCGGACGAGATCGAGCGGCTGCTGGTCCCACTTCGTCAGGCCGTGATCGACGCCGACGTGCTCGAACTGGAAGATCATGTCGAGCTCGCGGCGCGCCGGGTCGGTGAACAGGCGGGCGTCATCCACGGTGGCGCCGGGCGTCTCACCCACGGTGAGGATCGGCCGGTCGTACCGGTCGAACACCTCGAGGTGCATCTCGGCCATGAACTCGTGGATCCGCGGGCCGCAGATGAACGACGGCCATCCGTCGCCGTACTCGGCGCCGGGACGCACCGGGCCGTCGGGCAGCGTGACGTCCTTGGACACCATGTTGATGACGTCCATGCGGAACCCGTCGATTCCCCGATCGAGCCACCAACGCATGAGGTCGTACACCTCGGCCCGCACGGCCGGGTTCTCCCAGTTCAGGTCGGGCTGACGGCGCGAGAAGAGGTGGAGGTAGTACTCCCCCGTCGTCTCGTCGAACGCCCACGTCGGGCCGGAGAAGAACGACCCCCAGTTGGTCGGCTCGGCGCCGGGCGTGCCCGGTTCGAACCCCTCACGCGGCGGGCGCCACCAGTACCAGTCCCGCTTCGGGTTGTCACGGCTCGAGCGGGACTCGACGAACCACGGGTGAAGATCGCTGGTGTGGTTCACGACCAGGTCCATCACGAGCTTCATGCCGCGGTCATGGACGCTCGTCAGGAGCTCGTCGAAGTCGTCGAGCGTGCCGAACACCGGGTCGATGCCGCGGTAGTCGCTGATGTCGTAGCCGTTGTCGTCCTGCGGCGACGGGTAGATCGGCGACAGCCACAGCACGTCGACGCCGAGGTGGGCGAGGTAGTCGACGTGCTCGATGATGCCGCGCAGGTCGCCGACGCCGTCGCCGTTCGAGTCGGCGAAGCTGCGCGGATAGATCTGGTACACGGTCGACGTGGCGAACCAGGGCGTGGCCATGCCCCACATCGTTATCGTCGGTCCGTCATGGGAAGCGAGGGTCAGCCATGAAGTCAGTACTGGCACGGCTCGATCGCCTGCAGCAGCGCTACCCGGCGGTCGCTCTGCCGATCGCCGTGTTCAAGCGCTTCGGCGAACACGGTGGGGGACGGCTGGCCTCGACGATCTCCTACTGGTCGTTCTTCAGCATCTTCCCGCTGATGTTGGCGTTCGTCACGATCCTCAACGTCGTCCTCAAGGACGAACCCGAAACCCGCCAGGACCTCGTGGACGGGGCACTCGGCCAGGTGCCGGTGATCGGGAGCGAGCTGGGCGCAGATCATGCACTGGGCGGTAGCTGGGTGACCATCACGCTCGGCGTGCTGGCCGCCGTGTGGACCGGGCTCGCCGCGGCCAAGGCGCTGCAGGTGGCCCTCGACGAGGTCTGGGACGTGCCGATGTTCGAACGGCCCAACGGGGCGGTCCAACGGGTGAAGGCGCTGGCCTTCCTCGTCGTCCTGGCGATCGGCATCTCCCTGTCGACCGGCGCGTCCAACGCGACCAAGATCTTCGACGCCCCCGGCGTGGTGTGGGTGCTCGGCCTCGTCGTCACGTTCGTCGTCGACTCTGCGGTCGTCCTGTTCGCCTTCTGGATGCTCACCAGTCGCCGCCACACCATCCGCGAGCTGCTGCCCGGCACGCTGTTCGCGGGCGTCGGTCTCGTCGCCCTCCAGGTCCTCGGCACGTGGGTGGTGCAGCGCTACATCTCGGGTGCCAGTGACACCTACGGCACCTTCGCCATCGTCATCGCCCTGCTGAGCTGGTTCTTCCTCGTGTCACGCGTGGTGCTGCTCGGCGCCGAGCTGAGCGCCGTGCTGGCGTTCGGGCTGAGCCCCCGCTCGCTCCTCGCCGACCAGGACCTGACCGAGGGTGACCGCCGGGCCGCCGAGCTCGATGCCCAACGCGTCCGCCGCGACGAACGCATCCCGCTCGTCGCCGAAACGACCCCGTGAGCGGCGAGCCGCTCAGGGAATGACGACGAAGTCATCGCCTTCGGCGAGCCACGGCGCCGGCCACCGGCGCGAGGCGACGTCGAGACCGAACCGAGCGAAGGCGTCGGCGAGTGCGGCTCGGGCGTCGGCGCCGGCCACCACGGACACGACGTCCACGTAGGCCGAGCGGTACAGGCCGTCGTGACCGTGGTCGACCCCGGCGAGGGCGTGGGCCAGCTCGTGGGCGACGGTCGACACGCTGAGTTGCTCATCGGTCAGGCGGACCTCGACCGCATCGGAACCGCGCGCCGACCGTGCTGTCGGTGCGGAACGGGCCGACGACGAACGCGCCGAGCGCCGGGGCACGGTCACCACCACCGACGGGCCGGCCGAGCGCCACCAGGCACCGCCGACCACGGCGTCCACGAGCTCGTGGGCCTGGTCGCGCGTCATCCGTTCGGCAGCCGACGTGCCGTCGAAGGCGTGCGCCTCGGCGGCGGCGACCGCCTCTCGCCCACGGTCCACCGTCACGGCCCGCCCGGCTGGATGTGAACACAGCCCGCAGGTGGATGGCTCATGAGCCGCGGCCGATGGCGCGGCGGCCGCCCAGGCGATCACGGCCGAGATCGGCCTTCGACGCCGCCCGGTGTCCCGCCTGCCACCCCGACGCCTGGGCCGGCCGGGCCGGCGATGCGGCCACGACGCGGCCGAACGACTCGGCGGCGAAGGCCTTCACACGGTCGGCCCGCTCGGCGAGCTCCGGCAACAGGTCGGATCCACCGTCGCCTCCACCACGTCCGCCCCGACGAGGCGCCGGCGCCGGCCGGGACGCGGCGAGCAGCTCGGACACGCGCCGCGCGTACCCGAACAGGAACGAGCGGCGGTAGCGCTGGGTGGCCGCCGCCGTCGATCGCCGCATCGTCGCCATCTGCCCGGCCGCCTGCGTGTGCAGCGAGGCGTAGAGCAGTTCGGTCACGTCGAGATCGGACTCGAAACCGGCCACGATCGCAGTCGTGCCGGTCGATCCGGACTGGAACACGACCTCGCAATCGTGGGTGCCGGCCACCGCCATCAGCAGCGCCAGGCGCGCCCGGACGTAGGCACCCCGGCCGATCGGCAGCCGGCGGATGCCGAGGCTGCCGCGCTCGAGCGAATCGCGGACGTGGCCGAGATCGAGCCGGTGGGCGGCGATCAGCTGTGCCGCCTTGGCCGAGAAGGCCTCGGCCTCGTTGGCGTTGTTGGTCGATTCGGCCTTGGCGAGCAGCTTGCGCACCCGGTCGATCAGCGCTTCGTTGGCGGTGGTCATCGATTGCTGCCCTCCGGGGCGCCGAGTCGTACCACGAGCGGCAAGTGGTCAGACAGCTCGCCGAGCCGGGCCTCGTCCACGGATGTCGCACCCACGGTGGCGTCCAGCACCGCCCAACCGGGTGGTGCCATCACGTAGTCCAGCCGCTGGTCCGCCCGACGGCCGGCACGATGCCCGGGGCTCCAGTTGGTGAAGCCCTCGCCATGCGGGTGGGCGCTCGCCCAGGCGTCCGTCCAGCCGGCCGACTCGAGCCGCGCCGGCGCCGGACCTCCCGGGCAGTCGTTGAAGTCACCACCGACGACGGCACCCCCGGCGCGGCCGACGACGGTCGACGCCTCCTGGCCGCGGGCGTCGCCCTCGTCATGCGGCGACAGGTGCACGTTGACGACCGACACCCTGGCGTGCGCCGATTCGATCGTGGCGAGCACGGCGACGCGTCGTCGCCACGTGAACAGTGGCGAGCGGCGCAGGACGACCTTCGCCGTCGACGAGAAGGCCCACGGCGTCAGCACCGCCAGCCCCTCGGGCCACGCCCACAACGACACGTGCTTGAACACCCAGCGCCGACGCATGGACACGGCGGCGGCGAGACGGCGCGACTGCCGGCGCTGGATCTCCTGGAGCAGCACGACGTCCGGTGCCCACTCGCGGATCACGGCCGCAACGGCGTCCGTGTCGAGACCGTGGGATCCCTGGAGATTCCACGTCAGCACCGTGACCGAGATCGGTGCCTCGTCGGGATCCACGCCGACATTCAATCGACTTTCACCGGACGGTACGGTCCAGGGTGATGAGCACGAGCACGACCCCTCGATTCCTCCACCCCTTCGCCGCTCCGGCCCGGCCGGCGTTCGTCGAGGTCGTGCGAGGGGCGGGTGCCCTGCTCTGGACCGCCGACGGCCACGAGCTGATCGACGCCATGGCCAGCCTGTGGTACTGCAACGTCGGCCACGGACGGGGAGAGATCGCCGACGCCGTCGCCGCCCAGATGCGTTCCATCGAGGCCTACTCGTGCTTCGAGCCGTTCACCAACGCGCCGGCCGATGCGCTCGCCGAGCGGGTCGCCGCGCTGTCCCCCGTCCCCGATGCCCGCGTCTTCCTGTGCGGCTCAGGCTCGGAGTCGATCGACACGGCGATCAAACTCGCCCGGCTCGCCCAGCGCCTGTCCGGTCATCCCGATCGCACCGTCGTGGTCAGCCGGGAACGCGGCTATCACGGCACCAACCTCGGCGGCACCAGCGCTCAGGGCATCGCTCCCAACCGTGAGGGCTGGGGTCCGCTGGTCCCCGAGATGGTGCAGGTGCCGAGCGACGACATCGAAGCGCTGTCGGTTCTCATGTCCGAGCACGGCGATCGGATCGCCGCGGTGATCAGCGAGCCGGTGCAGGGTGCGGGCGGTGTGTTCCCGCCGGCCGACGGCTACCTCCAGGAGGTGCGGGCCCTGTGTGACCGCCACGGAGCGCTGATGGTGCTCGACGAGGTGATCACGGGCTTCGGCCGTCTCGGTCGCTGGTTCGCCGCCGAGCACTATGGCGTGGTGCCCGACATGATCACGTTCGCCAAGGCGGTCACGTCGGGGTACCAGCAGGTCGGCGGCGTGGTGATCGGCCAGGCGGTGGTCGGCCCGCTCGAGTCCGATCCCGCCTACCTCCTGCGCCACGGCTACACGTACTCGGGCCACGCCTCGTCGTGCGCCGCCGGCCTGGCCAACCTCGACATCCTCGAGCGGGAGGAACTGCTCGACCGGGCGGTGCCGATGGGTCGGCGCCTCGCCGACGGGCTCGAAGCGATTGCCGCCGACGGCGGGATCGCCGGCGTCCGCGGTGTCGGTGCCGTTTGGGCCATCGCCCTCCGGCCCGATCAGAACGCCGTGGCCGTGCGCGACCGCATGTTCGCCGACGGGGTGATCACCCGGGCGATCGGCGCCGACACCTGCACGTTCTGCCCGCCGCTGGTGACGACGGACGCGCAGATCGACCGCATCGTCGACTCGGTGGCCGGCGCCGTGGCGCCGTAGCTTGCCGTTGGAACCTCACGGTTGGTGCCCGGCACCAACCGTCAGGTCGCCGGCTGAGCGGCGCGGGGAGCCGGTTCTACTTGGTGGCGGCGGCGGTCTTCTTGGCGGCCGCCGCCTTGGCGGGCTTGAGCACGCCGCGGGCGAGCGCCCCGTCGAGGTAGTCCTCGGCCTCCTCGGCCGTCACCTTGAGCGCCGGCGAGATCTCGCTGATGAGGTTCACGCGGGCCCTCTCGTACATCGTGCGCTCGGCCGCCGACAGCGAGGCGTCACGGTTGCGGGCGGCGAGGTTCCGGACGACCTCGGCCACCTGATACACGTCGCCGCTCTTCAGCTTCTCCTGGTGGTTCTTGAACCGGCGACTCCAGTTCGACGGCACACGCGGATCGGGCTTCGACAGCACGGCCACGAGGTCTTCGAGCTCGTCGGCCGACACCGGCGGGCGGACGCCCACCTCGTCGGTCTTGTTCACGGGCACCTTGAGGGTCATCTCGTTGATGACGGTCTGCAGGATCAGATATTCCTGCTTCTCGCCGAATGCCTCCATCTTCTTGGTTCCCATGACGATGCAGGCACCGTGCTGGGGATAGATGATGGTGTCACCCTTCTTGAACTTCACGCAGGCACCTCGAGGCGAGAGTTGGGACGGAGAGACGGGATCGGAGCACAGAGACCGCCCCCGATCGGGTGCTCCATTGTACGGCGAAACGAGCCCGATCAGGTGGCCCGGTGGCGCGGGTTCGGCCGACGGTCCGAGTCGAGAGCACAGGGGTTACCGCGTGTTACTCTGCCCGCGGCGGCGGCCCAGGGTCGCCGTCAACGCACCGTCAACGCACCGTCAACGCACCCACGGACGCGCCGTGGGGCACCGAGACTTGGGGGTTCTACATGGCTCGATCACGGCATCTCGCCATCACAGCGGCGGCGGCCACGGCATTGCTCGTGCCGACCGCAATCGCCGGGGCGAGCGCGCCGCCCGACAGCGGCGCCGCCGAATCAGGAGCCGCCGAAGAGGTCCCCACCGGCACGGGCACGCCCGAGGAGGCCACCGAATGGGCCTTGAACTACACCGGCGGCACCGCCGGTGAGGCGTCGGGCGACCCGATCCGCATCGGCTACGTGAACCAGGAGGCACTCTTCCCCGAGGCCACCCTCGGCATCAAGGCCGCCGTCGAGTTCGTCAACGCCGAGCTGGGCGGCGCCGACGGGCGTCCCATCGAGCTCGTCGAGTGCCAGCTCAACACCGCCGAAGACGGCGGCGCCTGCGGCGCCCAGATGGCCAACGACGACTCGATCGTCGCAGTGCTCACCGGCACGAGCAACGTCGGCAACAAGGAGCTCTACGACGCCCTGGCCGGCAACAAGCCGGTCCTCATCGGCAACGGCATCACCACCGACGACTTCGTCAACACCGCCGGGGTGTCGTACACGGCGGGCTCCACCGGCGTGATCGCCGGCATGGCCATCTTCACGATCGAGGAGTTCGCGCCCGAGAACGTCGCCGTCGTGTACGTCGACAACGCCGGCGGCCAGGCCGGCGCTCAGGTCCTGCTCAAGCCCATCCTCGACGCCGCCGGTGTCACCAGCACCCTCGTCGGCGTCCCCGAGACGGCGACCGCCCCCGACATCGCCGCGGCGATGCAGGCCGCCGGCGCCGACAGCGCCGACGTCTTCGTGTCGCTGCTCACCCTGCAGGGCTGCATCGCCAGCTACGACGCCATCTCGTCGCTCGGCATCGACCCGGTCGTGGTCACGACGGGCCTCTGTTTCGGCACGCCGATGACCGACCACCTCGCCGAGCTCGGCGTCGAGGGCACGTACCCCGACGGCTGGTACTTCGGCGGCTATGGCTACAGCTACTTCCTCCCCGACTACGACTCGGGCATGCAGGCGTACATCACCAAGGTGCAGGAGTACGGAGAGCCGGTGGGCGGGTCCGAGACGCTCGAGTACACCGGCTTCGCCGGCCCGATGTTCGCCAACCTGCTGACGATCACCAAGTTCATCAACGAGCTCGGTGCCGACAACCTCGATTTCACCACCCTCGACGAGACGGTGCGCTCGTTCACCGGTCCGATGATGATCCAGTCCGGGCCCATCGAGTGCGGCGTCGGCATCTTCATCGCGGCGTGCGGTCACGAGATGGGCATCGAGCAGTACATCGACGGTGAGTGGGTGCCGGTGCGCGACGGACTCAACGGCAATCCGATCGTCGTTCCCGTCGCGTGACACGGCGCGCGTGACGACCACCACGTCGCGTTCCCCCGTCGCGTACGCCCGGTACGCAGCACTCGGTTCGGCGGCGATCGCGTTCATCGCGATCGTCGCCGTCCGGGACTTCCGGGAGAGCTTCTTCTCCGGACCGGGCGTCGCGCAGGGTGCGCTCATCGCGGCGATCAGCCTGGGGGTCGTCCTCACCTATCGCGGCGCGGGCGTCGTCAACTTCGCCAACGCCGCGGTCGCCATGTACGCGGCGTACGTGTACGCCGGCCTGCGGTCCCAGGGCGACGTCTTCCTGCCGCCGTTGCCCAACCCGCTGGCCCTCGTCGAGGGGGTCGTCCACTGGTTCCAGGACCCGGCCACGCTCGACCTGCCCGACTGGCCGACCACGGTCTCGCTCGGCGGACCGATGGGCTTCGGTCTGGCGCTGTTCCTGTCGCTGGTGTTCTGCGTGCTGCTCGGCCTGGCCATGCACTACCTCGTGTTCCGCCCGCTGCGGAACGCGCCGATGCTCGCCAAGGTGGTGGCGTCGGTCGGCCTGCTCCTACTCTTGCAGGCGATCGTCGTGCGCCGATTCGCCACCAACGCCCAGACGATCAAGCCACTGGGGTTCGTCAGCAAGGACCAGGTGAACCTCAGGTTGCTGACGATGACGCAGGAGCAGATCTTCGTCAGCGTCCTCGTCATCGCCTTCGCGATCGCCCTGTGGGTGCTGTTCCAGCGCACTCGCTTCGGCCTCGCCACCCGGGCCGCCGCCGAGAACGAGCGGGGCGCGATGGTGCTCGGCTTCTCGCCCGACTTCCTCGCCGGCGTCAACTGGGTGCTCGCCACCGTCATCACGGGGCTGCTCGGCATCTTCGTCGCGTCGATCAACTCACTGATCGATCCGGCGAGCACCCCGGCGCTCATCCTGCCGGCCTTGACCGCCGCCCTCGTCGGAGGGTTCTCGTCGTTCGGCATCACCACCCTGACGGCGTTCCTTCTCGGAATGCTCGGACCGCTCGTCACCGAGATGGGCGTCAACCGGTCGTGGTTCCCCAAGTCGAACGGCCAGGCGATCCCCGGGGTCGACGAGATGGTGGCGCTCGTCGTCATCGTCATCGTGCTGTTCGTGCGCGGCGATGCCGTACCCGGCCGCGGGTCGGTGACGCTCGGCCGCCTGCCGTTCGCACCCACCCCACCGCGTTGGGCCCTGCGCGCCGGCGGACCGGCGCTGGCCGTGCTCGCGGCGCTGGCGGCGATGTTCTGGTTCACGCCGCCGTTCCGGCTGGCCCTCGCCGACACCCTCGTCGGGATCATCATCTGCCTGTCGGTCGTCGTCCTCACCGGCTTCGTCGGGCAGATCTCCCTGGCCCAGATGTCGTTCGCCGGGATCTCGGCGTTCGTCGTCGCCAAACTGTCGACGGAACAGGGCTGGCCCTTCCCGTGGCCGATCCTCGTTGGCGCGGTCGCCGCCCTCGCCACCGGCATGGTCGTGGCGATCCCGGCGCTCCGGGTGCGCGGCGTGCACCTCGCCATCGTCACGCTGGCGTTCGCCGTGGCCGTCGATCAGTTCCTGTTCAAGAACCCGTCGGTCAACAGCCCGCTCTATGGCGCCCCGGTGAACACGCCCGACTGGCTCGATCCGAACAAGCCGCGCACGTTCAAGCCGTTCCTCGTCACGATCGGTGACGGCAAGCAGCCCAACCCGATGACCGCGGTGTTCTGCCTCGTCGCCGTCGTCGTGCTCTGCTACCTCGTCGCCAACCTGCGGCGCAGCAACACCGGCCGGCAGATGCTCGCCCTGCGCTCCAACGAGCGGGCGGCGGCCGCCGCCGGCGTGAGCATCCGTGGCACGAAGATGCTCGCCTTCGCCGTGTCGGCGTTCATCGCCGGCATCGGCGGTGCCGTCATCGCCTACCGCTCGGGTGGGGCCGACGAGGCCCGCTACCTGTACATCCAGTCGCTCGTCTTCTTCGCCTTCGCCTACCTCGGAGGGATCTCCAGCGTCTCGGGAGCGATCGCCGGCGGCTTCCTCGTGTCGGGCGGCCTCGTGTTCACGTTCCTGAAGAACGTCATGGGCGTCCCCAGCGAGTTCGCCCTGCTGCTGGGCGGCCTCGGGCTGATCATCACGGCCATCGCCAACCCCGACGGCATCGCCGGAAAGCTCCGCACCATCACTGCGTTCCCCGCCCACGCCGGCCGCGCCTGGACGCTGCCTCGCTGGCGCTCGGTCGCTGGCACCGGCACCGGCACCGGCACCGAGGAGCGAGCATGACGCCGTTGCTCGAGACACGGTCGATGTCGGTCACGTTCGGCGGTCTGCGGGCCGTCGACGAGGTCGACCTGCATGTCGACGAGGGCCAGGTCGTCGGGCTCATCGGGCCCAACGGCGCCGGCAAGACGACGTTCATCGACGGCCTGACCGGCTTCGTCCCCACCACCGGCGACATCCTGTTCCAGGGCACGTCGCTGGGCGGGGTGTTCCCCCACCAGCGGGGCCGTCTCGGGCTGGCCCGGACGTGGCAATCCCTCGAGCTGTTCGACGACCTCACGGTGCGCGACAACCTGCGCGTCGCCTCCGAACGCCAGTCGCCGCTGGGCTTCCTCACCGATCTCGTGCGTCCGACGCGCCGGCGTGACCAGCGCAACGTGGAGTTCGCGCTCGATGTGCTCGGCATCGGCGAGCTGGCCGAACGCATGCCCACCGAGATCAGCCAGGGTCAGCGCAAGCTCGTCAGCTGCGCGAGGGCCCTCGCCGCCCGACCCAAGCTCGTGTGCATGGACGAGCCGGCCGCCGGCCTCGACACCAGAGAGAGCCGCGAGTTCGGCGAGCAGCTGCGACGCATCCGCGACGCCGGCATCACCGTGTTCCTCGTCGACCACGACATGGGCCTCGTGCTCGACGTGTGCGACTACATCTACGTCATCGAGTTCGGCCGCAAGATCGCCGAGGGCACCCCCAGGCAGATCACGACCGACGAGCGGGTGATCGAGGCGTACCTCGGCTCGGCAGCCAACGACTCCGGCGGGCTGGATGTCGACGGGGGCGAAACCGGGGAAGGCAGCCGGTCATGACGGCGCCGCTGCTCGAGATCCGTGGCATGTCCACTGGCTACAACGACGTCCCAGTGGTGCGCGGCATCGACCTCGAGGTCGGCGCCGGCGAGATCGTCGCCCTTCTCGGCGCCAACGGGGCCGGCAAGACCACCACCCTGCTCACGGTGTCGGGGCTCAACCCGGTGATGAGCGGCGACATCGTGCTGTTCGGCCGATCGGTGGCGGGCAACCGTCCCCACGCCATCGCCCGCTCGGGTCTCGCCCACGTGCTCGAGGACCGGTCCCTGTTCTTCCAACTCACGGTGCGGGAGAACCTGCGACTCGGCGCGGTGGGCGGCGCCGGCGACCTCGACCAGGCCCTCGCCTACTTCCCGGCCCTCACGCCCATCCTCGACCGCCGCGCCGGCCTCCTGTCGGGCGGCGAGCAGCAGATGCTGGCGATGGCGCGAGCGCTGGCCACCAAACCGAAGCTGCTGATGGTCGACGAAATGAGCCTGGGCCTGGCGCCGATCATCGTCGAGCGGCTGCTGCCCGTGCTGCGCCAGATCGTCGACGACACCGGCGCCGGAGTGCTCCTCGTCGAGCAGCACGTCCACCTCGCCCTCGAGGTGGCCGACCGCGCCTACGTGCTCAGCCACGGCGACCTCGTCATGAGCGGGACGGCCGCCGAGCTGGCAGCCGACCAGCACCTCCTGCGTTCCAGCTATCTCGGAGCCACCGAGCTCGACTGAGCGCCTCCCGCGAGCCACCCGTCCGACGGAAGTGCCGACCAGGCGGGCCTCCCCCGGTCATTCCACGACGGCACTTCCTCGATGCGCAGGCGTGCCCGGCTCCGTCGTGTGACGGGGCCGTCAGCCGCCGTCCGCCCTAGGCTGGCGCCCGTGGCCTCCGTAGCTCAGCTGGATAGAGCACCGGACTTCTAATCCGACCGTCGCAGGTTCGAATCCTGCCGGAGGCGCGGGGCGAATGACGGGACGCGCCTTGCGCGTCCCGTCATTCACGCAGCGCCGTCGTCGCTCGAAGTTCCCGGCGCTGACGGAGCCGATCGGCCAGACTCGCATCCATGCATCGTGCGATGGTCCGCCGCCTCGTCCCGCTCGCCCTGGTCGTCACCACGACCGCCGCCCTCGCCTCGTTCGCCACCGCCGGCGCGAGCAACCCCCCGATCGACACAACCCAGCCGCCGACCACTGTTGATCAGGGCCCCCCGACCACGGCCGCTCCACCCGTCACCGACCCTCCGGCCACCGACCCGCCCGCCACCGACCCCCCGGCGACCGACGCTCCGGACACCCTGCCACTGCCCGAGACGTCGGCGGCACCTGGATCGGAACCGTCGCCGGGAACGGTGTCTCCCCCCGCCCCGAATCCCGTGCCGGCGGCCACGACCACCACGCAGGTCGTCCCGCCGGCGGGCCCGGTGCTCAAGATCCTGCTCACCAACGACGACGGCTGGGACGCCGAGGGGATCACGGCCGTCCGCGCCGCGCTGATCGCCGCCGGGCACGACGTCGTGATCGTCGCCCCAGCGACCAACCAGAGCGGCGTCGGCGGGCGCGTGACGCTCGTCGGTGAGCTGACCCTCACCCAGCACGCCGACGGTGTGTTCTCCGTCGACGGATCCCCCGCCGACGCCACCGAGATCGGGCTCGACATCGCCTTCGGCGGCGAGCGTCCCGACCTGGTCATCTCGGGAACGAACGCCGGCCAGAACATCGGCGCGACCGCCGTGCACTCGGGCACGTTGGGCGCGGCGGTGACGGCGCTGAACGACGGCGTGCCGGCCATCGCCGTCAGCACCGAGACCGACCTCACGACGGGCGAGGGCGACATCACCGGCACGGCGTCGTTCGTCGTCACCGCCGTGCAGCAGCTGGTCGACCGGGCCGACGGCGGCCCGCTCCTGCCCGAAGGCATCGGACTCAGCATCAACTTCCCGTTCGTCGAGAGCGGCGGGCCGGCGGGCGTGGCGATCACCACGACCGATTCGAGCTTCCTCGAGCTCGACTACAGCGCCGTGTCGATCCCGGAGGTCGGGAGCGAGACGGTGATCGGCCCAGTGCTCACGATCGTCGATCCGATCGATCCCGACGGTGATGCCGCCCGTCTCGCGGCCGACTTCGTCACCATCACGTTCATCACCGGCGACTACGACGTCGTGGCACCCGGACAGGTGGCCGCGCTCGACGAGCTGGGTCCGCTGCTCGTCGATCTCGGGCTGTAGACCCGGGGGTCAGACGCCGGTGAGGTGACGGCGGACGAGATCGAGGGCGTTGATCACCGAGAACTGCCGCACCTGTTCCCGCCCGGCGTTCTGCCCGAGCCGCAGCGTGGTGGCGCGGCTGCCGTCGGGCGAGACGACCGCGAGGCACACGGTCCCGACGGCCACACCCGGTTCCCCTGGCTGGGGCAGCGGTCCGGCGACGCCGGTCAAGGCCACGCCGACATCGGCGCCGAGGACGCGCCGAGCCCCCTCGGCCATCTCGAGAGCGACGGGCTCGCTCACCACGGGACCCGGCGTGACCCCGAGGAGGTCGAACTTGACGTCGCTCGCGTACGAGACGATGCCCCCGCGCAGCACGTCGCTCGCCCCCGAGATCCCGGCGAGGCGGGCCGACACCATGCCGGCGGTGAGCGATTCGGCCAGGCCGATCGTCCAGCCGCGGCTGCGGAGGGCGTCGAGCACCACCGACTCCATCGAGTCGGAATCGGCCCCGAACACGATGGTGCCGAGCCGCTCGCGGATCTCCGCTTCGAGCGGCGCGAGCAGTGCCGCGCCGGCCGACGGCGACGACGTACGGGTGGTGAGACGGATCTCCAGCCCGTTCCAGCCGCGGGCGAGGAAGGCCAGCGTGACGCTCGGATCGCCGTCGAGACGGGTGACGATGTCGTCGAGGCGGGCGTTGAGGCCGCTCTCCGACTCCCCCCACGTCTTCAGCGTGCGCGACACGATGGTCGCCGCGTCACCGGACCGGGCGACGAGGTCGGGCAGGACGGCGCGGCCGATCATCTCCTGCATCTCGTCGGGCACCCCCGGCACGAGGTACATCACCTTGTCGACGCCGTCGATCGTCGCCGGGCAGATCAGACCGGGGGCCGTGCCCCGCGTCTGCGGGATGACGGTGGCGCCCGACGGCACCATCGCCTGACGGAGGTTGTTCTCGGGCATCTCGCGTCCCCGGGACCGGAAGAGCTCGGCGATCGTGGCCGCCACCGAGTCGTCGAGGACGAGCGGCACACCGCCCATCACCTCGGCCACGGCCTCGCGGGTGAGGTCGTCGTGCGTCGGCCCGAGCCCACCGCAGATGATCACGGCGTCGGCGTCGGACAGGAGATGCCGGAGCTCGGCCACGATCCGCCCGACGTTGTCGCCGACCTGGATGTGGAGGTGCGACCCGATGCCGACGGCGGCCAGCTGCTCGCCGATCCATGCCGAGTTGCTGTCGACGATCTGGCCGAGCAGGAGCTCGGTGCCGACGGCCAGGAGATCGCAGCGCACGGTCAGAGGGCGTCGTTGCGGACGAACGGATCGTGGTCGCCGGGGACGGGGATCTCCGGGTGAGCGGCTCGCCAGAAGTACTGCGCACCGCTGTACACCGCGAGGACGACGGCGGCCCAGAGCAGGGTGTTCCAGAACCAGGTGGCGTCGCGGGCCGTCCAGGGCAGGACGGCGAATCCCACCGCCAGCTGCTGGAGCAGCGTCTTGTACTTCGCCGAACGGCTGGCCGGCATCGCCACACCACGCGACCCGATCAGGCTGCGATAGACGGTGATCACCAACTCGCGGGCGACGATGATGACGACCGGTAGCCACCAGAACACGTCGCGGCCGACGAGCGTGAGCATCGCGCCGAGCACGAGGACCTTGTCGGCGAGCGGGTCGAGGAACGCCCCCGACGCCGACGGTCCACGACGTCGCGCCACGTAGCCGTCGATGCCGTCGCTGGCGCACAGCACGAACCACAGGCCGAACGCCACCCACGAGCCCTTGTCGTTCTCGGGGATCACCCAGAACATGAGCGGTGACAGCACGAGGCGGCCGGCCGTGATGGCGTTCGCCCACGACGCGAGGGAGTTCGACAGCTCGGGCTTGCTGGAGCTCACGACTCGTCCAGCCCCTCGGCGGCCGCTCGGGAGGCACCCTCCGCGACGAGGTCGGGACCGATCGCGTCGACGATCCCGACGGTGGCGAACGACCCGACGTCGAGGGCCTCGTCGACGGCGATCACGCCGTCGATCTCGGGCGCCTCGCGGTGACTCCGCCCGACGCCTGGACGATCGACCAGCACCTCCAGCCGCGACCCGATCAGCTCGTCGCGGCGCGACGAGGTGATCGAGTCCTGCAGTTCGGTGAGCTCGGCCAGGCGCTCGGCCATCAAGCCCTCGTCCACCTGACCGTCGAGCCCGGCGGCGTAGGTGCCGTCCTCGCGGCTGTAGGCGAAGAAGCCGCACCAATCGAGCTGGGCCGCCTCGACGAAGTGCAGCAGCTGGTCGTGGTCGGCCTCGGTCTCGCCGGGATAGCCGACGATGAAGTTGCTGCGGAACGCGGCATCGGGCTCGCGGGCCCGGATGTCGTCGATGCGCCGGAGGAAGCGGTCGCCATCCCCCCACCGACGCATGCGCCGCAGGAGCGGCTTGCTCACGTGCTGCAGCGACAGGTCGAAGTACGGCACGCCGGAGCGACAGATGGCATCGATCAGGCCGTCGGTCAGGTCGCTCGGATAGAGGTACAGCAGGCGTACGCGGTCGGTGCGCGCGGCGACGGCGTCGACGAGCGGCACGATGGACCCGGCGCCCAGTTCCTCGGGGCGGTCCTTGCCGTACGACGCCAGGTCCTGGGCGACGAGGACGATCTCGCGTGCCTCGAGGGCCTCCACCTCGTCGAGGATCTGGGCGATGTCGCGGCTGCGCTGCTTGCCCCGGAACGACGGGATGGCACAGAACCCGCACTGACGGTCACAGCCCTCGGCGATCTTGACGTACGCCCACGGCGACGCCGACTTCGGTCGAGGCAGGTTGAGCAGGTCGAGCGTGGGCAGCGGGGCCTCGCCGACGGGGATGAGCTTGCGCTTCGTCGCCGGCGCGGCGGTGGCGGCCGGGGCGGCGAACTCGACCCCGAAGCCGGCCACCTGGTCGACCTCGGGAAGGGCGGCGGCCAACTCGTCGCCGTAGCGCTCGGCCATGCAGCCGGTGACGACGAGCCGTGAGCCGGCCCGCCGCTTGCCGTCGAGGTCGAGGACCGTGTCGATCGAGTCCTGCCGGGCGGCGTCGATGAACGCACACGTGTTGACCACCACCAGGTCGGCGGTACCGGGATCGTCCGTGGCCGACATCCCGCCGGCGACGAGGTTGCCGACCAGCTTGTCGGAGTCGACCTGGTTCTTCGGGCAGCCCAGGGTCTCGACGTAGAACGTCGCGGCGGTGGGGGCTGACGGTGGCACGTTGATCGAGGCTACTGGGGTCGCCTGCGAGGGAGATCGATCTCGCCGCCGGAGCACCGACGGGGACCGGCGTCACTGATGGGCGAGTTGCAGCCCGGGGCGCGGCCACTCGGTGGACACGAGCCGGCCGCTGCTCGACAGCGTGATGTACGCGGTGTCCAGGTCCGGACCGCCGAAGCAGATGTTCGTGGTGATGCGATCGCCGGTGGCGAGGAACTCGACGACCGCCCCGTCGGGCGAGATCGACGTGATCCCGCCGTTGAGCAGCGTGGCCACGCACACCCAGCCCTCGCCGTCGACCGCCAGCGAATCGAGGTACTGGAGGCCGGGCAGCCCGGCCAGCAGCGCCCCGGGATCGAGCGCCGCGGTCCGGGCGACCGTCCCGGGCTCGGTGATCTGTCGCTGGAAGACCCGTCCGGTGATCGTCTCGGCGTAGTACAGCATGGTGCCGTCCGGACTGAGGCCGATGCCGTTCGGCGAGCTGGTCGGGAACACGACCTCCCGGATCGCCGAGCCGTCGCAGGCGGCGTAGTAGATCCCCGTGACGTCGGCGGTGCGGGCACCTCGGTTGTCGACCGTGCCGTGATCGGTGAAGTAGAAGCCGCCGAAGCCGTCCATCACCAGGTCGTTGGGGGCGCGCAGGGGCCGTCCGTCACACTCGGCGTAGAGCGTGGTGACGGTGCCGTCGGCGTCGACGCGCTGGACCGACCCGCCTCGGTAGCGGGCCGGATCGAACGGCCCTGGCAGCAGCTCCCCGTTGCGCTCGACGGGAGCGAAGGCCCCGCCGTTGTTGCACACGATCAGCGACCCGTCGGGGCCGACCGCCAGCCCGTTGGGACCGCCGGGCACCTCGGCGACGGTGGCCGTCGTCCCGTCCGGGGCGACGCGCGTGATGCGCTCGGCGAACATCTCGACGAGCACCACCGAGCCGTCCGGCATCGCCACCGGACCTTCGGGGAACTGCAGGCCGGATGCGATCTCGGTGAACTCCGGAGGTGTGGTCACCCGACCAGTGTCCTCCACGGCACCGTCAACCGGCGAGGCGGGCGACGGTGGCGGCGAACTCGGAGACGGTACCGGCGATGATGTCGGCGACGGGCCGCACGTCGTCGATGCGACCGGCCACCTGCCCGCTGAGCGCGATGGCCGCGTTCATGTCGCCGCCGAAGTACAACGACTTGGCGTCGCCGAAGTCCCCGAACACGTTGTGCTCGGCGTACTGCAGCGCCTCGGTGCGATCGGTGCGCAACGCCCGCAGGGCCGGCGAATGGCGGTCGTTGAGGAACAACGTGTCGGTCTCGGCCGCGGAGACGATCGCCTGCTTCCAGTTGTCGTGCACCGGCGACTCGGCCGCCGACACCATGCGCGTTCCCATCTGCACGCCCTCGGCGCCGAGGGCGAAGGCGGCAGCCATCGTCATGCCGTCACAGATGCCGCCGGCGGCGATGATCGGCACGTCGACGCGTGAGCGGACGAGTGGGAGCAGGACCATCGTCGACACCGGTGTCGGGCTCTTGAACCCACCGCCCTCGCCGCCCTCGACCACCAGGCCGTCGACGCCGGCGTCCACCGCCTTCAGGGCGGCCGCCAACGTGGGCACGACGTGGTACACGGTGAGCCCGGCCGCCTTGAGCACGCCCGTGTACTTGGTGGGCGAGCCGGCCGACGTGGTCACGAACTTCACGCCCTGATCGATGACGAACTCGGCGATCGCCGGGTCGCGGACGAAGGCCTGGGCGATGTTCACCCCGAACGGGCGGTCGGTGAGCTCCCGCATCGCCCGGATCTCGTCCTTCACGGTGTCGAGCTCACCCGACGAGGTCTCGATGATGCCGCACGCCCCGGCCGCCGAGACCGCCGAGGCCAGCTGGCTCCGGGCGATCCATCCCATCGGGGCCTGCACGATGGGGATGTCGACGCCGAGGTCGCGGCTGACGCGGTTGACGCTGCTGTCGAAGGCGGGATGGGGTGCCGGCATGCCCCGATCATGACAACGGCGTCTCCTCCGGGGACAGTCGGAGTGTCGCGTCCGTCACACGGTGGGGACTCCCCCACCGCCGGTTGGCGAGCCCGCACCATCGATCGCGTCGGGAGCGATCGTCATCGTGGAGGTATGCCAACGGCGACCCTCCTTCCTCCCCCGTCACCGTTCGACACCCCCGTCGTCGAACCACGTCATGCCGAGATGCCCGCCACGGCCGCCACCGAGCCCGCCGTCGCCCTGACGGCGGTGTCGAAGCGCTACCAGCGGCGCGGACCGTTCGCCCTCGACGAGGTGTCGCTCAGCTTCCCCCGCGGCACGTTCACCGCCGTGATGGGACTGTCGGGATCGGGCAAGTCCACGCTGCTGCACTGCGCGGCCGGGCTCGACCGGCCCACGTCGGGCAGCGTGCGCCTGGCCGGTCACGAGCTCACCACGATGAAGCGCAAGGAGCTCTCGGTGCTCCGCCGCCGCAAGGTGGGGTTCGTCTTCCAGTCGCTCAACCTCGTGCCCACCCTCACCGTCGCCGAGAACATCGCCCTGCCCCTGCGTCTCGACGGACGGCCGGTCGACCGCGCCGACGTCGCCGTCCTCGCCGATCGCGTGGGCGTGGGTCCGCTGTTGCGACGGCTGCCGGGCACCCTCTCGGGCGGCCAGCAGCAACGCGTCGGCATCGCCAGGGCACTGATCACGCGCCCCGACGTGGTGTTCGCCGACGAGCCGACGGCGGCCCTCGACCCCTACACCGCACTCGGCGTGCGCGACCTGCTCCGCTGGGCCGCCGACGAGCTCGGCCAGACGATCATCCTCGTGACCCACGAGCCGGTGATGGCTGAAGCCGCCGACCGGGTGATCGTGCTCGATCGGGGCGAGGTGTTCTGCGACACGCCCACCCCCGACGCCGCCGCACTCAACGACCTCCTGCTCCGCCTCGGGAGCCGGTGATGCGCACGCTCCTCGCCAGCGCCCGCCGCGCACCGAGTGCCTACGCAGGGATCTTCGTCGCCCTCCTCGTCGCCGCGTCCCTGATGACGGTCGTCGGCCGGTTCGGCGGCACGGCGCTGCAGATGCAGCCACGGGAGCACCGACTGGCCGCCACGGCTGCCGTCGTCGTGGGCGACCCGGACGTCTCGTTCACCGCCGGCAGCGGCGACGACGCCGACACGGTCACGCTCCCGCTCGCCACCTACCGGCGTGTGCCCGCGGCCCTCGCCGACGACATCGACGAGCTGCCCGGCGTCGCCTCGGTGGTCGCCGATGTCTCCGTGCCGGTCACGATGGGCGACGACCACCTGGAGGCGACCGTGCACGGCTGGCAGAGCAGCCTGCTCGCCCCGTTCACACTCACGGCTGGTGTGGCACCCGCTGGATCCGGCCAGATCGTCCTCGGTGACGGCCTCGCCGAGACGCTCGGCGCGACCGTGGGCTCCAGCGTCCAGCTCGCCGGCCGGGCCAACGCGGCCTTCGTCGTCTCCGGCATCGTGGCCGCACCGATCGGCGACCCGCTGGCCGACCACACGGCGTTCGTCAGCGACGCGGTGGCGACCGACCTCTACGGGCACGACGGCGACGCCGACCTCGTCGCCGTCGTCGCCGAGCCGGGCCGCGAGCGCGAGGTGGCCGACGCCGTCCGCGATCTCGTCGCCGACGACCTGGTCGTGCGCACGGGCGCCGGTCGCTCGCTCGCCGAGACGGTGGGCCTCGCCGGGCAGCGCATGGACCTCGGCGAGATCGCCCTCGGAGGAGGCATCCCCGTCGCCATGATCGCCATGTTCGTGGCGGCCGGGGCGATCGGCCTGTCGGTCGCCGGGCGCAGGCGCACCTTCGCCCTGCTGCGAGCCGTCGGCGCGACCCCACGGCAGATCCGCCGCCAGGTGTACGTCGAGTTGACGGTGCTCGGGGCGGTGGCGGGCACCGCCGGATACGGCATCGGCACCGCTCTCACGTCGGCCGCGATGCGCGGCCTCGGCAGTCACGGGCTCGTCCCGGACGGGGTGTCGGCCTGGAACGCGCCGTGGCTGCTGGCCGCCTCGGCCGGCGCGGCGATCGTCGTCGGCGTGACGTCGGGCTACGTCGCCGCCCGCCGGGCCAGCCGCTCCGATCCCCTGCTCGCCCTGCGCGAGTCGGAGGTCGAGCGCCGGCCCGGCGTGGTACGCACCGTCCTGGGAGTGACCACCCTCGGCGGTGGCATCGCCCTGCTGGTCCTGGCCGTCAACGAGTCGGGCGACCCCGTCCAGCAGCTCCAGCTCTCCCTCTCGATGCTGATGACGCTGGTGGCCGGCGTCGCGCTGCTCGGGCCAGTGCTGGTGAAGGTGGCCGCCTGGATGATCCGCCTCCCGCTGCAGCGGCTCGGGCCGAGCGCCCGGATCGCCCTCGCCGACATCCAGCGGCGTCCCAGCGTGGTCGCCTCGGCCGTCGTGTCGGTGGCGATCAGCGTGAGCTTCCTCGGCACCGTGTACCTGGTGAACACCAACTTCACCCACGCCGCCGAGACACAGGGAGCCGAGCGCCTGGTGGCGGCCACGGTCGTGGCCGCGCCCGGCGGCCTCGACGACGATGCCGTCACCATGGTGGGAGCGCTGCCGTCCACGGGAACGACGGTCGGGATCACGCCCACCACCGTGTTCCTCCCCGCCGGCGGCGGCATCGACGTGCCGGCGGTGGCCGTGACCCCCGGCCGGCTCTCCGACATACTCGACCTCGGTGTGGTCGACGGCGACCTCGACACTCTCGACGACGGCGAGATCGCCGTCAGCCAGCTCGACGGTGGGGCGGACGTCGGCGACGTGATCGACACCTTCCTCGCCGACGGCACGCCGTACCGGGCCACGGTGGTCGCGACGTACCGTCGCGGCCTGGGGTTCGGCGACGCCGTGATCCCGGTCGACGCCGCCGGCGGCGATCACCTCGGCGACTCGCCCGTCGCCCAGATCCTCACCGCCGGCGAGATCGCCGACACGGAGATCGACAGCCTCACGGCGACGTACCCAGGCATCGATGCCGGGCCGACGCGGGCTGCCAACGGCGAGGCCGAGCGCATGGGCGAGCAGGACGACTTCCTCAACACCGTGCTCGTGCTCACGATGGCCGTGTTCGGGGTGATCACCCTCGTGAACACGCTGATCACGGCGACGGTGGGCCGCCGGCGGACGATCGCCCTGCTCGATCGGGTGGGGGCGACCCGCCGCCAACTCCTGGCCGTGGCCGGCTGGCAGACCGGCGCCGTGGCCGGCATCGGCGTGGTGTGCGGCGTCGGGACCGGGCTCGCCGCCCTGCTCGCCGCGACGAAGGCCGTCACCGGATCGTGGGTCCCCTACGTGCCGGCCGGCCCGGTGATCGGCGTGCTGCTCGCCACGGTGGTCCTCACCGCGGCCGCCATCGTCGGTCCGACGATCGCCCTCACGCGCCGTTCGGCGTGAACACCGGTCGGCTCGCCGGCTCCGAGATAGTGCCTGGCACTATCTCGGAGCCGGGCGCTCGGCCGGGTCGCCGAGGCGGTGCAGGGTGGCTCGGACCCATCCGGTCGCCTCGGTGAGCAGGTCGGCCATGTCGTGCTCGATCGCCCACAGGATGTCGCCCGTTTCGTCACGAAGCTGGGCGAAGTCGAGCTTGCCGGCGAGCCGAGCGTCCACGGTGAGGCCCCGGGCGCGCTGGACACGACCGACGAACTCCGGTCCGGCCTCGGCCCAGAGGTAGGCGAGCTCGAGGTCGGGATCGGTGACGTTGACGTCGCCGAAGTCGATCAGCCCCACGATGCGGCCGTCGTCGATCAGCAGGTGATCGAGGCTGAGGTCGGCGTGCACGAGCCCCGGGTCGTTGACGAAGTTGTCGTCGTCGGCGACGTAGCGCTCCCAGCGTTCGAGCAGGTCGCCCGCCTCGTCGGGCGACAGCAGGTCGCCGACGTGAGGCCGCAGCTCGTCGAGCTCCTGCGCCAGGTCGGCGCGCTCGTCGTCCACCGGGACGCCGAGCTCGACAGCCCGGTCGACGGGGAACGAGGCGATGGCGTCGATGATGCGGGCGATCATCGAGGCGTTGGTGTCGTCGAGGTACGAACGCCGGTGCCACTCGTGCTCGTCGGCCACCTCGCCGGCGACGAAACGGGACGCGCCGATCGAGCCGGGTCCGAGGGGGTTGGGCACGACGAACAGCGGAGCGGGGATGGCGACGGGCATGCGCTCGGCGAGCTCGGTGAGGAGCCCGAGCTGGCGATCGACGCTGGCCGCCCCGTCGTCGTGCTGGGGGATCCTCAAGACGATGTCGTCGCCGGCCCGAACCGCCCAGCAGTCGAGGCCCGATCCGAGGATCTCCAGGCCGACGTCGTGGCCGAGCTCACCGGCGACCGAGCGACGGACAGCGGGCTCCCAACCGTCGGGAAGCCGTGGCGGAACCCTCATCGAGACGCCCCGTGCCCTGCATCAGAGTATGGAAGGGCCCGATTCCGGACCGTCGGTACTCGGGTCACGCTCAGTACTCGGATGGCAGACGGTGGAGTCACGTCGGCGGGTGCAGGGCCTCGAACTCCTCGACCGTCATCAGCACGGCGCGGGCCTTGGAGCCCTCGCTGGGGCCGACGACGCCCTGGGTCTCGAGGAGGTCCATGATGCGCCCGGCGCGGGCAAAACCGACCTTGAGCTTGCGCTGCAGCATCGACGTGGAGCCGAGCTGGCTGCGCACGACGAGCTCCATCGCCTGGCGCATCATCGCCTCATCGTCGTCATCGCCACCGGCTGACATCGCGTTCGACGCCGCCGTGACCAGGTCGGGTTGCTCGTCGGCGCCCTCGACGCCGCTGACGTAGGTGACCTCCGGCGCCTGGTCGCGCCAGTGCTGGACCACCCCGCGGACCTCTTCCTCGCTGACGAACGAACCCTGCACACGGTTGGGCACCGACGTGTTGCCGGGCAGCAAGAGCATGTCGCCCTTGCCGACGAGCTTCTCCGCGCCGGGCTGGTCGAGGATGACGCGAGAGTCGGTGAGGCTGGAAACGGCGAAGGCCATGCGGGCCGGGATGTTGGCCTTGATGACACCGGTGATCACGTTCACGCTCGGGCGCTGGGTGGCGACGATGAGGTGGATGCCCACGGCGCGGGCCTTCTGGGCGATGCGGGTGATCGAGTCCTCGACGTCGCGGGCCGCCACCATCATCAAGTCGTTGAGCTCGTCGACGACGACCACGATGTAGGGCAGGCGCTCGGGTTCGTTGGCACTGCCGCTGAGGTCGAGCTCGCCGCTCGGCAGCATCTCGGCGGTGAGCTGGCCCCGGTCGTAGGCGGCGTTGTAGCCGGTGATGTCCCGGAAGCCCTCCTTCGACAGCAGGTCGTAGCGGCGCTCCATCTCCTTGACCGCCCAGCCGAGGGCATTGGCGGCCTTCTTCGGGTTGGTGACCGGCTGCGTGAGCAGGTGGGGCAGGCGGTTGTACTGGCCCATCTCGACCTGCTTGGGGTCGACGAGGATGAGGCGCACCTGGTCGGGCGTGGTGCGCATGAGGATCGAGGTGAGGATGCAGTTGATGCCGCTGGACTTACCGGCGCCGGTGGCGCCGGCGATGAGGAGGTGGGGCGTGGTGGCGAGATCGAGGAACACGGCCTTGCCGGCGATGTCCATGCCGACGGCGACGTCGAGCACGCCGGTGGCCTCCTTGGCCTCGGGCGACACGAGCAGGTCGCCGAGGGCGACGAGGCGACGGGTGTTGTTGGGCACCTCGACGCCGATGGCCGACTTGCCCGGGATGGGGGCGAGGATGCGCACGTCGACGGCGGCCATCGCGTAGGCGATGTCCTTCTGCAGCGACGTGACGCGGGCGACCTTCACGCCGGGGCCGAGCTCGAGCTCGTAGCGGGTGACGGTGGGGCCGACCGTCATGCCCGACAAGGTGGTGTCGACGCCGTGCTGTTGCAGGGACTCCTGCAGCACTCGTCCGCGGGCCTCGACCTCCTCACGGTTGACCGTCTGGGCCCCGGCCCGGTGCAACAGGGTGACCGGGGGCAGCGTCCAGGTGCCGGTGTCGCCCCCTGCCGAGGCGGCCGCGGGTGCTGCCGGCTGGGCCGGCGTCGCCCGCTTGCGTTTGGGCGTGGCCGCGACGTCGTCGGCGAGCTCGTCGTCGCCGCCGTCGTAGAGCTGGGTCTCGGGTTCGGGGCTGGGTGCGGCGGGGAGGGCGAGGGCGGCGGTCGGCGACGACGCCTCGTCGGCGGCGTCCTCGTCACGCTCGTCGTCGTCTTGATTGTCGCTGCTCAGCGACGACAGGTTGTCGAGCGCCTGCCGAGCGGCTCGACCCAGTGGCCGGGCGATGGCGGCCGCCCCGCTCCCCGTACGTTGGGCGATCGACCGCAGCGAGGCCTGGGTGACGAGCAGCGCACCGCCGATGCCGACGGCGACGAGCAGGACGACGGCGCCGACGTCGCCGAGCAGGGCGCCGAGCGGACGGCCGACCATCCATCCGAACACGCCACCGGCGTCGCGGATGATGTCGACGTCGAAGCCGACCGTGTTGTCGGGGCCCTTGGCGATGTGGAGGATGCCGAGGATGGCGAGGGCCGTGAGGCTCCATCCGATGAGGAGACGCCACGGACTCGACGTGCGGGCGTCACGGATGAGGGCGACGCCCCCGGCGACCATGGCGATCGGCACGACGTAGCGGCCGACGCCGGTGAAGAACCCGACGAGCCAGCCGATGGCGTCGCTGAGTGGCCCCGCAACGTCGACGTACACGCCGAGGGCGAGGATCACGCCACCGACGATGAGGATCAGACCGTAGAAGTCCCCCTCACGGCCGGCGATCGCCCGCTTCAGCTCGCCGGAGGCCTCGGCGCGGCGGTTCCTGGTGCCCGACCCGTCGTTGCGGCTGTACCGGGCGCGGGCCACGTGGCCGCTCCCCCGGCCGTGCCCCGGCGACGACGATGACGTGCCGCCGCTCTCCGAAACGCGCGCGGGCACGTTGCTGCCGCCGGCCGGCGGCAGTGCCTTCGGCTCGCGCTTCTTGGAGGGACCCCAGGTAGCCATGTCCCTTGAACGGTATCAACCCGCCCGCGCCGCAGCGCCGCAAAGCGCTGACTACGGTGCCTCGGCGTGAGCACGTACGCCAGCGCCATCGTGGTCGACGCCGACACGGCCGACGGCGCCCAGGCCGCCCTCGTCCGGCTGCGTGCGCAACCGGACTTCGACGAGGACGCGGCGATCGTCACGGGGCCCGAACGACGGGGGAACCTGCACCGGCTCGCGGTCTACGCCCCGTTCTTCGCCGTCTCGTCGGACCTCGGTGACGAACTGCTGGCCGACGTCACCAACGGGAGGGCCCTGGCGGCCGACGACTTCGACGAATACGGCGCCCGCTTCACAGCCGGAATCTCCACGAGCTGGCAGACACGCGTGGACAGCCGTCTCGCTCCGACCAGCACCACGGAAGTCCGACCGATCGCACCTGGCGGTCCTCCCGTCCCGTCATGAGCGCTACCAGTACATCGGTCCGGTACCGATGAGCTCCAGCAAACGCTGGGTCGAGATCCTGCGTGTCATCAGGGACGACCTTCCGGGAAGATGGACCATTCGCGGACGCGGCATGAAGACCACGCTCATCCGCGAACCGATCGGTTGGACGATCCCGTGGATCGGAGCTTCCAAGGGATCGTTCGGTCGCCTCCATGCCGGCGTCGCTCCCGCCGTCGAGCAGGCGGTGTCGTGGCGCACGGGGCCGTACGGACTCGACATGGTGGACGTCCGAGGTGGCCCCCGTGGGATCGACTTCGGCGCTACCGATGATCTCGACGTCGCCCGCACGTTCGTCGGTCACGCGCTCGTTCGGATCGACGAACTCTCACCCACCGCACTCGCGGAGAAGGGCGAACGAGGGCTGCAGGTGATGTTCGACCTGGTATCACCTCGGTCCGACATGGATCTGCCCTCGCGCTACGTGATGGGAGCCGTTGGTTGGCGGATCGTCAACGACAGTGGCAACCCCGTCGAGGCTGCCGAGCAGTGCATCCGATACGTCGAGTTCCAGACCTGGGAACGGGCGACGAAGGATGAGAGCATCGGGTTCTATCGCGAACTCATCGACGTCTGGACATCCGGCGGCCGGGACGAATCGCTCACCTGGCTCGCCGAACGCCGCGACCGCCAGCTCGCCGAGCTCGGCTACGGCGACGACGCCATCGTCGACTGAGGCGCGTGACAGAGCTCTCGATCGTCGCAGCCGTCGGCAGCCTGCTCACCCTCGTCGTACGCGGTTCGAGGTTCGACCGCGACGGTCTGATCGTCGCCATCGACCTCCACGGTCCGGAGGCGCGTCTCGCCGCCGGCTCACTCGTCAGGACCGCCGAGACGACGACCCCGAGCCGGTGGCCGGCGCTCGTGGAGGCGTGGAGCGCAGCCGTTCTCGAACAGCTGCGACAACCTGCCGGGACGATCACGGGCGACCACCTTCGCCTGCTGCTCGCCCCGCGTCGGGTTGTCGAGCCGTCGCACACGATGGTGCGGGCGGTGGGCGCGCACTTGCAGCTCGAGCTGATGGCGGAGCTTCCCGACCGCCGGGTGTGGGTGGGCCTGTCGCGGCTCGGAGAGATCGGGCTCACCGCCGACGACGCCTGGGCCCGGGCGGTGGCGAACACAGAGCACGAGCTGGGTCGGGTGACCGCCCGGCGCCATCAGATCGGGGGGTGGCTTCGACGTGTTCGTCGCCGCGCGCGACGACTGCCCGTGGGTGTCGGCCGGACTGATGTCGGTGCCGGCCTGGGCGGGCGACGAGCTCCCGTACGGCGCGTTGGTCGCCGTGCCCCGACGAAGCTCGGTGCTCTTCACCCCGGTCCGCGGCGCGCGTGTGACCGGCGAAGCCGTCGTCGTGTGCCGGCTGGTCGCGGCGATGTATGGCGACGCCCCCGACCCGTGCGACCCGGGCACATACTGGCTGCTCGACGACGCCATCTATCCCGTCGTCGTCGACGAGGCCCAACGGGTGACGTTCCCGGTGGAGCTGCAATCGGTCGTCGACTCGCTCCCGCAGATCCCGTGAGGGCCGTTACAGCGGGCCGGACTCGAGGATCTTGCCGTCACCGTCGACGACGACCTCGAGGATGCCCCCGCGGTCGGACTCGACGAGCGCCGAGTACTGCACGATGTCGCCCTCGCCGCCGATGACCGAGAACTTCGTGACGTTGTCGCCGAGATCGTCGAGCACCTGGTCGAGGATGTCGTCGGCGTCGATGTCGAGGTCGGCTGCGACGAACGTCTCGCCCTCGGCCGGCCGGCTCTCGACCTCCGTCAGTTCGTCGCTCGCCCACACGTACAGCACCGCCCGGGTGGCATCGTCCATCGCCACCCAGACCGACACCTTGTTGAGGTCGGCGAAGACCTCGAAGAACTGCTGCGGGCCTCCGAGCTCCTCCTCGACGGCGTCGATGGCGGGGGCGATCTCGCCGATGAGCGGTCCGGCGAAGCCGGCGTCGTCGTCGCCCCCGCACGCGCCGAGCAGCATCGAGCCCAGAGCGACGACACCGACGGCACCCTGATGTGCAGCAGTCACGGGCCCGTTCGCCCGGTTGCGAGCGAGCGAGCCACCGGAGCGAACGCCGTCGGGGCGCCGAGCTCGCGAGGCTTGCCCCGACGGAACAAGAAGTACGTCGCCGAAGGCGTCCTTTCAGTCATGCTTCCATGACGACGGGGACGATCATCGGGCGGCGACGGGTGCGCTCCGAGACGAATCGCCCAGCAGCCCGGCGCACGTCGCGCTCGAGCTGTTCCACATCGCGGACGCCCTTGGCCAGCGACGCCTCGACGGCGGCGGCGATGGTGTCGCACGCCTCGTCGAGGAGATCCTCGGCCTCGGGGGCGTAGACCCAGCCGCGTGTGATGATCTCCGGTCCGACGAGCACCTTGCCGCTCTGCTGATCCACGGTGACGACGACCACCACGACGCCCTCGGAGGCGAGCACCCGCCGGTCGCGCAGGACGCCCTGACCGACGTCGCCGACGATGCCGTCCACGTAAAGGTAGCCGGACGGCACGCGGCCGGACATCTCCACCCGCTCGTCGGTCACGCACAGCACGTCGCCGTCCTCGCACACCAGTACGTGGTCGCGAGGCACGCCCATCAGCGTGCCGAGCGCAGCGTTGGCGACGAGGTGACGGAACTCGCCGTGCACGGGGACGTACCACTCGGGCTGGGCGATCGACAGGTACGTCTTCAGCTCGTCGGCCTGGGCGTGCCCCGTGGCGTGGACGTCGCGGATGCCGGAGTGCACGACGTGGGCTCCCGCCCGGATGAGGCCGTCCATCACCCGGTTGATGTTGCCCTCGTTGCCGGGGATTGCGTGGCTCGACAGGATCACCGTGTCGTGCTCGGAGAGCTTGACGAACTTGTTCTCGCCGCGGGCGAGAAGGGCCAGCGCCGACATCGGCTCACCTTGTGAACCGGTGGAGATCACGCAGATCTCGCCGGGCTCGTAGCGGTCGATCTCCTCGATGTCGACCAGCTTGCTGGCTGGGATCGACAGCACCCCGAGGTCGATGCCGAGCTGCACGTTCTTGCGCATGCTGAGGCCGAGCGTGGCGACCACCCGGCCGCTCTCGATGGCTGCGTCGGCGATCTGCTGGATGCGGTGCAGATGGCTGGCGAAGCTCGCCGTGATGATGCGCCGGCCCTTGTTCTCGGCGAACAGCGAACGCAACACCGAGCCGACGGAGGTCTCGCTCGGCGCGTGCCCTTCTTCCTCGGAGTTCGTGGAGTCGGCGAGCAGCACCCGGATGCCCTTGCGGCCGTTGGCGACGGTCTTGGCGAGTTGGCCGATGCGGGCGAGGTCGGTGCGGCGTCCGTCGACCGGCGTCAGGTCGAGCTTGAAGTCGCCGGAGTGGAGGATGACGCCCTGGTTGGTGTGCACGGCGATGGCGTGGGCATGCGGCACGCTGTGGGTGACCGGGATGAACTCGACGTCGAAGGGCCCGATCTGCACGCGCTCACCGTCGGCGACGACGCGCAGTTCTGTGCGGCCGAGCAGGCCGGCCTCCTCGATGCGGTTCCGAGCCAGGCCGAGCGTGAGCGCCGAGCCGTAGATGGGCACCTCGAGCTCGCGCAGCAGGAACTGCAGGCCGCCGACATGGTCCTCGTGGCCATGGGTTGCGACCACGCCGATGATGCGCTCGGCGTTCTCGCGCAGGTAGGTGAAGTCGGGCAGAACGAGGTCGATGCCGTGCATGTCGGCATCGGGGAACATCAGCCCGCAGTCGATGAGGATGATCTTGCGGTCGGCGCCGTCGCCCTGGGGGCCCCCGCCCGACTCCAGGGCCATGCAGTTGCGCCCGATCTCGCCGAGCCCTCCGAGGAAGACGATGCGGACCGCACCGCCGTCTGCCGTCGGCGTGACGTCAGGCACGCGCGGCGACCAGTCGCTCGTACACCTCGGCGGCCCGGGCGTCGAGCCATTCGGGATCCGAGCCCATCGGCGGCCGGCAATGGCCGGCGGGTTTGCCGAGGTGCCGCATCATCGCCTTGGCGGGACCGGGGTTGGGCGCCTCGTCGCCGGTCTCGAAGTTCCAGCTGTCGAGCAGACGGGCGTTGATGCGCCGGGCTTCTGCGGTGTCGCCGCGCTCCCAGGCGTCGAAGAGCGCCACGGCATCGGGGGCGACCCAGTGCGTGGCGACGCCGATCAGCCCGACCGCGCCGACGGCGAGCAGCGGCAGCGTGAACGAGTCGTCGCCGCTGTACACCTCGAACCCGGCCGGGGCCTCGGCGACGAGTTGCGCGGTACGCGCCGGGTTGCCGGCGGCGTCCTTGACGCCGACCACGTTGCCGGTCTCGCGAGCGAGTCGGAGCAGGACGTCGTTGTACACCTTGCGGCCCGTGCGGATGGGGATGTCGTAGATCACGACCGGAAGGTCCGTTGCGTCGGCGACCGCACGCAGGTGGGCCTCGATGCCGGCCTGCGACGGGCGGCTGTAGTACGGGCACAGGGCGAGGATCCCGGCGACACCGAGCTTGGATGCCTCGGCCGTCAGGTGGGCATCGGCCGCCGTGTTGGCTCCGGTCGAGCCGGCGACGACGGGGATCGTGACCGCCGCTGACACCGTCTCCCACAGCTGCAGCTTCTCGTCCCTGGTGAGCGTCGGAGCCTCACCGGTCGTGCCGGCGAGCACCAGTCCCTCGTTGCCCTCGCTCTGGAGCCACTTGGCGAGGGCGACCGCCCCGTCGATGTCGAGCGCCAGCTCGTCATCGAATGGCGTGACCATCGCCGTGAGAACTCGACCGAAGCGGGGCATCGCGCCAGGTTATCCGGTCGCCACCTCCGGCTCCTGGACGGATCGGCGACCCGTCGGCGTCAGCTCGATCAGCGAGACGCTGGGCATCGGCAGGGCGAACTGCATCGTCAGCTCGCCACCGGCGATCTCCAGTTCGGTCGGCGGTTCATGGTCCTCCAAGTGGTCGGCGGCCGCGAGCAGCTCCCATTGATCGGGGTCGGGCCAGGCCTGGTCGTCCCGGCGCATCGCTCTCCATGCTGCGTCGAGATCGGAGTGCTGCTGGTCGAGGCGGCGGTGGCGGACGCGGTAGGCCCCGGGCGGCAGCCCCGTGAACGTGACCGACACGTCCCGACCGAGGAGCGCCGAGCCGCCTGCCTTGGTCACGTCCACCGTGCCGTTCCACACCACGCTGGCAACCTCGCCGTCGGGTCCGGTCGTGGCGACGGCATCGACCATGTCACCGGCGCCGTCGCCCGACACGTCGGCCGCAACCCGCCGCGGGCCGAGCTGTTCGAGCATCCAGAGACCCCACCAGCGCGGCTTGCGCAGGTTGCCGACTGCGAGCAGGCCGAAACCGCCGTGGAGCAACTCGGCCGGCCGGCCGAGCTCCTCGAAGTGGTCCGAGATCGTCCAGTAGGCGAGAGCGTCGAGGCGTCCCATGGCACTCACCATGCCCCGGACGAGGTAGGCCGCGCTCCACGCCGTGTCGTGCACGCGGTCGAAGTGCGTGGCGTGAGCACCCCATTCCGTCCACCACAGGGCCACGCCGGCCTTCCCGTGCCGAGCGGCGATCGGTCGGAGATCGAGCGGCGCGTTGCCGTACGTGTGCGTCGACAGGAAATCGAGCGCGGCGCCCGAGCGTCCCACCCACCCGAGCAGATCGTCGATCCAGCCGACGGCAGCGGACGCCGGGCCACCGACGGGCAACGAACCGTCGACCGCCTTGACGGCCCGGGCGCTGATGTCGTACAGCCGCATGTACTCGTCACGGGTGCCGGACCAGAACACCTCGAGATTGGCCTCGTTCCAGATCTCGAACCCCCAGGTGCGCACCTCGTCGAGCCCGTAGCGCTCCACCAGATGGGCGGCCAGATCGGTGACGAGCGCCTCCCACCTGTCCCAATCCTTCGGCGGCGAGATGATGGCGTCGTAGTGGAACACGGTGCGATCCGGATCGCGCGCGAGGTCGCGCGGCATGAAGCTGACCTCGACGACGGGGCGGAGGCCGAGCCCGAGGACGCGGTCGTAGATGCGGTCGATCCCGGAGAAGTCGTGCACCGGCCGGCCGTCTCGCTCGCGGTACACCCCGAGATCGTCGTGGAGGATCGCATGGGCCCGCACGGCGCTGACGCCCAGTTGGTCGTGGGCCAGGCGCAGAGCCTCGGCGTACTCGTCGCCGATCGGCCGGCCGCCCGGGCCGACCCCGTGGTCGAGCTGCGACAGGCGCTCACCGCCGATCATCGGACGCCACGGGCGAGGCAGCTCACCGCGGTCCGCGGCGACGTCGACGACGACCCGGCACGCCGCCTCGCCGTCGACCAGTGGAGTCGCCTCGACGGCGTCACTCTGCGGCTGGCGCCGGTCGTCCACCGCGGCGACCGCCGCGACGGTGTACCACCCGGTGACGCCGGGTGTCCCGGTGGTGTCGGTGAGCGGCGGATGAGGCACCGGCCGCACCCACGGCTCGCCGATCTCCAACGGCTCGTAGTCGCCGTCCGGTGCCGCCGCGCGTCGCACGAGGTAGCCGGCGGCGCCGTCGACGGGCTCCCAGTCCAGCGTCACCTGGCCGCGGCCGCTGCTGGCCCGGAGCCCGGTCGGCGCCGGGAGGACCGGCCGCCGGTCGTCGTCGCCGGCGCGGCGTTGGGCGGCTTCCTGTTCCCAATCCAGGCCGCGTTCTTGTGAATCGGTCACGGTGGCTCCCTCCGTCTACTTCAAACCCGACGTGGCGATGCCGCGGATCACGTACCGCTGCATGGCGAAGAACAGCACCACCACCGGCAGCACGACGATCACCGCACCGGCCATCTGCAGCGCCACGTTGGACCGTTGCTGCCCGGTTGAGAACAGGGCCAGGGCGACCGGCAGTGTGTACATGTCCTCCCCCGTCGCCACCACGAGGGGCCAGAGGAAGCTGTTCCAGTTGGTGAGGAACGTGAGCACGCCGAGCGTGGCCAGGGCCGGACCGCACAGGGGCAGGACGATGCGGAAGAAGATGCGCAGCTCGCCGGCGCCATCGACCCGCGCCGCGTCGAGGAGCTCGTCGGGCAGGCCGAGCATGTACTGCCGCATCAGGAACGCACCGAACGCCCCGGCGAGGAACGGCAGGATCAGGCCGGCCCGCGTGTTGGTGAGGTTCATGTTGGACACGAACACGAACAGCGGCATGAACGTGACGAACGAGGGGATCATCATCGTTCCGAGCATGATCGCCAGCAGGACCCGCTTCCCCGGGAAGTCGAGCTTCGCCAGCGCGTAGCCGATCATCGAGCAGAACAGCAGGTTGCCGGCGGTGACGGCGAGCGCCGAGATGATCGAGTTGAGGAAGTAGCGCGGGAAGTCGAGTCGTTCGAACAGCTCGCGGTAGTTCTCGGTGGTGGGGTCCTTCGGGATCCACGTCGGGGGCCACTGCCGCATCTCGGCCGACGTCTTGAACGAGCTGAGGATCATCCACACGAACGGGATGGCCATGACGACGAAGCCGCCGTACAGCAGCAGGTTGAGCCCCACGCCCGACCAGTCGCGTCGCGAGCCGGCGGTGCGGGACCGGCCGGGGGCCAGGGTCGACGCCATCACTTCTCCCTCAGGACGCGGAACTGGAGGGCGGTGAGGCCGGCGATGACGACGAACAGGACGTAGCTGATGGCTGCCGTGTAGCCGTAGTTGCCGAACGTGAACTGGTTGTAGGCGTGGAAGGCGACCGACAGCGTCGAGTCGAGCGGGCCGCCCTGCGTCATCACGTAGGGCTCCTCGAAGAACTGCAGCAGGCCGATGCTGGCGACGACCGTGGAGAACAGCACCGTCGGGCGGAGTTGCGGGATGGTCACGTACCGCAGCCGCTGCAGGCGACCGGCCCCGTCGACGTCGGCCGCCTCGTACAGCTCGGGAGGGATCGCCTGCAGACCGGCGAGAAAGATGATCATCTGCAGGCCGAGGCCGTGCCACGTGGTCATCAGGATGATCGACCACAGCGAGTACCGGCTGTCGGTGAGCCAGCCGGGACCGGCGATGCCGAGGCTGTCGAGCAGGCCGTTCACGAGACCGGCGTCGGTCCCCAGGATGATGCGCCACACGACGGAGATGGCCACGATGCTCGTGACGTAGGGCAGGAAGTACCCGAGTCGCAGCACGTTGCGCAGCTTGATGGTCGCCTGGTTGAGCCCGAGGGCGACGAGCAGGCCGAGACCGATCGTGAGCGGCACGGCGAACACCACGTACACGGCCGTGTTGCGGGCGGCCCGGCGGAACGTGGCGTCCTGGAAGACGTCGACGTAGTTGCTGAGGCCGACGAATCCCACGCCGAAGGGCGAGCGGATGTCGGTCACCCGCATGTCCGTGAAGCTGGTGACGAACGAGACGACGATCGGGCCGGCCATGAAGACGCCGAACAGCAGGACGAACGGCAGGCTGAAGCCCCAGCCGATCAGCGCCTGTCGTCTCCGTGCTCGCCGGCCGTGGCGGCCGGCGATCCGGGCGTGGCTCACGTCAGGTCACAGGCCGGTCCCGATGCTCTCGGCTTCCGCTTGCATCGCCGCGCAGCCGTCCTCGGGCGATGTGTCGCCGACGGTCACCTGCTCGATCTGGCCGTCGATGGCGCTGGCGACCTCTTCCCACGTGGGGATCGCCGGCGGGGACTTGGTGTCGTCGAGCTGTTCGCCGAAGGCGGCCAGCAGCGGATCGTCGGCCAGGGCGGGGTCGTCCCACGCTGCGTGCACGGCGGGGAGGTCGCTGACCGTCTCGTACCACAGGACCTGCGTCTCGGGTCGAGAGGCGAACTCCACGAACGCCCAGGCGGCGTCCTGGTTGTCGGACTGGTCGAAGACAGCCAGGTTGCCGCCGCCGACGAACGAGGTGCCACTCACGTTGGTGGGTTGGTGGGCGACCGTCCACGTCTCGGGATCGGCTCCGGCATCGGTGATGATGTTGATCATCCACGGCCCGCTGATGAAGGCGCCCACCGAGCCGTCGGCGAACTGCGCCTCGACCGGCACGTCGGAGGTCTCCGCCCGCGCCAGGCCGTTCTCGAAGAACGAGTCGTAGAACGTGAGCGCCTCGACGCATTCGGGCGAGTCGAGCGTGAAGTCGTTCGACTCGTCGACGATGTCGCCGCCCGCCTGCCACAGGAACGGGGCGAAGGTCTGCCACGCGCCGATGCAGCACGGCTGCTGCAGGCTGATGCCGTTCTCGGCCCCGGCCTCCTGGAGCGCGGTGACGAGCTCGGTGAGCCCGTCCCAGTCCGCCGGCGGTTCCGTGATGCCGCCCTGCTCGGCGAGATCGGTGCGGTAGTAGAGGAGGCGCGTCTCCACGTACCACGGCACGCCGTAGCTCGTTCCGTCGACCACGGTGGACTGCCAGGCGCCTTCGAAGAACGCCGAGGGATCGATCGTGTCGGGCGTCGGCGCCAACCCGCCGAGGGTGGCGAACTCGCCCATCCACGTGGTGCCGATGAGGCTGACGTCAGGGCCTTCGCCGCCGGCGATGGCGGTGACGAGGCGATCGTGCGCGGCGTCCCACGGCACCGCCGTGACCTCCACGTCGACGTCGGGATACTCCTCCTCGAACGCATCGGCGAGGACGCCGAGCTGCTCCCCCTCCGTTCCCATCGCCCACACGGTGATGTCGCCTTCCACGGGCGCGGCGTCCTCCGGCGTCCCGGTTGCGGCCGATTCGGTTGCGGCCGACTCGGTTCCCGCAGGTTCGCTGCCCGGAGGCGCGCTCGTCGCCGCGGCGACGCCTCCGGTCCCGACGATGGCGACCGCCGCGAGTGCGGCGAGACGGCTGGCCTTGATCTTCATCGTGTCCCCTTTCGGGTTCGTCGTGACGTAGCGGTCGAGACGGTCGTGGCGTCGGTGGCGGCGCAGCCGCAGCTCTGCCTGACGACGACCGACGTACCCAGAAGCACGGATGCGGCAGGCCTGGCTTCGACGCGGTCGAAGAGGACGTGCGCCGCTCGCGTCCCGAGGTCGTGGAGAGGCTGGCGGACCGTGGTGAGCGGCGGGTGGAAGCGCTCGGCGATCGGAGTGTCGTCCCAGCCGGTCACCACCAGCGAACCGGGCACGGTGTGTCCTGCCGTGACCGCCGCGTTGATGACACCGATGGCGATTTCGTCGTTGGCACAGACCGCCGCGTCGATCCCGCCGCCGGTCACGAGGTCGAGCCCGGCCTTGTAGCCGTGCTCGACGTCGAAGCCGTCGACCGGGATCAGCGTCACGTCGGCGCGGCCGCGAGCCGCGCGGCGGACGCCGAACCAGCGCTCGTTGACGTCGGGTGATCGGGCGGGATCACCGACGAATGCCAACCGGCGTCGGTCGTGCCCGAGCACGTGCTCGGTGAGTGCGGCGGCCGTCGCCGTGTTGCGGGCCCGCACCGCGGGCACGTCGCCGACGGGAGGCCGGGCGAGGACGACGAGCGGTAGCCGCCGGGCGGCGAGCGACTCGACGACATCGTCACCGACCGTGCTCCCCATGACGACCAGCCCGTCGACCCGGTCGGCGAGGTCGCAGACGAGCTCGTCGGCGTTGGGACGACCGTGGGCGGCGAGGATCAACACGGCCCACCCGCGTTCGGCGGCGGCATCCTCGAACCCGGCGATGACGCGCGAGTAGTAGGGGCCACCGAGGTCGGGGAACACGATGCCGACGGCGCCGTGGCTCTGTTCCACGAACGCCCGGGCCAGGCGGCTCGGGCGCCAGCTGAGCGCGTCGGCGGCGGCGATGACGCGATCACGGGTGGCCGCGGCGACAGGAGCGTTGCCGCGCAGCACCCGCGAGACGGTGGCGATGGAGACGCCGGCCCGGGCGGCCACGTCGTACACGCTCGGACGGCGCTCCCCTCCCCCTGCTTGTCGGCGACTCGGCATCGACACCCCCGGCGGTCGATTGTGGCGGAGCTCCCTGGCGAGCGGACGAAAGTGCTTACAGGAAGCGCTTACACCATCGCGCCGTCCGCCGCGCCCGTCAAGCGATCGGGGCGACCGCGGGTCAGTCGCCTTTGCGAGCCCAGATCAGGATGCGCTTGAACGGGTAGAAGTACGGCGCTTCGTCGCCGATGGCCTCGAGCAGCCGCTCGCGGTAGGCGGCGATGTACGCCGCCGCCAACTCCTCCGAGAGCAAGCGGGTGAAGCGGGTGAGCGACGTACCCCTCACCCACTCCACCACCTCGTCCGACGAGGCCAGCCGATGGCCGTACACCTGCAGCCGCACGTGCTGGGCGACCGCGCCGAGGCGCTCGAGAAGGAGCGCGTACTGCTCGGGAGCGAGGACGTTCTGCACGACGGGGTCGGCGGGCGGCAGGCAGTTGAACGCCGAGAGGAACGGCTCGGTGGACGCCACCTGCGTGGCGACCAGGTGGGAGGGGTGGTCGGCGTTGGCCGGCACCTGCACGGCGAGCTGGCCGCCGGGCGCGAGCGCCTTCCACCACCGTTCGAGCACCGCTGCGTGATCCGGGACCCACTGCAGACTGGCGTTGGCGATCACCAGATCGTGATCGCCGCGCCCGGACCAGTGGGCGATGTCACCACGAGCGAAGCGGAGCCGGTGCTCGTCCTCGGAGACGTCGGCGCGCGCCTTGGCGAGCATCGCGTCGGACGAGTCGACGCCGAGCATCTCGGCGATGTTGAGCCGGTCGGTGACCGCTGCGGTCAATTCGCCCGAGCCGCAGCCGAGGTCGGCGCATCGGCCGTAGCCACCGCCGGGCACGCCCGACGGCTGGATGAGTCCGACGAGGTCCCAGAACGGCTGCGACCGCTCGTCGGCAAACTTCCGGTACTGGTGTGGATCCCAAGCGTCGCGCCCGCTCTCGCTCACGCGACGAAACGTACCCCTTGGCGAGACGACGTCACGAAAATCGCGTTCGGATGGCACGTTCGGTCCGGATCGCCGCGGCGGCGAGCTGTGCGACTAATGTCACAGTCGCTGCCGGTCATTGGGGACCCGGTGGCACTCATCGCCGGCGCGTCCCACCGACGCGTCCGGCACGACGGCCGGCACAGGGGGACCTACGTGGACGATCTCGGCAGTGGCACCTCCGGATCGTCGGTCGCGCTCGCCGAGACACGATCCGGTGGTGATGGCCTCACCGTGACCGAAGTGACGGTGCGCTTCGGCGGCATCCTCGCCCTCGACCGCGTGGACATGATCGCCCGACGGGGCGAGATCTCGGGGCTGATCGGGCCCAACGGCGCCGGCAAGACCACGCTGTTCAACTGCCTGACCGGGCTCTACCGGGCGACGTCGGGGCGCATCCGGTGGAACGACGTCGAGTTGCTCGGCATGCAGCCGTATCAGGTCGCCGGTCATGGGATCTCCCGCACCTTCCAGAACCTCGCCCTCTTCCCCCGCCTCACCGTCCGCCAGAACGTCATCGTCGGCATGCACCGCGTCCGGCGCACCGACTGGGTGTCGAACGCCCTGCGCATGCCGTGGGTTCGCAAGGAGGAACGGGAGATTGCGGCCCGGGCCACCGCGGCGCTCGACGAAGTCGGGCTCGGAGACGTCGCCGACCGCCCGGCGGCCGGCCTTCCCTACGGCACGCTGAAACGGGTGGAGCTGGCTCGGGCCGTGGCGTCCGAGCCCAGCCTCCTGCTGCTCGACGAGCCGGCAGCTGGTCTGTCGCACAGCGAGGTCGACGAGCTGATGGACGTCGTCCGTCTGCTCCGGGACCGCTACGACCTGACGATCGTCCTCGTCGAGCATCACATGGGTCTGGTGATGCGGCTGTGCGACCACCTGACCGTCCTCAACTTCGGCCGCACCATCGCCACCGGCTCACCGGCCGAGGTGCGATCCAATCCCGCAGTCATCGAGGCCTACCTCGGAGGAGGAGAGTGAGCGAGCTGGAGATCAGGGGGCTGACGGGGGGCTACGGGTTGGTGACGGTGCTGCACGGCATCGATCTCAGCGTGCCGGACGGCCAGGTGGTCGCCGTGCTGGGGGCCAACGGGGCCGGCAAGACCACCCTCCTGCGAGCGATCAGCGGTGCCCTCGGTCGAGCGAAGGGCTCGATCCAGTTCGACGGCACCGAGCTCGTCGGGTTGGCCGCGGAGAAGATCGCCCGGCTCGGGATCTGCCACGTCCCGGAGGGGCGTGGCACGTTCGTCGAGCTGACGGTGGCCGAGAACCTGGCGATCGGCGCGTGGCGCCGGCGCAGTGCCGCGAAGATCCGCAGCGATGCCGCTCGCATGTACGAGATGTTCCCGATCCTCGGGGAACGGCGCGGCCAGCGGGCCGGCGAGCTGTCGGGCGGCGAGCAGCAGATGCTCGGCGTGGCGAGGGCGCTGATGGGCGATCCGAAGCTCCTCCTCCTCGACGAACCGTCGCTCGGCCTCGCCCCGCTGGTGGTCCGCCAGCTGTACGCGACGTTGGGCGACATCGTCAGCCAGCTCGGCGTGTCGACGATGGTGGTCGAGCAGAACGCTCAGCTCGCCCTGGGCATCGCCGACACGGCGTATCTCCTCGAGGTCGGCGAGATCGTCAGGTCGGGCACGGCCGCCGACATGCAGGCCGACGAAGCCATCCAACGGGCGTACCTGGGGGTCTGATCGTGTCGAAGCTGCTCCAGACCCTCGTCGACGGACTCGCCTACGGCTCGATCTACGCCAGCCTGTCGCTGGCCCTCGTGCTCGTCCACCGCGCCACCCACATCCCCAACTTCGCCCAGGGCGAGATGGCGATGGTGTCGGCCTACCTGGCGTGGGAGGTGCAGTCACGGATCGGGAGCTCGTCGGTGCTGGCGTGGGTCATCGCCGTGCTCTCGTCGATGCTCCTGTCGTTCGTCCTCGGGTTCCTGATCGAACGCGGCATCATCCGCTGGGTAGAGAACGCGTCGCCGCTGACGTTGCTGATCATCACGCTCGGGTTGCTGACGATCATCCAGAACGCCGCCGGCTGGTACTGGGGCTTCCTGCCCGAGCGCCCGTTCTCGCCCCTGCCCACGAAGCCGATCCGCGTCGGCGACACGGTGCTCAGCTGGCAGAACATCGGCATCGTCCTCGTCCTGATCGCTCTCTTGGTCGTCGTCTTCGTGCTGTTCAAGTACACCAAGCTGGGCCTCGGGCTACGCGGCGCGGCGAGCAACCCGGGATCGGCCCGACTGGTCGGTATCAACGTGGGGCTGATGCTGGCGATCGGCTGGGGCCTCGCCGCCGCCGTCGGTTCCACGGCCGGGGTGATGATCGCGCCGAAGCTCGGCGCGCTGACGCCGACGATGATGTCGTCGATCATGCTGTTCGCCTTCGCCGGTGCGGTGCTCGGCGGATTCGACTCGCCACCCGGCGCGGTGATCGGCGGGCTGCTGGTGGGGCTCATCGAGTCGTTCACGAAGGCCTACTGGCAGCCTCACGGCAACAACCTCAACCTCGTCATCGCCGGCGTCGTCATCCTCGCCGTCCTCCTGGTCAAACCGAACGGCCTCTTCGGGAAAGCCGCGGTGTCACGGGTATGAGCGCGTTCGGCCGCTCGTGGATCACCGGCATCGTCGTCTCGGCGATCGCCGTCGCCCTCACGTGGATCGCGCCCGACTTCCGGCTCTTCCAGTTCGCCACGGTCGCGTCGTGGGCGATGGCGATGCTCGGCCTCAACCTGCTCACCGGTTTCAACGGTCAGATCTCGCTCGGCCACGGCGCGTTCATGGGCGTCGGCGCGTACACCGTGGCGATCAGCGTGCGCGAGTGGGCGCTGCCGTACGGGCTCGCCATGGCGTTGGCGTTCGTGCTGTGCTTCGTGATCGGGGGCATCATCGGCATCCCCGCCCTGCGGCTCCCCGGCACGAGTCTGGCGCTGATCACGGTCGCCCTGGCGCTGGCGTTCCCCCAGGTGATCAAGAAGTTCTCGTCGGTCACCAACGGCGTCGGCGGTATCAGCACCCCGCCCGACAGCCAGTTCCGGGCGCCGGACTGGACGGGCATGTCCAACGACCAGTTCGTCTACCTGGTGATGGCCGTGATCTCCATCGCCATGTTCTGGGTGGCCTGGAACCTCACGCGCGGCCGCTGGGGGCTGGCGATGATGTCGGTCCGCGACAATCCGGTCGCCGCCGCGTCGATGGGGGTGAACCTGCCGCAGACCAAGGTGGTCACGTTCGCCGTCAGCGCCGGCTACGCCGGCATGGGCGGCGCGATGATGAGCATCATCACGCCGTTCGTCGGGCCCGACAGCTTCGGGATCGGCCAGTCGATCGCCGTGCTCACGGGCATCGTGATCGGCGGGCTCGGCACCATCGCCGGCGCCCTCATCGGCGGGGTCTTCCAGGTCTTCATGCGCACGTGGGCACTCGAGATCTCCGACGCCGCCCCCGGTGTGGTGTACGGCGTGGTGATCGTGCTGGTGATGCTGCTCGCTCCGGGCGGCGTCCTCGGCCTGCTCCGCCGGGGCTACGAGCGGCTGCTCCGGCGCCGCCGCGGCCGCTCGAGCAGCGGTTCGGGTCCCGGTGACGTTCTGCCCGCCGAGCTCGAGACCGTCACCGACAGCGTCGAACCGCCGATCCCGACCGGCCCGGTGACGTGAGCGCCAACGATCCTCAACACACAACACAGGGGGAACCGATGAGTCAGAGGAAAGCAAGGATTCGAGTGGCGGCGATGCTCAGTGCATGCGTCGCCGGCGGCGGTTGGAGCGTGGCGACGGCGACCACCGCGCCCGTCGACGACACCGCCGCGGCGGGCACCGAGGCGGCCGCCGAGGGCACCGAGGCGGCCGCCGAGGGCACCGACGGAGGCGCGAGCGCGCCGGCCGTGGAGTGCCCGGAGGAGGAGCAGGGCCTCACCGACACCGAGATCGTGCTCGGCGGAACGTACCCGTTGTCGGGTCCCGTCGCCGCCTACGCATCGATCCCCGTGGCGATCGGGGCGTGGTTCGACTACCTCAACGAGACCCAGGGCGGCATCACCGCCGGCGACGGGGTCACGCGCCAGATCACGTGGAACTACCTGGACGACCAGTACGCGCCCCCGGCGACCCTCGAGAACGTGCGCAAGCTCATCGAGTCCGACGGCGTGTGGTTGGTGCTCAACCCGCTCGGGACACCGCCCAACACGGCGATCCGCGACTACATGAACGAGGCCGAGGTGCCGCAGCTCTATGTCGCCACGGGGGCGGCGACATGGGGTCGCGACATCGAGGAGTACCCGTGGACGATCGGCTATCAGCCCGACTACGAGTCCGAAGGCATCGCCTACGCCCAGTTCGCCCTGGCTGACAATCCCGACGCGACCGTCGCGATCCTCTACGCCAACGACGACTTCGGCAAGGACTACGTCACGGGCATTCGCGAGGGCATGGGCGACGCGGCAGACCAGATCGTCGCCGAGGTCACCTACGAGACGACCGATGCGACCATCGACAGCCAGGTCGCCCAAGCGCTCGAGAGCGACCCCGACGTGTTCATGCTCATCGCTACGCCGCAGTTCGCCATCCAGGGCATCAACCAGACCCAGGCGCTCGGCTACGAGGGCATGCGGATCCTCACGTCGGTGTCGGCATCGGTCGGTGCCGTGATCGCCAACACCAACGACGGCGCGGCAGACGGTTGGTACACCGACACCTACATCAAGGACCCGACCGACGAGCAGTGGGCCGACGACCCGGGGATGCAGCAGTACTTCGAGATCCTCGCCGAGTACGCACCCGACGCCAATCCCGACGACGGCCTGCACGTGTACGGCCTGTCGCTGGCCCAGCTCTTCCAGCACACGCTCGAGAGCATGCCGACGGTGTGCCGGGCGGCGATCATGGAAGCGGCCAAGAACCTCGAGTGGACCGATCCTCCGCTGCTGCTGCCGGGCGTGGAGATTCGCACCGGCGAGGGCGACGGCTTCCCCGTCCAGCAGGTGCAGATCATGCAGTGGAACGGTGAGGAGTACGAGTTCGTCGGCGACCTGATCGACGCCGCCAGCCTCGGCGGCTGATCCACCCGACTCGACGGCGTAACGGATGGTGCCTGGCACCATCCGTTACGCCGGTGGCGATCGGGGGTCAGGTGATGTTGGCCGGCTCGTCGCCCTCGTCGAGGGCGAACTTGACGTATTCCTCGCCGGTGTCCTCGAGGTCCTCGAACTGGATGACGTTCATCTCCTCGAACCGGCGGCGCAGCCACTGGTCGTTGCGGTCGAGCAGCCCGAGCTTCTTGCAGTTGGGCACGATCTTCGAGAACAGCATCGTCTGGAAGAGGTCACGGGTCGGGTCGGTGAGGATGAGCGGCACGACGTCTTTGGGGTTCACGCCGTGCTTCTCCCACACCTCCTGGGCGAGGAAGCGATCGCGCATCCGGACGGCGGCCTCGAAGGCGAACTCCTGGCGGTCCTTCATCTCGGCGTCGGTCATGCCGTCGTAGACCTCCTTCAGCGACAGCACGCCGAAGGCGACGTGGCGGGCCTCGTCGCTCATCACGTAGCGGAGCAGCTGCTTGAGCAGGGGCTCCGACGTGAGCTGGTGCATGAAGCCGAAGGCGGCGAGCGCCAGGCCCTCGACCATCACCTGCATGCCCAGGTACGTCATGTCCCAGCGGCTGTCGTTGATGATGTCGTCGAGGAGCAGGCGCAAGTGGGCGTTGACCTGGAACCCGCCTTCGAGCTTCTCGTCGATGTAGCGGGCGAAGACCTCGACGTGACGGGCCTCGTCCATCACCTGCGTGGAGGCGTAGAGCTTGGCGTCGTACCACGGCACCGTCTCGGTGATCTTGGCCGTGCAGAGCAGCGCGCCCTGCTCGCCGTGGAGGAACTGCGACAGCGTCCAGCGCCGGTTGTCGAGACCGAACTGGAGCCACTGCTTGTCGTCCCACTTCTCGATGATCGTGCCGTCGTAGTGGTCGGGCGAGAGGCCGGCGCTGATCGCCGACTGATCCTCGGTGACCACCTTCTCGAGGTCGACCTCGGTGTCCCACGGCAGGTCGGTCGTGGAGTTCCACTGACCGACCTTGGCCTTCTCGTAGAGCTTGCGGAGATGCGGCCGGGCGAGCGAGTAGTCCCACGTGAAGATGGCGTCGGCGTTGTCGGCGACGATGTGCTGGATCTCGTCGACGTCGGAGTTGGTGACCGACAGGATCGCCTCGATGTCGTCGACGTCGTCGCGACCGAGGATGGCGTCGTTGTCGCGATGGGTGATGGTCATGCTGGTTCCCCCGGGGTGGTGAGTGCGGCTGGTGTGCCGGCTGGTGCAGGAATGGCGGCTGGTGTGGTGAGGACGTCGATGAACGGCGTGAGGAACGCCGACGCCGACTCCGTGTCGCCGAGGTCGACGAGGTCGCTCGGCGCGAGGAAGTAGGAGATCGTCAGGCGGCTGAGGACCTCGATGACGACGCGCGCCTGGCGTCGGTCGAGGTAGGGATCGAGCAGCGGCACGAGGAACGCCGTGGCGAATCGGACGATGCGCGGGACGCCCTCGGACGTCAGCTGCGAGAGCACCTCCCCCGGCTCGGCGGCCAGAGCGAGGGCGAGGTGCTGGTCCTCGCGGAGGTGCTGGGTGGCCGTGACGACGGTGCGCACGAGCAGCTCGTGCAGCGACCCGGCGCCGACCACGCTTGCTTCGAGCTCGGCGAAGAACTCCTCGAGCTCGTGCACGCGGAGCGCCTCGAACAGGACGTCCTTGCCGCCCGGGAACATCCGGTAGATCGTCGCCCTCGACACCCTCGCAGCAGCGGCGATGTCGTCGATGGTGACCTTCTCCCGGCCCCAGCGCTCACAGCATTCCCGCGCCGCCAGCAGGATGCGTACCTCGACCGACGCGGTCGCGGAGCTCGTGCGATCGCCAGCGCGATCACCCGCCTGGGCGGTGTCCATCGTCACACTGAGACAGTAAGACGATTTTCGTCTCACCGTCAAGCCCCGCTCTCGAACGTGCCCCGATCGGCCGGCCCACGCGTTCCGGGACCGATCGGCCCGAGAGGTAGCGTTGTCGCATGCGTCGTCGCACTGCTCTGGCCGCTCTCACATCGTCATTTGCCGCTCTCGCCGTCGGGGCCACGGCCGCCGCGTCGGCGCCGCCGGGGTCCGCTGCCGGCGAGTCAGGGCCGAACGACACCCAGTCGGTCGACTCGGCAGCCTCGGGCACCATTCCCGACCCGGCGGCGTGCGCCGAAGGGCTGACGCTCGAGGAGGGCGTGCTCACCATCGCCACCGGCGAGCCGGCCTACCCGCCCTACGTCATCGACGACGATCCGACGTCTGGCGAGGGCTTCGAATCGGCGGTCGCCTACGCCGTCGCCGCCCAGCTCGGCTTCGAACCCGAACAGGTCGAGTGGGTCCGCACCACGTTCGAGGAGGGCTTCGCGCCCGGGCTGAAGGACTTCGACTTCAACCTGCAGCAGTACGACATCACGCCCGAGCGCCAGGAGACCGTGTCGTTCAGCCTCCCGTACTACACGAGCAACCAGGCCATCGTCGGCCCGTCCGACTCGGCGGCTGCCGGGGCCGCCTCGCTGTCCGACCTCCAGGCGCTGCGCTTCGGCGTCGCCGCCGGCACGACGAGCCTCGCGTTCGTCGAGGAGATCATCCAGCCCGAGGCCGAGGTGCAGGTCTACAACGACAACGCTGCCGCGGTGGCCGCCCTCGGGGCTCAGCAGATCGACGCCCTCGTCGCCGACCTGCCGACCGCCCTCTACGTGGCCGCTGCGCAGCTCGACGACGGCGCCGTGTTCGGCCAGTTCCAGCCCACCGACGTGGCGCCGGGGAGCAGCTTCGGGCTGCTCTTCGAGAAGGACAACCCGCTCGTCGAGTGCGTCGACAACGCCATCTTGTCGCTGCGGCAGTCGGGTGAGCTCGACGCCATCACCGCCGAATGGATGAGCAGCAGCATCGAGGTGCCGTTCCTCGACATCGACGGCTGAGTCCCCGCACCACGCCGAGTCCAGGCCCCCGTTGACCGACGCGGTACCGCAACCTCCACGTCTCGGCGGCACCCGGACCCGGCGTCAGGCCTACGAGCGACGCCAGCGCAGGCGAGCGACGGCGATCGCGGCGAGCAGCACGATCGTCGTCGTCGGCCTCGTCGTCCTGCTCCTGCCGCGGACGTCGGGCTGGCAGCGCGTCCGCGAGACGTTCTTCAGCTGGCCGCACTTCCGCGACGCCGTCGGGCCGATCGCCAGCGAGTTCTGGTTCGACATCCAGATCTTCCTCGTCTGCGCGCCCACCATCTTGATCGTCGGTCTGCTCATCGCCAGCGCTCGCAACGCCAGGGCGCCGGCGCTGTTCCCGATCCGGCTGTTCGCGATCGTCTACACCGACATCGTCCGGGGCGTCCCGGTGATCCTGTGGATCACGATGCTCGGCTTCGGCGTGCCCGGGCTGCTGCAGACCCGCGAGTGGTACGGCCGGGCGGTGATCTGGGCCGGCGCCGCTCTGGTGATGGTGTACTCGGCCTACGTGGCCGAGGTCTTCCGCGCCGGGATCGAGAGCGTGCACGAGTCGCAGCGGGCGGCCGCCCGGTCGCTCGGGCTGTCGGCCGGGCAGACGATGCGGTCGGTCATCCTGCCCCAGGCGATCCGGCGCGTGGTCCCGCCGTTGATGAACGACCTCGTCAGCCTGCAGAAGGACGTCGCCCTCGTCAGCCTCGTCGGACCGGTCGAGGCGATGCGGCGGGCCGGCATCATCAACGCCCGGACCTTCAACTTCACGCCGTACCTCGTCGCGGCGTGCTTCTTCCTGTGCCTGTCGGTCCCGCTCACACGCCTCACCGACTACCTCCTGACCAAGGAACGCCGACGCATGTCGGGGACGGCGGTGCGCTGACATGACCGCGCTCACCTGGCCGGCGTGGCACGGCGCCGAGAGCAAGCTCGACCTGATCGGGGTGGTGAAGGACTTCGGCGCGCACCGCGTGCTCGGCGGCATCGACCTCTCCGTGCCGGCCGGCTCGGCCGTCGCTCTCATCGGGGCGTCGGGATCGGGTAAGAGCACGCTCCTGCGCTGCGTCAACCTGCTCGAACCGATCGACGACGGCGCCGTGCTGCTCGACGGCGTCGACATCAGCCAGCCCGGGCTCGACCCGAATCCGGTGCGGCGCCGCATCGGCATGGTCTTCCAGAGCTTCAACCTGTTCCCGCACCGCACGGTGCTGCAGAACGTGACGATGGCACCACGCAGGCTGAAGATCGCGTCCAAGGAGGCGATCGTCACCGACGCCGTTGCCCTGCTCGCGCGCTTCGGGCTCGCCGACAAGGCCGACAGCTATCCCGACCGACTTTCGGGCGGTCAGCAGCAGCGGGTGGCGATCGCCCGCTCGCTCGCGATGCACCCCGAGGTGATGCTGCTCGACGAGATCACCTCGGCGCTCGATCCGGAGCTGGTGGGCGAGGTGCTCGACGTGGTGCGCACGCTCCGCAACGACGGCATGACGATGCTCCTCGCCACCCACGAGATGGCCTTCGCCAGGGAGATCTCCGACACGGTCTGCTTCCTCGACGCCGGCCGAATCATCGAATCCGGCCCGCCCGAGCAGGTGCTGGGTGACCCCGTCGAGCCGCGCACCCGCGAGTTCCTGCAGCGGGTCATCGACGCCGGCCGCCTGTAGGCGTCTTGGCGCACGGGTCCTGACGTCGTCGGGCGTCGGCGATGCTCACTACTGTCGCCGCCGTGGTCGACATCGCTCCCTCCCCTTCCATCTCGTCCCTGTTCGGCCTCGACGGCCGCGTCGCCATCGTCACCGGAGCGTCCTCCGGGCTCGGCGCCCGCTTCGCCCGGGTCCTCCACGCGGCCGGCGCCACCGTCATCGCGTCGGCGCGCCGCACGGAACGCCTCGCCGCGCTGGCCGAGGAACTGGGCGACCGGGTCCACCCCGTCACCGCCGACGTCGGCAACGACGACGACTGTGAGCGTCTCGTCGCCACGGCCACCGAGATCGGCGGTCGCCTCGACGTGCTCGTGAACAACGCGGGCATCGGCTACACCGGCGCCGCCGAGACGGAGCCGGTCGGCACGTTCCGCAAGGTCGTCGAGGTCAACCTCAACGCCGTGTTCGTACTGTCCCAGCTGGCGTACGAGCCGCTGCGCCAGAGCGGGCACGGATCGATCATCAACATCGCGTCGATCCTCGGCCTCAACGCCTCGGCTCCCATCAAGCAGGCGTCGTACTGCGCGTCGAAGGGTGGCGTGGTCAACCTCACCCGTGAGCTCGGCTGCCAGTGGGCGCGGCGCGGGATCCGGGTGAACGCCATCGCCCCGGGCTGGTTCCCCACCGAGATGACCGAGGACATGTGGAGCGACGCCGGGTCGATCGAGTTCGTCAAGCGCAACGCCCCGATGGGCCGGGCCGGTCTCGACCACGAGCTCGACGGTGTCCTGCTGTTCCTGGCGTCCGATGCGAGCAGCTACGTCGTCGGCCAGACGATCGCCGTCGACGGCGGCTGGGACGCCCGGTAGGTCGCCATGGCCGCCGTCGATCACTGGTCGAGCGCCACCGAGCAGCTGGCGGCCCTCGACGCCGGCGAGATCAGCTCGGTGGAGCTCGTCGACCACCATCTGGCCCGCATCGACGAGCGCAACGCCGAGATCAACGCGATCGTCGTCCCCACCGCCGATCGGGCGCTGGAAGCGGCCCGGCGCGCCGACGAGCTCCGGGCCGGTGGCCGGCGAGGCGGTGGCGACCGTCCGGCGTTGCTCGGCCTGCCCATCACGCTCAAGGAGTCCACGCAGGTCGCCGGGCTGCCGCACAGCGCCGGGCTGGTCGCCTTCAAGGACCATCGTCCAGCCACGGACGGACCCATCGCGCGCGACGTCTTCGCCGCCGGAGCGTGCCTGCTGGGGACGACCAACATCCCGGAGGCGCTCGGGGACTGGCAGGCCAACAGCCAGGTCTACGGCCGTACGAACAACCCCTGGGACCCGACCCGGACGCCGGGCGGGAGCACCGGAGGCGGCGCCGCGGCGCTGGCCGCGGGGTTGACGCCCCTCGAGATCGGCAGCGACATCGGCGGCTCGATCCGGGTCCCGGCGGCGTACTGCGGCGTCTACGGGCATCGCCCCTCCGAGACGGCGATTCCCCGTCACGGGTCACTCCCAGGCGACGACGTGCCGAACCCCTGGGTCCTGATGGGCGTGCAAGGCCCGCTCGCCCGAAGCGCGATCGATCTCGAGCTGCTGTTCGACGTGGTCGCCGGTCCGGTGGAGGGCGAGGATGCCGGGTGGCGCCTCGACCTGCCCCCGGCGCGCCACGACCGGCTGGGTGACTTCCGGGTGGCCGTGATGCCGACGCTCCCCTGGGTCCGCCCGTCCGCCGACATGCAAGGCAAGGTCGACGAGCTGGCGTCGTTCCTCTCGACCCAGGGGGCGACCGTGCGCGAGGCGATGCCGGACGTCGACGTCGACGCCTACCGCGAGGACTACCACCGCCTGCTCACCGTGATGACGGTGCCGTACGGCAAGACCCCGGACGAGCTGCAGGCCCACGCCCAGCGTCTGCGCGGTGGCGGCCCGATCGCCGAGGCCACCGCCGACGGCATGACCCTGACCGCCCACGGCTTGCGCGACCTCCTGGCGCGTCGCGAGCGAGCCCGCGCGGCGTGGCGGGCCTTCTTCTCCGAGTGGGACGTCCTGATCGCCCCGACCGCACTCGGCTCGGCCTTCGAGCACGTGGAGGGGCCACAGTCGAAGCGGACGCTGCTCATCGACGGCGTCGAGGTCGCCTACGGCCTGAACATCGTCTACCCGATGTGGGCCGTGTTCGCCGGCCAGCCGGCCACGGCGTTCCCGGCGGGGCTTGACTCGTCAGGGCTGCCCCTCGGCCTCCAGGCGATCGGCGGCTATCTCGACGACCGCACCACGATGCGATTCGCCCAACTCCTCGAGCGCGAGTGGTACCACTTCCAGCGCCCGCCTGGCTGGTGACCTGACGGGAGGTGCTCGGCAGATCCCGTCAGGCACATCCGTCAGACGACCCGCAGGCGGGTGACCGACGCCGCGGGGCCGTCGGTGTCGTTGCCGGCGAGGCCGGTGAAGGCGGCGTCGGTGGGCGCGTCGTCGGGCAGCCACACGAGGAGTCGCTGGTCGAAGTGGTCGGCGAGCAGGAGGATCTCGAATCGCACCGCCAGCGGGCCGAGTGTCGGGTGCTGGAGTCGGGTCGCTCCCCGCTTCTCGTCGCCCACCTGATGAGCCGACCACCGGCGGGCGAATTCGGGCTCGGCCGACAGCTCGGCGACGAGGTCGTGGACGCGCTGGTCGAGATGCCACGACGCCGCCGCCGCTCGCAGCTGGGCGGCGTGGGCGTCGGCCACCGCGTCCCAGTCGGCGTACAGGGTCCGCGCTGACGGGTGCGTGAACACGAAGCGCACGAGGTTGGGGCGCGGGCCGTCGAGCAGGCCGACGGGAGCGAGGAGGCGGGTCCACGTGCCGTTCCACGCCAGCAGGTCGCCGTACGGTCCGAGGACCACCGCGGGCGACGGTCCGAGCCGCTGCAGCAAGAGCGTCACGGATGGCGCCACGGTCTCGATGGGCCGGGCGCCTGCCCGGCAGACGCCGGAGTCCTGCTCGCGCATCGCCAACATGACGAGGTGCTTGCGCTCGGCATCGTCGAGCCGCAGCGCGGCGGCGAGCGAGTGGAGGACCGGCTGCGACGGACTCGTGTCGCGACCCTGCTCGAGACGGATCAGGTACTCGATGCTGATGCCGGCCAGCGTGGCCACCTCTTCCCGCCGCAGACCGGGCGTGCGGCGCCGGCCACCTCCCCGGAAGCCGAAGTCCTCAGGAGAGAGGCGCTCGCGGTGCGAGCGGAGGAAGTCACCGAGCTCGGAGGCCACCGGGTCCAGGATCGCACAGGACGGCGGCGGCAGCCTGGCCCTGCCACTACTACTCTCGCCCCGGCCTTCCCGCCGGGGGGCCCGAGGCCGACGATGGCCTCGTGAGCACTCCCCTGAACCTCAAGATCATCATCGGCAGCACCCGCCCGACCCGGGCGGCCGATCTCGTCGCCCCGTGGGTGGAAGCGGCGGCCCGGTCCCACGGCGACTTCGCCGTCGACGTGCTCGACCTGCGCGACTGGCCGCTGCCGATGTTCGCCGAACACGCCGGCACGATCGGCGACATCAACGACCCGACCTACTCCGACCCGCTGATCAAGCGGTGGAACGACATCATCAAGGGCGGAGACGCGTTCGTGATGATCACCCCGGAGTACAACCACAGCATCCCCGCCGTGTTGAAAAACGCCGTCGACAGTGTCTGGCTGTCGTTCGGTTTCCGCAACAAGCCGGTCGCCGCCGTGGGCTACTCAGCGGGCGCCGGTGGCGCCATCCGGGCCATCGAGCACCTCGCCCACATCGTGGTCGAGGCCGAGGCGGTCCCGCTGCGCAACGCCGTGCTCGTTCCCAACGTGACCGCGGCCTTCGACGAGACGGGCGCGCCGACGGATCCGGTGAGCGCGGCGGCCCTGGGCATCGCCCTCGACGACCTCGCCTGGTGGGGTCGCGCGTTGAAGTCGGCGCGCCAGCAGGGCGAGCACCTTCCCGGCATCTGGCGAATGCGGGCCGCGATGGAGACTGCCGCCGCGCCGGCGAACCAGTGACGCACTAGGCGAATCGCTCGCGCAACGTCTTCTTGGAGAACTTGCCGACGCTGGTCTTGGGCACCTCGTCGATGAACTCGACCCGGTCGGGGAGCTGCCACTTGGCGAGCGTCGGGGCGAGGAAGGCGATGATGTCCTCCTGCGTGAGCGTGGACCCTTCCTCGAGCACGACGCAGGCGAGCGGGCGCTCGGTCCAGCGCGGATCGGGCACGCCGATGACGGCGGCCTCCTTGATCTCGGGATGGCTCATCAGCTCGTTCTCCACCTCGACCGACGAGATCCACTCGCCACCCGACTTGATCAGGTCCTTGGTGCGGTCGGTGATGCGCAGGCGGCCACGCGCATCCATCGTGGCGACGTCGCCCGTGCGCAACCAGCCGTCGTCGGTGAAGCTCTCCCCCGCTCGCTCGTCGTTGTAGTACGTGGCGGCGATCCACGGCCCCCGGGCCTGGAGCTCACCGCTCGTCTGGCCGTCACGGGGAACGGGCGTGGTCGTGTCGGGCTCGACGACGCGGATGTCGACACAGAACGACGGCCGGCCGATGCCGGTGCGCAGGTCGGCCTTGGCCTCGTCGGAGAGCGACTCCTCGTCGCCGTCGAGGCGCCCGACCGATGCGACGGGGCTGGTCTCGGTCATCCCCCACGCCTGGAGGATCGGCAGCCCGAGCTGCTGGCGGTAGGCCTCCGACAGGGCTTTGGGCACCGCCGATCCGCCACACGGGATCGTGCGCAGGCTCGACGTGTCGCGGCCCTTGAGCTCGGGCAGGACCTGCATCCAGATCGTGGGGACGCCGGCGGCGATCGTCACCTTCTCCTCGACCACCAGGTCGGCGATGGCCTTCCCGGACAGGTCGGCGCCGGGCATGATCAGGTCGGCGCCGACGGCCACGGCGGCGTGGGCGAGTCCCCAGGCGTTGGCGTGGAACATCGGCACGACGGGCAGGATGCGATCGGACTCCCGGGCGCCGAGCGAATCGGCCGTCATCACGCCCATCGTGTGGAGGAACGTGCTGCGGTGGCTGTAGACGACCCCCTTGGGGTTGCCGGTGGTGCCGCTCGTGTAGCACATGCTGGCCGCCTGGTTCTCGTCGACGGTCGCCCACTCGACCGGTGACGCCGCCGCCAGCAGTTCCTCGTAATCGAGCAGCTCGTGACCGGCGAGGGCCGACGCCTCGGGGATGTCACCCCGGCCGTCGTCCATCAGCACGAGATGCTTCACCCGCTCGAACGTGGGCAGGAGCGGGGCGAGCAGGCCGAGCAGCGATCGATCGACGAAGATCACCTCGTCGTCGGCGTGATTGACGATGTAGGTGAGCTGCTCGGGGAACAGGCGGATGTTGAGGGTGTGGAGGACCCGACCGGAACACGGCGCGGCGAAGTACAGCTCGAGATGGCGGGCCGTGTTCCACCCGAACGTGCCCACCCGTGCGTCGGGTGAGATCCCGAGCGTGTCGAGGACGCCGCCCAGGCGTCGCGTGCGTTCGGCCCAGGCCCCATAGGTGGTGCGCTCCCGGTCGCCGGCGACGGCCGTGACGATGGTCTTGTGGGCGAAGAATTGCTCGGCCCTGTCGAACAGGTGGGTGATCGACAGGGGTGTGTCCTGCATCAGTCCGTGCATGTGCGAACCGTAGACGAGCGGTCGAGTCCGGCTGCACGCAGAGACGCCCGGCGGGCCCGGTCGACGGCGCGCGTGCGGCGCGAGCGCCGCCGTACCGTTAGCGTGCCCGGCGATGAGCGAGGCGGACACCGGTCTGAACGGTCCCGGCGTCGATGGTCCCGACGGGCGCGACGACGAGAAGCACCTGACCGAGGCCGAACTGGCGGAGCTGTCCGAGCCGGCGCCGTGGTGGGGGCCGCTGACGATCGTGGCGTTCGCCGGGCTCGTGATCTGCTCCAACATCGCCAACGCCGTGTGGGCGAAGTGGGACAACGAGCGTCCGGCCGGCCTCCTGGCACTGAGCTCGCGCGTCCGGTTCCTCGTGGCCGCGGTCGCCGCCGGCATCGGCGTCGTGCCGTACATCATCATCGGCACGCTGCGGATCGCCGCCGCGTTCGTCGTGTGCCACCTGGCCGGGCGCGCCTACCGCAACGGGGTCCTCCGTGTGTTCACCCGCTACCTCGGCGTGACGCCCGAGGCGCTCGAGAGCTATCACCGGGGACTCGACCGGGCCGAGATCGTCGTGATCCCGTTCTTCGTCGGCAGCAACATCGTCGCCGCCCTGACGGGCGTGCGGCGCACGTCGCCGGGCCGCCTCGCCGTGCTGCTGGCCATCGGCATCGCCGGCCGCCTCGCCTTGTACTGGTGGCTCGCCAAGGCCTTCGAGGGCCAGATCGACGACGTGATGAAGTTCATCGACCGGTACCAGATCTGGGCCATCGGCATCTCGATCGCCCTCGTCGTCCTCGTCAACGTGCGCAATCTGCGTCGGGGCGCCGCGCCCTGATCGCCGGCGCGGGCGCCGCTCAGGCCAACCGGCCCAGCTGCTCCCGGTCGACACCGTGCGCGAACGGCGCGCCGGCCACGAAGCGCTCCACCTCGGCCACCGCCGAGTCGCCCAGGCGCCGGAGCTCGTTGCCCAACGACCCGGCGATGTGCGGCGTGAGGAAGACATTGGGCAGACCGTAGAGCGGCGAATCGTCGGGCAGCCGCTCAGGATCGGTGTGGTCGAGCACGGCGGCGATCCGCCCGGTGCTCAGCTCGCGGGTGAGCGCCGCGGTGTCGACGAGGGTCCCCCGCGCCGTGTTGATCAGCGTGGCCCCGTCGCGCAGCAGCGCGAGACGTCGAGCGTCGATGAGATGACGGGTCGACGGCAAGGCCGGGGCGTGGAGGGTGACGACGTCGGACCGGGTGCAGAGCTCGTCGACACCGACCAGCTCGACGCCGAGGGCGGCGGCATCGACCGGCGTCACGAACGGATCGTGCAGCAGCACGTCGAGGTCGAACGGTCGCACGAGCTCGATGACGAGGCGGCCGATCCGCGAGGCGCCGATCACGCCGACCACGCGGCGGTGGTTGCCGATGTCGCCGGGCATGGACGCCGGCTCCCACGCCGATCGATCGACGGCGTAGCGACGGGACAGCTGGAACGCCTGCTTGTTCGCCAGCAGGATGGCGGCGAGCGTGAACTCGGCGACGGGCCGGGCGTTGACCGCTGCGCCCGACGAGACCACGATGCCGCGCTCCCACATCTCGTCGGTCACCAGGTGCTTGACCGTGCCCGCAGCGTGGACGACGGCGCGCAGCCGCGGGGCGCGACCCAACAGCTCGGCGGTGAGCGTCGGGGCTCCCCAGCAGGTGACGAGCACCTCGGCCCGGGCGAGGGCGGCGGCCGACGCCGGCTCGTCGGTCGGGGTGAGCACATCGGGGGCGAGGTCGACGGCCTGGTGCAGACGGTCGAGCGCCGCCTCGTCGAACAGTCGGTCGAACAGGCCGGGCTCCATCGCCGCCACGGCCAGGGGGCGAGCGTTGCTGGCGACAGGTCCCGATGGCACGTCTCCAGCTTGCCCCGCCGCCGCCCTAGGGTCGCGCCCATGCGACTGGGGTTCTCGACGCTGGGCTGCAGTGGCGACCCGCTCGCCTCGGTGGTGCGCCTCGCCGTGTCCAGCGGCTGGACCGCCGTCGAGCTCCGGGCAGGTCCGGACGAGCCGGTCCACGTCGGGCTCTCGATGCCGCAGCGTGACCAGGTCCGACGGACCCTCGCCGATGCGGGGGTCGGACCGATCGCCGTCGCCTCGTACATCCGCGTGGCCGATCCCGATGCCGACACCGATGCGGTCGTCGCCGAGCTGGTCGCTCACGCCAGGCTCGCCGCCGACGTCGGCGCGCCGTACGTGCGCGTGTTTCCCGGTGGGGACTCGGAACGGCCGGCGGAGAGCGACGAAGCCGCCGTCGCGTGCCTGGGTGCCGCCGCCCGCGCCCTCGCCGACGTGCCCGTCTCACTCGCGCTGGAAACCCACGACTCACACCGCCGCGGGACCGACGTGGCCCGTGTGCTCGACCGGGTCGACCACCCGTCGGTTCGGGCGATCTGGGATGCGCTGCACCCGTGGCTCGCGGGCGAGCCACCCGCCGAGACGGCCACGGCCCTGCGCGAGCGGATCGCCTACGTGCAGATCAAGGACGTCGCCTCGTCGTCCGACCTGACGCCGGTGCTCCCCGGGACGGGCGCGCTGCCGCTTGGCGACATCGCCGCCCTCGCCCTCGAGATCGTCCCCGACGGTTGGCTCAGCCTCGAGTGGGAGTCGAAGTGGTTCCCGACCGCGCCGCCGCTGACCGACGCGCTGAACGCGGCGACCGAGCTCGTCAGGGCTTGGGAGGGGTATCCCAGTCCTGGACGTCGGACCCCGTGATGGCGACGACCGAAGGCGGCGAGACGCCCGCCCCGATCCCTTCTGCCGGCGCGAAAAGGCCCTGGCGCGGCCTCTCGGCTCCACCAGAACAGCCGCCCGTCGCGCCGCCCCCGCCGGCCCCCGTGCGGCTCGTTCCGGCCGGACGCTGGTCGGCTCCCTACACTGCGTCCATGGCAGAAGTCACCCTTCGCGGCAACCCCATCCACACGGTCGGCGAGCTCCCGGCAGTCGGTTCACCGGCGCCCGAGTTCACCCTCACCGGCGGCGATCTCGGCAACGTCGCCAGCGGCGACTTCGCCGGAACACCCGTCGTGCTCAACATCTTCCCGTCGATCGACACGCCCACGTGTGCCACCAGCGTGCGCACGTTCAACCAGCTCGCTGCCGAGCGCGAGGGGGTCACGGTGCTCTGTGTCTCCAACGACCTGCCGTTCGCGCAGAGCCGATTCTGCGGCGCCGAGGGCATCGAGAACGTCAAGACGGCCTCCGGCTTCCGCAGCTCCTTCGGCGACGACTTCGGCCTGACGTTCAGCGACGGCCCGCTGGCCGGCCTCCTCGGGCGCGCCGTGGTCGTCATCGGCGCCGACGGCAACGTCGCCTACACCGAGCTCGTCGGCGAGGTCGCCGACGAGCCCGATTATGACGCTGCGCTCGCTGCACTCGCCTGACGCCGAGCTCGCCTGACGCCGCTTCCTTCGTGTCCTGCCAGGGCGCCCGTTCAGGCGCCCTGGCATGACATGAACGACGGGATCAGGCGAAGGTGTCGTCCATCAGGTCGGCGAGCTCCTGATCGTGGATGGCCTTCGAGCCGGTGGCGGGGCTGCCGGACTCGACGCGAGCCACGTGGCGCAGGTCGTAGCCCTGCTGCTTCACCCGCCAGGTGCGGCTCTCGATGAACGCCCAGGCGCCCATGTTCTCCGGCTCCTCCTGGAGCCAGACGAGCTGCTTGGCGTTCGGGTAGCGCTTCACGATCGACAGCATCTGGTCGGTGGGCAACGGGTAGAGCTGCTCGACCCGGACGACCGCGACGGGCGCCTCGCGCCGGTCGCGCTCGGCCATCGCATCCCACGCCACCTTGCCGCTGCAGAACACGATGCGCTCCACGGAGTCGGGATCGCCCACGCCGGGATCGTCGAGAACCTCCTGGAACGACCCGGTGGTGAGCTCATCGATGCGCGACCGGGTCTGCTTGAGGCGCAGGCCCTCCTTGGGCGTGAACACCACGAGCGGCGTGCGCCGCTCGGTGTACACCTGGCGCCGCAGCAGATGGAAGAACTGCGCCGCGGTGGTGGCGTTGACGACCTGGATGTTGTCCTCGGCGGCCGCCGTGAGGAAGCGCTCGATGCGGGCCGACGAATGCTCGGGGCCCTGGCCGTGATACCCGTGCGGGAGCAGCAGCACGAGCCCGTTCTGCTGGCCCCACTTGTCCTCGGCGGCGACGATGTACTGGTCGACGATGACCTGGGCGCAGTTCACGAAGTCGCCGAACTGCGCCTCCCACATCACCAGCGTCTCGGGCGACGAGTGGGCGTAGCCGTACTCGAATCCCATCGCCGCGTACTCAGACAGCAGCGAGTCGTACACCCAGAAGCGACCGTTGGACTCGAGGCCCTCGACCTCGCCGAGGTGGTTCAGGGGGATCCACGTCTCGCCGTTCTCGTAGTCGATGAGCGCGGCGTGACGATGGGCGAACGTGCCGCGCCGTGAGTCCTCGCCGGCCAGGCGCACGCTGTGCCCCTCGACGATGAGCGACCCGACGGCCAGGGCCTCGGCCGTGCCCCAGTCCACCTCGTGGTCGGCGAACAGCTTGGCCCGCGTCTCGAACTGCTTGGCCAGCTTGGGGTGAGGCGTGAACCACTCGGGGTAGTTGGTGAGGGCCCCGAAGATCTTCGACAGCGTGGCCGCGCTGACCCCGGTGGGGATGTGCGGGAGCACGCCGACGGGCTTCGGCGGCCGGGCCACCTTGTGCACGGCGGGGGCCTGGGCCCGCGTCTCGTCGAGCGCCGCCTGCAGCTTGCCCTGGAAGTCCCCGAGCGCCTGCTCGGCCTCCTCCACCGTGATGTCCCCGCGCCGCACGAGGGCCTCGACGTACAGCTTGCGCACGCTGCGGTGCTCGGCGATCGCCTTGTACATCAACGGTTGCGTGTAGCTCGGATCGTCGCCCTCGTTGTGACCGTGACGCCGGTAGCACCACATGTCGATGACGACGTCCTTGTGGAACCGCTGGCGGTAGTCGAACGCCAGCTTGGCCACCCGCACACACGCCTCGGGATCGTCGCCGTTGACGTGGAAGATCGGCGCCTGCACGGTCTTGGCGACGTCGCTGCAGTAGATCGAAGAGCGGGCGAACTCGGGCGCCGTGGTGTAGCCGATCTGGTTGTTGATGATGAGGTGGATGGTGCCGCCGACGCGGTAGCCCGTGATGTCGCTCATGGCCAGCGTCTCGGCCACCACGCCCTGGCCGGCGAACGCTGCGTCGCCGTGGATGCTGATGGGCAGCACCGGGTACGAGCCGGCTGGCTCGATGCGGTCCTGCTTGGCGCGGGCCATGCCGGTGATGATCGGGCCCACGGTCTCGAGATGGCTCGGGTTGGCGGCGAGCTCGAGGCGGATGTCGGCGCCGCTCGGGCTGAGGTGCTTGCCGGTGGCCCCGAGGTGGTACTTGACGTCGCCCGAACCCTGGACCGAATTGGGGTCGATGTGGCCCTCGAACTCGCGGAACAGGGCGTCGTAGCTCTTGCCCATGATGTTCGACAGCACGTTGAGGCGGCCGCGGTGGGCCATGCCGATGACGGAGGAGTCGAGCCCGGCGTCGGCGGCCTGGGTGAGGATCTCGTCGAGGATCGGGATCGCCGACTCGGCGCCCTCGAGCCCGAAGCGCTTGGTGCCGACGTACTTGGTGGCGAGGAACTTCTCGAACGCCTCGGCGGCGTTGAGCCGTTCGAGGATGCGGCGCTTCTGGTCCTTGTCGAACGGCACCTGGGTGCGCTCGACGCGCTCTTGGATCCAGCGCTGCTCCTCGGTGTCCTGGATGTGCATGTACTCGACGCCGATGGTGCGGCAGTAGGCGTCGCGAAGGACCCCGAGCAGCTTGCCGAGCGGCAACTTGTCGACACCACCGACGCCCCCGGTGAGGAACTCGCGGTCGAGGTCCCAGATCGTGAGGCCGTAGGTGAACGGATCGAGCTCGGCCGGCATCACGGGCTCTTTCCAGCGCAGCGGGTCGAGGTCGGCGATGAGGTGGCCGCGGACCCGGTTGACGCGGATGAGCGTGGCGACCTGCATCTGCTTGTGCAGCATCGCCTCCTCACGGTCGATCGGATTGACGTCGGGGTGCCACTCGACCGACTGATAGGGCATGTCGAGGCTGGCGAAGATCTGCTCGTAGAACCCGTGCTCGCCGAGCAGCAGCTCGTGGACCCGCTTGAGGAACAGGCCGCTCTCGGCGCCCTGGATGATGCGGTGGTCGTAGGTGCTGGTGACCGTGACGACCTTGGAGATGCCGAGCGAGGACAGGTTCTTGCGGTCGGCGCCCTCGAACTCGGCCGGGTAGTCGATGCTGCCGACGCCGACGATGACGCCCTGGCCGGGCATCAGGCGGGGCACGCTCTGCACGGTGCCGATCGTGCCGGGATTGGTGAGCGTGACGTTGGCACCCTGGTAGTCGTCGATGGTCAGCTTGTTGTTCTTGACCTTGCGGATGATCTCCTCGTAGGCGGCGAGGAACTGGGCGAAGTCCATGTCGCTCGCGCCCTTGACCACCGGCACGACGAGCGTGCGCGTGCCGTCGCCCTTGTCGACGTCGACGGCGAGGCCCATGTTGACCGTGTCGTTGACGACGAGACGGGGCTTGCCGTCGGCACCGACCGCGAAGGCGTTGCGCATGTTGGGCACCGCTTCGTCGATCGCCCGCACGATCGCGTAGCCGATGAGGTGGGTGAAGCTGATCTTGCCGGCACCGCTGCGCTCGCGATACCCGTTGACGACCTTGCGGTTGACCTCGAGCAGCTTGGCCGGGATGTTGCGGAAGCTCGTGGCCGTGGGCACCTCGAGGCTCTTGGTCATGTTGGTCGCGATCGCCGCGCCGACGCCGCGGATGGGCACGCCGGGCTCGTCGCCATCGGCAGCCGCCGGCTTGGCGGCGGCGGCGGGCTTGACGGCCGGAGCGGCTGCGGGCGCTGGCGCCGCAGCCGGAGCGACCGATGGCGCGGCTGGAGCGACCGATGGCGCGGCGGGCGCGGGGGTGGCGGCGACGG
>NZ_QKYK01000011.1 GCF_003426815.1 Desertimonas flava
GCCGCGGTGGACGGAACGGTCGTCGCGGCGTCGCCGGTGACGCCGCGGCCGGGGCGGCCGCCGACGGCGACGGCGACGAGGCCGGCGGCGGTGAGCCCCCCGGCGCCGACGAGCAGCCGGCGCCGGGTGTACGTGGCCGCATCGTGGCGGCGGGCGCGCCGGAGCGGCGGCATCGCGCTCGGTTCGTCCGCCCAGTCCCAGTCGTGCTCGGCCACTCCACACTTGTAGAGGCTCGAGACCCCCGGATCGTGTCATTTCTCGCCAGATTTTTTCTGCCGCGGCCCGCAGCGGCACATCGCACCCACCGTTCCGGGGACTCGGCCTACGCTGACGGTTCGCGAAAGGAGCCGCTCATGCCTGCGAGTGACGAGGACATCGTGCGCCAGATCGGGGCGCTGGTCGACGAGGAGCACCGACTCAACAACCACCCCGGTGAGCCCCTCGGCGACGACGGCGCCGCCCGGCTGCGCGAGCTGGAGGTGCAGCTCGATCAGTGCTGGGACCTGCTCCGGCAGCGACGGGCCAAGCGCGAGTTCGGCGATGATCCGGGCGAGGCGCACGTGCGCCCGGCCGACGTCGTCGAGCGCTATCAGCAGTAGACGGCTCGCCGGCTACATCGGCGTAGCCGGCTCGCCGGCTACATCGGCTCAGGCGGCGGGTGTGGCCGGGGCGAGATGGAAGGCGCCGTCGTTCATCGTCAGGATGATCAGCTCGCCGTCGGGGGCGATGCCCCACCCGGTGACCGGCGCCGGCGACGCGATGCCGAGGCGCACCATCTGGTAGTCGGCGCCGATGGCGAAGAGCTGTCCCGTCATGTCGGCGAACACGTACGCCCCCACGAGCGCCGGGCTCGCCGCGCCGCGGTACACGCACCCGCCGATCACCGCAGGGCCGATGTCGCTGTGGTTGTACGCGAAGACCGGCGCCACCGCATCGGGGGGCACGGCATCGGGGTGGTTCACCTGGGTGCCCTCGACCGCCGGCCAGCCGTAGTTGGTACCGGACGTCCCGGCCGGGAGGTGGTCGACCTCCTCCATCGTGTTGTTGCCCACGTCGCCCCACCACAGGTCGCCCGTGGCGTTGTCACGGCAGAACCCCCACGGGTTGCGCAGCCCCTTGGCCCACATCTCGGGCGCCCGGCCCTCCTGACCGACGAAGGGATTGTCCGGCGGCACGGTGTAGCCCGGTCCGTCGGCGTTGGGGACGATGCGGATGATGCCGCCGAGCAGCTTGGAGTAGTCCTGGGCGTCGGCGCCGTTGCTGCCACCGCCGTCGCCGGAGGCGATGAAGAGCGTGCCGTCAGGGGTGAACGCCAGCCCGCCGCCCTTGTGTCCGAGCCCCGGCTGGTCGATCGCCAGCACCTCGCGTACCGACGCCGGATCGGGGCGCCCGGCGGCGTCGAGGGCATAGGAGACGACGTGGCTGTCGGGGTCGGGATCGTCGTCGGTGTAGTAGAGGAACATCCGTCCGTCGACCGGGTTGAAGGCGATGCCGAGCATGCCGCGCTCCGAGCCCGGTTGGTAGGCGGTGACGAGGCTGGACAGGTCGAGGACCTGTTCCGGCGCGGCGCCGTTGGCGACGCGAGAGACCTGGCCGCCCTGCGACGTGACGTAGATCGAGCCGTCGGCAGGCCGCGAGGCGAGCGCCGTCAGGAGCGGGACGTCGAACAGGTGACGCACCTCGAGCGCGGCCGACTCGATGGTCGCCGCCGGCGGCAGCGGTGCGACCGGTGTGGTGGTGGTCGTCGGCGCCGCCGTCGTGGCCGGTCCGACCGACGTGGTCGGCCCGCTCGCCGTGGTGGCGGCGCCGGCGTCGGGACCCGATCCGGGCGACGCCGCCGGCAGCGATCCCGGCAGCGACGTCGCGTTCTCGGCGGTTGCCGCCGCGCTGTCAGCCGGTCCTGCGTCGCCATCGTCACCACCGCAACCCGACGCGGTGAGCGAGGCGCCGGCGAGCAGCGCCGCCACCACACCCCTCCTGCGTGTTCCCATCCCGGCCACCGTACCGGCGGGGCGCCCGGGCATCGGGTCACTCCGGCCCGAGCCCTCAGCACCCTCTCAGCCGATCCTCAGGGGTCGTCTGTGTGACGGCCGATCGCGTCCCGGCGGGATCGGGCAGCACACAGACGCGAGCGCATCGTCTCGGCGACCCAATCAGCCCGCTCCTCGAGGTCGCTCCTCGTGTACTCGTAGACGCGAAAGCCCTCGTCGATGAGCTCGTTGCGGCGTTGGGCGTCACGCTGGCGCTCGGCATCGGAGGCATGCCCCCTGCGGCCGGTGACCTCGACGACCACACGAAGGTCGGAGTACACGAAGTCGACCCGGCCGACGAGCCCGTTCGGTCCGTGGACCCGGTGTTGGGTCGTCGGGCGGGGGAGCCGGTGCTGGCGCATCAGCCGCAGGAACGCCCGCTCCAGAGGCGATTCGCCGCCGGTATCGGGCAGCAGCCGATCGATCGCCGTGACGCCGTGACGGCCCCGGGCGCGCAGGCGGGCGAGTCGCTCGGCGATCACGCTGCGGGCGGACAGCCGGCGACGTATGGCCGAGTCGATCGCCGCCGCCAACCGCACCTGCGGAACACGCAGGGCGGCGAGATCGATGATCGTTCGCGTCGCCGAACTGCACCGCAAGCCGTCGACCGTGATGACGTCGTGGGGACCGACGTGCATGGTCGTGTGGACGCGGACCCCGTCGAGCGAGTGGTGCCGCCCCCGACGCACCGTGAACTCGCCCCGCCCGGGCAGGGCTCGGTCGCGGCCCAGCAAGGCCGCCGCCGCTTCGTGGCTCACCGAAACGGAAATGGTTCCTCTGCGTGACTGGAGATCCCACGTACCGACGCTCTGGCATCACACGGACGGGAGATCACGCGGTCGCGCGTGTGTTCGATATACGCTAGAGCGATGGCTGCTGGTCGCCGAGGCACGGTCACGTCGAACTTCGGAAGCGGCGCGCGCGAGAACCACGACGCCACGCCGTTCTACGAACGCTTCCGGGCGCCGGAACTGTCGGCCGACGACACGGTGCTGCCACCGGTGCCGGTGGCCGAGCCGTTCGTCCACGGCGACGCCCGCGACATGTCGACGGTTGCCGACGGGTCGGTGGCCCTGGTGGTGACGTCGCCGCCGTACTTCGCCGGCAAGCAGTACGAGGAGGAGCTCGAGCGCGAGGGTGTGCCGGCGTCCTATCTCGAGTACCTCGAGATGCTCACCGACGTGTTCCGCGATTGCGTCCGCACGTTGGAGCCGGGCGGCCGCATCGCGGTCAACGTCGCCAATCTCGGCCGCAAGCCCTACCGGAGCCTGTCGGCCGACGTCATCCGGATCCTCCAGCACGACCTCGGCCTCCTCCTGCGCGGCGAGCTGATCTGGCAGAAGGCCGAGGGGGCGACCGGTTCGTGCGCGTGGGGTTCGTTCCGCAGTCCCGCCAATCCCGTGCTGCGCGACATCACCGAGCGAGTCATCGTGGCCAGCAAGGGCCGCTTCGACCGCGCCCGGACGGCGCAGCAGCGAGCGGCCGAAGGACTCCCCCACGACAACACGATGCTCACCGAGGACTTCATGGCACTCACGCTCGACGTGTGGTCGATCCCGCCCGAGAGCGCCAAGCGGGTCGGCCACCCCGCGCCCTTCCCCGTCGAACTGCCCGAGCAGCTGATCCGCCTCTACACCTACGCGGACGACCTCGTGCTCGACCCGTTCATGGGCAGTGGCTCGACGCTTGTCGCCGCGGCGCGGCTGGGCCGTCGCTACGTGGGCTACGACCTCGATCCGTCCTACGTCGACATCGCCCGCCGCCGCGTGGCCGACGCCATCGAGGACACGTCGACCGCCGCGGACACCGCTGCTGCCGCGACCGACGCTGCGGTCGACGCCGGTACGGTCGCGGCCGACGGGCAGGGCGCCCGCAAGACAGCGGAGCGCCTCCTCACCGATGTCGGCTTCACCATCGTCGGATCGGCACGCCGCATCCGGGGCACCGGAGTGACCGTCGACGTCGTCGCCACCGATGCCTCGGGTGACAAGTGGTGGTTCGACGTCGCCGGATCGTTCCTGACGCGCCGCGGTGGCCTGCGGTCCACCGAGGTCGTGTGGCGCACGCTCGGCGAGGCGGCGGCGCTGCGTCGCGCCCGCGGCACCACACCGCTCGTCGTGTTGAGCAGCCACCTGCCGAAGCAGCCGAGCGATGCCGATGCCGCCCTTCGGGCAGCCGGCCCGGACACGATCTTCGACGCCGTGGCCTTCACGTCACGCGCCGACATCGACCGCCTGCGCCTGTACGCCAAGGGCGGCTACACCGCGACCCCGCAGCCCGGCTTCTGGCGCCCCGCCGACCTGCCCTGAGGCAGCCCGGCCGGGCCTCAGATCGCCGGCACCGGCTCGCGTTCGGCGACGTGCGCCGGGCGGGGAGCCTCGGTGCCGAACGGGGGGTCGAGGCGGTTCGAGCATGCGTTGTAGACGAGGAAGGCGTTGCAGCGGCCGTGCAGTGAGATGTTGTCGGGCGAGCCGTGCATCAGGTTGCACTCGAAGAAGGCCACCGATCCCGGTGCCCCGGTGAACATCGCCACCTCGCCGCTCGGTTGCAGCGCCTGCAGCGCGGCGAGGTCGGGAACGCCGTACTCCTGCTCGCGCAGCGAGGTCCGATAGTGATCCTCCGGAGTGTGCCCGGCGAACGACAGGTATCGGTGGTGCGAACCGGGCAGCATCAGCAATGGTCCGTTCCACGCAGTGTTGTCGGTCAGGGCGATCGACACGCTCACCGCGCGCATGGCGGGCATGCCGTCTTCGACGTGCCAGGTCTCGAAGTCGGAGTGCCACGGGAACGATCGTCCGGTGACCGCCGGCTTGAGGTTCACCCTGCTCTGGTGGATGTACACGTCGTCGTCGAGCAGCTGGCGAGCGACGCCGGCGAGCCGTTCGTCGGCGACGATCCGCTCGAACGTCGCACTCACCTTGTGCACCTCGAAGAGCGACCGTACGACCTCGGAACCGGGCTCGAGGACGAGCCGCTCGTTGGCGGCCAGTGCGGGATCGCGCCCGGCCGCCTCGGTGGCGGCGAGGCACTCGTCCACGGTGTCGTCGTCGAGCCAGCCGTCGAGCACGACGAAGCCGTCACGCTCGTAGGCGGCGAGTTGGTCGGCACCGAGGGGTCCGGGCGCATCCCTGCCGCCCCACAAGACGGGGTCGGCGCGGTCGACGATGGTTCCCTCGCGTCCGACGCGCGACGGGTAGCGGTCGGCGCTCATCGGCTCACCGGTTCCTCGACGATCAACGGGTAGGCCCCCGTCTCGTCGTGCACCTCCTTGCCGGTCACCGGAGGGTTGAAGACGCACACGCACCTGATGTCGGTGGTCGGCCGGACGATGTGGCGATCGTGGGCGTCGAGGGCGTACACCACACCCGGACGCAGCTGGTGGACGGTGCCGGTGGCGAGCTCGACGAGCTCACCTTCGCCGTCGATCACATAGACGGCCTCGAGATGATTCTGGTAGTGCATCGGAATCTCGGTGCCGGCGTAGAGCACGGTGTCGTGAACCGAGAAGCCCATCGCGTCTCGAGCGAGCAAAAGACGCCGCGATCGCCACGTGTCGGCGCGCACGTCCCGGTCGCTGCCGGCGATGTCGTCGAGCGTGCGAACGATCACGCCGCCACCACCTCGGTGATCGCGGCGGTGATGCGACCGAGCCCGTCGATCAACTGCTCCTCGCCGATCGTGAGCGGCGGCAGCAACTTCACCACCTCGTCGTCGGGTCCAGCCGTCTCCAGAAGCATCTGCCGTTCGAAGGCGGCCGAGCAGATGGCCGGCCCGAGCTTCGGCTCCGAGCACGAGATCCCCTGGATCAGGCCCCGGCCCCGCCGTTCGACGAACCGGTCGGGGTGCGCGTCGACGAGCCCGTCGAGGTGGGTCTCGACGACGTCGCCAAGGTGAGCCACACGCCGGGTCAGAGCGTCGTCGGACCACCAGTGGCGGAGGGCGGCCGCCGCCGTGACGAAGGCCAGGTTGTGCCCGCGGAACGTGCCGTTGTGCTCACCCGGCGCGAGGACGTCCCAGCGCGGATCGACGAGCACGATCGACAGTGGCACGCCGTAGGCGCTGAGCGACTTGGACAGGCAGATCATGTCCGGCTGATACGGCAGCTCCATCTTCTCGAACGAGAAGAACGGGCCGGTCCGCCCACAACCGACCTGGATGTCGTCGACGACGAGCAGCACCTCGTGCTCGTGACAGAGCTCGGACAAGCGGCGCATCCACTCCGCCGATGCGACGTTCACGCCACCCTCGGCCTGCACGGTCTCGACCACGATCGCAGCGGGAAGGTCGACACCGCTGCCGTTGTCGGCCAGCAACGACCCGAGCAGCTCGAGCGAGTCGAACCCGTCGCCGTAGGCGCCCTCGAACGGCATCTTGACCACGTGGTTGAGCGGCACGCCGGCGCCGGAGCGCTTGCCCCCGTTGCCGGTGAGCGCCAGGGCGCCCAGTGTCATGCCGTGGAAGGCGTTCGTGAAGCTGACGACGGTCTCCCGGCCGGTCGCCTTGCGGGCGATCTTCAACGCCGCCTCGATGGCGTTGGTTCCGGTGGGCCCGGGGAACACCACGCGGTAGTCGTGACCGCGCGGCCTGAGGATGAGGTCGTCGAGGGTGAGGAGGAAGTCCTCCTTGGCGGCCGTGGCCGTGTCGAGCGAATGCGTGACCCCGCGTCGCTCGATGTAGTCGACCAACGTGGCCGTCAGCTCCGGTGGGTTGTGGCCGTAGTTCAGCGCACCGGCGCCGGCGAAGAAGTCGAGGTATTCGCGACCTTCCGTGTCGACCTGGACGGCACCGGAGGCGGTCTCGAAGACGGTCGGCCAGCCGCGGCTGTAGGCACGTACCTCGGATTCGAGGCGGGCGAAGGTTTCCATGGTGGTGTCCTCTCCTGTGGGGTAGAGATCGTCGAGGGCGAGCGACGGCATCACATCGGACCGATGCGCACGCGCCGCTCCGGCTCGTGCGCCGCCGGGTCGGGAAAGTGTTCGCGTTCGAACAGCGGCTGCCAGTCGACGGGTGCGCCGCGGGCGGCGGCGAAGCGCTCGAACAGACGCGCCGAGGGCTCGTTGGTGGGCGTGACGGTCGCTTCGAGGAATCGCAGTGGCTGCAGTCGAGGACGGTCGACGAGATGGTCGAGCAGGCGCACGCCGAGCCGGTGCTGTCGATGCGCCGCGGCAACGGCGATCTGCCAGATGAACAGCGTGTCGGGGGCCGCCGGTGGGCAGAACCCGGTGACGAAGCCGGCGAGGTTGCCGACGTCACCACCGCTGCTCGCGCCCGGCAGGGCGACGGCGCACGTGTCGGCGAAGTGCTCGGCCAGCATCAGGTAGCTGTACGGCGAGTTCACGTCGAGACCCTCGTGGGCGACGCGCCACATCGCCGCGGCGTCGGTGAGGAAGGGCGGCCGCACGAGGACGGTCTGGTCGCGGGGCGCGTCAGGTGAGAGGCCCGGAGGGTGCTTCATCGGTCGCCAGTCAGTCGTTGCGCAGCACGGCCTGGAGGAACGCCTGGGTGCGCTCCTCCGTGGGGTCGGTGAACATCTCGTGGGGCGGGCGGTCCTCGACGATGCGGCCTTCGTCGAACATCACGACCCGGTCGGCGATCTCCTCGGCGAACCGCATCTCGTGGGTGACGAGGAGCATCGACATCGATGTGTGCTGGGCGAGATCACGAAGCACGGCGAGGACCTCGCCGACGAGCTCGGGATCGAGTGCCGACGTCACTTCGTCGAACAGCATCAGCCTCGGCTCCATCGCCAGGGCGCGGGCGATGGCCACGCGCTGCTTCTGACCGCCCGACAGCGACGCCGGGTGCACGTCGGCCTTGTCGGCGAGCCCGACACGGTCGAGCAGGTCCATCGCCAGGGCGTTGGCGTGATCCTTGTCGAGCCCGAGCACCTTGCGGGGCCCGAGCGTGACGTTCTGTCGCACGGTGCGGTGCGGGAAGAGATGGAAGTGCTGGAAGACCATCGACACGTTGCGCCGCACGCGCCTGATGTGGGACTCCTTGGCCGGCACCCAGCGGTCGACGCGCCGCTGGTGGTAGAGCTGCTCGCCGTGGATCGACACGAAGCCCTCCTCGGGCCGTTCGAGCGTCATGAGCACACGCAGGATCGTCGTCTTGCCCGACCCGCTCGGCCCGATGATCACCACCTTCTGGCCGGCTTTCACCGTGAGGTCGAGGTGGTCGAGCACGACGTTGTCACCGAACCGCTTGACCACCTGGGACATCTCGACGCAGACGTCGTTGTCGACGTCGTAGGGGTCGGGCAGCTTCCCTGCGGCGGCGGGCGTCCCGGCCGGACCACCCGGGTACGTCTCCCCTGGTGCCAGTTGCTCATGTGCGCTCATAGCCGTACCTCCGCTCGAGGTTGCGGGCGAGGATCGCCGCGGGGACGCTGACGGCGAGGAACAAGAGTCCCGCCATCGTGTAGGGCTCGAGGCCACGGAAGGTCCTTCCCGTGATCGACTGCGCTGTACCCAGCACACCGAACACCGTGATGGTCGAGGCCAGCGGGGCGTCCTTGAAGCTGGCGACGAGGTAGTTGCCGAGCGCCGGGAGCGACGTCGGAATCGCCTGCGGGAGGATGACCGATGTCCACTGTTGGCGCCGCGACAGGTTGATCGCCGTCGCGGCCTCCCACTGGCCGCGGGCGATCGATTCGATGCCGGCGCGGTACGCCTCCGAGGCGTAGCAGGCGTAGTGGATGCCGAGGCCCACGACACCGCACACGAACCCGCTCCAGCGGACGCCGTAGTTCGGCAACACATAGAAGATGACGAACAGTTGAATGAGCAACGGCGTGCTGCGGATGAACTCGACGACGAGACCCACCGGCCAGGAGATGATCTTCAGGCGAGTGCGCCGGGCGATGGCCAGGGCGAGTCCGAGCACGAGGGCGATCCCCATGCCGAGGACGGCGATCTGGACCGTGATCCACAGGCCTTCGAGCAGGTCGGGCAGGAGGGAGCGGGCGTAGGCCCAGTCCCACGTCGGTGGTTCCTCACGCTGGAGGGGAATCCGGTTCATTTCACGGCCTTCGCCATTCGTCCGGTGTCCAACCCTCGGCCGTAGTGGCGTTCGAGGAGTCGGGTGATGCCGGTGATCGCCAGAGAGATCACGAAGTAGAGCACCAGGGCGGCGGCAAAGATGTCGATGGTGTCGGCCTCACGCAGCTGGCGCATGTTCTGGGCCCGCTGCGTGATGTCGCGCAGCGACACGAGATACACGAGCGATGAGGCCTTCATGACCTCGATGACGAGGTTGCCGTACGGCGGCAGCATCGTCACCATCGCCTGTGGCAGGACGATCGACCACATCCGTTGCCGGCCCGACAGATTGATCGCGATGCCTGCCTCGGTCTGTCCCTTCGGGAGGGCCTGCAGAGCGCCGCGGACGAGTTCGGCCCCGTAGGCCGACAGGTTGAGCCCGAGGGCCAGGACGCCAGCCTGCAGCGAGGAGAGCTCGGGCCCGAACAATGGCAAGGCGAAGTACAGCCAGACGAGCAGGATGATTGCCGACACGCCGCGCACCACCTCGACGTAGACGCGCACCAGCCACCGCAGCGGAGCGACAGGCGACAGGCTGCCGATCCCGAGGAGGATCGCGGCGACGGTTCCCCACGCGACGGCGAGCGCGGTCACCTGGACGGTGACGAGCGCGCCTTCGGCGAGGACGCGGAATTGTTCGGCGTTCAGCATGGTCGTGTTGGATCGGGGCGAGCTGCCGAGCGGTCAGCGACGCTGTCCGCTCGGCAGTTCTCGGAGTCGAGCGGACGGCCGTCAGGCGGTCGTCGTCCCCGCCATCTCGTCGGCGGTGGCGCTGGCCGCGGTGTCGCCAGCGGTCGTACTGTCGTGGCTCATCTCGGTGCCATCGACGGCGGCGCTGTCATCGGTTTCGCCGCCGAGCAGCGATTCGAGCGTGACGTCGGCCGCGGCGTCGACCTCGGACGCGCTGAAGCCGAACTCCTCGATGAGCGCGAGGATCTCGCCGTCGGCCTTCATCTCGTTGAGCACATCGTTGAACTCGTCGCGGAAGTCCTCGTTCTCGTAGCGGAACGCGAACGCGCCGCAACCGAGCTGTTCTTCGCCGTCGATGACCGGGACGAATCCCTCGGTGGCCTCGAAACCGTCCAGGTCGGCCACCTGGGCGCGCACCGTGATGGCCGTCAACGCCACGGCGTCGACGCGGCCGGCGTCCAGGGCGTCGAAGAGGTCCGGCGTCGTCTGGAAGCCGCTGATCTGATCGTCGGCAACCCCCGCACCGATCGCATAGCCCTCCTCGACGGCACCGGCGAGCACCCCGAGCTGGGCGCCGCTGTCGATCACGCTGTCGAAGTCGTCGAGGTCGTCGGGATTGCCCTCGGGTACCGCGAAGGCGGTGGTCGCGCAGTAGTCGGGATCGGCGAACAGCACCTGTTCGGCACGCTCGGCGTTGATGAACATGCCGGCGGCGATGACGTCGACACGGCCGGCGTTGAGGCCGTTGATCAGGGCGCCGAAATCGATGACCTCGAAGTCGATCTCCTCGATGCCGAGCCGCGAGAAGACCTCGCGGGCGATCGCCGGGGCCTCGCCGGTGGCCTCGCCGTCCTCCTCGTAGCCGTACGGCCGCTCGTTGGCGATGCCGATCGTGATGCCCTCCTGGCGCGCCGTGGCGAGCAGCTCGCTCGGCTCACCCTCGGTCGCAGCCGTGCCGGTTGCCTCAGTGCGAGCGACGTCGGTGGCATCCGCCATGTCCGCGTCGCCACCGGCCTCGGTGTCGTCGGGCGGCGCGCTGGCGGCGGCCGATGCCGTGGTGACGGCGCCGGCGAGCGCGACCGCCGCCAATGCGGCAAAGGCGGATCGACGTCGACGTTGGGTGTGCAGGTGTCGGGCGAGGTGCATGTGATTGCTCCCGGTTGGCTTCGTGAGTCGTCACGACCGGCCAGACACCAGGCCGGAACATCCGCTTTCAAACACGGACACTCGACACGGCGGCGCCATACAACCAGTCATGGCACCGCGCCAAGAACCACCCCATAACAAGGTCGCACCCGACGCAGCGACTGGCACGCACCGTAACACCGCAAGCAGCGCAGGCAAAGCTCTCCCGATGATCGGACGTCTAGCAGGACCTTCGCGCATCGTGACCTGAACGACATGGAGGATTGAGCACGCTGCTGATCTGTGGATCGGACTGAATCATCCTGATCCACCCACTCAGATTTACTCGTGACGAACGTCCTGTGAACCACGCATCTGGGATGTGTGGCGCGCTCTCGGCTGCCGACTGGCGACGACCTCGACCGCTTCCGGATCGCGCGGTCGCGGACCCGTCGCGAACTGTTACGCCGGGGTCACGCGTCCGCGACGAACGGTCCGTAGGGTCCGCTCCACGATGAGTACCGCGGTGGCGATCACGCTGCGCAGGTGGTGCTGGCGTGGCGGCGACGGACGATGGACCCCTCTCGTGGGGTGGACGTTGCTGGCCGCGTCTACCACCGGCGCCGTGGCGTTGCGACGCCAGCTGCCCTGGATACCCGTCGCCTATCTGACCGTCGTCATCGGCGCCGGCACGGCGCTGTGGCGCTTCGCCCGCTGGCATTCGGCGTCGCGGCGATGGGTGCGCTGGCCCGGTCTGTCGCTGTGCGGGCTCGTCCTCGTCGCGATGTGCCCGATCCCGTGGCTGACCGCCAATCTGGCGCACCCGCCCGGATCGGCGTGGCGTCTCGACGGCAACCTGACCGTCGACGGCCACACCGTCGATCCGCCCGGCCGGTGGTACTGGCTCACGGTCGGCCGACCACCGCTGGTGGCCGAACTCGTGCTCGGCGAGCTGTTCTCCGACCACGCGCCCGCCAAGGATCTCCGGGACGGGTCGCACAAGAGGCGGCCCCGCTACAGCGAGCCGGCGGCCGCGGCCGTCGGCCTCCGCCAGGCCCACGCCGACGGAGCGATCGAGCGGGTCGGCGAGGTCGAGGCCGTCGTCGGAGGCCCGTGGGCAGACACGCCGATCGGACGGTGGTGGCGCGACCTCGGGCTCGGGCGGTCGCACGGGATGATGGTCGCGCTGGTCACCTACGCCGACGCCGAAGGAATCGATCTCGCCCACGGCCGAGCGATCGCCGGCACCGGCGGCATCAACGCCGACGGGACGGTGTCGACGATCAGCGGGCTCGTGGCGAAGGCGACCGCGGCGCGCCGGGTCGGCGCCGACGTGCTGCTCTATCCGGCCGCTCAGTCGGATGAGCTGTCGGGGTTCGCGGCCGGCACGATGCGACTCGTGCCGGTCCGCACCCTCGACGACGCGATCGCCGCCCTCCGGGCGTTGTAGCCGACCACGTCGCGCCGGCTACGCGGGCGACGAGCGGCGGGTCCGCTGGACGAGCACAGCGCCACTCAACGTCAGCAGCGCACCGATCGCCGTGACGACGGCGGGCGTCGTGCTCCCGGTGCGGGGAAGCTGCGTCGGGGTTCCACCCGCCGGTCCCAGCGGCCGCTGTGGTCGGCGCCGGGCCGCCGGTCGTGGTCGGCGCGTCGGTCTGACCCGGGGCACCGGTCGTGGTCGGCGCGTCGGTCTGACCCGGGGCACCGGACGTGGTCGGCGCGTCGGTCTGACCCGGGGCACCGGACGTGGTTGGGGCCACGGTGGTCGTCGACGCCACGGCTGGGCAGGCCGTGGCATCGAACGACCATGTGTCCTCGACGGCGACGACCGCACCGTCGGGGTCGTAGACCCGCAGGAACAGGAAGTAGCTGTCGGGGTCCTGGGGGTCCCAGCCGGGCCAGTCGATGGGCGCCAGGCTGACGGCGTGCGTCTGGGGCGACGACGTGGCCGTCACGCCTGCAGCCGGACCCTCGTAGTCCCCGGCCTCGCCGCCACCTTGGAGTTGGACCGTGAACGCGCCGGTACCCGACGTGGTGAACGTGACCGACACCGTGCATCCGGCCGTCGACACGTCGTTGAGCGTCGCACCGTACGTGTCGTCTGCCGTCACCTCGACGGTCGTCGAGAACGTGTTGGTGCCGTCGGAAATGGTGACCGTCCAGGTCCCCGGCCCACGGAAGGGGGTCATCGAGTCGCCGAGGGTGAGCGTGAAGTTGCCCTCGGGATCAGGGACGACGCCCATGTAGGGCGAGTGCGACCAGCCGTCGCCGAACGGGTCAGTGCCCGTGACGGTCAGCGGGGCCCCTGGCGTGAACTCGGACCCGGTGATCGTGACCGAGCCGCCGACGTCGATCGTGGCGGGCGTCGGGACGATGTCCGCGTGCACGGGCGCGACGCCCAGTAATCCCCCGCCCAATGCCGCAGCCACGGCAACGACGAGACTCAAGAAGAGGCGCTTCATCGCATGTTCCTTCTCTGTGCCACCCTGAACACCGCTCATACGGTGCGGGATGTGACGCTACGCATACATGACAAAATCGGGAAGACTCTGGGCGATATTTGGTTCAATCCATGAGTAAGTTCGCCCGAGTATTAGCCCGTTCTGCGCGGGGGCCACAGCCAGCCGTTGTTGTCGGTGCCGTATGGTCGGGTGGGTCCGGGTTGGCAGGTCTGTTGGCCGGAGCCGACGATCAATGCGGCGGCGCCGGTGGCGGTGACGCGTCCTTCGCTGTCGATCAGCCAGACCCCGTCACCGAACAACGGACGCACGGTCGTGTAGGCGACGCCGCTGCCGGCGGTGGCGGGCGCGGGGTTGGGGAACGACCACGGACCGATACCGATCGTGCACACCTGACGACGCTCGGCGGCCTGCAACGACCAGAACGGATCCCGCGGAGAGCCCGAAGGGTCGCGGATCTCGAAGTGCACGTGCGGCACCGAGAACTCCGAGTTCCCCGAATCACCCATGTAACCGATGATCTGACCGGCGCGGACCCGATCACCGGGCTGCAGACCGGGCGGGAACTGCCACACCCGGTCGGCCCGACCATCGTCGGAGCCCGGGTTGTCGTTGTTGGTGTGGAAGTAGTTGTAATGCCAGCCGTCATCGCCAGAGACCGTCACGCCGTACCCGGCGAGCTCGCTGCCCCGATACCCGACAGCACTGATCGTGCCGTCGACCGCGGCCAGCAACGGCTGCATCCGCACCCCGACCAAGTCGACACCCTCATGACGGCGCGAACAATCCACCTCACGACAATCGTTCCAACCCGGGTAATACGACACCGGACCCAACACCGGAAACGCAATCGAACGCATCGCCCCCGACCCATGCACACCAAGAGACGGCGGCGCCGCCCGCGGATCGCGACGCGCCATGTCCCCCGGCCCGTCCGACAACGTCGGCCCGTCGATCACCACCGGACCCGCCGCATCGTCCCCTACCCCAACGTCGACGTCGACGTCGACGTCGACGTCGACGTCAGCCGTCTCCCCGGCGGGGGCGTACACCCCGAGCCAACGCTCCACGAACAACTCCGTCGACAAACGATGCTCGGCGGGGAAGTCCTCCCACCACGCCGTGCCCTCAGCACGCTCCACGAACCACCGGCCAATGGCACCGACAAGATCACCGTCAGTGCCGACCAACAGCCGCTGCACATCGGCACGGGCCCTGGCATCCTGCACCGACGCCGGCGCGTCACCAGCCACGCCATAACCGGCATAGCCGGCCCACTGGTCGGCGCTATAGCCGTACGCACCCGACCGGCCATCGGCATCCGGGGCCACCGCGTAGTCACCACCCGACTCCAACTCGGCCAGCACGATGACGGCCCGTTCCAGATCGACCACCAACTCACCATCCACCACCATCTCGCCGACGGCGGCCGGCGGCGCCTCCGGCACCGTCGTCGCGGCGCTCGCCGCCCGGCGCGGCGACGTCAAACCCGACGGAGCCCACGCCGCCGTGCTGGCCGCCGGCACCCGACCCGGCACCGGCCAACCAGCACCACCAGGCCCCCCACCCCAACGGCCACCACCCGCGATCCACGTCGTGTTCCACGCAGGCAACGGCCCGAACACCTCCACCGGCAACAGCGTCGTCGTGGTCGTCGACGTCGTCGTGGTGGGGGCGATCGTCGTGGTCGAGCCGGCATCACTCGACGGAGGGGGCTCACTGCTGTCCACGGGGTCGGAGTCGACCGGGTCCGAGCCGACCGGATCCGAGTCCACGGGATCCGAGTCGGCCGGGCCCGAGCCGACCGGTTCCGAACCCACCGGGTCGGAACCAGAAGGGTCGCTCGACGGAGGCGCCGTCGAGGAGGTCGTCGTGGTCGTCGATGTCGGCGGTGCCGTCGTCGATGTCGTGGTGGTCATGGTGGTCGTCGTGGCCGTTGCCGTGGTCGGCGGCAGCGGCGGAGGCGTCGGGCTGCTGGCGACGACCGGACCGCCACCGGCCAGCCCGCATACGGCGAGCGCACCCACGAGCGCTCGCCGCAGCGGGGCGAACCAGCAGCGGTCGAGGCAAGTCATCGACCCGCCGATGAGTCGATGACGTCGATCGGTGTGCCGGCCGGCAGCTGCCGGAGCACCTCGAGGTCGTCGAGCTGAAGCCGGATACAACCATGGGAGACCCGAGCCCCGGTCTCACCGATCTCGTCGGCGGCACCGAGCGGACCATGGATCGCCGCGATCGCATCACCCGACGACTGAAAGTCCGAAATCGTCTCGGAATGCGACGACGTCACCACCACGAACGGACCCCACCCCGACGTCGTATCCGGCGGCTCCTGCATGAACGCCACGAAGAAGCTGCCCACCGTCGTCGGCGCATCCTCGGTACCGATCCCCGCCGGCGCATCGAGGATCTCCACCCCCGACTCGAACACCCGCAACCGCGTCGTCGCCACATCGATCTCCACCCGGAACGGCGTCGACGCCAACGTCACATCACCACGACGCACCCACGCCGTCGACCCGTTCGGCCGCTGCGCCAAACGCACCCGCAACCACCCCGGCACCTCATCGATCACCGGCAACACACTCGGCCGGTCATGCCACCTCGCCGGCACCACCCCCACCTCCTTGCCATCAGGCCCATCAAAGCTCGGCGTGTCCGCAACGAAACTCGCCACCAACGTCGGCGACGCATCGATCGCCTCCGACGACGACGGTGCCTGTGATGCGCTGTCGGGCGTCGTCGACGCCACCGACACCGTGACGAGATCATCCACCGGCACGGTCGGCGCGACCTCGTCAGGATCATCGCCCGGCCACAACACGACACTGGCCGTCACCGCCGCGACGAGGACCACGACAGCGGCGATGACGAACTTGATCGGTGACCGAGTCATGGCGGGGGTCCTCCTTCGAACGGGTTTGATCTCGAACCGGTGCGGTACGGCCCCACCGACAGGTGGGCGCCGACGGGGCCGTACTCGCTCTTGATGCCGCTAGCCGGTGACCGGGATGGGCCCGGGTGTGATCGGCGCGGGGGGTGCGGCAGGCGGTGGGATGCGCGTCACCGTGTTGCACTCCGGGTCGACCGTGTCGGGCGCACAGTTGGACAACACCGCCGACACCGTGTTGTGCAGCTCACCGGGACCTGTGACCACCTGGTGCACACGCACCGAATAGGTCATCGTCACCGTCTCGCCGACAGCGAGCGGCCCGGACCACGTGAGCGTCGGCGCCGTGAACGACAGGCTGCCGCTGCTGGCGGATGCCGTGTCGAGCCACGTGGCGTCGTCGAGTACGTCGGTCAGATCGTCGACGGCGACGGCGGGATCGGCCTCGGTGAAGTCGACGTTGCCCGAGTTCGTCACCGTGACCGTGTACGTCAGAGTGCCGTTGGGCTGCACCGTCGTCGCCGACACCACCTTGCTCACCGTCAGCTCCGGATCACCTGGTGTCTCGGCGCAGGCGTCGTCGGTCAGCTCGTCTCCGTTCGCACGTACCGTGGCCGTGTTGAGGAGGCCGGTGCCCGACTCCCCCGTGGTCAGCGTGCAGTCGCGGGCCTCGGCCGTCGCGTCGCCGGCCGCGTCGACCAGGACCACGGCGGTCACGAGGTACACGTGCTGGCTCCCTGCCGCGAGTTCCTCGGCCGTGACGACCACGATCTCGTCCTCGCCGTTCCACGAAGGGTCGGTGACGATGCCACCCGGCTCGGTGTTGGCGATCGCTGCCGACTCGACCGTGATGCCGTCCCCGAATCGGAACCGGTCATCGAGGTCGTAGCTGCCCGCACCGGTGCCGTCGTTGCTCACCGTGATCGAGTAGGAGATCTCGTAGCGGTTGTCGCCGAGGTCGGTCGGACCGGATGCGATGTCCTTGACGAGGGTGATCTCCGGCGAGGGGAACGGCGTGCACGTGTCGGCGTCCGCCTCCTCGTCGTTCACCGTCATCGTCGCCGTGTTGAACAGGCCGGTGCCGTCGTCCGTACCGAGCTCGCAATCGGAGTTCGCCGCCGTGACGAGGGCCGGATCGACGGACACCTCGACCGACACGACGTACGCGTGGACGGTCGGGGCATCGGGAGCACCCGCCGTGATCGGCTGGTCATCGACGATGACCAGTGTCGTCGTGTCCGCGTCCCACGTGCCGAGCGTCGGGATGCCACCGGGTTCGGAGTTGGTGACGGTCGGCGTGCCCTCGATCGTGACGGCGTTGCTGAAGCGGAAGTCGTCGACGAGGTCATATGTGCTGGCCGCGGCGCCGGCGTTGGTGACCTCGATGGTGAACTCGACGGAGTAGTTGCCGTTGCCGAGAAGTTCCGGTCCTGCCGTGATGGTCTTGGTGTGCAGCGGCTCGGAGATCGGCGGGCACGCGTCCCGGTCCGCCTCCTCTCCGTTGACGTCGAGCGTCGCCCTGTTGAACAGCCCGGTGCCGGTCTCGCTGTCGGCGAGCGCGCAGTCGGTGTCCTCGAACGTCACCGTCTCGGCGTCGACCGACACCTGGACCGTGACGACGTAGGCGTGGACCTCGGGAGCACCTGGGGCGCCGGCGGCGATCGGTTCGCCGTCGACGATCGCCAGCGTGGTGGCCGTCGGGTTCCACGAGCCGAGCGTGGCGATGCCACCGGGCACCGTGTTGACCACGGTCGGTGTGCCCTCGATCGTGACCGATTCGCCGAACTGGAAGTCGTCCACGAGGTCGTACTCGCTGTCCGCGGCGCCGGTGTTGGTGACCTCGATCGTGTACTCGACCTCGTAGAGGCCGTTCCCGATCGGGGTGGGGCCGCCGGTGACGGTCTTGGCGTGCAACGGCTCGGAGATCGGCGCGCACGCGTCGTCGTTCTCCACGTACCCGCCGAGCGTCAGGGTGGACTCGTTGAAGAGGCCGGTGCCGTCGTCGCCGCCCATCTCACAGTCGGTGTTCTCGAACGTCACCGTGTCGGCGTCGAGCGACACGACGGCAGTGACCACGTAGCTGTGCGTGGTCGGACCGTCGGCCGTGCCGGCGGGAATCGGCTGACCGTCCACGACGGCGAGTGTCGTCGCCGCCGGGTCCCAGGTACCGAGCGTGGCGATGTCGCCCGGCTCGGTATTGGTCACCGTCGGGGTGCCTTCGATCGTCACCGACTCGCCGAACATGAACTCGTCGGAGAGGTCGTACACGTCCGGGGCGGCCCCCATGCTGTGGACGTCGATCGTGTACTCGACCGTGTAGGTGCCGTCCCCGTTCGGGGTCGGTCCGGCGGTGAGCTCCTTGTCGTGCGTCGTGTACGGCAGCTCGGCGCAGGCCTCGGCCTCGAGGTCGACGTCCTCGACGGTGAGGGCCGCAGTGTTGAGCAGACCGGTGCCGGTCTCGCCGCCCTCCAGGGCGCAGTCGGTGCTCTCGAACGTGGCCGTCGCCTCGTCGAGAGTCACGTTGGACGTCACCGTGTACACGTGGGTGACGCCGTCGGCGATCGGTACGTCGTCGGCGATCGTGAGCGTCGTCGTCGCCGCGTCGTACGTGTTGACGAGCGTGATCGATCCGTCGCCGGGGTCGACGTTCGCCGCCACCGGGTCGCCGTTCAACGTGACGCCGTCGCCGTACTGCAGCGTGTCGGACAGGTCGTAGCCCGGACCGCTGCCCGTGCGGGTGTTGCTGATCGTGAACACGACGTCGAACGTGCCGTCGTCATTGCGTACCAGCGAGTCGAGCTCTTTGACCAGCACGTCCTCGTACAGCTCGATCAGCGCCGAGGTACGCATCACGAGCACCGTGTTCTCGGAACGGGCCTGGGCCCGGTTGACGTACACGTCGCCGGGTTCGGCGCCGGACGTCTCGAGCTCGAGCTGGAACTCGAACGTCGCGCCGGGGGCCAGTTCCGGGCCGATCACGCGGATCGCCGTCACGTCGCCGAGGTCGGCCGGCGGCGTGGTGGTCCAGCCGACGGTGTTGCCGGCCGGATCGCCGGCGGCGCCGTTGCTCGCGTCGGCCGGGTCGTCGCTCAGCGTGGTCGGATCGGCGGTCGCGTAGTACACGGTCCCGCCGTCGGGCGTGGCGACCTCGCCGAGGGCGTGGTCACCGCTGAACTGCGTCCCACGGCCGTCACCGTTGTACGGGAGGATGTCGATCGTGTCGGTGAACGCCTGCGCGACCGGATCGAACGACGAGATCGTGACCGTCCACGGCAGCGTCACGGCCCCGGTCTCGTCGGTGATCTGGACCTGCTCGTCCGTCGCCGTCTTGACGATGGCCGTGCGCCCGTTCGTCGAGGTGGTCACGGTTGCGGTCGTCGGACGGGTGGATTGGTCGTCGACGCTGGCGACGGCGGAGTTCGTCAGCCGTGTCCCGCCGGCGACGTCGGCGTCGGGCCCGGCTTGGTAGGTCAGCGTCTGCAGAGTGTTCGTCGGGACCCCGTCGAGGTTCCACGTGAGCACCTGCTGGCCGTCGGGGTTCGTCGCCACGCTGGTCGGCGCAGGTGTGGCCGAGCCGTCGACATAGGTCATGCCTTCGGGCAGGGTGTCGACGATCTCGAAGTCGTCCACGGTCGGCGCGATCGCTCCCGTTCCGTTGGCCGCGTAGGTGAGCGTGAACGTCGCCGGCTGCCCGGGCAGCACCGTCGGACGATCGACCGACTTCTCGATGGACGGAGTCACGCCGACCACGTAGAGCACGTCGCGGCCGCTACCGATGTAGGGGTAGCGCATGCCGGGCGTGCGCGGTCCGCCGCCGTCGGTCGGGCTGAGCGTGCGGCTCGGCCGCTGCCACACCCCGTCGATCGCCAACTCGCCGAACTGCCAGACGTCCTGGCCGACGGGGGCGTCGTCGTTCAACGTCGCCCGCACGTTCAACAGACCGAGGGGTAGGCCGCTGATGGAGGAATGCGGGTAGGAGGCCCGAACTGCCTTGACGGTGGACAGGTCGGCCGGCAGCGTCGTCGTCCAGCCACCGGGATCGGTCGCGCAGGTGAACGCGTTCGGGTCGTACCCGGCGCTCCCCGGATCGACCGTGGCGGCGCCACCGACGTAGTACTCGATCGTCGCGTCGGGGATCGGCGTGCCGCCCCACCTGCCCCGCAGATAGTGCTCCTGGTACGTGACCCACCTGGTGTCCATGATGATGCACTGGGAGATGATGTCGGTCGGGTCGCGCGGCTCGGTGCCGAGCTGGTGAACGTTGACCATGTCCACCGGTGCTCCGGCTGACACGTAGAGCTGGTTGCTCCACCACGATGGCGCCGAGACGCCCATGGTCTCGGGGCGCCAGGCGTTCGACCACCCGCCCCGCGTGATGGTCTTGTCGGAGCGGTTGTTGTCAGGGTCGTCGCTCGCCGTGGCGCCCGACACCGACGTGTACGTCGGTGCGTTCGAGACCAGCGTGATGCTGTTGTTCGCTGCGGACTGGATGCGGAACCAGACCGAACCGCTGGCGATTGCCGACCGATCGACCGGCAGGAGCTGATCGGCGGAGTCGGTGGTCGGTACCTGGGCCAACGAGTAGTCGATACCGGTGAGCGTGAGCTCGAACGTGTCGGCGTCGATCTGCGTCAGTGTGCACGAATCGACGAACGGAGCCATCTGCTCGGTCGGGTGCGTACCACCCGACCAGGGATGGCCGCCAGCGGGTCCATCCGTGAACGGCGTGCATGCGTTGGGGCCGACGACGAGGCCGGCCGCGATCCCGTCGGTCACGGTGAGCTCGTAGGTCACCGAGTCCGGACCGGCCTCGCTGAAGTCTTGGAGGAAGAGCGTCCACTCGAGGTCGACATCGACGTAGCCCGTGCCGTACTCCCGGAAGTTGGTCGCGCCCTGCCAGGCGATGTCCATGCCGAACGTGTTGACGATCGGGATCGGGTCGGGCGTGACGGTCTGGCCGGCGATGGAACCTTCGATCGACAGCTCGCTGCCGGTCGGGCCGTTGGCCGTCACGGGCGTCTGCACGGCCACCGCCGAGCCGGCGTTCACCGTGCCGAAGTTGCACGTCAGCGTCAACCCGTCGGTGGAGATGCTCGACGCCGGAGTGACGCCGGTGGTGAGGCAGGCGTCGGGGATGCCCTCGAACCGGCCGTTGCCCACGGTGAACGTGGCGGTCACGTCGTCCACCGGGTCGTTGCCCGGCGGATCGGCGCTGTCATTGACGTTGACGTACCACTGGGCCACCACCGGGTCGCCGCTGGCCACCTCGGCCGGCGGCGTGATCCAGTCGCCGGCGATCTCGTACTCGGGAGGCCCGGCCAGCGCCAACGGCGCGAAGAGGCCGTCGTCCGCCGCCGGCGGCACGTCCTCGGTCGTCGCGGGCACGTCCTCGGTCGTCGCGGGCACGTCCTCGGTCGTCGTGGGCACGTCCTCGGTCGTGGTGGGGGGCACGTCCTCGGTCGTGGTGGGGGGCACGTCCGCTGTCGTCGCGGGCACGTCCTCGGTCGCCGGTCCGAAGGTCACCTCGGACTCGCCAGGGGCGTGGAGCCCGATCGTCTCGACGTTGTCGGGTCCGAGCGCATAGGTGCCTTCGTCGTCGGCGACGACGGCGACCGTGAACGTCGCCGACGTCGCACCGGCGACCAGCTCACCGTGGGCCTCGACGATGTTGGAACCGACCTCGGCCGTCACGGCGATGCCGTCGGTTCCGGCGACCGGCTCGGCCACCGTGAGACCCGCGGGCAGCGTGGCCGTGAACGACCAGCCCGACTTGGAGCCCAGCTCCGTCGTATTGGTCACGGTGAAGGTCAGCGGCACGACATCGCCCGCCGCGGCATCGTCGGAAGCGCCGAGCTCGAGATCGAGCTGGGGTGTCACGTCGACCAGCCGGAGATTGTCGAGGGCGCCGACACCGGCGCCGCCGGGGCTGGCGCTCACCACGATCTGGAGCGAACCGCCGGGCGCCATCACCGCCACGTCGCCGAGCGCTGTTCCGACGGCGATGTCTCCCGCCACGACGGCGGGGCGGGCGCAGACGTCGACCGCGGTCGACGACGCGGGCAGTTGCGTGCCGTCGGCCACGAGCGACAGGTCGAATCGGGGCGCACCGGCACAGTTCGCCGACGCGAAGTCCGCGGCGACGGTGTAGTAGTGGCCGGGTTCGACACTGACCGGAGCCGTCGCGACGACGGCGCTGCCGGCGCCACCCGGAACCGGTGTGACGACGTGGTTGCCCTGCGACTGCGTCACCCCACCCCATTGACCGAGCACGTCGGCCAGAGTGCGCACGACGTTCCACTCCTCGGCGGTGCCGGGCCACCCGTTCGGAGCGATCGCGTCACCGTAGGAGGCGACGATTCCGCTGGCACTCACCGGCTGGCCCACCTCGAAGTCGTCGGCGAAGACCAGGACAGGGGGTTGCGGTGTTCCGGGCAGACCCGGCACCGATGCGGCACCGAAGGCCACGTCACTGGCCGGCACCCCGGAGACGAGCGGTGCGTCGGCCGGCGAGGCGATCGTCGTGGCCGGCGGCGTCGAATCGACCGGTTCGGACGGAGGCGCGGAAGCGTCGGTGGTGGGCGCCGGGTCCGTCCCAGTCGATGTCGGCGGAAGCGATGACGGCGGCGACGTGGTCGTCGCGGCGGCCGCGGTCGTTGCGGGTGGCGATTCGGTGTTCGGTGGCGTCGGCGCCGGCTCGGTTGGTGTCGTCGCCGGCTCGGTTGGTGTCGTGGCCGGCTCGGTGGCTGGTGGCTCCGGCGGCGGGGTCGAGGCGTCGGCGACACTCATCGGGACGACCAGCCCGGACAGCAACGTGGTCGTCACGAGCAGGACGTTGACGGCCCAACGGTGGCGTCGAGAGCGGTGGTTGCCGAGTCGCGATGAGGGCGCGTTCGTTGCTCTCGTGTGAGCCAAACCTCGAGCGTTCTCCACTGTGCACCACCTTCTCTCCACCCACGAACCAACTGATTCGCAGGACCCATCACCGGAATTCATGACTAACGACAGGGTCGGGTGGCCGGCGATGACGAAATGTGCTCAGATTCCGGCGTCCTCATGCCCCGGATGTCTGGTTAGCGTCAGGTACGTGGGCGAACTGCGCGTGGGTGCTGCTTCGATCGCCGGCGTCGTCGACCGACCGCGCCTGTCGACGATCCTCGACTCCGACCTTCTGCAGGTCTGTGTGGTGCAGGGGCCGAGCGGCTCGGGCAAGACGACCTTGGTTCGCAGCTGGGCCTTGCAGCAGACGTCGGACCACCCCGTCGCTTGGATCTCGGTGAACAAGCTGCTGGCAAGCCGGCACTCCTTTTGGCAACACGTCGTCAACAGCGCCCACCGCTTGGGCCTTCTTGCCGACGACACGGCCCGTTCACTCAGCGATCAGCTGACCGTCACCGCCGATCCGATCAGGATCGCGACGGCGCTCGTCGCGGAGTCTCGACGGCTCACATTGGTGTTCGACACCTACGAGAACCTCGGAGCTCTCACACCGGAGATCGACAACGACGTCACACGAATCGTCGCAACCGTTCCCACTGCACGCGTCCTGATCACCACAAGAGGCCCCACGGCGCTGGCCGACCAGGACCTCCCGGCCGGTCGCATCTCACGGGTGATCACGATGAGCGAGCTGGCCTTCACCCCAGACGAGATCCACACACTCGTCGCGAGTCAGACCGGCCTGGACGACGTGCACTTGGCTCGCTCGATCGCCCGCTCGACGCGGGGATACGCACTCGAGGTGCGCGCCGCCGTGCTCGCCGTGGCGAACCTCGGGACCGTGCCACGGGCCGACTCGGCCGAGTGGAGCACCGTTCTCGAAAGTCGACTCGAGGCCTTGCTGCCCGACCCGCTGGCTGCCCGGTTCGTCGCCGACACGAGCGTCCCCCCGTACTTCGACATCGACCTGGCCGCCCGGCTGACCGGACATCCCGACGCCGAAGGTCTGCTGTCAGTCTTGGAGCGCAACGGCTTCGGACGGTGGATCCCGTACGCCCGTGGGCGTCCCGTCTTCCAGTACGTCGAGGCGGTCCGCGACGTCTTCCGCACACGAGCGGCCGACGACGACGAGCGGCTCCGGCGATCCTCCAGAACGACCGCTCACTGGCTCCTCGACAACGGCGACCTCGACCAGTCGCTGCAGTTCGCCATCGCCGGCGGTGACTACGCCACCGCTCAACTGATCTTCCTGCTGTTGTTGATCACCGATCCCGACAGCTACATCTCCGACCGATTCCTCGTCCCGCTGCAGCAGATCCCGCACGAGGAGCTGGAGCCGCACCCACTCCTCGCCTTCGCCCTCGGTCTGGCGTTGATGGCCAACCCCATCCTGCGGCAGGAAGCGCCGAGTGCGTTCGCCATCTCGATCGCTTCGACCGCGATGCCGGTGAAGCTCTCTCCGCAATTGGACCGGTTCTGCTCGGCCAGCCTGAAGGCCGTGGCGCGTCGGCTGATCTTCCGGTTCCGGGAGTCCGCCGACGCCAGTCTGGAGGCGGCTCAGCTCGTGGACGCCATCGACGCAGACGTCGTCGAGCAGTTCCGCGAGCACATCGGGACGATCTTGCGCCAGCTCAGCTACTCGTTGCTCCAGGGCGGCAAGATCGACGACGCCCTGGTCATCATGGCCCGCTCGGCAGCCCTGTGCGTGAACGAGACATCGCGGAACTACTCGATCGCCTATGCCGCGGGAACGAGTGCGTTCGCCGGGGACATCGCCAAGGCCAAGGCCTTCCAGTTGGCCATCGACACGAGTGCGTGGCCCGCCGATCTCAGGCAGTCGTACATGAACGGCCTCGGCCTCGTGGCCGAGGGCTTCATTCGCCTCGACAGCCTCGACTTCGCGGGAGCGCTCGACGTGCTCGGCGAGTCGGAGTCGTACATCCAGACCGCCGAGTTCTGGCCCTTCCTCACGGCGATCTCGATGGCAGCACGATTCGGCCTCGGGCAGGGTCTCGCCGAGGCCGAGCGCGTGACCGCGGAACTGTCGAAGCCGGTTCCGCCACCGGGCATCGGCGACAACGTCGGGACCGAGCTCCTCAACGCGTGGCTCGCCCACTTGTGGCTGCAAGGCGGAGAGCCCCGGCGGGCCGCCGGCGTGCTCGAGAACCAGCGGGCCGACAGCCCTCACCTCGCGTGGGCGCGCGTCGAGGTGTTGCTCGAGGCCGGCCATGCGCGCCGTGCCCTCGACCTCGCGTCGGTGCTCCTCGAACTTCCAGGTCACACACTTCGCTCCCGCGCGGCGACGCAGACCGTGGCGGCCGTCGCCGCCGCACGGCAGGGTGCACCAGACGTGGCGATCTCGTTGCTGAACCGGGCGGCAGTCATCTACGAGACGTACGGCGCCCGACTGCACGTGGCGCGTCTGCCGCTCGCCGATCGCGTCGTCCTGTTGGAGCTGGCGCGGCGATCCGGATCGACGAGCCTGCAGCACTATCTCGAGCTGCCGACCGGCGTGACGCCGGAAGCGGGTCGCCCGACGGTCGAGCTGACACCCCGCGAGCGGGTGGTCCTCGCCGCTCTCGCCGAGCACGGCACCACGCGCTCGATCGCCCACGCCCTGGTCGTGTCGCCCCACACGATCAAGTCGCAGCTGCATGCCATCTATCGAAAGCTCGGGGTGTCGTCGCGCGACTCGGCATTGAGGGTGGCGCGTGAGTACGGCTTGCTCGACAGGACCGAAGTCGGCTCCTGACGGCTTCATCCCGAGTCGACGCGGTCTAGTCCCAGGACCAATTCGGAGCCATCCGGTACCAATTCGATCCCATCGACGTCACAGCCCGCATTCGGCGCCCTTGTACATGGTCGCAGAGACCAGACGAGAGAGTGGGTATGTCCAATGGAGCCGCCGCAAGCGAGACCGACCACGTCCAACACACGCGCCCCGAGACGGGACGATCTGCGAGATTCGAGTGATGGCGAACTCCTCAGGCTCGTCGGCGACGGTGACAACGAGGCGCTCGCGACGCTGTACGAGCGGCACTATCACGATGCCCTTCGATTCGCCCAGCGGCTGTCGTCCGGCTCGGGTCTTCGATCCGCCGAAGACATCGTGGCCGAGGCCGTTCGCCGCGTCCTCACAGCACTCGACGGTGGCAGCGGTCCCGTCATCGGGTTTCGCGAATATCTCTTCACGGCCGTCCGCTCCGTGTCGATGAGCCCGCCGCGCAGCTTCCACGTCGAAGCGCCGCACGAGTCACCGGCCGCCGGCGAGGTGCCAGCGGTGGACGAGGCGCTCGACGGTCTCGTCGTGCGGCAGGCCTTCGCGTCCCTTCCGGCGCGTTGGCAGCATGCGCTGTGGATGGTCATCGTCACGGGGATGAAGCCCATCGAGCTGGGGCCGGTGCTCGGCCTCAGCCCCAACGCCGTCGCCGCCCTCGTCAAGCGAGCGCGTGACGCCCTACGGATCGCCTACGTCCGGGCCTACCTTCCGCGCCCGGCCGCGCTCGCCTGCCGGCGGGCGATCGATCAGCTGGCGCGTTGCACCGTGACGTCCCTCGGCGACGGCCCGCAACGCGCGCTCGATGCGCACCTCACCGCGTGCGACGACTGCCGGCGTGCCGCCGCGACGATCGGCGAGGAGATCGCGACGTGGCGACGATCCACGGGCCGCACTCGGGGATGTACCCGATTGCCGCGGGACGCGAGCCCCGGCGAGCGCCACACCGAAGCGGTCGCCTGACGGCTTCCGCGAGGTATTCTCGAGTCGATTGGTCAACTTTGAGCACGGCGTCCAGCCGTCGCTGCGGTAACCTGGGGGTCACCCACTTGGGCGAGTTCGTGCCGCCGGCCACGCCGGCGTCGTCTGCTCGACCGAGCAGACGTCAGGAGCTCGTCATCAGCAGACCGTTCGACCGTTCCAAGTTCGCCACGTCATCGCGCGGCCCGTCATGGTGACCAAGAAGTCGGCCAAGGGTGCGGCCAACCCCTACCTGGGGGACGGCGACATCGACGCCCTCTCGCCGGCCAACCGGCTCGCGTACGAGATCATCGCCGACCGCCGTGATGTCCTGCCGTCTGTAGAGCGGATCATGAACGCCGGGCTCGCCGAGCCCGACACCGTGAACGCACTGACCTTGTTCCGGACCGCGCTCGGCAGCCTGGACGATCCCAACCGGGACCCGCGGGCGGCCGTCGCCGCAGCGACGGCGGCCTCTTCGGGGTCATGAGCCAGGCTAGGTTCCAGAAGCAGCAGCGCGAGAAGCAGCGCCGAGAGCGCGCCGCGGCGAAGTTCGCCAAGAAGACGGAGCGACGCGAGGCGGCCGAGGACGCACCGCCGCCTCTGGCCCCCGCCGAGGAAGCCGAGATCCTCGCTGCACTCGCCGACCTCCACGCTCGGTACGGTCGCGACGAGATCGAGCTCGAGGACTTCGAGGCCCAGCGGGACGAGCTCACCGGGCGCCTGGGCTCGCTCTGAGTCCCCCGCACCAGGTCGATCGATCGACCTGAGCCCGGGAGGCGGTCGCAGAAGCCTCGCCGGGGTCCGGCAGCCCGGCCCCGAACTGCGCCAGCCCGCACCACGCTCACGACCGACCCGTCTGGCGACCGAATAGGCCCAGGTCGGTGCCATCAGCGCGCACGATGTCGACCGGTGACCCCTCGGCCCGATAACGTGAACGTCGCGGCACGGGGCGGAGGTGGTGGAACCTCGGGTTCGGTGTCGATGCCGTGGACTGCGTCCGAACCGCACAAGAGCGCAAGGAATCCCGGCCCATCGCGGCACCCGCCGTGGTGTTCGGCGCGAAGTGCGTTGCCGCGTGCACACGCGGCCGAGAACGAGGATCGATGCTCGACTTGAACCAACTCGAAGACGTCGTCTGGTCGGTCGCCGACGGGCGGGCGACCGACGACGAGATCGCGTTGCTGCACGCCGACAAGGCGGCATCACTGCGAACGATCGACCGGCTCATCGCCGAGGCCGAGGAAGACCTCGAGGCGGTCCGTTCACTCCCCGGCGAGGAACGTGATCAGGTGGTCGCCGACTTCAACGAGATGCTCGAGAGCCTCCACTCGACGGCGGCCCGGCTGCGCCCGCCGCCCCCGGTCGTCCACGTGCCGTCACCGCCCGAGCTCGAGGACGAGCCGGTCGTGGTGGGCGAGGTGGAACTGCAGGCCTCCTGGATCGGCGGCCAAGTCGTGGCCTGGGCCGGCGGCCGAGGCACACCGACCGAGGACAACGAGCAGCTCGCCGCCCGCCTGGAATCGATCGGCGGACCCCCGCTCGGCTGGGAGGTCCATCCGGGCGTCACCCTCCCCGGCGGGCAGCGCGCCGAGTCGGTCGCCATCCCCCTGTCCGCGGCGTTGGGCTGGCTGGTCGCCGTCGGCAGCACCGAGACGCCCGAGGGCGTGGGGCTCAGCGTTCGCTGGCTCGGCCGGGTGGCCGTCGAGGCCGTCCGGCTCGTCGCCAGGGGGGCCATCGTGCCCACCCTCCGGGTCGGGCGCCGCGGCGCCGACGGCACCGTCGCTGCGTCGGTCCACTGGACGCCGGCACTCCTCGACAACGCCCTGATCGACGCCCTCGCCGCGGCGATGCCGGGCACCGTCGTCCCCGCCGACGGCGGCAACGGCAACGGCGTGCGCCGGTCAGTGGTCATCGACGTCATCACCACTGCCGTCGAGACGATCGTCGGCACGAGCGTCGAGCGCATGGACCTGCCGCCGGCCCCGGACTCCGCCCTCACCGCCGACGACCTGCAGGCCGCCGTGATCGCCCGCATGGACGGCACGCCGTTCCGGGCCCACGCCACGCTGGCATCCGATCTGTCCCAGCAGCTCGCCCGCTGGTCCCGCGTGCTCACCGACCCCAAGCGGCCCCGACTGGTACTGCAGCTCGCCGCTCCCGACCACGGCGGGGTGTGGATGCTGTCGGTCCTCGCCCCCCTGGGCCACCGCGGCCTGCTCCGCCTCGACGAGGCGACGCGCATCGAGCGTCACAACGGTCCCGTCACCAACGAGTGGAAGCGCCTCGGCGACATGCTGCCCGAGCGCCAGCGCGCCGCCCTCACCCGCGGCGGCCAGGTGGCCCTCAGCCAGGACGAGGCGTGGCGCTTCATGACCGACGGCGGCCCGGTGCTGGCCGGCATCGGATTCGACGTGCGTGTGCCCGCCCTGTCGCGCCGCAAGGCCAAGCCCTCGCTCCGCCTCTTCACCGAAGCGGTGTCGGGTTCGGTCGTCGGCGCCCACCAGCTCAGCAACGTGTCCTGGACGGCCCTGTTCGACGACGTCGAGCTGACATCGGCCGAGATCCGCGTGCTCGCCAAGCAGGCCCGGCCCCTCGTGCAGTCGCACGGCCGCTGGGTCGAGGTCGATCGCGTCGACCTCGAGGCGGCGGCGGCGGCACTCGCCGAACGGGAGTCGATCACCCAGCTGTCGGGGGCCGAGATCCTCCGCCACAGCATCGGCATCGACGGCTCAGGGCTCGCCGGTGGGGTGGTCGTCGAGGGCGACGGTTGGGCCAGCGACATCGTGCGCCGGGCGACCGAGACCTCCCTGGCCCCGGTCGAGGCGCCCGACGGCTTCGTCGGCACGCTGCGCTCGTACCAGGCCGAGGCCGTCGGCTGGATCGGCTTCCTCGAGGCGGCCGGACTCGGTGGGTGCCTCGCCCTCGACATGGGTCTCGGCAAGACGCCCACCGTCCTCGCCCACCTCGCCCGCACGGCCGCCGACGCCAAGGCGCTCGTCATCGCCCCCGCCGCAGTCGTCGGCAACTGGGCCGCCGAGGCGGCGAAGTTCGTCCCCGGCCGGCGGGTGATGGTGCACCACGGCGCGTCCCGGTCGACCGCCGAGGAGTTCGCCGCGGCCGCCGCCGACGCCGACATCGTCATCACGACGTACGCCACCGCCGTGCGTGACGTCGAGACGTTGGCCCGGACCGAGTGGCACAGCCTCGTGCTCGACGAGGCCCAGGCGATCAAGAACGCCACCAGCGAGACTGCGCAGCAACTGCGTCGCCTCGCCGCCCACACCAAGCTGGCCCTCACCGGCACGCCGATCGAGAACGGCCTCGGCGACCTGTGGGCGATCCTCGATTTCACCAACCCCGGTCTCGTCGGCAGCCGGCCGGCCTTCATCGCCCAGATGTCCGGCGACGGCGAGACCGCCCTGCGGGCGCTCAACGGCATCTTGCTGTTCCGCCGCACGAAGGCCGAGCCCGAGGTCGCCGCCGAGCTGCCGGACAAGATCGACGAGCTCGACCACTGTTCGATGACCGCCGAGCAGATCGGTCTCTACCAGGCGGTGCTCGACGAGCTGGTGCAGAACGTCGAGAGCGACACGTCGGGCGAGCCCAAGCAGGGCGCCATCCTCGCCGCCATCACCGCCCTCAAGCAGATCTGCAACCACCCCGCCGCGTACCGCGACGACGGCCAGCCGCTGGCGGGCCGCTCGGGCAAGCTGGCCCGGCTCGAGGAGCTGGTCGAGTCGGTGTTCGAGTCCGGCGAGCGGATCCTGATCTTCACGCACTTCGCGTCGTGGGGCCGGCGCCTCGCCGACCATCTCACCGAGGTCACCGGCGTGCCGATCTCGTGCTACGACGGCAGCCTCAGCCGCACGGCGCGCGATCGCCTCGTCAGCGAGTTCCAGACCGGCGAGGGCCCCGGCGCCCTCGTCCTGTCCCTGAAGGCGGGTGGCACCGGGCTCAACCTCACGGCGGCGAACCACGTGGTGCTGTACGACCGATGGTGGAACCCGGCCGTCGAGGACCAGGCTCGCGACCGGGCGTGGCGCATCGGCCAGGGCCGCACGGTGATCTCGCACCGGTTGGTGTGCCCCGGCACCATCGACGAACGGGTCGAGGAAGTGGTCGCCGGCAAGCGGCACATCGCCAACCTCGTCCTGCCCAAGTCCAGTTCCCTCGCCGACCTCGAGCCCGATCAGCTGCGCATGGCGCTCGGGCTGCAGGCCGATGAGTTGATCGTGGAGGATGACCAATGAACGAGCGAAGCGAGAGAACCTTCGACACGTCGCCGAAGGCTCACAGGTGCCCCTTGAGCCGATGCCGGTCCGCCATCCCCGCTGGAACAGGGGGGCACCTGTGAGTCGCAATGATTCGCGGCGACGGCGTGGCCGGCGGGCCCAGCGCTCGACGGCGGTCGACATCTGGCGCGCGCCGGCGCCCATGCCCGAGCTCGAACCGCTGATCACGCCGCCGGTGCCGAGCGCTCTGCTGCGCTCGCTCGGCCTGCCTCCGCTGCCCGATGCCGTCGGGGCGCAGCACCATTTCGCCACCGTGGTCGACCGGGCGTCGGTCATCGCGTCGGCGCTGGCCCTCAGCGCCGACCTCATCGAGCACCCCGACTGAGCACCCATCGCCGTCAGGCGAAGTGGACCGCGGCAATCGGTGGGAGGTCGTTGGTGACGTTGGTGAAGTGATCGCCGGCGTCGTCGCTCACCCACAGCGACCCGCTGGTGGACCCGAGGACGAGGCGCTCCCCCGTCTCGTCGACGTCGAGCCCGTGCCGATACACGAGGTGGTAGCCGTGCTGCTGGGGCAGCCCGTCACAGAGCGTCTCGAACGTCTGGCCGCCGTCGGTGGTTCGGGTCACGACCATCCGGCCGTCGACGGGCACGCGCACCTCGTCGCTCTGCGACGGGACGAACCAGGCGGTGCCGGGATCGCTCGGATGGGCGGCCACGGCGAACCCGAACGTCGACGGGTCGACGTCGACGATCTCGGTCCAGTTGGCCCCGCCGTCGGTGGAACGGAACATGCCGCTGTGGTGTTGGGTCCACATCGCCGCCGGCTCGTCACGGCACCGGACGACCCGGTGCGGGTCCTGGATGTACGGGTTCTCGGCCTGGTCGGGAGGCATGAAGCCGGCCTTGAGCCCCGAGCCGACCTGCCACGTGACGCCGCGGTCGTGCGTGATCCACACGCCGCCGCACGAGATGCCGACGACGAGCGTGTCGGCGTCGGAGGGATCGACCGACACGGAGTGGATGCCGGGGCTGTCGTAGCCGCCGCCGAACCACTGCGGCCGTGACGGGTCGTCCCACAGCGAACGCACCAGCTCCCACGACTCCCCGCGGTCCTCGCTGCGGAACAGACCGCCGGGGATGGTGCCGCACCACAGCGCGTCGGTGTCGTCGTCGTGGCCGGCGGCCAGCGTCCAGATCAACGACGTCGACCACACGACGTCGTCGCCACGGACGGGGTCGACGTCGGCGGCGTCGACGGGGCGGGGTGGGTAGGTGGGCGGCGACGACTCGACGAACGTCGCCCCGCCGTCGTCGGAGTAGTGCGTCTTGCAACCGAAGTGCCCGTGGTCGACGGCGACGTGGAGCCGTCCGTCGCGGCGGTCGTGCAACACGTTGGTGACCGGCACGCCGAGGAACCCGACGAGTTCGAGCTCGCCCTGGCGGTGGCGGAACAGCCCCTTGCGGGTGCCGATGAAGATGTCGTTGTTCATGGGATCTCCCCCCGGTGTGGTGCGGGCGTCAGCCGCCCGACAGTGCTTGGAAGACGTGGACGGTGGTGCCGTCGGGGACCGCGGTGGACAGCGCGTCGCGGTGGGGCACCTGGTCGTTGGCGATGAAGACCGTGACGTGGCGGCGCAGCGCTCCGGCGTCGTCGAGGACGTAGGTTCGCACGGCGGGCCGGCGGGCGAAGTACTCGTCGAGCACGCGCTGCAACGTCGGCGGTTCCCGACCGGCCGCGATCTCCTCGTCGGGACAGTCGACGTGGCGACGGAACGCCTTGGCGAAGGTGACGGCGATCATCGACGTGGACGTCCTCTCCCCGTGCGGCCGAGCGAGCCCTCGGCGACGTACTCCATCAGCAGCCCGTCGTGGAACGACCCGTCGGCGCCCTGCTCGTAGGCGTGCATCACGCCCACCTCGCGGAATCCCGCCTTGCGGTAGCACGCGATCGCCGCGGCGTTGTCGGCGGCCGGATCGATGACCACTCGGTGATGGCCCCGATCGCCCACGAGGTGAGCCAGCAGCGTGCGCACGGTGTCGGTGCCGAGCCCGGTGCCGTGCCGCCCCGCATCGACGAAGATGTCGATGCCGGCGTGGCGGTACTGCGGATCCTCCTCCTCGGCCCACTGGACGAAGCCGGCCACCGCGCCGTCCCGATCGACGACGGCATAGCCGTGCACCCCGGGGTCGTCCGGCCACGCCGGCGACGGCTCACCCCAGACCCGAATGATCTCGGGTTGCCGGTGGATCTCGCGCAGCCGCTGCACGCCCTCGTCGTCGAGGTCGGAGACCGGGACGAGCGTGACGAGGCTGCCGTCGAGAGGATGATCGACGACGAACGGTCGGCGGGCTTCGGGGTCGTCGAGCAGGTCGGCGAGCTCGTCGAGGCGGGCGATCATGTCGCGGAAGTAGCGGTCGCCCCAGTTGGCGACGAGCCACGCCCATCCCAGTTGCTCGTGGTTGGGGTCGAGCGAGCCGAGCACGACGTCGAGCTCGTCGAGCGCGTGACGGACCCGGTCCCGCTCGGTGGCCACGTCGACGGCCAGGCGCTGGGGGCCGACGAGGTGCCCGACCACGAGGCGCAGCGCGAGGTGGCTCTTGAACACCGTGGCGGCGAGAGGGTCGTCGGCGAGCCAGCGGCGCAGTTCGTCCCGTCCGGAGTCGGTGAGGGCGAAGCGTCGGGACTCCCTGGCGCCGCGGGTCGTGTCGGTGGAATCGACGAGCCCGGCCGATGCCAGCCGGTCGAGCTCGGTGTAGAGCTGGCTCATCGCCGGGGCGTTGAAGAAGAACCGCAGGGTGCGGTCGGCCCGCTGCTTGAGCTCGTAGCCGGTGGCCTCACCGAACGCCAACAGCACGAGCGCGGCGTAGGCGGTACGACCCATGCAGCGCATTGTATTCCAATTTGGAACATGTCGGGGCCGCGGCAAACCTGATCGCGGTCGGTCGCCGGCCGCCGTTAGGGTCGCCGTTCGTGGACGACCGGGGACTGATGGTCGAGGCCCGCGGGCTCGTGAAGCGGTTCGGGGACTTCACCGCGGTCGACGGCATCGACGTCGAGGTACGGCGCGGCGAGGCGTTCGGCTTCCTCGGACCGAACGGGGCAGGCAAGTCGTCGACGATGCGGATGATCGGGTGCACCTCGCCGGCCAGCGGGGGCACGTTGCGAATCCTCGGGCTCGACGCAGCCACCCACGGCCAGCAGATCCGGGCCCGCCTCGGCGTCGTCCCCCAGGCCGATCAGCTCGACAACGAGCTGACGGTGGAGGAAAACCTCGTCGTCTACGGGCGCTACTTCGACCTGCCGCGCAAGGAGTGCCGTCGTCGCGCCGCCGAGTTGCTCGAGTTCGTCCAGCTCAGCGAGCGGGCGACGAGCAAGGTGGAACCACTGTCGGGGGGTATGAAACGACGGGTCACGATCGCTCGCAGCCTCGTCAACGAACCCGACCTGTTGCTGCTCGACGAACCCACGACGGGACTCGATCCGCAGGCGCGGCACGTGCTGTGGGACCGCCTGTACCGGCTCAAGCAGCAGGGCGTCACGCTCGTGCTCACCACCCATTACATGGACGAGGCCGAGCAGTTGTGCGATCGCCTCGTGGTGATGGACAAGGGACGCATCGTCGCCGAGGGATCGCCCCGCGAGCTGATCGAGTCCCACTCCACCCGTGAGGTCCTCGAGCTGCGCTTCCCGGCCGGGACCAACGACGAGCGGGCGCCGCATGTCGCCGGCATCGGGGACCGGCACGAGGTGCTGCCCGATCGTGTGCTGGTCTACGCCGACGACGGGGAGAAGGCCCTCGCCATGGTGCACGACCGGGGCGTGGTGCCCGAGAGTGCACTGGTGCGCCGCTCGAGTCTCGAAGACGTGTTCTTGCGCCTCACCGGGCGCTCGCTGGTGGACTGAGCCGGCCGTGTCCACCCCAGCCGCGCTGCGCGTGTGGGAGAGCGGCTTCGCCGTGTATCGCCGCATCTGGCGCGCCAACCTGCTCAGCTCGCTGGTGCAACCGTTCCTCTACCTGCTCGGCATGGGCGTCGGTGTCGGGGCCCTCGTCGACGACCGAGCGGGCTCGACCGAGCTGCTGGGCGGGACGAGCTACCTCGGGTTCCTCGCCCCGTCGTTGATCGCCGTCACGGCGATGATGGTGCTCGCCCAGGAGGCGATGTGGCCGGTGATGGACGGCTTCATGTGGTCCAACGCCTATCGCTCGATGTACGCCACGCCGCTCGAGCCGGGCCAGATCGCCGCGGGCGTCGCGCTCTGGCAAGCGACCCGGGGCGCGCTCGCCTGCGGCGGCGTCGCGGTCGCTCTGGTGTTGTTCGACGACACGCGGTCGTGGGGCCTCCTGTCCGCCGTCGTCTTCGGCGTGTTGACCGGTCTCGCAGTGGCCTTGCCGATCACTGCCTGGTCCGCATCGCGCGAAGCCGGCGACCAGTCGTTCCCCGCGATCATGCGGTTCGGCATCATGCCGATGTTCCTGTTCGGCGGCGCGTTCTACCCCATCGATCAGCTCCCCGACTGGTTGCAGTGGGTCGCCCGCGTCACGCCGCTCTACCACGGCGTCGAGCTGTGCCGCGGTTCCGTGCTCGGCACCCTCGAGGCCGGACCGGCGCTCGCCCACTCCGCCGTGCTCGTGTCCTTCGCCGCGATCGGCCACGTCGTCGCGCGGCGCGTCTTCGCCAGGAGGCTCGCCACATGAGCGCCGTCGCCCGCGTCGCGCCGGGTCTGCGAATCGTTCCCCCGGCCCTGCTGCGCGCCCGCCGGCCACACCGGATGATCGAGCGCAGCCTCCACGTCGTCCGGCGTAGCCCCCTCATCTACGTCACAGGCTTCTTCGAGCCGCTCTTCTATCTGCTGTCGATCCGTATCGGCTTCACCGAGCTCGTCGGCGACATCGACGTCGCCGGCCGGTCCGTCGGCTACGCGGCGTTCGTCGCGCCGGCGCTGATGGCCTCGTCGGCGATGAACGGTGCCGTCTACGACTCGACGATGAACATCTTCTTCAAGCTGCGTCACGCCAAGCTCTATGACGCCGTCCTGGCCACGCCGATGACGCCCGACGACGTGGCGCTCGGCGAGATCGCCTTCGCCGTGCTCCGCGGCTTCCTCTACTCCGTCGCGTTCCTGGTCACGATGTGGGCGATGGGCATGGTCGGTTCGCCGCTGGTGCTGCTGGCGCTGCCGGTGTGCCTGCTCATCGGCTTCGCCTTCGCCGCCATCGGCATGGCGTGCACCACCTACATGCGCTCGTGGGCCGACTTCGAGTACGTCAGCGCGATCACGTTGCCGCTCTTCCTGTTCTCGGCGACGTTCTACCCGGTGTCGTCCTACGGCGAGTGGGGCTGGGTGCTCCAACTCAGCCCGCTGTACCACGGTGTCGCCCTCGTGCGTTCGCTGAACCTCGGCCACCTCGAGTGGTCGATGCTCGGTCACGTCGGCGTCCTCCTCGGACTCGCCGTGATCGGCGTCACCGTCGCCTCCCGGCGCGTGGCCAGTCTGCTCTTGACGTGACGTGACGGTTGGTGCCGGCCGGGCACCAACCGTCACGCTGCGGTGGGGCCGGTCAGGTCCAGTTGCTGATGGCGACCTGCTCCGGGTAGGGCTCGCCGGCGCCGGTCTCGGCATACTGCTTCAGGCTCAGCAGGAACGTCGCCCACCGGGTGCTGCAGTGAGCCATGAACTCCACCGGCTCGCGCCATCCCTCGTGCTTGAAGAGGACGATCGTGTAGCCGTCGACCGAGGCGAGGTCGAAGCTGACGTGCGTGCCGATCCATTCGGCGGGTCCGTCGATCACCTCCCATTCCACCCGGGCGGCGGGGCGCCGGTCGAGCACCCGCATGTCGAAGCCGCCCGCTTCGCCGAAGCGGAACTTGATCGTGCCACCGGTGGCGGGATCACCGGTGGTGTCGTTGGTCCACCAGCCGGCGAGACCGTCGAGGGTGGTGAGGGCGTCGTACACCGTGTCCGGTGTCGTCGTCGTGCCGATGCGGTGGATGATGTCAGCCATTTTCCTTCTCCTTGTCGTTGTCTTTTTGTGAACGTTCGATCGTCTCGGCGATCGTCTTGATGCGCTGCAGTCGGGCGTCCCAGATGGTGCCGACGGCAGAGAGTTGGGCGACGGCCCGGGCGAGCTGGGTCTCGTCCACCTGGAAGCGCCGCTCGCGACCGTGGGGCTCGGCGTGGACCAGTCCGGTCCGGGCGAGCACGTCGAGGTGCTTGGCCACCGCCTGGCGGGTCACCGGCAGGTGCTCACTGAGACTGGTGGCCGTGCCCGAGCCGTCGCGCAGCAGCTGATCGAGCATGCGGCGCCGCGTGGGATCGCCGACGGCCGACCACAGGTCGTCGTCGATGACGATCATCACCGGGTCGACACCTGACGCAGGGCGACCTCGGCGATGCGCGGGACGTAGAAGTCCCAGCCGCTGACGTGGTCGCGGTAGATCTCCTCGAGCTTGGCGATCTCCCAGCCGCGCTCGCGAAAACCCGACTCGACCATCCGCAGCGTCGTGCCGTCGGCGGTCGGCGTCAGGTCGAACGTGACGAGCATCGAGTTCGTCGCGGTCGCCGACTCGCCGGGCTCGTGCGTCCAGCGGAACGAGAAGTGCTCGTACGGCCGGGCGTCGACGACGGTGATCGGCACGACGTCGACCCGACCCGAGGCCTCGTCGCGCCAGGTCAGCTCGCTCGAGGAGCCGGCCACCGGTTCGATGTCGGTGTCGGCGCTCCACCAGTCACGGATGTGCTCGGGGCGGCTGACGACGTCGAACACCACCTCAGGCGAGGCGGCGATGTGGATCTCCCGTTCGATCGTTCCGTACTCCATGGCGATGCTCCTTGTGCAACTATCGGTTGCACGTCACCATAGAGCAGGTTCAGCCAACGCGCAACCTTTTGTTGCGTGGTGGTGCCAGCACCAGCAGAAGGGGCGCCCTTGACCCCCGCCCGGCGATCGCCGAGTCTGGCTCTGATGAGGACGACCCCATGATGGACTTCGGCCTGGTGACCGGTCTCACCGACCTCGCGCCGCGACCGGGCGAGCTCGCCGCCGAGGCCGAGGCGCGCGGCTACACCACGCTGTTCCTCGCCGATCACACCCACATCCCGTCGTCGACGCCGTACAACCCGCGCGTCGGCGACCTGCCCACCGACTTCTCACGGCTGCTCGACCCCTTCTGCGCGTTGACCGAGGCGGCCGCGGCGACCACGTCGATCCGGCTCGGCACCGGCATCTGCCTCGTCGCCCAGCGCGACCCGATCGTCCTCGCCAAGCAGGTCGCGACGATCGACTACCTCTCGGGCGGACGGTTCATCTTCGGCGTCGGCTACGGCTGGAACGAGGCCGAGATGCGCCAGCACGGCGTCGAGCCCAGGCATCGCCGGCGGATACTCCGCGAGAAGGTCCTCGCCATGAAGGAGATCTGGACGAACGACGAGGCGTCGTTCCACGGCGAGTTCGTGCACATCGAGCCGTTCTCGTCGTGGCCCAAGCCGGTGCAGCGGCCGCACCCGCCGATCTGGCTCGGCGGCAGCGGTCCCACGGCCTTCGCCCACATCGCCGAGTTCGCCGACGGCTGGTTCCCGCCCGCGGGCGGCGTCACCAAGCATCGCGAGCAACTCGAGAAGGCGCTCGCCGAACACGGTAGGGACGTCGGCTCCGTGACGTTCGCCGTCAACGGTCCGCGCCCGTCGGTCGAGGCGTTCCGGCACTACGAGGCGCACGGCGCCACACACGTCACCTTGATGGTGCCCGCCGAGCGCGACGAGGCGTTCCGCGAGCTCGACCGTCTCGACGAGATCGTCGCCGCCTACCGCGCCGGCTGACAGCTTCCGAGATAGTGCCAGGCACTATCTCGGAAGGCGGCGGTCGGAGGGGCGGATGTCGCTGCCGCGAGTGGGGAGAGCGACGACCGCGCTGCCGGGCATGACGTCGTCGCCTCGGCGGTTGCGCGCGGTTGTCTCGATGCGGACGCACGCCTCGCCGTCGTCGTCGACGAACTTCTCGGTCACCGTGCCGGAGAGCTCGACGACGTCGCCGAGGTGCACGAACGACCGCAGCTCGGACGCCGCCTGCACCACCCAGCCGTCGTCGCCCATCCAGTCGGTCAGCAGGTGGATCTGCCAGCACTGCCGCTGGAACCCCACGTCGTACTGCGTCGCCACGCCCATCGCCCGCGCCGCCTGGCTGTTGTAGTGCACGGCGTAGATCGGCTCGAGGGCGCCGGTCTCGGGATCGCGGAAGCTCCACGCCGGGTGCCGGCGGTACTCCAGGAGGGCGGCACGGTGGGCGGCGAACCGCGGGATCGGCGTGCCGCCCCCGACGATGTAGGCGATCTCGTCGGTCAGACCGATCGGACCCTTGACGATCGGGTCGAGCCGGTCGCCCACCGCGACGTCGTCCCACCACCGCACGTCGGCGCCGCGGGGTCGCTCGGCCAGGACGCGTTCCTCCAGGGCCGCGAGCTCCTCCTGACTCCAACCCGGCGAGACCTCACCTCGCTTCCCCTCGGACGACGACACCGGCTCCTTCGGTCGCACGTGACCGCGCTCGAAATGCACCACGTCCCAACGGTTCTCGGCCACGAGCGTGCCGTGCTGGTTCGTGTAGCGAGTGGTGAAGTGGTCGACGACGACCTGGCGGGCGAACCGGCTCGGTCGCGGGCCGCTGAAGCCGTCGTAGCGGCACGTCGCCTCGATGCGATCGCCGAGCCGCACCGGGACGTGGAACCGGAAGTCGCTGGCCGAGTGGAACGCGCCGAGCCCCTCCCACCCGAACTGGATGGCGGCGAACACCGACACGACCCACGAGGGCGGGGCGACGCAGCAGCCGTAGCGGGTGCCGGCTGCGTAGGTGGCGTCGGTCCACAACGGGTTGGTGTCGCCGATGCCGGCGGCGAACTTGGCGACGGCGAGACGCGTCGCCTCCTCGTTGTGCACCGAGTGGTCGATGCGCAGCTCCACCCCGATGCGGGCGGTCATCGCCTCGATCATCTCTGGCGTGATCTCGGCCGTGGCCATCCTCACGTCGCGCCGCTCGCCCACCGCGTCGCCAGCACCCGTCATGTCGCGCTCTGCGTCTCGAGCTCGGCGACCGGCCATTCACGGACGAGCCGGAGCTTGTCGACCTTGCCCACGCTGTTGAGCGGAAGGCCGTCGTGGCGGATGCACCACCGGGTCGGACGCTCGAAGTAGGCGAGGTGCTGCTTGGCGTGGGCACGCAGCCGCTCGGTGAGGTCATCGGAGCCCGGCGCGACGAAGACGGCCGCGGCCACCTCCTCGCCGAGGTCCTCGTGAGGGAGTCCGAGCACGGCCACCTCGAGCACGCCGGGGCACGATCCGAGGACGCGTTCGACGTGGGCGGCGGCGACGTTCTCACCGCCCCGGATGATTAGATCCTTCGAGCGCCCGGTGAGGAAGAGCCGCCCGTCGTCGTCGAGCCGACCGAGGTCACCGGTGTGCAGCCAACCGTCGGCGTCGATCACGCCGTCGCCGGTCGTCCCGAGGTAGCCGGTCATCTGCGTGGGCGTGCGGGCGACGATCTCGCCGATGCCCGCCTCGTCGGGCCGGTCGATGCGGAGCTCCACGAGCGGCATCGGTTGGCCCACCAGGCCGGGCTGCGACGCCGAGTCGTCGCGCGACGAGGTGGAGGTGAGCGTGCCGCCGGCTTCCGTCAGTCCGTACACCTGGGAGACGTGGCGGGAGGCGTTCGGGAAGGCCTGCTGCATGCGTTCCAGCAGGCCCGCCGGCAGCGCCGAGCCGCCGACGGCGAGCGAGCGCACGCTCGACACATCGCGGTCCGGCAGCGATGGATGGTCGAGCACGCGCTGCAACATCGTGGGCACGGCCGGCCATCGCTCGACCCGGCGTGACTCGATGACGTCGAGCACCTCACCGGCGTCGAATCGACCGCGGAGGAAGACGAGCGTGCGCCCGAACAGCAGCGCCTGCAACAGGGCGTAGATGCCGCCGATGTGGAACAGCGGCCCGGTCGACAGCATCACGTCGGGCGGCGCGGACCCGGGCTCGTAGGGGAGGCGGCGGGTCACGTAGAGCGTGGAGTGCAGCGCGGCGATCAAGGCCCGATGGGAGAGGATGGCACCCTTTGCCTTGCCGGTGGTGCCCGACGTGAACAGCACGACGGCCGGGTCGGACTCGTCCGGCCCGCCGGCCACCACGGCCGGTGGGGTCGACGGCGCCGGCGAGGCGTCGCCGTCGCCGTCGCCGTCGCCAGCCAGCAGTGACGACCACTCGATGACGGGGGCGTCGTGCGATGCGCGAGCGGCGAGCCGGGCGGCGATGGCCGCGTCGGCCACGATCACGTCGGGCGTCGACACGGCGAGGGCGTGGGCGAGTTCGTCGTCGCTCCACCAGGCGTTCCCGAGGGTGACCACGCCTCCGGCCGCGACGATGGCCCAGAAGCCCACCACCCACTCCGGGGCCCCGTGGCCGACGAGCATCACCCGGCCACCGCCCCGCAGCCCCGACGCACGCAACGTGGCCGCGACGCGGTGCGCGCCGTCGACGACCTCGGCGAACGTGAGCTCGCGATCGCCCTGGACGAGATGCACGCGATCGCCCCACGCCTCGCCGTCGGTGAGCACGGCGGACAGATGGCGCGGTCGGGGGTGGAAGAGCCGCAACGGGACGCCGCCGGCGATCTCCACACCGATCTCGGTCCCCCACGGGCCGGTCATCGCACGTCTCCCAACACCGCGGCCTGCCCGGCCGGGTACTCGACGAGCTCGATGCGCACGCCGTCGGGATCGGCGCACATCTGGAAGCGTGCGGTCAGCTCGGGCCGGTCGAACTCGGCGCGCTGGGACGGCACGATGGTCCCACCGTGCTCGACGATCCCCGCCGCGGCGGCGTCGAGATCGTCGACCCACAGGGCGAGGTGCGTGAAGCCGAGCTGGTTGAGGGGTGCCGCTGCCGGTGGCGGCACGTGGCCCGACTCGGGGTGGATCAGCTCGATCGACATGCCGTCGCGGCGGAGGATCGTCATCGTCATCTTCACGTCGTCCACACCGGTCAGCCGGCTCATGGTGTCGCCCTGGATGAACGTGGAGTGGACGACCTCGAAGCCCAGCCCGTCGCAGTAGAACCTCATCGACCGGTCACGGTCGGCGACGCAGATGCCGACGTGGCCGATGGCCTTGATCGCGATCGTCATCGGGATGTGAGCTCGGCGTCGTCGTCGGCGTGCCGGTAGACGACGTCCTCGGGGTACCGGAGGCCGCGGACGAACGTCGCGGTGGCCGCCCACTCGCTCGAGACAAGCCGCGAGGCGTAGTCGATCGTCGCCGTTCGCCGGGCGATCTTCCACTCACCGTCGCGGCGCTCCAGCCTGTCGATGTACCGGCCGTGGACGATCTCGACGTTCGGCTCGTCGCCGCCGGGTTGATGGCCCCTCGTGGCGAGCACGTACGTCTCGCTGTAGGCCACGTCGCCGTCGACCTCGATGATCGACTGGCCCAGCTGGTGGTGGCGCTCGACCGTGCGGAACTCCTCGGGGTCGAACGTGTCGATCCAGTCGTGGCTCAGTCCGTGGAACGGCCCGTGCGACTCGATGGCGTCGGGGTGGAAGACGCTGCGCACCAGGTCGAGGTCGTAGCGGTCGATGCCGCGTGTGTAGCGGGCGAGCACGTCGCGGATGGCGTCCTTGTCCAGCAGCACCTGGATGCGCGGGTCGGGCTGGGCTGTGCTGACGTCGTTCATGGTGGGTCCTCGTGTGGTGGTCGGATCAGGAGGCCGTCGAGGGCAGGTACGGGCTCAGCGCCGCTTCGGTGTCGGGGTCGCCGAAGCTCAGGGTCTCGAACGCCAGACCGAGGTTGAACGCCGTCGTCATCCCGTGGGCGAGCCAACCGTTGACGGCCCGCTTGGTGAGCTGCACCGCAGCCGGGTTCAGCGCGCTCAGCCGCTCGGCCCATTCCATCGCCCGCTCGAACGAGGCGCCGTCGTCGACGACCTCGGTGACGAGGCCGCAGCGCTCGGCCTCCTCGGCGCCGAACCAGTCGCCGCTGAGCAGGTAGCGCTTGGCCCTGACGATGCCCATCGCCAACGGGAGCGTCAGGACTCCCCCGTCGCCGGCAGCCATGCCGTGGCGCACGTGGCCGTCGGCGAACGTGGCGCTGCGTTCGGCCACGATGATGTCGCACAGCAGGGCGAGGGCCGCGCCGGCGCCCGAGCACTGCCCCTGCACAGCGACGACCACGGGCTTCTCGAGATCGATCTGGGCCTGGACGAGGTCGCGGGCCATCCGCTGCGTGCGCAGGCGCGCCCGGTGGTCACCGCGGACGGTCTCCTCGACGAGGCCGAGGTCGCCGCCGACGCAGAACGATCGTCCTGCGCCGCGCAGCACGAGCACCCTGGTGTCGTCGTCCTCGGGGACCGTGCGCAACAGCTGGGTCAGCTCGTCGTGGTCGGCGCGGCGCAGGGCGTTGAGCTTGTCGGGCCGGTTCAGCGTTGCGACGAGAATGCCCGGCGCCGGCCGTTCGATGCCGAGATGCTCGAAGCCTTCGTACAGGACCCCAGGGCCGGTCACCGTCGCACCTCGAAACCGGCGGCGACCCGGTCCCACGTCTCGGGCGTGACGCCCCGCTTGCGCAGCAGATGCTTCTGCACCTTGCCGCTCGGCGTGTGCGGGAGCTCGTCGACGAACTCGATGTAGCGGGGAACCATGAAGTACGGCGCCGTGTCGTTGATGAACGCGGCCAGCTCCTCGGCGGTCAGCGCCGCGTCCGGGGCCCTGACCACGCAGAGCTTGAGCTCGTCCTCCTGCGCCAGCTCGTCGACCGGGACGCCGTGGGCGGCCACCTCGTACACACCGGCATGGGCGATGGCGGCGCGCTCGGCGTCGAACGACGACAGGTTGCGTCCTTTGTGTCGCACGAAGTCGGCCTTGCGGTCGACGAAGAACACCTCGCCGTCCTCGTCGATGCGACCGAGGTCCCCGGTGTGGAGCCACAGGTTGCGGAACGTCTCCAGCGTCACGTCGGGCTGACGGAAGTAGCCGGAGAACGTGGTGAACGGGATGCGGGGACGGACGCAGATCTCACCGACCTCGCCGACGGGCACCTCGCGGTCGGTGTCGTCGAGGATCTTCAGCTCGATGTCGTCACGCGGCCGGCCCGCCGATCCCGGCTTGAACGTGTCGAGGGCGCCGCTGATCACCGCCAGCGGCGTCTCGGTCTGGCCGAAGCCGGTCCACATCCCCTCGAGCCCGAAGCGCTCGATGAACGGGCCGCGCAGCTCGTGGGGCAGCGGCGCGCTCCCGCAGATGCGCAGCGGATTGTCGCGGTCGGCCGGCGACGCCGGGGCCTCCAGCAGATACACGAGCATCGCGCCGAGCACGAGCGCCTGGGTGGCGCCGTAGTAGCGGATCCGGTCCCAGAAGCCGCCGACGGAGAACGCCTTGTCGAGGGCGACGGGCAGACCGGCGTACAGGCCCTCCCAGATGCTCAGCCAGGCGGCGCCGTAGTACATCGGCATGTACGAGTAGTAGACATCGCCAGGACGGGCGTCCTTCATGGCCAGCCACGCCGGCACCTGGTTGGGGATGTACCCGTGGCTGAGCATCGCCCCCTTGGCGCGACCGGTCGTGCCCGACGTCCAGATGATCGTGGCCAGGTCGGCGTACTCGACGTCGACATTGGGCTCGTCGGTGCGACCGGAGTCGAGCTGGGCGAACGGCAGCCATTGGATGCCGCCCTCCTCGACCACCTCGGATCGCCCGAGCACGACCGCCCGCTTGAGCGAGTTGCCGCCGTCGGCCCCCAGCCCCAACACCCGGTCGACGAACCGGTCGTCGACGACGAGCAGGCTGGCGTCGCTGCCCTCGATCGCCTGACCGAGCCAGTGCCCGAAGTACGACGTGTTGATCGGCGACCAGACGGCACCGATCTTGTTGGCGGCCAGAGCGACGAGGACGAACTCCAACGAGTTCTCCATCAGGACGCTGATCCGGTCGCCCTTGCCGACGCCCAGCTCGGTCAGGCCGAAGGCGATCGAGTTCACCGTGGTGTTGACGTCGTCGAACGTGAGGGTGCGCTCGTCCATGCGCAGATAGGTGTCGTCGCCGGCGACGGCGGCCTGGTCACGCAGGACGGTGCCGAGCACCTCCGACGAGAGGGCGAGTCGGTCAGTCCGTTGCGGCACGGCGATCTCCTTGGTTCGGGACGTCGGGGTAGAACTGCGTGGCCCACTCCCGCAGCGAGCGGAAGACCTCGGTCTCCTCCGGGGTGGTGGAGGGCCGCACGCGCCAGCGCATGTGCTCCCACACACGCCAGTCGGGCTCGGCCTGGGTGCGTTGCGCGGCGTAGTAGCGCTTGACGGCCGCCGGCAGCGCCTCGGGGTCGGTCGGTGTCTCGGCGTCGGCAGCCCGCAGCGCCCAGTCCGACACGAAGTAGTTGCTGTACTCGTGGTCGATCGGGGTGACGGCCGTGAACACGAGACCGCCGACCATGCCGTCGAAGACGTCCCGGAAGACCGACCGGGCGATCGCCACGCCATACAGCTCGTTGGTGAGGAAGCCGCCGGTCGGGTAGTGCGCCCGGTTGCGCCACCGGTGCCCGTCGGTCTCGAAGCTCACCAGTTCGGGGACAAGTCGAGCGCGGTGCACGTACTTCAGGTGGGCGAGGTCGGCGGCGTTCTCCACCATCATCTGCGGGTACATGCGCAGCCTGTTGCGGACCGTGTCGCCCGGGTAGACGATCTCCCCGCCGAGTACCTCCGGCGGATCCCACTGCGGCGCCGCGCCGGAGGCGTCGTGCCACACGAAGACGATGCCGTCGTGTTCGGCGAGGGGCCAAGCCCGCAAGCGGTTGGCCGTTCGTCGCCGCTGCGAGTAGGGCACGTCGACGTTGTGGCCGTCACCGTCGAAGCGCCAGGCATGGAACGGGCAGATGATGTCGTCGCCCTCCACGCAGCCGCCGTGGCCGAGGTGGGCGCCGAAATGGGGGCAGAAGGCGTCGAAGACCCGGACCGTGCCGGACTCACCCCGATAGGCGACGAGCTCGCGGGAGAAGTACGTCAACGGGCGGGCCTCCCCGTCGGGGAAGTCCGCCGACCAGCCGAGCTGGAACCAACCGGTGGGATGGGCGCGGTAGGGAAACCCGCGGCGATCCTCGTTGCCCATCTCGACGTTCTCCTTGAGTCGCATCCTCGTGTCGGGTCCGCGGCCGGACCCCCTCCCGGCAGCTTGCGGTCGGCGCGCGAGGAGGACAAGAGGTCTGCCGATGCTGTTGTTGCAACTGCCACGACCGGGTCACAGCAGCCGGGCCAGCCGGTCGCGGGACTCCTCGTCGGCGTAGCGGTAGATGGCGAGGAGCAGGCTCGGCTGGTCGACGGGACGCAACTGCAGGAGCTGCATGCGAATGACACCGACGTCGGGATGGTCCATCGTCAACGGGTGCGGGATGTAACGACGGACGCGCTGGCGGGCCCAGAGCGTCTCGAACTCCTCGCTCGCCTCCGAGACCTCGGCGATCACCTCCTGGAAGCGGGCGTTGCCGGGATACCGGGCCGCCTCGGCGCGGAATACCTCGACCAGCTCCTCCATGCCGAGCTTCCACTCGAGCAGGCGCTCGCGCGCCTCGCTGCCGACGACGAACATCCACAACGAATTGCGCCGTGACGGCGGCAGCATGAGCGGATCGCCGAAGAGCCTGGCGTAGGTGGCGTTCCAGGCGACGAGGTCGTACGGCCCGGTCGTCAGCAGGGCCGGGCACGGCAGCATGTCATCCACGAGATGCTCGAGCTCGGGCACGGCATCGGGCGGCGGGGGTGGCGGCTCTGCTACGGGCGTGCCGGCGAGGCGGCGGAGGTGCCGCCATCCGTCACGGTCCAGCCGGAGCGCCCGGGCGATCGAGTCGAGGACGTCGGTGCTCACCTGGATGTCGCGGCCCTGCTCGAGCCACGTGTACCACGTCATGCTGACCGCGGCGAGGTCGGCGACCTCGTTGCGCCGGAGACCGGCGACGCGGCGTCGGCCGCGCCGGACCAGGCCGACGTCCTCCGGTTGCACCTCGTCGCGGCGGGCCTTCAGGAACTCGGCGAGCTCCAGGCGTTGACGCGACCTCTCCGCTGCCGTGTTCTGTTGCATCGCAACCCCCTTGAATCGGATGCTATCACCTGTACTCGTGTAGCCAGCCGGGCGGGCAGACGTCCTGGTAGCGGCAGCAACAGCAGAACTGGCCCTCTTGTCCGGGCCGTGCCGATCTCGGAGATTGAGCACGACATGTTCGACTTCCTCAACGACGTCCGCGTGCTCGAGTGCAGCATGCTGATCAACGGCTGCTCGCTCGGCAACTTCTTCGGAGACGCCGGCGCCGACGTGATCAAGATCGAGCCGCCGCCCCTCGGCGACTACATCCGCGATGCGATGGGCTCTGTCGCCCCCCGGCAGAGCCCGGTGCATCTCCAGCTCAACAAGAACAAGCGGAGCCTGATCCTCGACCTGCGCACGGACGAGGGCAAGGAGGTGTTCTGGGATCTCCTCGACACGGCCGACGTGTTCGTGGACGGGTTCATCGTCGGGGCGTGCGATCGCCTCGGGATCGGTTACGAGGAGCAGCGCAAGCGCAAGCCCGGCATCGTCTACGTGCAATACACGGGCTACGGCGCCACCGAACCGTACGCACGCATCCCCACCCACGGCCGGATGATGAGCGCGGCGGCGGCGCGGTTCCGCGTGGCGGTGAGCGACGACGGACTCATCCGTCCCGCCGCCAACGGCGAGAAGGACGGACCCTTCGACGGCATCTCCGAGGGCGGTGAGGCGAGCTGGGTGGGAGCGATCCAGGCCGCCTACTACGCCGTGTGCGCGCTCCACGCTCGGGCGCGCACCGGGGAGGGGTGCTACATCGACGTGTCGGCCGCCGACGCCGTGGTCACGAGCGCCTGGGCCGGCGCCCTCTACGCCGTCAACGAGGACCGCCTCACCGGGTGGAACGCGATGCCGGCTGCCGACGCCGACTCGAAGGCGCTCGTCACGCCGTCGCCAGCGCCCGCCCTGGACGGCGCCAAGTACTTCTTCTACGAGACGAAGGACCACGCCATGGTCCTGTTCGCCTGCGTGGAGCGCAAGTGGTGGGAGGCGTTCTGCCAGCTGGTGGAGCGGCCCGACCTGGCGTCCCGGCACAACACCGAGGAGGCGGCCGACATGGCGATCGGCGACGTCGACCTCTACTTCACGCTGCGCGCGATCATGCTCACCCGCACCCGCGACGAGTGGGTGGCCCTGGCCGCCGACCACGACCTGCCGATCGGACCCGTCAACCTGCGCGTCGCCGACCTCGTGGCCGACCCGCAGTTCCGGGCGCGCAACGTGTTCGTCGAGCACCACCATCCCTACGCCGGCGACTTCACCTACATCGGCCCGCCGCTGCTGGTGCACGGCCGCCCCTACGAGATCCGCCGCCCGGCACCGCTCGCCGGTGAGCACTCGAGCGAGGTGCTGGCGGAGCTGGGCTACGACCGCGACCGCATCGAGCGGCTCACCGAACAGGGTGTCGTGCGGGTCGCCGACGACACCTCCCTGATTCCGACCGGGGGCGCGAAATGACCGGAACGACCGACAGCACCGGCTTCGAGACGATCCTCTACGAGACACCGGCGCCCAAGGTGGCGCGGATCGTGCTGAACCGCGTCGACGCGCGCAACGCCCAGAGCACACGGCTGCTCTACGAGCTGAACGCGGCGTTCGACGCCGCGGCCCGGGACGACACGATCTCCGTCATCGTCCTCGCCGCCAACGGCCCGCACTTCTCGTCGGGCCACGACCTCCGCGAGCGGGGCCGGCTGGCGTCGATGACGGAGCACACCACCGTCGGCACCTGGTGCGGCTTCGGCTGCGAGGGGGCCGAAGGAACGATGGCCTTCGAGAAGGAGCTGTACCTCGGCCTCTGCGAGCGCTGGCGCAACATCCCCAAGCCGACGATCGCCGAGGTGCACGGCAAGGTGATCGCCGGCGGCCTGATGCTCGTATGGCCGTGCGACCTGATCGTCGCGTCCGACGACGCGACGTTCGTCGACAACACGGTCTCGATGGGCGTCGCTGGCGCCGAGTTCTTCCAGCACCCGTGGGAGCTCGGCGTGCGCAAGGCCAAGGAGATGCTGTTCACGTCGTCGGTCATCACCGCCGAGGAGGCGAGCCGGTTCGGCATGGTGAACCACGTCGTGCCCCGCGCCGAGCTCAGCGCGTTCACGCTGGACCTGGCGGCGCGGATCGCCGAGAAGCCGTTGTTCGCCCTGAAGCTGGCGAAGGAGGCCGTGAACGCCGCCCAGGACGGTCAGGGCCGCGCCAACGCGATGCAGACGTCGTTCGCCCTCCACCAGCTGTCGCACTCACACAACATGCAGGTGCACGGGCTGCCGATCGCGCCCGCGTACCTCGAGGGAGAGGTCGTCAAGTCATGAGCGAGGGACGAGCGAATGACGGCTGTCCGCGCGAGCGCCAGCGAGCCGGACTGCGATGGGGCGCGAGCGCAGCGAGCGGGGGCGCAGCCCCCGGGGTGAAGTCATGAGTGAGCGTGTGTTCGTGATCGGGGTCGGGATGACGGCGTTCGAGAAGCCTGGCCGCCGGGAGTGGGACTATCCCGACATGGCGCGCGAGGCCGGCCAGGCCGCCCTCGCCGACGGGGGCATCGACTACGCCGACGTGGAGCAGGTGTTCGCCTCCTACTGCTACGGCGACTCCACGTCCGGTCAGCGGGCGGTCTATGAGCTGGGCCACACCGGCGTTCCCGTGGTCAACGTCAACAACAACTGCGCGAGCGGTTCGTCGGCGCTGTACCTCGGCAAGCGGCTGATCGAGGGTGGTGTGCTCGACTGCGTCCTCTCCGTCGGCTTCGAGAAGATGCAGCGGGGCTCGCTGGGTGAGCAGTGGTCCGACCGGGAGAACCCGATGCGTCCGCACTTCCGGGACATGAAGCGGCGCCGGGGCCTCAGCATGGAGGCACCGATGGCGCCGCAGATCTTCGGCAACGCCGCGCGCGAGTACATGGAGCGCTACGGCGTCCGGCGCGAGTCGCTCGCCCGGATCGCCGAGAAGAACCACCGGCACTCGGTGCACAACCCCAACTCGCAGTTCCGCGACGAGTACTCGCTGGACGACATCCTCGCCTCGCCGACGATCTTCGATCCACTGACGAAGCTGCAGTGCTGCCCGACGAGCGACGGCGGCGCGGCGGCGGTGCTGGCCAGCGAACGGTTCGTGCGCGAGCGCGGCCTCGAGGATCGGGCGGTCGAGATCGTCGGCATGGCGTTGACGACGGATCGTCCGGACACGTTCGGCGGGTCGGACATGTCGCTGGCCGGATTCGAGATGACCAGGTCGGCGGCGACCGCCGTCTTCGAGCAGTCGGGCGTCGGTCCGGGCGACGTGGACGTCGTCGAATTGCACGACTGCTTCTCGGCCAACGAGCTGATCACCTACGAGGGTCTGGGACTGTGCCAGGAGGGCCAGGCCGGCGAGCTCATCGATTCCGGGGCCGTCACCTACGGCGGCGACGTGGTGGTCAATCCGTCGGGCGGTCTCATCTCCAAGGGGCACCCGCTCGGCGCCACCGGGCTGGCCCAATGCGCCGAGCTCACGTGGCAGTTGCGCGGCGACGCCGGCGATCGCCAGGTGACCGGCGCTCGGGTCGGTCTCCAGCACAACCTCGGTCTCGGCGGCGCCGTCGTCGTGACGATGTACCGCAAGTGAACGTGGAGGAATCCGTGGAGCAGCCGACCCTCGACGAGTTCCGCGAGCGCTGCCGCAGCTGGCTCGCCGACAACGCCGAACGGCGGACGGCGGAACCCCGCAAGTTCGTGTGGGGCGAGGGGTCCGACTCGGTCGCCCTCTTTAGCAACATCACCTTGGAGGAGGAGGCCGAGGTGCATGCTGCCTCGCGCCGCTGGGAGCAACTCAAGGCCGACGCCGGCCTCGGCTCGATCAGTTGGGATCCGCAATACGGCGGTCTCGGCCTGCCGCGCGAGTACGAACGGGTCTACCGCTCGGAGGAAGCCCGCTTCGTGGTGCCCGAGAGTCACGAGCTGATCCAGATCTCGCGCAACATCGTCGCCGCGACGATCGCCGTGCACGGCACCGGCGAGCAGCGCGCTTTCTTCGTCCGCGCCATGCGGCGGGCCGATCTGGTGTCGTGCCAGCTGTTCTCCGAGCCCGGCGCCGGATCCGACCTCGCCTCGATCGCCATGCGCGCCGAGCGCGACGGCGACGAGTGGGTCGTCAGCGGGCAGAAGGTCTGGACGACCGGCGCCCGCTTCGCCGACTGGGGTTACGTGCTGTGCCGGACGGGGACGGCGGAGGAGCGCCATCGCGGCCTCACCGCGTTCCTCGTGCGCATGGAGACGCCCGGCATCGAGGTGCGCCCTCTGCGCCAGATGACGGGCGGATCGTCGTTCAACGAGGTGTTCTTCGACTCCGTACGGGTCCCCGACTCACAGCGCCTCGACGGCGTCGGTGAGGGATGGCGCGTCGCCATGACCACGCTGGGGTTCGAGCGCAGCCAGAGCATGTCGAACGGCCGGGTGGGGGCGCCGTGGGTGCAGTACCTGGCTCTCGCCCACCACATCGGGGTCGCCGACGATCCGGTGGGCCGGCAACTGCTGGCCCGGCTCTACAGCCAGATGCAGGCCGATCGGTGGACGTCGCTGCGCGGCCTGGCCCGGATCAAGCAGGGCAAGGCGCCCGGCCCGGAGGGCTCGATCGCCAAGCTGGCGTGGACGAACCAGAATCAGCTCGCCTCGACAGTCGTCACGCACCTGCTCGGCGCCGGCCTGCTGGCCGACAGCGGCGAGTGGGGCACGTACGCGTGGACCGAGCTGATCGTCGGCACGCCAGGTACGCGGCTCGCCGGCGGCACCGACGAGATCCAACGCAAGATCATCGGCGAGCGGGCGCTGGGTCTCCCGCCCGAGCCGCGTCCCGACGGCGGCTGACGTGCCGGGGACCGCCGCACGCGGACAGGCGGTTCGCACGTTCTGCCGGATCTGCGAACCGTCGTGCGGTCTCGTCGCGTCGGTCGACGACGGCGCGCTCGTCAAGCTGTCGCCCGACCGTGACCACGCCGTCACCAAGGGCTTCGCCTGCCACAAGGGCCTCGCCGCCGTCGACGTCCACCATGACCCCGCTCGGCTCGACGTCCCGCTGGTCCGCGGGGCTGACGGTGCGTTGCATGCGGTCTCGTGGGCCGAGGCGATGGCCGAGATCGGCGGACGGCTGCGAGCGATCGTCGACGCCCACGGCAGCTCGGCGATCGGCGCCTACCTCGGCAACCCCCTGGCGTTCAACGCCCTCGGCGAGCAGCACATGGTCGAGATGCTGCGCGGGCTGGGCGTCCGGCGGCGCTTCTCGGCGGGCACGCAGGACTGCGCCAACAAGTGGGCGGCGTCGGAAGCGGTCTTCGGCACCCGCAGCGTGCATCCCATCCCCGACCTGCGACGTACCGACCTGTGCCTCGTGATCGGCGAGAACCCGCGGGTGTCGCAGACGAGCTTCTTCTCGGTCCCCAACGTGCTCGGCGAGATGCGTCGCTCCGCCGGTCGCGGCGCGCGGTTCGTCTTCGTCAACCCGCGCCGCATCGAGACACCCGAACGCGGTGTGGGCGACACGGTGCTCATCCGGCCCGACACCGACGTGTGGTTCCTCGCCGCCCTGCTCCACGAGATCGATCGGCTCGGTGGGTTCGACGAGTCGGTCGTCGCCCGGCACGGCCGCAACGTCGACGGTCTGCGGTCGTTCATCGGTCCCTACCAAGCCGACGCCGTCGGCGCGGTCACCGGCATCGAACCCGGCACCATTCGCGAGCTGGCTCGGGCCTGGGTGGACACACCGCGCGCGTCGGTGCACGCGTCCACAGGCCTCAACATGGGCCGCCAGGGCACGCTCGCCTACTGGCTCGTGCACATGCTGTCGTTCGTGACCGGTCACCTCGACACCGAGGGCGGCAATCTCAAGAGCGACGGCTTCTACCCCAACGCCCGGTCCGGCGCCGGCGACCCGCAGCGCGGCTACATCGACACCGAGTTCGGCAAGCTCCGCCGGGGCGGCATGCCGGGAACCCTGCTGTCGCACTCGATCCTCGACAGCGCCGAGCCGATCCGGGCGATGATCGTCGTCGCCGGCAACCCACTGCTGTCGATCCCCGGCGAGCGACGCCTGCGCGAGGCCTTCGGTCGGCTCGAGCTCCTCGTCTCCGTCGACATCTACCTCAACGCGACGTCCGGGCTGGCCCACGTGGTGCTGCCGGCCACCGACATGTACGAGCGTGACGATCTCAACGTGATCAACGTCGGCACCAGTGCCCGGCCCTTCGTGCAGTACACGCCCGCCGTCGTCGCAGCGAAGGCGCTGCGGCGACCGGAATGGTGGATCGCCCACCGCCTCCTCCAGGAGATGGGCCAGCCGTCGCTGCTCGATTCGGAACAGCCCGATCCGTGGGCCAAGCTCCGCTACATGCTGCGCTCCGGCAGCGGCATCGACCTCGACGAGCTGCAGCACAGCGGCGAGCCGGTGCTGCTGCCGGAGCCCCCACCGGGCACGTTCTACGACACGCAGGTGCACACGCCCGACGGGCGCGTCGACTGCTGCCCCACCACGTTCGCCGCGGCGATCGGCCGCTGCCACCGCCTCTTCGCCGAGTCGGCGGCCGCCGTGGATGACGGCCGGCTGCTCCTCATCCACGGTCGTGACCGATGGATGCACAACTCGTGGATCGCCAGCGGGCGGCCGGACCGATCGCGGGCTCCCCTCTCCATGCATCCGGCCGATGCGGCCGCGCTCGGCCTGGCCGATGGGGATGCGATCGAGGTCACCAGCGACCACGGCGAGCTCGAGACGACGGTGGCCATCGACGATTCGCTGATGCGCGGAGTCGTGTGGATGGTGCACGGCGGAGGCGGGCGTGCGGAAGGCGCCAATCCCAACGCGCTGCTGCCCACCGGTGCGGGCAGCTACGAACCGCTGTCCAGCCAGGCGCACATGACGGGGATCCCCGTGACCGTCGCTGCCTCATCCGAGTGTTGAACGTCCCCCTGTCGGGCGCTCCACACTCGGGCGCGGTTCAACACTCGGATGGGTCGGGACGGGAGTCAGGAGGGGCGGGCGGTCGTGCTCAGCCACTCGTCGCGGAGTTGGCGGCGCAGGACCTTGTCGAGCGTCCCCCGCTCCAGCGGCTCACTGCGGATCCACCAGTGCTCCGGCACCTCGAAGCGCGAGAGGGTGAGGCGGGCGTGGGCCACGAGATCGTCGGACGTCAACGCCGGATCGGACGTCACGACGACGGCGGCGATGGCCTCGCCGAAGTCGGCGTCGGGCACGCTGAAGACCGACACCTCGTCGACCGACGGATGTGACGCGATCGCCTCTTCCACGGCGGTGGGCGAGATGTTCTCGCCGCCGCGGATGATGATGTCCTTGATGCGATCGACGATGTGCAGGCGGCCCTCGTCGTCGAGGTACCCGACGTCACCCGTGTGCACCCAGCCGTCGTCGCCGATCGGCGACTCGTCCTGGCCCCAGTAGCCGAGCATCGCCGACGGCGTTCGCACGAGCACCTCGCCCGTTCCACCGCCGGCGGGCGAGTCGATGCAGATCTCGGCGACTCCCAGCGGCGCGCCCACGCAGGTGGGGTCGGCCGCCGCATCGCGGGCACCGCCGATGGTGACGGTGCCACCCACCTCGGTCTGGCCGTAGGCGTTGGACGCACCGCCCCGCAACGAACCGAACCGCTCGGCCAGCGTCGCCGGCAGTCCGGGCGGCATCGGGGCCCCGCCGAGCGTGATGGCGCGGAGGCTGGAGACGTCGATGTGGTGATCGGCGAGCGCATCGGCGGCGCGCTGGGCCATCGTCGGGACCGCGCCCCAGGCCGTCACCCGCTCACGCTCGATGAGGCGGAGGATCTCCACGGCGTCGAACTTCGGTCCGGCGAACACCAGGCGGCCGCCGATCGCCGTGGTGACCAGCACGTTCATCGTGCCGGCCATGTGGAACACCGGATAGCTCAACAGGCTCACCGGCATCGGCACGCCCGGCGGCGGTTCGTCGGGCAGCTCGTGAGGCAGGCGACTGCCGACGAGGGCGTTCTGCACGCTGGCGATGACGGCGCCCTGCGTGAACGTCGCCCCCTTGGGCCGCCCGGTCGTCCCCGACGTGTAGATGATCAGGCCGGGCATCGTCTCGTCGACGACGGGCAGCCCCGCCGGCTCGTCGTCGGCCGGACCGTCGTCGAGCCGGCTCATCGGCAGGGCGATCCCGCTCGGCACCTGCGGCGCGTGCTCGGCATCGACCAGCACGACCGCGGGCGAGCAGTCGTCGATGACACCATGGATCTGCTCGGTGGTCCAACTCCAGTTGAACGGTGCGGCGACGGCACCGATCTCCCAGCACGCCCACAGCGAGGCGATCCACGCCGGGCTGTTGGCGGCGAGGATGCCGACCCGGTCGCCGGGCCGGACCCCGGCCTCGCGCAGCACGCCGGCGGCCCGGCGCACGGCGAGACGATGTTCGGCGAACGTGCGCCGGTCCCCACCCTGCACGAGGTGGACGCGGTCGGGCCATCGATCGGCGGTGGCGTCGAGCACCGCCGGCAGCGACGGGGGCCGCATGCGGTACCGGCGAAGGGGGCCACGCGGCCCCTCCTCCTCGACGACCTCCCGCGACCAGATCGCCGCCGTCACGTCCGCATCGCCACCGGCGTGGCACCGCGTTCGAGCTCGTCCATCGTCGCCTTCGGGTAGTCGCGCTGGTAGCGCATGTACTGCACGAGCTTCTTGTCGGAGCTGGTGAAGTTCGCCTTGCCGACCCGGATGGTGCTCAGCACGTCCATGTCCTCGTTGGCGATGTTGGTGTGCATCTGCGCCTGGTGCTCGAGGATCGTCTCGGCGTTGGCGAGGTCGTTGGTGACGACGACCACGAAGACCTTGGTGCCCTGCTCGCCCATCGGCACGGTGGTGGCGATGTGGCCGATGATCGTGCCGTCGGCTTGCGGCTGCACCGAGCGCACCGAGTTGGTGCCGAAGAGCTCGATGTCCCAGTTGATCTCGCCGACCTCGGGCCGCGAGAAGCTCCACTTCATCGCCGCACCCCAGTCGTTCCACTCCACGTCGGGGTTGCCGACGTCGACGTTGTGGAGGCTTTTGAGGTGCTGGAAGTCCATCACGTTGGCGGCGAACACCCAAGGTTCGACGTGCACGGCGGCGGTCAGCGGCACCTCGAAGGTCCGCACGGCCCACTCGCCCTCGAACGACGAGAACGACGGGACCTCATAGGCCGGCGTGTCCCCCCACCACACCCACAGCAGTCCGTCGTGCTCCTCGATCGGCAGCGTCCGGACGACGGCTGCGCCAGGAATGCGGTCGCCGGTGGCGATCTTGGTGCACCGCCCGTCGCCGCCGTACTGCCAGTGGTGGAACGCGCAACGGATGTCGTTGCCCACGACGTCGCCGACGCTGAGGTCGGCGCCCATGTGCGCGCAGTACGGCAGCATCGCCCGGGCGACGCCGTCCTCACCCCGGAACAGGACGATGCGGCCGTCGCAGAGATCGATGCCCCGGACCTGCCCGGCGGCCAGGTCGGACGACAGGCCGACCGGGTACCAGCAAGTGTGGTGGCCGGCGCCGACCGATTGGTACAGGCCGGCGCCCTCCGTGCTGACGAGTGCTTCCTGGTCGACGCTCATCGTGTTCCCCCTTGTGGTCGTGTGCGGATGCGTGTGAACGGTTCGGTCGTCCCCGCCGTCAGGCCGGGGACACGGTGTGGCCGGCGCCGTAGCTCAGCAGCGGTGCCGGATTGCGCTGGTCGAGGATCGTCGTCACGTGCTCACCGAAGACCTGGTCGAGCCAGTCCTCGTGCGTGAACACGTAGAGCTGCCGGGTGCGGATCGCCGCCTCGACGAGCTCGGCCACGGCGTCGGCGCTGATGCCCGCGGCGAGGGCGCGGGCGACGTTGGCCCCACCGTCGGACCCGTTCGGCGACACGTCGTAGATGCTCTTCCACGCGTTGGTGTCGACCGGCCCGGGACACAGCGCAGTCACGCCGATGCGTCCGCCCTCGATCGCCATCTCGTGGTACAGCGCGACGGTCAGGCCGAAGAGTGCGTGTTTGGTCGCCGCGTACGGAGCGACGAACGGACCCGGCTTGAGCCCCGACGCCGACACCGTGTTGACGATGTGGCCCTCCTCGCCGTGGGCCAGCATCGGCGGGACGAACGCGCGCAGACCGTGGATCACACCCCAGAGGTTGACCCCGAGGATGCGTTCCCAGTCGCCACGAGGAACCTCACTCAGTAGGCCGTACGGCCCGCCGATACCGGCGTTGTTGCACAGAACGTGCACGGGACCGAAGCGGCGCTGGGCGAGCGCGGCCAGGGCGAAGAGATCGTCTTCCTGGGCGACATCCGTGCGCACCCCGACGACCTCGCCGCGGAGCCCACGGAGCTCGGCCTCGACGTCGTCGAGTTGAGCGATGTCGACGTCGGCGACGACGACGTTCATGCCGGCGCCGGCGAACCGTCGGGCCATCGCCCGGCCGATGCCGCTTGCTCCACCCGTCACGACGGCCGTCCGGCCGGCGAGCTCCTTCACGATGTCCCTTCCTCGTTCGGCATGCGCTTCGAGATGCCCAATCTCGGCGACGCGATGGTGGTGGTCAAGGGTTCCGCTTGTGCTGTCATCACCACCACCACGACCCAGCCCATATTTCCTGAGAGACGAGCAACATGCGAGTTGACACCTCATCTTCACTGCGCTGAAACTGCACACGATTTGACGTGGAGACCGAAGGAGCGATCGATGGATTTTGCAGGACGCACGGCAGTGGTGACGGGCGGGGGCAGCGGGATCGGCCGGGGCCTGGCGCTGACGTGGGCCGCCGAGGGGATGAACGTGGTGGTCGCCGATCTCCGGACCGAAGCGGCCGAGGCGGTCGCCGACGAGGTCCGCGCCATGGGTCGTGAGGCCGAAGCCGTGGCGTGCGACGTGGCCGCGCAGCCGTCGGTCGAGGAACTGGCGGCGCGTGCGTACGAGCGCTTCGGTTCAGTCGAGCTGCTGTGCAACAACGCTGGTGTCGGCACATACGGAGCGGTGCTCGACGCCACACCCGCCGACTGGGACTGGATCCTGTCGGTGAACCTCTACGGCATCGTCCACGGGGTCGGCGCGTTCGTCCCGCGCATGCGCGCCCAGGGCGGTCCGGCCCACGTCCTGAACACCGGCTCGGCCGCCACGATCACCGCCGGGAACTTCGGCAACGGCCTCTATCTGGCGTCGAAGGCCGCTGTCTCGGCCCTGACCGAGCGGCTCCGCAAGGAGCTCAGGCCCGACGGCATCGGGGTGTCGCTGCTGCTGGCCAGCCGGGTGGCCACGGCGATCCACCAGACGTCAGCGCAGAACCGCCCGGCCGAGCTCGGTCCGATGCCCGAGCATCGCCCCGACCCCGTGTCCAACGACGCACCGACGCTGGCAGCACTCGACCCACTCGAGGTGGGGCGGATCGCCCGTGACGGGGTGAAGGCGAACCGGGCGTTCATCCACACCGATCGCGCGCTGCGCGCCGGTGTCCTCGAGCGCAACGCCGACATCGTCGAGGCGTTCGCGTTCGTCGAGGCCGCGTCTCGCGAGTAGACCGCGCTGCCGGCCGAAGAGACGCCACCGGCGAGCCACGAGTCCGGGTCGTGGTAGTCGCAGCAACAGCAGAAGCGGAACCCTTGACCACCACCCTCACATCCCGGAGATTGGCATCGAGAAACGCGTGCCGAGCGACCGGGCAAATACCGCTCGAAGAATTCGTGCCGGCACGCATGAATGTCCAAGGGGGACTCGATGACTACACGGCGTACGTCGTGGCAGAAGCTTGCCGTCGCGGTGACCGGAGGCGCGCTCGCCGTGGGCGGTGGCGTCGCCCGAGCGGCCGGCGGGACCGACCCGCTCGAACCCGAGGGCGGCGCGGTGGCAGCCACTGGCGATCCGGTGAAGGTGGGCATCATCAACGTCGAGGGCGGCCAGACCATCAGCGCACCCGACAGCCGCAAGACCGGGGAGGCGGCCGCCCAGTACGCCAACGAGTACCTCGGTGGCATCGGTGGCCGTCCGATCGAGCTCGTGCCGTGCCTCACGCTTGGCACACCGGAGTCGACGATCAGCTGCGCCAACGAGATGGCGAGCAACGACGAGCTCGTCGCCGTCGCCCTGGCCACCGAGTCGTCGAGCGACCTGATCGTTCCCATCGTCACGGGGGCGGGCATCCCCTACGTCACGGCGGTCGGTCCGAGCCGGGCCGACCTCACGACGCCCGGGTCGTTCGCGATCACCGGCGGTGCGGTGTCCAACTACGGCGGCATGGCCAAGCACGCCCAGGACTCGGGCTACGAGCACGTGACGATGATCGCCATGAACATCAGCGGCATCACCGTGGGCATCGACGAGTTCGCCGTGCCGGCGTTCGAGGGAGCCGGCGTCGAGCTCGAGGTGGTGTACGCCGACCCGGGGACGGCCGACATGACGCCGACGGTGACGTCGGCCGTGCAGAACGGCAGCGATGCCATCGCCATCTTGGGCAGCGACCCGTTCTGTGCCGCCACGCTGCTCGCCGTGGAGGCAGTCGGGGCGACGGATCTCGACATCTTCGGCAGCGGGCGCTGTGCGTCGGAGCAGGTGATCGACGTGGCTCCGCCCGACGTGCTCGAGGGCATGACGATCATCAACTTCTACTACGCCGGTGCCGACGAGCCCGTCGGTCAGCTGTATCACGACATCGTCGAGCGGTACGCGCCCGGCACCGACGGCCGCGGCACCAACGCCTCGGGTTACGTGTCGGTGCTCGGTCTCGTGCGGGCGACCGCCGGGCTCGAGGGCGAGGTCACCCGCGAGACGGTGATGGAGGCCTTGACCACGTCGAACGGCATCCTCTCGCCGCTGACCGCCGATGAGACCTTCAGCTGCGATGGTTCGGTGGTCGCCGCCTACCCGGGCGCCTGCTCCGCCGCCTACACCGTGTCCACGGTCGACCGCGACGGCATCGAGCACTTCGTGTCGACCGGCGACGCCAGCGACCTGTTCCGTTGAGCCAGCACCTCGGGTACCTGCTTCTGGGCCTCGGCTCGGGAGGTGTCGCCGCCGGGCTGGCGCTCGGTGTGGTCATCACCTACCGCAGCTCACAGGTCCTGAACCTGGCAACCGGGGCGATGGCGCTGTTCGCCGCCTACACCTACGCCTTCCTCCGGCGGGGCGAACTGTTCATCCCGGTGCCGGGTCTGCCGACGTCGATCCAGTTGGCCGACAGCCTGCCGGCGGTGGTGGCGCTCCCTGTCGCCATCGCCATCAACGCGCTGTTGTCGCTGCTCGTCTACGTGGCGGTGTTCCGCCCGCTGCGGCAGGCCCGGCCCGTGGCCCGCGGGGTGGCGTCGGTCGGCGTGATGATCGTCATCCAGTCGGCCCTCGTCATCCGCGTCGGCACGGCGCCGGTGGTCGTCGAGCGCCTGTTCCCCTCGGGGCGATGGTCGGTGGGCTCGACGTCGATCCCGAAGGACCGGGCGTTGCTGGCGGTGACCGTGGTGCTGGTGGCCGTGGTCCTGGCCTGCGCCGACCGTTTCACACGGTTCGGCCTCGCCACGCGCGCCGTGGCCGAGACCGAGAAGGGTGCGATCGTCGTCGGGCTGAAGCCCGATCGGGTGGCCCTCGCCAACTGGGCGATCACGGGGGCGGTGGCCGGCCTCGCCGGCATCCTCATCGCCCCGATCGTGCCGCTGGTGCCGGTGTCCTACACGATGCTGATCGTTCCGGCGCTCGCCGCCGCCGCCCTCGGCCGCTTCGTGCTGATCGGCCCGGCCGTGATCGGCGGCATCGTCATCGGGATGCTGCAGTCGCACGCCGTCTATCTCGTCGGCCAGTGGGACTGGCTGCCACGCGCCGGGCTGCCCGAGCTGATCCCGTTCGCCGTCGTGCTCGTCACCCTCGCCGTGCGCGGTGGACCGCTGCCGACACGCGGCGCCGTCATCGAGCGCAGCCTCGGCCGCTCGCCGCGGCCCACACGCATCCTCACCCCGGCCGTGTGCGGTGGCGCGGTCGCCGTGGCCGCGCTGTTCGCCACCGGCCACGCCTACCGGGCCGGGTTGATCACGTCGTTGATCCTCGGCGTGCTCGGACTGTCGTTCGTCGTGCTCACCGGGTACACCGGTCAGGTCGCCCTCGCCCAGTGGGCGCTGGCCGGAGTGAGCGGCTTCGCGCTGAGCGGGCTCACGTCCGGGTGGGGCGTGCCCTTCCCCGTGGCACCGCTGCTCGCCGCGACGTTGGCGGGAGCGATCGGGACGGTCGCCGGGCTGCCGGCCGTACGGGTCCGAGGACTGAGCCTCGCCGTGGTCACGCTGGCGCTGGCCGTGGCCATCTCCGGGCTGGTGTTCGCCAACTCGTCGTTCAACGGCGGTGCCGACGGTGCGCAGCTCGCCAAGCCGACACTGTTCGGCCTCGACCTGTCGGCCGGCAGCGGCCGGGAGTTCCCGCGCGTGGAGTTCGGGCTGGTGTGCGTCGTCGTGCTCGTGCTCGCGGCGAGCGCCGTGGCGCTGCTGCGTCGTAGCAGCGTCGGTGTCGCCATGCTCACGGTGCGTTCCAACGAGCGCGCAGCTGCGGCGAGCGGCATCAACGTGGCCGCCGTGAAGCTGCTCGCCTTCGCCGTCTCGTCGTTCCTCGCCGGCCTCGCCGGGTCGCTCTACGCCTACCACCAGACCGTCGTGTCGGCGGCGTCGTTCGACCTCTTCGTCGGCCTCGGTCTGTTCGCCGCCGTGTTCCTCGGCGGCATCACCAGCGTGGCCGGCGGCATCTGCGCCGGCTTCCTCGCCGCCCACGGACTGCTGTACGTCATCTTGGAGCGGGCCGGCGCCACCGGCCGCTGGTACGACCTGGTCGGCGGCATCGGCCTCGTCCTCGCTGTGATCATGCATCCGAGCGGACTGGCCGGCACCGTCACCGACCTCTGGTCGTCACGGCGACGTCGCGCCGTCCGCGTCGAGCTCGCGCTGCAGGGCGACGCCCGATGATGCCGACGATCAGCGAGCAGGGTGACGTCTCGCCCGACGACGTCGACCCGACGCCGTCCCAAGGTGCTGCCCTGCTCGAGATCCGTGACGTCAGCGTGCGTTTCGGAGGCGTACACGCCCTCGAGGGCGTCACCTTCGGAGTGCCGGCCGGTTCGCTCACCGGGCTCATCGGACCCAACGGCGCCGGCAAGTCGACGCTCATCGACGCCATCTGCGGCGTGGTGCCGGCGAGCGGCGTCGTGGTCTTCGAAGGCCACGATCTCCGCGGACTCCGGCCGCACGTCCGTGCTCGTCGCGGTCTCGCCCGTGTCTTCCAGTCGGGCGAGCTGTGCGACGACCTGACCGTGTTGGAGAACGTCGTGGTCGGACCCTTCCGCTCGCGCCGGCGGCGGGCCGATCACGCGCGCGACGTACTCCAGCGACTGCAGCTCGATGCCGACGCCGATCGTCACGTCGACGAGCTGTCGACCGGTCGGCGCCGGCTCGTCGCCATCGCCCGGGCCCTCGCGCAGGAGCCGAGGCTGCTGCTGCTCGACGAGCCGGCCGCCGGCCTCGACAGCCGCGAGAGCGACTGGCTCGGCCAGCAGCTGATCGCCGTGCGGGACTCGGGGGTCACCATCGTGATGATCGAGCACGACCTCCAGCTGCTGATGCGCATCTGCGACCACCTCCACGTGCTCAACTTCGGCCGGCTGATCGCGTCCGGCCCTCCGGCCGTCGTCGCCCGTCATCCCGAGGTCGTCGCCGCGTACCTCGGCGGTGCCCACGTCGCGGCGGAGCCGGCGTGATGGACCCGGTTCTCGAGTGCCGGCGGCTCACGTGCGGCTACGGCCGCGTCGCCGTCGTCCGCGACCTCGATCTCACGGTGACCAAGGGCGAGGTGGTCGCCATCATCGGACCCAACGGCGCCGGCAAGACCACGCTGCTGTCGACGATCGCCGGGTTCGCCCGGCCGCTCGATGGTCAGGTGCTGCTCAACGGCCAGCCCTTGGCTGGGGGCAGTCCCACGGCCGCCGCCTCCGCCGGCATCGTGCTCGTACCCGACGATCGTTCGCTGTTCACCCAGCTGTCGGTGTTGCAGAACCTCAAGCTCGCCCAGGCCCGCGGTGGACGCACCGTCGACGACGTGCTCGACCTGTTCCCCGCCCTCCGACGCCGCATCCGCTCCCACGCCGGGGTTCTCTCGGGCGGCGAGCAACAGATGCTGACGCTCGGTCGGGGTCTCATGCGACCGGGCCACGTGCTCCTCATCGACGAGATGAGCATGGGCCTCGCCCCCACCGTCGTCGCCGACCTGCTGCCCGCTCTGCAGCGCGCCTGCAGCGAGACCGACACCGCCGTGCTCCTCGTCGAGCAGCACGCCGAGGTGGTCGAGACGATCGCCGACCAGATCATCGTCATGGTCCACGGCGACGTGGCCTACCGCGGCAGCGCCGAACGAGCCAGCACCGATCGCGACGCCATCGAAGCCGCCTACCTCGGCCAACGCTGACGGTGCCTTCCCGTGCGCGACCGGAGGGTACATACCTGACGGAAGCGTCCGGTAAATACCCTTCGGTCCCGGAGGTGGGCAAATACCCTCCCGTTCTAAGGTGCCGTCGTGTCGAGCACTCGATTGCGTGCAGCGCGCACGCCTCCACGCGGATCTGCGCGACGACGTCTGAGGCTGCTGGCTCGTCCGCTGGCCGAGATCACCGACCCGCCGTCGGAGATCGTCGTCGAGCGGGACGTCGAGGTCGTCGCCCGAGACGGTCTGGTCTTACGGGTCAACGTCCATCGACCGTCGGTGCCCGGGTGCTACCCGGTGCTGTTGTGCGCGCACCCGTATGGCAAGGACAGGGTTCCCACGCGGCGTCGTCGCGGCGGGTTCAGGGTGCCGATGCAGTACCGGATGCTGTCGCAAGGCCAGCCGTTCTCGCATTCGTCGTTGACGTCGTGGGAGGCTCCGGATCCCGCGTACTGGGTCACCCATGGCTACGTGGTCGTCAACGCCGACCTACGTGGCTGGGGACGATCGGACGGTGTCGGCGATCTGCTGTCGGCGCAGGAGGGACTCGACGGCCACGACCTCGTGGAGTGGGCTGCGTCCCAGCCGTGGTCGAACGGGCGGGTGGGCATGACCGGCGTGTCGTACCTGGCGATCGTGCAGTGGCGCACCGCCGCGACGCGCCCGCCGCACCTCTGTGCGATCAACCCGTGGGAGGGGTTCACCGACGCCTACCACGATTTCGCGTACCCGGGCGGTGTACGCGAGGACGGCTTCATCACGCTCTGGACGGCGATCCTGCGCAGCCAACGGCGAAGCCCTGTCGCCCTTCGGCGTGAGCAGCTCCGACGTCCGGATCGCGATGACTGGTGGGCGAGTCGGGCAGCCGACCTCTCGGCCATCGAGGTCCCGGCGCTCGTGTGTGGCAGCTTCTCCGATCACAACCTGCACAGCGCCGGCTCCTTCGCCGGCTACCTCGGCATCTCGTCGCCCTTGAAGTGGCTGTACACGCATCGTGGCCCGAAGTGGGCGGTGTACTACTCACCCGAGGCGCTCGAGACGCAACGCCGGTTCTTCGACCACTTCGTCCGCGACGGGCGGACCGACACCCTCGACGAGCCACGGGTGCGGCTCGAGGTGCGCCAGGACGCCGGCACGATCACATCCGTGCGTCGCGTGGACGCGTGGCCGCCGCCAGAAGCGGTCCGGCACCTCATGTATGTGGACGCCGAGAGCCGTCGTCTTCATGGCGACGGCACCCCGTCGCCCGCGACGCTCGACCTCCAACTGCCGCGGGATCGGATCTCGTTCCTCACCGACCTCGACGAGACCGACGAGATCGTCGGCCCGATGACGCTTCGTCTCACCGTCCGACACGGCGGCGGTCGTGACGTCAACCTCTTCGCCGGGATCCGGCTGATCCGCGATGGACGACCCGTGACCTTCGAGGGCTCCTACGGGTTCCACACCGACCTGGTCACCCACGGCTTCGTCCGGCTTCCGATCGACGTCGACCGGCAGGACGCCAGCGGCGGCACCACCGTCGTCGAGCTGACGCTGCCTCCATCGGCAACGGCGATCCTTCCCGGCGACCAGCTCCGCCTCGACCTGCAAGGCCGGTGGTTCTTCGCCACGAACCCGTTGCGAGGCCAGTTCCCCGCCAGGTACCGCCGGAGCCGGCGACATCGCATCACCGTCGTCACCGGCGGCGACGCGACCTCGACGCTCGAGTTCCTCACCACGCCGTCGACCTAGGCCGGCGTGCTCCGTGAGCTGGCAGCAGACTGAGCCGTGGCGGCTACATGTGCTGCCAGCTCGACACGGACCGCCGTCCGCCGGACAGGCGAGTGCGAGGGGTCGAACCGCTACATTGCGCCGGAGGGCGCGAACCGCTGCACGGCGTGAGCGCGAGGGCAGGGCCAGCACGGGCCTCTTGGTGTGGGAACGGCTTCGATCGGAGGAGCGGACATGAGACGGCAGGATCGCTCGCGACCGAACACGTGGAGGAGCCTGGTGGCGGCAACGACCGTCGTCGCAGGAATTGCATCAACGGGTGCAGTGGCGCGGGCAACGAACAGTTCGCCGCCGACGCTCAACTTCGACGCGGCGGCGATCGACGAGGCCGTCGAGGGTGTGCTCGCGCAGACGACGACGCCAGGTGCGGTCGTGCTCCTGCGCCAGGGTGACACCGAATACCTCCAGGCGTATGGCACTCGCCAGTACGGCGGCGGCGCGGCCGTCACGGTGGGCGACCACTTCCGGATCGGGTCCAACACCAAGACGATGACCGGGACCGTGATCCTCCAACTCGTCGACGAGGGCGAGCTGGCGCTCGACGACCCGGTGTCGGACTTCGTCCCCGAGGTGCCGAACGGCGAGAACATCACGATCACGCAGCTACTGAACATGCGCAGCGGGCTGCACAACTACAGCGAGCTCGTCTCGTTCAACCGCATGCTGGACGAGGACCCGCAGCGGGCCTGGCAGCCCGAGGAGTTGGTGGCGATGGGAGTCGCCGAAGAGCCGTACTTCGCACCCGGGAACGGCTTCCACTACTCGAACACCAACACGGTGCTGCTCGGCATGATCATCGAGCAGATCACCGGCAACTCGGCGGCCGACGAGTTCCGCACGCGCATCTTCGAACCACTCGGTCTCGACGACACCCTGCTCCCCGCGCTGGACGATCCATCGCTCCCCGAGCCCCACCCGCAGGGCTACCTGTGGGGAACGAACGAGTCCACGGCGCTCGACGCGGTGCTTCCCGCCGACGAACAGGAAGCAGCGCTCGCCGGCGAGATCGAACCGAACGACGTCACCGAGGCCAACCCGTCGTGGGGATGGACGGCGGGAGCCGGCATCTCGACCGCCGGCGACCTTGCGACGTATGTGGAGGCGATGATCGGCGGCGGGTTGCTGTCGGACGAGCTCCAAGATCTCCGCCTCGACAGCCTCGAGCCGGTCGAGGACGACAACCCGCAGGCCGCTCAGTACGGGCTGGCAATCGCCCGGCTCGGACCGCTGCTCGGCCACGACGGGTCCTTGCCCGGGTTCCAATCCGTCATGGGACACGACCCCGACACCGGGCTCACGATGATCGTGTTGACCAACCTCCAGGCGGCGCCCGATGGGCAGCAGACGGCCAACCTCCTCGCCCAGACGCTGATCCCCGTGCTCTACACCGACCCCGCCACGACCCCTGCGACCACAATCGACGAACCGGTGACGGCGACCGACTTGGCGGCCGGCGAGTACGACGAACCCGTCGAGATCTCCGTCGGCGATGGCGACGGCGTGCAGGTCGTCTTCCGCGAGATCGTCCTGCCTCCCGGTTCTCGCACAGGTGAGCACTGTCACCACGGCCAGCTCGTCGCCGTGGTCAAGCAGGGCGAGCTAACGCACTACGCGCCGGTCTATCCGGACGGCGTCCGCGTGTACCAGGAGGGCGACGCCATCATCGAGGGTGCCGACTACGTCCACGAGGGCGTCAACGAGGGCACCGAGGACGTCGTGCTCTGGGTGACCTACATCATCGAAGCCGACGAGCCGCTCGCCGAGACCGACCTGACGCGCTGCGCGGACTGAGTTCCGCGCATCCGGCTGTCGCCGGCGCATCCGGTGAGCCCATCTGGAGGTGCACACGGCGGTGTGAGTCGTTCTCGGCCACTGGCAGGATGAATGGGACGACGACACGAACCCAGCGAGGAGGCAACCCGATGAAGGTGATTCGTATGGTTCCCAACGTCGCCTCCGAGGCCTTCGAGGCCAGTCGCGACTTCTACGCCGCGATGTTCGACCTGGAGGTGAGCGTCGAGCTCGACGACTGGTATCTGCAGCTCATGCCGGCGTCGGAGCCTCGACTCAACATCGGATTCGTCAAGGCCGATAGCGAGCTGTTCAACGGCCGGGAACGGCCGTCGGGACCGTCAGGCGTTGTTCTGACCGTTCACGTGGATGACGTCGACGAGGCGTACGAGCGGGCAGGACGACTGGGCGTCGAGGTCGTGACCGAACTGCGCGATGAAGAGCACGGCCAGCGCCACTTCGTGGCCGTGGACCCGAACGGGCTGCTCGTGAACGTCATGAGCGCGATCTGATCACGCACGTGCCGTCCGGGCCCATCCGCGAGAGGAACTCGCGCCTCGCGATGCAGGCTCAGAGGCCTTGCGGAGCTTCTTAGTCCACCGCCCGGCTCTCGAGCCACCGGGCGGTGTTCTGGGTGGCACCGCGGCAGTGGGCGAGCATTTTCGCCCGGGCTTCGACAGGGTCGTGGTCGGTGATCGCCTCGGCGATGGCGAGGTGCTCGTCGAGGTTGCGGCGCAGGAGATGGGAGTGGCCGGCGTAACCACTGAACGAGAGGTTGCGGGGGATGCGGCGGTGGAGATCGCCGAGCGTGCTGGCCAGCTGCCGGTTGTGGGCGGCCTCGACGATGACGCCGTGGAACTCCTCGTTGGCGGCGGCCCACATCTCGCCGAGGTCGGCCGGTGTCTTGCGGCCCGAGTTGAGCACCTTGGCGAACTTCTCCCAGGCGGCGTTCATCCGGCGGAGATGGTCGTCGGTGCTGCGCTCGGCGGCGAGCTCGGCGGCGAGCGCCTGAAGATCGCCGCGCACCTCCCCGATCTCGCGCACCTCGCGGCTGGACAGCCCGTTCACACGGGCGCCGCGGTTGGGCACGATGGTGACCACACCTTGGGCGGCGAGGACCCGGAGGGCCTCGCGGATCGGGGTGCGGCTGACGGCGAACTCCTCGGCGAGCGCACCATGGCGGAGCCAGGTGCCGATCGGGACCTCACCGGTGACGATGCGCCGCTGCAGTGCCGTCACGATCCGGTCGGTGGTCGACCCCTGCGCCCCGACTGCTTCCTCCGCGATTCCGATCGACACGTCGCTCCCTCCGAGAAGTGTGGAGCGATCCTAGCGACGGCCCCACTCCGCACATCTTGCATCCAATCTTTACGAGATTGCACGACTCTCCTGCTAACGTATCGCGATGCGCCGCGCCTCCCGTCGACTGCTGGAGATCGCCCCCTCGGCCACGCTGGCGGTGGACGCCAGGGCCAACGCCCTGCGAGCGGCTGGGGCTCACGTCATCAGCTTCGGGGTCGGCCAGCCTGATTTCCCGACGCCCGCTCCGGTGGTCGACGTGGCAGCCGCAGCGTGCCGGGAGCCGCGGAACCACCAGTACACACCGGCTGGTGGCCTCGCCGAGCTGAAGGCTGCGGTCGTCGCCAAGACCGAGCGCGACAGTGGGATCCGCTACGACCCGTCCCAGGTGCTGATCACCAACGGCGGCAAGCACGCCGTGTTCACGGCCCTGGCGTCGTTGCTCGACCCGGGCGACGAGGTGCTGCTGCCGGCCCCGTACTGGACCACGTACCCCGAGGCGATCCGCCTCGCCGGCGGCACGCCGGTGGAGCTGGCGTGCCCCGACACGACCGGCTTCAAGGTCAGCGTCGACCAGCTCGACGTCGCCGTGAGCGACCGTACCAAGGCGCTCATCTTCGTCAGCCCGTCCAACCCGACCGGGGTGGTGTACACGCCGGACGAGACGCGGGCGATCGGTGAGTGGGCGGTCGCCAACGGGGTCTGGGTGATCACCGACGAGATCTACGAACACCTCACGTACGGCGACTCGGTGTTCACGTCGATGCCCGCCGCCGTTCCCGCGCTGCGCGATCAGTGCCTCATCGTCAACGGCGTGGCCAAGACGTACGCGATGACCGGCTGGCGGGTCGGCTGGATGATCGGACCTCCCGACATCGTGCAGGTCGCCGACGGCTACCAGAGCCACACGACCGGCAACATCGCCAACGTGTCGCAGCGGGCGGCGATCGCCGCCGTTGAGGGCGGGCTCGAGGAGGTGGCGCGCATGCGCGAGGCGTTCGCCCGACGCGGTGCGGTGATGCACAAGCTTCTCTCGTCGATCCGCGGTGTCACGTGCGTCGAGCCGCAGGGCGCCTTCTACTGCTTTCCCAACGTGACCGGCCTCCTGGGTCGCGACTACGGCGGCGTCACGCCGCTCACCTCGCTGGAGCTTGCCGACGTGGCGCTGGCCCAGACCCACGTCGCCTTCGTGCCGGGCGAAGCGTTCGGCGCCCCGGGCTACGCACGGTTCAGCTACGCGACCAGTGACGAGGCGATCGAAGAGGGCATCGGCCGCCTCGTCGAGTGGGCGACACGGGCGGCCAGCTGACACTCGCGCCGTACCGGCCGATGTGAACACGACCCGCAACCTGTGCGGGCGGTGTTCACCGACGCAGACACAGTGACGCGGGAGCTGCGCTGGGAACGCGGACCGAGCGGCCGCTCGCTCGCCCGGCCGCCCCGCCGTCAGGGATCGCCGAGGCGGTGCGACAGCGCGTTGGCGGCGTCGACGACGGCTGTGGCCGTCGCCGACCTGACGTCGTTGGGGACGGTGGCGGTCGTTCCGATGATGGCCAGTACGGCGGCAATGTGTCCATCGCGAAACACCGGCGCCGCAACGGTGCGGACCCCGTGCCACGCGGGCGTGCTGAGAGCGAGGCCCCGTTTGCGAATGGCGAGCAGCTCGGCGTGATCGTCGGTGGTCGTCTCGGGGTCGGTGAGCCGGTCATTCATGAGGAACGCCCGGAACACCTGACTCTGCGCCGACTCGTTGTCCAGTCGGGATCCGACGCGGACGTTGATCTGTAGGAATCGGTCGGTGTTGTCATCGGTTCGCACGACGATCGGCGCTTCGCCGTCCCAGACCGACAGGACAACGGTCTCGTTCGTCTGGCGCACCAGTTCCTCCATGATGGAGGCGGCCAGCGTGATGAGCGGCAGCCCTGCTCGTGCCGCCGCAGCGAGGGTGAGGATCTGTGAGCCGAGTGTGTACTCGGCGGTGCGGCGGTCGTAGCGCAGCAGATGCCGGTGGCGGAGTGCGACCGCATACCGGTGGGCCGTCGGTTTGCTGATGCCGAGCAGGGCGGTGATCTCGGCGAGTGTGAGTCGCGGACGGCTGGGGGTGAAGAGCTCGAGCAGGCTCGCCGCCCGGTCGACCGATTGGATCTTCCCGATCGGGTCGTTCGAAGCGTCCCGCGGAAGGAGATCGCGGCTCGAGATGTGCTCGTCGGCGGCCTCGTGATCGCCGTCGATACCTGGTCGCCGGTTCATAGGTATCGGTTGACGGTAGCGGTCACCTGCCTTGGGGCCGCTTTTCTCCGACAGCAGACGGCGGCCTGCTGTGTCCGCGCTCATGAGCGCGGGCGGTGCCGATGGCGGAGACGTGCGTCAGCCGTGAGTTGACGAGCGCCGCCACGCATGTCAGTATGAGAGATGCCGTTTCATATCGAGAGATTTGGCAGCGACCATCTCCCAGACGACGTGATGCCGGCAGGGATCCAAGACAAGGGGAAATGATGATGAATCGAAAGCGCTCTACCGCTGCCGTCGCCGGCGTCCTCGCTCTGGTGGGAACCGGAGGTGTGGCAACGGCGTCGTCGTCCGAAGAGACCTCGATCCGAGTGACGACGCTGGGACTGTGCACCGAGGTTCCCCACTGGGCAGAGGTCCAGGGCTTCCATGAGGCCGAGGGGCTGTCTGTCGAGTTCGTCTCCACCACGGGTGGCGCTGCGGGCCTCGACGCGATCGAGGCGGGAGAAGCAGACATCGCCTTCGTCAACCCGATGACGTTTCTGAATGCAGTCGAAGCGGGCCGCGATCTGGTCGTCGTTGCCGGGGCGGGCACGTCGATGCCCGACAACAACGGCGTGATCGTCAGCGCCGACAGCGACGTGGAGCGGCCCGCTGATCTCGTGGACCACACGATCGGCATCAACGAGATCGGAGGCCTCGGGTACGTGATGACCCAGGCATGGATCGCGGCTGACGGCGGGGATCCCGATGACGCCGAGTTCGTCGCCTTGGGCTTTCCAGAACTGGTGCCGGCAGTCGAGGGAGGACAGATCGATGCCGCTCAGGTGACGGCCAACCAGACCGCACAAGCGGCTGCGTCCGACAACTTGAGAGTGCTCGGCAACCCCTTCTACGAGGTCGTCGGCTCGATCCCGACCGCCTTCTGGGTGGCCAAGCGAGATTTCGTCGAGTCCGGTGATGCCGCCGAGCGATGGAACGCTGCGATCGTTGCTGCTGGGGCCGACTTCGACGATCCGGCCAACCGCGAAGAGCAGTTCGAAGTGATGAGCGAGTTCTGCCAGTCCGACGTGTCCGTGTTGGAGGCGACCCCGTACACCGAGCAGCCCGGCACCCTCAACGTCGACGAGTTCCAGGGGCTCATCGACGTGTTGGCGGAGCAGGGGGCACTGGGCGAGGAACACGCGGCCACGGATCTGGTTGCTCCGTTTGCGGTGGCGGCAACGGATGAGGCCGCTGCGCCGAGCAGCACCACTCCCTGACGGTTGATGTTGCACGTGGGAGGCCGGCGTCGATTGATCGACGCCGGCCTCGGACTCCTCGGCACCGCCTTGATCGTCGCCGGGTGGTGGATCGTCTGGGCAGCTGGATGGGTCTCGGAGCGGTCGCTCCCGGCACCCCACGAGGTGCTCGCACGCATCGTGGATCTCGTCGCCGACGGCGAGTTCTGGTTCCAGCTCCGCGACACCATGTGGACCTGGATCCTCAGCCTGATCATCGTGACGGCCGTTGCCGTCCCGGTCGGCCTGCTCATCGGACAGATCCCGGCGCTCGCCAAGCCGACCCAGGTAGCGGTGAACGGGTTGCGATCGGTGCCGTCGACGGCGTTGTTGGCGGTGGCGATCATCACGTTCGGGCTGGGGTACGAGATGAAGCTCGCCTTGACCCTGTACGCCATTGCGTGGCCGGTGTTGATCAACACCATCTATGGGTCGCAGCAGACCGAGCCACTTCGGCTCGACGTGGCCCGCACGCTGGCTTGGGGTCGGACGCGGACGTTCGCCCAGATCGTGCTCCCGAGCGCCCTCCCGATGATTGCCACCGGTGTGCGCATCGCATCTGGAACGTCGCTCGTCGTGATCTTGAGCGCCGAACTGTTGGGCGCGTCGAAGGGCGTCGGGGTGCTGATCCGGATCTACCAGCAAGCGGAACGACCTGACTTCGTCTACGCAGGGATCGTGTTGGTCGGGGGTCTCGGCATGGTGCTCTACACGGCCCTGGTCGTGGTCGAAGGTCGGATCCTGAGGTGGAACCGTGCCTAATGCGACGACGAGCGCGCTGGTTGCCTCGACGCCTCGTCCGACGAGCACACGGGGTTGGACGCGTCAACCGGTCGTTCACGCGGCGAGGAGCATTGGCCACCTTCTGTCGTCGGTGTGGCTCGTCGTGTTGCTCTTGATCGTGTGGGAGCTGGTCGCCCGTTCCGCCGATGTCCGGCACTTTCCACCGCTGAGCGAGATCTTTCGGCAGTTCCGCGAGGACTGGTTGACGGGCGATCCCACGACGCTGTTCCTGTCCGAGCACTTCTGGGAGAACGCCGGCCCGAGTCTTCGCAGATTCGGCATCGGTTGGTTCCTCTCCATCGTGATCGGAGTCGCTGCGGGCGTGGTGCTGGGTCGGTCCCGGGTCGCGGCGGCGATGTTCAACCCTCTGATCCGCTTCTCGATCGCGACGCCCAAGACGATCCTGCTCCCGTTGGCTGTGACGTTCTTCGGCGTCGTGGACGAGATGAACATCTTCTTGATCTTCATCGGCACGGTCTGGGTGATCCTGATCAACACGATGGACGCCGTTGCCACCATCGACTCGATGTGGCTGCGCTCGGCGAGGAGCATCGGCTTGCCGAAGGTACGCCTCCTTCGAACGGTGATACTTCCGGCGGCAAGCCCACAGATCATGGCCGGCATCCGAGTCAGCCTCGGAGTGGGGCTGATCCTCATGGTGATCTCCGAGCTGTATGCGACGACCAGTGGAGTCGGCTACGAGATCACCCTCGCGCAACGTACGTTCAAGTACCTCCCGATGTGGTCGGCGATCATGCTGGTGGCGATCATCGGCATCGTGCTCAACATGGCGTTCGATGTCGTCGAGCGCAGACTGCTCCGATGGACCCAGCGCAAGCGATAGACGCGACAAGTAAGGCATCACATGTTTCAACTCATCGACGTCGGAAAGAACTACGCCACCCGTGCGGGTGAGCGTGTCGCAGTGGCGGGAGCCAACGTGACGATCGAGCCGAACGAATTCGTCTCGATCGTCGGGCCGTCAGGATGCGGAAAGTCCACCCTCCTCATGATCATGGCCGGGCTGCTCGACGCGTCGAGCGGACAGGTTCTCTTCGACGGTGAGCCGGTCAACGGACCGCCCGCGGGCTTGTCAGTGGTCTTTCAGGACTACAGCCGGTCCCTCTTTCCCTGGATGACGGTCGGCAAGAACATCGGCGCCGCCCTCGTCCGCTCCCGGCTGAGCAAGTCCGATCGGCACGATCGGATCGAACATGCCCTGACGTCGGTCGGGCTGGACGGCGCTGCGCATCTACACCCCTCGCAGCTGTCTGGCGGCATGCAACAGCGCGTAGCCATCGCCCGGGCACTGGCCACGAATCCACGCGTGATGCTCATGGACGAACCCCTCGCCGCCGTGGACGCCCAGACCCGCGCCGATCTCGAGGACCTCGTACTGCGCGTGCGACACGAATACAACGTCACGGTCGTGCTCGTCACCCACGACATCGACGAGGCCGTGTACGTGGCCGATCGGGTGGTGGTGATGGCCGCGAACCCGGGCCGCATCATCGCCGACGTGCCCGTCGAACTGCCCAGGCCGCGCGACCAGGTCGACACAAAGCGCCACCCCCAATTCGTCGACCTGCGCGCCCAGGTCTTCGAGCTGGTGATGCGTCGCCGTGAAGCAACCACCGAACGGCTCCTGACCGCAGGTGAGGCGCGATGACCGGTCCCATCGATCCGCCGTGCCGTCAACCGAGCCGGCGCAGGCTCTCCAGACTCGGAACCGACCGTTCACGACACATCGGGAGACGTGGCACTTGAGCACCGACACGATCCGTCATCTGAGCCCGATCGACGGGCCAACCGCCTGGCGTGGCGACGATCTCCAGCACCGCACGGACTGGATCTACCAGCTCAGCAGCAGCGAGTGTTCCGACCTCGAGACGGTTGGCGAGCGCTTCGTGGCCGACGACCCCGATCTCCGCACCGTCACGGCCGACGCCTACCCGCTCGCCGCGGCGCGCGCGGTGATCGATGAGTGTGCACGGCAGATGGACCGCGGGCTCGGCTTCGTCCTCGTCCGCGGCCTCGACACCCCGGCGTACGGCGACACGTTGGCCGGGGCGATCTTCTACGTGATGGGCCTGCACCTCGGTCAGCCGATGGAACAGAACCAGATGGGTAACGTTCTCGACCACGTCATTGCCACCTCGAACAAGTCGATGGCAGACAAAGGAGCGCTGCCGTCACGGGTGCGCGACCGGCTGCGGTTCCACTCCGACAGCTCCGACGTCGTGGCCCTCATGTGTCTGCGGCCGGCCCGCGAAGGGGGCGCGAGCAGCCTCGCCAGTGGGACCACCATCTTCAACGAGATCCTTCGGCTCCGCCCCGACCTCGCACCGCTGCTCTTCGACAACTGGTACTGGGACTGGCGAGGACAGGACCCCGACGCCCGATCGGACTTCTACGTCTCGCCGATCTGCAGTCATGTCGACGGTGTGTTCAGCACCTACGCCGGCACGACGATGATCAAGTCCGCCCAGAAGTTCGACGGCGTGCCTGTGCTCACCCAAGATCAGCTCGATCTGCTCGATCTGTACGACGAGGTCACCCAGCAGCCCGGCCTCGCCCTCGACATGAACTTTCAGCCCGGCGACACACAATGGCTGCTCAACTACGCCGCGCTGCACTCCCGCACCGCGTATCAGGACTGGCCCGAGCCCGAGCGGCGCCGCCACTTGCTCCGGCTGTGGTTGAAGCGAGACGTCGGTCGGCCACTGGTGGCACAGTTCGGCAAGCCGGTCAGCGGTAGCCGACCGATGAACCGGGCAAGGCTGCCCGGCGGGGCATTCCGCATCGGCGAAGCCGTCGTTCCCAACGAAGCCTGGGGCAACTGAGCCAGGGGGCCAGACATGAACGCCGTGTCACATCGGCGGTTCTCCTGGAGCGGCGTGTCATGACGGCGCCCGTCCCGTCCGTCGGCCGTGATGGACCTCGACGTTCCGAGGTCGGCACCGTCGCCAAAGCAGCGGCTCTGCTGCGCTTCGTCGCAGGACGCCGACCGCCGCCGACGTTGCGCCAGATCGCGCAGGCCATCGGGGTCAGCCGAGCAACGGCTTACCGGTACGTCAGCTCCCTGCAACGGACGCATCTCCTCGCACACGATCACCGAGACGGAACATTTCGCCTCGGTCCTGGCATCTTCCCGCTCGGTGCGTCAGCACATGCCGGCCTGTCCCTCATCAGCACCGCCGGGCCGATCATGGAGCAACTCTCACGAGCCTTGAACGAAACCGTCGTCATGAGCATCTGGGACGGTGACGCTCCAGCAATCGTTCGAGTAGCCGACTGCTCCGACCGACTCGTTCGAGTCACCGTGATGACCGGAGCCCGTCTCGATCTCGACTCCGCGCAGGCCGCCATCTTCCTCGCTCACCTGAACCCCGACGCACCGACGCCGACACTCGGATTGGCCGTCGGCAGCCCTCGGAATCACGGGATCCGCAGCCTCGCCGCCCCCATCATCCTCTTCGGTGAGCTCGTCGCGGTCATCGCCGTGATCGGCACCACAGCCACCGTGCCCGATGGGGCAGACTCGCCGGTCGCCAACTCACTCCGTGCCGCAGCGCTGCGCGTCGGCGCACACCTCGGCTCGGACCATGCTGTTCCGACGGAGGGCTATCCGTGACGCGGGACGTGAACACGACCCGCAGGACCTGCGGGTTGTGTTCACAGCGGGCCGCCGACGATCACGCCGACGAGACCCACTCGACGCCCAGTGCGGTGAGCTTCTCGCGGATGCCGAAGAAGTCGAGCATCAGCTCGCCGCGGTCGAGCCGGTCGCGAGTGGCGCGTTCGGACTCGATGCGCTGCTCGGCGAGGTCGAGCACGGCCGCCGCTTCGTGACCAGCGACCACGACGACGCCGTCGTCGTCGGCACACACCACGTCACCGGGGTGGACGATCTGCTCACCGAGCACCACGGGAACGTTCACCGAGCCCGGCGAGCCCTTCACGGTCCCCCGGCACGAGACGTGCTGCGACCACGCAGGAAAGCCCATGGCGCGCAGGTCGGTGACGTCCCGCACGGCACCATCGGTGACGATGCCGCGGACCCCGCGGGCGAGGAGCGTGGCGGCCAGCAGGTCGCCGAACAGGCCGTGGTCGGACGGTCCGGTACTTGCGACGACGAGCAGGTCGCCGGCGCGGCACTGCTCGGCGGCGGCGTGCACCATGCCGTTGTCACCGGGCTGCGTGAGGACGGTGACGGCGGTGCCGGCGACGCGCACGTCGTTCTGGATGGGTCGAATGTGCGAACCGACATAGCCGCGCCGCTGCATCGCCTCGTGCACGGTCGAGGTGCCGATCTCGCCGAGCCGATCGACGAGGTCGAGCGGGGCCCGCTCGATGCCGGTGACGACGATGTGCCTGGGTGTTGGTGTATCTGTCATAGATCCTCTCCGAAGGCCGGGGCCAGCCGGCGGTGGCCAGCCGGTCGATGCTGCGTGTCGGTTCGTGGACGCCCTGCGGGCGACGGCTGCTGGTTCCGTCGAGGCCGGTGCCTCGCAAGCACCGCGACCGTTCGCTCGTAGCTCGGCGCCTCGACGAGTTCGCCTCGGATCGCTCGCGAGCTCGCAATCCGGTCGAACATCGGTGTACTTCAGCGGCCGACGGCGTAGCCGAGGTCGCCGCGGGCGTTGGCTGCGGCGCGGTAGAAGCCGTCGCCGTCCCGGCTGACGGCCGAGAGCCGGCCGAGCGACCACGGCGCGACGGGCACGACGTCGTGGCCGCGGCGACGCAGGTCGTCCACCACGGCTGCGTCGAATCGGGACTCCATGCGCACCCGTCCCGGGTGTGACTCGTGCGGGTAGAAGGAGCCCGGGAAGTGCTCGGACGTGAACGCCGGAGCGTCGATCGCCTCCTGCAGGCTGAGGCCGCCGAGTACGACGGCGCAGAAGAACGCCAGCGACCACTGGTCCTGCTGATCGCCTCCGGGCGTGCCGAACGCCAGCCACGGGCGGCCGTCGCGGAAGGCCAGCGACGGCGTCAACGTCGTGCGGGGACGGGCGCCGGGCCGCAACGAGTTCGGGTGGCCGTGCTCGAGGCAGAACATCTGGGCGCGCGTCCCGAGGCAGAACCCGAGCGACGGGATGTCGGGCGAGCTGTGCAACCAGCCACCTGACGGCGTAGCCGACACCATGTTGCCCCAGCGGTCGACGACGTCGACATGGCAGGTATCGCCCGACACGTGACCGCGGGTGCCGAGCGTGGGTTCGCCGTACCCGACGCCGCGAGCCGCCCCGACCAGGTCGTGGCGGGGCAGGTGCGGAACCCGACCGGCGATCGAACCGGGACGCAACTCGAGGCTGGCGGTGTCGTCGATGAGCACCGCCCTCGCGCAGTTGTAACTGCGGTCCAGCAGCCGGGGGACGAGATCGTCGATGGTGCCCGAGTCCCCGTACCACGCCTCGCGGTCGGCGAACGCCAGCTTGCCCGCCTCGAGCAGGAGGTGGATGTACTCGGCGCTGCCGTACGGGATCGACCGGATGCCGGCCGCGTCGAGCAGGGCGAGCTGTTGCAGGAACACCGGGCCCTGACCCCAGGCGTCCGTCTTGAACACGGTGCAGTCGCCGAATGCGAACGACGCCGGCGCTTCGACCGTCGCCGACCAGCCCGCCATGTCGTCGCCGGTGAGCAGCCCGCGATGACACTCGCCGGACGTGTCGATCCACGGGTCGCTCTGACAGAAGCGGTCGATCTCGTCGGCGACGAAGCCGCGGTACCAGACGTCCACGGCAGCGTCGATCTCGGCGTCACGATCGGGACGGGCCGCCTCGCGGATCACCCGTTCGTAGGTCTCGGCGAGGCGGAGGCGGCGCAGGCGTGACCCCACCGCCGGGACCTGCCCGTGATCGAGCCAGGCGGCGGCCGACGTGGGCCAGTCGGTGCGGAACATGTCGGCGACGTTCTCGATCGCCTGGGCCACCAGCGGCGCCGTCGGGAATCCGTCGCGGGCGTAGCCGATGGCGTACCGCAGCACGTCGGCGAGGCGCCATGTGCCCCATCGCTGCAACAGCAGCATCCATCCGCCGAAGGCGCCGGGCACGACCGCCGGCAACGTGCCCGTTCCCGGGACGACGTCGAGGCCGAGATCGTTGCGGATGTGCTCGATCGTTGCCGCCGCCGGCGCCGTGCCCTGCCCGCACACGACATCGACGCGCTGGTCCCGCTCGCTCCACAGCACGGCGGGCATCTCCCCCGCCGGCCCGGACAGGTTGGGCTCGACCACCTGGAGCACGAAGCCGGCGGCGACGGCGGCGTCGAAGGCGTTGCCGCCGTTCTCGAGCACGCTCATCGCCGAGGACGAGGCGAGCCAGTGGGTGGACGCCACCATCCCGAAGTTGCCCGTGAGCGTCGGTCGTGTCGGCGGCACGTGAGCCATTCGGGCCGCGCTCAGAACGCCGTGAACTCGATCAGGTTCCCGTCGGGATCCTGGACGAAGAACTGCGGGAGGAAGGCGCCGCGGCGAACGGCGAAGCCGTGTTCCTCGAACGCCGCGCACGCGGCGTCGAGGTCGTCGGAGTGGAACGCGACGTGGTTCGCCGACCCGGTCAGGCCGGTGGGCGGGTGTCCGGTCACCTCGGAGGCCGCGGCCTCGATGAGGTGCACCTGCGTGGTGCCCGCTTCGAGCCAGGCGCCGGGGACCGGCATCTTGTCGTCGGGCCGGTCCAGGCGACGGCAGCCGAGCAGCCCTTCGTAGAACTCCAGGGCGGTGGGGAGGTCGCTCACGCGGAACGACACATGGTGGACCGTGCCGGCACGGCAGCGCGGGTCGGCGGTCATGTGAGGCCGTACCCCTCGATCGACAGGCTCGTGGGTGTGGCCTTGTAGCCCCGGTCGAGCAGCTTCACCAGACCGGTCCGCTTCAGCCACGGGAGCGCCCAGAGCTTGAGGTTGCGCTTGCGCAACGCGTCGGCGTCGCGAGGGATCGCGTTGGTGTTCTTGCGGACGGCGATCGCCTGGTTGCGCTCGACGAACTCGCGGATCCGCGCCTCGTACGCCGTGAACGCTCCCGCCGGATCGTCGGGGGCGGCGACGAGTTCGCTGGCCAGCACGAAGGCGCCGATCAAGGCGATGCTGGTGCCCTGACCCGACAGGAACGACGGGGCGTAGGCGCTGTCGCCCACCAGCACGACGCGACCGCGGTGCCAGCTGTCGATGTGGATCTGGCTGACCGTGTCGTAGAAGAGGTCGTCAGTGTGTTCGAGGTCGTCGAGGAGCTGCCGCACCACGGGGACGAGGTGCCCGTCGAAGGCCCGGCGGGCGAGGCGGTGGGCCGACTTCGTGTCGTCGAGGTCGACGGCGCCGGGGTCGTCGACGATGAAGGCGACGAAGCCGCGGGCCGGGCCCTTGTTCTCGCGCATGTGCATGGCGGTGCAGCCCGGGATGTTGAACATCGTTCCGGTGCACGGCGCCAGACCGGCCTCGTCCATGTCCCAGATGGCCACGATCGGGCCGAGGTGGCGGATGAAGTCGGACTCGGGGCCGAACACGAGACGGCGCGTCGTGGAGTGGATGCCGTCGGCGCCGACGACGATGTCGAAGCTGTCGGCGCGGCCGCTGACGAACGTGACGTCGACGCGATCGTCGTGCGGCGTGATGGTGGCGACCGATTCGTTGAACACGTAGTCGACGCTGTCGCGCGTGAGGTCGTAGAGGACGTTTGCCAGATCGCCACGCGGCAGCTCGACATCGCCCGAGGCGGCGTCGTTGAGGAGCTCGGCGCTCAGGTCCATGGTGGCGATCCGGCGGCCGGCCTGGTTGAGGATGCGGGTGGAGCGGTGGCCCACCTGGTGGCGGCGGACGTCGTCGTAGATCCCCATGCGCTTGGCGACCTGCACGGCGGTCCCACGGAGATCGATCGGATAGCCGCCACCGCGGACGTGGGCCGCCCGTTCGACGAGCGTGACGTCCCACCCGTGGCGGGTGAGCCAGTAGCCGAGCGCCGGCCCGGCGATGCTGGCACCCGACACCAGGGCGCGGCGTCGGGGCGGTTCGATTTGTTCGGTCGCATCGGTCATGGTGGTCACCTCGGTGGTCGGTGGGGGACGATCGGTCAGGCCGGCCCGAGGCCGATGAACTGGCGGACGTGGGCCGCCACCTCGGCGGCGTACTCGGTGGCGATGCCGTGGCGGCCGCCGGGGATGGGGCGCAGCACGGCGCCGGGGATCCGTTCGGCCGTCAGCTCGGCGAGGGCGAAGGGGGCGATCGGATCGTCGGTGCCGTGGATGACCAGGGCGGGGACCTGCACCGTCGGCAGCTGGTCGATCACGTCGTGGTCGCGGACGGCGGCGATGCGCCGGGCCATCAGCTCGCGGGGCCGCTCGGTCAGGGCCCTGGTCCCGAAACCGGCGAGGTCGGGGTTGGATCGCATGCCCTCAGGAGTGAAGAGGAGGTCGAACATCGCGGCGCGGCGTTTCTCGGGACTGAGCTCGCCGACCTCGCTGGCCCGGTCGATCGCGCCGGCGGCCCGCGGCAGCGTGGCCACCAGCGTCACGCTGGCCACGCGTTCGGGGTGACGCAGCGCCGTGTGGATGGCGACCGCTCCGCCGAACGACACGCCGAGGATGTGTGCCTTCTCGAGGCCGAGGACGGCGATGAACGAGGCGAGGTCCTGGGCCATGTCGGCCACGACGTAGGGCTCGTCGGGGTTGACGGTCTCACCGGAGTCGCGCTGGTCGTAGGCGATCGCCCGGATGCCGTCGCCGAGGTGCGGGAACAGCACGCGGAAGGCGTTGCGGTCGCTCTCACCGCCGTGGATCAGGATCAGCGGTTCGCCCGATCCGGACTCGGTGTAGGCCACCTGGACGGGGCCGAGGTCGATCACCTGGGTGGTCGTGTCGCCGGCGGTGCTCATGAGGGGAGGGCCTCCTTGGGGCTGTTCGTCTCGACCCCGGGGATCGAGCTGACCAGCTTCTGGGTGTACGGGTGGGTGGGGCGGTCGAGCACGTCGTCGACGGGTCCCTGTTCGACGATCTCGCCGGCGCTCATCACGTAGACGCGATCGGCGATCTGCCGGACCACCGCCAGGTCGTGGGTGATGAACACGTAGGCGAGGTCGAGCTCCTCCTGCAGTCGCCGGAGGAGGTTGAGGACGTGCGCCTGCACGGAGACATCGAGGGCGGAGACGACCTCGTCGCACACCAGGACCTGTGGCCGGCGGGCCAGGCCGCGGGCGATGGCGACGCGCTGGCGTTCGCCGCCCGACAGCTGAACCGGCAGGCGCCGGACGTAGTTCGCCGGCAGACCGACGAGCTCGAGCAGCTCGGCCGCCCGCCGGTCGAGATCGTCGCGGGACACGAGACGAAGCGCGTCGCGGAGCGTGGCGCCGACCGTGCGGTGCGGGTTGAGCGTGGACGACGGGTCCTGGAACGCCATCTGCACGGTCGACCGCACCGTGTCCCACTGGCGCTTGTCGGGCGAGCCGGCGAGGTCGACGCCACCGACGCGGACGTGGCCGGCCGTCGGGCGCGTGAGGCCGACGAGCATGCGGCCGAGCGTCGTCTTGCCCGAGCCCGACTCGCCGACGACGCCGACGCTCTCCCCGCGGAACACCTCGATGTCGGCGCCGGCGACGGCCACCTTTCTGCCGAACTCGCGGCAGGCCCCGGTGGTGACGATCACCGGCTCGACGCCGTGGTCGCGCGCCGGCGGCCGGTGGTGGGCCGCCTCGATCCGCAGCCCGGCGAGCTCGTCGTCGAGCTCGCCGGCCCGGATGCACCTCGAGACGTGTCCGTCGGCAATCTGGCTCAGCGCCGGCGCGCCCGACCGGCACGACTCTGTCGCCCAGGCGCAACGGGGCGCGAAGCGACAGCCGGCGGGGCGGGCGCCGGGCGCCGGCACCCCGCCGGGGATGCTCGCCAGCGACTCGACCCGGCGGTCGAGCGGGGGGTCGGCGAGCAGGAGGTTGGCCGTGTACGGGTGGGCCGGCGCCGCCAGCAACTCGTCGGTCGGGCCGGCCTCGATCACCTGGCCGGCGTACATGATGTAGGCCCGGTCGCACACCGAGAAGGCGACGCGCAGGTCGTGGGTGATCAGCACCATCGCCAGGCCGTGCGTGCGGCCCAGCCGGCGGAGCAGCTCGAGGATCTCCTTCTGCGTCGTGACATCGAGCGCCGAGGTGGGCTCGTCGGCGATGAGGACCTTGGGGTTGCGGGCGATCGCCGCGGCGATGCCGACGCGCTGGCGCATGCCGCCAGAGAGCTCGAACGGGTAGCGGTCGGCGGCAGCCGGGTCGGTGATGCCGACCTCGGCGAGACGCCGCTCGGCCTCCTGGCGGCGGGCCTGGCGCGACAGGGGACGGCCGCCGTCGTCGGTCATCCCCACGGTGACCTGGGTGCCGATTCGCTCGAGGGGGTTGAGGATCGCGTAGGGGTCCTGCATCAGCAGGGAGATCGCGCTGCCGCGCAGCTTGCGCCGTCCGGCCGGGCCGGCCTGGCGGAGGTCGTGGCCGTCGATCACCATCTCACCGGTCGAACGCAGCCCGTGCGGAAGCAGGTCGAGGATCGCCCGCGCCGTGAGCGACTTGCCGCTCCCCGACTCGCCGGCGATCGCCACGAACTCGCCCGGGCGCAGCGAGAGCTCGAGGTCGTCGATGATGCGGATCGCTTGGCGGCGCCGCTCGAACTCGACGTCGAGCCCGCGGACGCGGAGGACGTCTACCCCCGGCGACTCGGCGGCGCTCATCGCTGCCGCGCCGATCGCTCGTTGACGTGGTGGATCCAGTCGCCGACGACGTTGGCCGACACGGCGAGGGCGGCGAGCACGACGCCCGGCCCTGCGGTCGCCCACAGGTTCGACGACAGGCTGGCCCGGTTCTCGAACATCATGCGGCCCCAGTCGGGGGCGCCCGGGGGGACGCCGAGGCCGAGGAACGACAGCGAGGACACGGCGACGAGCCCGTAGGTGTACTGCAGGAAGAACGTCGTGACGATCAGCGGGACGAGCGCCGGCAGGAGCTGCGTGAGGATGATCCGCGGCGTCGAGATACCCACCGTACGGGCCGCTTCGATGTAGGGCAGCTGCACGCGTTCGAGCACCGCGGCACGGAAGATCCGCACGTTCATCGGCAGGCTGAACAGCAGCAGCACGGCGATCGACATCGCCAGGCCGCCGCCGGTGACGCCGACCACGACGATCGCCACGACGAGGCCGGGGAGCGAGTAGAGCAGGTCGACGAAGTGGCTCACGGCGACGTCGACCCAGCGGCCGGCGAAGCCGGCGACGAGCCCCAGCCCGACGCTCACGGTGATGCTGCCGAGAGCGAGCACGAGCGGGGCGAGGCATGCGGTGCGGGAGCCGGCGATCGTCCGCGAGAACACGTCACGCCCCAGCTGATCGGTCCCGAAGAAGTGCTGCCAGCTCGGGCCGCGCAGCGACTCGAGCGGGTTGATCAGGTCGGGATCGTGCGGGGCGATCGCCGGTGCGACCACCGCAACGGCCACGGCGAGGATGACCACCATCGCCGCGGCCACTGTGGCCGGGACACGGGGCAGCCGCCTCTCGCCGCGCGCATCGACCGACCCGGTGACTGCGGAGGTCGAGGTCGTCGCGGCGGTCACGAGTCCACCTCCATGCCGCGACGGATCCGGGGATCGATCGCCATGCAGAGCAGGTCGACGACGAGGTTGACGCCGACCGCCAGGATGGCGATCAGGAGCGTGATGCCCTGGAGCACCGGGATGTCGCGGGCGTTGATCGACTCGATCAGCTGGGTCCCGACGCCCTTCAAGCTGAACATCCGCTCGACGATCACCAGACCACCGACGAGCGTGACGATCAGCGAGCCGGACCAGGTGACGATGTGGACCGCGGCGTTGCGCACCAGCACCCGCCCGACGACGTAGCGGGACGACAGCCCCCGGGCCCGGGCGAAGGTGATGTAGTCCTCGTCGAGGATCTCGGCGAAGCGAACCCGCGAGAGCTTCGTCGTCGACGCCAGCAGCACGGTGGTCGTGGTGACCGCCGGCAGCACGAGGTGCCGCACCGTGTCCCAGCCGCCGTCGCCCGAGCCGAAGAAGGGAAGCCACCCGAGCCGCACGCCGACGATGTAGGCCACGAACGTGCCGGTCACGAACACCGGCGTGCTGGCGCCCAGCACGGTGCCGCCGACGATCACCCGGTCGAGCACCGTGCCCCGGCGGCGGGCGGCGACATAGCCGAGCGTCAGTCCGGCCGTGATGGCGAAGATCCACGTCATCGCCAGCAGCGGGATCGTGACACCCCACGCCGCCCGCCACACGACGGTGGTCACCGACTCACGGAAGATGAACGAGTCGCCGAGATCGAGCCGCAGCAGCGACCGCAGGTACGACGCGTACTGGGTGGGCAAGGGGTCGTTCAGTTGGTACCGCTCGCGCACCGCCTGGCGCTGCGCGTCGGTGGCGTCGCGCCCGAGCAGGGCGTTCTCCGGTCCGCCGGGGGCGGCGTGGATGAGCAGGAACACCAGGACCGACACGAGCAGCAGTACGAAGACCGCGGCGACGAGACGTCGGGCGACGAGGCAGACCACGGGGTTCGACGCGACCTGCGCGAGGCGCCGTTCACGCCGGACCCCGGGGGCCGTGGCTGCGAGCTGCTGCACGATGGAACCTGTGCTCGTGACCGGTCAGGCGGACGTGAACGCTTCGTCGAACGGCACCATCCAGAAGTACGGCGTCACGGCGTTCAGCACGACGTCGTCGTCGAGGTACACGAAGAGGTTCGGGAAGGCGAGCGGCACGTACGGTGTGACCGCCTGGGCCGCCGTCAGCGTGTCGACGAGCGTCGCCTGCTGAGTCGCGGCGTCCCCGTCGGCCGCCACGTAGGCGGCGAGGGCGTCGTTCACCGCCGGGTCGTCCAGCTTGGAGAAGTTGCCGGCGGCGCCGGGGGTGAACAGCGAGCGGGGAACGGTCGCCGGATCGGGCGACCCGGCCGACCACTGGTCGATGATGAGCCCGTCGCCCTCTCCTTCGAGGAACACCCCGACCCAACCGTTCATGTCGACCTGGCTGATGCTGATGTCGATGCCGATCTCGGCCAGCGACGGCGCCATCACCTGGGCGACGAGCGCCTGGGTGGGATCCTCGGAGAACACCGGCACCTCGATCTCGAAGCCGTCGGGCACGCTCGACTGGGCGAGCTCGGCCCGGGCGGCGTCGAGGTCGTACTCGAAAGCCGCGGCGAACTCGTCGAAGACCGTCGCGACGTCGGTGTCGCCGCCCATGTCGGCGACCACCGACTCGAGCACGACCGAGTCGGCGAGCTCGGCGTTACCGCCGAACACCCCGGCGACGATCGCCTCACGGTCGATGGCGTGGGCGATGGCGTTGCGCACGTGGATGTCGTCGAACGGGGGCTTGGTGGTGTCGAAGATGACCCGGTAGATCGTCGGGTCGAACGTGGAGTACTCGGTGTAGGCGCCGAGACCCTGGATCGCTGGGATCTGGTGGACGGGCGGCAGCAGCACGCCGTCGAAGTCACCCGACTGCAGGGCCAGCAGCCGGCTGGAGTCGTCGCTCGCCGTGGAGTACGTCAACGACTCGTACGCCGGTGCCTCGCCCCAGTAGCCGGGGTTCGGTTCGAGCGTCACCTCCTCGGCCGGGGAGAAGTCGGCGATCACGTACGGTCCCGTGCCGATCTGGGGCGCCGCCGGGGTGCCGATGTCGTCGGGGTGGGCCTCGTAGTTCGCCTTGCTGACGATGCCGAGGCTGGCGACGGCGTAGGGGAACTCGGGGTCGGGCTCGGCGAGGGTGACGGTCACCTGGTCCCCTGCCACCTCGATCGACTCGATGCCGGCGAAGAATCGTGCGCGGTACGAGGGATTCTCCTCGCCCATGTGGAGCTCGAACGAGAACTTGACGTCCTCGGCCGTCAGCGGGCTGCCGTCGGAGAACTGCACGTCGGGGCGGAGGGTGTAGACGTACGTCGTCGGGTCCGGATGCTCGGCCTCGCTCGCCAGGAGCGGGGTGATCGCTCCGTCGGCGGCGTACGCGGTGAGCGGCTCGGTCACCGCCAGCTGGACCACGTTGTGATACCCGGCGGTCTCCCGCGTGTCCCAACTGGCGGGTATCAGCGGCAGCAGCAGGCCCAGCGAGCCGTCCGCCGCGCCCACACCGGCGCCGCCACTGGCGACGGCAGTGACGGACGTGACGGCGATCGCGGCGGCGCCCAGCAGCAGGCGGCCTGGTCGGCGATGGATGGTCATGTGATTCCCCCTTGGTGGAACGAGGCGGTGAGGCCTCGAGCTAACGCCTCGTCGATGTCGGGCTTGTTCGGAGGCTGTTGCCGCCGCGTGAATTGCATCCCATTTTTATCATCTTGCATCATTTAGCACAAGCCCGACGATGGCGGTGCACTACTCGCCGCCCGCCCTCGATGGACGGCGCAACAGCGCTCGCGCCGGCACGGCCATCGCCCCGAAGGCGATGAGGGCGGCGACGGCCACGACGCCGAGGCCCTGCAGCGGTGGCACGTAGGGAAGCCCGTCGGTCGCTCCCTTGGCGAAACCGCGCAGGGTGATGAAGGCGATCGCCGTGCCCAGACCGATCCCGGTGAGGGCAACGATCGCTGCTTCCCAACGGAACATCGCCTGCACCTGCCGACGGGTCGTGCCGGTGAGCCTGAGCAGGGCGACCTCGCGGCGTCGATCGAGCACCACCATGACGAGGGTGTTGACCGCGGCGATGGCGGCGAACCCTCCGAACACGGCGGCCATGACCCGGTTCGACCAGGTATCCAGCTCGAGGTCGGCGTCGACCCTCGCCGAGTAGCCGTCGCGGTCGGTCACCGCGGCGCCCGGCACGTCGATCGCCTCCAGTCCGGTGCCCACCACCTCGGGGTCGGCCCCGGCCTCCAGCGCCACCAACACCTCGGCGAGGAACGGGGCACGCACATGGCGAGCCATCAGGTCGTGCGGCAGCAGCACCTGGCCGAGTCCGAGACCGTGCTCGTAGACGGCCACCACGGTGGGCGAGTGCTCGGTGCCATCGCCGAGGCGGAGGTCGACGGTGTCGCCGACGTCGGCGTCGAGCGATCGGGCGAGGAGGTTGTCGAGCGCCACCGTGCCTTCTCGCACCTCGGTCAGCGAACCGTCCGTGACCCCGAGGTCGAGCACCTCGTCGAGGCGCGCGAGATCGGAGACGCCGATCGCTGCGGCCGACTCGAACTCCTCGAAGCCGTTGTAGAGCACGTCGGAGCGCAGGAGCCCGACAGCCGTGTCGACGCCCGGCACCGCGGACGCGAGGACGGTCGTCGTCGAGGGCAGGCCCGGTCCGTCGGCGGCGATCACCAAGTCGGCGACGAGCCCGCTGCGGATGTCCGACCTGGTCGCCTCGGCGACGGTCGACTGGATGAACAGGAGCACACCGCTCGAGCCGATGACGAGCGCGATCGGGGTGATCGCCGAGGCCAGCCGCCGCGAGTTCGCCGCCGCGTTGGCGGCGGCCAACGAGCTGGCCGCTCCGCCACGGCTCAGCGGTCGGCCGAAGAGCGCGGTCGCCATCCGGGCGATCGCCGGGCCGAGCAGGGCGACGGCGGTGAGGAACGTCATCACGACACCGATCGATGCCACCGCGGCGCTCCCGCCATCGAGCTGATAGCTGATGATCGACAAGAACACGCCCAGGGCGATGAACAGCGCGCCGAAGACCCAGCGCACGCGGCCCAAGCCGCGCCGCTCGACGGCCGCCTCTCCGAGCGCCTGGCTCGGCTTCGTGCGGGCCGGGCGCCGTGCTGCCGCGTAGCCCCCCAGCAGCGCGGCGAGCAGCCCGGCGACAACGGCCGCCGCGGCCGGGACGACTCCGGTGTGGAGGTCGAGGCCGTAGGGCAGGGCACCGCGATCGACGAGCTGGCCGAACCACCAGCGCGCCAGCAGGATGCCGGGCAGGATGCCGGCGGCCCCGGCGAGCGGGGCGACGAGCAGCGTCTGGGTGGCGACCATACGGCGGATCTGCTTCGGCGTCGCACCGATCGCGCGCAGGAGGGCGATCTCCCGACCGCGCTGGCCGATGGCCAGTGCCACGGTCGTGATGACCACGAACACCGCAGCGAACGCGGCCACGCCCCCGAACGAGCCGCCGAAGCCGATCAGCAACTCCTTCGCAGTCGGCAGGTCCGGCGCCTCGATCTCGCCACGGCCGGAACCGGTACGCACCGTCACGCCGGCGTCCGGTACCTCGGCATCGAGCGCACCGCGCACCGCGGCAGCCATGTCGTCGACATCGGCGGCCTCGTCGACGAACACGGCGATGGCGTCCGCCCGTCCCGGCTGACCGGCGAGCGACGCGGCCACGCCGTCGGCGAACCACGCCGTTGCCCGTCTGCCCGATGGCCCATCGGCCGCCGTCGCCACTCGTTCGGGGACGAGTCCGGAGACACGGAAGTCGTGGGCGCCGTCGGGCGCCGTCAACGTCACCGAGTCCCCGACGGACAGGCCGGACTCGCGGGCCGTCTGCTCGTCGAGCACCACGTCGTCGGTTCCGGGTGCCGAGCCTTCGACGAGAGCTGCGGCGTCGGCGCCAGCGCCGAGACGGCGCGTCGACCAGTCGCGTCCCGTCACCGACCCGACATCGTCGCCGATCAGGGCGACGGCGACGTCGGGCACGGCGTCGGCGACTCCTGGGACCGAGACGATCGTGTCCGCGAGCGAGGCGTCGAGCCGTGCACCTTCGGGAAGCACACCCTTGACCTCTTCGCGGTCGTCGCCGCTGCCGACGATGCGGCGGGCGAACTGGTCGGCCGACACCACGATCGGCGCATCGGCATAGCGCACGGGCTGGACACGCGCCGTGAGCCCGGTCTGCAGCAGCGACCCGCACGCCATGACGACGACGGAGGCGAGCAACAGGGCGACGAACGTGCCGAGGAACGACGCCGGACGGGAGCGGATCGACGCCCGCGCCAGGCCGTTCATGCCGCCACCTCACGCGATGCGGCGACGAGCTCGCGCAGCCGGCGGGCGACCGTGGCGGCGTCGGGGTCGTCGATCTGACCGGCGATCGAACCCCCGGCGAGGAACACGACCCGGTCGGCGTACGACGCCGCCACCGGGTCGTGGGTGACCATGACGACGGTGGCCCCGAACTGATCGACGGCATTCCGGAGCAGGTCGAGGATCTCCCGGGCCGTGGTCGGGTCGAGGGCGCCGGTGGGCTCGTCGGCGAAGATCACCTCTGGGTCGGTGATCAGCGCCCGGGCGATGGCTACGCGCTGCTGCTGACCGCCCGAGAGCTGGGCGGGACGCCGATCGCCGTGGCCCGCCAGCCCGACGCGCTCCAACATCGCCTCGGCCTTGCGCCGGTTGGGCCGTTTGCCGGCGAGGCGCAACGGCAGCTGCACGTTCTGCAGCACCGTCAGCGACTCCAGCAGGTTGAATCCCTGGAAGACGAAACCGACGTCGGCGCGGCGGAGCTTGGTGAGCTCGTTCTCGTTCAGCGACGTGAGCTCGACGCCAGCGAGCGTGACGCCTCCCGACGTCGGTACGTCGAGTCCGGCCGCGCTCTGCAGCAGGGTGCTCTTCCCCGAGCCCGACGCGCCCATCACGGCGGTGAACGTGCGGCTGGCGAACGCGAGCGACACGCCGTCGAGGGCGTGCACGGCGTCGGGGCCGTCGCCATAGGTGCGCGTCACGTCGCGCAGTTCGACCGCGATCGCGGCGGGTGCGGGGGCGGCGGTGTCGGGTCGGGGCGGCGGGAAGCCGGCCTCGTGATCGACCTGATGCGTTGGGTGGTCTCGGTGCTTGCGGAACATGGGGGTCTCCATCGGCGATCGGGCCCGGCCCGGGGCAGCCATCGGGGCGCACCACGGGGCGGGAGTGGTTACCGATCACGATGACGGCCGAGTGTCAACACGCTGCTGTGCGCAGCTCAACAGCAGCTCAACAGCGGTCTCGATCGACGTGACCGCGCCTCGCGTCGTGGACGAATCACGGGGTGATGGCCGGTGTGGCGCGTCGCATCGGCGACGCGCCGGGTCAGACGCCTCGCGTCCAGAACTCCAGTGCCGAACCGTTGAACTCCGGGTCGCCAGAGAGGAACCACTCGTCCCACCTGGGCCCGTTGGCGAGCTCCCAGTGCTCGACCGCAACCTGGTTCTCGAATCGCCACGCTCCGAGCCCCACGCGCGTCCACACCTCGTGGCCGCGCGTGGTGCGGAAGGTTCCGTGGACGATGCCGTAGTGGTCGTCGGCGAGGATCTGATCGATCTCCACGGGCTGCACGTTGGCGTCGGCGAGCATCGCACGGCGTTTGTGGTACTTGCCGAGGAAGTCCATCCCGGCGGTCACCGCGAGGCGGACACCACCGGTGTGGATGACCATGTCGGGCGACATGCGGCTGATGATCGACTGCTGGTGCTCCTTCTGCCGGCGCGCCCGCTCGTCGGCATCGAGGGCCGGATCCACTGCGATGGCCGCACCGCCGCGATATGCCTCCGCCAGCCATACGGCGTTCGGATGCGTGTCGGTCATCATGTGAGTTCTCCCAGAGGTGAGGGCGACGACGGACTCGCTCGTCGCTCGGAACGTGGCGGCGATCCGCGCCAGGGGCGTGGATCAACAATCGTCCGCCGATCGGCGGCGATTGCATCCACTTCCTATCATTTCGCATCCGATCACGCCAGGGCTCTCCGGTCGCGGCGTGCGCTGCGATCGCTCCCGGCACGGTGGGCAGCGGTCGACGCGCTCCACCTGGCGGGAGTGGTTGCCGATCACGATGACGGCCGAGTGTCAACACGCTGCTGTGCGAAGCTCAACAGCAGCTCAACAAGCGGTCTCGATCGGCGCGACCGCGCCTCGCGTAGTGGAGGATTCAGGGGGTGATGGCAACGTGAACGAGACCGCGACCGTGCTCGTCGCCGACGACGACAGCGACATCGCCCGGCTGATGAGGGACTACCTCGAGGCCGACGGCCACACCGTGCTCATCGCCAATGACGGCCGGGCCACCGTCGAGACGCTCGAGCAGCATCCGGTGGACTGCGTCCTGCTCGACGTGATGATGCCCAACCTCTCCGGATTCGACGTGCTGCGACGAATCCGCGAGACAACCGACGTCCCGGTGCTGATGTTGAGCGCGCTCGGCGGCGACAGCGAGAAGCTGCGCGGCCTCGGTCTCGGCGCCGACGACTACATCGTCAAGTCGGCGTCCCCGTCCGAGGTGGTCGCACGCGTGCGCGCCGTGCTCCGCCGGGCCGGACAGGCCAGGCCTGCGGCCACGGCGGCGGCAGTGCTCGACTACGGCCGGCTGGTGATCGACATCGGCGCCCATGAGGTGACGGTCGGCGGCGTGCCGACACCATTCACGGCGCGCGAGTTCGAACTGCTCGAACACCTCGCACGCCACCCCCGGCAGATCCTCACCCGCGACCAGCTGTTCGAGCGGTTCTGGGGCGAGTTCGGCGATCGCCACTCGCTCACCGTGCACATCAGCCGCCTCCGGGAGAAGATCGAGGAGGATCCGGCGCACCCCCGCTACATCGTGACCGTCCGCGGGGTCGGCTACCGCTTCGAGGGCGAGCCCCGGCGATGATCGACGCGGCACGACGCCGCACGCTGCCGGTCCGGGTCTGGTTCGCCCTGGCGGCGGTGACCACGTTCCTCCTGGTGGTCGCCGGGGTGCTGGCCAGTGTCGGGCTGCTCGGCGCCTCGGACATCACCTCGGAGGAGCGCATCAGCAGCGCCGTCGACACGGTGCGTGAGGGCGGCAACCGGTGGCACGACGACCGATGGCGGGCAGAAGCCGCGGCCGAGCTCGCCGACGACGGGGTGTCGCTGGTGCTGACCGAGCGCGGCGACGAGGTCTTCCGCAGTCTCGTCGACACGGGCGGCGACGACGAGGGGGCCGAGGACGTCTGGGACGCCGATCGGGGCAACGGGCTCGTCCGCTACGTCGACATCACCGCCGACCCGCCGCTGACGGCGCAGCTCTACACGCCACTGCGCGGCGACGACCCGGTACCCGGCATCGTGCGCGCCGCACTGTTCATCAGCCTCGTTGCGATCGCGGTTGCGCTGGCGTTCGGCCGACCGTTCATCCGCTCCCTGCGGGCGGTGCAGCACGCTGCCCGCAGCGTGGCCGAGGGCGACATGGCCGTCGCCCTCCCCCGCTCGCGAATCACCGAAGTCGACGAGGTCAACACGGCGTTCGCGGCGATGACCACCGAGCTCAACCACTCGCTCGAACAGCAAGCGGCGCTCGAGCTCGAGCGGCGGCTGTTCATCGCCGCCATCGCCCACGACCTCCGCACACCGTTGTTCTCGCTGCGCGGTCACCTCGACGGCCTCGAGTCAGGCGTCGCCGACACGCCCGAGAAGCGCGAGCGCTACCTCGCCATCGTCAACGAGAAGGCCCGCACGCTGGACCGGCTCGTCGCCGAGCTGTTCGACTACACACGCCTGGAGTATCTCGGCCCGGCGATGGAGCGCACGGCGCTCGATCTGGCCGAACTGCTCGAGGATCTCGTCGACGGGCTGCGACCGCAGGCCGACGCCAACGACGTGCGCCTCGAGCTGTTCCCGCATGACCACTCGTGTCCGATCGAGGCCGACCGCGAGCAGCTCGCCCGCGCCGTCACCAACGTGATCGACAACGCCCTGCGCCACACCCCGGCCGGCGGCCGCATCGACGTGGCGTGCGGCATCGGCGACGACCGCGCCTGGTTCACCGTGTCGGACACCGGGCCGGGCATCGACCCCAAGGACCTCCCCCATCTCTTCCAGCCGCTCTACAGGGGTGGCGCCGACCATGGCACGGCGCCGGAGGGTGCCGGTCTCGGGCTCGCCATCGCCCAGCGCATCCTCGTCGCCCACCACGGCACGCTCGAGGCCGGCAACAACGAGCACGGCGGTGCCGTGTTCACCGCCTCGTTGCCGTCCCGCGCCGAGCCCGACGCGGCGCGATGAGCGATGAGGCTGCCGGGCGACCCTGTCGCTCATCGCGTCGTCGTCAGGTTCGGCGGGCGCTGGCCGTCCAGCCATGGTCGTTGGCGCGCACGACGACGTCGGTGAAGCCGGCCCGCGTCAGGCGCTCGGGGATCGTGTCGGGGTCGACCGGGTTGTACGTGTCGCCCTCGTGGAACTGCTCGAGCACCTCGCTGCCGAGGCTGTCGGCCAGCACGAACCGTGCGCCCGGCACAACGACGCGGGCAACCTCGGCGAACAATCGGTCCTGCAGCTCCGCGGTCGGCACGTGGTGCAGCATCGTGAAGCAGACGGCACCGGTGAAGCGTCCGTCGGGGAACGTCAGCGCCGTGGCGTCGCCTTCGATCACGTCGACGTTGGTTCCGGCGAGACGTTCGCGAAGCGCCACTGCCAGCTCGTGGTCGATCTCGACGGACGTCAGCTTGGCCGCGACCTCCCGGAACACGTCGGTCGTCGCGCCGTAGCCGGGCCCGACCTCCAAGACGTCGTCGCCGAGACCGCCATCGTCGAACCCGGCGGCACCGTCGCCCCAGGGGCCGCCGAACGCCCACGGGATGACCTGCTCCCGAATCGTCGTCCGCCACTCCTCGCTCCCACACAGGGCGTGGTGTTCGTTCATGGCGTCGACGGTACGGACGCGACCGCGTGTCGGGAAGTAGCTACGGTGACAATCACTTGTGAGTATCGGACAGCACGCCGCCACGGTCACGGCCTGGCCACTCGGCGACGGCCGCAGCATCGCCGAGCACCGTCACCGCTGGCACCAGCTGAGCATCGCGTCGCGCAGCAGCCTCGCCGTCGCCGCCGGCGGCCGCATCTGGGTGCTGCCGCGTTCGCGGGGTCTGTGGATCCCGGCGGGCTTCCACCACAGCATCGACCCGATCGGGCCGGCGGCGATGACGGCGGTGTGGATCGACCCGGCGCGCTGCCGGCTCGACTGGGCCCAGCCCACCGTCGTCGCCGTCGACGACCTCGCCCTCCGGCTCGTCGACCGGCTCTCCGGATCCGACCTCGACGACGGCGCCAGGCAGCGCACCGAGAGCGTCCTGTTCGACGTGCTCGAGCCGCTCGACGCCGACGTGCTCGACCTGCCGATGCCTGCCGACGACCGGGCGCGTGCGGTCGCCGAGGCGCTGCTCGCCGACCCCACCGACAACCGCACCCTCGTCGCGTGGGGCAGGTCCATCGGTGCCAGCGAGCGGACGTTGATGCGTGGCTTCCGGTCGGGCACCGGCCTCGGCTTCCACGAGTGGCGCACCCGCGCCCGCCTCCTCGCCGCCGTGCAGATGCTGATCGCCGGTGAGCCGGTCACGGTGGTCGCCGGAAAGGTCGGCTATTCCACCACCAGCGCGTTCAGCGCGGCGTTCGCCCGCGAGCTCGGCGTGCCGCCGTCCACCTACCGCGGGGGTCCGGTGAATCGCAGCGCCTGACTGCGTGCCGGCGGCGGCGGGTCGTTGATGTCGTCGCCGCGACGACGGCGCGCCAGAGGCCCGACTTGGTTCATGCCGCGCCCCGGAACCTTCACTGCGCAGGCTGCTGGTGCTCGAGCGTGGCCTTGATGGCTGCCAATCCGGCGTCCATCAGCCCGGCGACCGCATCGGCCAGATCGTCGGGGAGCAGGTCGGTCGTCCACACGAACACCGTCCGCTCGCCCTGCTCGACGACTTGGGCCGCGGCGTTGTGGTGGGAGAAGCCGAGGCCGCTCTCGATCACGCTGTACGCGAGACGGCGGGCATCGTGATCGACGCCGACGAGCCGCTCCCTCGCCGCCGCACCGTTGACGAACGTGATCGCCCGCACCTCGGGCGCGTCGAGCGTGCACGTCGCCACGAACCCGGCGGCGAGTCGCCGGTGGACGGCGCCGAAATCCTCGAGCGCGGCCCACGCCTCGGCGGGTGTGACGTCGATCGTGGTCTGTCTGATGATGGTTGCCATGTCCGCGACACTGGACCCTCCTGTCGCGGGAGGGTCAAGACTTCTGTCATGTTCACGATCGGCGAGTTCTCGCGGGCGACGCATCTGAGCGTCAAGGCCCTTCGGCACTACGACGAGATCGGTCTGCTCGTGCCGGCCGAGGTCGACCCCTCCAGCGGCTACCGCCACTACCAGGCCGCCCAGGTACCGGCGGCCCACCTCGTGAAACGTCTGCGCGACCTCGAGATGCCGCTCCCGCAGATCCGCGAGGTGCTGGCGGCACCCGACGCCGACGCCCGCGACCGGGTCATCGCCCATCATCTCGAACGGATGGAGTCGGCCTTGGTCAAAACGCTCGACACTGTCGCCGCATTGCGGTCGCTACTGACCCGCGACCCCGACGCGGCGATCGGCCACCGCACCGTGCCGGCGATCCCGGTCGCCGTGGAACGTGCCGTCGTCAGCTGGGACGAGGCCGAGGACTGGCTCGCAACCGCGTTCGAACGCCTGCACGCCCGGGCCGACGCGACCGGGCCCGATGGGGCGGTGTACGAGCCGACGTTCTTCGAGCAGCACGCGGGCGAGGTGACGGCGTTCGTGCCCGTGGCCTCCTCGAGCGACTCCCTCGGCGCGGCGTCGTACGCCGTCGCCGTGCACCACGGGGCATTCGACCGTCTCGACGAGACGTACGGCGTGCTCGGCTCGTACGTCACCACACGCGGGATCGGTGCCCGCGGCGCCATCCGCGAGCACTACCTCGACGACTCCACGACCGAGGTGCTCTGGCCGATCCGGTGAGCCAGCGTTCGAGCAAAGAGGCGGGTCGCTCCCGGCGTCAGCTCGCCGCGGCGGCGTTGTGGTCGGCTTGGTAGCGGACCGTGCGAGCGATCAGGTCCAGCGGCATGGGCTTGTCCTTCGGGAAGTGCACGGCGCTCTTGGTCCGCTTGTAGGGCCCGAGCTCGGCGGCGAAGTGCTCGAACATCGCCTGTGGTGGAGGACACGAGATGCTCACGTGCGACTTGGCCACGGCGACGTAGGCCACCCAGCCGTGGTGCTTGAACGCCGGCAGCTGGTAGCTGATCACCTGCTCGGCCTCGGGGACCGCCTCGCGAATCCTCTCGAGGACGGCCGTGACGAGCGCGCGGTCATCGTCGGAGAGCGCAGCGACGAAGTCGTCGTGAGTGCGAAAGTCGGTCTTGGCCACGTGCGATGTCCCCTCAATCCGTACAAATGGGTCGTGCTGTTCGCTCCGGCACTGACGGCTCGGCGTGCGGGAAGTCATCGACGGTGCCGACGTCGACCGCCGCCCGCCGCTCACCCCAGCTGGGAACGCTGTTTCCTGGTGAGCCCGGCGACGACGAGATCGTAGGAGTGACGGATCATGTCGTTGATGTCGGTCGGGTCCACGCTCCCGTCGAGCGTGACCGTGTTCCAATGCCGCTTGTTCGTGTGATAGCCGGGCTGCACCGCGGCGTACTCGGCCCGGAGCTCGAGCGCCCACTCCGGATCGCACTTCAAGGTGACGCGACCCGGCTCCCCATCGAGGGCGACGATGGCGAAGACCTTGCCGCCCACCTTGAACACGGCGACGTCGTCACCGAACGGGTAGTCCTCGACGGCGGCGTGCCGACTCGCGCATGACGAAAGGGCCTCCTGCCGATCCATCAGGCCGGACCCGGATTGGTGTACACGCGACTCGGGGTGACGAGGACCGCTGCCCGCCGCTCCTCGATCATCGTGCGGTCATATGTGGGCCAGTCGTCGTGGGTACCTCCGGCCGCCTCGAAGATCACACGCAGCAGGGTGCGCAGACGTTCGTCGTCCACGTCCGGATGCGGGTCGTCGGGGCCGATGATCGTTGCGGCACCCTCTACGGTCGCCCAGCGCCAGCCGACACGGACGGTCAGGACGGCGAACGGGTCGGCGCGGAGGTGGCGGAGCTTCCGGCTCGAACCGGCGGACACGAAGGCGACGGCGACCTCGTCAGCGAACGCGTGCGGGATGACGCCGGCGTTCACGACGGTGGCGTGGGGCGAGCCGTCCGGTCGCCGGGTGACGACCACGCAGAGACCGTGATCGAGGGGGACGAGCGCTTCGAACGGGGAGAGATCGGTCATGGCACACCTTGCCTCGAATCGCACGCGCGAGGAGTCGACACGTCGTCGGGACGTCTCTCCGACGTCCCGACCGGGCGAAACTCATCGGTGCCGTTGCCCGCCGCCGCGTTCGATCTCGACGAACGCCCGGATGAGGCCCGTGGCCACGTCCGCGTGCGTCTCGAGCAGGAAGTGGCCTCCGTCGAGGATGTGGGCTTCCATTCTCGGCAGGTCCTCCATCCAGGAATGCACCTCGGCGAGATCGAAGAAGGGGTCGTGCCGGCCCCAGAGCAGGAGAGCCGGCGGCTGCCAGAGGTCGAGATAGTCGGCGACGTCGTCGAAGCGTTCGACGTAGCGGCCGTAGTCGGCGATCAGTGCCCGCTGCGTGTCGAGCCGACCAGGCAGGCTCATCACCCGCCAGTCCTCCTCCCACCGTGCAGCGGAGATCCGGTCGGCGACGTCGGCCGGCAGGCCGGCGGTGTACTGGTCCCGTGTTCCCTCGAGCGTGAGATGCGCCGTGGCCTCGGCCTCGTTGTCCGGACTCGGGTCGGACCAGAAGTCGATCGTCGTGACCCATTGGGGCCCGAAGCCCGTGCGGTGCGCATTGGCGTTCTGGATGATCAGTCCGAGCACCTGGTCCGGCGCATCCATGGCGATCTGGAGACCGACCGGCGCACCGAAGTCGTGCAGGTAGATGAACCGGGGCCCGATCCGGAGATGGTCGAGGAGTTCGACGATCGCCGTTCCGAACGTGGCGAATGACGGCTCGGCGAGCACGTCGGATGCGCCGAAGCCGGGTAGATCGGGGGCGACGACGTACGCGTCGCGCGAGAGCTCCGGCACGACGCGGCGGAACGTCTCCCAGCTGCTCGGAAAGCCGTGGATCAGCACCACGGCCGGGTCCGACCGATGACCGGCGGTGACGAATGACAGGTTGCTGCCACCCGAGATGCGGAGACGTTGGGGGATCACCGGGTCCATCTGCGCGTTCCTCCAGGCCAGGTCGGTTCGCGTGGTACCCGCGAGGCGATCAGTCGAAGCGCGCTGTCACGGTGCGGCACACCCGTCACACAGGCTTCAGTGCATGCCGACCCAGGTGTCCGGATCGTGGCTCCACCGCCCGGCACCCCGCGACGCCACGAAGGCGTCGTCGTCAATCCGCCGCCGGGACCGGCGCGACGTCGCCGACCAGCGACCGCGATCGCAGGTGGGCGATGAACGCGGCGACGAGGAGTGCGCCGGCGGCGACCGTGGCGAGCGTCGCCAGGACGTGGTAGCCGACGGCCCGGCGGACAAATCCCGAGGCGAATCCAGCGATCCCCCCGCAGAGGCTCATCGCCAGGTCGGCGCTGCCCTGCACCGCCACGCGCTGCGCGGCCGGCACGCTCTCGACGAGGAGGCTCGACCCACCGATGAGCCCGAAGTTCCAGCCGATGCCGAGCAGCCAGAGCGACGGGAAGAGAAGTTGCTCGACATCGCCCGACAGCGCCGCCGTCGAGCCGGCGACCACGAGCAGGACCGCACCAACGGCGATCGCGCTGCGGCGGCCGCGCCGGTCGCTGTAGCGACCGACCAGCGGGCTGAAGGCGAACATCCCGGCGATGTGCAGCGACACGACGTACTGGCTCACTCCCTCGTGACCGTGCAGCTTCAGATGCACCGGCGTCATCGCCATCACGGCGACCATCGTCACCTGGGACACCACCATCGCCGTCACGGCCAAGCGTGCCCCGGCATGATCGGCGACGGCGCGGAACGTCGCGCCGAGCGCGGGCGGGCGGCGGTCGATCCCCGCGGCAGCGACACCGCCGGCCGCGACGAGCGGATCGGGGCGCAGGCGGATCGTCGTGATCGTCGACGCGAGGACGAAGAAGACCGCGCTGCACAACCACGGGCCGCTGTAGCGCTCGACCCCCAGCCAGGCCTCGCCGGCGTGCTCGGCCGGACCGACGAGCAGCGGCCCGGCGACGGCGCCGAACGTCGACGCGAACACGATGCTGCTCATCGCTCGGCTGCGCTCGGCCGGCTCAGCGAGATCGGTCGCCGCGTAGCGAGCCAAGAGGTTGGCCGCCTGGCCGTTGCCGAACAGGAACAGGCCGACGAGGAACACGGCGAGCATCTGCGTCTCGACACCGACGACGGCGATCGCGCCGCCGACCGCGGCCAACCGATAGCCGAGCACCAGGCCGGGCCGGCGGCCGAGGCGTTGCATCCGCCGCGAGAGCACCTGGGCCATCAGCGCGGTGCCCGTCGTGACCGTCGCTGTCGCGGCCCCGGCCCACGGCGTGTCCTGCCCGAGGATGTCCTGCACGACGAACGCGCCGACCGTGACCGCCGAGGCGAGTGCGGCCGCGCCGACGATCTGGCCCGTCGCCAGCGCCCGCAGTGTGCGGCGCTGGAGCTCGGCGCGCTCCGGCCCGGTCAGCACGACCCGCTCCCGGGCCTCCGATGACGTCACGGCGCCCATGCTCACACATCGCTACGTCACCGCAGCGGGTGGATTGTGCGGTCGTCGCTGCGCCACCCTTCGATGGTCCGGGCCGCTGTCGGCGGCCGTTCGCTACGGCCGAGGACCCCCTTGGAGTACAGTCTCCAGTGCATGTCGACCCAGCGGTGGAGACGATGACGTTCAACAACGCACTGATGTCCGCGCTCGTCCCCAATGTGGTGGTGTGGTGGATCTACATCGCTCAGGAGGATCGCGGCTTCCCATGGCCGATCTTCGTCACGATCGCCTCCGTGGGTGGTCTCGTCGCCGTGGCCCGGCGCCGCCAGGCGCCCGTGCCGACGGAGGGCGGCCGGAGCCGCAACCGGAACCGCGATCGCAGCGCGCGCCGGTCCGCCCGGCCGTGAGGCCCGCCGGCTCTGCCGTGCTCGGCGACCCGCCGGGTCCGCTCGATCCGGTGCCGCTCGAGCTGATACGCGCCGACCCCCTCGGGTTCCTCCGCTCCCTCGTCGCCCGTCACGGGCCCGTCGTCCGGCACGTCGTCGAGGGGCGCCCGGTCGTCACCGTCAACGACCCCGGCGGCGTCCATCACGTGCTCACCGCCAACCGGGCGAACTACGTCAAGACCGGGACGCCCGACGAGCAGATGCTCGTGCCGCTCCTCGGGCGCGGCCTGCTCACCAGCGACGGCGACGACTGGCGGCTGCAACGACAGCTCACCCAGCCCGCCTTCCAGCACCGCCAACTGGTGACGTTCGACTCCTTGATGAGCGATGTCGCGCAACGTCTCGTCGACTCGTGGACGGCGCAGGAGGGTGCCGCGGTCCGTGTCGATCGCGATCTCACCGCAGCCACGCTCACCATCGTGGCCCAGGCGTTGCTCGGTTCCGACCTGGCGGTGGGCGCTCGCTTCGGTGCCGCGGTCGATGCAGCCAACCGGTTCATGGGGCACTACGGCGCCGACGCCGCCGACCCCGACGGCCGGCGGGAGTTCCTCCAGGCAAAGCGGTTCCTCGACCAGATCGTCGGCCTGCTCATCGCCGCGGCCGGCCTCGACGACACCGCCCGCGCCGATGTCCTCGCCCAGCTGTTGCACGCCCGGACCGGTGAGCGACCTGGTGGCTTCTCGCCCGTCGAGATCCGCGACCAGGTCATCACGCTGATGATGGCCGGACACGAGACCACCGCCAAGGCACTGACCTGGACCCTCTACCTCCTCGATCGTCACCCCGCCGAGCGCGACCGGTTGGAGCGCGAGGTGGACACCGTCGTCGGCGAGCGGGCCGTGACGGCGGCCGACGTGCCGCGGCTGGTCGCGTGCCGCAACGCCATCTACGAGGCGCTTCGCCTCCATCCGCCCGTCTGGCTCATCTCGCGCACCGCAGTCGCCGACGACGTGGTCGCCGGCTACACCGTTCCTGCCGGTGCGCTGGTGTGCGTCAGCCCGTGGCTGCTCCACCGCCGCACCGACGTTTGGGGTGACGACGTCGACGACTTCGTCCCCGACCGGTTCTCACAGCGCGGTGACGTGTTCGCCCCTGGCGGCTCGTTCCTGCCGTTCGGCGCCGGTCCGCGCCAGTGCATCGGGCAGCAGTTCGCCGTGCTGGAAAGCACGATCGTGCTGGCAACCGTGGTCGCCGGCGTCCGCCTCGACATCGCCCCCCACCATCCGCCGGTCGAGCCCGAGGCGCTCGTCACACTCCGTCCACGTCACGGACTGCTCATGACGCCCAACCGTCGCCCGTCGCGGACGCGATGACGACCTACGACCCGCGCACGATGCCGGGCGGCCTCGACGCCGAGCTCGCCAGGTTGGAAGCCCAGGCCGCCGTCATGTGGCCGGCCGAGCGCCGCCTGCTCGAGTCGTGGGGCGCCGGCCGGGCGCAGGTGATCGCCGATCTCGGCTGCGGCTCGGGTGCGCTGCTGGCGCGCCTCGGTGACCTCAACGCCGGCGCCCGGCTGATCGGTGTCGACCACGACGCCGCGCTGCTCTCCGTCGCCGGCGATCGGTGTGCGTGCCCAGGGCTTGCCGGACGGGTCGAGCTCGTCCAGTCCGAGCTCGCCTCGCTGCCGCTCGCCGACGGCTCCGTCGACCTCGCCGTGCTGCGCTTCGTCGTGCAGCACCTCCCGGACCCCGTGCCCGTCCTCGCCGGCGTCCGCCGCCTGCTCCGTCCCGGCGGGCGGGTGGTCGTGATCGACGTCGACGCCGAGTTGTGGGGCATCGCCGAGCCCGTGGACCCGGTGCTCGCCGCGCTGCACCGCCGCGTGTGGGACGTCCCCGGGAACGGGCCCGCGGGACCACCAGAGCGCGCCGATCGCCTCGTCGGCCGTCGTCTGGTCCGCACGCTCCGTGCTGCCGGCTTCGCCGAGCCGACGACCCAGGTGTACTCGTACGACTCCGACGAGTTCGGCGTCGACGCGTTCGGACCGCTCCTCGACCCGGTGCAGCTGATGCCCCACGTCGACGCGGGGACCCTGAGCCCCGCCGAGCTGGCCGACGCCGTGCGGCGATTCCGCGCCTGGCTGGCACGGCCCGACGCCTACGCGCTGCTCGTCGGCTTCGCCGCCACCGGCATCGCCCCCGACCCCGAGTCGCTGCCCCGGTAGCGATCTTCCCGCGTTCCTGTACTGGTTTCGCGTCGCCGGTGGCGCGAAAGCAGTACAAGAACCTGGGCCAACGGCGAGCCGGGCAGCGCGCGGGAGATCAGGCGATCTGGCGCGAGGCGAGCTGGCGGAACAGGCCGTCGACGGCCATCAGCTCGTCGTACGTGCCGACCTGGACGACGCGGCCGGCCTCCATCACGACGATGCGGTCGGCGTGAATGATCGTGCTCAGCCGGTGGGCGATCACGATGCGCGTCGCGTTGAGGGCGTGGAGCGAGGCGGAGACGATCGCCTGCGTCCGGTTGTCGAGGGCGCTCGTCGCCTCGTCGAAGAAGATGATCCGCGGGCGCGAGATCAGCGCCCGGGCGATCATCAGGCGCTGCCGCTGGCCACCCGACAGCGTGGTGGCACCCTCGGGCAGCAGCGTGTTCATCCCCATCGGCATCTGCTCGATGTCCTCGCGCATGCCCGCCATGTCGACGGCCTCCCAGGCGTCCTCCACGGTGAACGTGCTCGAGCCGACGATGTTCGACAGCAGGTCGCCGGCGAAGAGCTGGCCGTTCTGCAGCACCACGCCGCACTGCCGGCGCACGGCACCGGCGTCGAGGTCGGCGAGGTCGCGCCCGTCGTAGCGGATCGCGCCCGCCAGCGGGTCCTCGAAGCCGAGCAGGAGGCGCAGCAGCGTCGACTTGCCGCAGCCGCTCGGCCCGACGAGGGCGACGAACTCGCCAGGAGCGGCGGTGAACGAGACGTCCTGCAGGACAGGCGGCTCGTCGGGGTCGTAGCCGAACGTGACGTGGCTCACCTCGATCGCCCCCGACAGCTCGCCGGGATCGAGCTTGCCGCCGTCGACCTCGGGGACCGTCTCGAGGATCGGGCGGAGCTGCTCGAACATCGGCACGATCGCCAGCACGGTGATGCCGGTCCCGGTGAGCTGCAGCGTGGAGCCGAGGAAGAGCACGAAGGCGACGTTGAACGACAGGAACGTCGCCAGCGGGAACTCCCCGTCGCGGAAGACGCCGATGAAGGCGAAGATCAGGCCCGGGGCCAAGATCGCGTACCCGGCGTTGAACACGACGAGGCGGTTCTGCACGGTGCGGGCGGCGAACGACAGCGCCCGCATCGACGCGAACTTGCGGGACCAGAAGGCGTACGCCCGGTCCTCGGCGCCGGCGACGCGGAGCTTGGCCATGCCGGTCATCAGCTGGAACGTCGTCGACGCGACCTCGTTGTTCTCGTCGAGTACGGCCCGTTGCTGGTGCACCTGGCGACGGCCGAAGCCCACCGAGACGGCCGCCCCGACCGCCACCACCAGCGCGGCGACGAGCCCGAGCGTGACGTCGTACCAGAGCATCAGGCCGAGGTTGGCGAGGCCGGTGACGAACGCCAGCGTGGCGCTGACGGCCAGCCCCGACACCGCGTCGCGGATGCCGTTGATGCCGAGCGCCGCCGCCGACAGCTTGCCGATCGAGTAGCGGCGGAAGAACGGCGCCGGCAGCGCCATCAGCCGGTCCCACACGCCCGCTTGGGCGTTGACATCCACCCTGCCCTCGATGCGCAATGCGGCGACGTTCTGCACGAGCGACACCGCGGCGACGGCGACAGCGATCGTGAGCAGCAGGATCGACGCCTGGGCGATGAGATCGGTCTCGGCTCGTGGCACGAGCTCACCGAGGATCGTGCCGGTGAGGATCGGCGTCAGCAGGCTGAGGCCGGCGACGATCACGCTCGCCACCCCGAGCACGACGGCGTCGGCGGCGCTGTTGCGGAACCCGAAGCGCAGCAGCCCGGCCCCGGTGATCGACCGCTCGGGCAGCGGCGGATACACCATCCGCGCCTCGAAGTAGAGCGTCCGCGCCGTGTCCGCGTCGACCGGGGTGACGGTGCCGGCCGTCGGGTCGTCGATCACGTAGCCGCGGTTGCGGCGCACGAGCGCGACCGGGTGCATGCCGTCCTTCAGGAAGGCGATCAGCGGCCCGGCGTCGTGGCGGTACCACCCGCTCTCGAGGCGGACAGTGCGGGTGCGGAACCGCGACGCGCTGGCGACGGCGCTCACCGGGTCGGAGCCGCGGCGGAGATCGGTGGCGCGGGCCGGGACGACCTCGACCCCGAGGACCCGCCCGACGATCGATGCCGCCGCGAACGCCGGATCGGTGTCCACGAGGGCGGCGCGCTCCCGGTCGACGCCGGCCAGGATCTGGCCGAAGTGCTCGTCGGCGCGGCGGACGAGCACGACGTCGCGCGCGCTGCGCTCGGCGATGCGCCGGGCCTCGCTCTCGGCCGCCTCCCGCCGCATCCGGACCGCGCGGCGCAGCGCCTGCTCGGCCGCGCGGGCGACGAGGTGGGGGCCGTCGGGGCGTTGGAGCGCGGCGGCGGTCGTGACGACGGTGACCGCCGTCGCCTCCGGACCGGTGATCCAGTTGGCCTCGATCAGGGCCGTGCCCTCGGCGAATGGCGCGGGCTCGTCCTCGGCGCGATGGACCTCGACCGGCGCCGACGAACCGACCAACCACACGAGTCCGGTGACCGGACGGGCGATCCCGACCCGATCGAGGATCACCTCGCCCGGCCGGAGCGGCACGAAGTTCCGCGGTGCCGAGCTGGTGTCGCCCCAGCACCGCTCGAACAGCGCGGCGACGTACTGCTCGACGCCCTCCGAGGCGAGCGCCGGCTCGGCGGCGACCAGCGCGGCGACCGCTGTCTCGTCGAGCCGGGCGAGCGAAGCCCCCGGCAACGGCCGAGCGATGAAGCGCACCCCGTCGATCGCATCGGCGCCGACGAGCACGGCGCCGGCAGAGCAGCGGGCCATGTGGGTCCACGGCTCGGCGGCCTGTGGATCGACCGGGGCGGCGAACACGTCGACGCTGCCCGACAACACGGCGCACGCGCCGTCCGCCGGCAGCGCCACGATGTCGTGCCCGTCGCGACCCTCGACGTTCATCAGCCGGCCGACAACCGCGGCCAGCTCCGTCCCGGAGCCGCCTGCGGGGCCTGCGGGGTGCTCGACCCGGTCGCTCACGCTCACTCGGCTCCGATCAGCGAGAGATAGGCGCCCTCGACCACCTTGAGCTCGTCGTGGCGGCCCCGCTGCACGACGCGTCCGCGATCGAGCACGATGATCTCGTCGGCGTCGCGGATCGTGCTCAGGCGGTGGGCGATGATCACGCACGTGCACCCTCGCCGGCGAAGGTTGTCGTCGATGCGCCGCTCGGTCTCGGTGTCGAGCGCGCTGGTCGCCTCGTCGAGCACGACGATCCGCGGCTGGGCCGTGAGCGCGCGGGCGATCTCGAGCCGCTGGCGCTGACCGCCGCTGAGGTTGCGGCCACCCTCGGTGATCACCGCGTCGAGGCCACCCGGTCGCCGCATCACGTCGTCGTAGATCATCGCGTCGCGCAGCGCCTCGACCAGCACCTCTTCCGGGATCGTGTCGTCCCACAGGGTGAGGTTGTCGCGGACGGTGCCCTCGAAGAGGAAGATGTCCTGGTCGACCACGGCGAGCGACGCCCCGAGCACGTGTCGCGAGTAGGCCGAGCGCGGCCGCCCGTCGAGCCGGACCTCCCCCGACCACGGTTCGTACAGACCGGAGATCACCTTGGCGAGGGTCGACTTGCCGCTGCCGGACCCGCCGACGAGGGCCACGCGACGCCCGGGGGGCACCACGAGGTCGAAGCCCTCGATCAGTGGCGGGGCGAGTGGGCTGTACCCGAACGTGACGGCTTGGAGCTCGACGTGGCCGGCCAGCTCGCCGGTGGTCACCTCGGGTTCGACCACGAACTGCGAGGCGATGCGGTACCGCTCGACGTCGGCGAGCCGGGTCAGGTCGGCGGTGACGTCTTGCACCTTCTGACCCAGCTCGGTGAGCTGCTGCACGGGGCGCGTGAACGACGCGAGCAGGCCCTGGAAGGCGACGAGGACGCCGATGGTGATCGTCCCGGTCACGACGCGATCGCTGCCGATCCAGAGGATCAACCCCGTGTTGAGGCCGACGAGCAGTGGCGGCACGACGGTCAGCACCTGGGTGGACACGCCCAGGCGTTGCTGGCCGTTGGCGACCTTCGTCTGGAAGCCGGCCCAGCGCCCGAAGAAGTCGTTCTCGGTGCCGGTCGCCTTGAGCGTCTCGATCAGCTGCAGGCCGTTGTAGGTGGTGCCGACCAGGCGGCCGCGGTCCTGGCGGAGGCGGCGGGTGGCATCGACGCGGGACCGGGCGACCCACCGGAGCAGCACGATGTTCGCCACGACGAGGGCGACGCTGATCAGCGTCAGCACGAGGTCGTAGCTGAACATGAACACGGCGTAGAAGACGACGACGATGGCGCTGACCGCGGCCGTCGCCAGGTCGCGCGACAGGAGCTGAGCGACCGTGTCGTTGGCCTGGATGCGGCTCGACACGTCGGCCGGCGACCGTTGCGAGAAGAACTCGACGGGCAGGCGCAGCACGTGGCGCACGAACGCCGCCGAGCTGCGCAGCGCCATGCGCGTCTCGAGCCGGAGCAGGTAGTGCTGCTGCAGCGACGTCAACGCCATCGCGGCGAGCGCGGTGACCGCGATCACGGCGAACAGCGGACCGATCCAGCTGGTGAACCCGGCCGTGAGCACGCGGTCGATGAAGATGCGGCTGAACGCCGGGGCCATCAGGCCGGGGATCACGAGGAGCAGGCTGGCGAGCAGGACGAGCAGCAGTGCCGCGCCCCCGCCGCGCAATCGCCGGCCGAGGCCGTCGAACGCCTTCGTCCGGCTCCCGCCCGGCTTGAAGTCAGGTCCGGGACGGAACGTGAGGGCGACGCCGGTGAAGGAGTTCTCGAACTCCTCGACGTGAACCTTGCGCGGGCCGGTGCCGGGGTCGTTGAGGAACACCGTGTCGCCCTTGAAGCCCTCGACGACCAGGAAGTGGTGGAAGTTCCAGAACACGATGAACGGCGTCTGCAGCTCGGCGAGCGCTGCCGTGTCCATCTGGTAGCCCTTGGCGACCATCCCGTAGCGACGGGCCGCCTTCAGGACGTTCGAGGCCCGCGAGCCGTCGCGGGAGACTCCGCACGAGACCCGCAGCTCCTCGAGCGGCACCCACTTGTCGTGGTGGGCGAGGACGATCGCCAGCGCGGCCGCACCACACTCGACCGCCTCCATCTGCAAGACGGTCGGCGTCCGCACGCGGCGCTTCGCCGGGTGGGCGGGAGTCGCGCCGCCGGTGGTGGCGCTGGAGGTCGTGGGAGCGGTCATCTCCCGAACACGAGGTCGACCGGGCGTTGCTCGCCCTGGATGATCAGCGCGCTCACGTCGACCCCGGGTCCGAGCGGGAACGGTGGGCCGTCGTCGGTCGACCACTTGAGGCCCGAGACCGTGGAGTCGTCAGGGAGCAGATCGACGAGGACCACCACGGGAGGCCCGTCCTCGGTGAAGCGGGCAGCGAGCTGCTCGTCGCCGAGCAGCTCGTACAGCTCGAGCTCGGTGGCGGGGTACGGGTCGACGCTCGTGACGCGACCGCGCAGCACGCCGAACGCGGCCGACGGGGCCGAGGCGACGCTGAGGTCGACGGCCATCCCCGGGGCGAGGCTCTCACCCTTGCCGGACGGGACGAAGACGTGGGCGACCAGCCTCGTGTCGGGCAGGTCGCTGCGCTCGATGAGGTAGAGCGGTGTCCCCTGCTCGACGACGTTGCCACCGTCGATGAAGACGCTGGTGACGGTCCCCGGGTAGACGGCGGTGACCTCGATCGGCTCACCGGAGGCGTCGATCACCGTCGCGACGATGTCGCCGGTCGCCAGCTGTGCGCCGTCGGCGATGCGGACGTCGGTCACCTGCCCCTCGACGGTCGAGTCGATGCGGGACACACCGTTCGGCGTGCTGAGGATGCCGTCCGCCTCGACCTGCACGGGGAGGCTCCCGGTGAACGACCAGGCGATCAGGGCGGCGGCCGCGAGCGCGAGCGTGCCGAGGGCGATCCATCCGCGCCGCTTGGTGACCTTCATCAGCAGGTCGAGGTCGTCGGGCTTCTGCAGCTGGTTGAGCGCCTTCATCCGGAACTGCACCATCGGTCAGCCCTCCCCGTTCCGGGAGTCGAGAGGTGGGGCGTGGTCGCGCGGGCGCCAGTCGTCGTCGGGAAGGTGGGCCGGCCGGCTGCCGATCACCATCTCGCCGACGGTGGCTTCGACGAGCGGATCGATCCCGCTCGCCGCAGCGAAGGCGTCGGAGTTGCCGCCGCCGAGCGCACACACGGCCAGGCCCATCGCCGTGGCCGCGAGGTACGTCGCCTCGTAGAGCACGCCGACGTGCTTGAGCGACAGGGCGTACGCCATCGACTCGTACTTCCACATCGAGCGGTCGAAGCGGGCGGTGACGAGCAGCACCACCTGGGGCATCGTGTCCATGATCGCCGTCCGCTTGGCGTACTCGGCGAGCAGGATGGTGCGGGGGTCGGGTTCGCTCACGAGGCCGAGGGCGTGGCCCTGCGCGTCGTAGTGGTAGAGCCCGGGTGCGAGACCGTCGCAGCGGTTGACGAGTGGGTACAGCTCGAGCTCGTGCAGTGCGCCGCCGCTCGGGAGCTGGCGGGCCGAGAGCTCCTGGTGGCCGTCGTGGAACACGGCCCCGACGCGGCCCACGCGGGCGAGCAGCTCACCGAGGCGGCCGATGTCGATCGGCCGGTCGTCGTCGTGGACCCGCACGGAGCGCCGGCGTCGCATGACGTCGGCCAGCGGCGGGTCGGTCAGGGCCCGGGCGGTGAGGTCGGAACAGGGCAGCTCGATCGCCGGCGCGAAACGCGGCCGGACCGCTGGGGCCGGTTCGCGGCGGCCTTCCCACCGGTAGGTCCCGCCGTAGCCTCCCTCGTTGCGACCGACGCGGCTGCGGGTGTGGAAGAGCAGGTCGGGGAGGGACCACAGCTCGTCCGGTGACCCCGGCTCGGCGTCACCGTCGGCGGCGCGGTCGCCGCCTTCGATCACGAGGACGGCCGCGTCGACGAGCGCCTGCGCGAGGGCGGCGACCGCCGCGGCGTTGGCGCCGGTCACCGATGCGGCCAGCGCATCGACCGTCAGCGCCTCGCTGGCCGCAGCCACGACTGCCGGTCCGACCGGGCCCTGGAAGAGCACCTGAGCCGCGCCGAGCGGCGACTCGGCGAGCAGCCCGCCGTCCCCGCGCCGTAGGAGGGCGAATCGAGACAGGCCCACGCGATCGGTGGGCCGGACACGCCGGGTCGCCACCTTGATCACGTGCCCGAGCGGGATGCTGCGGGCGATCTCGGTGCCGGCGGCGACGACGACGTGCTCTAACCAGCCGCCGGACGTGAGGCGGCGGAGCAGCAGTTCGAGCGCCATCGCACCGCGGTCGCCGCCGCGCTCCATGGCCATGGTGAAGAGCCCGTCGTCGTCCACGGCACCGCGGTCGAGCGCCTCGAGCACGGCGGCCGTCATCGCGTCGGGCGCCCTGAACACGCTGCGCACATGGCCCTCGGCGAGCACCAGCGCACCGTCGGCGCACGACAGCGTGGCGTCGGCGCGGAGGCAGAGGCCGACGCCGTCGAAGCCGGGGGCGGCCAGGGCGGGAGCGGGAGCACGCATGATCGGCACGGACGGTCAGAAGAAGATCGACGTGGGGTTCAGCCCGTCCTCGGCGACGGTGTCGGCCCATCCCATCCGCGTTGGGACGTCGTAGAGCCGGCCCGGCCCGAGCCGGCGCCAGAAGTGCCGCAGTCCCGGGGCCATCACCTTCACCACGGACAGCTCGATGTCTGGTCGGGTCTGGTCGACGACGATCACGTCGTGGCCGGCGGCGCCGATCCGCTCGACGCAGTTGCGCACGTCGCCGGCCAGGTCGTCGGTCGACAGGCCGGCGTACCGTTGCGGGTCGATCGCCGGCGTGGACGGGTCCGGGGTGACGTACGGGGCGTTCTCCACCGTCGCCGTCGTCCACCACTCGATGGCGTCGGGATCGTCCATCCAGTAGTTCGTGGTGCCGTCGGGCGCCACCTCGCAGACGGCCGGCAGGAACTGGTTGAGCTCGGTCAGCGCGCGCATCGCCGCCATGCGCGGGTCGACGTGGGCGCCGAAGCCGATCAAGATGTCCTCGGTCGGGCCCGAGTGGCGCCGGGAGACGCCGGCGAAGGTCGGGATGCCGAGGTCGGTCGTGAGGTCGAGCATCCAGATCGACCGGCCGAGGCGCGCATAGTGGTCCCGCACCGCGTCGACGTACGGCTCCTGCAGGGCGTCGAGATCGACCTCCGGCCGCCGGACCCGCGGGTACCACCACAGCGCGACGCTGTCGCGCTCGACGAGTTCGAGCAGGCCCTGGAGCACCGCCTCCTCGAGGCAGTTGCCCGCGGCGTTGCCGTTGGCGTCACTGGCGCAGAAGAAGTGCTCGGCGATGTCGGGGTGGCCGAAGTAGCAGTACCCCGTCGGCACGGCACGCGGCGCGTCGTCTCGCAGCGACCACGCGGTCGTCCAGTCGATCGGCCGGTTGTGTTCGAAGCGCTCCGGCACCACGTGATAGCCCGAGCTGTTCGCCGCGTTCCACGAGTGGCGCTCGTCGTACTGGCGGTCGGAGAACAGCAGCAGGTCCGCCGGGTGGACGACCGCCTCGCCGGCGGCGAGCAGCTCGTCGTACGACGCCCGGCGGCGCGGCTCGTCACCGCGGAAGACGCCCACGTAGCGCTCGATCGCCTCGCAGATCGCGCCGACCTTGGCTTGCACGTCGGTGCGGCCCTTGCCCCCGCTGCGGCCCCGCAGGTTCTTGCGCAGGAAGTAGGTGCTGTCCTGCATCAGCGCGAAGTTGTGCCCCGAGGCGTAGCTGTAGGCGACACCGTTGTCCTCGATGGTCTGCCGCTTCAGCGTGCTGACCGCTCCGGTGATCGGGCTGACGTGCTTGACCAGTCGCTCGTAGGTGACTTCGGGCCGCTCGACGCGGTGACCACCGTCGTCGGTGAACGACTTCGGCGCCGGCTGCAACACCACCGGCCGATCGTGGGAGGGGAGCGAAGGTGATCCGCACTCGGCGCACTGGGGGCGGCGGACCACGTGATGCACCTCGGCGGTGAACGTGTACGGGTCGAACGTGCGGAGCCCGTCGGCGAGACGTGGCGACGAGCCGGCGACGAGGATCGAGACAACCTCGGTGGCGACCATCGCCGCGGCGGTGGCGATCGTCGACGGCAGAGCAGGAGGCGCGGCGGGTCGGCGCCACGTGGTCGCCGTCTTGCGCTCGAGATACTCGTGCAACTGCCGGTTGCCGGCCAGCCGCTGGGCCAGGCACGCCCAGCACGCCGAGCGGCCGGGCCGGAAGTGTGGCCCGATGTGGACGCGCTCGCCGGCGATGCGGCACAGCAGCCACTCGTGGCGACCGTCGAGCATGCGGCGGTTGATCGCGGCCAGCCCGTCGTCGAGGTAGTCGGCGGCGACGACGACACCGAGCCGCGTCGACGCGTCGGGCGACGCGGCCACGCGCACGCCGACGGCCGAGAGCGCATCGACGACCGGCCCGGCGTCGGCACCGGCGAGGGCGTGCACCACCACCGTCGCCGTCTCCAGCGCGTCGCGCGACGCGGTGGGCGCGACGCCCATCTTGTCCCACCACGCGGTGGCGGACGGGTCGTCGCCCGCGGGGTCCGAGGCGAGGTGTCCGGCCCGCTCGAGACGGCGAACGGCGGCCATCATCGGCGCCAGCGCGAGCGCCGACGACGCGCCGGCGATGATCTCGTCGAGCGGCCGCGTGCCGTCCAGGAGGGGGAGCACGCCGTTCACGGCGCGGCCCTCGACCAGGTATGTGGCGTCCTCGGTGGCGAGGAACACCTTGTCGTCGTCGACCACGGCCACATCGAGATGGGCCTTGACCCGTGGCTGTCCGATCATCGGACGCGATGATTCCGCCGCGCCGCGCGAGGCGCGAGGGGGCGGATCCGGAAACGTCCCTCGCTCCCGCCGGCCGGCGGGAGCGAGGCCCGAGTGGTCATCGACCGATCAGGTGCAGGTGCAGCAGGGCGAGCAGCAGCAGCAGTAGGTGTCGCCACCGGCGACCGACTCGAGCTGCTCGTCCGACAGCTCCTCCGTCTCGACCTGCGGGACCTCGGGCACGAACAGCTGGACCGACCCGCTCTGCTTGCCGGCATCCCACAGCTCGACCTGCTCGTCGAGGCTGCCCTCGCCGCGGACCTCGGTGACGATGCTGACCGTGGCGTCGCCGGCATCGAGTCCGTACTCAGCCAAAGTATCCTTCGGGTCCGACTTGAGGCGCTTCATAAAGTCCTCATCGGACCATGCGCTCGTGAGTACTTTCGTGTAACCGCGCACAAATTGTGCCCGTTCAGCCGTATCCATCTGAATCCCTCCCCGACGGTTGTTTGGAGCATAGCCAATATGGCATACCGCCAGGTAGAGGTCAAGCCGAAGCGGTTCCCGGCGCGGGGATTTTCTCCGCGACGCGGGCAAAGGCCTTGCGGGTCGCCGGTTTGACCGAGGCGAGATAACCCCGCTTGTCCTTGCCGTAACACCACACGAGATGGTCGAGCCACGACGCGACGTTGGTCAGCGGCTTGCTCGTGCGATCGACCGACAACATCGTCCAGCGCTCCTCGACGACGGGGCGCTCGCCGCGCAGCACCGAGCGGTACGCGCCGTCGACGTCGTGCGTGGTGAGCACGACACGGTCGGTGGGCGGCGCAGGCTGCCGGAGGATCGCCGCATTGAGATCGAACAGCTCGCCGACGAAGAGCGGCGACTCGTCGATACCGCGAGCGGTGAGCACGCTCGTGACGAGACGCTCGGCCTCACGGTAGAACTCACCGAGCGTGCCGTCGAGCACCAGCCCGATGAGGGTGAACTGGTCCATCGGCCACCAGATGTTCCCGGCATCGCGACGGCTCAGGTATTCGATTCCGCCGCCTTGGATCGCGCTCGCATGATCGACCATCGCAGCGACCGCGGCGGCCACCGTCGGCGCCGACCGCGGATCGGCATCGATCAACCGGTCGACGAACTCGCGCAAGGGGATGTCGTGGCGCGCCGACAGGACCGCCAGCGGCACCTGGAGCACCCGGTCGAAGTAGACGAGGTCGGTGAGCCACGCGAAGACCTTCGCTCGCCGCCACGCCTCGGGGGCCATCGCGTCGGTGGCGACGACGATCGGCAGCCACTCGGGGATCTCGTCGATCTCGTCGACGGAGTGATGGACGTTCAACATCTGTTGGCGGACCGTCTGCATCCCGAATCGGCGCTGATACTCCGGGTCGCCCATCTCGGCGTTGGGCAGGACCGAGCAGTTGTGGAACTGCACGTGGTTGTGCTGACCCGTCGCCACGACGTGGGAGACGCCGTCGGCGAATTGGTCGTAGGACTCGCCCGGTAGCCCGAGGATGAGGTCGGTGTAGGTGTAGACACCGTCGGCCGCGAACCGGCGCTGGAGATCCTCGAACGCGCCCGACGAGATGTTGCGTCGCTTGATGTTGGTGAGCGTCTCGCGGTTGGCCGATTGGAGCGAGATCGTCACGCCGAGCGTGTTCAGCGATCCGGCGATGAGGGTTTGCACCTGATAGGCGCGCTCCCTGGCGTTCTTCGTGTTCTGCACCGACAGCGAGAACGGGAAGCCGGTCCGCTGGCGCTGCTCCACCAGCGCCTGGGCGATGTCGAGATCGCGCGGGAGCATCCCGAAGTTGGCGTCGCAGCAGAAGACGAAGCCCACCCGATGGTCCCCCATCCAGTCGATCTCGCCCATCAGCCGGTCCATCCCGAAGCGGTACACCGATGACGCAGTGGCCGAGCCCCAGTCACAGAACGTGCACGAGAACGGGCAGCCGCGGTTGGTCTCCCACGTCATGATCCACCCCGTCGTGGGGTGCTCGGCCATCACCTTGTCGAACACGCCGTCGAGGTAGGGCGACGGCAGCGTATCGAGGTCGCCGACGCGGTCGCGCTTGGCTGTCGACACGACGGCGCCGGTGGCGTCGAGGAAACTGACGGACGAGACCCGGCCCCAGTCACGGTCGGCCGACGCGTCGAGGATCTCGGTGAACGTGCGCTCGCCCTCGCCGTGGCAGACGACGTCGACGTCGGGATTCTCGCGCAGGAACGGTTCGACGCGGTCGGGTACGTGCGGTCCGCCGCACACGATGATCGTGTCCGGCTCGACGGCACGCAGCTCGCGCACGATCGCCAGCGACAGCTCGGCGTTCCACACGTAGAGCGAGAAGGCGACGAGGTCGAACCCGCGCAGCCGCTCGACGGCCTCGGCGACCGGCATCCGCTTGAAGATCGGCATGGCGAACTCGTGACGCTCGCGGGCGTGCTGCTCGGCGTGGGCCTGGAGCATGCCGACGGAGTACGGCAGCATGGCGAACTCGATCGGTGCGCCATCGGAGCCCGGCGCGGCCGACCACATCGTCATGGAGATCTGTACGAGGCCCACCTTCACGAGCGCGACAGTACGCCATCGCGCAAGGACAGCGATGCTGCACCGCGTCGCCAGGCGCGACGAGACCGACCGGGAGTCGCCCGGACGTTCCGGCACTGCGGATGCGTCCCGCGCGACACTGACGTCGTGCTCGTCGTTCGAGGAACAAAGAAGCTGCGCGACCGCATCAAGACGTCCGGGGTGGCGACCGACGTTGCGTCGACAACGGTGCTCGGGGACTGGTTCGCCACGGCGTTGTTCTGGAGGCCGCAGGTCGCCTTGCTGGTGAACCAGCGCACGTTCGTGCCGGTGTTCGTACCACTCGCTCCGGCTGCGACACTGCTCGACCGAGTCCCCGCGGCGATCGCCGCGGTGCTACAGCGGCTCGGAGCCGCCGAATCCTTCATCGGCGCCGAGCTCGACGCCATGCGCGAGACGCGGATCGCACCGACGAACGACCGCAGCGTGGTGGGCGTGATGAACGAGTTCGCGTTCCACGGCGAGCTCCGGTGGCACGACGGCATCGGCTCGCTCGAGGATCTCGCCGTCGACCTGGCCGGCATGCCGCTCGGTCCGCTCCGCAACAGGAGCGGTTTCCCCGACCGCGAGCTCGCCGTCGTCCTCGGGATCGAAGACTCTGCCGGCCGGCAACTCCTGCGGGTGGTTGGTCCCGCATCGACCCCCGCGACAGCGACGTCGCGAGTGTTCCAGCTGAAGGTGACGCTCAAGGGCACCAAGCCACCGATCTGGCGGCGCGTGCTCGTCGAGTCGTCAGCGACGCTCGATCAGTTGCACGAGGTGATCCAGGCCGCCTTCGGTTGGTGGAACTACCACCTCTACGAGTTCGAGGTCGGCCGCTCCCGGTACGGCGTCCCCGACCCCGACGGCTTCGACGTCGGACCACCCACCCGTGACGCCCACGAGACACGGCTCGACCAGGTGGGCGGCGTCGGCTCGTCGATTGCCTACACCTACGACTTCGGCGACAACTGGGAGCACACGATCATCGTCGAGAAGGTCCTCGACACGTCACCCGTCGTCTCACTGCCGGCCTGTACCGGCGGCCGCCGCGCCGGCCCACCCGAGGACTGCGGTGGCGTGTGGGGCTACGAAGCCCTGCTCGCGGTCCTCGCCGATCCGTCGCATCCCCTGCATGCCGAGCGGGCCGAGTGGGCGAGCGCGTGGGGAGGCGCCGGCCTCGATCCCGATGCCTTCGATCCGAGCGACTTCGCCGACAACCTCCAGTCACTCCAGCTCGCGCGCTTCGACGACTGATCTCTCGTCGAAGAGGGCACGGATGGTCGCGACGTGCTCCGCGGAGAGACGTGGGTCGGTGACCGCCGAGACGTTCGCGGCGATGTGAGCCGGGGTCATCATCGACGGGACCGCCACGCTGACACCGGTGTCGGTGAGTGCCATGCCGAGCACGACCTCGGCGAGCGTCCGGTCGTCGGGCTCGGTGAGCAGCGTCTGCACATCGGCCGGTAGATGCGGGGCCAGCGTCTTCAGCACCGAGCGCGTCCGGGCAAGGCCGTCCACTCCACCGAACAGGTGGTTGGCGATGAACAGGCGGTCCGACGATCGCGCCACCCGGAGAGCCTGCTGGTTGAAGGGATTCACGTTGGTCTGGACGACCTGCATCCGCTGAAACGTCTCATCGTCGTGGTCGATGAGGTCGGCGGGGCCGGAGAATCCCGTCGCCCGCACCAGGCCGTCGTCGACCAAGGCCGCCAACTCTGCCCTCAACGCGTCGTCCTCGATGGCTTCGGGGGTAGGCCCGTGCAGCAGCAAGACGTCGATGTAGTCCGCGCGCAGCGCCCTCAAGCTGGCCTCGACGGACGGCCGCACGAGCGACGCCGCGAAGGCAGGGGGTGAGTGTGAGGCAGCAACCCGCCGAACCGCCGAACGGGCCCGAGGAACCAGCCTCAACAGCGCGCGCACTGCCGGCTTGAAGGCGGTCAGCCGGTGCGCGGCGGGTCGCGGTGCCTGACCGAACTTGGTGACCACCAACGCTTGCTCCCGCCGGCCGGACAGAAAAGTCCCCAGCAGCGCCTCGGCCTCGCCGAAACCGTAGGACGGCGCGACGTCGAACACGGTCACCCCGTGATCCCACGCCTGCCCCATCGCTCGCAACGAGTCCGCTCGGCCGACCCGCCCGAGCATCGACCCGCAGCCGAACCCCAGCACCGATCCGGTCAACCCCGCCCACGTGAAGTACCGCATCTGAACCCCCACGGTTCGTCCCGCCAACCGAACATTCGCAGCACCGGAATACCCCAACACCCGCGTGCTCAGACCGTAACTCACCCGCCACGTCAGAAGGGGCGGGCGGGGGCGGGCGGGTCGGGGCGGCGGGTGAGTCCGGCCGCGATCCACTCGGCAGGTATGTCCTTGGCGCGACGCGTCATTGCTGTGAAGATTGTCGGACCGGACAAAGGAGGGCGCATGGCCACGGTCTCACGCGCGGACGGGACGACGCTGCACTATGAAGTCGTCGGCGACGGGAATGCTCTTGTCCTGGTCCATGGCTCGTGGGGCGACTCGACGGGGTGGGCCTTCGTCGTTCCGGGTCTGGCTGAGTCCTTTCGTGTGGTGACGTACGATCGGTGCGGACACGGGGCAAGCGGCGGACCGCCGGCCGACGGCACGGTTCACGACGACGTTGCTGATCTGGCGGCGTTGATCGAACACCTCGATCTCGGGCCGGCGCACGTGTGCGGCAACTCGTACGGCACGAACATCGCCCTGCGCCTCGCGATCGAGCGGCCCGAGCTCGTTCGGCGGCTCGCCGGGCACGAGCCTCCCCTGCTCGGTCTCCTCCGGGGTCGAGCCGAGCACGCTGCCGCGCACGATGAGGCGCGCGCATCGTTGGACGCGGTCCGCCAGCACCTTGAAGCGGGCGACAACGCTCGTGGGGCGGAGCTGTTCGTCGAAGACGTGGCGATCGGCAAAGGAATGTGGGCCCTCCTCCCGACGGAGATGCACGACGTGTTCACGGCCAACGGACCGACGTTCCTTGGTGAGCTCCGTGATCCCGATGCGCTCACGATCGATCTCGACGCTCTGGTCGCCATCCCCATGCCGCTGTTGCTGACCGACGGGGACGCCAGCCCGCCGATGTTCGCTCCGATCATGGCTTGCCTCACGGCGTCGCTGCCCGGCGCCCGGCGCCACACTTTCGCGGGCGCCGGCCACGTGCCCCAGCTGACGCACCCCGACGAGTACGTCTCGACCATCACAGACTTCCTCACGGCCTGATCTCAGATCGAGCGCCGCGCGGTGGTGGGACTGCGCGAAGAGTCCGGCCCGCGCCAACTACGCGGATCGCGGGATTCGCACGCGGGCGCTCGGCACGAGGATTCGGATGGTGGCGTCATCGGGACGCCCGACCGAAAGGATCGATTCGTGACCGAGACGCAACCCGACACCATCGTGCTGATCCATGGCTTCTGGGTGACCCCTCGAAGCTGGGAGGGCTGGATCGGACACTACGAGCAGAAGGGCTACCGCGTCCTGGCCCCGGCCTACCCGGGCTTCGAGGTGGAGGTCGACGCTCTCAACGCCGATCCCACGCCGATCGAACAGGTCACGATCCCGGCGATCGTGGAGAAGATCGAAGGCATCATCGACCCCCTCGACTCGCCACCGATCATCATCGGTCACTCGGCTGGTGGCGCGATCACGCAGATCCTGCTCGACCGCGGGCGTGGAGCGGTCGGCGTGGCCATGAACTCGGCGCCGACCGAAGGCGTGAAGGTCGCACCCTTGTCGCAGCTCAAGTCGACGTTCCCCGTGTTCAAGAATCCGGCCAACCGCCACCGCGCCGTCGGGCTCAGCTTCGAGCAATGGCGGTACGCGTTCACCAACACGTTCGAAGAAGATGAGGCTCGCCGTCTGTACGAGCGCTACCACATCCCGGCCCCGGGCGGCATCGTGTGGGGTGGCGTGCTCGCCAACCTCACGCCCGGCCACCAGGACGTGTGGGTCGACTACAAGAACGACGCCCGCCCGCCGCTCCTGTTCGTCTCGGGTTCCGAGGACCACATCATGCCGCCCAAGGTCCAGCGCTCGAACGCCCGCCACTACAAGTCGGACACGATCACCGAGATCCGCGAATACGAGGGGTACGCCCACCTGCTGCCGGCCCAGGACGGTTGGCAGGAGATTGCCGACGACGTGCTCGACTGGGCGGTCCAGCACGTCGGGTCGTCCGCAGCCGCATGAGCGACCTGGCCCTGACCCACATCGGTGGGCCGACGCTCCTCATCGAGGTCGCCGGGTGGCGCATCCTCACCGATCCCACCTTCGATCCGCCAGGACACCGCTACCACTTCGGGTGGGGCACGGCGTCGACCAAGACGACCGGACCGGCCGCTACAACGGCCGACATCGGACCGGTCGACGCCGTGCTGCTCACCCACGATCATCACGCCGACAACCTCGACCGGACCGGCCGCGACGTGCTGCGCCAGGCCGACATCGTGCTGACCACGACGTCCGGTGCCCGGCGGCTCGGCGGTTCGGCGCGGGGCCTCGCCAACTGGGAGACGACCACGTTGTCCCGAGCGGGTCGTCCGTCGCTCGGCGTGACGGCGACCCCGTGCCGGCACGGTCCTCCCCTCAGCCGGCCGATCGTGGGCGACGTCGTGGGGTTCGCGATCACGAGCGCAGCACAGCCCGACGGCGCGTTGTGGATCTCCGGCGACACGGTGCTGTTCGACGGCTTGGAAGAGGTCGTGGAACGAGTGCGGGTCGACGTCGCCGTGCTGCATCTCGGTGGTGTCCGGTTCCCGATCTCGGGGCCACTGCGCTACACGATGACCGCCGACGACGGGCTCGAGCTGTGCCGACGACTGCAACCTCGCCTCGCGGTCCCCGTCCACTACGAGGGATGGTCCCACTTCAAGGACCCAGCGACGGCGCTGCACACGCCGGGCGGGGCACCCGACTCGTTCGACTACACCGTCCTGCCGATCGGCGAGCGAACGTCGATCGGCCGTCTTGGCACGGAGCCCTCCGCCGGCGGCGGCTGACGGCAACCGCCATCTCCGGCGCCATCCTGCGAATCGAGCGGCCTCGGAGCAGCAGCAGTAACGTCCGGCCATGCAACTGCTCGGCCGGGCGAGCGAACGAGAGCGCCTCCGAGCAGTGCTCGACGACGCGCGCGCTGGTCGCGGCAACGCGCTGGTGGTCCGGGGCGAGGCGGGCATGGGCAAGACCGCCCTCCTGGCCGACGCGATCGCGTCCCAGTCCGAATTCACCGTCACTCGCCTCGATGGGATCGAGTCCGAGATGGAGCTCCCGTATGCCGGGCTCCACCGGCTGTTGTTGCCGTTCATTAACGTCGTCGACGAGCTGCCGCAACGCCAGCGCGACGCCGTGCACTCGGCGTTCGGGACCGGCGATGCCCCGGAGGCACCCGATCGGTTCGCAGTCGGCTTGGCCACGCTTTCGATCCTGGATCGCGCCGCCACGAGGTCCCCGTTGCTCTGCGTTGTCGACGACGTCCAGTGGGTGGATCGAGACTCGCTCGATGCGCTCGCCCTCGCCGGCCGCCGCCTCGGCGCAGAGCGGGTCGCGATGCTGTTCTCCGGGCGGGAGGACGTGCAGTGCGCGTCGCTTGACGGCCTCCCGGTGCTCCACGTCGACGGTCTCGCTGCCGACGATGCGGTCTCGCTGGTGCGGCACGCCGTCGACGGTGGGCTGCCCGATCACGTCGCCGCCAACGTCGTCCGCGCGACCGGCGGTACACCGCTGGCGATCATCGAGCTCGGGCGGGCGTTCAGTGCCGACCAGCTGTCGTGGCGCACCATGCTGCCCGAACCACTCCCGATCGGCCCGCACCTAGAGGCCCACTTCCTACGCGCCGTCGCCCACCTCCCCGAACGCACGCAGACCTATCTGCTGCTCGTCGCCGCCGAACCCTCCGACGACTCCGGCGTCGTGAGCAACGCCGCCGCGGCGCTCGGCGTCAGCGGCGCTGACGCTGACGCCGCGGTCGACTGCGGTCTGCTGACCCAGGCCACACCGCCGCTCTTCCGCCATCCCCTGATCCGCTCGGCGGTCTACCGCGGCGCCAGCGCAGCCGAACGGCGGCGCGTGCACACATCGCTCGCCGAGGCCACGGTGCTCGAGATCGACGCCGACCGGCGGGCGTGGCACCTCGCCGCCGCCGCCGAGGGGGTCGACGAGTCAATCGCCTGCGATCTCGAGTCGAGTGCCACGCGCGCCCGAGCACGCGGCGGTCACGCGGCAGCCGGGATCTTCTTGAGCCGCGCGGCCGAGCTCACCCCCGATCGGGAGCGACGGGCAGAGCGAGTGCTCGCGGCAGCGACCAGCCACCTCGCCGGCGGCCAGCCCGCACGAGCCAGGGCGCTGCTGGCCGGCGCAGACCTTCGATTCCAGAACCCCGTGCATCGCGCCCAGGCCACGCGCCTCGAAGGGGCGATCGACTACGCCTCTGGTGACATGCCCCGAGCGATCGACTCGCTCATGCGGGCTGCCCGGACGTTCGCCGAGTTCGACGTCCCATTGGCTCGCAGGACGCTTCTGCAGGCCACGGCCGCAGCCCGGTTCGCCGGCGTGTTCGCGCCGGTCGGTGGCCGTCCCGAGGACATCGCCCAGGCCGCACGGCAGCTGCGCCGACGCGCTGGAGACAGTACCGCGGCGCCCGACCTGCTGCTCGAGGCCTACGAGTCGCTTCACCTGGACGGCCACGCGACAGCACTGCCCGTCCTGCGTCGAGCGCTCCGGGCGGTCGCCGCGGTGGACTCGAACAGCGAAGAGTCCCTCCTCTGGCTCGAGGTCGGGGCGTGGGTCGCCAGCACGATCGCCGACGAGGAAGCGTTGTACACGCTGTCCAAACGCTTGGTCGACGCCGCCCGCGAGCAGGGCGCACTGGTGCATCTGGCTCACGGACTCCTGTACCGGGCGATGTCGAGCTTTCTCGGCGGCGCCCTGCGGGCGGCGCGGATCGACTTCAGTGAACGGAGCGAGCTCCTCGCCGCGCTCGGTGTGCGCGCCGATGTCGGAACGATGATCCTCGCCGCTTGGGCCGGCGAGGCCGACGAGACCCTCGCCCGAATCGCCGACGTGGAGCGCTACGCCATCGAGCACGAGCTCGGATGGATGTTCGTGTTCACCGAGTACGCCCGCGCCATCCTCGGCATCAGCTTCGGCAACTACGAGGCCGCGCTGGCGGGTGCGTCGACCCGCTACAACGACGACTCCTTCCTCGTGGTCATCGCCTACCCCAACATCGTCGAAGCGCTCGCGAGGGCGGGCCGTATCGCCGAGGCCCAAGAGGCGCGCGACGTGTTTGCCGAGCGCGTCGCTGCGATCGGGGGCACGATCGGTCTCGGCCTCCTCGCCCGCCTTGACGGTCTGCTCGACGACGCCCGCGGCGAGCAGCACTTCCGCAGCGCGATTGCGCTCCTCGAGTCGAGCCGCGCCGAACTGCAGCTCGCCCGAACGAACCTGCTGTACGGCGAGTGGCTACGCCGTCGGAAGCGGCTCACCGAGGCTCGTGCACATCTGCGCACGGCGCACGAGGCGTTCACTCAGCGCGGCCTCGCCGGCTTCGCGACTCGCACGCGCATCGAGCTCGAAGCCGCGGGGGAGGTTGTCGGCCCGGCCGACAACGGACCGGCCGTCGATCTCACCTCGCAGGAAGCACAGGTCGCCCGCCTCGCCGCAGACGGGCTGACAAACCAGGAGATCGCCAGCAAGCTGTTCCTCAGCGCGAGCACCGTCGACTACCACCTCCGCAAGGTGTTCCGGAAGCTCGGCATCACCACCAGGCGGAGGTTGCGCGAAGTGCTCGCCTGAGGTTCGCACGCCCTGAATCAGCCGGTCCGGCGGTCAGCCGGTGGCCATGGCAGCGCCGATGATGACGTCGGTGACCGCGTCGGCGTCCGAGATCATCGCGACGTGCGACGTGGGGACCTCGACGGTGACCGAGCCGGCCCGCTCGGCCATGAACCGCTGGGTCGCCGGCGGGATCAGGTGATCGCTGGCGGCGACGACGTACCACGAAGGGATCGTCCTCCACGCAGGCGTCGCGGAGTGGTCGCTCAGAGTGGCCGCATCACCCGGGCGCTGCGTTGCGGCCATCACGGCCGCCTGCTCCGTCGAGAGATCCTGGGCGAACACGTCGTGAAACGCATCGGGGTGCACGTAGCCGTCGACCCCGGTGGGGTGCGGCCGGAAGATCAGCGCCTCCTCACTCAGGTGGCTGCCGGGGTTCATCGCCAGCAGGTCGGCCAGGTTCTCGTCGAGGTCCGGCGCGAAGGCGGCGACGTACACGAGCGCTCGAACGTTCGGGGCGCCGGTCGCGGCGTTCGTGATCACCGCCCCGCCGTATGAGTGCCCGACCAGCACGACCGGCCCGTCGACGCTGTCGACCACACTGCGGATGTACGCGGCGTCGAGCTCGAGCCCGCGGAGTGGGTTGGACGGCGCGAGGACGGGGTAGCCCTCGGACTGGAGGCGCTCCACGACACCGTTCCAACCGGAGGCGTCGGCGAACGCACCGTGGACCAGGACAACTGTCGGCTTCGGCGTCGAGCTCAGGGCGTCGTGTGCTGACGCGGCCGTGGCGACTCCGGCCAACGCCACCAGTGTGACGACGACCGACACGAGTGTTCGTCGGATCGATGGGAAGAGGGACATGACCGCTCCTTGTGTGTTGCCGCGGCGAGTGCCGGGGAGTGGGTGGTCACCGGACGGTGCACCGTTCTCCGGGCCGTTCGAATCCCTCATCTCGCGTAGTCACCTGCTCGGCGCGTGACTACGCGTCGTCCGGGATGCGAGGTGGCGGCGCCCTGTTCAAGGTGGTGACCGAGACCGCCGCAGCGTGCGGCCGTTCCGATCACCTCGAGGAGCATCCAATGAGCTACATCACGACCTCCGACGGCGCGGACCTCTTCTACAAGGACTGGGGGATGGGTCAGCCGGTGGTGTTCAGCCACGGCTGGCCGCTCAACTCCGACAGCTGGGAGGCACAGATGCTGTTCCTGGCCTCCAACGGCTTCCGCTGCATCGCCCACGACCGGCGGGGCCACGGCCGATCGACCCAGACGTGGGACGGCAACGACATGAACACCTACGCCGACGACCTCGCCGCGCTCCTGGATGCGCTGGACCTTCGTGATGCGACGCTGATCGGATTCTCCACCGGCGGCGGCGAGGTCGCCCGCTACGTCGGTCGTCACGGCACGGACCGTGTGTCCAAGGTGGCGTTGGTCGCCGCCGTCCCACCGTTGATGGTCCAGCGCGATGACAATCCGGGCGGCGTACCGATCGACGTGTTCGACACGATCCGTGCCGGCTCCCACGCCGACCGGTCCCAGCTCTACAAGGACCTCGCCGACGGGCCGTTCTTCGGGCACAACCGGGACGGCGCCGACGTCTCGCAGGGCATCCGTGACGCGTTCTGGCTACAGAGCATGCAGTCGGGCCACCGCAACGCGCTCGAGTGCATCAAGGCCTTCTCGGAGACCGATTTCCGCGACGATCTGCGAGCGATCGACGTGCCGACGCTGATCATCCACGGCGACGACGACCAGGTCGTCCCGTTCGAGGTCGGCGGCAAGGCATCCGCCGGGATCATCGCCGGTGCGACGCTGATCGTGTACGAGGGCGCCCCGCACGGCATCACCGACACCCACAAGGAGCGTCTCGGCCGCGACCTCCTGGACTTCGTCAAATCCTGACACTTGACCGTCTCCGCGTCGAACGACGGCCACGCGTGCGGGCACAGCCTCGTGAGGTCCTCGAGATCACGGCGGCATGGCGCCGGCTCGTCCGGAACGTCAGGGTTCGCCGTTGACCTGCAAGGTCATGGCCGGACCGCTGGGCCGCATTCCGCTCGAGCGCCGGCCGCCCACGTCGCGGGCGGCCGACCAGCCGTCATCCTGAACGCCCGCACGAACGCGCTCGGCGTGTGGTAGCCGACTCGTCGTGCCGTGCTCGCGACAGTCGCACCGGCCGCGAGCAGCAGCATCGCCTCGGCGATGCGAAGTCGCGTGCGCCATTGTCCGAAGGTGAGACCCGTCTCGGATCGAAAGACCCGAGCCAGTGTCCGCGAACTGGCGCCGACTGCTCGCCCCCACTCGCCGATCGTGCGCTGATCCGCAGGATCGGCGACGAGCGCGTCGGCGACGGCGATGGCGCGTGAGTCGAATGGCCGCGGCAGGGTCGGAATCGCTGACGACGCCGGCGTGAGTAGGTCGAATGCCAGCCGTACCGACCGGGCTCGGACGTCGTCGCGCAGGCCGGGGCGTTGGTGGGCGTGGAGCAGGAGCGCGGACGCAGCCGCCGGCACGTGGACGAGGACGGGTTCGGCGGCGTCGAGCCGGAAGTCCCTGGCGTCGAAGCGGGTCGATCGGTAGTGCACGCCGGCCGCCCCGTCACCACCGTGCATTCGCTCGCTCGGGACCAACACTCCCATGAGTGGCGGAACGTGCCACAGTCCCTCGTCCGTGGTGACCGTGAACCGACCGGTCGTGTCCCAGAGCAGTTCGTGGCCCCGGTGAACGTGCGGTTCGAACGCATGGTCCTGCCGCAGTACGACGGAGTCGGTCCGGCATCTCGCCTCGACGTGACAGGATCCGAACACAAATCGGCAGCTTACGACAGGCTATGTGGCTGACCTAACACGTAGGGTTCGGCTATGCATCTCCGACGTTGTCTCATCACCTCGTTCGTCACTGCGGCGTTCGTGCTTCCGGCTGCGGCCGGGTCGGCATCGGCGCCGCCGACGGGCGACTCCGGTGGTGCCGCCGGACCGGAGACACGTGTCGTCACCGATGCGCTCGGGGTGGAGGTCGAGATCCCGACCGGTCCACTGCGGATCGTCGTCGCCGACGACATCGCCTTGGGCAACCTCTTGGCCCTTGGTGTCACCCCGATCGCCACGGGCGTCAACACCAACTCGATCCCCGACTTCCTCGGCGACCAGTTGGACGGCATCGAGGACATCTCGACCGCCGACTCGCTCGGGATCAACATCGAGCGGCTCGCCGCGCTCGACCCCGACCTCGTGCTCACCGTCGGCGTCGATTGGAACGAGGACAACTGCAATCGCCTCCGCGAGGTCGCCACCACCTTCTGCTACGCGTACGGCTACACGACGATGGAGGAGATCGAGACGAACATGACCGAGGTCGGTCGCGCGCTCGGCATGGAGACCGAAGCGGCCGCTGAGGTCGCCGAGCTGGAGCGTCGGTTGGTGGAGATGGCCGATCGCGTCGAGAGCAACGGTCTGACCGACTCGCCGGTGTCGGTGCTGAGAGTGACGGGCGACGGCTACTCGGTTCGCTTCGGCACGGTGGAGAGTGCCCTGATGCGCGCGCTGGGGATGGCCCGACCGGAGAACCAGCAGCACTACCAGGACTTCGCGTTCGACCTCAGTCCCGAGAACCTGCTCGACATCGACGCCTACGGCATCTACGTGTATGTCGACACCGACGGCGCCGATACGTATGCACAACTCGAGGCCAATCCGCTGTGGTCCCAGCTCGAGGCTGTGCAGAACGACCGCGTGTGGCTCGTCGACGGCGGCGTGTGGAACGGCATCTCCCTCCCAGCCGCCCACGCGATCTTGGACGACATCGACGAGACCTTCATCACCGGCACCTGATGGACACCGGGCCAGGCCGATGGATCGTCGGTGACGCCGATTCCGTCGCCGCCGACCTCGACTCGGTGCCGGCGTCGTGGCTGGATCGGCTGGTTCCCGTCACCTCGCACGACGACCCCCGCGCCGGATGGGTGTCGTGGCACCGGATCGAGGCCGGCGACGATGCCGTGACACGGCGGTTGCTGCAGGCGATGCGGTCGGCCCGACAACTCCCCGACGACCGGCTCCTGCTCGGATCGACCCTGGTACTCGTGAACGCCTCGTTCGTCGCGCCGATCCTCGCTCTCGCACTGCTCGACCGTCCCGTCGTTCGGCTCCGACCGGACCGGACGGCCGCGCTCGTCTCGGCCGCCGGCAACACCAAGGCGCTGGCCGTCGGACCGCACCCCGAGATCTCCTCCGGCATCGACCCGCCAGGGACAGCGGCGCAGTTGTCGATCACGGAGTACGCCACGCCGCTGATCGAGTCGGTGCGGAGACTGACGCGGCTCCCCCGCCGGGCCGCCTGGGCGCTCGTCGCCAGCGTGGCCACCGAGACGATCATCGACCTCGGGCGAGATCTCGGCGACGAATCCCGGGCCGCGGCGCTGATCGATGACCTCCTCGCTCCTGGCTCGATGCTCGCCCTCGCTCCGCCCACCCGCCACTCCGTCACGGTCGACGGCGTCGACCATCTCTGGTCCTGCCGATCGGTCTGCTGCCTCTACTACAAGGCGCGCGACTACTGCACCACCGTGTGCCCACTCGTCTCGGAGGAGGAGCGGCGGGACGCGATCGCCGACCTCATCCGTACCCGCTGACGGCGTCGGCTCCAGGCAGCGCGGCATCACTGTCGACCCGGCACGGCGACGATCGTCGCCGTGAGCGGTGAGGCAGCGACATTGCCGGTCGTGGTGGGCCGTTGTCGTTCGGGACGTACGTCCCTTCACAGACGGTTGGTACAGCGCGACCGTGGACGCATGGACACGACCGATCGGCTCGATACGCCCAAATCGGCTGTCGACGATGCGACACGTCGACGCCGCGTGCGCTTCGTTCAGCGCTGGATCCTGAACCCTCCGATGAAGGCCGCCACCTGGCTCGGGCTGGTGCCGGGACACGTGCTGATTGAGACCATCGGCAGGGTGAGCGGCAAACGCCGCCGCAACGTCGTCGGGATGCACGTCGACGGCGATGTCGGCTGGATCGTGGCAGAGCAGGGCCGGCACTCGGGCTATGTCCGCAACGTCGAAGCGAACCCACAGGTTCGAGTTCGAGTCCGTCGACGCTGGCGCACGGCGACCGCTGTCGTCGTTGTTGACGATGACCCCCAAGCCCGCCTCGACACCTTCGCCATGGCCCGCCACGCCGCTGCTGTGCGCCGATTCGGCACCGACCTACTCACCGTACGCATCGACCTCGCGCCCGGCGCCGGTCCCGACCGGTCCCGCTGATACAGGCTCACGACGCCGACGCGATCCCACTCGAGATGCTGCGCTCAGCGCAACAGCGAATCGCCGCTGTACTCACCACGCGGAGGCAACTCCGTACCGCAACGATCGCCACCACGACCTTTGCCGGTCCGGGTTCGAAATACGACTGGTTGGTGGGCGAGGGGGGACTTGAACCCCCACGAGGTTGCCCTCACTGGCACCTGAAGCCAGCGCGTCTGCCATTCCGCCACTCGCCCGAGTGGAAGCGCAACGCTACCAAGGCGCAGCGCCAACTCCGACCGGTGTTGCGCGATGAGCCTGAGCCGCAGCAGGCGCTGTTCGGGCTCATCGCGGCGGGCGGGGTCGATGGTGCGATGAGCCACGACAGCGGATGGTGCGGCCGAGGCTCATCGCGGCGACGAGATCACGTGATCGGGCTGCCCTGCCGTCAGCGCTGCCCGCCCCTAGAATCCCCACGTAGATGGGCATGCAATCACTCGAGCGCACTCTGGAGCGTATGGTCGTTGGCGTGTTTTCCCGTGGCACGCGCACGAACATCCGGCCCATCGAGCTCGGGCGTCGGCTGGTGCGCGAAATGGACGACCAGCGCTCGGTCGACGTCAAGGGCCGGCGCGTCGTCCCCAACGACTTCGTGCTCAAGCTCAGCCCCAAGGACTACGAGGGGTTCGCCGAGATCTCCGACGTGCTGCAGACCGAGCTCGTCGAGGCCGCCCGCGAGTATGCCCGCAGCGAGGGCTACCACTTCATGGGGCCCGTCCGCGTCGAGCTGACCGTCGAGGAGACACAGAAGCCCGGTCGCTTCGACGTCGTCGCCACGCTGCGCCAGGCGGCCACCGCAGCACCGGCAGCACCCGCAGCATCGGCGGTGCCCGCGGCGCCGGCATCGGCCGATGCCGCCGTCCCCCCGGCCCCGACCGCCCCCGCCCCCGCCCCGTCGTCCGACGAGCTCGAGTGGAGCGAGGCCGGATCGGCCCCGGCGGTTGCCGTCGAGTCGCGCCTGATCCTGCCGTCGGGCGAGAAGATCCGCTTGGGCGACGTCGTCGTCACGGTCGGCCGGCTGTCGGCGAGCACCATCCCGCTCAACGACCAGAACGTCAGCCGCAAGCACGCCGAGATCCGCCCCAACCGCAGGAACTACGTCGTCGTCGACCTCGGCTCCACCAACGGCACGATGGTGAACGGCACCCGCATCCACGGCGAGACCACACTGAGCGACGGCGACATCATCAGTTTCGGCTCCACGTACGTACGCTTCGAGGCCTCGTAGCCTCTGCCCGAACGGCCGATCCGCTGGAGACGCCGACCCCGCCCGGCACCGCCCATGCGCACCGACCTCGCACTCGACATCCTCAAGATCACGCTGCTGTTCTTGCTCTACCTGTTCTTCGCCCGCGTCCTGTGGGCGGTGTGGCAGGAGGTGCGCACCGACCGTCGGGTGGTGGCCCCGCACATCGTCAACGAGCGGGCTGAGACTCGCCCCGCGCCGGTTCCAAAGGCCCGCAAGGCGCCCAAGGGCAAACGCGGCCGCGTCGGCCGCCTCGTCATCCTCGAACCCAAGGCCCGCCGCGGCGCGACCTTCCCCCTGACCGGTGACATCACCATCGGCCGCGACCCGGGGTGCACCGTGATGATCGAAGGGGACACGTTCGTGTCACAGCGCCACGCCCGCGTCTACCTGTTGGAGGGCCAGCCGATGGTGGAGGATCTCGGATCGACGAACGGGTCGTTCCACAACGGCAACCGCCTCCACGGGTCGCGCCTGTTACACCCCGGCGATCGCGTGCAGGTGGGCTACACCGTCCTGGAGGCGCAATGACCGGCGCGGCGACCGGCTCCACGCAGATGCTCCGATGGGGTCGCAGCACCGACCCGGGACGGATTCGCCAGCAGAACGAGGACAGCCTCCTCACCAACGACACGATCTTCGCCGTGGCCGACGGCATGGGCGGCCACAAGGCCGGTGAGGTCGCCAGCGCGCTGACCGTCGAGCTCCTCGGCCGCCGCCTCGGCGGGCCGACGAGCACGCTCGACGAGGTGCTCGCCGCCGTCGTCGACGCCAACAGCGAGATCTTCACGGCCGCCACGGCCAACGTCGACCACCAGGGCATGGGCACCACGCTCACCGCCCTGTTCGTGATCACGGCACCGACCGTGAGCCCACCGGCCGCGGCACCGCCGGAGTCGGCGACAACGACTGACAGTGCACCGCCGCCACCCCCGGCGTCCGACGCGGCTGGGGCCGACACGGCCACCGACGAGGCCAACGCTCCTGCGGTGGCCGACGCCGACGTTCCCGCCGTCACCCCCACCAACGCCTTCGCCCTCGTCAACGTCGGCGACTCCCGCACCTACCTCCTGCGTCACGGGCGCCTGCGCCGCGTGACGATGGACCACAACTACGTGCAGGAGCTCGTCAACACCGGTCACATCACCGACGACGAGGCGCGCACCCACCCGCGCCGCAACATCATCACCCGGGCGCTGGGCATCGACCCGGCGGTGCGCGTCGACGCCTGGACGCTGCCGATCGTGCGCGGCGACCGTTTCCTGCTCTGCTCCGACGGCCTCTCCGACGAGGTCCACGACACCGAGCTGCACCACATCCTCACCACCGTCACCGACCCGCAGGCATGCGCCGACGAGCTCGTCGCTGCGGCCAACCGCCACGGCGGACGCGACAACATCACCGCCGTCGTGGTCGACGTGCTGGAGGGCCTCGACCCGCCGGCGCCGGCCGAGGAGCTCGACATCGAACCGGTGTGGGCGCAGCCCGAGACGTCGTCGACGTGGGCGCTCGACGACCCGACGCCCACCGAGCCGGCCACCTACGACGACCTCGCCGCCCTCGCCACCGCGCAGGGCGCCAAGATGGCCACGCCGCCCGCCGGCATCCGCGCCATCACCGAAGAGGTGCCGGTCATCGGGCCCAAGCCCAAGCGCCGGCGCGTCGCCGGCTTCATCGGGGGCATCGCCTTCGTCGCCGTGCTCGTCGGCGCCTTCGCCCTCGCCGCCGCCTACGCCCGCAGCGACTACTTCATCGAGTTCGACGACGAGGGCCAGGTCGTCGTGTACAAGGGTCGCGAGTTCCTGTGGTGGAGCCCGACCGTCGAAGGCTTCGGTCAGTACGACATCGACCAGCTCGACGAACGGTCCATCGAACGGATCGACGATCGTCCCGAGTTCAGCGATCTCGACACCGCCCAGCGGTACCTGATCGACAACGTCACGCCGACGACCACAACCACCACCACCACCACCACCACCACCACGACGACCACGACGACGACGACCACGACGACGGTGCCCCGCACCACCACCACCGAGCCGTCGCGGCCCGGCACCTCGACCACTCGGCCCAACGCCACGACACGTACGACCGTCCGGTAGCGGACGGGCGGATCACTCGCCGTGACACCGACGTCGCCGCTCGCACGGTCCCGCCGCCACACCGAGCTGTCGCTCGTGGTCATGGCCGGCATGATCACGGCCAGCGCCTACACGGTCGCGTCCCTCGGCAAGTTCACCGAGATCCCGGCCCGGGTGGTGCCGTTCCTCTTCTCGCTCCTCGCCACCCTGCTGCTCGCCCACCTCGCGGTCCGCTGGTTCGCCCGCGGCGCCGACCCGACGATCCTGCCGGTCGCCGCCCTGCTGCACGGCATCGGCTACGTGATGATCACGCGCATCAGCGACCGCCTCGCCGGCCTGCAGGCGACGTGGAGCATCATCGCCGTGGTCGGGTTCGTGTTGACGCTGGCGATCGTCCAGCGCGCCCCCAACCTGGCTCGGTACCGATGGACGTTCCTGTTCATCGGCATCGTCCTACTCGTGCTGCCGCTGGCCCCCGGGCTGGGTACCACCAAGGGCGGCGCCCGCATCTGGGTCAGCATCGGCCCGGTCAACTTCCAGCCCGGCGAGTTCGCCAAGATCGCCCTCGCCATCTTCTTCGCCAGCTACCTCGCCGACAATCGCCAGCTCATCGCCAGCGGCACGTGGAAGGTCGGCCCGTTCCGGTTGCCCGAGCCCCGCTACCTTCTCCCCGTCGCCGGCGCCTGGGCCTTCGCCGTGCTCGTGATGGTGGCCGAGAAGGACCTCGGCTCGTCGCTGCTGTTCTTCACGCTCTTCGTGGTGATGCTCTGGGTGTCCACGGAGAAGGCGATCTACCTCATCATCGGCGCCGTGTCGTTCGCCGCCGCCGCGTTCATCTCGTGGCGGATGTTCAGCCACGTGCAGGTCCGTGTCGACACGTGGCTCGACCCGTGGTCACGCCGCAACGACGACGGCTACCAGCTCGTGCAGGCGCTCTACGGGCTGGCCGACGGCGGGCTGCTCGGCACCGGCCTCGGGCGGGGCAACCCCCAGATCGTGCCCGTGGCGACGAGCGACTACATCTTCACGTCGATCGGTGAGGAGCTCGGCATGTTCGGCGGCGCCGCCGTGCTGATGGCCTTCCTCCTGCTCGTCGGCGCCGGGTTGCGCATCGCCCTGCGCACCGAGAACGCCTTCGAGAAGCTGCTCGCCGTCGGCCTCACCACCACGCTCGGCGTGCAGGCCTTCATCATCGTCGGCGGCGTCATCAAGCTCATCCCGCTCACCGGCGTGACGCTCCCGTTCGTCAGCTACGGCGGCTCGTCGCTGCTGTCGAACTACGTCGTGCTGGCGCTGTTGATCCGCCTCAGCGACTCGACGGCCCGCCGTCTCCGCGAGGTGCCCGACACGCCCACCACCGCCGAACGCTGGGCCGCCCGGCGTCTCCGGCGTCAGCAGCGCCGTGCCCAGAAGCGCGGCCGCCCGATCCCCGGACTGGGCAGCCTGTGATGTGGTTCAGCGAGCGCAGCGAGCGTCCCGAGGTTCGAGCGGCCGAGGCGTGCGGAGCGCCAGCGGAGCATGCCGTGCGCGCGGCCTGCGTGGCCGAGGAACGCAATGAATAGGAAGATCCGTCAGTTGGCCTTCGGGTTGATGGGGTGCTTCGTGTTGCTGTTCGTCGCCCTCAACTACTGGCAGGTGGGCCGCGAGTCCGATCTCAACGCCGACGCCGGCAACACCCGGGCGATCCGGCGCGAGTTCGGCCGGCCGCGCGGCGACATCATCACGCGCGACGGACGCGTCGTCGCCCAATCCGTCCCCACGCCCGACGGCAGCGACTTCCCGTTCCAGCGCGTGTATCCCACCGACGAACTGTTCGCCAACGTCACCGGCTACTACACCCTCGCCTACGGCGCGACCCAGCTCGAGTTCACCCAGAACGACGTGCTCACCGGCGACACGGCCCGCCAGCGCATCGGCAACCTCGACGACATCGTCAGCGGCGGCGACGGCACGGGCTCGGTGCGCCTGACGCTCGACTACGACCTCCAGCTGCGCGCCCAGCAACTCCTCGAGGCCGGCAACTACGTCGGCTCGATCACGGTCGTCGACACGCAGACGGGCGCCGTGCTGGCGATGTACAGCAACCCGACCTTCAACCCCAACGTCGTCGCCTCGTTCGACACCAACGTGGCCGGCGAGTACCTCGCCGAGCTCAACGATGCCCCCGACAACCCGCTGCTCGCCAACGCCTACCAGGATCGCTTCGCGCCCGGCTCGACCTTCAAGGTGCTCACCACGTCGATCGCCCTCGACGACGGCGTGGTCGACACCAACACCACGTTCCCGGTGGAGAGCGAGTGGGAGCCGCCGCAGACGAACAACCCGATCCAGAACTACAACGGCAACTCCTGCGGCGGCACGCTGGTGGAGGTCTTCACGCGCAGCTGCAACATCCCCTTCGCCCGCATCGCCGTGGAGCACCTCGGCATCAACCGGTTCATCAACGGCGTCACCCGCTGGGGCGTCGGTCAAGCCATCCCGATCGACCTGCCCCGCCCGGCCGCCAGCTCGTTCGGCCCTGTCGACGACCTCGACCAGAACCTGCCACTGCTCGCCATGCGCGGCTTCGGCGCCGAGAGCGTGCAGATGGTGCCCCTGCACACGACGATGATCACCGCGGCGATCGCCAACGGTGGTGTGATGTTCCAGCCCTACGTCGTCGGCGCCACGCTCGACAGCGACGGCGACGTGCTCGAGGTGAACAGTGGCGGCGACGTCTGGCTCACTGCCATCTCGCCGCAGACGGCGGCGACGATGACCGACCTGATGGTGAGCGTCGCCGAGCGGGGTACGGCGTCGTGCTGCATCGCCCTCGACAACGGCATCTCGGTCGCCGCCAAGACCGGCACCGCCGGCCTCCCGCGGGTGGACGGCGAGCAGCGGTCGAACATCTGGATCACGGCCTTCGCCCCCGTCGACCAGCCCCGCTACGCCGTCACCGTGACGATCCTCGGCCGCGACGGCACCGTGTCCGAGCAGACCGGCGGTGGCCTCGCCGGACCGATCGCCAAGGAGATGCTCGACGCCGCCTTCCAGGACGAGACGACATGATGCGTTCCCCGGCCACGCAGGCCGGCGCGCCGGCGACCTCCGCTAGCGCTGCGGCCGCCTACCCCCTCGGACCTCGGGACGCTCGCTGGCGCTCGCTGAACCGGCACTGTCCGCGCGACCGGAATTTCTGCGCTGGCCCGCTGGGCCCTTCGGCCGCCGCGGTTGACGTGTCGCGGGCGACTTCCTCGGGTGATGGCCGCGACCCCGGGCGGATGCGGAACGTCGGTATCCTCAGGCTGCTCCGTGTACCGGCTTCCGAGCCGGGTGGGTCACGGACACTCGAGTACCGAATCACCATGTCCCGACGCGATCCCCTCCTGCGCCTAGGCCCCGCGGCCGCCCAACCGCCGCACCGGCAGGGATCGCGATGAGCACCCCGCCGCCGGTCATCAACGATCGCTACGAGGTGATCCGCCGCATCGGCCGCGGTGGCATGGCCGACGTCTTCCTCGGTCGCGACCGCCTGCTCGACCGCCAGGTGGCGCTCAAGGTGCTGTTCCCCGAGTTCGCCGTCGACCCCAACTTCGTCGAGCGCTTCCGCCGCGAGGCCCAGGCCGCCGCCAACCTCAACCACCCGAACATCGTCAATGTGTTCGACTGGGGCAAGAGCAGCAGCACGTACTACATCGCCATGGAGTACGTGGAGGGGCGCACGCTCGCCGACATCCTGCGCTCGAACCGCCAGCTCACGTCCAAGCAGGCGGCCGAGATCGCCGGCGAGGTGGCCGCCGCCCTCGGCTTCGCCCACTCGGCCGGCCTCGTTCACCGTGACATCAAGCCGGCCAACATCCTCATCGGCACGGCCGGCTCGGTGAAGGTGGCCGACTTCGGCATCGCCCGGGCGCTCAACTCCCCCACCGAGTCGAACCTCACCCAGGCCGGCGCGGTGATGGGGACCGCCACGTACTTCTCTCCCGAGCAGGCCCAGGGCGCCCAGCCCGACCCGCGCAGCGACCTCTACTCGCTCGGCGTGGTGATGTACGAGATGATCGCCGGCCGCCCCCCGTTCACGGGCGAGAACCCGGTGTCCATCGCCTACAAGCAGGTGCACGACTACCCGACACCGCTGAACAAGCTGGTCGCCGACGTGCCGCGGGCCTTCGAGGCCATTGTCGCCAAGCTGCTGACGAAGGACCCCAACGTCCGCTACTCCACTGCCGATGCGGTGCGCGAGGACCTGCGCCGCTTCCGCAACGGCGAAACCCCCGTCGCCCTCCAGGCGGCCGGGGCGGCGCGCAGCACCGCCCAGACGCCGACGGTGGTCGGGCCGGTTACACCCGGCACCGGGCCGGGCAACGGCCACAACCGGCCGAGTCAGCAGATGACCGCCGTGCAGCGAACGCAGGCGGGTGGACCCGGCGGTCCCCGCACCGCGCAGCGGCCCCCCACCGGCAGCCTGCCCCAGGTGGGCTACGACGAGCCGCCGAAGCGCACCGGCTGGTACGCGCTGGCGGCGTTCTTCGCCATCATCGCCCTCGGCATCGGCGGCTTCCTACTGTTCAACACGCTCACCGGCGACGGCGACCCACCCGACAGCCGGGCCCTGCCGAACTACGTGGGCCAGGAGCTCCAGGCGGTCAAGGACGACATGACCAGCCGCGGCCTCGTCCCCGTGCCGATCTCCAACGAGAACGACACCAACGAGAACGGCGAGAGCGCCAACGTCGAACCGGGCCAGGTGTACCGCACGGATCCGGGCCAGGGCGTCGTCATTGCGTCGGGGTCGTCGGTGCGCGTCTTCTACCGCGAGATCGAGACCACGGCGACGATCCCCGACCTGCGGGGCCAGACCGAGGCGGCGGCCCGCGCCGCCCTCGAACAGCTCGGCTTCGTCAACGTCACCGTGCAGTTCGAGGTGAACGACGACGAGCCCGACGGCACGGTGATCGCCACCGATCCCGCAGCCGGCCAGGAGATCCGCGTCACCGACGAGATCACCCTCACCATCGCCCGGGCCAGCGGCGATCCCGGAACGGACACCGAGGCGCCCACCACCACCGCTCCCGACAACCAGGTGTCCGTCCCGATGGTCATCGGTCAGTCCGAGAACCGGGCCCGACAGCTGCTCAGCGACGCCGGCCTGGAGTTCGACATCAGCTACTTCGAGACCCGGGACAACCAGTGGATCGGCAACGTCATGGATCAGACACCGCGCCGGGGCGCCACAGCGCTGGTCGGCGACACGGTGCAGCTCACGATCGGCGTCGAGCCCGACGAGCCCGCGCCCACCAATCCGCCGCAGACGAACCCCCCGCAGACCAATCCGCCGCCGACGAACCCCCCGCCGACGCAGGCGCCCACCACCACGGCGGCGCCGACCACCACGCAGGCGGCGACCACGACCACGACGGTGCCCGAAGGAGGGTGACGATGAGCGGCGACGAACGGCTCTGGGGACGACAGACCGATCTCGCCGTGGGGAATTTCCCCATCGCTCATCGCCCGCTGGACGTGCGGGTCGCCCGCGCCCTGGCCACCATCAAGCGGCACGCGGCCGTGGTCAACGCCTCGCTGGCTGTGCCGGGCGTCGACGCTGACGTGGCCGAGGCCATCGGGCAGGCAGCCCAGCGGATCGAGGCAGGCGAACTCGACGACCAGTTCCCCGTCGACGTCTTCCAGACCGGCTCGGGCACGTCGACGAACATGAACGTCAACGAGGTGATCGCCACCCTGGCCGGCGAGTCGCTCGGTCGGGCGGTGCACCCCAACGACCACGTCAACGCGTCGCAGTCGTCGAACGACACGGTGCCGACGGCGATCCGCATCGCCGTGATGCGCGAGCTGCGTGACGCCACGCATCCGGCGCTGCAGGGGCTCGTCGATGCCCTCGCTGCGCTGTCGGCGAGGACATGGAGGGTCGTCAAGGCCGGCCGGACCCACCTGATGGACGCCACGCCGGTGACGATCGGTCAGGAAGCCGACGCCTGGTCGGGCCTGCTGGCCCGGGCCCTGTCACGGTCGGCGTCCGACCTCGCCGCCCTCGGTGAACTGCCGCTCGGCGGCACGGCCGTGGGAACCGGAATCACCGCCCCGGCCGGGTTCGCCGCCGGCGTCATCGAGGCGATCGCCGCTGAGACCGACCTGCCCCTCCGCCCGACGCCGAACCCGATGGTGCACATGGGTGGCCAGGGCGCCATCGCGGAGGCATCGAGCGGCCTGCGTGGCGTCGCCGTCGCCCTGACGAAGATCGCCAACGACATCCGCCTGCTGGCGAGCGGCCCCGCCGCCGGGTTGGGCGAGCTGCAGCTGCCCGAGCTGCAGGCCGGCTCGTCGATCATGCCCGGCAAGGTGAACCCGGTGCTGTGCGAGTCGGTCAACCAGGTGGCCGCCCGGGTGATGGGCAACGACGTCACCGTCGGCTACGCCGCGTCCCAGGGCATCCTCGAGCTGAACACCTACCTCCCGGTGATGGCCGACGCCGTGCTCGAGTCGGCGACGCTGCTCGGCAACGTGGCCACCGTGTTCGCCGACAAGTGCGTCGCCGGGATCGCCGTCGACGAGGCCAGGACCCGTGGCTATGCCGAGCGTACGTCCGCGTTGGCGACGGCGTTGAATCCGATCATCGGCTACGAGCGCGCCGCCGCCGTGGTGCACACGGCCCAGGACTCGGGCCGTTCGATCATCGACGTCGTCGTCGCCGAGGGACTCCTCGACGAAGCCGACGCCCGCCGCATCCTCGACCCCCTCCGCGCCGCCGGCATCGACCCCGACGCGCCGACCTGACGGTTGGTGCCTGGCACGGTGAGCGAAAGGGCGTGCGAGGCGGAGGGCCGTCCGCTGGTCGCCGTCCCGACCGGAGGGTAATTACCGGACGCTTCGGTGGGGTATTTACCCTCCCGTCCGTACGCGGCGCTGACCGGCCACCCGGCCCGCCCATGGCACCAACCGTCAGGCGTGGTGGGCGTAGAGGTCGCGCAGGAGAGCGATCTCGGCGAGGTGGTGGATCGCCTCGCGGTGGATGTGGAGGACGAGCACCGCGTAGGGCTCCTCGGCGAAGGGGCCCTCGGCCGGACCGACGGGAGCCGCGAGCCCGTCGGCGTCGAGTGATCGCACGCCTTCCACCCACCGTTCGTACTCGCCGTCGAGCGCGGCGAGGGCTCCGTCGGCGGTCGGCGACCACTCGACCGAGCCGTAGTCGATCGGTGCCCGCCCGAAGTGCGAGGCGTTGCGCTGGCCGAATACGCCGACGATGAGATGGCCGAGGCGCCAGGCGATGGTGGTGACCGGCGCCGGCGAGGGTTCGGGCTGATCGAAGTCGATCACCCAGTCGCCGCCACCGTCGGCCAATGCGGTCAGGGCCTCACCCCGCCGTCGCAGGTTCCACGCGCCCGGCACCGGCTCCCAGCGGTATTCCTCGTCGGTCAGCCCGTCGAGGCGGGGCCGGGCGTGCACGTTCCAGTGGAACGTCAGCTGTTCGAGCAGTCGTTCGGTCCAGTCGATGGTGGCCATGGCCCACATGTACCCGTCAACGAGGACGGCGACCGTCCGGGTTCAGGCGGGAGTGCCGGCGCGGGCGAGGAAGTTGCGCAGGAGGTCGTGGCCGGCGCCGGTGAGGATGCTCTCGGGGTGGAACTGCACACCTTCGACCGGGAGCTCACGATGGCGCACGCCCATCACGGTGCCGTCGGTGGCCGTCGCCGTCACCTCGAGCACGTCGGGCAAGGTGTCGGGCTGCAGCGTGAGCGAGTGGTAGCGCGTGGCCGTGAGCGGGTTCGGGAGCCCGGCGAACACACCGACGCCGCGGTGGTCGATCTCGGATGTCTTGCCGTGCATCAGCGTGGCCGCACCGACCACCGTGGCGCCGTAGACATGGCCGATCGCCTGATGCCCGAGGCACACGCCGAGCACGGGCGTGGGCCGCGCGGCAAAGGCTCCGACGGCGTCGCAGATGATGCCGGCGTCCTCGGGGCGACCGGGCCCCGGTGAGAGGAGCACAGCGTCGGGGGCGAGAGCGACCGCCTCGTCGACGGTGAGCGCGTCGTTGCGGTGCACGACTGGCTCGGCACCGAGCTCGCCGAGGTACTGCACCAGGTTGAACACGAAGCTGTCGTAGCTGTCGATCACGAGGACGCGCGGGCTCACGGACTCACCCTAATGACGGGTGGCGATGGGCGGCCCGGTCGATTGCCGTACACTCGCTGGCCGTGGCTCCTCCGAAGCGCAAGACCGGTGGCCGGGTGACCCCGGCCGGCACGCGCCCTGCAGACAAGACTCGCTCGACCTCATCGACGGGCGGCGCATCCGGCAGTGACGGTGGTGACGCCCATCGGTACGACTCGGGTCGCTACACGGCACCGCAGGCCAGGGCCCTCGAGGAGAGCCCGTCGTGGGTGCCGATCCTCATGCTCGCCCTGTTCGCCGTCGGCGCCCTGGCGATCATGGCGCGCTACCTGTGGTGGGACAGCAACATCCCGATGGTGGCGGGCATGGTGTGCCTGCTCGCCGGCCTCTTCACCGCCACCAAGTGGCGCTGACCAGCCCGTTGACGGGTCGCCGACCCGCCGGAGGCTGGGGATACCAACAGTAGGCTGGGGATCGTGCCGGATTTCGGGACGGTCCTGTGGGTAGCCGGTGGACTGCTGCTTGCCGTGGTCCTCTGGAAGGTCGGGATCGGCATGCTCCGATCGGTCACCAGACCCCTCCCAGACCCCCCGCCACCAGGGGAAATGCGGAAAATCAGCGTCCGCTACCGCTGCGACGTCTGCGGCGTCGAGCTGAAGATGACGCTGGCGCCCGACGAGGACCCGCCGCCGCCAAAACATTGCCTCGAGGATATGACCGAGGTCGCTCCGCTGTACGAGTGACCAAAAGTTATCCCCAGGATGGGGATGACGCGGTGGACAAACTACAGCTGTGTAAGTCGCTGAGAACTGGCTGAGAACGTCGCCGGTCAGAGGCGCTCGATGATGGTGGCGTTGGCCATGCCGCCGCCCTCGCACATCGTCTGCAGGCCGTAGCGACCACCGGTGCGTTCGAGCTCGTTGAGCAGCGTCGTCATCAGGCGGGCACCCGAGCAGCCGAGCGGATGGCCGAGGGCGATCGCCCCACCGTTGACGTTCACCCGATCCATGTCGGGATGGATCTCCTTCTCCCAGGCGAGGATGACGGACGCGAACGCCTCGTTGATCTCGACCAGGTCGATGTCGTCGATGGTGAGTCCGGCCCGCTCGAGCACCTTCTTGGTGGCTGGGATCGGTGCCGTCAGCATGACTCGCGGGTCGGCCCCGGCGAGCGAGAAGTTGACGAACCGGGCCCGCGGCGTCAGGCCGAGGGCGGCGGCCTTCTCCTCGGACATGATCAGCAAGGCGGCGGCGCCGTCGGTGATCTGCGAGGAGTTGCCGGCCGTGACCCGGCCGCCCTCCTCCTCGGTGCGGAACGCCGGCTTGAGCTTGGCGAGCGACTCCATCGTCGTCTCCCGCAGACCCTCGTCGACCGTGACGAGCGATCCGTCGGCGCCGAGCACCGGGAGGATCTCCCGTTCGAAGCGACCCTCGGCGGTGGCCTGGGCGGCGAGTTGCTGGCTGCGCAACCCGAAGGCGTCGAGGTCCTCGCGGCTGAGGTTCCACTGGTCGGCGATCAGTTCGGCCGAGATCCCTTGTGGCACGAGGCCGCCCTGCTCGGCGTAGCGGGCGCCGACCGCCGGGCCGAACGGCCAGCCGTACTTGCCGTCTGCGAATGCCGAACCCATCGGAACGCGCGTCATCACCTCGACGCCGGCAGCGACGACGATGTCGTACGCACCGGCGATCACGCCCTGGGCGGCGAAGTGGGCCGCCTGCTGGCTCGAGCCGCACTGGCGGTCGATGGTGGTGCCGGGCACGTGGTCGGGCCAACCCGCAGCCAGCACGGCGTTGCGGCCGACGTTGGCCGCCTGCTCGCCCACCTGCATGACGCACCCCATCACGACGTCGTCGACGATGGCCGGGTCGATGCCGGTGCGCTCGACGAGGGCGGTGAGCGTCTCGGCGGCGAGATCGACGGGGTGCCAGTCGCGCAGGGCGCCGTTCCTCTTCCCCAGCGGGGTGCGGACGGCATCGACGATGACTGCAGTGCTCACCCACGGAACGGTACCGGTTGCCCGTCGCGAGGGCCGATCCGTGCCGCCTGTCCTCGAGGCCCATTCCAAGATTCCTGTACTCCTCCGGTCGCGAATTCGCGACCGGAGAGGGCTGAGAATCAGGTTATGGCGCGTCGTCGAGGTGGTCGGCGAGGACGACGAGGGCGTCGCGCAGACCGGCGACGTGGGCGTCCGAGAGCATCACGGCGAAGTGGTGCTGCACGGCCCGGCGGTAGGTCACGTTCATCTCCCGCCACAGCTGACGGCCGCGGCGGGTCAGCTCGACGGTGATCGATCGCAGGTCGGTGGCCTCGCGCCCGGCGTGGCGCTTGACCCAGCCCTCCTCCTCGAGGCGGTCGAGCCGCCGGCTGAGGCTCGACGCGACGATGCGCAACTCGGCCGCCAGTTGCACCGGCCGGGCCGATCCGCCGAGGCGCTGGAGGGCGGCGAGGACGTCGAACCAGCCGAGCCCGATGTCCCACTCTTCGCGAACGTCGACGTCGATCCGGCGCTCGAGCTCGGCGGTCAACGACTGCATGTCACGCCAGGCCGCCACGCGGTTGGCGTCGAGCCGGGGCACCGAATCACCCCGCTCGGCGAGCGGACTCGGCGAGCCGCTGCTCGTCGGCCAGGGCCAGCGCGTCGGCGAGCGGGGCCCGAGCGGCGATCAGCGGCCGGTACTTCATCACCAGCCGGGGCAGGTTGAGTCCGAGGACGCCCCGCAGGACACCGTCGGCGTGGTAGCCGGCGACGAACGACCGCTCCCCTGGAGACCCGACGAGGACCGTCCACTCGGCGGGCGAGCCGTCGACCGCCGTCGACCGCCCGAGGAACTGGATGCGATGGTCGTACTGATCGCTCCACACGAACGGCACGGTCGCCGACTCGGTGAGCTCGCCACCTGCGGCCGAGGCGAGGAGGTTCGCGGCGGCGAGCGCTCCCTGCTCGGCGGCGTTGGTCCAGTGCTCGATACGCACCTCCTCGGCGAACAGCGGATGCGTCCACCGCACGACGTCGCCGGCGGCGAACACGCCCGGTGCGCCGGTCGCCAACGTCGGCGCCGTGACGATCCCGTCGCGAAGCTCGAGCCCGCTGTCGGCCAGCCAGCCGGTCGCCGGCGAGACCCCGATGCCGACCACCACGGCATCCGCGCGCAGCTCGCTGCCGTCACCCATGCGGACGATCGCACCGGCTGCGTCGTGGGCAACGCCGGCGACGGCGACCGACGTACGGAGATCGACGCCCTCGTCGCCGTGGAACGAAGCCAGGTCGGCGCCCAACTCGGCACCGACGCCACGGATCAGGGGCGCCGCGGCGCCTTCGAGGACGACCACCTCGGCGCCGGCACGCCGGGCCGTCGCCGCCACCTCGAGGCCGATGAACCCGGCGCCGATCACGACGACGCGGACGCCCGGCCGTTCGATCACGGCCCGCAGGGCGATGGCGTCGTCGAGGGAACGCAGCACGTGCACGAACGGATTGCCGTCGGTGTCCGGAAGGCGCTTCGGCTGAGACCCGGTGGCCAGGATCGCTCCGTCGTAGGGCACGTCCCGCCCGTCGGCGAGGACGACCGAGCGGGCGGTCGTGTCGATGCCCGACGCGGGGACGCCGAGCAGCGTCTCCAGTCCCAGCGACTCGAACGCGTCGGGCTGGCGCAGGGCGATGCGCTCGGCCCCCCACTCGCCGGCGAGGAACTTCTTCGACAGCGGCGGGCGATCGTAGGGCTGGTGCTGCTCGGCGCCGACCAGCACGACCGTGCCGGTGAAACCTCCGGCGCGGAGGGCCTCACACGCCCGCAGTCCGGCGAGCGACCCACCCACCACGACGACCCGTTCCAACCGATCGATGCCCGATGCCGTCACGGTCACTCACGATGCCATACCGTCGGGCCATGGAGAGCACCACCAGCCCCCTCGACCCCGAGACGATCAACCGCATGGTGCTCGAGGGGTTCCCGGGCAGTCGCAACCGGTGCGTCGAGGTCGGATCGGACTACGCCGTCGCCCACCTCACCGCCTCGGATGCCGACCTCCGGCCCGGCGGCTACATCTCCGGCCCCACCCAGTTCTCCCTCGCCGATGCCGTCCTCTGGTACCTGGTTTTCGGTGCGATCGGGCGGATGGAGCCGATGGCGCTCACGTCCGAGCTCTCGATCCGTTTCCTGCGCCCGGCGATCGGCACCGAGCTGTGGGCCCGGGCCACGCTCGACATCGCCGGGCGGCGCAACGTGGTCGGCTCGGTGAGGGTCTGGACCGTCGACGAGACGAAGCCGTGCTCGGTGGCCCAGGGCACCTACGCCCTCCCCCACCAACCGACGCCCATGCCATGACCGGCGGTGCCGGCGACGTGGTCACCGATCCCGGCGACCCCCGCCTCGACGACTACGTCGAGCTGACCGATCCGGCCGCCCGGCGCCGGCGCGAGCGCGACGAGCTGTTCGTCGTCGAGGGACCGGTGGCCCTGGGCAAGCTGATGGTGTCGGGCCACCGCATCCGCTCGGTCCTCGCCACGCCCAAGACGGCGGCGCGGGTCGAATCGATCGTCGGCGGTGGCGTCGGCGTGGTCGTCGTGACGCCGGACGTGATGCGGGCAACCGTCGGCTTCGATCTGCATCGGGGCATCGTCGCGGCGGCCGACCGCCGGCCGCTGCCGACCGTGGCCGAGCTGGTGGCCGGGGCCGTGACGTCGGCCGGCGAGGGCCCGGTGCGGCTCGCCGTTCTCGAAGGCCTCAACGACCCCGAGAACCTCGGGCTGATCGCCCGGTCGGCGCGGGCGTTCGGCGTGGCCGGGTTGATCCTCGATCCGACGTGCATCGACCCCTACTACCGGCGCACCGTCCGCGTGAGCATGGGTGAGATCCTCCTGCTGCCCGTCGCCCGGGCGGCGTCGTGGCCGGACGACCTCGACGTCGTCCACAGCGCCGGCTTCACCACCTGGGCCCTCACGCCGGCCGGGGCTGTCTCGATCTGGGATTCCGACGCTCCCGACCGTCTGGCGATCCTGCTCGGTGCCGAGGGTCCGGGGCTGAGCAGCGCTGCGCTCGACGCGGCATCGCAGCGGGTGGCGATCCCCATCGAGCCGGCGGTCGACTCGGTCAACGTCGGGCACGCCGCGGCGATCGCCTTTGCGGTGACCGGACCGCGCTGACGCCGCCATACCGGCATCACGGGCGGCGGAACCGACTCAGGCCGTGGTGGTCGTCGTGGAGCCGGGGAACAGCGCCGCCCACGTCGCCGGCCCGACGAGGCCGTCGACCTCGAGTCCGTGGTCCCGCTGGAACTGCTCGACCGCGGCGCGCGTGGCGGGACCGAAGTAGCCGTCGGCGTTGACGCCGAGGGCCAGCTGCACCTGCCGAACGGCCTCGGACTGGTCGCACAGCCGGAGTGGCGGCGTGGAGTTCGGGCGGTAGTCAGGGCACACCGGTGAGCGCGTCGTCTGCGGTGTTCGGGTGGAGGCGACCGACGTCGACGTCGTGGCGGCGACGGTGCTCGACGCGACGGCCGTGGTGGGCGGTGGGATCGACCCGGCCGGCTCGGTGGACGGCCCCGTCAACTCCGTCGGCGGCGCCGATGACGCAGTCACGTCGGTGGAATCGACGACGATGGCCGGACCGTCCCCGCTCGACGCCGGATCGGCTCCGCCGCCGTCGGTTCCCCCGCGGGCGGCGAACACCACGACACCGACGAGGGCGGCGGCCGACGCCGCGACGGTGGCGATGACCCGGGCGGTGACCCGGCGCGATCGCAGCGACACGACGTTCTCCAGATCGCCCGGCTCGGCGGCCTCCGCCCGCTGCTGCGCTGCCTCGGCGGCTCGGTCGACCGTTGCGCCGAAACGCCGGAGACGTCCTTCGAGATCGGGGTTCATCGTGAGCTCTCGAGCATTCGGCGCAACTTGGCGGCTCCCCGGTTGAGATGGTTCTTGAGCGTGGACACCGGGATGTCGAGCAGCGCCGCGGCCTCGGCGTACGGGTAGCCGTAGGCGTGGACGAGCATCACGGCAGCGCGCTGATCCCGGTTGAGCTTGGCGAGGGCGTCGTGCAGTGCCGGGTCGGGCAGGGCAAGGTCGGCGTCGTGCTCCTCGCGGGGCAGCGGTGGGGTTCGTTGCCACCGCGCCTGACGACGTACCGCGGTCTGGCCCACGCGGTAGAGGTAGCCGACCGGATTGCTCATCGTGGCGAGGCGCTCGCGGTGGGCCCAGGCCCAGGCGATCGCCTCGGCACAGGCCTCCACCCCGAGCTCGACGCCGTAGCGGGCCACCAGCGCCCGGCGCAGGCGCAGCGAGGCATCGGCGACGAACGCCTCGAACGACGGCTCCTGCGGCGGCGGATGGACGAGGATCGGCGGGTCAGGGATGTCCACACGCGGCTCCGCCGACGCGGCCCGGACGGGCGTGGTGCCCGGTCCGATCCGGGCCACGAGAAGGCCTGCCGTGCTCATCAGCAGGTGAGAGCACCGGCGGGCCAGAATCGATTCGTCGATCCTGCGACCCGAGCGGGGGCGAGGAAGCCCCCGGGCTCGTGGAGGCGACAGCCTCCGGCGTTCGAGCGAGCGCCAGCGAGCCGGACGCCACTGGGGCGCGAGCGCCAGCGAGCGGGGGCGAAGCCCCCGGGCTCGTGGAGACGACAGCCTCCGGCGTTCGAGCGAGCGCCAGCGAGCCGGACGCCACTGGGGCGCGAGCGCCAGCGAGCGGGGGCGAAGCCCCCGGGCTCGTGGAGACGATGGGACTCGAACCCACAACCCCCACCTTGCAAAGGTGATGCGCTACCAATTGCGCCACGTCCCCGAAGGGAGCTTTCACACTACCGCCGCGGCGAGCACGCACGTCACGCGCGAATCGGCGAGACCGCGGCTAGTCCTTGGTGGCGATGGCGTTCGGCGTGACGTTCATCTTCGGCTCGTACTCGGCGACCTCGACGATGCGACCCTCACCCTGATACTGCGCCCGCAAGGCGGTTCGGCAGTCGTCACACGGGCCGTAGAAGCGTGCGGCAACCGTGCGCCGACAGCGAGGGCAGGTGATCTCGATGGCCGTGAGCTCCATGCTCGGCGACCCTACCGCTCCCCGCGAGCGGTGATCAGCACCTCCGACCCGATCGGCACGAAACCGACGGCGAGAAACGATCGCAGCGACCGGGCATTGCCCGCCGCCACCTGGGCGAAGCACCAGTCGTCGGGGTCGACGTGCGTCAGGCCGGCGGCGATGAGGGCCCGGCCGCGTCCGGCGGCAACTCGCGACGGGTCGAACAGCTCGACCGACAGCTCGGTGCGACCGGCGAGTCCGGTGCCCACGATGGCCAGGCCGGCATCGTCGCCGAACACCCGCACGCCGGCGCGGTGCTCCTCAGCCCGGTGCACCCGGGAGTGGGCGCGGGCCGGATCGTCGATGGCCAACTCGCGCACATCCGCCGAACCTCCGCCCCGCCCGCGAGCGGCGAGCACCACGTCGGTGGAGCCGACGACGCCCCACGACCCGGCCAGCCACGACAGCAACGTCGGGGCGAACACCCCGCCGAATCCGCCGCCGGCATCGTCCTGCTGCCGTGCCCCGATCTCGGCCGGATCGACGGACGCGAGCACGAACGCGTGGCCCGTGAAGCCGACCACGGCCACGGTCCCGTCGGCGTCGGGCGCGAAGACCTCGGTCGCACCGTCGGCCTCGGGAAAGCGTCCGTGGGCGGCGTCGATCAGGATCGGCAGCAACGGGTGCACGGCCCGGACGGTATCGGCCGAGGTGCCCGTCCACGGCCGCCCTACCATGCAGTGATGACCGCCAATCAGACCGTCGAGGCCACTCGGCCGACGAACGGCGGCGCGACCCGCGTCGTCAGCGGAACATGCCACCACGACTGTCCAGATTCGTGCGGTTGGCACGTGACGGTCACCGAGTCCGACACCGGGCCGGTCGCCGTGAAGATGCGGGGCAACCCCGATCACCCCTACAGCCAGGGCGAGCTGTGCCCCAAGGTCAACCGCTTCATCGACCGCGTGTACAGCCCCGATCGCATCCTCACGCCACTGCGCCGGGTCGGGCCCAAGGGCGAAGCCCGCTTCGAGGCGATCACATGGGACGAGGCCCTCGCCGCGATCGCCGAGCGCCTCCACGACGTCATCGACACGTACGGTCCCGAGGCCGTGCTGCCGTTCAGCGACGCCGGCAACCAGAGCCTGCTGTCGGTGATGGGCATGGACAGCCGCTTCTTCCATCACATGGGAGCCAGCCGTCTCGTCCGTGCCCTGTGCGGGCCCACCGTCGGTGCCGGCATTTCGATGACGAACGGGACCGGTCGCACGCTCGATCCGATGCAGCTCGAGCACAGCCGGCTCATCGTCATCTGGGGAAGCAACACCCGCCTGACGAACCGCCACCTGTGGCCGACCATCGAGGCCGCCCGGGCCGCCGGCGCCCGCATCGTGGTCATCGACCCGCTGCGCACGATCACCGCCGAGGCCGCCGACGAGTTCATCCAGCCGCTGCCCGGCACCGACGTGGCCTTGATGCTGGCGATGATGCACGTGCTGATCCGCGACGGTCTCGTCGATCGGGCGTGGGTGGACGACCACACGATCGGCTTCGACGAGTTGGCGGCCCACGTCGCGTCGTGGACGCCGCAGCGAGCCGCCGAGATCTGCGGCCTCGACGTCGACGTGATCGAGCGGCTCGCCACCGACTACGGCACGATCCGCCCGGCGGCGATCCGTTCCCTCATCGGCGCCGAGCACCACACCAACGGGGCGATGTTCTACCGCACGTTGGCGGTGCTGCCGGCGCTCGTCGGTGCGTGGCACGACGTCGGTGGTGGACTGTCGCGCAGCGTCGGCACGTATCAGGACGAACTGGTCGACGAGGCCGCGCTGTTCCGGTCCGATCTGCTCGCCGGGCGCGAACCGCGTTGGCTCAACATGAGCCGTCTGGGCGAGGCGCTCACCGATCCGGCGCTCGATCCCCCGGTACAGGCGATGGTGGTGTGGAACGCCAACCCGCTCGTCACCGTGCCCAACGCCGAGCTCACGCGTCGCGGCCTCGCCCGAGACGACCTGTTCACCGTCGTCCACGAGCAGTTCCTCACCGACACCGCTCGCTACGCCGACATCGTCCTCCCCGCGGCCACCCAGATCGAGATCACCGACGTCGTGCCGGCCTGGGGTCACCTGTGGATGGGCTGGAACGAGGCGGCCATCCCGCCGCGCGGCGAGTCGTGCAGCAACACCGAGCTGTTCCGCCGCCTGGCCGGGGCGATGGGCTACACCGAACCGGCGCTGTTCGACGATGACGAGACACTGCTCGAGCACGCGCTGGGCGCCAAGGTCGACCTCGCCAGACTGCGCGCCGACGGGTGGGTCCGGGTGCCCTACCCCGACGACGGTCGGCCGTTCGGCAGCGGCGTGTTCCCCACGTCGTCGGGCCGCGTCGAGTTGGTCAGCGAGCGCCTGCGCGGGCTCGGGCAGCCGGCGCTCCCCGACTTCGTCCCGCCGGCCGAAGGGCCCCACGGTGACCCCGAGCTGCGATCGCGCTACCCGCTCCAGCTGATGACGCCCAAGCACCACAGCCGATTCCTCAACTCGAGCTACTCGCAGCTCCCCAAGCACGGGCCGGCCGAGGGTCAGCCGTTCGTCGAACTGTCCGGACACGACGCCGCCATCCGCGGGCTCGCCGACGGCGACCTCGCCGAGGTGTTCAACGACCGGGCGTCGGTGCGCGTGCCGGTGCGGATCGGCAACCGTGTTCGGCCCGGGGTGGTGTCGATCCCGTGGGGCTGGTGGGCCAGCCAGCATCCCGACGGCCGATCGGCCAACGCCCTCACCAACGACACCCTCACCGACTGGGGCGGCGGCGTCGCCTACTCCGACACGCTGGTCGAGGTCCGAGCCACCTGACCGATCCCGAGATAGTGCCTGGCACTATCTCGGAGCGGTCCTCCCTGGTGGAACCCCTGCAAGTAGCCTCCGGAGCGTGGCTGCCGGTGACCTGATCTACGCCTTCCGGGTGATGCGCCTGCCGCTGCTCGACGCCGGCGGCGCCACCGTCGGACGCGTCCAGGACCTGGTCGTCGTGCCCGGTCGTCCGGGGTCGGCACCGCGGGTCGTCGGGTTCGTGGCCGAGAGCCAACGCCGCAAGATCTTCGTCAACGCCAACCGCGTCGCCGAGCTCGCCAGCAACGGCGCCCAGCTGCGCAGCTGGGACGTCGACCTCCATCCGTTCAAGCCCAAGCCGGGCGAGGTGCTCGTCGGACGAGACCTGCTCGATCGCCGGCTCGGCGACGAGACGGTCAGCGACGTCGGCCTCCGCGGCGTCGACCACGCATCGGGGCGCTACTGGGAGATCGCCAAGGTCCGCCTGGTCAAGCGCAACCTGCTCCGCCGCAAGCCGAGCTATCGGCTCGTCGACGCCGACGAGGTGCCCGGCCTGTTCGCTCCTGCGAGCGAGGTGGCCGCCGAGGCCGCCCGCCTGCGCGACCTCCACCCGGCCGAGGTGGCCAACATCGTGCGGGCCCTCCCCCTCGCCCGTCGCCGCCAGATCGCCGCAGCGATGGACGACGAACGGCTGGCCGACGTCCTCGAGGAGCTCTCCGAGGCCGAACAGATCCATCTCATCGGCGGCCTCGACCTCGACCGCCTGCTCGACGTGCTCGACGAGATGGAGTACGACGATCTCGTCGACCTGCTCGGCGAGATGCCCGGCGAGCAGCGCAGCCGGATCCTCGAGGCGATGGATGCCGACGACGCCGACGTCGTCCGCCGGCTGCTGTCCTACGAGGCCGCCACGGCCGGCGGCATGATGACGCCTGAGTTGATCATCCTCGGGCCCACCGCCACCGTGGCCGAGGCGCTGGCCCAGATCCGCGACCCCGACTGGGTGGTCAGCATCGCCGCCCAGGTGTTCGTGTGCCAGCCGCCGTTCAAGGCGCCCACCGGCCGCTTCCTCGGCACGGCCCACTTCCAGCGGCTGCTGCGCGAGTCGCCGAGCACGGAACTGCGCAACTGCGTCTCCAACGACCCCGTGGTGCAGCCCGACGCCACCGACCGTGCCGTCGCCGAGCAGCTCGCCCGCTACGACATGCTCGCCATCGCCGTGTGCGACGCCACCGGGCAACTCCTCGGCGCCGTCACCGTCGACGACGTCCTCGACCGCCAGCTCGGATCGGGCTGGCGCCAGCGCCACCGCAACCTCCCGGCAACCACCAGCTCGACGCGACGCGCCTGATGGTCAAGCGACGCGAAGATCTCACGGCCCCACGCGAGGCCCGGCGCATCGGCATGAGCTACGACGCCGATGCCTTCGGCCAGTTCTCCGAGGGCATCGCCCGCTACCTCGGCACGGCGCGCTTCCTCGTGTGGCAGACCGCCGTCATCATCGTGTGGATCAGCTGGAACCTCGCCGTTCCCGAGCGCATCCAGTTCGACCCTTGGGACCGCGGCCTCGTGCTGCTGACCCTCGTCCTGTCGCTCCAGGCGTCCTACGCCGCTCCGCTCATCCTGCTCGCCCAGAACCGGCAGGAGGCACGCGACCGAGTCCAGGCAGCCACCGATCGCAACGTCTCCGAGCGGACCCAGAGCGACACCGAGTTCCTCGCCCGCGAGCTGGCGGGTGTGCGGCTGATGCTCTCCGACGTCGTCACCGGCGAGGAGCTGCGCGAACAGCTCGCCGAGCTGGCCGCCAAGGTCGACGAGCTCAGTCGGCGTCTCGAGGAGCGCTGACCGTCGCCGCGTAGTTGCGATTGCGCACGATGCGGGTGCGCCGGATGTCGACGCGGGCGCCGCTGTTCTCGTCGACGACGACGGGACGGATCTCCTGCTTGGTCTCGGGGTCGAGCAGGGCGACGGGGGCGACACCGGACCCGTCACCGGGTGGCCACATCCAGTCCGATCCCCAGCGCCACATCGCCGCCAGCACGTCCCAGAACGCCCGGCCCTTGTCGGTGAGCCGGTAGTCGTAGCGGGGCGGGTGCTGGGCGTACTCGACCTTGACCAGCAGGCCCTCCTCGACGAGGCGTGTCAGGCGCTGGGCGAGGATCGGCCGGCTGCATCCGATCGATTGCTGGATGTCGTCGAAGCGTGAGCGACCGGCGAACACCTCGCGCATCACGATCGGCGTCCACCAGTCGCCGACCAGGTCGGTGACCCGGGCGATGGGACACGGCCAGTCGTCGAATCGCGTACGGCGCACGACATCAACCTACTGACGTCGGGCGCCGGTGCCCGGCGACTCACGCACCGGCGACCGGCTCGAGGCGGGCCGGCACGTGCTTGTGCCACGGCGTGCCGGCCACCCAGTCACGGTCCTCGGTCGCCGTCAGCTCGTTGGGCGCCACGCCCGTGGTCACCGGCGTCGCACCGTCCATCGCGTAGTCGAGGCCGAGCCCGTTGGGCAGCGAGATGTGGCCGGCCTGCATCGCCTCGTCGACGTCCGCCGTCGCCACCGCCGAGCCGCGCCGGGTCGTCACGCGCACGGCGTCGCCCGTGCCGATGCCGAGACGATCGGCGTCGGCCGGCGACACCCGGAGGGCACCGGCGGGATCACGCTTGCGCCAGGTCGGATCGCGCAGGATCGTGTTCGCCGTGAACGACCGGCGCTCCCCGGCGGACAGCACGAACGGATACTCCGGGTCGGTCGACGGTCCCGGCTCGTCGGCCAGGCCGCGCAGTTCGGTGAGCATCTCGTCGATCGCCAGATGGAGCCGTCCGTCGTCGGTGCGCAGGCGGTCCCACGCCACCTCGTAGTCGTCCTCGGAGAAGACCACGCCGGACCGCCCGGCCAGGATGGCGTCGAACAGGGCCTCGCCGTCGGCGTGACCGGCGGCGGCGACCGATGCCGGGTAGGTCTGGGCACAGCGGTGGGCGGCGGCCCACAGGGCGGCGGCGGGGGCCGCCCCGTCGGGGAGGGTCGGACCGAGGGCTCGGTAGAGCACGACCGGTCCGAGGCGGCCGAGGTCGGGATCGGCGGCGACGGCTTCGAAGAAGGCGCCGGCGAACTCGGTCCGACCCCGTTCGGCCGCCTCGCGCAGCGTTGCCATCACGCCGGGATCGAGCACGCCCAGCGCTTCGCACAGACGGGCGTGGATCTCGGGCTCGCCGAGCGTGCCGGGGAGCGGCTCCAGCAGCGGTCGGCGGAGGTGGAACACGTTGTGCGGGAACTCGAAGTTGAAGAACGTCGCCTCCCACTTCTCGAACTGCGACGACGCCGGCAGCACGTAGTCGGCGAGCCGGGCCGTCTCGGTCATCGCCACGTCGATCACGACGAGCAGCTCGAGGGCCTCGAGCGCCTCGCGCATGTGTTGGCTGTCAGCGAGCGAGTGGGCCGGGTTGCCGCTCTCGACGAGCATCGCCCGGTACCGCGCCGGATGATCGGCGAGGATCTCCTCGGCGATCACGTTGCACGGCACCAGGCCTGAGATGATGCGGGCTCCGGCCACGGGACTGCGTCGCGACGAGCCCCGCCCGCTGACGGCCGACCCGGCGAGGTTGACCAGCGTGGTCGGCACGTACTGGGCTCCGGGGATCCCGAAGTTGCCGGTGAGCATCCACAGCAACTTGTCGAGGTAGCTCGTGAGCGTGGAGTGCAGCGACATCTGCACGCCGAGGTCCTCGAACACGGCCACGCTCGACGCCGCCGCGATGCGCCTCGCCGTCGATCGCAGGACCGATTCGTCGATGCCGCAGATGGCGGCGTAAGCGGCGATGTCGACCTCACGCAGCACGGCGACCACCTCGTCGAGCCCGGTGGCGTGCTCGGCCAGCCAGGTCGTCGACAGGAGACCTTCGTCGACGTACGCGGCGCACAGCGCGGCGAGGCACCACGCATCGGTTCCCGGCCGGACCTGCAGGTGGATGTCGGCGAGGTCGGCCGTCTCGGTGCGCCGAGGATCGATGACGATCATCGTGCGCGCCGGGTCGCGGGCGATCTCCTTCAGGGTCGTGCGGGCGTGGGGGATCCCGTGCGACTGCCACGGGTTCTTGCCGAGGAACACGGCGACCTCGGCGTGCTCGAAGTCCCCGCGCACCATGGCGCCCATCATGTGGGCATTGACCCAGAACTCTCCGGTCTTCTCCTGGGCGAGGGCGCTGGAGCGGAATCGCGAACCGAGGGCGGCCCTGGTGGCCGACGAGTAGGCACCGCCCAGATGGTTCCCCTGGCCACCGCCGCCGTAGTAGAAGATCGACTCCCCGCCGTGGGTGTCGCGAACGGCGGCGAAGCGGTCGGCGACCTCACGGATCGCCGTGTCCCAGTCGATCTCCTCGAACGTCCCGTCGTCGCGGCGACGCAGCGGTGACGTGAGACGGTGCGTGCCGTTCTGGTAGTGGTCGAGTCGCAGTGCCTTCTCGCACGTGTACCCCTGCGATCCGGGGTGTGCCTTGTCGCCGCGGATGCGCTCGAAGCGCCGTCCGTCCTCACCGCCGAGCCGCACCTCCACGCCGCAATTGCACTCGCACAAGATGCACGCGGTCTGTTGCCACGCCGTCTCCGTCACCGTCATATCCCCTCCGACCTGCCTGTTCGGGCCGATCTCCTCGCCCGCAGCTAGTGAGTTCAATGACAGAATGCACCCCGTGGCGATGTGTCGTCAATGATCGGATCTGCGACGAGAGTTGTTAGGAATACTTACCGTCCCAGTAAGGTGCGCGGCATGATCCGACGTCTCACCTTCGCCGCGTCCGCGACCGCCGCCGTCACCCTCGTGGCCGGAGGCGCCGCCGCCTCGACCCCACCCGCCGGCGACTCGCCGGCGCCCATCGGCCCCCACGTCGTCGTCCATGCCATGGGCGAGACCGAGGTCCCGGCCGACCCCCAACGCGTCGTGGTGCTCGACTCGTCGTTCCTCGACTCGGCCGTCGCCCTGGGCCTGACTCCGGTGGGCGCCACGGAGGGCTTCGCCGGCGGCGGCCTTCCCGGCTACCTCCCAGCGGACGTCCTCGAGGCCGTCGAGATCGTCGGCGAGACCAACGCCCCGCAGCTCGAGTCGATCGCCGCGCTCGAGCCCGACCTGATCATTGGCGCCAAGGTCCGCCATGAGGGCCTCTACGACGAGCTCTCGCAGATCGCGCCGACGGTGTTCAGCGAGTCCTCGGGCGGCAACTGGACCGAGCAGGTGCTCCTGACCGGCGAGGCGATCGGCCGGCCCGACGACGCCCAAGCGCTGCTCGACGCGTTTGACGAGCGGGCCGCCGAGGTCGGGGAAGCGATCGGCGCCTCCGAGCTCACGGCAACGATCGTCCGCTTCCTCCCCGACGAGACCCGGCTCTACGGGCCGGGGTCGTTCTCCGGATCCGTCTTGACGGCCGTGGGCTTCGACCTCGGTGACAAGGACTGGAATGAGTACTCGATGGCCCTGATCAGCACGGAGCAGATCGAGCTCGTCGACGCCGACGTGGTGTTCGCCACCACGTACGGCAGCGGCGAGACGACCAGGCCGCAGTTCGAGGGCCTCTGGGAGACACTCGACGCCGTCGAGAACCGCCGTCAGTTCGACGTCGAAGACGCCGTGTGGATGACCGGCATCGGGGTACTCGGTGCCAACCTCATCCTCGACGACCTCGAGACGATGCTCGGCGACGCGGCCGCCACCACGGCACCGGCGACGACCGGCTGAGCACGCGCCCGGATCGGTCGGCGGGCTACCCGGCGTCGAACGCCGGGAGCCCGTCGATGGAGATGGAGTTCTTCTTCGTGCGGTAGTCGACGAGGCCCTCCGGGCCGCGCTGGGCCGCCCAGTCGCGGAGCTTCGTGCGCTCACCCTGGTAGGCGTACAACGGCACGCTGTAGCCGCAGCTGTCGCTCACCCGGTCGGCGTGCACGATCACCACGGCCCGCGCTCCGGGAATGTCGTCGAACAAGCCGGCGACCCGCTCGTCGTCGACGTCGACGATCTCGCCACGTCCGTGGACCCGCACGATGCGCGGCGGCCCCTCGAAGGCACACCACATCAGCGTGATCCGCCCGTTCTCACGAACGTGGGCGACCGTCTCGGCGCCGCTCCCGGTGAGGTCGAGGTACGCCACCGTCAGATCGTCGAGGATGCGCAACGTGTCGTCGCCCTTCGGCGAGACGTTGACGTGCCCGTCCTCGGCGAGCGGGGCCGAGGCGACGAAGAAGACCCGCTGTCGACCGATCCACTCGGCGACCGGCGGCGTGATGGCTGGGTGAACGGTGCCCATCGGGTCAGTCTGTCAGCGGACGAGCCGCAGACCACTAGGAGGGCACGCCGGTGAATGCCTGCAGCCGCACGCCGTAGCGGAGCACGTCGCGAAGGATGTCGTCGGTGGGGAGGTCGGCGTCCGACGTCGTGACGACTCCCCCGTGCTCCTCGCGCCGGGAGAGGAAGGCGACCATCGCCGCGGCCGTCGCCGCCGTCGCCGTGCCGATCAACTCGGCGATGCCGTTGACCACGGTGACGCGCGCGCCGTCCACGTCGTGGCCGCGCGCCTCCACCCGCAACGCCCCGATGCCACCCTCGGCGTGCGGCGCCGTGAGCATCGGCAGGCGGGCCGTCAGGCGGTCGCGCCGGGTGGCCGACGTGCGCGCACTGACGCGTTCGACCTCCGGGAAGCTCCGGTGCAACAGCACCGGATCGGCGAGCTCGCCTCGGTAGCAGTCACGCGCACCGACGGGCTCGGGAAACCAGCACAGCTCCCGACCGCTGCCCGCCTGTCGCTCGATCCACCGTCCGTCGTGCCAGCCGAGCGCCCACCCGGCGAGCGCCCGGTGATGCTCCCGCGCACAGGCCGGACCGGCGGTGCCGTGCACGGCCACATGGAGTTCGTCGCATCCGTCGAGCCGACCGGTGAGCGACCGGGCGATCAACCCGCTCAGCCCGGGCGACACCGCGGCGCCGACCACCAGCGACGCCCCGCCGTCGCGGGCGGCAGGGTCGAGGTCGAGGAGATCCCGCACGTCGTCGATGGCACCACTCGTGGACACCACGTGCGTTCCGGCGGCGAGCAGGCGGGCGGCGGCCGGAGCGTGCGGCGCGGGCATGGCGAGTACGACGATGTCGGCGGCCAGGTCCCGTGGCAGCAGCCGGAACGACGACGACAGGTTGCGCCGGACCCGCTCCCCGACGACGCCGGCACCGACGATGGCGACCGACGGCGCGTCGACGGCGCGGAGGGTCATCGTCCGGCAGACGGCCGTGGTGTGCTGCCGTCGCCCGAGGAGAGATCGACCGGCTGCCAGCCGCCGTGCTGGGGCGGCGTGCCGCCCCGCCCACGCAGGCGCAGCGCCGAGGCGATCACTCCCGCCAGCCCGAGCGCGGCCATCACCCGACGGACGATCTTCATGGCCCGCACTGTACCGAGCAGTCCCGACCGACGATTCGCGCGTGAGGATTGCCGCGGACGGCGATAGCCTCGTCTCCTGCCCTGGGGCTATAGCTCAGTCGGTTAGAGCGCATCCCTGATAAGGATGAGGTCACAAGTTCGATTCTTGTTAGCCCCACCACAGAGCACTCGCTCACCGCGTCGACCCGCGGCACGACGAGGCGCTTCTCAGGTCCGGGTTCGCGACAAGCGGCCGATCCGGCCACCGCGCCCCGGCGTGAATTCGGAGTAATTCCACGAGCGCTACGGCCGTGGCGACCGCCGACGTTCCCGAAAGCGAGCCAGCCACACCGGGAGCGCTCTCCCATCCTTGGGAAGCACCGGTGCTCCTGGTCGGTAGACGGCCGCGGCCAGTCCAGTGGCGATCGGCACCGACGCGATCAGCCCGATGGAGCCGACCAATGCTCGCACGATCTCGGTCGCGACGATTTCGCGAGTGGCGACCGATCCGACGGACTGGTTCGCCTCGGTGAACAACAACAACAGCGGCAGCGCTGCGCCGACGTACGCCAAGAAGAGCGTGTTGACGGTCGACGAGATGTGGTCACGTCCGACGTCGAGGGCGCTGCGGTAGAGGTGAAGCGTCGGTGCCTCGGAGTCAGCCCGGCGCAGCGCCCCGACGGTGGCCACCTGGGTGACGGTGACGTCGTCCAGGACACCAAGCGACCCCAACACCATGCCGGCCAGCAGGATCCCTCGGGCGTCGATCGGCACACCCAGTGCGTTCAGCATGAAGCTGCTGTCCTCGGTGAGACCGGTGAGCTTCCCCGCTGTCACGAAGACGTCGGCAAGCACCGCCGTCAACACGAGGCTGGCGAACGTCGACAGCAGGGCGACGGTGCTGGCCACGTTGAAGCCGTGGGCCAGGTAGACGGCGATGAAGGCGATCGTGCTCGCCGCCACGAGGGCCACGGCCAACGTGTTGTTGCCGTCGAGCAGCGAGGGAATCATGAAGACGACGACTACAGCGAGGCTGGCGCCGAGCCCGGCAAGGGCGCCGAACCCGCGCAGCCGTCCCAGCGCCAGCACGGCAACGACGAACAGCGTGGTCAACACGAGCAACGGAGTGCGACGCTGATACTCGAAGAACGAGTAGGTGACGGCGCCGTCGGTGGTCTCGGTGGCAGTGACCAAGACCTCGTCACCGGCGCGCAGTCTCGACTCGATGCCCTGCTCCCAGTCGAAGACTCCGCCCCGATCCTCGCCCTCGGTCACCTCGACCACATACTGGCGACACTCGCTTGCCGCATCGTAGGAACACGCACCGACCGTCTCGGACTGCACGGTGGCCGCGACCGGATCCGCCGAGACGAGCAGCGGATCGGCCGAGGCCTTGCCGTCAGTGCGAGGCCACAAGATCACCAGGCCGACCACGGTGATGAGCGCGCAGACCCCTGCGACCGCCGTGAGGATCCGCTCGATCCCCGGCGCCACCCAGCCGTCGGCCGCATGGCCATGGTCGTGAGTGCCCATGCCGCCATCATCGCTGCTTCGCGGGCGGCGATGACGGATGTGCTGCGTGGTCAACGGTCTCACCTCGTGGGCTGGCGGCTGTCGGCCTCGTGGTTCATCGGCGCGGTGCCGGCGAGGCCTCGACCCCTCGCGGCAACCGACCGTTCACGACCCTGAGCCGACGATCACCAGCGAGGCCGGCGCGACGTCGAGGTCGAACGTGCGAGCAGTGCGCAGTCCGTCACTCGTCACCACCTCGACGACGGTGCCGGTTGCCGGGTCGGAGACATAGGCGCGGGACTCGTCGATGGTGATCTTCGGGCTCTCCGGAGAGTAGGACGCGACGTCCTCGGCCACGGCGGTGACCAGCGGCGCGGTGGCCGTCACCTCTCCGCTCGCCGAGTCGATGAGGTGAGCGACACCGTCGCGCGTGACCGCCAGCAAGGCCGAACCGCCTTCGGCGACGGCCAGCGCCAGCACGTCGCCCGGGGATTCGAATCGCGTCGCCGTACCGGTGTGCACGTCGACCGTCACCAGTCCGTCGCCCGCGACGCCCGCCACGAGCGGAACGCCATGAGTGTGGGCGAAGCTCCACGTGCGCGCCTCACCAGTGGCCGCCGCCGGCCAGGCGACCTTCTCTGCGGTCCACCCGCCCTCGCCGCGGCTCACCCAGAGGGCGCCGTCGTCGCAGGCGAACAGCACGCCGTCCTCGAACGCCGCCTCGCCGTGCATCTCCGGGCAGTCCTCCGGGAACTCGGCCTCCACCTCCTCGGCTCCGTGGCGGATCTCGACGCCCGTCGGCAGGTCCTCGGCCGTGGGGCCGGGGACACTCACGACGAGGTGGCCGTCGATCGCGACGGCGACGCCGTGGTGAGGGCCGGCGGTGACAATGGTCAACTCCGGTTCGGCGCCACTCTCGGGAAGCTCGTCCGTGTTGATGGCGGCGATGGTGCCGTCCCCGTCGAAGAAGACCAGCACGTGGTCGTCGTTGGCGACCGTGTGCACCGGCGACGGCCCCTCGATGGTGCCGACGACCGACGGCTCCGTCGCGAACGCATGGACATGGTCACCGTGCTCCTCCACCCAGCTGCCCCCGTCGACAACGGTCACGGCGTTGTCGTCGCTGGCCGTGGCGAACACGAATCGGCCGTCGGTGTAGAGGGTCGAGACACCACCGGTCTCGATCGGCGCGCCCACCGACTGACCACTGAGCAGGTCGATCACTTCGACCCTGCCGGCGACTCCGTCGGAGACCACCAGTCGGGGGGCCGGCTCCTCGAGCGCGGTCGGGGCCGCGGGCTCGCTGGGTGTTGCCGCTTCGGTGCCGGGCGGGGCCGAGGCCGCCGCCTGCGCGCCTGCCCCGACGACGAGCAGTACGGGGGCGAACACCAACCAGCGGCGGTTCGTGCGATTCATGCTGAGTGGACCTCCTGTCCGGGTGCTTCGCCCCGGGGATCGTGCGTCGACCGCCGTGCTCGGCGGACGCAGTCACCATACCAGTAGTAGGAATCATTCTTATTCTGTGGTTGTGGACTTTCTCCGACGCGTGATCGGCTCGGCGGCCCGTTCGCGTCGGCGGCGCGCGTGGGCGCGAGCCCACGTGCGCCCCGTGTGTGGCCCGCCTTGACGTTCCTCGACGAGGCCCAGCGGACGACCTCCTCACCAGCTCGCCGGTCGACGAACCCGCGGTGCGCTCAGCGGCGTCGGGAAGTTGCTTGGGCGACGGGGTTCGGAGCTTGACGAGACGAGAAGCGGCGCATCGGGGAACCGGTCTTCTCCACGACCTCCTCCTCCAGCACGGTCATGCGTACGCCGCCGACCAGATCGGTGATCAGGTTGAACAACGTCGCCACCAGCACGGCGAGGCCGGTGAGGCCGACGGCGGCGAACAGCCCGCCGATCCAGGCGTTGTGGAAGATCTCACCGCCGTTCAGTTCGAACGTCTCCCAGCCGGTCGATTCCAGGCCGCGTTCGATGTTGTCGATCGTGCCGGTCGCGTAGGCCACGTTCCACAGCAGCACCCCGGCGACGAGGGCGATGCCGTAGGCGACGAAGCTGAACACGGCAGCCACCTTGAACACGCTCCACGGATCGACGTGACGCACCACGCGGGTGACCCGCCTGACGCGGGGCCGGCGACCGGCGAGGCGCGGCGCCGGGGCGACGGCAGTCGGTCGCTGCGTGGCCACCGGTCCGGACGGATCGACCGGCCGCATGGTCGTGGTGGCGGTCTGCCCGGTGACCTGCGAACCGCGCGAGGCGCGGCGGGCCGGTTCGGCCGGAGGCGGTGCGCCGGGAGGCGACGGTCGCATGACCCCCGGTGCTGGTGTTCCACCGGCGAGCGACGGGGCCGGCGGCGGCGGCGGGACCGATCCGACGCGACCCGTGACCGGGGCGGGAGGGACGGGTGCCGGCGGCGACTCGGCCGGGACGGCACGCTGCTCACCCGTGACGGGTTCGAACAGGTCGCGCGGTGTGAGCGAGGGCTTGTCGGCTCGATCCTTCGGCGGCGCCGGTTCTGTGGGCGTCGAGGATGACTCCGGAGCCTCGCCCCCTTCTGCTTCTGTCGACGCTGGTGCCGGTTGCGTGGTCTCCGGCTCCTCCTTGGTGGCCGGCGGGCTCGCGTCAGCCCTTTCGACCTCGGCGTCGGACGTCACCGGCGGCGACGCCGGCTCGGCGCGCGCGCCCCTCGTCGAACGCCGAACGGCCGGAACCGGGCCGGTCAGCAGCGGATCGCCGCTGACCAGCGGGCGTAGCACCTCGTGGCTGTCGTCGTCGTGATCATCGTCGTGACCGTCGTCGTGAACGGTGTCGTGACCGTCGTCGTGAACGGTGTCGTGACCGTCGTCGTGAACGGTGTCGTGACCGTCGTCGTGAACGGTGTCGTGATCGTCGTCGTGAACGGTGTCGTTCCGGTCCGGACGATCGTCGTGCCGCTCGTCCTCTCGTTCGGTCGCGCCTCCGTCCGACCGGTCATCGGCGGCGCCGTCGTCGCCGGCGGCGAGTTGGGCCGGCTCGTCGACGGTCTCACCATCGACGATCTCGTCGTCGTCGTCCTCGTCGACGGCCTTCGTCCGCGCTCTGCGCGTGGGGCGCGGCATGACCAGCGACGGATCATCGACCTCGACGTCGAACACGACCGAGCCCGAAGGACGCGGGTCGATGCCCTCGCGTCGCCCGCTGCCGATCGAGCGGCCGGGTGCTCCCGTGGGCAACTTCCGCGCGTCGGAGTCGGATGCCGCGGTGTCGGGCACGCGCTGATCATCGTCGTCGCTGGGGGCCACGAATCGAGTGTAGGCACCGGCCTGCCCCCGAAACTGGGCAGCGTCAGCCCGGCGGTGCGCCGGTGACAGCTCGGCCAGGGTCACCGACGTTGGACGCAGATGCCGTTGCGCGCGCTCGGCCGACGCGCACGGTCACGGTGACCGTCACCCCGTCGGGTGGCCCATCGGCCCACCACTCGACGATGTCGGCGCCGTGTTCGGCGGCAAGCCGCTCCGACGCGGCGCGGCCACCGTCGACACCAGCGAGGGCGGCCGCATCGGCGGCGGTGCGAGCCCGGCCGGCGTCGAACACGCTGCGCCCGAGGTGGGCGATCCCCAGCGTGACGACGACCGCCATCCCCACGGCGACCAGCACCAGTGGTACGGCCTGTCCCTTCGCGTCGATCCACTGTCGGCCGTTGGTCCACCGTGGGGATGGCACTTGTTCGTCGACCATCTCGTCGTTCCTCCTCCAGTGATGGGCGGAGGGCACGCGTGGTGCCGAGCGGACGTCGTGCGACGTCGAAAGCGTCAGCCTAGTGAGGCGACGTGGTGGTGACCCGCCGGCCTCAGGCCGGCGGGCCGGCTCAGGCTTCGTCGCTGGCCAGGATGGGGGCAACCGACGCGACCGTCTGGCCGTCGTCGAGGTTCATCACCCGGACGCCCGTGGCTGCCCGACCCTGCGACGAGATCTGGCGGACCGCCATGCGGATCGTGACGCCGCCCGACGACACGGCGACGATCTCGTCGTCGATGCCGACCATGAACGCGGCCACCACCTCGCCCTTCCTGCCGGTGAGCTTGATGCCGATGACGCCCTGGCCACCGCGCCCCTGACGGCCGTAGTGCTCGAGCTGGGTGCGCTTGCCGTAACCGGCCTCGGTGATCATGAGGATCGCCGTATCGTCGCGAGCGACGTCGACCGACACCACGTGGTCGTCGGTGCGCAGCTTCATACCCCGCACACCTGCAGCGGTGCGGCCCATCGGACGCACGTCGGCCTCGTTGAAGCGGATCGTCATGCCGCGACGGCTGACCATGAAGATGTCGTCCTCGCCGCTCGTCTCGATGACCCGCACCAGCTCGTCGCCGTCGTTGAGGTTGATGGCGATCAGGCCGTCACGACGGCTCGAGTTGTAGGCGTCGAAGGCCGTCTTCTTCACCGTGCCCTTGCGGGTGGCGAAGAACAAGAAGCGCTCGCCGGCGAAGTCGCGGGTGTCGATGATGGCCTGCACCTTCTCGCCCGGCTGCAGCGGCAGCAGGTTGACGATGGGCATGCCCTTCGCCGTGCGCTCGCGCTCGGGGATCTCCAGCGCCCGCAGGCGGTACACCTTGCCGAGGTTGGAGAAGAACAGCAGGTGGGCGTGCGCCGTGGTGAAGATGACGTGGCGCACCAGGTCGTCGGCCTTGAGCTTGGCGCCGCTGACGCCCCGGCCGCCACGCGACTGCGTCTTGAACTGACCCGCCGGCACCGCCTTGACGTACTGCGCCTCGGTCATCACGACGACCAGTTCCTTGTCGTCGACGAGGTCCTCGATGGACATCTCGCCCGAGTCGAGGACGATCTGGCACACGCGCGGCGTGGCGAACTTCTCGCGCACGGCGGCGAGCTCGTCCTTGATCACCTGGCGCAGCACGGCCGGGTCGCCGAGGATCGTCTGCAGTTCGCGGATCGTGCCCCGCACGTCCTCGAGCTCGGTCTCGAGGTCGATGCGCGACAGGCGCGTCAGGCGACGCAGCTGCATGTCGAGGATGTCGATCGCCTGCACCTCGGAGAACTCGAACGGCGCAGCCATCAGGCCATGCTTCGCCGCGTTGGCGTCCTCGCTCGCCCGGATGAGGGCGATGATCTCGTCGATGACGTTGAGCGCCTTGATGCGGCCCTCGAGGATGTGCTCGCGCTCCTGCGCCCGCTCGAGCCGGAACTCGGACCGGCGGGTGACGACCTCGATCTGGTGGTCGACGTAACCCGACAGCGCCTGGGCGAGGTTGAGAGTGCGAGGCACACCCTTCACCAGGGCGACCATGTTGATGGAGAACGACGACTGCAGCTGGGTGAGCTTGTAGAGGTTGTTGAGCACGACGTTGGGATTGCCGTCCCGCTTGAGCGTGATGACCAGCTCGGTCTTGCCCTCGGCCGACCCGTCGTTGACGTCGGCGATGCCCTCGAGGTCGCCGGAGTCGACGAGCTCCTGGATGCGGGCGGCGATCGACGAGCAGCTCGTCTGGTACGGGAGTTCGGTGACGACGATCTCCATCGCCCCCTTCTTCGACTCCTCGATCGTGGCGGTCGCCCGCAGCTTCACGCTGCCGCGGCCCGTGCGGTAGGCGTCGATGATGCCGGCGCGCCCGAGGATGCTGGCCCCCGTCGGGAAGTCCGGGCCCTTGACGAACTGCATGAGATCGTCGGGCGTGGCCTCGGGGTTGTCGATCAGGTGCACGGTGGCGTCGATGACCTCACCGAGGTTGTGCGGCGGGATGTTCGTGGCCATGCCGACGGCGATGCCCTGCGAGCCGTTGACGAGCAGGTTGGGGAAGCGGGCCGGCAGCACCGACGGCTCCTCGGTGGTGCCGTCGTAGTTGGTCCGCATGTCCACGGTGTTCTCGTCGATGTCGGCGAGCATCTCCATCGCCAGCGGGGCGAGGCGGCACTCCGTGTAGCGCGACGCGGCCGGACCGAAGTCGGGGCTGCCGTAGTTGCCGTGGAAGGCGATGAGCGGATGGCGCAGGGAGAACGGCTGGGCCATGCGCACGAGGGCGTCGTAGATGGCGCTGTCACCGTGGGGGTGGAAGCGGGCCATCGTGTCGCCGCTGACGCGGGCACACTTGACGAAGGGGCGGTCGGGGCGGAAGCCCTGCTGCTCCATGTCCCAGATGATGCGGCGGTGCACCGGCTTGAGTCCGTCGCGCACGTCGGGCAGTGCCCGCGACATGATGACCGACATCGCGTAGTCGAGGAACGACGTCTCCAACTCGTCCTGAAGGGCGATCGGCTGCACCGGCTCGAACGGCAGCTCGGACGGAGGAAGGTTGCTGTCAGACATGTGCATTCACCAGATTCGTGGAGGAGACCGTGCACCGCGCGGGATGACGATGCGGTCGGCGGCCGAGATACGAGCGATCTCCGTTGGGGGGAGTTCGAGGGGGGATTCCCCCCTCGATGCGGCGGAAAAGGCGAGCTTGCTCGCCCGCCGCCAGAGAGGACGGCGCGGCGAAGCCGCTCAACGAAACTCGCCGCAGCGAGCGAGGAGCGAAGCGACGACGCGAGCGAGGACGAAACATCAGAAGTCGAGGTTGCGGACGTCGCGGGCGTTGGTGGTGATGAAGTTGCGGCGGCTCTCGACGTCGTCGCCCATCAGCACGCTCATCACCTCGTCGGCGAGGGCCGCCTCCTCCACCGTGACCTGCAGCAGCGTGCGGGTGCGGGCGTCCATGGTGGTGTCCTTGAGCTCGTGCCAGTCCATCTCACCGAGACCCTTCAGGCGCGCGAACTCCTTCTTGTGGTTGGGCCGCTCGGCGAGGAACTCGGCCTTGGCGGCGTCGTCCTTGAGGTAGATCTTCTCCTTGCCGACCTCGGTGGAGAACAGCGGCGGCTGGGCGATGTACACGTAGCCGGCCTCGACCAGCGGTCGCATCTGGCGGAAGAAGAACGTGAGCAGCAGCGTGCGGATGTGGCTGCCGTCGACGTCGGCGTCGGCCAGGGCGATCACCTTGTGATACCGCGCCTTGGTGACGTCGAACTCGTCGCCGACCCCGCCGCCGATGGCGGTGATGAGGGCCTGGATCTCGTTGTTCTTCAGCATCTTGTCGAGGCGGGCCCGCTCGACGTTGAGGATCTTGCCCCGGATGGGCAGCAGCGCCTGCGTGCGCGGGTCACGGGCGTTGATGGCCGTGCCGCCCGCCGAGTCGCCCTCGACGATGAACAGCTCGCTCTCGGCAGCGTTGCGGCTCGAGCAGTCCTTGAGCTTGTCGGGCATGCCGGCACCCGACAGTGAGGTCTTGCGGCGCACGGCGTTGCGGGCGTTCTTGGCGGCGAGGCGCGCCTGCGCCGCTGCCTGGGCCTTCTTGACCACCCGGTTGGCCTCGGTGGGGTTCTCCTCGAGCCATTCGGCGAGCCGCTCGTTGGTGGCCCTCTGGACGAACGACCGCATCGAGACGTTGCCCAGCTTGGCCTTGGTCTGACCCTCGAACTGGGGCTCGCGGAGCTTGACCGAGATGATCGCCGTGACACCCTCGCGGATGTCCTCGCCGAGCAGGTTGTCGTCCTTCTCCTTGAGGAGATTCTTGGAACGGGCGTACTTGTTGATCACCGACGTGAGGGCGGTCTTGAAGCCCTCGAGATGCATGCCACCCTCGGTGGTGGAGATGCCGTTGGCGTACCCGTGGATGCCCTCGTAGTAGCTGGTGTTCCACTGCAGGGCGAGATCGATCGTCTGGCCGTCCTCGTCGAAGTCCTCGAAGCTGCACACCTTCGAGAACAGCGGTTCCTTGCTGGCGTTGAGGTGCTTGACGAAGTCGACGATGCCGCCCTTGTACTGGTACGTGACCGTCTGTTCCTTCTCGGGGCGCTCGTCGACGAAGACGATCTCGAGGCCGCGGTTCAAGAACGCCATCGTCTGGAGGCGCTCGAGCACCGTGCGGGACACGAACTCGGTGCCCTCGGCGACGAACACGGTGGGATCGGGCCAGAACGTGATGGTGGTGCCGGACTTGCGGCCACGCGCCGGCGTGTCGCCGACGACTTCCATCTTGCCCTGCGGCTTGCCACCCTTGGCGTACTCCTGGCGATAGCGCTTGCCGCCGCGATCGACCTCGATGACGAGGCGCTCGGACAGGGCGTTGACGACGCTGACACCGACGCCGTGGAGACCACCGGACACCTTGTAGCCCTCGCCGCCGAACTTGCCGCCGGCGTGGAGCACGGTGAGCACGACCTCGGCGGCGCTCTTGCCCTTGTGCGGGCCGGACGGGTACGGGTCGACGGGGATGCCGCGGGCCTGGTCCTCGACGCGGCAGCCGCCGTCGGCGAGGAGGGTGACGGTGATCTTGTTGCCGTAGCCGGCCATCGCCTCGTCGACCGAGTTGTCGACGACCTCCCAGATCAGGTGGTGCAGGCCCTGCAGACCGGTGGACCCGATGTACATGCCGGGGCGCTTGCGCACCGGGTCGAGGCCCTCGAGCACCTGGATCGCGTTGGCGTCGTAGTTCCCCGACACCTTGTTGCTCGAGTTGCTGTTGCTCGAGTTGCTCGAGGCGTTGCCGGAGGAGCTGGATGCCTTGCCCTTCGGCGTCTCGGACGCGGTCTCCGCGCCGAGGTCGAGGTTCTGCTGGTCGCTCTGCTGGTCGTCACTCGCCACTGGTGGATTCTCGGTTCTCGTCAATCGGTTGGTTCTTCGTCGTCGGTGGGTGGTCCCACGGGGGCGTGCGGATCACGCCGATCGACAGCCCCGCAAGAGCCCTCCTGCCTGCGGCGGGTCCCGGCGCCAAGAGGGGAGAGAGCAGGCGCTTTGCGCGGACCGGGACGTCGCTGGGGAGCGAGGTTGTGATGTGTTCCAGTCTACCAAGGGGGTGCCACGGTCGAGGGGTATGCGGCCCCGATCGGGTGCCCTCAGCGCCGGCGTCGGGCGGCCGCTGGATTGGCCACGCGGACCTCGACGTGGTCCACCTCGACCGCCACCACCTCGCGGAGGCGGGCGCGGATCTGATCGGTGAGCAACCGGACCTGCGTGGCCCACGCCGGCTCGGACACCTGCACCACGAGGCGGTCACGATCGAGGCGGATCGGCTGCACGTGCTGGGCCATCGCCGCACCGACCACCTCGGTCCAGCGGCCGAACACGCCGCCGACGGCCGCCACGCCCTGCGACTGGCGCCGGCCACCCTCCAGCGACTTCAGGACTCGCCCCATCGCCGACGCGATGGCGACCGGATCGTCGGGAGAGCTCACACCTTCATCCTGCCCGACGTCAGGCGATCGCGCCGCCGGCGATGCGGATCACACGATCGGGCGTCGCCGCCTCGGGGATGGCACCGGCGGTGGTGATGACGATCTGGCCGGCCGGTAGGGAGCCCAACAGCGCCGTGGCCCGGTGGTTGTCGAGCTCCGACAGCACGTCGTCGAGCACCAGCACGGGTGTCGATCCGGTCTTCTCGGCCACGAGACGGTGGGCGCCGAGGCGCAGGGCGAGGGCCAGTGTGCGTTGCTCCCCCTGCGACGCATGGGTGCGTGCCGGCAGGCCGCCGATCCGGAGCTCGAGCTCGTCCCGATGAGGACCCACCGTGGACACCGCCCGGCGGAGGTCGTCGGAACGCGCCGCGGCGAGGGCCGCCGCCAGCCCCGTCTCGCGCCACGGCGGCGCGTACAGCAGCGACACGCCCGCTCCCGGCCCGGCCAGGTACTCGTATGAGTCGATGATGTACGGCCCGGCCTGATCGACGAGGGCGGCCCGCGCTCGCCCGAACTGCTCGCCTGTTTCCGACAATTTGGCGTCCCACACGTCGAGCGTGAACTCGGCGTCGGCGTCGAGACGGCCTCCCGCCTGGCGCAGCAGCGTGTTGCGTTGCTTGACGATGCGGTCGAGCTCGAGACGGAGAGCGTCGTACTTCACGGCCAGGGCCACCAAGGTGTCGTCTAGGTAGCGCCGGCGATCACCCGGCCCGCCCTTCACCAACGTCAGGTCGTCGGGCGCGAACACGGTGACGCGGAGGACGCCGAGGAGGTCGCGTATGCGGGCCAGGCGCTGCCGGTTCACCTGTACCCGACCACGGCCGACGGTGGCCAGCTCGGCCTCGATGAGCACCTCCCGGCCGTCGTCGTCGCGAAGCTGAGCCCGCACGATCGCCGTCGAGGCGCCGACGCGGACCAGCGCGTCGCCGGGAGCACCCCGGAAGCTCCCCAGCGTGGCGATGTACGCGAGGGCCTCGGCGAAGTTCGTCTTGCCCTGGCCGTTGTCACCCACCACCACCGTCGTTCCGGCGGTGAGGTCGAACGTCGCCTCGGCGTAGTTGCGGTAGTCGACGAGCTCCAGCCGCTCGATCAACACTGCGTTCCTACAAGCGATTCGCTGAAGCTCACTGGGCCACGCAGGCCGGCGCGCCGCCTCCCTCCGCTAGCGCTCCGATCGGCGACGCGCTCGAACGACGGGACGCTCGCTAGCGCTCGCTGAAGTCCGAAACTCACCTCAGGCCGATTCTGCCCTGGCGCCCTATTCGGAGGAGGACACCCGCAGCGGCATCAGCAGGTACAGGTAGTCGTCCTTGCCGACGCCGCGGAGGACCACGGCCTTCACCGGATCGCGCAACGACACGGTCACCTCGTCGGCGTCGATGGCGTCGACACCGCTCATCAGGTAGTCGGGGTTGAAGCCGACGAGCATCTCCTCACCGTCGTACTTCACGTCGATCTCCTCGACGACGTTGCCGTAGTCCTGATCGCGCACCGACAGCGTGAGCGTGTCGCCGCCGAGGGACAGGCGGACGGCCGACGACGAGTCCCTAGCCATGATCTTCACGCGGCGCAGCGCCTCGAGCAGGGCTTCCTTGCCCACCGTGAGCACGTTGGGGCTCGACGCCGGAACGAGGTTGCGGTAGTTCGGATAGTCGCCCTCGATCAGCCGCGTGGTGAGGCGGGTGCGTCCGCACTCGAACGTCGCGTGCCGAGCGCCGAGCCGCACCGTGAGCTCCTCGTTGCTGCCGAGGATGCGCTGCAGCTCACTGAGCGCCCGGTGCGGCACGAGCACCTTCTGACCGCCGGAGAGGATGCCCGTCTCGGGCAGGTCGCGGACGGCGAGCCGGTACGAGTCGGTGGCGACCATGCGGACGCTGTCCTCCTCGGCGGCGATCAGCACGCCGGTGATGACGCCACGCGCCTCGTCGGAGCTGGCGGCCCGCACCACCTGTCGCAGCGAGTCGGCGAACGCACTCGACGAGAGCGTGACCGCCTCGGCGGCCGGGTCGACCTGGGCCGGGTAGTCGTCGATGCTGTAGGACCGCAGCGAGAACTGCGAGCGGCCGGCGCTGATGGTGACCGTGTCGTCGCCCGGGCCGTCCCCACCAGCGGCGAACTCCACGGCACCCGCGGGCAACGACTTGACGGCGTCGGCGCTCAGCCGGGCGGGAACGACCACGGCGCCGTCGGTGACCCCACCGACCGTCGTGGTGAGACGGATCGACATCTCGAGGTCGGTTCCGGTGACCGCCAGTTCGTCGCCTCGCACCGACAGGTGCAAGCCCTCAAGGACCGGCAGGGCGCCGGTCCGGCTCGTGGCCGCTCGCCCGGCCGTGGCCAGAGCGTCGGCGAGGACATCTCGCTCGCATCGGAACTTCACAGGCGGACCTTTCCCGTCGTCGGTCGTTGAAAAGAAGTAGTAGTCGTAATAGGTGCTGTGGATTGTGGACAACCCACGATCAGCCCAGCGTAGGACGGTTGTCGCTGTCCGCAGCAGTTTCCCTCGTCATCCCCACCGCGCGGATCACGGCGATGTAACTCGGTGGACGAACGGAGGTTGTCCACGAGATGGACGCCCCCTGTCCCCACGCTGTACGGAGCGTTGTTCACAGGCCGAGCTGCTGCGTTACCCGGCCACGCAGGCTGAGCTGCTGCGTTCCCCGGCCACGCAGGCCGCGCGGTCGGGTGATGGGAGACGATCATGATTTCAGCCTCTGGAGCAGGTCGGTGACCTGGTCGTAGATCTGCTTGCGCTCGCTCATCAGCTTCTGGATCTTGTCGACAGCGTGGATCACCGTGGTGTGGTCGCGTCCACCGAACAGGCGGGCGATGCTGGGATAGCTGAGCTCGGTGAGGTTGCGGAACACGTACATGGCGATCTGCCGGGCCGTCACCAGCGGACGCTGCCGGCTCTTGCCCTTGAGGGCGGCCACGTCGAATCCCAGGATCGCGGCGATCTCGGCGAGCAGTTCCTCGTCGGTCCGCGGCCTGATGTTGGTGTCGCCGATGAGATCGGTGAGCAGGTGCTGGGCCAGCTCGGTGGTGATCGGCACGGCGCTGAGGCTGGCGAACGCCGTGACGCGGATGAGGGCGCCCTCGAGCTCGCGGATGTTGGAGGCGATCTTGGTGGCGATGAACTCGAGCGTCTCCGCCGGGACCTGAACGTTGTCCCGCTCGGCCTTGTTGCGCAGGATGGCCAGGCGGGTCTCGATGTCGGGCGGCTGGATGTCGGTGATCAGGCCCCACTTGAAGCGTCCGATGAGACGCTCCTCGAGCGTCGGGATGGCATCGGGGAGGCGGTCCGACGTGACGACGATCTGCTTGTTCGTGCCGTGCAGGGCGTTGAACGTGTGGAAGAACTCCTCCTGGAGGCCTTCCCGGTTCTCCATGAACTGGATGTCGTCGACGAGCAGCACGTCGACTTCCCGGTAGCGGCGCTGGAACGCGGTGTTCGTCTTGTAGCGGATGGCGTCGACGAACTCGTTGAGGAAGTTCTCCGTGGAGACGTACCGCACCTCGTGGTGCTGGTAGTTCTGGTGCACGTAGTGGCCGATGGCGTGGAGCAGGTGCGTCTTGCCCAGCCCGGCCGAGCCGTAGATGAACAGGGGGTTGTAGGTGCGGCCGGGTGTCTCGGCCACCCGCAGGGCGGCGGCGAGAGCGAACTGGTTGGAGTTGCCCTTGACGAACGTCTCGAACGTGTAGCGCGGGTTGAGGCCGGCCTCGTCGAGTTGCGGTGACCCGCCGAAGTTGCCCGGGGGTGGCAGGGTGGCGCCGGGTGTCGGGGCGTCGTTCGCCATCGACGGCGCGCCGAGCGGCTCGAGTGTGGGGGCCGCGCCATCGAGCGTGGCGTGGCCGCTGGCCCGTCCGTCGCCCTCGTTGGCGCCATGGTTGGGGTCGACGAGGATGACGAGCGAGCAGCCGGGCCCGCCGGTCACCTCGTCGAGGGCGTCACGCACGAGCGGGAGGAACCGGGTGAGGATGCGATCGCGGACCTGGTTGCTCGGGACGGTGACCGTGAGCTCGCGATCGTCCACCTTGATCGGTCGGACGTCGGTGAACGTGGAGAACCAGACCGCTTCGGTGAGTTGCGTCCGGAGCAGATCGGCGACCGAAGCCCACACTTGGTTGCCGTCATTCATCTGCATCGGGTACCTGCACGATCCGCGTCTTCGATCCGTGTTCGTTGATGTGACGCGTCGGGTGTCCGGCGCGGGACGTCATTGCCACGCGGGGCCGGATGACCGGTTGCGACTCCGCGACCGCGCTGCGCGATCCACAAGTTACTCACAGGTTGTGGAAAGGGGACGGTTGGCGGAGCCGCCGACGTTACCACGGCCGTGAGGTTGGGAAAACCGGGCGCTGCGTCGATGGTCGGACTCCGGGTCTGAGGGCGTTCGTCGGGTGGGTCGCCACCCTAGTACAGGTCGTGGAGACCGCCGTCAGGGGCGCCGCACGTACTGGTGATGGGTTCGAACGGTGCGTCGGGTGCGGTATTTTTGACAGCGAGGCCGCGGGCGAGGTGGTGGACGGCAACGTTGTGGCCCTTGCCACCAACGCCGTAGCCTTGATGCGTTCCGGTTGCGTGCCGCGTTGCGTTTGGCCGCATCCTCAGAGCGCTGCCGGTCGGTCGCACTTCGTGGTCGACGTCGGCATCGCGGACATCCAGCGTGCAGGCCAGAAAGAGTCAATCGTGAAGCGTACGTATCAGCCCAACACCCGCCGTCGTGCCCGCAAGCACGGCTTCCGCGCCCGGATGCGCACGCGGGCCGGTCGAGCGATCATCAAGAACCGCCGTCTCAAGGGCCGCGCCCGGCTCACCGCTTGATCTGGCGGATCCACGGCCGCAGGGCGTTCGACACGATCGCCCGTACCGGCCGTGTGTCGCGGACGAAGTCCTTGTGGTGCAGATACGTCAACGATCCATCGGCCGTGCCGCTGCGCGTCGGGTTCTCCGTCGGACGATCGTACGGGCGCGCCACGGAGCGCAACCTGCTGCGTCGGCGTCTGCGTGCGATCGTGAACGACGCGTCACCGGCGTGCGGGCTGACCGGAGGCATGCTGCTCATCGGCGCACGACCGTCCGCCAGGGAACTCACGTTCGATCTGCTGCGCGAGGAGACGGAGCGGCTGTTGTCGCTCGCCGCCGGTGCGCGCCGGCCGGCCCCAGCCGCGACCTCCGAGATGGCGGGGTCGTCGTGACCGACCAGGTCCCGCCCGCCGCCGACCTGCGCCCTCCCCTGCCGATCCGCCTCATCGTCTGGTATCAGCGAGCGGTCGAGGGCCGTCCGTCCCCGTGCCGGTTCACGCCCTCCTGCTCGTCCTACGCGCGTGAGGCCTTCGAGGTGCACGGCACCCGGCGCGGACTCTGGCTCACTGTCCGGCGGCTCCTGCGCTGCCGCCCCTTCGGCCCCTCGGGATTCGACCCGGTGCCGCTCCCCCGTTCCGCCGGCACGGCCGCGGAGAAGGACTGTTGCTCATGATTGCCGGCATTTTCGAATACGCCACCAAGCCGATGGAGTGGTTCTACGCCCTCACCGGCAACTATGCGGCGTCGATCTCGCTCGTCGCCGCCCTGGTGATGCTGCTCATCACCCCGCTCACGCTGAAGAGCACCAAGGGCATGCTCGAGATGCAGCGGTTGGCCCCGGAGATGCGCCGGTTGCAGAACCAGTACCGCAACGACCGGACCAAGCTCAACGAAGAGATGATGAAGCTCTACCAGGAGCACAAGGTCAACCCGATGTCCTCGTGCCTGCCGCTCCTGGCCCAGATGCCGGTCTTCATCATCATGTTCCGGACGCTGCACGGGCTGACCTACCGCCCGACGGGCGAACCGGCTCCGCTCGCCCACGCCGTGTACACGGCAGCCGGCCAGCCGCAGGCCGAGCTCGGCTTCCTGCCTCGGTACATCTCCCACTCGTCCGATCTCTTCTTGGACCTCGTCGGGCGGACCGAAATGCGTTCGATCGGCCTCGACCTCGCACGCACGCCTGTCGACGCCCTGGGCGACAGCTTCGGCACGGGCCTGATCTACGTCCTCATCGTCGCCATCCTCGGCGGCCTCTACTTCGTCCAGCAGCGCATGGTGGCGGCCCGCGCCGCGGTCAGCCCGACGATGTCGGCGAGCCAGCAGAAGCTGATGCAGTACCTGCCGGTGGCCTTCGCCATCTTCCAGGTGTTCTTCCTCCTCGGCCTCGTCATCTACTACATGGCCCAGGCCGTTCTCCGCATCGCTCAGCAGGCCTACATCACGCGCCGCTTCTACGGCCACGACGAGGCGCTCGGCCGCCAGGCCCAGCGGGCCGGCGAGCGTGCGCGAGAGCTGGCCAAGTCCGACGGTGAGGAGGGCGGCGGCGGTCTGCTCGCCCAGGCCCGTCGTGACCTGGCGTCGGCCCGCGGCGAGAAGTCCGGCGCGTCCGGCAAGCCGGCGAAGGGAGGGACGCCGACGGCTGCGACAACGTCGGCGAACCGCCGGCCGACCAAGCGCACCACCGAGCCCAAGGGTCGCCCGACGCCGACCGGCAAGGGGCCGGCGGGGCGTCCGCAACGATCGTCGTCGAGCGATCGCCCCGGGGGTCCCCGGGCCAAGAGCAGCGGCAAGCGCCGCCGCTAGATCGAGAGCACACGCAGATGGAATGGGTTGAAACGACGGGCAAGTCGCTCGACGAGGCGAAGGAGATCGCCCTCGATCGACTGGGAATCGGTCCCGACGATGCCGAGTTCGAGATCCTCGAGGAGCCGCGGACCGGCCTCTTCGGCCGGGTCCGGGGCGCCGCCAGGGTGCGGGCCCGGGTGAAGCCGGCCACCGTCCGTCCCAAGCAGGATCGCCGCAATCGCCGCCGTGCCGAGGGCAAGGGCCGGGGACGTGAGGGATCGTCGTCCGCTGACACCAACGGCGACCGGGAGTCGACCGCCGAGTCCGGCGCCAGTGGGCGCTCCGGCAGCGCCGACGCGCCATCCGGTCCGCGTCGCCGTTCCTCCCGCCGCCGCGGCGGTGGGCAGGGCTCCGGCGACGGGGCCGCCACCCGTACGGCGCCCGATCACGCTTCTTCCACCGACAACACGCCTGCGGGCGGGACCGAGACAGAGGACACCATGAGCGACGCCAGTTCCACCCACGAGTCGGCACCGGTCGACGTCGCGTCCGTCCAGACGGCGGCCGAGGAGTTCACCAACGGTTTGTTGCGGTCGTTCGGTCTCACCGGCACCGCCACCTCGACCGTCGACGGCAACGAGATCGAGGTTCGTGTCGACGGCCAGGGCGACGGTCTCGGGTTGTTGATCGGACCCGGCGGACGCACGCTGCTCGCCGTGCAGGATCTCGCCCGCGTGGCGGCCCAGCGCCGCCTCGGCGATCACGACACCCGTCTGCGGGTCGATGTCGCCGGCTACCGCGAGAAGCGCCGGGCGGCGCTCGAGAAGTTCGCCAGCCACGTCGCCGACCTGGTCAAGGAGTCCGGTGTGGCCCGCTCGCTCGATCCGATGCCGTCGGCCGATCGCAAGATCGTCCACGACACCCTGTCGGGCATCGAGGGCGTGACGACGCGGTCCGAGGGCGAGGATCCCTACCGCCGCATCATCGTCTCCCCGGCCTGATCGCCGGAGTCGCTCGAACGGGCGCACGTGGGTGATCACCACGATGAGGCGCTGACCGAAGCGCTCGGCCTCTCGCAGCGGCTGGGAATGCTCGGGAGCCGCCCCGTGGTCGAGGTGATCGACCAAGCAACTGCATATGTCGAGGCACTCGACGCCGTCGGTCTCACCGGCGGCGTCGTTGTCGATCTGGGCAGCGGTGGCGGTGTGCCGGGGCTGGTCATCGCCCGGCAACGCCCGGCGCTGCAGCTGGTGCTCGTCGACCGCCGGGCGACGCGGACCGATCATCTCCGGCGGCTCGTCGTGCGTCTCGGCCTCACCGGACGCGTCGAGGTGCTGACTGCGGACGCTGCGCTCCTTCCCCGGCTCATCCCGACGCCGGTCGCTGCCGTCGTGGCACGTGGTTTCGGTCCCCCGGCCGAGCTGCTCGCTGTCGCCGTGCCGCTCGTCGACCCGGGCGGCGTGGTAATCGTGAGCGAACCGCCGGCTCCGGACCCGTCTCGCTGGCCGGCTGGCCTGCTGGACGGACTCGGCATGGAGCGTGTCGCCCACCACGATCCGCGGGTGGCGGTCCTCCTCCGCACCGCCTGACGCATTCGGCCGTCGGGGCGGCCGTCGCCGGCCTGGGCGCGGGCCGGGCCAGGCCGCCGAGCTCGCGTTGGGTTCCACGGGAAACACCCGATGTCGCTCAGCTTCTGGGTGCGGATCGTGCCAAACCCGCTTCCGGGCGCGTTCTGTGTCGCTCACCGTCACTGTCCGATCTCGGGACATCGGTGACACATGGATGTCGCGCAGCATCGGTAACACCTGAGGTGGTCTGGGGCGAGGATGCCTCATGGCCGGAGAGGTGCTGTCGATGAAGG
>NZ_QKYK01000012.1 GCF_003426815.1 Desertimonas flava
TTGGCTGCGTTGCTCGTCCTCGAAAGACCGGGCGTATTCCTTCGTCCTCGCGCCTTGCCAGCGACGAGCCCAGCGGCGCGATCCACCTCACCAACTCGGTGACAGACCACTGTGGTCTGTCACCGGATTGATCAGGATGTCTCGCTTGCTGGATCTCGCCGACGGCCACGACCGGGAGCGTGGGAGGGCGACCCTTGTCTGGCAGGATGTCGCCCATGGCTTGGGACGCGAATCGGCCGGTGCCGTACAAGCGATTGGCGAAGGAGTGGCTGATCTACGCCACGATCATGGTCATCCTCTTCGCCACGCTCTTCCGGGACAGCACCGACATCGGCGGTGTCCTGATCGGCCTGGTCGTGTCGTTCCCGCTGTGGATCGGCTTCAGCTACGTGTTGGCGAAGTTCGGCTACCAGCGCAAGACGCTGGCCGAGCTGCGCACGGCGCGGGCGTCGGCCACCCCGAAGGCCGTCGCGCAGACGGCGCCGAGCCGGCCCAAGCCGCCGCCGACGCGGCGCACGTCCACCGGCCCGAACCGCGCCCGCAAGCGGCGCTGACTCGGACGCGGCGGCTGGGATGTCGCGCTGCGTGATCGCCATCGACGCCGGGACCACCGGCGTCCGGGCGCGGGCGGTGTTCGCCGACGACTCGCCGACCGTCAGCGCCTACACCGAGTTCACCCAGCACTATCCGGCACCCGGGCTCGTCGAGCACGACGCAACCGAGATCTGGGACGCCGTTCACACCACGCTGCTCGACGTCGTGGCGAGCGTCGGCATCGACAACGTGGCGGCGATCGGTATCACGAACCAGCGCGAGACCGCGGTGGCGTGGGACCGCAGCACCGGTGTGCCCTACGCCCGCGCCATCGTGTGGCAGGACCGGCGCACGGCCGAGCGCTGCGACGAGCTCGCCGCGGCCGGGGCGCTGCCGCTGGTGCGTGAGCGCACCGGGCTCGTCCTCGACCCCTACTTCACGGGCACGAAGTACGAGTGGCTCCTCGAGCACGGCGGCGTGCCCGTGTCGGACGACCTCGCCCTCGGCACGGTCGACTCGTGGATCGTCTGGAACCTCACCGGCGGCGAGGCCCACGTCACCGACGTCACCAACGCCAGCCGGACGATGCTGTTCGACATCCGCAGGCGGGTGTGGGACCCCGAGCTGTGCGAGCTGTTGCACGTGCCGGTCGCGGCCCTCCCCCGCGTCGTGCCCTCGTCGGGCCGCATCGGCGTCACGTCGGCGCGGTGCGGCGTTCCGGAGGCGGTTCCCGTCAGCGGCATCGCCGGTGACCAGCAGGCGGCCCTGTTCGGGCAGGCCTGCTTCGCACCGGGGATGGCGAAGAACACGTACGGCACCGGCAGCTTCGTACTGCTCAACGTCGGCGCCGACTGCCCGCCGCCTGCCGACGGGATGCTCACGACGATCGCGTGGGAGCTGGCCGACGGCACCGTCGCCTATGCGCTGGAGGGGGCGATCTTCGTCACCGGCGCCGCCGTCCAGTGGTTGCGTGACGGCCTCGGCCTCATCGCCAGCGCGGCGGACATCGGGCCGCTCGCCGCGTCCGTCGACGACAACGGCGGCGTCTTCGTCGTGCCCGCGTTCACCGGTCTCGGTTCGCCGTGGTGGGACCCGCACGCCCGCGGCACGATCGTCGGGATCACGAGGGGCACCACGTCGGCGCACCTCGCCCGCGGCGTGGTCGAGGCGATGGCGTTCCAGACGCGCGACGCCGTCGAGGCGATGGTGAGGGCGGGCGGCACGGCGCTCGCCGGGCTCCGGGTCGACGGCGGCGCGAGCGCGATGGACGGCATGCTGCAGATGCAAGCCGACCAGCTCGGCGTCACGGTCAGCCGGCCGACCGATCACGAGACGACGGCGCTCGGCGCCGCCTACCTCGCCGGCCTCGCCGAGGGCGTCTTCCCCGATCTCGACGCCGTGGCCGCCCGCTGGCAGCTCGACGCCGCGTTCGAACCGGCTGCCGATCGCACCGCTGCCGACGCCCTCCACGCCACCTGGACCCGCGCCGTCGAACGCTCCCGTCACTGGGCCTCGCCGACACTCGACTCCTGACGGGATCCACCGAAGCGTCCGGTATTTTCCCTCCGGTCGGGCGGGCCGGGTGGACCGTCACCGCCACGTACGAACGGGAGGGTAATTACCCCACCGAAGCGTCCGGTATTTACCCTCCGGTTGGGACGGCGACCGGCCGACCCCCAAGAACGCCGCGGAGCCCGGAGCGTGGCGGACGCTACGTTCGCCATCGATGAGACGCATCTGTGTGTACGCCGGGTCGAGCCCCGGCTCCGACCCGGCGTTCGCCGACGCGGCCGCCGCCCTCGGCGCCGAGATCGCCGCACGCGGCCTGGGCCTCGTGTACGGCGGGTCCAACGTCGGGCTGATGGGAGTCGTCGCCGACGCCGCGACCGCCGCCGGCGGCACCGTGATCGGGGTACTGCCGAGCGTCCTGCAGGACAAGGAGATCGCTCACCGCGGCATCGCCGACCTCCGCATCGTCGACAACATGCACGAGCGCAAGCTGGCGATGATCGAACTCTCCGACGGGTTCGTCACGCTGCCCGGTGGGTCGGGCACGCTCGAGGAGCTGTTCGAGGTGTTCACGTGGCAACAGATCGGGCTTCACCGCAAGCCGGTCGGTCTGCTCGACGTCAACGGCTTCTGGCAACCGCTCGTCGCGCTGATCGATCACATCGTCGACTCGCGACTCCTCCGCCGTGAACACGCCGACCGCCTGCTCGTGGACGCTGACGCCGCGTCGCTGCTCGATCGCTTCGAGTCGTTCGACCCGCCCGTCATCGACAAGTGGATGGACCGCGCCAGCGGCCCGACCAGCGCCTGACGCGACCGCCTGAGGCGACGCCGGCTCAGCGCTCAGCGATCAGCTGGTCGACGATGCGGGCGAGCACCCGCAGCCGCATCCGCTCGCGTTCGTGGACGGCCCGCGCCGACCGGCCGGCGGCGACCGCCAGCCCGCTGACGGGCATGCGGGCCCACAGCACGTCACCCGGGCCGAGCTGGTCGTCGGCGAGGTGCTCGCTCCCGCCGAGGAAGGCCTCGAGCCACGCCTCGCCGGGTGCGTTGCCCGCCCGGGCGACGACCGCGCCCTCGCCGACGACCACAGCCCACTCGGCATCGAGGGCGTCGACCAGACCCGTGCACAGCACGCTGACCGCCTCGCCGGGCATCTCGGCCACGGCGGCCGCCAGCTCGAACATCGCCATGGCGGGATCGGGACGATTCGGTCCGACGAGGCGGATGTGTTCGACGGCGACACCGTCGACGGCCCCGATCTCCCTCGCCAGCAGTTCCTCGGAGGTCTCGAACGGCAGCGACACCACCAGCTCGTCGACCACCTGTCCGCCGCCGCGCTCGAGGATGTCGATCGCCAACAGGTCGCCGCGAACCGATCCGATCCGGCTGGCCACCTGACCGAGCGCACCCGGACGATCGGGCAGCCACAAGCGCACGACGAGCGAGCGCGCTCCGGCGCCGCTGTCCCCGTTCTCAAGATCCATCGGCTGTGTCTAGCCCAGTTTGGGCAGGCCGCGCTTGAGGTTGCGGATGCCCTGAGCGATGCGCTTCTCGTTCTCGATCAGCGCGAAGCGGGCGAAGCCCTCGCCCCCGGGGCCGAAGCCCGACCCGGGCGAGAGGGCGACGTCGGCCTCGCGGACGACGTGCGAGCAGAACTCGACCGAGTCCATCTCGGCATACGCCTCGGGGATCGGCGCCCAGACGAACATCGAGCCGCCCGGCTTGGGGATGTGCCAGCCGATGCGGTCGAGCCCGTCGATCAGCGCGTCGCGGCGGCTCTGGTAGATCTCGCGGACCTCGGCCGGGAAGTCCGACGCCTCGTTGATCGTGACCGTGGCGGCGATCTGCACCGGCTGGAACATGCCGTAGTCGAGGTAGCTCTTGAGCTTCACCAGCGCCTGCACCACCTCCGCGTTGCCGAGCAGGAAGGCGCTGCGCCAGCCGGCCATCGAGAAGCTCTTCGTCATCGAGTAGAGCTCGACGGCGCACTCCTTGGCCCCCTCGGCCTGCAGGATGCTTGGCGGCTGGTAGCCGTCGAAACCCATGTCGGCGTAGGCGAAGTCGTGGACCACGATCATGCCCCGCTCGCGACAGAAGTCGACGACGCGCTGCATGAAGTCGAGGTCGACGATGGCGCCGGTGGGGTTGTGCGGGAACGAGATCACGAGCACCCGCGGCTTCGGCCAGCCGATGTCGTAGGCCGTGGTGAGACGGTCGAAGAACTCCTCGGCGAACCCGGTCCGTTCCTCAGGGGCGGGGTTGGCGAGCGATCGCATCGGCACCTGGCGCAGGTCGGCGCCGGCGAACAGCGGACCGTAGATGTGGATCGGATAGCTCGGGCTGGGCACGATGGCGGCGTCGCCGCGGTCGAGCAGCACCCACATGAGGTGGCTGAAGCCCTCCTTGGATCCGATCGTGTTGGTGATCTCGAGCTCGGTGTCGAGCTGCACCCCCCACGTGCGCTCGTAGTAGCCGGCGATCGCCTCGCGGAGCTTGGGAAGCCCGCGCGACAGCGAGTAGCGGTGGTTGGCCGGCTTCGTGGCCGCCTCGGCGAGCTTCTGCACGGCGATGTCGGGCGACGGGATGTCCGGGTTGCCGAAGCCGAGGTCGATGACGTCGCGACCTGCACGCCGTGCCTCGATCTTCAACCCGTTGATGATCGCGAACACGTACGGGGGCAGATTCCCGATGCGCCTGAACTCGAAGCTGGACGGCATGGTGACAAACGCTACCGGTGCTCGCCTTCGCCCATCGGGACGGATATGCGAGGATCGACACCATGAGCTCGAGTCCCCCGGAGGGCAGCATCCACGTCGTCATCGAGATCCCGCGCGGCAGCCGCAACAAGTACGAGATCGACCACGAGACGAACCGGGTCTATCTCGATCGACGGCTGTTCACGGCGACGACCTATCCGGCGGACTACGGCTTCGTTCCCGACACGCTCGGCGGTGACGGCGACCCGCTCGATGCCCTCGTGCTGCTCGACGATCCCACGTACCCCGGGGTGTGGGTCACCGCCCGGCCGGTCGGCGTGCTGTACATGGAGGACGAGAAAGGCGAGGACGCCAAGCTGATCTGCGTCCCGCCCACCGAGCCGCGCTGGGACGAGACCCACGACATCTCCGACCTGCCGCCGCAGCTGATCGCCGAGATCCGTCACTTCTTCGAGGTGTACAAGGCGCTCGAGCCCGGGAAGCACTCCTCGACGCAGGGCATCGGTGGCTGCGAGGACGCCTGGCGGGAGATCAGAGAAGCGCAGGAGAACTTCACCAAGACGCACGGCGCATCCGCGCACTGAGCACGCCACCGCCATGACGATGCAGTGGCGGGTCCACGGCGAGCGCCCCATCTACCAGAGCGAGTGGGTGGATCTCACGCTCGTCGATGTCGAGATCCCCGACGGCCCGCGCTTCGAACACCACGTGGTACGCATGCCGGCGGCGGCCGCGGCCACCATCGTCCACGACCCCGATCGCGGGGTGCTGTTGCTGTGGCGCCACCGCTTCATCACCGACACGTGGGGTTGGGAGCTACCGGCCGGCCGCATCGATGCCGGCGAGACGCCGGAGCAGGCGGCCGCCCGCGAGACGCTCGAGGAGACCGGCTGGCAGCCCGGCCCGATCCACCATCTGCTCAGCTATCACCCCGTGAACGGCCTCTCCGACCACACGTTCCACGTCTTCGTCGCCGACGGGGCGACAGAGATCGGTCCCCCGTCGGACCCGACCGAGGCCGACCGCGTGGAGTGGGTGCCGATCGATGAGCTGCGGGCGATCGTGGACCGCGGCGAGATGCCCGACGGCTTCTCCCTCACCGGCGTCCTTCACGCCCTCGTCACCGGCGCGATCTGAGGCCGCGGCGTCAGCGCGTGGCGCCGTAGAGGGCGGCGCCGATCGCCCCGGCGCGCTCGCCGAGCTCGGCGAAGCGGATCTCGGGCTGGGGCCGCAGATTCGACGCGTACACCGCGGCCGCCACGTGTTGGCGCAGCATCGGCTCGAACACCGGTGCCGCCTCCGACAGGCCGCCGCCGAGCACGAAGCACGCCGGGTCGAAGGCGTTCGTCAGGTTCGCCAGGCCCGCCGCCATCCAGTAGGCGAAGTGGTCGAGCACCTTCACGGCGTCGGCGTCACCGCGCGCCGCTGCGGCCACCACCAGCTCGGACGTGATCGCCTCGATCGAGCCGGCCTGGGCCACGACGGCCTCGAGCATCCCATCGGCGGCGAGGCGCTTGGCCTCGAGAGCGACCGCCGACCCCGACGCGTAGCGCTCCCAGCATCCGCGCTGGCCGCACGGGCACGACGGGCCGTTGGGGTCGATCATCATGTGACCGAACTCGCCGGCGTAGCCGTTGGCGCCGAGCAGGAGCATGCCGTCGGCGATCACTCCCCCGCCGATGCCGGTGCCCATCGTGATCATCACGACGTTGTCGACGCCCCGGCCGGCGCCGAGATGCCACTCGGCGAGCACGGCGCACGTGGCGTCGTTGGTGACGGCGACCGGCCGGCCGAGGTCGGACGAGAACGCCGCGCCGGCGTCGAAGTTGGTGACGCCGGGCAGGTGGGGCGACGACGTCAGGACGCCGTGGCGAGTGATCGAGCCGGGCAAGCCGACGCCGAACGTGGCCTCGTCGAACCCCGTCTGCTCGGCGAGGGCGCGAGCCAGCCCGCACACCGTGGCGGTCAGCTCCTCCGTGCCGTGCGGGGTGGGGCGGCGGTCGACGGCGACGACGACACCGTCGGTGTCGACGGCGACGCCGAGGCACTTGGTGCCGCCGACGTCGACACCGATCTTCACGTTGTGACGAGCCTTGGTCCGCTCAGGACTCGGCTCGGGCCTTCAGCTCGCGTATCGAGTTGTTGAGGATGCGCACCTCGGCGCGTCGCTTGACGAAACCGGGCAGCGGGGCGGCGAGCTCGATCACGAGGTCGTACTGCACGTCCGTGCCGCCCGAGCCGTCGGGCTTGAACGTGTAGGTGCCCTCGATCCGCCGCTGGATGTCGCCCTTCACCATCGTCCAGGCGAGGGTGGTCGGAGCGTTGCTGTAGTCGTACGCCAACGTGTAGTGCGTGCTGCGGCCGAGCGCTGACGCACGGAACTCCACCTCGGTGGGGCGCCGTTGCTCGTCACGTGACCTGACGACGACGTCCTTGATGTCCTTGGCCCACTCGGGATACCGCTCGATGTCGGCGGCGATCTCCCAGACCCGGTCCGGTGGCGCGGCGATCGTGATGTGCTCCGTGGCGGTCTCGGCGGCCATGTCCGTCATTCTTGCTCATTTCCTGACTCGCCCGGCAAGGCGCTGGCTTTCGTTGACGATCGTGATTCGGGGCGATCGGGCGCCGCCGTGCGGGGGTCGCCGGCCGTGGCTTTGAGGCGGCGCGGCGGGAACGTGCCGTGGAAGGCGACCCACAGCCCGTTGAGTCCGAAGCCGAGCATCGGCACGAGGAACCCCACGGCGAGCGATGAACCGGCCTTGCCGTCGGGGCCGTCGAGACGGGCGAACGTGGTGGCGGTGGCGGTGACGACCTGCACGGCGAGCAGCGCCAGCATCGTGCGCCGGACCTGTGCGGGGGTGGGCGGGCCGGTCATCACGTACAGCTGGGCGACGCCGATCTCTTCGGTGCGGCTGCGCCCGACGGCGTGGAAGTAGGCCCACAGGAAGGCGAACACGCCGATGGCGAACAGCGTGAGTGCGGTGATGGCGCCGATCCACTGGAACGTCGTGGTGAAGAACGCGGCGGCGAGCACGGCGGTGACGACGAAGATGATCGTTCCGAGGATGTTGCCGCTCACGATGCGCTCGCCGGAGAGGGCGGCATCGCGTCCGATGGAGGGGTCGTCGCTCACGGGAGGGCTCCGAGGGATCGGCCGAGCCGGTCGGCGAGGACGTCGTAGGAGAACTCGGCGACGGCGCGCTCGCGGGATGCGATGGCCATCTTCTCCCGCATCCCCTCGTCGTCGAGGAGCGCCTCGAACGCCACGGCCACCTGCTTCCAGTCGTCGGGATGATCGACGACGAGGCCGGTGACGCCGTCGATCACCGCCTCGGCGGCTCCGCCCGATCGGCCGGCCACCTGCGGCGTGCCACACGCCGCCGCCTCCACGAACACGATCCCGAACCCCTCCTGTTCCAAGCCGCCCCAACGGGTGCGGCACGCCATCGTGTACACGTCGGCACATGCGTAGAGCAACGGCAGGTCCTCGTGTGACACCCGACCGAGGAAGCGCACGGGCGCGTCGAGCCCGGCGGCCAGCTTGCGCAGGCGACCGTCGTCACGACCGCTGCCGGCGATGGCCAGGGTGAGCCCGGGCCGGGCCTCGGCCAGGGCGGCGACGGCGCGGATGGCGACGTCGAAGCCCTTGCGGGGCACGAGCCGGGAGATCGACACGATCAGCTCGTCGTCGACCGGCAGGCCGAAGTGCCGCCTCGCCGCGACGCGTGCGTCGTCGTCGATGGGCCGGAACCGTTCGACGTCGACGCCCGGGGGCACCACGGTGATCGGCAGGTCGCGTCCGGCGGCGCGGACAGCTTCGGTGGCTGCATACTCGCCCGCCGACACGATGTGGCGGGCGTTGCGGAGCACGTGGCCGAGCGCCTGCTTGGTACCGGGGATGCGACCCGGCACGGTGACCTCGGCGCCATGGAGCACGACGTCGTAGGGCAGCTCGAGCGACGGCCCGACGAGGCCGAGCGGGATCGCCGGGTCGAGCACCACGAAGTCGGCGCCGAAGTCGGCAGCCAGCTCGTTGATGCGGCGGACCATCAGCGGATGCGGCAGCAGGACGGGTTCACGGACACGCTCGATGCGGTAGGCCTGCTGGGCGTCGAACTCGGCCGCGCCGGCGTAGGGGCTCGTGAGCACGGCGAAGCGGTCGCTCGGCAGGCGCCGCCACCACTCCCACAGGAGCGATTGGATCCCGCCGATCTTGGGCGGGAAGTCGTTGGTGGCCAGCACGTGCTTCATCGCGGCGTTCCTCCGGCACGAGGCGCGGCACCGACGACGGCGACGCCGAGGCGGTCGGCGGCCCAGGCCGCGTGTTCGGCGAGCACGTCGTCGGGACCCGACCGGTAGTGCTCGAGCACGGCGCGCGTCCTGGCGTCGGTGCCCGATCCGGTGTTCCCCAGCACGACCAGGGCATTGCGCCGCAGCCACCGGGGGTCGCGCTCGGCGATGTACCAGCCGCCGTGGCGATCGAGCAACGTCGTGTCGTCGGCCTCGAGCAGGTCGAGCACGTCGACCCACGCGGGCAGCGTGCTACCGGCGCCGGGATGCCGAGCGCCGAAGCGGACGGCGGGCGGGCAGGCCTCCTGGCAATCGTCGCAGCCGTAGATGCGGTCGCCGATGGGTTCGCGCATGGCGACCGGGATCGTCCCCGGCTTCTGCAGCACCCACGCCAGGCAGCGTCCGGCGTCGACGACCCCAGGGGCGACGATGGCGCCGGTCGGGCAGGCGTCGAGACATCGCCGGCACGTCCCGCAGCCGTCACGCACCGGCGCATCGGCCGGCTCGAAACCGGCGGTGGTGACGACCGAACCGAGCACGAACCAGCTACCCCGGCCGGGCACCATCAGGTTGGCGTGCTTGCCGTACCAACCGATGCCCGCCTGGTACGCGGCCTCGCGGTCGACGAGCCCGTTGTCATCGGCAAAGACCGTCGCCCGGTCACCGGCCGCCTTGAGTCGGGCGGCGATGGCTCGCAGCCCGCTGCGGAGCGGGGCGTAGTGGTCGACCCGCGCGTAACGGGCCACCCGGGCGTGCGGACCGGAGGGGCGAGCGGGGTCGTCGGAGTAGTAGGACAGCGCCCCGACCAGGATGGAACGGGCGCCGGGCACGGAGTGGAAGGGGTCGGTGGAGCGGTCGGGGTTGCGGTAGGTGAACCCCATCCCGCCGTCGAGCCCGGCGTCACGCCGTTCGTGCAACGCCTGCCGGGCCCGCCCGAGCACCTCGGCCCGGGCGACGCCCAGATGCTCGATCCCGTGCTCGAGCGCGAGATCACGCAGCTCGCTGAGCGCCGGCGTCGGGGGGCGGTGTCGCACGGCACCAGCGTACGGCGCAGGGCTAGCCGGCCCGCCGATGCCGCAGGTCGGGAACCAGCCCGGCGTCGGCGAGCAGGCGCACCGCCCGCACCGTGGGCATGTCGAGCACCACGGCACCGCGCCGCTCGGGGCGGTCATGATCGAGCAGGAAGGTCACGACGCAGTCGCCGCACGCAGCGGAGTCCTGCATCACGCAGTCGTCACACGAGATCACCATGGCTGCGACCATAGAGATGGGGTGTCACAGTCGTTCCTCGGCATCGATCCGAGCGGAGGTGTCTCGACCAGTTGCATGCAATCCACCGGTATCACCGCGCCACGTCTGTGACTGAGCAGGATCGCTCTGCGAGTTGTTCCCCGGGTTGTGTACGATTACCGAGATGAGTGGCCCCTTGACCGGCGTCCGCGTGCTCGAGCTCGGCAGCTTCATCGCCGGCCCCTTCTCCGGACAGCTCCTCGGCGACTACGGCGCCGACGTCGTCAAAGTCGAAGACCCGACCAGCGGCGATCCGATGCGGACGTGGGGCGTCACCATCGACGGCGACAGCATCTGGTGGCCGGCGATCGCCCGCAACAAGCGCTCGGTCGCGATCGACCTGCGCGACGAACGCGGACGTGACGTCGTGCGCCGCCTGGCCGCGCAGTGCGACATCATCGTCGAGAACTTCCGACCCGGCCGGCTCGACGAGTGGGGCCTCACCTACGACGTGCTCGCCGCCGAGAACCCCACCCTCGTCGTCGTGCGGATCAGCGGGTTCGGCCAGACCGGACCGCGATCGCGCGACGCCGGGTTCGGGAGCATCGGCGAGGCGATGGGCGGTATCCGCCACACCACGGGCAGCCCCGACCGCCCGCCGGCCCGCGCCGGCGTCTCGCTCGGCGACGCCCTCGCGGCGATGTTCGGGGTCATCGGCGCCTTGGCCGCGCTCACCTCGGCGCGCGCCACCGGCAAGGGGCAGGTGGTCGACGTGGCGATCTACGAAGCGGTCGCCGCGCTGATGGAGTCCTCGATGGCCGACCTCGAGCTCGGCGGCGTCCTGCGCGGCCGATCGGGCAGCGTGCTGCCCGGCGTCGCCCCATCCAACGTCTACCCGGCCGCGGACGGCTCGGAGATCCTCATCGCCGGCAACGCCGACTCGGTGTTCTCCCGCCTCTGCTCGGCGATGGGGCGCCGAGAGCTGGCCATCGACGAGCGCTACGCCACCCACAGCGCCCGAGGCGAACGGATGGAGGAGCTCGACGCGCTCATCGCCGACTGGACCTCCCAGCACAGCGGCGACGAGCTGCTCGCCATCCTCGAGGAGCACGCCGTGCCCGCCGGGCGCATCTACACCGCCGCCGACATGCTGACCGACCCGCACTACCTCGCCAGGGAGATGGTCCTGCGGGCGACGTCGCACCAGGGCTGGAACGTGCCGATGACCGGCATCGTGCCGAAGTTCTCGGCCACCCCGGGCGCGGTTCGGCACCCGGGCCCGCGCCTCGGCCAGCACACCGAGGCCGTCCTGCGCGACGTCGCCGGCATCGGCGCCACCGAGATCGCCGACCTCGTCGCCGCCCAGCTGATCGCCGTCGACCCGAACGCAGCCAGATCCACCGGATCCGGCACCGAACCGGACAAGGAGTCCTGATGACCCGTCTTCGCCAGGTGTCCCGAGCCGACACGGACAACGAGCTCGTCCACGCCACCTACGACCGCCTCTTCGGGCCTGGCCGCGACCCCGTCGCCGAGCCCGGCACGTCCACCGGCACGCCCGGCGACTGGTGGACGGTGTTCGCCCTCGTTCCCGACGCCCTCCGCCACGCGTCCCAGGGCTTCGGCTTCTACCGGAGCCCGCGGCGGCTCCTCGACCCGCTGCTGCGCGAGCTCGGCCAGACGCGCGCCGGCTGGGCCAAGAGCAGCCAGTTCGTGTTCTCGCAGCACTGCAAGTCGTGCCGCATCGTCGGCATGACCGAGGAGATGATCGCGGCGATCCCCAACTGGTCGATCGCCGACTGCTTCACGCCGGTGCAGCGGGCCGTCCTGGCCTACACCGACTGCCTCGTCCTGCAGGGCGGCCGCGTGCCCGATGCGGTGTTCGACGCCCTGCGCGAACATCTGAGTGACGAGGAGATCCTCGAGCTCACCTACATCACGATGCTGTACGACATGCACGCCGTCATCAGCCGGGCGCTGCGCCTGGAATGGGACGATCGCGACGACCCGATCGTCGAGATCGCCGCGCCCGAAGGGTTCGTGTCGTTCGACGTCGGCGCCGCGATCGCCATGCCGGAGCAAGGATGAACAGCCCTGACCCGGCGGCGACGGGCCGGGTCACGCTGCGCGACGTCACGCTGCGCGACGGACTGCAGGACGAGTCGCCGATCGCCATGGCCGACAAGCTGGCGCTCTACTCCGCACTGGTCGTCGCCGGCGTCGACGATCTCGAGCTCACGTCGTTCGTGCGCGCCGACCGCGTCCCGGCGATGGCCGACGCCGACGAACTGGCGGCGGCCACCGCCGATCCCGGCGGACCCACGCGGTGGGGGCTGGTGCTCAACCGCCGCGGGGCGGAACGGGCGCTTGCCGCCGGGCTCCGGAACGTTCAGTTCGTCGTGTCGGTCTCCGACGCCCACAACCGCAACAACGCCGGGCGGCCCACGGCCGGCTCCCTCGAGGACCTCGGCCAGATCGTCGAGCTGGCGGATGCCGACGGTGCCGCCGTCGAGGTCACGCTGGCCACGGCGTTCGGTTGCCCGCACACCGGGCCCGTCGATCCCGCCGACGTGCGACGCGCCGCCGACCACGCGGCTCGGGTCGGCGTCCGTTCGATCGGGCTCGCCGACACGATCGGCACGGCGATCCCCACCGAGGTCACCGCCCTGGTGCGCAACGTCGCCGCCGACCATCCCGACCTCCCTGTCGGCATCCATCTCCACGACACCCGCGGTCTCGCCGTCACCAACGCCCTCGCGGCCATCGATGCCGGCGCGGTGCGCGTGGACGGCAGCGTCGGCGGTCTCGGCGGCTGCCCGTTCGCTCCCGGCGCATCGGGCAACCTCGCGCTGGAAGACCTGGCTCACGTGCTCGCCGAGATGGGCGTCGCCACCGGTGTCGACGTCGAGCGTCTCATCGAGGCGGCCGAGCTGGCGTGCCGCCTCGTCGGTCGGCCGGTGGCCAGCCACGTCGGCGTCGCCGGACCGCGCTTCAAGACGCTCTCGCCGCTCGACGCGACGCCATGAGCGACCGGGCCGGCCCCGGCGCCGGCACCGAGCTCCCCGGTGAGCCCGTGTACGAGCGGCTGCGCGCCGGCATCGTCGAGGGTCGCTACGCGCCGGGGGCCCGCCTGGTCGAGCAGGCGATCGCCGCCGAGCTCGGCGTGTCGCGCACACCCGTGCGGGAGGCGCTGCGCCGGCTCGAGTCCGACGGCCTCGTCACCAGCGAGCGCAACCGCGGCGTCGTCGTGAGGTCGATCTCGGCTGCCGAGATCGACGACCTCTACGAGCTGCGCGGCCGCCTCGAGTCGTACGCCGCCGAACTGGCCGCCGGCCGGCGCACGGCCGAGCAGCTCGCCGCCCTGCACGCCGCGGCCGCCGAGTTCTCCGCCGCTGTCGAGCAGGTCGCTGCGGCCCGGCGCCGTGGCGTCCAGGGGTCGGTCGCCCAGACGAGGGCCTTGAACGCCGCCAACCGGCGCTTCCACGACACCGTGGTCGCGGCGGCGGCCCACGATCGCCTCGGTGCCCTGCTCGCCGGCACGGTCGACGTTCCTCTGGTGTTCCGGGCGCTGCGCGACTTCGACGGCGACCAGCTGCAGCGCTCGGCGTTGTTCCACCATCTCATCGTCGAGGCGGTCAGCACCGGCGACGGCACGCGGGCCGGCCGCCTGATGGCCGAGCACATCGCCCAGGGACACGACATGGTGCGCGACGGCCTCGCCGCCGAGGCCCGCTCCTCCGGCCAGGGCGGCTGACGACACACCACTAGCGACCGGCGCGACTGGTGAGCCAGGCGCCGGCAAGCACCAGCGCCAGACCGACCACGGCGATCGCATCGACCGGGTCGTCGCGCACCAGGGCCCCCAGCACGAGGGCGACGACCGGGATCAGGTAGGCGATCACCGAGCCACGTGTGGCGCCGACGCGACCCATCAACGTGCCGGCGGCGACGAACGCCACACCGGTGCCGATCGTGCCCAGCAGCAGCACGGCGCCGAAGGGCTTCCACTCGAACCTCGACTCGCCGAGCCCGACGATCGCGTAGGGGGCGGTGAGCACCACGGCGACCAGTTGGGCTCTGGCGATCACGCCGATCGCCCCGTAGCGCTGTTGCAGCGGCACCATCAGATTGCCGGCAAAGGCGTAGGCGACGATCGCGAGCAGCACGAGCACGGTCCCCAAGGCCGTCTTCGACCCACCCTGGAGCGACGGCAGGCTGATGCACACGACGCCAGCGAAGCCGACGACGATCCCCTGCAGCTGGCTGCGCCCGGGTGGCCTTCGCAGGAGGATCGCCGAGACCGCAGCGGCGAACATCGGCAGTCCGCCGTTGAGCATCCCGGCGACCGCCGACGACACCCACTGCTCGGCGATCGGGAACAGCGTCTGGGGGATGGCGAACCAGACGAAGCCGAGCAACGCGACCCGGGGCCAGTCGCCCGCCGCGATGCGGGTCTGGCGGGTCTTCGGGACGAAGGCCAGCGTGACGAACCCGAAGGCCAGGCGCCCGATCGTGACGACGCCGGGCTCCATCGCCTCGAGCCCTTCGGCGATGAGCAGGAACGAGGCGCCCCAGATGGCCGCCGCGAAGGCGACCAGTCCCCAGTCGACGACGCCGAAGGGGGCCGCACTCGTCCCCTCGGCGGTGGCGGGAAGACGACCGGGCGTGGCCGCCGTCGGCGCATTCGGCGCAGGTTCGTCGGTTCCGGCGCTGTTGCGCAGCGAGGTCACGGCGCCAAGGTAGTGGCGCTCGACCGGCCCACCGTCAGCGGTTCCACCCGCGCCCGCCGAGCATTCGAGCGGTGCTGCGGAGGGCCGCCGCCCGTCGTCAGCCGAGAGCCACGGCGGCGAACGTGTCGCTGGCCACGACATTGGCCCCGGCGGCGGTGACGTCACGACGGATCTCGGCGTCGTTGGTGACCACGACGACGGGCCGCGAGGCGTCCGCCGCCGAGACCTCGGAGCGGATCACGTCGTCGGCGATCACGCCGCCGGGCGAGTAGCGCACCCTCGCCAGGCGGCGGGCGCGGGTGTGGCTGCCCGGGATGTCGGCGCCGTCGAACACGACCGTGATGTCGCTGCCGTACCGGCGGGCCACCGTGTCGACGGCGTCGAGCAGGTGCTCGCGCTGGGCCTGCAGGTCGAGGTCCGGCCAGGTGAGCTTGGCGACGTTGTAGCCGTCGACGAACACGAGCACGGAGGGGGTCTTGAGGAGATACTCGGCCGCCTTGCGCGGATCTCGGGCGAGCGGGCCGGGCAGACCGATCGGGACCCGCCGGGCGGGGCGGACGTCGACGAGCCGGGACATCCGGTCGGCGATGCCCTTGGCCCATTCGGCGAGCTCGCGCAGCTCGCCGAGCTGCGTGGCCGACACCGGCACGCCGTGTTGCTCGGCGCGGGCGGCCAACAGTTCGTCGCGTTGCCGCTCCGCCTCGGCCGCTCGTGCGAGCGCCGCGTCACGCTCGGCCTCGACGCCGGCCAGGCGCTGCTGTGCCGCGTTGGTCCGGTCGCCCGCATGCCGGGCGGCCTGCTTGGCCGCAGCCAGGTCGGCGCGCAGCTGCTCCAGCTCGGCCCCGGAGGCCTGGTGGTGGTCCGCCCTCTCGGACAGCTCGCGGGTGCGTTCCTCGAGCTGTTCGGTCAGTGCGGCGAGCTCGGTCCGCGTGCGTACCGCCACCTGCTCGGCCGCCTCGCGGCGCCGCTCGGACCGCTTGAGGGCGAGCGCCGCGTCGGCTTCTGCGGCGGCCTCGGCTTCGGCCTCGATGAGCGTGCTGATGCGGTCCTCCCAGCCTTCCTCGCGCCGGAGCCACTCCAGTCCGATCGGGTCGACCAGCTCGGCAGTGGCGGCCACCGCCAGTCGGTGGCGGTACTCGGGGTCGGCCTCGATCGCCCGGCGGATCCGGCCCAGTCCGGCTCCCGGCAGGCGTTGCTGCTTGAGGAACGGCTTCAGCTCGGGCGGAAAGACCAGCGGCGGTTTGAGGCGCTGGCCGGCGTCGGCGACACCCACGGCGAACTCGAGCGCGGACCGCAGATGGCGGTGCTCGAGTGTCGTCGGGCCGGGCGCCGGCGTCGTTTCCACATGGTCAACGATAGGAGCGCAGCACTCGCCCCATCGCCACCGGCTGGCCCGAGCAGTCGGGCGGCACCCCACAAGAATCTGGGGCTCGATCGTGCCATTCGGCGATCTGGGGCTGGATCTTGACGGAGGCGCGTGATTCCAGTGCCGCCACGGTCGCGTTTTCGCGACCGGAGACGCCTGAGAATCAGGTTTGGGGGGTGGGATGCACGCCGATGGTGGAGATGGACAGCAGCTTGGGGTGGCCGTTGGGCGGGAGGGCGTCGGCGAGGGTGGCCCCGTGGCCCGGCTCGCAGAGGAAGGCCACCGACGGACCGCTGCCCGAGAGCCAGCCGCACCACGCGCCAGCGTCCAGGCCGGCCTCGAGCGCCCTCCGTGAGTCCGGAGCGGCTGCGAACCGCACGTCCTGGTGGAGACGGTCGGCCGTCGCCGCACGCAGCGCGTCCACCCGACCGGCGGCCAGCGCGGCCACCAGGAGCGCCGCGGCACCGACGTTGGCCGCGGCGTCGGCGAAGGCGACGGTGGGCGGCAACCTGGTCCGTGAGGCGTCCGTCGACGTCGTCGATGCCTCGGGCACCCACACCACGACGTCGGGACGGAGCGGCGTGGACACCGGCACGACGTGCTCGCCGGCCGTGACCACCACTCCTCCGTACACCGATGCCGCGACGTTGTCGGCGTGACCCTCCAGGTCGGCGGCGACGTCGAGGATCCACCGACGCGTGCCGGCATCGCCGAGATCGTCGCCCCGCTGTCGGCAGGCCGCCGCCGCGCCTCCCACCCGCATCGCCCCACTGAACCCCAGGCCCCGGCTCATCGGGATCGGTGACCGCACCCAGACCGTCCCGTCGCCGCCGGCCCGCCGGAAGGCGATCGACGCCGGGTGATGCTCGTCGACCACTTTCGCCCGAAGCTCCGACGGCGTGGCGTCGCTCAGCACACCCACGTCGGCGAACAGCGACAACGCCATGCCCAGCGCATCGAACCCGGGACCGAGGTTGGCCGTCGAGGCCGGCACGCGGACGCTGCTGTCGCTCACGGTGCCGCCAGCCCGGGCTCAGTCGGCCGCGGCTTGCGACACGGCGACGAGTCGTTCGAGCGTCGCCGCTGCCTTGCCGCTGTCGATGGAGTCCACCGCCAGCACGAGGCCGTCGGCCATCGAGGCGGCGGCGCCACCGACGACGAGCGCGGCGGCGGCGTTGAGGACCACGATGTCACGGTGGGCGCCGTGCTCGCCGGCGAGGACGCGACGCACCACATCGGCGTTCTCCGCCGGGTCGCCGCCTACCAGCTGCTCCTCGGTGGCCGGGGCCAGGCCGAGCTCGACGGCGTCGATCGTGAACGTCCGCACCCCACCGTCGTGGTCGAGGGCGAGGACCGTGGACGGCCCGGTGGTGCTCAGCTCGTCGAGGCCCCCGCCGTGCACCACCCACGTGTCGGTGGAGCCGTGGGCCCGCAAGGACGCCAGCATGCGCTCGGCGAAGCGGGGATCGGCCACGCCGATCACCTGGCGGCGCACCCGCCCCGGGTTGGCCATCGGGCCGAGCAGGTTGAACACGAGCGGGATGCCGACTTCGCGGCGGGCCGGCGCGGCAAAGCGGAACGCCGGATGGAAGCGGGGAGCGAAGCAGAAGCCGATGCCGGCCTCGTCGACGCAACGGGCCACGCCGGCCGGCGAGAGCTCGAGCACCACCCCCAGCGCTTCCAGCACGTCGGCGGTGCCGCACTTCGACGAGGCCGCCCGGGCGCCGTGCTTGCACACCGGTACCCCGGCCCCGGCCGTGACGATGGCGGCCATCGTCGACACGTTGATCGAATGCGAGCGGTCGCCCCCCGTGCCGACGATGTCGACCGCCGACGCACGCACCTCGTCGCTGAGCGGGACCTGTTCTCCGGCCGCCAGCACGGCGTCGAGCAGACCGGACAGCTCGTCGGCGGTCTCGCCCTTGATCCGCAGGGCGACGGTGAGGGCGATCAGCTGGGCCGGCGTGGCGCCGCCCGACAGGATCGTGCCCATCGCCGCGGCAGCCTGCGGCGCGCTGAGGTCACGACCTTCGACGACGTGGGTGATCACACCCGGCCACCCGCCGTACGCGCTCAGCAGATCTGCGCCCGCCGGGGAGGGGCTGGCGCTGCCGGTCGCGGTCGGGGTGTCGCTCGTCGCCGATGTCACCCAGTCCACGGTATCGAGTAGCGGGCGCGCGGAAACTGGCCGGTTACCACCCCCTTCTTCGCCGGCTCAGGCCGGCCGGCGGCGTTGGCGAATGATCCGGCGTCGTTCCCGTTCGGTGGCGCCACCCCACACGCCCGCCTTCTCGCGATTCATCAGGGCGTGCTCGAGGCACGCAGCCCGGACGCCGCAGAGATCACACACCGACTTCGCCTCTTCGGCGTCGTCGTCGTCGTCCGGGTAGAAGATGGTCGCGTCGAGTCCTCGGCATGCTCCGGCCTGACGCCACTCGATCGATGATTGCCGCTCGATGTGTTGCAACGACACGTTGTTGGACTCCCCCGTTCCAAGTAGGTCTGCGAGCGGGAACGATAGAACCAACTCCGCCGGTCCGTAAAGGGGCAAAATTCCAGCGAAGAGTGGCACGGTCGCTCGGCCACCCGCCGGCACCCGGAACACACCGACCACGACCGCCTTCGAAGCACGTGCGGATGACCGTGCCATAGCCTGGGCGCCGTGGTTGATGCGCCCCGCTCCATCGAGCAGCACGAACCCCCGTTCGATCGGAGCGAGATGCTGCGGCGCCTCGCCGACGAGTCATTCGACGTGCTCGTCATCGGTGGGGGGATCACCGGGGTGGGTGTCGCCCTCGACGCCGCCAATCGAGGTCTGGCGACCGCGCTCGTCGAGGCGTCCGACTTCGCCTCGGGCACCTCGTCGAAGAGCTCCAAGCTGGTCCACGGCGGCCTCCGATACCTCCAGCAGGGCGACGTTCACCTCGTCTACCAGGCTCTTCGCGAACGCAAGCGACTCCGGCGCAACGCCCCGCACCTGGTCAAGATCCTCCCGTTCCTGCTGCCGATCCTCACCAAGGACGGCCTCATCCCCAAGCGGGTGGCTCGGGCGCTCGGCTCGGCGATGTGGATGTATGACCTCACCGGCGGCTGGCGGATCGGCCGTCTGCACCGGAGGGTGAACGCCGACGCGGCACACCGGCACATGCCGACGATGCCTCGTGAGCGGCTGAGCGGGGGCTACATCTACTACGACGCCACCGTGGACGACGCCCGGCTCGTCCTCACCGTCGCCCGGACCGCCGCCGCCAAGGGCGCGGTGGTGGCGAACTACGCCCGTGTCACCAACTTCCTCCACGACGCCGACGGCCGGGTGGGCGGCGCCACCGTCGACACCGGCCACGGCACCATCGACGTACGGGCCAAGGTCGTCGTGAACGCCGCCGGCGTCTGGGCCGACGAGGTGCGGGCGTTCGAGCGGGCCGGCGGCGAGATCAGCCACACGATCCGCCCCGCCAAGGGCGTCCACCTCACGGTGCCGTGGCGGCTCGTCCGCAACGACATCGCGGCCGTGATCCCCGTTCCGGGCGACAAGCGCAGCCTGTTCGTCGTGCCGTGGGGGGCCCGGGCCGACGGCACGTTCGACCATACGTACGTGGGCACCACCGACACCGACTACCAGGGCCGTCTCGACGACCCGCCGTGCACGGCCGACGACATCGACTACGTGCTCCGCGCGCTCAACGCCGCCGTCACCACGGGCGTGACGCCGGCTGACGTCACCGGCGTGTGGGCCGGGCTCCGCCCTCTCGTCCGCGACGACTCGGCGAGCGGACGCACCGCCGACCTCTCCCGTCGGCACCGCGTCACCGTGGGCGACACCGGCGTGATCTCGATCGCCGGCGGCAAGCTCACCACGTATCGCGAGATGGCCGAGGACACCGTCGACGCGGTCGCCGACGCCCTCTCCGGGCGACGCCCCCGGCTCGGCCGGCTGACCCGCTGGCGCCAGCAGCTGCAGGAGTACCTGCCCCGGCGCAACAGCACCCGATCGCTGCGGCTCCTCGGCGCCGACGGCTATTCCGAGTCACCGGCCGGTTCCCGCGAGGCCCGGCTGGGCGACCGCTACGGCACCCTGCGGGAATCGATCGAGGCCCTCGTCGCCGCCGACCCGGCGCTCGGCGAGCCGCTCGTGCCGGGTCTCCCGTACGAACGGGCCGAGGCGCTGTACGCGGCGCGCCACGAGATGGCCGTCTCCCTCACCGATGTGCTGACCCGCCGCACACGCTGCCACCTGCTCGATCGCGAGGCCACCGTGGCGGCGGCCCCCGATGTCGCCCGGCTGCTTGCCGGCGAGCTCGGATGGGACGAGGCGACCGTCGCCGACCAGCTCGCCGAGTACGAACAACTCGTCGCCCGAGAGCGCGCCGACGCCGAGACCCCTTCCGTCCCCGTCGCCTGACGTCCCGAGATAGTGCCAGGCACTATCTCGGACCACTGCCGGTCCGACGGGAGGGCCGGGCACATCCCGTCAGTTACGGTCCGGATAGGGTTCCGCGGCGTGCGGCCGACACCTCCGATCGAACTCACCGGGTCGGCGCCACGCTGGGGCGACGGAGTGGCGGTCACGTCCGAACTGCTCGACCAGCTGCGCGCCATCGCTCCGGTCGACGACGCCGAGGATGTCACCGCCGACGCGTCGCGGGACTGGTGGCCACTCGCCATGCACTGGGCGCTCGCCGGGCAGGTGCCGTCGCGGGCGGCGGCGGTGGTCCGGCCGACGTCCACCGAACAGGTCGGCGCCGTCCTGCGGGCGTGCCGCGGCGCCGCCGTGCCGGTCACACCAGCCGGCGGGCGCAGCGCCGTCACCGGCGCCGCGGCCCCGGCCTTCGGCGGCGTGGTGCTGGACCTGACCGGGCTCGATCGCATCGGTGACGTCGACACGGTGTCGGGCATCGTCGAAGCCGGTGCCGGTGTGTTCGGGCCCGACCTCGAGTCGACGCTCGCCGGGTACGGACTCAGCGTCGGTCACTTCCCCCAGAGCCTCGAACTGGCCACCGTCGGCGGCTGGGTCGCCTGCCGCGGCTCCGGGCAGTACTCGACGCGCTACGGCAAGATCGAAGACCTCGTCGTCGGCCTCGAGGTGGTGCTCGCCGACGGCACGGTCGTGCGCACCGGCGGAGCGCCGGCTGCCGCAACCGGCCCCGACCTCACCCAGCTCTTCTGCGGCTCGGAGGGCACGCTCGGGGTGGTGACGACCGTGTGGCTGCGGGCTCATCCGGTGCCCGTCGCCGAGCGCCGGGCCGCGTACTCGTTCGCCTCGTTCGCCGACGGCGTCGAGGCCTGCCGGGTGATCCTGCGCAACGGCGCCACGCCGGCGGTGCTCCGGCTCTACGACGAGGTCGAATCGATGGGCTCGGGACGGGGTGGCGACGGTTCCAGCTGCACCCTGCTCGTGCTCGACGAGGGCGATCCGCGGATCGTCGACGCGACGATGGACGTCGTCGCCGACGCCTGCCGGCTCGGCGCGCCGGCATCGGCGGCGCTGGTCGACGCCTGGCTCGAGCACCGCAACGACACGAGCGCGCTGCAGGCGCTGACCCGCAAGGGCTACGTGGTGGACACGATGGAGATCGCCGCGCCGTGGAGCCGCCTCGACGCGCTGTTCCGCGACGTCCGTGCCGCCCTGTCGGCCGTACCCCACGCCCGGGCCGCCACGTGTCACCTGTCGCACAGCTACACCGACGGCGCCTGCCTCTACTTCACGTTCGCCGCGCTCCCGCCGGCCGACCTCGTCGAGTCGACGTACGTGGCGATGTGGGATGCCGGGCAGCGAGCCGTGCTCGCCGGCGGCGGCAACCTGTCGCATCATCACGGCGTCGGCATCAATCGGGCCCGCTTCGCCGCCGAGGCGCTGGGCGAGGGCCTCACCGTGCTCGCCGCCGTCAAGGCCGCCCTCGACCCCGCCGGCATCCTCAACCCCGGCAAGCTCGGTCTTGCCTCCCCCTTCGGAGCGTCTCCATGGCCATGAAGTGGGATTGGGCGGCCATCAGGGCGGGGGCCGGCGTGTGTCTGGTGTTTGCCGTGCCGTTCTCGATTGCCGCGCGCATCGTCGCCGACAACGACAACTCCAACGGGGCCGTGATCCTCACGCTCGGCGCCATCGCCGGGTTCGTCCTGGGCGCCGGCTGCGCTGCCTGGGTGCAACGGGCGGGGACGCCGCTCAGCCACGGCATCGTGACCGCGTCGCTCACCTACGTCGCGGCGCAGGCGGTGTTCATCGCCATCCGCCTGATCCGCTCCGACGAGGTGCGCTGGTTCGCCGTGTTCTTCAACCTGTCGATCGTGGTCGGCGCCGGTCTGCTCGGCGGCTGGATCGGCCAGCGCCTGCAGTCCAAGGGCTTCACCCCGACCCGGAGGGCACCATGACGATGGTTCTCGTCATCGATGTGGGGACGACGTCGCTGCGGGCGGCGCTGGTGGACGACACCCTCCGCATCACCGACATCGAGGTCCGGCCCACGCCGCCGTCGACCCCGTTCCCCGGGCTGGTCGAGTTCGATCCGGCCGACATGGCGGCCACCGCTCTCGATGCGGCGACGGCCGTGCTCTCCCGGGCGACGGCGCCGGTCGTCGCGGTCGGCGTCGCCAACCAGCGCTCCAGCACCATCGTCTGGGATCGCTCGACGGGTGAGCCGATCGGTCCCGGCCTCGGCTGGCAGGACCTGCGAACGGTCATGGAGTGCATCACCGCACGCTCGGAGCACGGCCTCGCCCTCGCGCCGAACCAGTCGGCCACCAAGCTGGCGTGGATCCTCTCCAACGTCCCCGAGGCCGCCGGCCGGGACCTGTGTTTCGGCACCGTCGACTCGTGGCTCGCCTGGACGCTCACCGGTGGCGCCGCCCATGTGACCGATCACACCAACGCAGCGGTCACCGGATTGACCGTCGCCGCAGCGACGGCGTGGAACGACCGGGTGCTCCATGCCCTCGGACTCCCGGCCGGCGTGCTGCCCGAGATCGTGCCGTCGTCGGGCGTGATCGGCTCGGCCACGGCCCTGCCCGGGGCCCCGCCGCTCGCCGGGCTGGCCGGCGACCAGCAGAGCTCGATGGTCGGGCAGGGTTGCGTCCGTCCCGGCAGCACCAAGATCACGTTCGGGACGGGCGGCATGCTCGACACGTGCACCGGCGCGACCGCACCCGCGTCGGCGCACCGGTGCGAGCACGGCACGTTCCCGATCGTCGCCTGGTCGCGGGACTCCGGGCTGTCGTGGGGCTCGGAGGCGATCATGCTGTCGGCCGGCAGCAACGTCGAGTGGCTCTGCGACGACCTGAAGCTGATCGACTCGCCGGCGGCCAGCCACGATGCCGCGGCCAGCGTGCCCGACGCCGGAGGCGTGGTCTACGTGCCGGCGCTGCTCGGCCTCGGCACGCCGTCGTGGGACTACGGAGCCCGCGGCACGCTGCTCGGCATCACACGTGGCACCACGTCGGCTCACCTGGTGCGGGCGGTGCTCGAGGGGGTCGCCCACCGCGGCGTCGACCTGGTGGAGGCCACCGAAGCCGACACGGGGACGGCCATCGATCGGCTCCGGGTGGACGGCGGGATGTCGGCCAATCCGACGTTCGTCCAGGCCCTCGCCGACCTGTCGGGTCGGCCGGTCGAGGTCTCCCCGGTCGCCGAGGCGACCACCATGGGTGCCGCCTTCCTCGCCGGTCTGGCCGTCGGGGTGTGGGACGACATCGCCGATGCCGAGGCGATGTGGCGCCCCGCGCAGGTCGTCGAACCGGTCGACGGAGGCCGCCCCGGCGAGCGCGATCGGTGGGCCGATGCCGTGACGAGAGCCCAGGGATGGATCCCGGAACTCTCGGCCTTGGACTTCTAAAGTTGTTCGGCCCGCCTCCGAGCAGGAAAGCTAGGGCCCGTCCCGCCGTCGCCGGCGGGCAGCGGTCGCCCCAAACGCACCAACAGACCGCCTCGACGACATCTCAGACCAGGACCGGACCGACCCCGTCGGCCCGAGCCACCACCCAGACGGAAGGACCGCCCCTCGTGGACAACCGAACCGCGGCGCCACGCTCGACGCCGCCCTCGACTCCTCCCACGTCTTCGGCCGATGACTCGGCGCCGGAGTCGTCGGCCACGGGAAGCGAACCGGCCGCCCCTCCCACCACCGTCGCCTCCCCGGCCCGCCCGACCGAGGCCGACGTCGAGTTGCTCTCGTTCGCCCAGCAGTTCGAGCTCACCGCTCGCGATCTGTACGACGTCGCCCTCGCCGGCGCGGTGAAGGACACCGAGCACGTCAACGTGTTCCGAGCCTTCCGTGAGAACCACGAGGAGTACGCCAACGCCCTGTCCGCCCTGCTCGGCGTGGACGCACCGCAGGAGCGCGACGACGCGAGCTTCGACAGCCTCGAGGGATCGTTCGGGGGCGACGACCTCGACGGGGTCATCGCTGCCGCCTACGAGCTCGAGTCGGCGGCAGTCGTCACGCACACCGACCTCGTCGGCCGCCTCGAAGGCGTCGAGGGGGCCAAGACGCTGTCGGCCGCGCTGCTCGTCGAATCGTCTCACTGCACCGTCTTGGCCAGCGTGGCCGGCGACGGCGAGGATCTCGCCGCCATGCTCGACAACTCGGCCACGTCGCAGGCTCCGGCCGGCGGCGGTTCGGAGCCGTCGGGCAGCGAGGGCTCCGCCACCGAGCCCGCCTCGACCGAAGCGGCCGACACCGAGCCCGAGTCGGCCGACACCGAGTCGGCCGACACGGATGACTCCACGACCGAGACGACCGAGGCCTGAGATGAACGCCCAGCACCCCGACGCCCCCACCTTCGCCGACGACGCCCTCACCCCGAGCGCACGCCAGCCCTTCAGCCGTCGCCGCCTCTTCGAGTTCGGCGGCGCCGCGGCCGCGATGGCCGCAGTCCTCGCCGCGTGCGGCAACGATGGCGGCGGCGCGCCCGGCCGGGTCGGCCTGGCGCCCACCACCACGGCGCTGCCCACCGCGACCGTCGACGACGCCGTGTTCCTGCGCACGCTGCAGTCGCTCGAGTACTCCACCCTTGGCATGTACGAGCGGTTCGCCGCCGAGGGCGGCCTCGAGGGACAGGCTGCCGCCGCCCTCGAACGCTTCACCACCGACCACACCGCGGCCGCGGCCGAGCTCGACGGCCTGCTCGGTACCGTCGGCGGCACGCCCTTCGCCTGCCCCAACCCGTGGTACGAGGCCCGATTCTTCGGTCCGGCCCTCGACAACATCTTCGGCGGGACCAACTCCGACGGCGAGATCCCCGTCAGCGACGACATCCCCCGCGATGTCCTGACGATGATCTGGGCGCTCGAATCGCTCGCCACGTCGTCGAGCCTGCACTTCATCCCGCAGCTCTCCACCCCCGAGCTGCGCTCCGCCGTCATCGCTCTCGGCGCCAAGGCGTCGCGCCGCGCGGCCACCGCCACGCTCCTGCGCAACCCGGCGCCGGTCGGCTACCTCTCCCCCGAGATCATCGAGGCCGACGGCGGCGAGGTCCCCACGGTCGAGACCGAGCCGCCGGCGACCGATGCCAGCGCCGACTCCACGCCGGACGCCGCGCCGATCGTGCTGCCGTACGTCATCAGCACGCGCTTCGCTCAGCTCACCGCCGTCAGCATCGAGATCGGCGCCGTCAACGAGCTCGGACTGCGCTACAAGTCGGCGTTCGAGACGCCGGCCGACAACGCCTTCGTCTACAACAGCCTCACCTGCGACGCCTGACCGCGACGGCCCCACCGGTAGCCTGATGGCGATGGTGAGTCGGCCGGACGGTCGCGGCGTGGCCTGACCACGTCGAGGAAGGTCGGGACTCCACAGGGCACGGTGCTGGCGAGAGCCAGGTCGGGGTGACCTGACGGACGAGTGCAACAGAAAGCAGACCGCCGATGGCCGGCAACGGCACAGGCAAGGGTGAAACGGTGCGGTAAGAGCGCACCAGCACGGCGGGTGACCGTCGTGGCTCGGTAAACCCCACCAGGAGCAAGGTCGAGCAGAAGGTATGGGCGGCCCGTCCGCATCACCTCCCGGTGGTGCAGCCTTCGGGTAGACCGCACAGATGGATGGCCGTCACCGCCCTCGGGCGGTACAGAATCCCGCCTACACGCCGACTCACCATCACATTGCGTTCCCCGGCCACGCAGGCCGCCGGCTGAAACCGGATCGGTGAGCGGTGGAGGCAGGTTTCTGCGTTCTGGGGTCACACTTTGGCGATGCGAGGCCGGGACGGGACGGGAGGCGATGTCACAGGCGGGCGGGGTCGATCGTCTGGGTGGCATGCGCACACAACCCACGTACGTCGTCGGCGGTGGGCTCGCCGGATTGACGGCCGCAGCCGCCCTGGCCACCGCCGGCCACGCCGTCACCGTCCTCGAGTCGACCAGCGAACTCGGTGGCCGGGCCCGGAGCCGACGCCGTGACGGGTTCTCGATGAACGTCGGCCCGCACGCCGTCTACAAGGGCGGCGTCGGCTACCCCATCCTGCGCCGCCTGGGTGTCCCGCTGCACGGCGGCGCCCCGAACTTCCGCCGCTACGGCGTGATCACAGGCGGCACCGCACGTCGCGCCGCCCGCTACGTCGCCACGCTGCGCCGGCCGATCAGCACGGTCCGGGCCATGCTCGGCGCCGGCTCCCGCAGCGCCCGCGAGCTCGCCGGCACCAGCGTCGCCGACTGGCTCAGCGACGCCGTCCCCGACGCTCGCAGCCGCGCCGTCGTCGAATCCCTCGTGCGCACCACCAACTACGCCGCCGACCTCGACCTGCTCGACGCCGGGGCCGCCGCCCGGCAGATGCGCAACGCCCTGCGAGGCGTGCTGTACGTGCACGGCGGCTGGCAGACGATGGTCGACGGCCTCGCCGACATCGTGATCGCCCACGGTGGCACGATCCGGCGCAACGCCCCGGTCAGCCGCGTCCACCAGGACGGCCAGCGGGCGACCGGCATCACGCTCGACGATGGCACGGAGATCGACGCCGATCGCATCGTCGTGGCAGTCAACGAGGCCCGTCGGGCCGTGGCGCTGATCGACGGACCACCGCTGCTCGATCTCGAGGTGGCCGCCGCAGCCGCCGTCCCGATCCGGATGGCCCATCTCGACGTCGCCCTGCGGCCGCTCCCCCAGCGTCGCATCGTCACGGCGCTGGGACTCGACGAGCGGGTCTTCGTCTCCACACCGAGCGACGTCGCGGACGTGGCACCGGCCGACGGCGCAGTCGTGTCGGTCGGTCGCTATCTCGCTCCCGACGAGGAGGCCGACGACCACCGGGGTGAACTGGAAGCGGCGCTCGAGGCCGTCCAGCCGGGCTGGACCGACCACGTCGTGGACGTTCGCTACGTGCCCCGATCGATGGTGGCCGGCGACCACCCCCGGGTCGCCACCAATGGCACGCTCGGCCGGCCCACCGTCGGCATCGCCGGAGTCACCGGTCTCGCCGTGGCCGGCGACTGGATCGGACCGCGCGGGGCGCTCGCCGACGCCTCGGTACGATCGGGTTGGGACGCCGCCGCGCTGGTCGCACCCCGCAGCCTGTCGCACACGCCGGCCGCCCCGTCGCTCACCGCTCCGTGATCGCCCGATGACCGTTCAGTCGACACCATCCCGTCCCTCATCACCGGCCTCCGCCGGCGGTCGCACCTTCGACGCGTCGTGCGAGGACAACGCGACAGCGGCCTTCGCCGCCGCACGGCCGAAGCTGCTGTCGATCGCCTATCGCATGCTCGGCACGATGGCCGAGGCCGAGGACGTGGTCGGTGACGTCGCCTTGCGGTGGCTCACCGTCGACCACGCCACGATCGTCACCCCCGAGGCATGGTTGGTCACCGCCGTCACGCGGCGGGCGCTGGACGTGCTCAAGTCGGCGCGTCGCCAGCGCGAGCAGTACCCCGGCGTGTGGCTTCCCGAGCCCGTCGCCACGGGTCCGAGCGCGGGCGACCAGCTCGAGCAGACCGACGGCCTGACGATCGGGTTCCTCCTCCTGCTCGAACGGCTCACGCCGATCGAACGAGCGGTGTTCGTGCTGCACGACGTCCTCGACCACTCGCACAGCGAGGTCGCCGACGCCCTGGGGCGAAGCGAGGCTGCCTGCCGCCAGGCGCTCAGCCGGGCCCGCCGTCACGTGCGCGACGGTTCCGGCGATGCGCCCGCCGATGCCGGGCAGGCGGGCGCCGACATCGCCGTGGCCGCCGAAGCGGCACAGCAGATGCTCATCGCCGTGATGTCGGGCGATCCGGAGGGACTGCTCGCCACGCTCGCCCCCGATGTGGTCGTGCTCAGTGACGGCGGCGGCGTCGTCCACGCGGCGCTACGACCGGTCGTCGGACCGGAGAAGGTCGGCCGTCTGCTCGGCAACCTCGTCCGGCGGATCTACGCCAGCGGCGACGTGCAAATGGCGCAGATGGAGATCAACGGCACCGTCGGCTTCGTGATGTTCGGCTCCGGTCGGTGGGCCGCCACCACGGTGGACGTCGGCGCCGACGGCCGGGTCACCGCCATCAACATGTGGCTCAACCCCGACAAGCTCGAACGGCTCGTGGCGTCGCTGCCGTGGGCCGCCGACAATCCGGCCCCCTCCGAGGGCACGGGCCGCTTCCGCCACCGCCGCGGCGCACCTGTCGCGCCCTGACGCCGGCCGCGAGCCCGGCGGCTCCGCGTCAGGACACGTTGAGATTGGCGTCGGCGGTCTCGTTGAACGCCGTGAGCACCGGCACGCCGGATCGGATGTCGATGCGGCAGATCGACGCCGGTGACAGGTGGGAACGCCAGGCGATCTCGACACCGGCGCCGAGGGCCCAGGAGACGGCCGACTTGATCGGCGAGACGTGCGAGACGACGACGACGGTGCGGTCCCCTCCCGCCCGCTCGGCGAGCTCCTCACACGCGCCGCGCACCCGGCCATCGAGGGTGAGCAGGGACTCACCGCCCTCGGGCGCGAAGGCCGGATCGTCTCGCCACTTCGCCCAGACCCCGGCGGGTGTGGCGCGGGCGTCGACCCCTTCGAACACGCCGTACGACAGCTCGATCCAGCGCTCGTCGACGCTGAACGGCTGCCCGAAGGCCGACGCCGTCTGCTGCGCGCGCACGAGCGGGCTGCTGATCAGTTCGTCGACCGGTCCGATCCGATCGGCGATCACCTTGGCCTGCTGTTCGCCGACCTCGTCGAGCGGCTCGTCGATGCGCCCCTGCAGCCGGCCGGCGGCGTTGAGCGCCGTGCGGCCGTGGCGTACGAGGATCAGCACAGCGGCGTCGCCGATGTCGTCGGATCGGCCGTCCGCGTCGAAGACTCCATCAGACCGCGCCCCTCGTCTGCACGCCGCCGATGTTAGAGCTCACGCCGCGGCGAACAGCTGACCGGTCGCCCGGAACTGCCGGCGTCGAGCCGGGTCGGACAGTCCCGACCGTTTCCATATCCACACCACCAGTGCCAGCCCGGCCAGTTCGAAGACGATGTTGAGCGGGCCGCGCTGTACCGAGGGCAGGTCGAAGCCGTCGAAGTCGGTGCCGCCGAGCGGCCACCAGAACACGTCGGTGGTCGCCCAGGCCCCGTCGAACACGAGATGCAGCAGCGTTCCGATCGGCAGGCCGAGCAGGAGCCGGCGGATCGGCTTGCGCCCGCTCGTGGCCAGCATCACCACGACGAGCAGGCCGACGCTGAACACCAGTGTGTGCAACAGCCACATGCCGCCGGTCACGATGTCGATCTCGGGCAGGACGGCGCCGACGACGAGCAGCCGGTAGTCGAAGCGGGGGTCACGGAACACGTACCAGACCGTGAGCACGGCGGTGCCGATGAACCAGAACAGCACGAGTCGGCCCGTGTCAGGGCACGAGCAGGCGCCCGCAGTTGGGGCACTCGGCGATCGCATCGGAGGCGGCGGTCGCCTTGACGCGCTCGAACTCGCTGGTCGACAGGTCCATGTGACAACCGGTGCACTGCCGGCCGTCGAGGCGGGCGATGGCGACACCGCCGTGGTGGCGGCGTGCCGCTTCGTAGTCGGCGAGGGCCGACGCGTCGAAGCGTCCCACCAGCTCGTTGCGGCGCTCGGTCAGCGTCGCCACCTCGGCGTCGATCTCGGCCTCGGCGGCCGCCAGGGCGGCAGCGGCGGCGGCCTGGGCGTCGTCCTGCGCCGGGACCGCAGCCTCCACCTCGGCCAGCTCGCCGGCGAGGCGGGCGTCCTCCTCGAGGTGTTCGAGCTCGGCGTCGTCGAGGGCGTCGCGACGGGCGGCGATCGTCTCCAGCTCGTGCATCAGCGCCTCGGCCTCGCGCGGCGCGATCACGGTCTTCAGTTGCGCCTGGAGCCGCTCGCGCTGCCTGGTGAGGTCCGCGCCCTCCTTCTCGGCGGCGGCGACGGCCGCTTCGATCTCGGCTTGGCGAGCGGCGATGGCGGCAGCTCGCTTGCGGCTGACGTCACGCTGACTGGCGGCCGCGGCAGCCGCTTCACGCTCGGGGAGCCGCGCTCGGCGGAAGCCGAGCTGGTCGATCGCCGTGTCGACCTCCTGGAGGGCGACGAGATCGTCGCTCAGCACGGTCGGTTCACGGAGTTGGGTGCCACCCCGTGGAGGGTAGCGGGGCCCCGGACGCCAAGGTGTGAGCGACAAGTGTGAGCGACGAGCGCGCAGACCTGCATCCCTGGCTCACACCTCGCCGGCAGGATCGGCCCCTGCCAGCAAGTGTGAGTGGACGACGCGGCGATGCGCGTCCCTGGCTCACACATCGCCGCAGACAGCCTGCGGGTCAGCAGGCGCGGTAGACGTACCCGGACGACACGGGGTACATCGGCAGCGGCGCGTTGGGATCGAGGTTGTCCGGTGGGATGGTGGTGCCCGCCGGCACGGTGCCATAGACGGGCTGCACCGGCGTGGTCTGCACCGGCGGTGCCGGCGGTGCCGGCGTGGCCGGCGGGGCCGTCGGGGGCGGTGCGGCCGGGTTGGCGAAGCCACTCGGCTGGCCCGGAACTGCGGGGGCCCCGACCGGCTGTCCGCCGGTGTAGCCGGTGATGACGTACACGCACTCGTTGCCGGGCAGGAAGAGCCGGTACGGCTCACGGGCCGGCGCCGGCGGAGCCTCCCAGTCGGCGGCGCCCTCGGTCTGTGACGCAGCCTCCATGTAGTTCTGCCAGATCTCCGTCGGGTAGCCGCCACCCTGGACCCGGTCGTTGTCGAACTCGGGGACGTTGATCATCGGGGTATGCCCGTCGGGGTCGCCCACCCACACCGCCGTGGCGAGGTTGGGCGTGAAGCCGACGAACCAGGCGTTGGTGTTCTCGTCCTGCGTACCCGTCTTGCCGGCCGCGGGCACCGAGATCGGATAATGCCGCCCGGTGCCCACCGTGAGCACGCCCTTGAGGATGTCGACGGCCTCGAGCGCCACCTCGCGGTCGAGCACCTGCACGCCCGGATCCTCGTGCTGGTAGACGACGGTGTTCGTGCTGTCGGTGATCGACTCCACGTAGTACGGCTGCATGTGCAGGCCGTTGTTGGCGATCGTCTGGGCACCCGCCGCCATGTCGAGCGGCGACATCTCGTTGGCGCCGGTGGCCAGCGCCGGGAAGGGCTGCAACGGATCGCGCTGGCCGGGATCGAGGTTGCGGTTGAGGTACGGCGAGTCGGCCATGCGGTACATCGTGTCGACGACACGGTTGAGGCCGACGATCTGCGCCAGCCGGGCATAGGCGCAGTTGATCGAGCGCCACGTCATCTGGGCGAGCGTGTCGGGCTCGCGGCTGACGGCGTCGGTGATCTCGAACGGATCGCTCGGATCGCCGGGGTTGGGCAGCACGCACGGCCGGCGACCGTCGATGATGTCGGTGGCCTGGGCGCCGGCTTGCAGGGCGGCGGCGAGGATGAAGATCTTCACGCTCGACCCCGTCTGGCGGGGGGCGAGAGCCATGTTGACCTGGCTGTCCTCGAAGCTGCGCCCGCCGACCATCGCCCGCACGGCGCCGGTGGAGGAGTCGAGCGACACCATCGCCGCCTCGAATCCCTGATTGTTCTGCGGCAGCACCGTCGCCGCCGTCTCGGCGTACGCCTGATACGTCGGGTTGAGAGTCGTCTGGATCGTCAGACCGCCCCGGTACAGCGCGGCGAAGCGCTCGTCGTACGAGTCGCCGAGGATGTTGGACCGGTTCAGCAGGTAGTCGGTGAGCGCTTCGGAGAAGTACGTCCGCTCGGGCCTCGGCTGGTCGGGGAACGACTGCGCCCGGGCCGGGATCTGGAACGCCGTCGGGCTGTTGGGATCCTGGTAGGCGTCGGCTTCCTCCTGCGTGAGGATCGCTTCGTCGACGAGCTGGCCGAGCACCTGCTCGAACCGGTTACGGGCCGCTTCGGGATTGTTGATCGGGTTGTAGCTCGAGGGCGACTGCACCAAGCCGGCGAGGAACGCGGCCTGCACCGGCGAAAGATCCCTGGCGTGGAGCCCGAAGTACGTCTCGGCCGCGGCCTCGATGCCGTACGAGTTCTGGCCGAAGAACACCGTGTTGAGGTAACGCTGGAGGATCTCCTCCTTGCTGTACTGGCGCTCGAGCATCAAGGCGTAGTGGATCTGCAGCATCTTGTAGCGCAGGTCGCGGTCGAAGCCGCCGAGGTACTCGTTCTTGGCGACCTGCATCGTGATCGTCGACGCGCCCTGCTGGTTGGCGTCGGAGGCCACGTTCGACACCGTCGCCCGGAACAGCGCTCGGGCGTTGACGCCGTTGTGCTCGTAGAACTCGCGGTCCTCGACGGCGAGGAAGGCGTCGATGACGCTCTGGGGGACGTCGGCCAGCTCGATCGGCTTGCTGTTCTGGCGCTGGAAGACGGCGATGACGTTGCCGCTGGTGTCGAGCGCCCGGGAGGGCCGGGCGAGATCGTCGAAGCCCGGCAGCTCGATCGGGCGGCCCTCCCACGAGTTGGCGACACCCCAGATGCGGGGGGCGACGCCGGCGAACACGGAACTGAACAGCAGTCCGGCGGCCAGGGTGATCACGAGGAGCCGGGAGACCCAGGTGATGGCGCGCACGTCGCCCACGGTAACGCCCGAGGCCGCCGCGAAGCGGTCACCCACCGCCGGGTCCGGACCGTCATCCGAGTGTGGAATGCCCGGTTTCCGGGCCTTCCACACTCGGGAGGCGTTCAACACTCGGATGGGTCGGGGGGTGGTCGTAGGGTGCTGCCGTGGCTGCTCACCCTCGCCCCTTCCGGTTCGGCATCCAGATCCGCGACGCCCGCGACGGCGCCGGCTGGAGAGACCTCGCCCGCCGCATCGAGGACCACGGGTACTCGACGGCCACGATGCCCGATCACTTCACCGACCAGTTGGCGCCGATGCCCGCCCTGCAGGCGATCGCCGACGCGACCACGACGCTGCGCGTCGGCGCCCTGGTGTTCGACAACGACTACAAGCATCCGGTCGTGCTGGCCAAGGAGCTGGCCACGATGGATGTGCTGTCCGGCGGTCGGGTCGAGATCGGACTCGGCGCCGGCTGGATGACCAGCGACTACGAGGCGTCCGGCATCCCCCTCGACCGGCCGGGTGTGCGCATCGACCGCTTCGTCGAAGGCCTGCAGGTCATCAAGGGGGCGATGGGCGACGGGCCGTTCTCCTTCGAGGGCCGTCACTACACGATCACCGACTACGACGGCCTGCCCAAGCCGGTGCAGCAGCCCCGGCCGCCCATCCTCATCGGCGGCGGCGGCAAGCGGGTGCTCGGGATCGCCGCGCGCGAGGCCGACATCGTCGGCATCAACGGCACGATGACCGCCGGCGCCGTGGGGCCCGAGGCGCTCGAGACGATGACCCGTCCGGCGGTGCTCGATCGCATCGGGATCATCCGCGAAGCCGCCGGCGACCGCATCGACCGGATCGAGCTCAACATCCGGGTGTTCATGGTCTCCATCACCGAGGAGCCCGAGCCGATGATCGACAACCTGGCCAAGATGCTCGAGGTGGACCCCGACTTGATCCGTGAGTCGCCGTTCTCGTTGATCGGCCCGGTGTCGGCAGTCACGGAGGAGATCCTGCGACTCCGCGAGGAGACGGGGATCAGCTATCTCATCGTCGGCCAGGACGACGTCGAGGCCTTCGCCCCGGTGGTGTCGGCCCTCTCCGGCAACTGATCCCGCGCTGCCGGGCGGCTCCTCGTCCGGCCACGATCGGTCGCCCAACCGACGTTCCCGGTCCGTCGCCAGGTACGGTGCGTGCCGCGGGGCCCGGGCGTTCTGGGTTCCGGTGAGAAAAGTGAGGGCCAACATGGCCACAGGAACAGTGAAGTATTTCGACGATCAGCGCGGTTTCGGGTTCATCACCCGGGACCAGGGTGAGGACCTCTTCGTCCACGCCTCGCAGATCGCCGGCGAGGGCCGTCAGACCCTGCATGTCGGCCAGAACGTGCAGTTCGAGGTCGGGCCGAGCCGCAAGGGCGGCGAGGAAGCGCGCAGCGTCTCGCTCGTCTGACCAGTCGTCGTCGATGCCCCGTCCTGCCGGCACGGTCCGGCCAGGGCGGGGCATCGTCGCGTCCGGGCCAGCTTCCGCTCGGCCCGCCCCGGTAACAGATGGTGCCTGGCACCATCTGTTACCGGGGGGACCGCAGTACCCTCCGAGCAGGTGACGGACGGCGCGACCCTGCCCGACGACGGGATGATCGAGATCGACGCCGGGCCCACCGTGTGGCGCTTCGACCGGCGCTTCATGACGTCCAACTGGACGTGCATCTTCGGCGCCGGGTGTGAGGGCATCGGGCCCGAGCGCGCCGCGGCGCTCGGCCACGGCTGCTGCTCACTCGGCGCCGAGCTCGACGGCGAGGACGAGGCGATGACCCTGTCGGCGATGGCCGCGATGCTGTCGCCGTCGCAGTTCGAGCACCACGCCGACGCCGCGGACGGTGGCATCTTCGGCGACGAGTCGCGGCGCGGCACGCGGGTGGTCGACGGCGCCTGCATCTTCCTGAACCGGCCTGGATTCGCCGGCGGCTCCGGGTGCGCCCTGCACATCGCCGCCCTGGCGATCGGCGACTCGCCGATCGATTGGAAGCCATCGGTCTGCTGGCAGCTGCCGGTGCACGTGGACTGGGTGGAGCTCGACGAGGACACCGAGGTGGCCACGGTGCGGGCGTGGTCTCGTGCCGATTGGGGTGACGACGGCGACGTGATGGCGTGGTGCTGCACCGAGGAGCCCGAGCCCTACCGGGGCGATGCGCCGGTGTTCGAGTCGCTCGCGGCCGAGCTCACCGAGATCGTCGGCGAGCCGGTGTATGTCGAGCTGCGACGCCGCCTCACGACCTGACGACGAGCACGATCTTGCCGCGCCCGTGGCCGGTCTCGAGCTCCCGGTGGGCGTCCGCCGCCTCCTCGAGCGGGTACGTCGACCGGATGAGCGACGACAGCTCGCCGCCCGCAGACATCGCGACGAGTCGCTCGAGACGCTCGGCGCTGCGGACGCCCGACAGCGTCATCACGCCCACCTTGGGGCCGGCCTCGTGCTCGTAGATCGTGCGCGTCCGTCGCAGGTCACGGGCCAGCGCCACCGTCGCCTCGAGCGCACCCCGGCCGGCACCGTCGAGCACGACGTCCACGCCACCGGGAGCGAGCCGCCTGACCTCTCCCACGAGATCGCCCCGGTAGTCGACCGGCTCGGCGCCGAGCGCACGCAGGTAGTCGTGGTGTTCGGGCCGGGCCGTGCCGATGACCCTCGCACCGCGCCGGCGGGCGAGCTGCACGGCGTAGCCGCCGACGTTGCCGGCGGCTCCGTGGACGAGCACCACGTCGCCCGGACCGGGCTCGACCTCCTCCCACGCCATCTCCGCCGTCTGTGCGCCGGCGGTGAAGCCGCCCGCCACCTCCCAGGGCATCGTCGCCGGCTTGGCGACGATCTGGTCGGCCGGAATCACGACGTATTCGGCGTAGCACCCGAGGAACGTGAAGCCGAGCACCTCGTCGCCGGCGTGCCAGTGGTGCACGTCGTCGCCGACGGCGTCCACGACGCCGGCGAACTCGTTGCCCGGGACCGGCACCAGGTCGGGTGCCGCGTACGGCGGCCGGAATCCCTCGCGGATCGCCAGGTCGAGGGGCTGCACGCCCGCGGCATGGATCCGCACCCGCACCGTGCCGGGTGCAGGGTCGGGGGTCGGTAGGTCGCGGAGCTCGAGCACGTCGGGTCCACCGGGGCGGCTGATGAAGATGGCTTTCACGGCGGCCAGCCAAGCTCATCAAGTTCGCTTGAAGTCAAGGCCTCCGGTCACGGAGACGTGCTGCGTGTGTACGACTGGGTCAGCGGGCGTCGGTGCAGATGCACGACCGGTTGCCGGCGGCGTCCTCGAGCACCCAGAACCGCGGCGCCTCGGCGTCGCTGACCAGCCGCCCGCCGGCGTCGATGACGGCCTGCACCTCGGTCTCGGCGCGATCGGCCGGCACCCACACGTCGAGGTGCCACCGCTGGGACGGATGAGCGGCGGGGAGCGGGGCCCCGTCGCCGCCCGGTGCCTGGAACCACAGCGGCGGCATCTGCGCCGTGCGGTCGATGATGTCGTCGTCGCCGTTGTCGGCGCCCAGCACCGTCGCGTAGAACGGAGCCACCGGAGCAGGATCGTCCACGTCGAGACACAGCTCGAGCGCGCGCACCTTCTCCGGAGTGGCGGAGATCCCGGTCTCGGCGGCGAAGCCGCTGATCGCCCGGGCCAGGTCGATGTCGCGCGAGGTGATCGCGTCCACATCGTGGCTACGCAGCACGAGGGCGACCTCGGGATACGTCAGGGTGACGTCGGGATGATGGTTGGCCTCCTCGGCGGCAGCGGCGATCCGCTCCACGAACGCCAGCCCGGCAGCGAAGTTGCCGGTGGCGAAGCGGGTGCGGAGCGAACCGAGCACCAGGCGCCAGTCGTCGAGGCCGGCGGCTTCCACATCGGAGAACGTGAGCGGTTGTTTCGGATCGGTCATGGTCGCTCCCCTGCTGATCGAGACGGTCGCACTCCCCGAACCTAACGCTTGGTGCCAGGCACCAACCGTTAGGTGGGCGGCGGGGGTGGCACGGGCGAACTCGGCCGGCCGCGCCGGCCGATCACCCTGCGGACGACGTCGGGACCGAGGCGGGCCGGCGTGTCGCCGTGGTCGACGGCGTCGAGCACGCGCTCGAGCTCGACGGCGACGTCGGTGGCCGCCCGCCGGCCCGTGGCGGCGATGCCGGTGCCGACGCCGAGAGCGACGGGAGTGGCCAGCAGCACGGCAGGCACCGACACCGCGGCGACGACGGCGACGACCGCCGTCCCGACCGTCGCAGCTGCGGCCCCAGCGGACGCCCGAACGAGGCGATCTCGACGCCGGTCGGCCGTCACCCGCACGACGCTCGTCCCGACCCCGGTGTCGACAGCGATCGCTTCGATCCGCGCCAGGTCGCCGAGGCGCCCCTCCCCCGTGGCGCGGCGAACCGTACGGAACGTCGCGCCGAGCACGCCGGTGCGGCGGCGCCACACGCCGCGCCCGTCGCGGAGCCGATCGCGGCGAAGGTGGTGGCCGCCCACGAGCCACGAATCGAGCCGGGCCATCACGACGTCCGGATGGCCGGCGATCTCGGCGTCGGCCGACACGTCGGCCCCACCCAGCAGCCCGGCGCCACGACCGCGAGCGGGCTCCGGACCGAGGCGTTCGAACGCCAGCGCCCGGCGCACCTCGGCGGGGTCGATCCCGGCCTCGACCGCGGCGGCCACCACCGTCTCGTCGTCGAGCCGGTCGACATCGGTCGAGGCGCCGTCCCGCCGATCCGGGCCATCGGCCGCGCTCGCCCGCTGGAACACACGCCGGGCCGTCGCCCGATCGAGCCGCACGTCGTCGACCACCAGGTTCAGGTTATGACACTCGTGGAGCAGTGGCGCCGCACGCCGGCGGCATCAGCGACCGAGCGGCGCCGCGCTGGCCATCACCGACAGCAACTCCTCGCGCGCCGGGCCGAGCTTCGGTTGGGGCGGGCGTTGGTCCTTCGCCGCGTGCGCGGCACCGGCCGCGGCGAGCACCTGCGGGTCAGCGAGCAGCGCGGTCGGATCGTCGAGCATGTTGAACGACCGGAAGAACGCCCGGAACACGTCGGCGTCCACACGCGTCGCCTCGAGCAGTCCGTTGATGATGAAATCCCGGGTCGCCGCGGCCACCGGGTCGGGCTCCGAGCCCTCGTGGGACGACGTGTGCAGCTTGATGCGGTCGGCGTCCTGCAGGCAGGACACGACGTAGTGGGGCTCGAGGTCTCTGCGCATCGACTCGTCCATGGCGAGCGCCACGCCGACGCGGTCGCGCCCGTGCTCGCGCAGCGCTGCCGAGAGCGCTTCAGCGGCGATGCCGGCCTGCGAGCAACCCTTGCCGTACCAGGGGTTGGTGGTGAGCGCGGCGTCGCCGATCACGACCAGCCCGGTGGCGACGGGCTCGCCGTCGACGACGAACCGGCGGATCCGGTTGGTGAGCCGGGCCATCGCCTCGACGTCGGTGATCGGGTCGGCGAGACCGTCGGCCGTCCAGGGCTCGAGCGGGGACAGCGTGCGGACGGCGGCCTCCCACGCATCGACGTCACGCAGCGCCAGCAGCTCGCGGTCCACCGTCGGCACCCCGAACGTGATCGAGAACGTGCCGTTGTCGCCGTAGAACCCGGCGAATCCCAGATACCCGAGGTCGCCACCGGCGCCGCGCTCGGTGAGAACGGGCAGCTCGTGGCCGTCCCGGAGCCGGTAGAAGCGCGACAGGTAGATGATGCCCGCCTCGGACTCCTCTTCGGTCGGCTGCACCTTGCCGCCGAGCGCGGCGATCCAGTCCATGACGGGCGAGTTGCGCCCGCCGCCGACCACGACGAGGTCGGCGAGCACCTCCGACCCGTCGGCGAGCCGGATGCCGCGCACGTCGGTGCCGTCGGCGACGAGCCCGTCGACGGCCACGCCGCGGCGCCACATCACCCCGGGCTCGGCGGTGACGACGCGGCGCAACACCCACTCGATCGTCAGCCGCCGGCAGCACCACAGGACGAGCTCCTCGTCACCTGGGCGGGGGGCGCGGTCCTCGATCCCCGGCGGCAGGATGCGCTCGACGGTCAGCTCGGTGGCGCCTTGCTCGGCGAGCATCTCGAGGACGTCGGGTGCCCGGTCCTTGAGGATGCGGCGGAGCCGGGCCAGCAGGGCGTGGGATTGACGGGCGTGCGGCGCCCCGCGGCGGTCCCACTGCTCGAACGCCTCGTCGGCGGTCTCGGGGAGATCGGTGTCGTCCCGCTCGAACACGGTGATGCGGTGACCGTCCCGGGCGAGCAGCAGCGCGGCGAGCATGCCGGCGATACCGCCGCCGACCACGGCGATGTCCTGGGGGACGGCGACCGGATCCCGATGCGGGCTCATCGAACCGCTCCGAGGAAGTCGATCAACGCCGCGTTCACCTCGTCGGGGCGTTCCTGCTGGGTCCAGTGACCGCACCCTTCGAGGATCAGCGAGCGGTGCAGCTTGGGCAGCGTCGAGCCGAAGGCGGCGATCGCCGGGCCGCCCCAGATGGTCGGACCGTCGCGGTCGCCCCCGATGAAGAGGGCCGGGACGTCGATCGCCTTGCCCCGGAACGCGGCAAGGTCCTCCCAGTCGCGGTCGACGTTGCGGTACCGGTTGAGGGGGCCGCGGAACCCGGTGTGTTCGAACTCGCTCGTGTACACGTCGAGGTCGTGCTCGGTCAGCCAGCTGGGCAGCGGGTCGGGTTGGTGGAACCGGTCCTTCATCCGGGCGCCGTGGGGAATCGTCGCCACCGTGCCGGCGGCGGGGTCGGGCGGTGGGGCGTCACCCGACGCCGTGTACATGAAACCGCTCAACCAGCCACGCACGTCGGCTTCGATCTCGGCCTCGGCGCGACCGGGCTCCTGGAAGTACTCGATGTAGAACTCCTCGTCTCCCGCCATCGCCCGCATCGCGGCGAGCGGGCGGATGGCCGACGGCGGCGAGTACGGCACCGAGAGGCCGGCGACGGCGGTGAACACGTCGGGGCGCAGCAGGGCCGACGTCCAGGCGATCGGAGCGCCCCAGTCGTGACCGACGATCGTCGCCGTCTCCGTGCCGAGCGCGGCGACGAGTCCGACGTTGTCGGCGACGTGCCGGACCATGCGGTAGTCCTCGACGGCGAGCGGCGCGGCCGACCGGCCGTAGCCGCGCACGTCGATGGCCACCGCTCGATAACCGGCCGCGGCGAGGGCGGGCAGCTGGTGACGCCACGAGTACCAGGACTCTGGAAAGCCGTGGACGAGGAGGACGAGCGGGCCGTCGCCGGCCTCGACGTAGTGGATGCGTGTACCGGCGGCGTCGGCCACCTGGGCGGTGGCGCCGTCGGGAAGCACGTCGTTGGACATGGGGTCGAGCCTTTCGGACGTTCGGGGTGCAGAGGTCGGCGGTCGGTCGGTCGCCGACCCGTCGGAGTGTTGAAGCGCACCCGAGTGCTGGGGACCCCACAGGGGGGCGCCCGACACTCGGGTGGGTCGGGGCGGGAGGCGTCAGCGGGTGGCGATGACGCCGGCGCGGGCGTCGGGTGCGTAGCCGCCGGCGGCGTCCCACGTGACGGCGCCGTTGACGATGACCGTGTCGATACCCTCCTGGCGGCGGATCCAGCGGATGCCGTCGCCCGGGAAGTCGTCGGATGCGATCTCCGGACCCCGACCGATGCGGTCCGCGTCGAACACCACCACGTCGGCGGCGCGGCCGGCGGCCAGCAGGCCGCGGTCCTCGATGCCCCAGATCGTCGCCGGGTCGAGGGTGATCTTCTTCACCGCCGCCTCGAGGCTCAGTGACTTCGTCTCGCGGACGAACTCGGAGAACAGGTAGCCGGTGTCGCCGAACGTGGAGAACGAGCCCACGTGGGCGCCGCCGTCGGATGCGCCGACGTGCACCAGCGGATCGGCGAGCAGGTCGCCGACGACCGCCGAGTTGTCGTGACCGATCGACTCGCGGATGAACCAGGTGCCGAGATCCTCGTCGAGGGCGAGATCGACGACGGCGTCACCGTGCGAGCAGCCGCGCTCGGCGGCGATGTCGTCGATCGTGCGGCCGACGAGATCGTTGTTGCGCTCGTTCACCACCTCGCGCACCACGAACGCACCCGAGCCGAGCCCGGCGTTCGGGCGGCGGGCCAAGCTGTTCATCTCGTCGACGAGGGCCTGGCGACGGTCGTTGACGGCGGCGACCTTGTCGGCGTGATCGCGGATCGAGGCGACCTGCCACCACGACGGCATCGTCAGCAACATCAGGCTGCGCTGGTCGAGCGTGAAGCTGATGTCGATCGGCCGGGTCTGCACCTGCGGCCACACGGCAGCCCCACGCGCCCGGGCCTGCTCGACCGCCGCCATCACCTGGGCGACCGCCGTCGGGTTGGCGTCGGAGTGGAACAGCGGCGACAGCGTCGTGGTGATGCCGTGGCGCAGGGACAGTTCGGCCAGCTGCTCGACACGGGCGACGGTGAGCGCCGTGTCGTAGAACTCGTGGACGATCTGCAACACCTTGTCGCGCTCGCCGAGCACGGCGGCCAGGGCGTCGAGCTCGGCCGGCGCGGCCCAGCGACTCGGCACCGGCCGGTACGTCTCGTCGATGTCGACGAAGCTCGTCGACAGCCCGACGGCGCCGGCATCGAGGCACTCGCGCAGGACGTCGGCCATCTGGACGATCTCGCCGGCGGTCGCTTCGCGCTGCTGGGCGTCGGGGCCCATGACGAACATGCGGATGACGGAGTGGCCGACGAGCGGCACCACGTTGAGGGCGATCTGGCCGGTGAGCGCATCGAGCCACGAACCGAAGCCCTCGCCCCACCGCCAGTCGACGCCGGCGGCGAAGGTCGGCTCGGGCATCTCCTCGATCAGGCGGAACATCCGGCTGAACGCGTCGCGCTGGTCGGCCTTGAGTGGGGCCAGCGACAGCGAGCAGTTGCCGGGGACGACGGTGGTGACACCGTGCTCGATGGCCGGGAAGGCGTAGGGATCGAAGCACAGCTGGGCGTCGTAGTGCGTGTGCGGGTCGATGAATCCGGGCGCCACCACCTTGCCGGCGGCGTCGAGCACCGTCGCCGCCTCGCCGGCGCGTCCGCCGACGGCGACGATGCGGCCCTCGTGGATCGACACGTCGCCACGGCGCCCGGGCAGGCCGGAGCCGTCGACGATGAGCCCGTCACGGATGATCAGATCGAGCATTGGGTGCTCCCCCGTTCCCTTGCTGATGTTGTTGTTGCTGTTGTTGCTGCTGCTGTTCCCGCGCGGCCTGGTGCGGCGACGGCCGTTGGCGTGCGTCGCTGAGGCCCGGGCGCTCGAAGGCCGGGAGCACCACGCTCCAGGGCTGGCCGACGAGATCGTCGATCGAGGCGATGCCGGCCCGGTCGAGCGATGCCATGCACGCCTCGACGTCGAGCGAGATCGTCGAGCGGCCGCCGTTCTCGTAGGTCATCTCGACTTCGATCTCGGCCCGCCCGTCGTGGCCCCCGACGATGCTCGCCCGGCTGATGACGGCGGTCACGACGCCGGCGGCGGTTCCGTGAAGACGATGTCGCTCGGCAGGAGGCCGACGATGCCTCCGCGAGCGGCGATGTGCAGGTTCCACGACAAGAGCTGTTGAGCGGCACCCTCGACTCCCGGCAGGACTCGCTCGGCGATCGTGTCGAGGGTGTCACCCGGTTGCGGTGTGATGAACGTGCGGGCCCCCATGGCCGCTACCGTAGCCCTTGTTGAACGTCGTCCAATAAGCGGACGAGCGTGATGTCGGCACCGGAGCGGCGATGCGAGAGGCACCAAGGAGGATGACGGCGTGAGCACTGTCGAGGACGCGCCGCGTCGCCTTCGCATGGACCCCGACGCCCGCCGTGACCAGATCCTGCGCGTCGCCGCCCGCCTCTTCGCCGACCGTCCCTACAGCGACGTGTCGATCAGCGACATCGCCGGGGCGGCCGGCGTCGCCCGCGGGCTGCTGCACCACTACTTCGGCTCCAAGCGCGAGCTGTACCTCGAGGTGGTGCGCGTCGCCGCCCGCGCCCCGCTCGGCACACGATCGCCGGACACGCTCGGTACGCCCGAGGCCTGGGCGACGGTGGTCGACAGCTTCATCAGCGCCGTCGAGCACAACCCCGATCGCTGGCTGAGCGCCGTCAACGCCGGTGCGCCCGAGAGCGACGACGACGTGGCGGCGATCCTCGACGAAGCCCGCGAGATCCTCGCCGACCAGACGCTCGTCGCCATCGGGCTCGGTCATCGCGCCGCCGACTCGGCGGTCCGCGCCTTCGTGCGCGCCTGGGGCGGCTTCGTCCAGGAGCTCACCATCGAGTGGGTCGGCCGCCACCGCATCGATCGCGAGCGGGTCCGAAGGACCATGTTGGCCACCCTCCCCATCCTCGTCGCCCAGGTGCTTCCGGTCATCGACGGGCACTGATTCGGGGCGCGAACGACCGCCGGCGCGGCGCTCATAATCAGGTGACCTGTGCATCGGCGCGCCGTACGATCCCGCGCGTGACGCGGTCGCGCATCGCTCGTGGCCTGGTGGCCTCGTTGGCAGCGGTGGCCGGTCTGTGCGTGTGGGTCGCGCCGTCACCGGCGAGGGCCGCGGGTGAGTTCACGGTGTCGCCGACATCGCTGAGCTTTCCGGCGACGTTCGTCGGGGCCACGTCGTCGATCGGCGTCACGATCACCAATGCGTCGAATGCCACCCTGAGCCCGAACTTCAGCGGCGGCGCACCCCTCGACGCCGCCAACTTCGGCGGCAGTCAGAACTGCGCCGGCAAGACGTTCGCCCCGGGCGACACGTGCACGTTCACCTACGAGTTCGAGCCGAGCAGCCCGGGCGGGCACTCCAGCAGCACCACCATCGGAATCGACAGCGACAACTTCTCGATCTCGATGTCGGGCGAAGGGCTCTTCCCGTTCACGGTGTCACCGCCGACCCTGGCCTTCCCGGGCACCCCGGTCGGGCAGACGAGCACGATCCCCGTCATCATCACCAACATCAGCAACGCCAGCCAGTCACCGAACTTCTCCGGTGGCGCGCCGATCGACCCGACCCATTTCGGCGGCAGCCAGGACTGCGCCGGCAAGACGTTCGGGCCGGGCGACACGTGCACGTTCACCTACGAGTTCAAGCCGGCCGCGGCCGGTCCGTGGTCGAGCACCACCACGATCGGGGTCGACAGCGAGAACTTCGCCATCTCGATGTCCGGCACGGGGACCGATGGCAACGCCACCACGACGAGCAGTTCGACGTCGACGTCGACGTCGACGTCCACGACCACCACCACCGACCCCAACGTCCAGACGGGCCCGGCAGACGTCACGACGACCAGCAGCGCGATCCCGTCGTCGACCGTGGCCGGCGGGATCGAGATCGTGCCCGGCCCGCTCGCCGAGGGGCCCGCGCAGGTGATCGCCCAGGGCGTCGTCGAGTTCCCTGCCGGCGCCGTCGGGTGGGATCACGAGACACTCGACGCGGCCGGCTGGCCGGTCTCGTTCACCGATACGTCGGCGTCCTTCGTCGCCATCGACGGTCCCGACGCCGTTCTCGTCTCCATCGGATCGGCGTCGTCGGCGCTGCTCGACGCCGGCGAGGCGTTCTTCCTCCCCGCCGGATCATCGGGCTCGGCGTCCCCCATGTCCGACGGCGCGGCGTCGGCAGGTCACCGCATCACGTTCGTCGGCGCGTCCGGCCCATCCGCGTTCACCCCGGGGCCGGCGCGGCGAGACGTCAACCTGATCGGCGACACGCTGGCGCCCGGCGAGAGCCTCCAGGTCATCTCGCCGTTCCCGATGTTGGTGATCGTCATCGCGGGCGACGTGACGACCGGCGGCGGGCAGGTGCTCGCCGAGGGCTCCGTACTCACGCTGCCGACGGTCTCGCTCGACAACGCGGGCACCGCCGATGCGGTGGTGCTCGTCGCCGCTGTGGGCGGCCCGGTGCCGTAGCCGGCGCAGCGAGACGTTCAGGCCGAGAGCGAGGCGTCCTGCCGTCGCGCGCGAGACCGCCCGGGCCGGTCGCTGATCGACCCGGGCGGCTGGACACCGACATATGAAGAAGCCGAGCCCGCTCCGGAGTACCCGCCATCGCCCCGTTCCATGCGACGCCGGACCAAGTCGCCGCGTCCGGACTGAGCGTGCGGCGTCGGCCCGGGGTGGGAGAAGGCCGACGCCAGACCGCCTGCTACCCAGGACCGGCCGCGTTCAGACGAAAAGGCGTGCGCGAACCGCACGGCGATGTCGGCGAGGCGGTGATGGGCCTCGCACCGCCCCGCCGACTCTCCCCCACTCGACAGCGGTCCGAGCAGGCTCGACCGAACGGTATTCCGGACGGCGCGCCACTGTCAGCGAAATTCGGTGCGGCAGGAGAGCGCCCGCCGACGGCACGGACCTCGGCTCGGTGGGCTGCGCAACTCAGCCCACCAGCCACAGGTTCCCGCAGAGCACTATAGCTTCGGAGCTATGGATCCCGGTTGCCGGCGGGGCAGGAGAGTGGCCTGACCACCCGCCGGCAAGCGCGTCCCGCGCATGATGAAGAAGCCGCCGGGATGCAAACACGGTATCGCGGCGCCGAAGTGCCCGATGACACGCCGCTTCGACGAGCACGACCGGCAGCCGACAGGCCATCATGGTGCCCGTCGCCCCCTGACCCCCGGTTCCCCCAACTGGTGCGGGTCGGGGGCGACCGAACCGGGCGATCCCCCCGTCGCCCGGTCGTACCCGACGATGCGTTGGCCAAGTGCGCGCGCATCGACCGCCGCGCACATCGACTGCGGGCGAAGTGAGCGGCGACGGAAAACCCGAGCGGCAGGTAGGTGGGCTGCGGCGGTCAGCCCACCCACCAACTGTCCGCGCAACGAACAATAGCCCCGAAGCTATGAGTGAGGCGACCATTTGCCGCGCCGCGGGCGAGCGTGCGCCTGAACGGCCGCCGAGGCAGCAGCAACGGGATCTCTGCTGATGCCGCCGAGGCAGGCATCAGTTGATTGATGAAGCGCCGCCGGATCAAGGTCACTCAACCTCGAGTGTCACGATGCGTGACAGGCCGGCGTGTTCAGGCAGAGCGGGCGATGCCGGCCTTCTTCAAGACGGCTGCGTCGACGCCGATCTCGCGCCATGTTGAGTAGTTGATGCCCTGACGTTCGCTGTACGACTTCGCGACGGAGATGAACGCCTTCTCGATCGACGCGTGATCGACGGAGGCGGAGCGCTGGTGCAGTTCCTGCTCCAAGTCGCGACGTTCCTGGCGGAGTTTGAGCTCGGTCATCGGATCGGCTTCCTGCAGCTCGACATCGATGGCCTTCAGGCGGGCGCGGATCGAGTCCGGCGTCCGGCGGCGGCCTCGCCGGGGCCGATTGGCACGCAGCGACTCGAGATACTCCCGGACCGCACGGCCTTCGACCCGGCCCACAGCCAACGCGTTCTTGTGCTCATCCGTCATAGAGCTCTTGGGCCCGCGCTTGGCTCCAACGCGACTCTTGGCGCTATTCGGCGTCTTTGCTGCCATAGCGGACAACTCTAAAGAACGCTATGTCCATTCGCACCACGCACATCACACGTGGGCGAAACGAGTCAGAACCTGTTGGAAAGACAGGCTAGAACGCAATGCGTCGCAGGCGATATTCATGCTCTGCGCGCATCGCCGCTCTTCGAGCTGCCGGTCAGCGCGTGGCGTGAGGCAGCCCACCGGTGACGACCAGACGCCGCCGAGACGGCGTCGACGACGAGCGGTGCGACCGTCGAACGCCGGCCACATGTCATCGCCGACCGCATGTTGCGAATAAAGCTGGCTTTTGTAGACTGGTCTCCGAAGGGGAGTATCCCAGTACAGTGTTGTCGTCATCTCGGCCCTCGGCCCGGCGGCGCTGGTCCGATGACGGGCGGAGAGACCTTCGGAAGCGGTTTTGACCCACCGGAGGCACACGAGATGACAGTTCCAACCATCGACGCAGAGGATGCTGCACCGTGGCATGCGATGTCGGATGTCGATGTCGAGGCGGCATTGGGAGTGGGCCGTCGTCACGGCCTGGACCTCGATGAGGTCGTTCGCCGACGGGATGTGTTCGGCGCGAACGAGCTGGCGGACGACGGCGGTCGGAGCGCGTGGCGGCTGTTGTGGGATCAGGTTCGGGCGGTGATGGTCCTGATCCTGTTGGCGGCGGCGGCGTTGTCGCTGCTGCTCGGCAAATTGCTCGAGGCCGCAGCGGTCACCGCGATCGTGGCCCTGTTCGTGACGTTGGGGTTCGTGCAGGAGCGACGGGCCGAGCGGGCGATCGCCGCCTTGCGGCGGATGTCGACACCCGAGGTTCGTGTGCGTCGCGGTGGTGTCGACATGACGGTGCCGTCGGCGGACCTGGTACCCGGTGACGTGGTCGTGGTGGAGGCGGGCAACGTCGTGCCGGCTGACCTGCGGCTGGTCGAATCGGCGAGCGTCCGGCTGCAGGAGGCGGCGCTCACCGGCGAGTCGGAGCCGGTCGACAAGTCTCTCGATCCGGTCGCTGGCGACGCCCCGTTGGCCGACCGACGGAACATGCTGTTCTGCGGTACCCAGGTCGTCTACGGGCGCGGGGTGGGCGTCGTGGTGGCGACGGGGATGCACACCGAGCTCGGACGCATCGCAGCGTTGCTGGGGGATGTCGCGGACGAGGCGACACCGTTGCAATGCCGCCTGGATCGGGTTGGCAAGCAGCTGGCTGCGGCGGGCGTGGTCGTGGCCGGCCTCGTGGTGGCCATGGGGGCAGCCGCCGGCGAGAGTGCCGAGGATCTCATCCTCACCGCAATCGGCGTGGCCGTCGCCGTCATCCCCGAGGGTCTACCGGCGGTCGTCACCGTCACACTGGCCATCGGCGCGCAACGTATGTTGCGCCGCCAGGCGTTGGTACGACGTCTGTCGGCCGTCGAGACGCTCGGTTCGGTCACCGTCATCTGTTCGGACAAGACCGGCACGCTGACACAGAACCGCATGACGGTCACAGTCGTCGACGTGCTCGACCACGGCGTCGACCTCGACGCATTGCCGAGCGCGGCGCTCGACAGCTCGCTGGCGCGAGCCACGATCGTTGCGGGAGCACTGTGCAACGACGCCGAACTCGCGCCGGGCGCCGCGGACGGCATCGGTGATCCCACCGAGACTGCGTTGCTGGTCGCGGCGACACGGATCGGCCAGGATCCCGAGGGGTTGCGCCGGTCGGCGCCGCGCCGCGGCGAGGTGCCGTTCGACTCCGATCGCAAACGGATGTCCACGATCCACGACATCGAGGAGGCTGACCTGCGGGCACTGTTCCCGCTCGTCTCCGCAGACCACCGACTCGTGGTCGTGAAGGGCGCGCTCGACGCATTGGCATCGCGCCTGGTCGGCGTCCAGGCCGCGGACCGCGTCGCCCCGCTCGACGACGACCTGCGCGACAGAGTGCTCGCCGCCGGGGATCGGCACGCAGCTGCCGGCCTGCGCGTGTTGGCCGTTGCGTATCGGTCGATGCCGACGGACGGGTCGTCGGCGGCGTCCGTCGAGATCGAGCAGGATCTGATCCTGCTCGGGCTGGTCGGCATGATCGATCCGCCGCGTCCCGAGGTGGCCGCCGCGGTCGGCCGGTGCACCGCCGCCGGAATCCGTCCGGTGATGATCACCGGTGACCACCCGCTCACGGCACGTGCCATCGCGGGCCAGCTCGGCATCGGTGCCAGTGAGGTGGTCACCGGCGTCGACCTCGACCGCATCGACGGTGAGGGGCTGCGTGACACGGTGCGGCGCGTGTCGGTCTTCGCCCGGGTCACCCCGGAGCACAAGCTCCGTCTCGTCGAAGCGCTCAAGGCGAACGGTGACGTCGTCGCGATGACCGGTGACGGCGTCAACGACGCCCCCGCCCTCCGCCGCGCCGACATCGGCGTGGCGATGGGCATCACCGGCACCGACGTGTCCAAGGAGGCCGCCGCCATGGTGTTGCGCGACGACAACTTCACCACGATCGTCGCCGCCGTCGAGGAGGGCCGGGTGATCTACGACAATCTGCGCCGCTTCGTCGCGTTCGCCGTCGCCGGGAACCTCGGCAAGGTCCTCGTCATGCTCGGCTGGCCGATCCCGCTGTTGCTGACAGGCAACACGGCCGAGGCGGTGGCGTTGCTGCCGCTGCAGTTGCTGTGGCTGAACCTGATGACCGACGGTCTGCTGGGCCTGGCGATGGGTGTCGAGCGGGCCGAACGTGACGTGATGAGCCGCCCCCCGATCGACCCGAACGCAGGGATCCTGTCCGGACATCACGGTCGCCACACGCTCCTGGCCGGCGGCGCGATCGGCGGCATCGCTCTGGCGGTCGGGTTCACCTACCACATCGCCGACCGACCCGAGTGGCAGACCATGATCTTCACGGCGCTCACGTTCCTGCAGATCGGCCAGGCGCTCGCCACCCGTTCCACCGTCGAGCCGATCTGGCGGCTCGGGCTGCGCTCCAACCCGACCATGGCCTTCGTCGCCACCGCTGTCCTGGCGTTGACCGCTGCCGCCTTGTACACGCCGCTTCACGAGTTGCTCGACGTCGCCCCGCTCGACATCGTCGATCTCGGCGTCTGCGTGCTCGCGGCCATGGTGCTGGTCGGTGTCATCGAGGCCACAAAGACCCGCCGCCGTGGCGCCCCGTCGCCTCTTCCTGCCCCTTCGATCGACGCCGTGGAGGTGTCCGTATGAACTGCCCGACCTGCCCCGATGCCACCCTCGCGATCACCGAACGCGTCGGTGTCGAGATCGACTACTGCCCGGTGTGCCGAGGCGTGTGGCTCGATCGTGGCGAGCTCGACAAGATCCTTGCTCGCACCGGCGACGCGCCCACCGACGCGTCTCGCCGTGACAACCGCTCACCGCAGTCCGACCGCCGCGCCCGCGACGATGGCCGCGATGGCGGTCGGGACGACGATGACGTCTGGGGGAACCCACGCGCCGATCGTTCGGGTCGTCGCCGCAAGCGGTCTATGTTCGCTGAACTGTTCGACTTCTAGTCCGAGATCGGCTCGCGGTCTGAACCGCCGGGCGATCCGGCGGTTCACGTCGGCGGTCAACCGGCGAGGACGTTGGCGAAGATCTGCCACGCCAACGCGGACCACGGTGTGGCGTCTCCGTCGGGTGGCCGGGAAGACACGTCATCGGGTGCAGCTCTACGATGGACGGGTGCCCCGTTCAGCGACCGCGGCGACATCGGGTGTCGGCACCCAACGTGCCGATGCCGGCTGGACGTTCCTGACGAACCACGGGCATGTGCTGGTGTGCATCGCTCAGGATCCGGATGTGCTGCTCTCGGAGATCGCCGAGCGGGTCGGGATCCGCGAGCGGGCGGCGCACCGCATCGTCACCGAGCTCGTCGACGCCGGTTACGTACGTCGTGAGCGGGTTGGACGGCGCAACCACTACACGATCGATCCGGACCGCCCGCTGCGCCATCCGCTCGAACGCGAGCACGTCATCGGCGAGCTGCTCAGCGCCATCGCTCCGACGGCTGGACCGCCGGGCGGTCGACCCGTGGCATCGGGCGCATCGCTCGCACGAGATCCCGAAGGCTGAACGTCGCGCCGGTGACGACCCGATCGTCGACACCGCTGGGCAGCAAGCGCACGGTGGCCCAAGTTCTCCGACCGCATCGACCAGTAGGAGGATCCCGCCGAGGCGGTGCCGGTGCAGCCGCGAGTCCACCGCCAGACGCTCCGCGACCGCCTCAACAGCCGCTCAAAGGCGGTCCATCCTCAATGACCTGGGCCTGCCCCGCGCCGGATTCGAGATCGCCCGCGCCGTGAAGGGAGCCCGCGGCACAACGCCGACGGCGAACCGCGAGCACGATCACCGAGCCAGTGACGATCACGCTCACCGCCATCAGCAATGTGACGAGGCTGTTCACTCCGGTCGCCGGCAGTTGACGATTCATCGCGCCCGCCCGCCGACCTGATGCCCATCAGTCAGATTGCGGCGCGGCCGTAACACCGACGCGGGAGGCTCCCTGGCCACCGTGATCGATCTGTTCTCCCGGCGGGTGATCGGCTGGTCCGTGGCCGATCACATGCGGACCGATCTCGTCGCCGACGCTCTCACGTGTCCTCGATGTCGACGGCGTGCGCGGTCAGGAAGTACTCAGCAGCTCGAGCGCGTCGACCGCACCGTGCAGTGTCTGTTGATCGTGCGGCCGGCGAGATGGCACACGTACAGAGCGCGGCGGTCGGCGTCCGCGAGACCCAGCTTGACGACATCCGCATCGCCTACACCGGGCGGGCCGATCGGCTCACCGAAGCCGTCAGCAGCCTCACCGACGCCTGGTCGCGTCATGGCCGTTCGCGGTACGGTCCATCGACCGGGCGCGTCACGAGATGTGCACGTTTCGACGGAGGTGGGCTCAATGGCTCGACAGGATCTGATGGTACGCGGGTTGCTGGCGGCGGCCAGCGCGACGGGCGTCACGCTGGCGCTGAGTCCCGGCGGCGGGGCGGGTGTGAGCCCCGAGCCCGAGCCGTCGCCGCCCACCATGGCTGTGGCCGACTCACTGGTCGTCGATGGAATCGACTGGGCAAACCACACCTACGCCATCGCCTGCGGCGCCGTCAACGAGATCGAGCTCGCTGACGGCAGCTTTCGCCCCGAGACACACAACGGCGACGCCGACCAGCTCGACGTCGAGGTGGTCAGCGCCGAGGAGGTTCCGGGTCGCGATGGATTCGTCCTCGTCCAGCTGGCATGCGTTGCCGGCGGCCCAGGCGCCGCGTTGTCCCAGCAGCTCTATCTCGTGATGGAGTTGCCTGCCCCGTCGGACGATGCGCCGGCCGCGTCAGTCCCGTCCGAGTTCCACGTCGGACCGACCATCGCCGCCGCCGTGATCGCCGAGCCGGGTGCCACCCACGTGGTCACTTCCGACGGTGTCGTCGTCGTCGATGACGTGACGTTCGGAGCCGACGATCCGAACTGCTGCCCGTCGGTCTTCCGGAGCCAACAGGTGGTCTGGGACGACGCCGGTCGCCCCGCCGTCGTGGAAGGATCGCGGCCAGACACCCCGCCAGCACCCGACGCTGCTCCCGGGGCTGAAGCTTGTGTTGGCACCGAGCTGGCCGTGGCCTCGGCGCACCCTGCGGAGGCGCTGCTGCTGGAACAGGCGTTGTCGACCGCCGGGTTCGATCCCGGCGCGATCGACGGTGTGCTCGATGACGCGGCGATGAATGCGGTGACTCGGTTCATCGAGTTCAACGCCGGCAACCCAGCCCTCCACGACGACGACCCGAACCGGCCGTACGAGAATTTGCACGCTGAAGCCACCGACCACGGGATCGTCCGCCGTCCGGTCATCGAAACGCTCGGAATCGGCTGCCCCACCGTCGTCGCGCTACCTCCGGTTCCCGCCGGATGATCCGCGGTCGTCGCACCGCGCGACGCCCACCGTCCACGTTGGTGGGCGCAGAGGGACTCGAACCCCCGACCTATGCCTTGTAAGGGCAGTGCTCTAACCAGCTGAGCTATGCGCCCGAAGCGAGTGTCCGAGCCTAGCGGCCAGCCTGGCCCGGGCCGCTCGGTCTCGGCGACGGATCACGCCTGCCGGAGAGCGACGAGCGCGTCGAGGAGCTCGGGCGTCGCCGCGGCGACGGGCGTGCGGCGGGCGTCGTGATCGACCACGGCGAGCTCACGTCCCAACGCATCGGTGACGTGGGCGCCGGCCTCGGTGCAGATGAGCGTGCTGGCGAGGAAGTCCCACACACCGTGGGCCTCGACGTCGAAGTCGATGAACCCGTCGAGCGAGCCGCCGGCGACGAGGGCGAGATCGAGGGCCGAGGCCCCGAAGGCACGGAACTGCCACCACCCGGGATCGGCCGGCGGCCGGCCGTTGACGCCCACGACCGCGCCGTCGAGCGAGCGGCGGCCCGAGGCCACGAGCCGGCGCTCGCCGATCCACGCCCCTCCCCCACGCACGGCCTCGATCCGCTGACCCGAGGCCTGGTTCACCACCAACGCAACGGCGGGTCCGGCGTCGTCGACGACGCACAGGGCGGTGGCGAACCACGGCACACCGCGGCTGGCGTTGGTCGACCCGTCGATCGGGTCGATCACCACGACCCGGTCGCGTTCGGGGCCCGACCGCCCGCTCTCCTCCGACAGCACGCCGAAGCCGGCGTCGAGCAACATCTCCACGGCCACGTCGTCCACGGCGACATCGGCGAGGTACTGCCCGGGCCGCACCCCCGACATCCCCCAATCGGTGATCGTGCCGAGTCGTCGCGCCACCTCGTCGGCCACTCGGTGGAGCACGGTCAGCGCCGGATCCGCGGGAACACTCACGTCCGCGCGCCCGTCTCAATGTCCGCGCAGGCCGCCGCGGCCGTCTGCCACACTGTTCGCACTCTTCGAAGCTAGCTATGACCTCCCCCTTCGGCCCACCCCCCAGCGGCGACCCATCCGGCTCGCTTCCGCCCCCGCCGCCCGGCGGGCCCACCCCGGCCAGCCCGCCACCTCCGCCGCCGCCATCGCGGCCGATCACCCAAGAGATCCCGGTCACGCCCGGCCCGGCCGGCGGCCCGCCCCGGCTCGGCGGCGCCGGCGACGACGCTCCTGGGGGCGGCGGGCGCGGCAGTACCCAGGTGGTCGACCAGCCGCTGCGCAGCTGGTCGCCGCCGAACCCCCTCGACCCCCTGGAACCCCGCACCGGATCGGCCGGCGGCTCACCGCCGTGGTGGGTGGTCGCCGCGGTCATCGGCGGTGCAGTCATCGCCACCTACGTGGTCTGGTTCCTGACCAACTCCTGGCTGCGCAACGCCTACGAGGACGGCCGCGGCTACTGGGTGCCCGCCGTCGCCCTGGCCGTCGCCGGCGGGCTCTGGGGTCTCCTCATGGGCGGACCGGGAGCGCTGCAGCGTGCCGGCCTCGGCACCCTCACCGGCGCCGTCAGCGGCGTCGTCGGGTCGTTCGTGTTCGGCAGCACCGAGACGCACTTCAACGCCATCGACGACACGGTCCTGTCGGGTGCCTCGCTGCTGCGTGCCCTCGGCTGGGGTGCGTTCACGGCGGCGGCATGGGCGGCGACGCTCGGCGTCTCGACGGAGCGCCACCGCATGACGCAGGTAGGCACCGGCGCAGCCATCGGCGGGTTCGCCACTGGCGCGACGATGGGTCTGCTCGCCGGCACCAACCTGTTCGGGACCCGCGTCGTGCCCACCGACCTCTGGTGGTCGCTGCCCATCCGCGACGCCGATGCCGAGGTCTCCGTCCTTCCCCTCCTCTTGCTCGGCGTGGGCGTGCCCGTCACGATCGCCGCCCTCAACCGCCGCTCGGTGGGCCTGGCCGGCCGTCCCCTCCTGGCCGGTGCGCTGGCCAGCCTGCTCATCCCCGTCATCGGTGGCGCCGTCGGCTACACCACCGACCTCGACGACGCCCGCCGCGACGGCACGTTCGCCGGCGGCGGCCCCGGCCCGGACATCTCCGTTCCCGACATCTCGCTGCCCGACACCGTCGTGCCGACGCTGCCCGCCACGTCGACGGCCCCGCCGACCTCCGAGCCGTCCGACACGACCGAGCCCGCCACCACCGAGCCGGTCACCACCGAGCCGGTCCTCCCGGCCACGTCGGAACCGGCCGCAGCCGACTCGTCGGTGCCGGTGACCACGTCGGCGGCCGGCGTCGCCACGACCTCACCCGGTGTGTCGACGACCGCCACCACCGCGGCGCCCGCCACCTCGACGACCGTCACCGCGACCACGGCACCGGCCTCGACCACCTCGGCGCCGGCCGACACGACCGACGCCACCACCGTCGAGACGACCGCCGGCACGCCCGTCGAGACGACTGGCGACACGTCGGTCGACACCGTGGCCGACAGCAGCGTCGCCGACACCACGCCGGCCACCACCGCCGACACCACACCGGACTCGACACCCGACACGACCGTCGAGTCGACGCCCGACACGACTCTCGACTCGACGCCGACCAGCGAGCCGCCGCCCGACACCGTCGCTGTGCCGTTCGACGCCGGCATCCCGTTCGTCGTGGCCTACCGCGGTGCCGCCACCAACGACAACGGTCAGACCGCCGACGTCCTCATCGCCGTCGGCCGGGCTGCCGAGCCGGCGGACGCCGACGAGATCTGGAACGGGCCGTCCACCTGCGCGCCGGAGGGATCGGCGGTCATCCCGTTCGTCATCGAGATCGTCACCACCGACCCTGCCGTCACCTACGTCGACGTCCGCTTCTCCCAGGGCGCCGCCGTCGACCCGGCGGCCGCCGCCAGTCACCCGATGACGATCGAGTTCCACGACCCCGACGGCTCGACGCGCTGCGCCCCGGCCACCGCCGCCGACACATCCAACACGGCCGCCTTCACGGCGTGGCCCGCCCAGACCCCGGCCAACGCCGGGTACGCCTACGGCTACTTCGTGATCCCCGACTTCTTCACGGGCGACCCCGCCCTCGCCGAGTCGGCTGCCGCCGTCACCGTCGTCCCGATCGTCAACCAGGTGGTCACGTCCACGGTGATGACCGTCGATGGCGCGACGCCGATCGACGTGAGCGGCGGGCCGTCGCAGGCCCTCGACCTCATCCCCTGACACCCCGAGGTGCACCGGTCACGCCCTCGCCGGTGCGGCGACATCCGGGTTAGCCTCTCGGCGTGGCAGTCATCGATGTGGCGGGATTCGTCGCGGATCTGAAGAGCCAGGCCATCGACCACGGATTCCACGTTCACGACGAACGACACTTCGTCGAGACGTACTCCCTGCGCCAGCTGTGGGAGGTGGACCTTCATCCCGAGGAGGCGTGCAGCGGCCCGATCGACCTGCACCTGTCGCTCGACGTCGACCCGCGGGCGATGCTCGGGTTCGAGGACGAGGTGATGAAGCTGGCCGACATCGACGAGTCCCCGCCGCCCGGCTTCACGTTCCCGCTCGTGTTCACGTGGACGCTGCCGCCGCTGCCCGAACCGCCCGACTTGCTGGTGCTCGCCACCGAGCTCGCCGGCGTGGGCGGCGTCGAGCTGCCCGTCGAGGTGTCGGCCATCGACTCGTTCGCCAACGTCACCGACGCCGCCGAACGATCGCTCAGTCTGGTGGCCCGCACCAGCGTCGACCTCTCGGACGTGTACCTCAACAACGACGGCAGCGTGGCCAACGATCTGGAACGCTGCAAGCGGGTGAGCCTGTTCCTGCTCGAACAGGCGAAGAACTGGTTCGGCGACCTGTAATACTCCGCCCATGCTGGTGCGTGAACTGATCGACATCCTGAGCGACCATCCCGGAGATCTCGAGGTCGAGCTGGCCGTGGTCGCTCCCGTCGAGGAGGACTCCGACGACATCACCGTCGACCGCTACCCGGTCGACGGCGTGCTCCCCTGGGAGGACGACGATGCCGATCTCAGTGCCGAGGAGAGCCGGGTGATCTGGCTCGTCGGCGGCGACGAGGACGACGTCGAAGCCTTCCTCGACGCCGTTGAAGAACCCGATGCCTGACGCGTCTGCCGCACCCATCGTCGACCCGGGTCTGTTCCGGCTCGACGGACGTACTGCACTCGTCGTCGGCTCGGGCAGCGGCATCGGCGAAGCGATCGCCGTGGGTCTCGCCACGTTCGGCGCGCGCGTCACCTGCGCCGACTCCCGGCTCGACGCCGCCACCGTCACGGCCGAAGCGATCAACGCCAGCGCCGCCGCGACCGGGGCCGACGTGCCGCCGGCCGAGGCCCTCGGGCTCGACCTGCTCGAGCCCGAGGACCCGGCCCGTGTGCTCGCCATCACCGGCGCCCCCGACGTGCTCGTCACCACGCCGTCGATCAACGTGCGCAAGCGCATCGTCGACTACACCGACGACGAGCTCGACCGTGTCGTCGACCTCAACATCAAGGGCCTGTTCCGGCTGTGCCGCACCTTCGGCCGGGCGATGGCTGAGGCCGGCGGCGGATCGATGATCGGGTTCTCGTCCGTGCGGTCCCAGACCACCGAACCCGGCCAGGGCGCCTACGCGGCCACGAAGGCGGCGACGGTGATGCTGTTCAAGACGCTGGCCGCGGAACTCGGGCCGTCGGGCGTCCGGGCCAACGTGATCGCCCCGGGGGTGGTGGAGACGCCGCTCACCAAGCCGATCACCGACGATCCGGCCTGGTACCAGGCATACGCCGACAAGGCGATCCTCGGGCGCTGGGCGGTGCCGAGCGAGCTCGTCGGGGCGGCCGTCTTCCTGGCGTCCGACGCGTCGAGCTACGTCACGGGCACCACGCTCTTCGTCGACGGCGGCTGGACCGCCGCCGACGGTCGCTACTCCCCCAACGTCTGAGCGATCCGCCAGTCGTCCCGGTGGGCGTCCAGCTCGCCGACATAGCGCAGCAGCCGGTCGGCGAGCTCGGCGGGGCGGGCGAGCGCAGGCAGGTGTCCACCGCCCATCTCGTCGGGCTCGATGCGGAGCCGCTCACGCACGACCCGGCGCTGGAACTCGGCGGTGAAGAAGCGGTCGTCGCGACAGAGCAGGAAGCGGGTGGGCACATCGGGCCACTCGGTGAGCGGCCACGGGTCCTCGAACGGCCGCCCGGCCTGCTCACCGACGTGATCCCAGCCCTCGGCGACCAGCTCCTCGCTCACGTCGTGGAGGAACACCTCCACCTCGTCGAACGGCTCGGGAGACGAATGGCCGGTGTTCGCCCACCAGTCCCCCGCCGACTCGCCGGGCCGCGGCACCATCGCGGCCACCAGTACGAGGAGGTCGACCGGGAGCTCGGCGCACACCAGCGTGGCGGTGTACGCGCCGAGCGAGTGGCCGACCACGACAAGGTCGCGCCGCTCGCCGATGGCGTCGAGCGTTGCCTTGACGTAGTCGCCGAAATCCGCCGACTCGTCGCCATAGGGCAGCTCGACCGCCACGGTGTCGTGGCCGTGAGCCTCGAGCAGGGGTGTAACCAGGTGCCAGTACCACGCGGACGAGCCGGCGCCGGGGATGAGGACGAAGGTGGACATGCCACTCAGACGGCGGCGGGGGCGACGACTCATCGCTCGTTGGCTGCCGGTCGTGTTCACGACCCGCACGGCCTGCGGGCGGTGAACACCACCCGCAGGCGGTGGTCGTCGTACAGTCGGCGTCGTGAGCACCCCGACCATCGACGTCGACGCACTGGTGGCGTTCACCCAGGCGCTCGTGCGGATCCCCAGTGTGTACGACCCGGCTCGGGGTCTCAGCGAGGAACCGGCGGCGGAGCTCGTCGCCGAGCAGATGCGCTCGTTCGGGTGGGAACCGCGCCTCGAGCTCGTCGAGCCCGGGCGCCCCAACGTGATCGCCGTGCTCGAGGGCGACCGTCCCGGTCGCACGCTCATGTTCGAGGGCCACACCGACGTCGTCACCGAGGGCGATCACGGCAATTGGTCGGTCGACCCGTTCGGCGCCGAGCTGCGCGACGGGCGGATCTGGGGCCGCGGCGCGGCCGACATGAAGGCGGGCGTGGCGGCGATGCTGTTCGCCGCCGACGCCGTCGTGCGCTCGGGATCCTTCCCCGGCCGCCTGGTCGTCGCCGCCCTCGTCGACGAGGAGGGGATGATGACCGGCGCCAAGCACTTCGTCGCCAACGGCCACACCGACGGCGTCGACGGGGCGATCTGCTGCGAGCCCGAGGGCGGCGAGATCTGTCACGTCGCCAAGGGCGCGCTGCGACTGCGGCTCGACTTCCTCGGGGCGATGGCCCACGGCGCGATGCCGTTCGAGGGCCGTAACCCCAACCGGGCCCTCGCCGCGACGATCGCGGCCCTCGCCGAGCTCGAGGGACGGCTGCAGGCCTCGCCGGGCGAGCACGAGCACCTCGGCCTCACGTGGATCACACCGACCGTCCTGCGCGCGGGCGAGCCGGTGCAGATGAACGTCATGCCCGCCGGTGCGTCCATGTGGCTCGACGTGCGCACCGTGCCCGCCATCGACCACGCCGAGCTGATCGCCGAGGTCGGCGCCACGGCCTCGGCGGCGACCGAGCAGCTGGGCGTCGGCGTCGAGATCTCGGTCATCGACGACCGCCCGGCGGTGGAGGTGGACGAGACCGATCCGCTCGTCACGGCGATCTGGGACGCCCACGCCTCGGTGGCGGCCAGCGCGCCGCGGCTCGGCGGCGTCCCCGGAGCGACCGACGGCACGATGCTGACGTCGCGCGGGCACATCCCGTCCGTCGTCTACGGACCGGGCGGCAAGTGGATCGCCCACCAGGCGGACGAGTTCGTCGAGGTCGACGACCTCGTCACCCACGCCAACGTCTACGTCGCCGCCGCCCACAACTTCCTCGCCGGATGACCGCCGCACCATCGAGTTCCTGTACTGGTTCTGACCCGTACGCGGGACGAAACCAGTACAAGAACGTGGGGGGAACCGAGTGAGGCCGGGGGCGCACAACGACATCACCGACGTCGCCGGCATCCGGGTCGGGCAGTACCAGCGCCGTGGCCGCGGCTGGCTCACCGGCACCACGGTCGTGCTGCCACCGCCCGGCACCATCGGCGGTGCCGACGTGCGCGGCGGAGGGCCAGGCACCCGGGACATCGACACGCTGCGCCCCGAGAACATGGTGGAGTCGCCCGACGCCATCTGCCTCTCCGGCGGCAGCGCCTACGGATTGGCGACGGGTGACGGCGTGATGGGCTGGCTGGCCGATCGCAACCAGGGCTTCCGGGTCGGGCCCGAGCCCCATCACGTCGTTCCCATCGTGCCGACCGCCGTGCTGTTCGACCTCGGCGCCGGCGGGCGATTCGCCAATCGGCCCGACGCCTCGTTCGGCGTGCGGGCCGCCGCCGCGGCGTCGTCTCGCCGGGTGGCGCAAGGAACCGTCGGCGCCGGCACCGGCGCTCACGCCCAACTCCTCAAGGGCGGCATCGGTTCGGCGAGCGTCGTGCTGACGTCCGGCGTCACCGTGGCCGCGCTGGTGGCCCTCAACTCCAGCGGGTCGATCTTCGACCCCCGCACCGGCGAGCTCTGGGCACTCGAACGGGGACTCGGCGACGAGTTCGCCCACGTGCGCGCCCCGAGCCGCGCCGACCTGCGCCGGCACCTCGACGAGCCGCTCAGCCGACCCTCGCTGAACACGACGCTGGCCGTGGTCGCCACCGACGTGGCGATGAGCAAGGCGGAACTGACCCGCATGGCGGGCTGCGCCCACGACGGCATGGCCCGAGCGATCGACCCGATCCACCAGTACGTCGATGGCGACGTGGTGTTCTCCCTGGCGACCGGTCAGTTGCCGGTGCCTCGTGCGACGCTGCCGTTCGAGACCGATTCGTCCACCGACGGTGACGCCGATCCGCCGGCGCAGCCCGACGGGGCGATCCGGCCGTGGACATCACGCCCACTCGACCTCATCCCGGTGTTCGCCGCGGCCGCCGACACCGTGGCCCGGGCCATCGTTCACGCCGCCCTCGCCGCCACCAGTGCGGGCAGCATGCTGAGCTACGGCAACCGCTTCCCGTCCGCCGTCACCTCCCGCTGATCCGTCACATCCTGCCGCCCGCCGATCTGGGCACCGATCGTGTCATTCGCCGATCTGGACACCGATCGACCCGGCGACGGCACAAACGGTGCCCAGATCGTCACGCCTCTGGCCGAGCCCTAGCGTGGGTGGCATGACGACCGACCTTCCGGTGTTCGATCTGCGGGAGTTCGAGCATGGCGGCGTGTCCGCCGAGTTGTTCGTCGAGCGACTCCGCGACGTCGTGCACACGATCGGGTTCTTCCAGCTCGTCGGCCACGGCGTCCCCGACGAGCTGCTCGCCGAGGCCCCCGAGGTGGCCGAACGCTTCTTCGCCCTCCCGGACGAAGACCGCTTCGAGATCGACAACGTCAAATCCCCACAGTTCCGCGGCTACACGCGCTTCGGCCACGAGCACACCAACGGCCGGGCCGACCTGCGCGACCAGATCGACATCGGCCGCGAGCTGCCCCCACCGAACCTCGGTCCCGACGATCCGGCGTGGCTGCGCCTGCGTGGGCCCAACCTCTGGCCGAGCGCGCTGCCCGAGCTGCGCCCAACGATGACCGTGTGGATGGACCACCTCGAGCGCGTCGGGGCGGTGCTCCTGCAGGCGATGAGCCAAGCCCTCGGACAGCGCCCCGATCGCTTCGCCGACGCCGTCAGCCCGCCCGAGGTGCTGCTCAAGGTGATCCGCTACCGCACGCCCAGCGACAGCCCGGGTGGCAACGACAGCGACGGAGTCGCCGATCGGCAAAGCGACGGAGTCGCCGATCGGCAAAGCGACGGAGTCGCCGATCGGCAAGGCGTGGGAGCGCACCGGGACACGGGATTCCTCACGTTCGTCTACCAGCACGATGTGGGTGGTCTCCAGGTTGAGCGCGACGGCACGTTCGTCGACGTCCCCGTGCGGCCCGACGCGTTCGTCGTCAACATCGGCGAGATGTTCCAGCTGGTGACGCGGGGCTACTTCAAAGCCACCGTGCACCGCGTGGTCAGCCCGCCGCCGGGGACCGACCGGGTGTCGCTCGCCTACTTCTTCAATCCCCGGTTGGAGGCCACGCTCGCTCCGGTCGACCTGCCCCCGGCCTTGGCAGCGGAGGCGAGCGGCGGCGAGAGCGTCGACCCCGACAACCCGATCCTCGCCAACTACGGCGACAACTCGCTCAAGGTCCGGCTGCGCGCCCATCCCGACGTCGCCGAGATCCACCACGCCGACCTGCTCGCAGCCGGGCGTTGGTCGGTGACGTCGAGCGCGGAGTGACTCTCCCATAATCCCGACTTGTTGGATCGGGATTACATCGCACTACAGTGCAACCATGTTCCGTCGAGGCACGTCCCCGCCCCAGCCGGCCCGCCGGCGCACCGCCGCAGCCATCGTCGTCGCCCTCCTCGGCGCGACGGCGGCCGCCACCGCAGCCGGCGCCACGTCGCCGCCCACCGGTCCCGACACGTCGGTCCCGGGCACCGAGGCTCCGGCCACCGACGCTCCCGGCACAGACGTCCCGGGCACCGACGCCCCGGGCACCGACGCTCCCGGTAGCGAGGCCCCGGGGTCCGACGCTCCGTCGTCCAGCGCTCCGGCAGCGACCGACGCACCCGGAACGGCAGCGCCCGAGGCACCCGCCGCCACCTTGCCGGCCGACATCGACACCGAGGGCACCGCGGCGATCGGCATCGTGCTCGAGCCGACCAACCTCGACATCGTGCACCAGGCTGGTGCCGCCCTCGAGCAGCTCCTCCTCGACAACGTCTACGAGACGCTCCTCACCGGCGCGCCGGACGGCACCACGTCACCGGGCCTCGCCTCGCTCGAGATCTCCGAGGACGGCCTGACCTACACGTTCACGCTGCCCGAGGGCGTGACGTTCCACGACGGTGACCCGCTCACCGCCTCCGACGTCGTCGCCACGCTCGAGGAGACCAAGGCCAACGGCGTCAACAAGGAGGACTTCTCCAGCGTCGAGACCATCGAGGCGCCCGACGACCTCACCGTGGTGCTCACGCTCAGCCAGCCCGACAGCGAGTTGGCGTTCAACCTGTCGCGCCGCGGTGGCGTGGTGCTCAACGAAGGCGCCACGGATGTCGAGACGTCGGCCAACGGCACGGGACCGTTCACCCTCGCCGAGTGGAGCCAGGGCTCGTCGATCACGCTCGAGCGCAACGACGACTACTGGGGCGAGCCCGCCAACGTGGCCGAGGTCGTGTTCCAGTTCTACCCCGAACCCAACGCCCTCGTGAACGCCTTGAGCGACGGGGACATCGACATCGCCGTGGCGGTCAACACCGACCTGATCGGCGAGTTCGAGGACAATCCCGACTGGGTGATCACGTCGGGGCCGTCCAACGGCGAGTTCACGCTCGGCTACAACAACGGCGGCGAGGTTCTCTCCGACCAGCGGGTCCGCCAGGCCATCACGCAGGCCATCGACAAGGCCGGCGTCCAGGCGCTGTTCAACGGCTACGGCACCATCGTCGGTGCTCCGGTGCCGCCGTTCGACCCGTGGTACGAGGACCTCACCGGCCTCTACCCGTACGACCCCGACGCGGCCCGCGCCCTGCTCGAGGAAGCCGGCTACGGCGACGGACTCACGCTCAGCTTCGTGGTTCCCAACCACTACCCGCAGAGCATCGCCGACTACGTCGTGTCGCAGCTCGGCGACGTCGGCATCACGGTCGACCTCCAGCTCGTCGAGTTCCCGACGTGGCTCGAGCAGGTGTACACCAACCACGACTACGACCTCACGGCCGTGCTGCACGTCGAGCCCCGGGACATCTTCAACTACGGGAACCCCGACTACTACTGGCAGTACAACAACCCCGAGGTGATCGCCCTGCTCGACCAGTCCCGGCTCGAGGTCGACGTCGACGCCTCCAACGAGCTGCGTCGCCAGGCGGCGGCGATTATCGCCGAGGACGCGGCCACCAACGTGCTGATCGTGTACGACGACGTGATCGTCGCCAACACCCGCATCTACGGCTACCCGACGTTCGACGCGAACTCGCGCTTCGACGTGACGGGCGTGGCCGTCACCAGCTGAGCCGGCTCCGCATCGGACCGCGATGACGATGGCGGGCGGCACCCTCGTGGTGCCGCCCGCCGTTCGTCCGGGCCCCCTGCGTCCGGGACGTCGATTGCCTAGATTCTGACCGTGCTCTGGTTCCTGCTGCGACGACTCGGCCTGCTCGTCGTCGCCCTCGCGGTGGCCAGCGTGGTGGTGTTCCTGCTGCTGCGCGTCATCCCCGGGGATCTCGCCGCCACCGTCGGCGGTCTCGAGGCGTCCCAGGAGGACCTGGCCGCGATTCGCGAGCGGCTCGGCCTCAACCGGCCGCTCCTCACGCAGTACTTCGAGTGGATCGGCGGCGTCCTGCAGGGCGATCTCGGGCAGTCGGCGCTCACCAGGTCGTCGGTCACGTCGCAGCTCGGCGAGAAGCTCACGATCACCGGCCCCCTCGTGGCCGCGTCGACGGTCGTGTCGCTCGCCGTCTCGCTCCCCCTCGGGATGTATGCGGCGATGCGTCACCGCAAGGCCGACGGCGTCGCACTCTCGGCCGGCAGTCAGATCGGGTTCGCCACGCCGCAGTTCATCGTGGGCATCGTGCTGATCGCCGCCCTCAGCGGCAGGTTCCAGCTGCCGTCGCAGGGCTTCCCCCGCAAGGGTTGGAGCGACGATTGGGGCCGCTCGATCCGGTCGATGGTGCTGCCGACGATGACCCTGGCGCTGGCCCAGACGGCGGTGCTGATGCGGTTCGTGCGGACCTCGACGATCGAAGTGATGAACCAGGACTACATCCGCACGGCCCGCGCCAAGGGCCTCACCCGCGGGCGGGCGCTGCTGCTCCACGGGATGCGCAACGCATCCGTCCCGGTCATCTCCGTCGTCGGCATCCAGATCGCCGGGCTGCTCGCCGGCGTCGTGGTGATCGAGCGGGTGTTCAACCTTCCCGGCGTCGGCCAGATGCTCCTCAAGGACGTCAGCAACCGCGACATGGACAAGGTGCAGGGAACGCTCCTGCTGCTCGTCGCCGCCGTCCTCGTGATCGGCTTCCTCGTCGACGTCATCCACCATCTCGTCGATCCCCGCCTGCGGCTCGCCCGATGACCGACGCCACGCCCGACGTTCGCCCGTCCGGGCCGGGCAATGCTGTGGTCGGCATCCTGACGGCCATCTGGCGGTCGTGGAGCGGCCGCATCGGTCTGATCTTCGTGTCGATCATCGTCGCCGCGGCGATCGTGTCGCTGTTCTGGGTCCCCTACGACCCGCTCGAGGTGGTGCCCACCGACAAGTGGCTGCCGATCTCGCGTGATCACTGGTTCGGCACCGACGGCGCCGGCAAGGACCTCTTCTCCCAGGCGCTCGAAGGGAGCCGCGTCAGTCTGTTCGTCGCCCTTGTCACGGCCGCCATCGCCGCCGCCGTCGGGCTCGGTCTCGGCATCTTCAGCGCCGTGCTGCCCAGCCGCCTCGGCGACCCCATCGCCTACTTCGTCGACGTGATGATCGCCATCCCGACGCTCATCTTCGCCCTCGTCCTCGTCGGCGTCTTCTCGGCATCGGTCCTCGTCATCACGCTCGCCCTCGGGGTCGGATTCGGTGTCGCCCTCGCCCGCATCGTCCGCGGAGAGGGGCTGCGCGTGATGACGCAGGACTACATCATGGCGGCCGCCGCGTCGGGTACGTCCACGTGGCGCACCACGTGGCGCCACGTGTTGCCGAACGTGGCGCCGGTCGCCATCGTCCAGCTCTCGCTGATCGCCGGCCTGGCGATCGTGGCCGAGACGTCGCTCGCCTTCCTCGGCGTGTCATCGCTCAACCGGGCCTCGTGGGGCCGCACGCTGGGCGAGCTGCAGGGGAGCATCACCGCCCACCTCGGCTCCGCCGTTCCAACCAGCATCGTCCTCGTGATCGCCACGCTCGGCTTCAACCTGCTCGGCGACGGCCTTCGGGACGCGATCGATCCGCGCCTGCGCCTCAGCGGGCGACGCGGCGCAGCACCGGGCGTCGTCGCCGACGAAGCGCCGGTGGTGACCGTGGTCGACGAAGCGAGTCTCTTGTGAGCCTGCTCACCGTCACCGACCTCACCGTGGCCTTCGGCGACCAGGTCGTCGTCGACCACGTCTCGTTCGCCATCGACACCGGCGAGCGGATCGCCATCATCGGCGAGTCCGGCTCGGGCAAGACGATCACCGCGCTGTCCATCATCGGCCTCGCTCCCGACACCGCCACCGTCACCGGCAGCATCGTGTTCGAGGGCACCGAGCTGATCGGCCGGACCGACCGGCAGCTGTCGAAGACACGGGGCGAGGACATCGCCATGGTCTTCCAGAACCCCCTGACGTCGCTCAACCCGCTGATGCGCGTCGGCAAGCAGATCGCCGAACCCCTTCGCCGCCACCACGGCATGAGTCGATCCGCCGCACGCACCGCGGCCATCGAGCTGTGCCAGCGCGTCGGCCTGCCCGAGCCGGAACGGATCGTGCGCTCCTACCCGCACCAGATGTCGGGCGGCCAGCGCCAACGCGTCGGCATGGCGATGGCCCTCGCCTGCCGGCCGGCGCTGCTCATCGCCGACGAACCGACGACGGCGCTCGACGTCACCGTCCAGGCCGAGGTGCTGACCGTGCTCGCCGATCTGGTCCAGCAGGAGTCGACGGCACTCCTGTTCATCACCCACGACGTCGCCCTCGTCCCCATCGTCGCCGACCGGCTGCTCGTGATGCGCCAAGGCCGCGTGGTCGAGTCGGGGTCGGCCGCCGACCTGATCGCCTCGCCCACCCACGAGTACACCACCTCGCTGCTCGCCGCCGCCAGGAAGACCGCACTGTGACCAGCCCCGTCGTCTCCGGCGACGTGCTGCTGTCGGCTCGCGGGATCGAACGGGTCTACCGGCTCCCCCGCACCTCACTGTTCGGGGCCCGGGGCGAGCGCCGCGCCCTCGACGGCGTCGACCTCGACATCCCCGCCGGCGCGTCCATCGGCATCGTCGGCGAGTCCGGTTCCGGCAAGTCGACGCTCGCCCGCATCCTCCTCGGCCTCGACAAGGCGACCGCCGGAACCGTGACCTACCGCGGCCGCGACGTCCGGCCCGGCCCCCCGGCGTCATTGCGCTGGTTGCGACGCGAGGTGCAGATCGTGTTCCAGGACCCGCTCAGCTCGCTCGACCCGCGGATGACGATCGCGTCGATCGTCCGCGAGCCGCTCGTCGGACTGGACGTCGACGGCGACCACACCGAACGGGTCGTCGAGGTGCTCTCCGCCGTGGGCATCGATCCCGACGCCCGGCACCGCTACCCGCACGAGTTCTCCGGTGGCCAGCAGCAGCGCATCGCCATCGCCAGAGCGATCGCCCCTCGACCCCGGGTCCTCGTGGCCGACGAGCCGGTCAGTGCGCTCGACGTCTCGGTTCGGGCACAGATCCTCGACCTCCTCGCCCACCTGATGCGCGAATTCCACCTCAGCCTCGTCATGGTGTCCCATGATCTTGGGGTGATCAACACGCTGTGCGACGACGTCCTGGTGCTCCATCGCGGCCGCTGCGTCGAGCGTGGTCGAGCGGCCGACGTCTTCCGCGATCCCACCGACGACTACACCCGACGGCTCGTCGCCGCCGTGCCGCGACTCCCATGAACCGGCTCGACATCCTCCTCGACGTCGACGGCGTGCTGTACCCGCTGCCCGAGCTGTTCACCACGTACGCCGCCGAGCAGCTCGGCCGGCCGCTGGAGCTCGACACCACCAACTGGGAGTTCTACCGCGACTGGGGACTCGGCTACGACGACTTCGTCGAACTCCTCGGCGAGGGCGTCCGCGAGCGTCGCTTGTGGTGGTCGGGCGATCCGTACGACGAGGTCGTCGACGCCGTCGCCGCCATCCGTGACGCCGGCCATCGCATCCACGTCGTCACGGCGCGCGACGTCCGCGGCATCGAGGCCGAGGCGTTCGACGCCACCCAACACTGGCTCGACCGGCATGGCATCGTCGTCGACACGATCAACCTCGCACAGGACAAGACCGTCGTCCTGGCCCGCCTCGGTCTGGAATCGCGCAGCTGCGTCGCCATCGACGACGGCCCGCAGCACATCACGGCCTTCGCCCGAGTGGGGGTCCGCGGCATCGTCCTCGATCGATGGGGCAGCTATCGCGGCGACCACCCTGCGGCCCCCGACCTCGCCGCCGTGGCGGCGCGGCTGGCGACGTGGTAGTCGCCGAACTCACGCCCGACCGTACGGTTCCTCCTTCACCCGCCGCTGCCCACCGTCGCCGACGCTTTCCCGCCGAGCTCGTCGCCCTCGCCGGCGCCGTCCTCCCGACCATCGTGATGATCGTCCGGGCCGTCGCGACGGGCTGGGTGCCGCTCTTCGACGCCGCCTACTTCACGGTTCGATCCCGCGACGTCGCCACCTCACACAACCCCCTCGTCGGTGCGTGGTCGATGGGCTCGAGAGGCGCCGGCGTCTGGGTCAACAACCTGGGCCCGCTCCAGCTCGACGTGCTGGCGCCGTTCACGAAGCTCGACCCCTACTGGGGGACGGCCCTCGGCGTCGGCTTGACCAACATCGCCGCCATCGCCGGCGTGTGGCTCGTCAGCCGTCGCCTGTTCGGCCCGGCCGGTGTGATGGGCGCGATGGCGGGGTCCGTGCTGCTGCAACTCGACATGGGCAGCCTGATGCTCATCGAGGCCCGCCAGCAGCTCGCCCTCGTGCTGCCGATGTGGTGCCTGCTGTGGCTCGCCACCGCAGTGTGGCACGGCGACCGCTGGGCCGCTCCGTGGATGGTCTTCGTCGCCAGCTTCGTGCTGCAGACCCACTTCACCTACGCCTACCAGGCAGCGGCTGCGGCGTTGTCGGCCGCGATCGCCCTCGTCGTGCGGTACCGCGGTCGCCTCGCCGACCTCACCGGGGTCGCCATCGTCACCGGGGCCGTGGCCGTCGCCTGCTGGCTGCCCACCGTGTGGGACCAGCTCGTCGGCTCGGGGAACCTCGCCGAGGTGCTCCGTCGCGACACCGGGACCCAGGAGCCGGTCGGCTGGTCGCGAGGCCTGCGCCTGCTGGCCGAGACCGGCTTCGTCCCACCGCTGTTCGTGCCGGGATCGATGGGCGACATGTTGCGGCAGGGCAGCCGGCCGTCGCTGTGGGCCTCGGTCGTCGCCCTGGTCGTGTGGGCCGCACTCCTGGTGCTCGTCATCGTCGCCGCCCGGCGCACCTCGTCGGCCCGGGCGCCGATGGCCGCGGTTGCGCTGGTGGTGCTCGGCGCCGGCGCCTACGCGACGGCACAGATCCCCCCGACCGAGCAGTTCGGGATCATCGCCCAGAACTACTACTGGGCCTGGCCGGTCGGCGTCTTCATCGCCTCGCCCATCATCGGCCAGGGCGTGTCGTGGCTCATGTGGCAGCTGTCGGCGACGACACACGCCTCGCAGGCGTCACCACTCGGCCGGGCCGCGCCGTGGCTCGGGGCCGTCGGGATCGCGGCGGTCGCGGTCCCCCTGTACCGGCCGACCAACCAGCTCCCCGAGACTCGCCACGAGTGGGCCGTCGCCCGAACCCACGCACCCGACCTGCTCGACGAGCTCGACGACTCGCTCGATCGGTACCACTTCGACGCCCCCGTCCTCGTCGACCCGGGCGGCGCGCGGCACGTCCGCTACACGATGCTGGCCGAGCTGCAGTCCCACGGCATCGACTTCCGCTTCTCCCCCGGCTCGACGAACATCTCGCGCTTCGGCGCGGGCCGATGCGACGACGGGACGGCCGCCTGGTTGCTGACGCTTCGCCAGGGCGGCGACGCGCTGTCGGTCGGCACCGCCGGCACCCTGCTCGCCGCCGTGCCCGGTCTCACCGTCGCCGAGGCCCGCCGGTCGCTCGAATTGGCGACGGCGTTCGGCGAGTACCTCCGCGACGGCACGGTCGTCGTGGACGACGACCAGGTCGAGTGGTTCGATGCCGAGGTCCCGCCGCTCGTCGAGCGGGCCCGCGAGACCGACGGCGCCGACGCCCGCGGTCTCGCCGACTTCCTCAACGGGTTCGCCTACCTCGGTGCCGTGCATCTCGACGAGGAGCGCGCCGACGAGCTGCGGGCGGACCTCGCCGAGTGGGCGGAGCTGGAGCAGCGGGCCGACGAGGACCGCATGGCGATCTACCTCCGGCCGATCATCCCCAGCGGCGTCGACGACTGCGACCGCATCCCTCCCGGCTACGACTACGGCGTCCCCATCGACTGACGCTTCCAGAATCCCGATTCTCAGCCGTCTCCGGTCGCGTTTTCGGGCTCTCCTGTCGGACCTGTGGGTCAGGCACAGGTGTGATCGCTTGGCTTCGGCACGATTGTCTGCTCCTGAGGCTGGAGTGCCGTCGTCGGTCGTCGGCACCTTGTCGGTGCGACGGGGCGGTTTGGGTCGCCGGTTGCGGTTGCCGCACTCTCCGTCACCTACCTCGGGGTTTCGACGCCGGCGCGGCTCGTGGGGGATGTTTCGGGGGCTGGATCGTGACGGTTTTCGTCACGATCCAGCCCCCGATCATCGAATGGCACGATCGAGCCCCAGATTCTCGACGTTGTCCAGCGTCCACCCGGCCACCGAAAACGCGATCAGAGCAGCACCGGAATGCGGTAAAGGCAACGGGTCGCCCGGGGTCGAGATCGTGCCGGATTGCGGGACGATCGGCACCTCATGCGGGCGGTGTCGGGGGTGGTGGGCCCGTGGTGACCGAGGTGCTGGTGGTCGAGGCCCCGGGAGCGAGTGTCGTGCTCGTGGTGCTGGTGCTCGTCGACGTGGTCGTCGTCGTGGTGCTCGATGTCGTGCTGGTGCTCGTGGTCGTCGTGGACGATGTCGTCGATGTCGTCGAGGGAGAGGTAGAGGTCGAGGTCGACGTGGAGGTGCTCGATGGGGTGGTCGAGGACGCCGGGGTGGACGTGGTCGTCGACGACGACGTCGTTGTCGAGGGCTCGTTCGTGGTCGTCGGCAGGATCACTCGCGAGATCGTCGTGGTCGTACTCGATGTGGTGGTCGAGGTCGACGTCGTCGATGTGGTGGTCGAGGTCGACGTCGTCGATGTGGAGGTCGACGTCGACGTCGACGTGGTCGAGCTGGTCGTCGTGGAACTCGTCGTCGTCGACGAGGACGGGGGGACCCATTGCGGCGCATTCGCCCGGCGCGGCAGTTCCGGGGCTTGCGTCGTCGGCACGGTCGCCGCCTGGGCGACGACCGGCGGGGCGGTGGTCGTGGTCACCGAGGATGGCGGCGCCATGATCGGCACCGTCGTGGGAGGCCGGTCGGGCCCGTCCGGCTCGGGAATCGTCCGTTGGCTCTGGGTCGGGCCGACTGCGAACACGGCGACGGCGACGAGGCCGGCCAGAGCGAGGACCACACCCGTCGAGATGCTGATCACCGCGGCTCGTTCGCTCCACCACGCCCGCGGCCCCAGCTCGTACTCGGGGAGGAGATCGGCGTCCCAGTCGTCCTCTGGGCCAGGGGGCACGTCGGGCGGATCGGGCCCCCACGGGTCAGGAGGCGACCACATAGAGGTCCCTCATACCCGCGAACTGCTGCCGGCAGGCACGCGCGGGGAACGCCCGACCGACCTGACCCCCGGGGCGGGATGGCAGACTCCTCGGGTGGCCTCCGTCGCTCGGCTCCTCCGACGCACTCGCATCGGACGGAGTGCCAGCTCCTTCTACCGGCGCCGGATCGCCATCCCCGTCGACTCGGACGCCCTCGTCCTCGACGTCGGCAGCGGGGACAAGCCACACTGGCGGGCCGATGTGCTGCTCGACCGCTACGTCGATGCCACCCACGCCGGCCAGCGATCCGGGCGAGCCGAGGCCAGGATCTCGCGCCCGCTCTTCGACGCCGACGCCGCCGACATGCCCTTCGCCGACGGCGTGTTCGACTACGTCGTCTGCTCTCATGTGCTCGAGCACGTCCCCGACCCGGCGGCCGTCGTCGCCGAGATGACCCGAGTGGGCAAGGCCGGCTACATCGAGGTGCCGGAGGCTTCCAGCGCCAAGATCCTCGACTTCCCGAGCCACCTCTGGTGGGTCCGGGCCGATGGCGGGACACTGGTGTTCGAGGCGAAGTCGCGGCGGGCGTTCGACGACGAGATCGCCGGCTACCTGAAGCGGTCGGGCGTGGAAGATCGCATGGCCAGGCTGCTCGACTCCGAGTTCGATCATCGCGTGATCGCCCTGCCGTGGAGCGGTCGCGTCGACGTGCGCGTGGTCGGCGAACTCGATCCCAGGTTCGTGGCCGCTGCGCTCGAGGCCGACGCTCACCACCACGTGAGCCAGAGCCTCGTCAGCCGGGCGGTAACGGCGCTGTGCGCGCTTCCCCTGCGCCACGGTCCCAAGCGTATCGACCGCCGTCGACCGATCGAGTTCGACCAGATCGTCGCCCCCCGCTATCGCCGCGCCAACGGCGAGACCCTGCAGCGCCAGATCTACCATTTGTGACGTCGCGCCCGACGCATCGGGCGAACCAGGTTCAGGCGACCAGCGAGTCGTAGGCCGACCAGAAGCCGGGCCAGCTCTTCGACACCACGTCGGGGTCGGCGACCTCGATGCCGTCGACCACGGTGCCGAGTACGGCGAACGCCATCGCCAAGCGGTGGTCGTGATGGGTGTCGAGCATGGCGCCGTGGAGCCCGGCAGCTCCCCCGCCCACCGGCTCGATGTGCAGGCCGTCGTCGGTCACCGTGACGGCCGCGCCGAGCTTGCCGAGCTCGGCGGCGAGGTCGCCCAGACGGTCGCTCTCCTTCGCCCGGATGAACCCCACACCACGGATCGTGGTGGGCGTCGAGGCCACGGCCCCGACCACGGCGAGCGTCGGCACCAGGTCGGACACGTCGGCCATGTCGGCATCGACACCGAGCAGTGGATCGTCGAGCGAGCGGCGGATGCCGATGCCGTCGACGCCGTGGAGGACGTCGCACCCCATCCGGGCGAGCAGCGATGCGAACGCCATGTCGCCCTGCGGCGACAGCATCGTCAGCCCGGGGATCGTCACCGTTCCACCGCACACGGCGGCGATGGCGAGCGGGTAGCTGGCCGACGAGGCGTCGGGCTCCACGTCGTACTCGCGGGCCACGTACCGTCCCTCGGGCACGATGATCGAATCGGCGGTCACCTCCACGCCGGGCACGCCGAAGTCGGCCATCACCCGGGCGGTGAGCTCGACGTAGGGCACCGAGACCAGCGGCGACGACAGCTCGATCCGCAACCCGCCGCCCAGGCACGGGCCGATCATCATCAACGCCGACACGAACTGGCTCGACACGTCACCGCGCAGCACGACGGATCCCCCCTGCCGGAGGGGACCGGCCACCTGCACCGGCAACCGGCCCTCGCCCTCCTCGTAGGTCAGCGTGGCGCCCAACGAACCGAGGGCGCCGTGGAGCGCACGCATCGGGCGGGCCCGCAACGGCGCGTCGCCGTCCACCACCACCGGCCGGTCGGCCAGCGCCGCCAGCGCCGTGACGAACCGGGACGTCGTGCCGGCCAGCGCCGCGTGCACCCGCTCGGTCACCGGGGAGAACGCCCCGCCGCGGCCGGCCACGGTGGTCGAACCGTCGGCCGCGGTCTCGCACGCGATGCCCAGGCCGGCGAGGGCCCGCAGCATCGCCGTCGTGTCATCTCCGTCGGGGAGACCGCGCACCGTGGACTGGCCACCGGCGAGGGCGGCGATGGCGAGCGCCCGATTGGCGATGCTCTTCGACCCGGGCACGGAGACGGCTCCCTCGACCGCGCGCCCGAAGGCCCGTAGCCGCTTCACGAGAGCGGGGTGATCGCCGGGCGGAAGCCGTGCGAGGCCAGGGCGTCGCGATAGCGAACGGCGGCATCGGCGTCGACGAGGACGACGGCGACACCGGTGTTGCTCTCGGCCAGATGCACCACTTCGAAGCTGGCGATGTTGACGGATTCGCGGGCGGCCAGGGTGAAGATCTCGGCCGCTGCGCCGAGGCGGTCCGGGATCGGGATGCGCACCTCGGCGAGCTGCTCCGGCCGGCTGATGCGGCTGGGCAGGTTGCTCCGGGCGGCGCGTGCTCGCTGCAGACGGCCGAGGAGCCCGTCACGGTCGGACGTGCTGACGATCTCGCGCATGTCGGTGAGCCCGTCGATCAGCCGGTCGAGCGCCGACACGATGGCCGGCCGGTTCTGTTCGCAGATGTCGAGCCAGATGTCGGGATGCCCGCTGGCGATGCGCGTCATGTCGCGGAAGCCGCCGGCCGCCAACCGCAACAGAGCCGCGTGCTCCTCGGCGCCGTCGGCCGCCACCCCCATCAGGCTCGCCGCCGTGAGATGTGGGACGTGGCTCACCACGGCCACCATCTCGTCGTGTCGCGCCGGCGTCATCGCCACCATCTCGGCGCCGAGCAGGCGCACGGCCTTGGTCACCATCGACAGCGTCACGTGCGAGGTGGCCGGCGTGGGTGTGAGCACCCAGACGGCACCGTTGAACATCGATGCGTCGGCGCCGTCGAGCCCCTCCAACTCGCTGCCGGCCATCGGATGTCCACCGACGAAGCGCTCGTCGTCGACACCGGTACCGACGGCGCCCTTCACGCTGCCCACATCGGTGACGACCCCGGTTGTCGCCTTGAGCGCATGCTGCACGGCGTCGACGGCGGCGAGCACCGGCACGGCGACGAACGTGATGTCGGCGTCGGCATCGATGCCGGCCTGGTCGACCACGCCCCGCCGGACGGCTTCGGCGGCCCGACCGTCGACGACATCGTCGCCGCTGACGTGCCAACCGTGGGACCGCAGACCGAGGGCGATCGAGCCGCCGATCAGCCCGAGGCCGACCACGTTGGCCCGCATCGGCCCACCTGCGGCGTCGTCGCTTGTCACGTCGTGCGATCGTACCGGGGCGGTGGCGACGCCACCCCGGCCGATTCCGGCCGTACCGGCGGCGACGCGTCGCAGGCCGGACCGAAACCTGCGTCCGGATCAGTCGGGCCGACGGTTCATCCGGGCCCGGCGCTCGGCTCGCGACGGCTTCACCGCGGTGGCGACGGCCAGGCTGCGCACCTCCTCGTCGGTCAGCGGCCGCCACGTTCCCGGCTTCAGGCGCCGGTCGGACAGGGGACCGATGCGGGTGCGCACGAGCCGTGCGACCGGAAAGCCGACGGCGTCGCACATGCGCCGGATCTGACGGTTGCGGCCCTCGTGGATGACGATGCGCAGGACGCCAGGCGACGGCTGTGACACCTCGGCGGGCGCGGTGCGGCCATCGTCGAGCTCGACGCCGTCGCGCAGGGTGCGGATGGCGCCGGCCGGCACCTCGCGGGAGCCGCCCAGGCTCACCTCCACGAGATACTCCTTCTCGAGGCCCGTGGACGGATGGGCGATGCGATTGGCCAGCTCGCCGTCGTTGGTGACGATGATGAGACCCTCGCTGTCGGCGTCGAGGCGGCCGACCGGATAGACCCGCGGCTCGGGCGGAAGGTCGTCGAGCACCGTGGGCCGCCCGTGGGTGTCCTTCGCCGTGGTGACCACGCCGGTCGTCTTGTTGAGCAGGTAGTAGACGAGATCGGCCTTGGTGCCGACCGGTGCCCCGTCCACCTCGATCAGGTCGCGCTCGGGGTCGACGCGGCGCCCGAGCACGGCGACCTCACCGTTGACGGTGACCCGCCCGGCGGCGATCAGCTCCTCGGAGACCCGGCGGCTACCCCAGCCCCGCGTGGCCAGCACCTTCTGCAGCCGTTCGCCCTCCGGCGACGCCTGCTCCCAGAGTGGAGGCTCGGTCACGCGATGAACGCCTCAGTCGTTGCTGATGCGGAGCCCGGACTCCAACGCCTCGACGACGTCGGCACCCGGGATGAAGTCGGCGATCGCCGGCAGTCCGTTGATCGAGTCCAGGCCCAGCCGCTCGAGGAACTCGCGGGTGGTACCGAACAGCACCGCCTGGCCGGGACCGGTGTCGCGGCCGACGGCGTCGATGTAGCCGCGCGACTGCAGCGTGCGCAGCACGCCGTCGGGATCGACGCCGCGGATCGAGGCGATCTGCGCACGGGAGATCGGCTGCTTGTACGCCACGATGGCGAGCGTCTCGAGCGCCGCGCCCGACAGCCGGGCCCGCTGATCGTGCAGGAGGAAGCGCTCGACGTACGGGGCCAGGTCGCTGTGGGTCTGGTAGCGGTAGCCACCGGCGACGCGGACGAGCTCGAAGCCGCGGTTGGCGGCCCGGTACTGCTCGGCCAGCTGCTCGCACCACGCCTCGACGTCGACGACGGGCCGCTCGATGAGCTGGGCGAGGACGTCGGGCGCGACGGGGTCGTGGGCGACGAGGACGACCGCCTCGATCGCCCGGAGATAGTCGGCCTCGGGCGTCTCGCCGACCGCGGCCAGCTCCGGCTGCGCCACCTCGGCCGGCTCCCCGAGGTCGAGCGGTTCGGGTTGGGCGGGGACGACGTCGACCCCGGCAACGGGCTCGTCGTCAGCGCGCGGTTCAGCCTCGGCGACGACATCAGCGTCGGCGGCGAGCTCGGCCTCGGGGGCGACCTCGGCCTCGACCGGCGTGGCGACCTCGGCATCAATCGTGACCTCGGCATCAGCGGCGACCGCGTCGTCCTCCGCCTCGACAGCGGGATCAGCGGGTGCGCCGGCATCTCGAGTGACCGGTGAGTCGAACGGGTCGGACATGCTTCGCCCCCTTCCTCTCGTCAGCCTTCGTAGGAGTCGACGGCCAATGCCATCGCCTCGGCGGGGTCGCCACCAATCCATTCCACCTGGATATCACCGAAATGCACCGGTTGATCCAGTTCGACCAATCCCTGCTTGAACATCTCGAGGACGGCCAGGAACCGGACGATCACGTCGAGCCGTTCGCCCAGGTCGGCGGTGAGCCGCCGGAACGAGATGCGTCCGACCCGCGGCAGCTCGTCGATGAGCTCGGCGACGGCGTCGGCCACGCTGACCCGCACGGGGGCCACGTGGAACAGGTCGATGCGCGGCACCGGCTTGGGCGTGAGGGCCCGGACGGCGGCGTCGTGGAGGCGTTGCGGGGTGACGCCGGCCAGCAGGTCGGGGGCGACGTCGGCGAACCGCTCGTCGGGTCCGACCTCGCGCGGCGCGCTCCGGCCGGCCATGTCGGTGAGCGTGCCGAACACGGCGGCGACGTCCTTGAAGGTCTTGCACTCGAGCAGGCGGGCCAGGAGCAGGTCGCGCTCCTCCCACAGGGCGAACTCCTCGTCGAGATCGACGTCGGCCCGGCCCGGCAGCAACCGGCGGGCCTTGAGCTCGACCAGCGTGGCGGCGATGAGCAGGAACTCCGTGGCGACGTCGAGGTCGAGGGACTGCATCCTCTCGATCTCGGCCAGGTAGGCGTCGACGATCCGCGCCAGATTGACCTCGTAGAGGTCGACCTCCTCGGCCAGGATCAGCTGGAGGAGCAGGTCGAACGGACCCTCGTAGACGGGTGTCGCGACGTCGATCGCCATGCCGGACCCAAACTACACCGGTGAAACACGGACCGCACGGACCGCGCGACCCCCAGTAGCGTTGAGTGCCGTGACCAGAGTCCTTTCCTGCATGCAGCCCACGGGCGACGTCCATCTCGGGAGTTACCTGGGTGCGCTGCGGAACTGGGTCACCGGTCAGCACGACCGCGACGTCTTCCACGGGATCGTCGACCTCCACGCCCTCACCGTCATGGACGTGCCCGACGTCGTCGGCCAGCGCACCATCGAGCTGGCGGCGATCTTCTTCGCCGTCGGCCTCGACCCCGACGTGGCCACGATCTTCGTGCAGAGCCACGTACCCGAGCACTCGCAGCTGGCGTGGCTGATGGAGTGCAACGTCAGCTTCGGCGAGCTGTCGCGCATGACGCAGTTCAAGGACAAGTCCTCGAAGCGCCAGGGCGACTTCATCTCGGCCGGTCTGTTCACGTACCCGGCCCTGCAGGCCGCCGACATTCTCCTCTACGACGCCAACGAGGTGCCCATCGGGGACGATCAGCGACAGCACGTGGAGATCACGCGAGAGATCGCCGTCCGCTTCAACCATCGCTTCGGCGACGTGTTCGTGCTCCCCGAAGCCGTCACCCCCAAGGCCGGCGCCCGGGTGATGGACCTGCAGGATCCGACGTCGAAGATGTCGAAGTCGTCCGCCACCGACAGCGGCATCGTCTACCTGCTCGACGAGCCCGACGTGATCATGCGCAAGTTCAAGCGGGCGGTCACCGACTCCGACAACGAGGTCCGCTACGACCGGGCGAACAAGCCGGGCGTCAGCAATCTCCTCGACATCCTCGCCGCCGTCCGCGACACGACCGCCGAGGCCGTGGCGGCCGAGTTCACCCAGTACGGGCCGCTCAAGACGGCGGCGGGTGAAGAGGTGGTCGAGCGTCTGCGACCGATCCGCGAGCGGGCCAACGAACTGCTCACCGACCGGGCCGAACTGGCGGACCTGTTGCGGAAGGGGTCGGGCAAGGCCCGCGAGATCGCCTCGGCCACGCTGAAGCGCGCCTACGACGCGGTCGGACTCGTTTCCTGCTGAGTCAGCGCCTGACGGGTCGAGCCTCCTGAACCCGATCGACCGGCGCATCGTCGCGCTCGCCATCCCGGCCCTCGGCAGCCTGGCGGTCGAGCCGCTCTACGTGCTCGTCGACACGGCGATCGTCGGCCGCCTCGGCACCGCCCAGCTGGGCGGGCTGGCCCTCTCGGCCACGGTGCTGTCGCTGGTCGTCAGCGCCTGCACGTTCCTCACCTACGGCACCACCGAGCGCGTCGCCCGTCGCGTCGGCGCCGGTCAGGCGGCGGCCGCCGCCGACGTCGGCGTGCAGGCGATCTGGCTCGGTGCGATCGTCAGCGTCCCGATCGCCGTTGCCGTGGGGCTGGGCGCGCGGCCGCTGGCGGTCGCCCTCGGCGGCTCCGACGACGTGCTCGGCCACGCGGCGACGTATCTGCGGATCTCGGCGGTGGCCGTCCCGGCGGTGGTGTTCATGCTGTGCGCCCAGGGTGTGCAACGAGGCGTGTCCGACTACCGCACGCCGATGGTCATCCTGCTCGCCTCCAATGCGGTCAACGCTGTGCTCGAGGTGGTGATGGTGTTCGGGCTCGATCTCGGCGTGCCCGGCTCGGCCTGGTCCACGGTGATCGCCCAGGTCCTCGCCGCCGCTGCGTTCGTGGTGGTGATCCGCCGCCACCTCCGTCCGGCCGAGCATCGGCGGCCGAGTTGGCACGGCATGCGACCCCTCGTCACCGCAGGCCGACACCTGATCCTCAGGTCGGCGTCGATGCTCGTCGTGCTCGTGGGCGCCACGTCACTCGCATCCCGCACCGACGACGCCACCCTCGGCGCCCACCAGATCGTGGCCAGCATCCTGACGTTCGTCGCTCTCGCCCTCGACGCCCTGGCGATCCCGGCCCAGACGCTCGTCGCCGACTCGCTCGGGCGCGACGACCCTGCCTCGGCCGCCGGCATCAACCGGCGGGTCGTCCGCTTGACGGTGTGGTGTGCGGCGCTCGCCGGTGCCGCGATCGCCGCCACCGCTCCCCTGCTCCCGCGCGCCTTCACCGGTGACGGGGCCGTGATCTCCCGGGCCTCCGCAGCGCTCGCCATCCTCGGCCTCGTCGTGCTGCTGCCCGGCGGCATCGCCTACGCCACCGACGGTGCCCTCATCGGCGCCGGCGACTACCGCTTCTTGGGGCGGGCGTCGTTCGCCTACCTCGCCGCCCTCGTGCCGATCGGCGCCGTCATCCTCCTCACCGATGCCGGCATCACGGCGATCTGGCTCGCCATCGCCACCTGGATGGTGCTGCGGGCCATCGTGAACATCATGAGAGCGCGTCGACTGTTCGGGACGTGACTGCGCCGTGACCGGATGCGAGCGCCCGGGAGGGCTACCGTCCGGGACATGCGCCCACTCATGCCCCTTCGTCGCGGCCCCGCCCTCGCCGGTGTCGCCATGCTCACGATGCTCGGATCCGCAGCGGTCGCCTCGGCGACCGAACCGCAGCCTCCGACCGACACGAGCGTGGGCGCGGCCTCAGAGTTCGACGTCCCGGGAGGCGTGGCGCCGGAGGTCCTGCAGGAGGGCACCTGGTTCGACGACCAGGGACGCCTGTACTTCCCCGAGAACAGCGACCAGAGCGCCGAGAAGGATGCCGCCTTCTGCTCGTTCGTCTTCGGCACCCCCGAGGAGGTCGCCGCAGTGCTCGGCCTCGACGGGGAGTTGGCCATCGCCGAGAACAGCGGCCTGGTCAATCTCGGCGGTGGCGGGATCGGGTACTCGTGCGGCTACGTGCCGGCCGACAGCGAGGACGCGCTCGAGATCGCGACCGACTCCACCGGCCCCGGCCCCGGCGCCGAGTCCGAGCCGGCGACCACCGGCGACGCTCCGGACACGACGAGCGACCCTTCGGACACGACGAGCGACGCGGCCGACGATGACATCCGCCCACTCGTGGTGTTCGCCCTGCTGTCGGAGCCGCTGGACATCGATGGCATCCCCGAGGGCTACGCCGAGCTGTTCCAGGTCGAAGGAGCCGACAGCGAGTACTCGGGGGCCCTCGGGCTCTCCACCGAGTACGACGGAGACCCAATCGACGAGGCCATCGCCCAGGCCTGGCTGACGACAGCGCGCGACCGCCTGGCGTAGCCGAGCCCCTGTGCGGGTCGTGTTCACGCCCCGCACACGTTGCAGAGAGTGTTCACAACCCCGCAGGTCAGATCGAGTCGTCGGCGGCCTGGAGGGCAGAGGCGGCATCGGGCGGACCGCCGCCGCCGATGAGGGCGATGGTGAGCGCCGACGAGCCGGCAGCCGCCGCCAGCTCGGCCCCCATCGCCTCGTGATCGTGGTACAGCCGGAAGCGGCGGGTGCGTGGCCCCGCCACCGTGGCCACCACGCGGCCGAACGTGCCGAGCCCGCTGCGCACCTTGCCGACGTCGTGCAGCAGGGCGGCGGCGACCTCGTCCCGCACCGCCGACGGCCGGGACGCCACCAACCGCCGGGCGACCTCGATCGAGTGACGCCGATCGGCGACCGGCATCGACGCCCACAGGGCCAGCTCGCCCGCGCCGAGCTGGCTGCCGACCCACGCGTCGTCGTCGGCCGACGGCGGCCGCCGCGACAGCGAGGTGGCGAAGCGTCGGGCCAGGTGGCCGAGGCTGGAACGGTTGGGCTCGGTCATGGCAGTCCCGCGCTCACGAGGCCATCCGGGCCCGCGGGTGGGCCTCGCGGTACACCTGCCACAGGCGCTCCTGGCTCACCTTGGTGTACACCTGCGTGGTCGAGATCGAGGCATGGCCGAGCATCTCCTGGACCACGCGCAGGTCGGCACCGTGATCGAGCATGTGCGTGGCGCAGCTGTGCCGCAGGACGTGCGGCGACAGTGCGTGCAGAGGGTCGAGCCGGGCGCGCTTGCCGTACTTCTTGATCAATGCCCACGCCGCCTGTCTGGTCAGCCGGGCACCCCGGGTGTTGAGGAACACCGCCTGGGCATCGTCGCGATGACGCCACTGGACCGGGGCCAGATCGACGCGACCCCCGGGACCGAACCACGCGTCGAGCGCAGCGGCGGCCGTGCGTCCGAACGGCACGATCCGCTCCTTCGACCCTTTGCCGAACAGGCGGACGAGCTGGCCGTCGAAGTCGATGTCGCCCATCGACAGGCCGCACACCTCCGAGATGCGCGCGCCGGTGCCGTAGAGCAGCTCGAGGAGGGCGCGATCGCGGCGCGCCACCGGATCGTTGCCCGTCACCGCGTCGAGCAACGCCGTGACCTCGGCCTCGCTGAGCGGTTTGGGGATCCCCGACGGCACCTTCACGCCCTCCAGGTCGGCGGTCGGGTCGTCGCTGCGCTCGCCTTCGAGCACGAGGTGCCGGTGGAGCATGCGGATCGCCGCCAGCTGCCGGGCGACCGACGACGGTGCCAGGCCCGCCTTGCGCCGGGCGTCGACGAACTCGATCAGGTCGTCGGGTTCCACCGAGTCGAGCGCCAGACCCCGCTCGTCGAGCCACTCGGTGTACCCCGTGAGGTCGCGCCGGTAGGCGGCGACGGTGTTGGCCGCCCGTCCGCGCTCGGACACCATCCAGGCGAGGAACTCCTCGACCTCGATGGGGACCATCATCCGCCCCGGAGGCGCCGTTCGGCGAGGAGGATGCCGACGACCGACTTGGCATCGACGATGCGGCCCGACTCGATCCACTCGATCGCCTCGCGCAGCGGGATGTCGAACACCTCGCTGTGGCGCTCCTCGGGGCCGTGAGGGCTGGCCGCGGTGGGCGTCAGCTCGGTGGCGAGAAAGATGGAGTTGGTCGAATCGGTCATGCCGGCGCTCGGATAGATCGTGCCGAGTGGTTCGATGCGGCCGGCGATCAGCCCGACCTCCTCGACGAGCTCGCGCCGGGCATTGTCCTCGTCCGCCTCGCCCTCGACGTCGCGCACGCCGGCCGGGATCTCGACGACGATCTCGTCGTGGGCCGCCCGGTACTGCGAGATGAGCACCACCCGCGGTTCCTCGCGGGCAGCGTCGTCCGCGGCGTACACGATCGGGACGACCGACACCGCCCCCGACGTTCGGAAGACGAAGCGCTCGAACCGGTCACCGCTCGGCGACTCGAAGGTGCCGGCGACGAGGCGGTAGACGAATCCCGACCAGATCTCGCGTTCGTCGACCTGGCGGAAGCCGCTCACGACACGCCGGCAGACACGGCGTGGGGGACGCCGGCGCCGAGGCGCTGCTCACGGAACGTGAGGGCGTGGGCGATCAGCTCGCGGAAGAGCGGGTGCGGCCGGTCGGGGCGGCTCTTGAACTCGGGGTGGGCCTGGGTGCCGACCCAGAACGGGTGGTCGGCCAGCTCGATGAACTCGACGAGGCGGCGGTCGGGCGACGTGCCCGAGCAGACGAACCCGTGCTCGGCGAGCCGGGCCCGGTAGTTGGCGTTGAACTCCCAACGGTGGCGATGCCGCTCGCTGACCACCTGCTCGCCGTACGCCGCGGCCACCTTGGTGCCGGGCTCGAGCACGGCGTAGTAGGCGCCGAGCCGCATCGTGCCGCCCTTGTCGGACACGTCGCGCTGGTCGTGCATCAGGTCGATGACGGGATGCGGCGTCGTCGGGTCGAACTCGGTGGAGTTGGCGCCCGTGAGGCCGACGACGTTGCGGGCGAACTCGATCGTCATCGTCTGCAGGCCGAGGCAGAGCCCCAGGCACGGGAGCAGCTCCTCGCGGGCATACCGGGCGGCGGCGATCTTGCCTTCGACGCCCCGGGCGCCGAACCCGCCCGGAATCACCATGCCGTCGAGGTCGGCGAGTCGCCCGTCGGCGAGCAAACCTTCGACCTCCTCGGCCTGGATCCAGTCGATCTCGACCGCCGCGCCGTGGTGGAACCCGGCGTGCTTCAACGATTCGACGACCGACAGATAGGCATCGGGGAGCTGGACGTACTTGCCGATCAGGCCGATGCGGACCGGCCGCGTGGCCGACTCGACGAGCTGCACGACCGACTCCCACGGCCCGAGATCCAACGGGTAGGCGTCGGTGTCGATCCGCAGCACCTCGCACGCCACGTCGTCGAGCCCCTCGTCGTGGAGGATCAGCGGCAGCTCGTAGATGTTGCGGGCGTCGGCGGCGTTGACCACGGCCTTGGCGTCGACGTCACAGAGGTTGGAGATCTTCACCTTGAGGTCGTCGGAGAGCGGCTCCTCGCTCCGGCACACGATGAGGTCGGGCTGGATGCCTCGGCTGCGCAGCTCGGTGACGGAGTGCTGCGTCGGCTTGGTCTTCTGCTCCCCCGACGGCCCGATGAACGGCACCAGCGTGACGTGCACGTAGCACACGTTGTCGCGACCGGCCTCCTTGCGGAACTGACGGATCGCTTCGAGGAACGGGAGGATCTCGATGTCGCCGACTGTGCCGCCGACCTCGGTGATCACGACGTCGATGTCGTCGGTGGCGATGCGCGAGATGCGGCGCTTGATCTCGTCGGTGATGTGCGGGATCACCTGGACCGTCTTGCCGAGGTAGTCGCCGCGGCGCTCGGCGGCGAGCACGGCCTGGTAGATCGAGCCGGTCGTGGCGTTCGAGTTGCGCGTGAGGTTCTCGTCGGTGAAGCGCTCGTAGTGGCCGAGGTCCAAGTCGGTCTCGCCGCCGTCGTCGGTGACGAAGACCTCACCGTGCTCGTAGGGGTTCATCGTGCCGGGGTCGACGTTGATGTACGGGTCGAGCTTCTGCATCGTCACCCGCAGGCCCCGCAGCTTGAGCAACCGGCCCAGCGACGAGGCGGTCAGCCCCTTGCCCAGCGAACTTGCAACCCCACCCGTCACGAAGATGTGCTTTGGCATCGGCGTGCGCCTCCCGTCTCGAATCACGACGGGACATCATCCTACCGCGCCGCGAGGGACCGCGTGGGGAACCGCGTGTCACACCCCGTTGCTGCGCGGTGTGCTGTGCCGGCAGCTACGCGTCAACCGACATCACCGGTGGCCGCCGGATCGCGAGGAATGGGTGGCGGCACCGATGCCGCGTGGTCTCGTCGTTCCGTACCGTCGCCTGCATGCCCTCGCTCACCGGATCGGCCCCCGACGACACCGTCTCCACGTGCACCGCCGATCCGGCCACGGGCGGGTTCCTCCGCCCCGCTCCCCCCTCCCCCGGCGCCGACCAGATGTTCGCCGCCGATGTCGACCGCCATGGATACGTGACGACGCCCATCCGCCTCTGGGCACACGTGCCGGCAGCCGACACCGCCGTCCGCACCCTGCTGGACACGCTGGCCGGTGCCGGGGGTCTCACCCAGCGTCAGTGCGCCATCATCGGCACCACCACCGCCGCGGCCCGGGCGGACGCGTCCGGCTCCCTGGCGTGGGGTACCCGGCTCGCCCGCCACGTCGGACCCCACGTGGCCGGCGAGGTCCTGCGAGGCATCGACGACCACCTCGACGAGCCCGACGCCGCCCTGGCGCGCTGGGCGCGGCGGGTCGTGGCGACGCCGAACGGCACGAGCGGGCCCGACGTCGACGAGCTCCGGCAGGCCGGGTTCGGCGACACGGCGATCTTCGCCGTCACCGCGTTCGCCGCGCTTCGTATGGCGTTCAGCACCGTCAACAGTGCGCTCGGCGGGCGGCCCGATGCGGCGATCGCCCAGTTCGCTCCCCATCCGGTCCGCAACGCGGTCACATACGGCCGCACCCCGGACATCGACCCGCCGAGGTCGACTCGTGTGCCGGGCGTCTGATCGCCGCCCCGTCCCCGCCGGCCGCCACCGCCCTCACCATCCGCCGGCCGGGACGGGCGACCACCCCACGAGCAGGACCATCAGCGGGCGAGGAGCTGGCGGGCGTGGCGTTCCGCGGCCGCGCCACCCTCGTCTCCCGACAGCATCCGAGCAATCTCGCTGACGCGACGGCGGCCGTCGATCACGGTGGCCGACGTTGTCGTCGCCCCGTCGGCGACGCGCTTCTCCACGGAGATCTGGGTGTCGGCCGCCGCGGCCACCTGGGGGAGGTGGGTGACGACCAGGACCTGGAACGCCGCCCCGACCTCGGCCAGGGCGCGGCCCACGGCGGTGGCCGCCCCGCCACCGATGCCGGCGTCCACCTCGTCGAACACGAGCGTCGCGACCACCCCGCTGCCCGGCTGGGCGGGCAACTCGTGACCGATCATCACGAGGCGGAGGGCGAGCATCGTGCGGGCCAGTTCGCCCCCCGATGCGATCTTGGTGAACGGCAAGGGCGGCGTGCCGGGGTTCGCCGCCAGCAGGAACGTCACGTCGTCGCCCGCCCCGGAGTCGGCCACCGTGACCTCGACGACGGCATTCGGCATCGCCAGGTCGGCAAGGCGTTCGGTGATCGCCGTGCCAAGTTCAGGCGCGGCCGCCTGGCGCTGGGCCCGCACCGCCCGAGCGGCGGCACCCACCTCCGCCAACGCCTCGCGCCGGGCGGTGTCCAGCGCCTCAGCGCGTTCGTCGAACCGCTCCAGCTCGTCCACCCGCTCGGCCACCTCGCGGTGATACTGCATCACCTCGGCGAGGTCGTCGCCGTACTTGCGCTGCATGTCGTGCAGGAGCTGGCGGCGTTGCCGGACGGCTTCGAGCCGCTCGGGGTCTTCGTCGATCGACTCGGCGGTGTCGCGGATACCGGCGGCGAGGTCGTCGAGCTCGGCGAGCACGTCGGCCAGACGATCGGCGTACTCCCGGTAGGGCGCGCGGCCGGCGATCGCCGCTGCCGCCGCCGCCAGCGCGTCGCGACCGCCACCATCGCCCGTGAGCGCCTCGTGGGCGATCGCCCCCGTCTCCTTGTGCTCGACGGCTCCCGCCAGCGTGTCCTCGGCGGCCTCGAGCGTTGTGTCCTCGTCCGGATCGCTGATGTCGGCGGCGTCCAGCTCGGCCAGCTGGTAGCGAGCCACGTCGAGTTGCCGAGACCGCGTCCGCTCGTCGCCGCCGAGCGTCGCCAGCTCGGCCTCGATCTCGGTGACGCGGGCCCGGGCCGCCCGCAACGGAGCGAGGTCGACGCCACCGAAGGCATCGAGCGCCTCGCGCTGGCTGGCCGGCGACAGTAGCCGTTGATGGGCGTGCTGGCCGTGCAGATCGACGAGGTCGGCTGCCGCATCGGCCAGGGCGGCCACGGTGGCCGGGCGGCCGTCGACGTAGGCCCGCGACCGCCCCTCGGCCGGGACGACCCGGGACAGCACCACTTCGTGGTCACCGCAGACGAAGCGGGCATCGACGCGCGCCTCGGCCGCGCCATGCCGCACCACGATCGACTCGGCCCGGCCGCCGACGACGAGGTCGAGGGCCTCGACGAGCATCGTCTTGCCCGCGCCCGTCTCGCCGGTGATCGCCGTCAGCCCTGGTCCGAGCACCAGGTCGGTCCGCTCGATCACGCCCAGGTTCTCGATGTGGAGTTCGGTCAGCACACCGGGTTCCCGTCCTCGTGTCGCATCACGGGGGACGGTAGCGGGCCGCGTGGCGGGTTCTCGCCGCCGCCGCCCTCCGAGATAGTGCCAGGCACTATCTCGGAGACCGTGCGGCGCGCGTGGGTGACTGTTGCCGCCGCGTGTCGATGTCGGCGGAGCTCAGCGGTCGGCGAGACCGAATTTGGACTTGAGGATCTGGTGGTACCGGTACGGCCCGAAGCGGACGAACCGCGCCGTCGCCTCGGCCGGCCGGCAGCTCACCACGTCGCCGGCGTCCGCCGTGATCACCACCCGTCCGTCCACGCACACCTCGGCTCGGCGGTGCCCGGCCACCTCGATGTCGACCACCTCGGACGGGTCGAGCACCAGCGTGCGGTCGAACAGCATGTGCGGCGACACGGGGGTGAGCAGCAGCGCCCGGTGGCGGGGCGACACGATCGGGCCGCGCGCCGACAGCGAATAGGCCGTCGATCCGGTGGGCGTGGAGACGATCAGGCCGTCGGCGGCGTAGCTCGTGAACGGCTCGCCGTCGATGCGGGCGATCAGCCGCACGGTGTGCCCGGCGGCCGAGCGCTCGACGACCACCTCGTTGAGGGCCCGCCACGTGCCGCGCCGCTCCCCGCCACGCAACACGTCGATGTGCAGCATCAACCGCTCGTCGAGGTGCCACCCGCCGGCCTCGCTACCGGCCACGAAGCGGGCGACTGCGTCGTTCAGGTCGGCCGGTTCGACCTCGGTGAGGTAGCCGAGCTGACCGAGGTTGACCCCGAGCAACGGAACGGCGGCACCCTCCAGCGCTCCGACCGCTCGCAGCATCGTCCCGTCGCCGCCCAGCGAGATCACCAAGTCGGCGTCGGCGAGCGGTCGGTCGGCGGCCAGGTGGGCAAGCCCGAGCTCGTCGCCGTCGTCGTCGATCACCCAGCCCTCGTGACCGTTGTCGGCGAGCCACTTCATGAGGCCCTCGATGAGCTCGACCACCTCGGGCCGCTCGTGATGGGCGCAGACGGCGACGCGCGTCATCGGCGTGCCCCGTCGCCGGCTGCAGTGGGTCCCGAGGTCGGCGCCGTCGCGTGGACGAGGAACTCGACGTTGCCCTCGCCGCCCTTGATCGGCGACTCGCTCCATCCCTGGACGTGGCAGCCGGCAGCCTCGAGCGCGGCGCCCACCTCGGCCTGCACCCGCTCGTGCACCGCGGGGTCGGTGATGATGCCCCGGCCCTTGCTGACCTCGGCCCGACCGGCCTCGAACTGCGGTTTGACGAGCATCACCATGGTGGCCCCAGGCTTGCACACGCCGACGAGCGCCGGGATGATCGCCGTGAGCGAGATGAACGACACGTCGACCACGACGCCGTCCACCGGACCGCCGATGGCCGCGGCGTCGGTGGTGCGCATGTTCGTCCGCTCGAGCACGGTCACCCGATTGTCGTCGCGCAACTTCGGGTGCAGCTGGCCGTGGCCGACGTCGAGGGCCACGACGTGGGCGGCGCCGCGCTGGAGCAGGCAATCGGTGAACCCGCCGGTGGAGGCGCCACAGTCGAGGTAACGGGCACCGGTGACCTCGACGCCGAAGTGGGACAGCGCGGCGTCGAGCTTCTCGCCACCGCGGCCGACGAACCGCGCCGGTGGGCCGGCGACGAGCACGTTGTCGGACGGGGCGACGAGCCGGGCCGGCTTGTCGGCCACGGCACCGTTCACGTGGACGCGCCCGGCGGCGATCAGGTCGGTGGCTGCGGCCCGGCTGGGCGCCGCCCCGGAGGCGACGAGCTCGAGATCGAGGCGGCGGCGAGCGGCCATCCGTGCAGTCTGCCCGACGAAGCCGAACGTGCGACGACGGGACGTGCCGGGCACATCCCGTCAGGTTCGGCTCAGGCCTTCTTGGCGGCGGCCGCCTTCTTGGCCGGTGCCTTCTTGGCAGCGGCCTTCTTCGCCGGCGCCTTCTTGGCAGCCGTCTTCTTCGCCGCGGTCTTCTTGGCAGCGGTCTTCTTCGCAGCGGTCTTCTTCGCAGCGGTCTTCTTCGCAGCCGGGGCCGGCGCAGCGGGGGCTGCCGGCTTGGCCGGCTTGCCGCCGGCGATGCGGCCGACGACCGCCTCCAACTGCTCCTCGACGTCGTCGACGCGGCCGGCAAGCCAGCCGATCTGCTTGGCGACCTCGCGCTGGACGACCTCGGCGATCGCCGCCGACGTCTCCTTGCCGCGCTCGATCAGGGCGCCGATCACCTTCTCGGCCTCGCCCCGGCGAACCTCACCGGCCTGGACGAGGTGCTTGACGGCCTTCTCGGCCTGGGCGCGCTGATCTTCGGTCGCCTGGAGACCGGTGTCGATCAGCTTCTGAATCGGATTCTTGGCCATGGCCCCAAGGTTACTCGCCAGTAGCAAGCATCGCGCTCGCGACCGCGCTCAGGTCGAATCCGTCGAACGCGGCATCCATCTCGATCGCCGCCGCCGGCGCCGTGTTGCCGGTCCGGACCAGCGCGAAACGGCAGGCGAGCAACTCGGCGAAGAGGCCGTCGGTGCTGACCTGATCGCCCACCATCACGAGACCCCTGATGAACGCGGCGTCGTCGTCGAGGGAAATGCCGAGATGCGCGGCCACCGCCTCCGCGGCGGCGCGATGCGGCTTGCCCGCCACCTCGGGCTCACGTTGCGCCGACGCGGCGAGCGCCGCGACGATCGCACCGGCCCCGGGTACGCGGCCCGCAGGAGTCGGGAACAGCGGGTCCCGGTTGCACGCGATGAACCGGGCACCACGCTGCAGCGCGGCGACGGCGATGCGCAGCCGCTCGTAGTCGAACGTGCGATGGAGCCCGACGACGACGGCATCGACGCCGTCGGCCGCCCCCGCCTCGTCGGAACCGTCGATCGACACCGCACCGGCCGACAGCACCGCCTCGTGTACGCCGGCACCGCCGCACACGAGCACACGCTCGCCTGGCGACACCAGCGCGGCGGCAGCCGTCGCCGACGAGATCACGTCACCCGACGCCTCGATGCCCACAGCGGCGAGGGCCGCGGTGTGTTCGGCGATCGTCGGGGCTGACGAGTTCGTCACGAAGACCACCCGTCGTCCCGCCGCCCGCAGCTTGTCGATCGCCTCGACCGAACCGGGGATCGGCACACCGGCCAACCACACCACGCCGTCGAGGTCGCACAGCACCGTGTGAACCGGAGACCCGGTCGCCACTGACATGGCGGTCAAGGTAGTGGCGTGCCAATCTGAACGTGTGCCGCGCTTCGAGCCCTTCCGTGCCCTCCGCTACGCCGCGTCCGATCTCGACGATCTCATCGCTCCGCCCTACGACGTCTTGTCCCCCGACGACGTCGCCGAGCTGGCGGCGCGGAGTCCGAGCAACATCGTCCACGTCGACGTGCCGGCCGGCGGCGACGAGCGCTACGAGAACGCCGCGAGGGTGCTCGCCGGTTGGGTGGATGACGGCGTGCTCGTGGCCGACGACGAGCCGTCGTTCACGATCTACCGAATGCTGTTCACCGACGCGACCGGTGCCGACCGGGCCCTGGTCGGCGTGCTCGGCGGGCTCGAGGTGGTCGACGTCGGAGCCGGCGGTGTGCTGCCCCACGAGCGCACCACGCCCAAGGCGTCCACCGATCGCTTCGACCTCACCCGGGCGACGTCGGCCAACCTGTCACCGGTGTGGGGTCTGTCGCTGGCGGCCGGCCTCAGCGAGCTACTCGCCGAGCCGGGCGAGCCGGTCGGCGAGGTGATGGTCGACGGCGTCCGCCACATCGTCGAGCGGGTGTCGGATCCGGAGCGGGTGGCGGCGATCCGGGATCACGTGGCGCCGCACGACGTGCTGATCGCCGACGGCCACCACCGGTACAGCATCTCGCGCACCTACCGCGACGAGGTGCGGGCGACGACCGGCCACTCCGACACGCCGGCCGAGCAGACCTTGGCGTTCATCGGCGAGCTCGTCGCCGAGCAGCTCAGCGTCGAGGCGATCCACCGCATCTACACCGGGGTCACGGCCGACGAGCTGGCGGCGACCCTCGCCGGGTCGTTCGACCTCACGCCGATCGACGATCCGACGCCGGCCACGCTGGCCGCGATGGTCGCCGAAGGGTTCCTCGTGCTGATCACGCCCGAAGGCGCGCAGCGTCTCGACGCCAAACCCGCCGCGTTCGACGGCGTGCGGGCCATCGACGGCGCGTGGCTCGAACACGCGCTAGCGGGCAGCCCCGCCGTCGTCGACTATCAGCACGGCCTCGCCGAGGTGACCGCAGCCGTCGAGTCGGGCCGCGCCGCGGCCGCGGTGCTCATCCGGCCGGTCAGCGTGGCCGAGATCGAGCGCACGGCACGAGAGGGCGTCCTCATGCCCCCGAAGTCGACCTTCTTCACGCCAAAGCTGCGCACCGGCTTCGTCATCCGCCCCCTCTCTCAGACCTGAGGTCCGCGCGCCGGCTTGGGCAGCTCCGACGTGGGGCTGCGACATCGGAGTGCGAGTTGAGATGACGCTGGAGAATGCTTCGGCGCCGTAGGCGGCCGGACTTTGCGGCGCTCCTGTCGCTTTCGTGGGTTGTGAACGGTGGAAGTGCGTACGGGGTGGCGCTCTGGGAGCGCGCTGGGTCGGCACTTCGGCGGGGCCGTCGCGCCTGTCTCGTCTTCTGCTGGCCGCAGGTTGGGCTGTGTCGCCGGTGGCGGCTCCTGCTCCGAAGGTGAGGTGATCGACGTCAGTGGCCGGGTGGAAGCTGGACCACGTCGAGATTCTGGGGCTCGATCGTGCCATTCGGTGATCGAGGGCTGGATCGTGACGAAAACCGTCACGATCCAGCCCCCGAAACATCCCCGCGAGCCGCGCCGGCGTCGAGACCCCGAAGTGGGTGACGGAGAGTGCGGCAACCGCAACCGGCGACCCAAACCGTCCCGTCGCACCGACAAGGTGCCGGCGTCCGACGACGGCACTCCAGCTTCAGGAGCAGACAATCGTGCCGCAGCACAGCGATCACACCTGTCCCTGACCCACCGGTCCGACAAGGGCGCCGTAGGCGGCCGGGCTCTGCCGGCCGACTACGGCTGCATCGAGCGGGGGTTCGAAAGGGGAGAGCTTGCTCTCCCCCCTTTCAGCGAATGACGAAAAAGGCCTGGCCGGGCACGAGGGCCTGGAGGACGGCGACGAGGTCGTTGTTGTTCAGCGAGACGCAGCCGGCCGTGGGCTTGCTGTTGCCCGCCGCGTCGTAGCTGTGGCGATGGAGGAAGATCGCCGCGGCCAGCGGAGGCTCGCCGGCCTGGTCGCCCGAGCGGTTGGGCCCGAGGTTGGCCCCGATGATCGCCGCACGCGAGTAGGCGTTCTGGTAGTTGATCAGGAACTCGTCGTCACCGGTGCACGTAGCCGCCGTGCGGGTGACGAGCGTGTTGTACGCCGCCGTGTTCGGCGTGGCCACCCAGCAGTCGCCGTTGCGGACCTGGCGCCACGTGCCGTGCACACCCGGGTTGACGCCGTTGCCGAAGAACTGGAACGTCTGGCCGTCAGGAGCGGTCATCGAGCCGAGCGGGAACACACCACCGGGCGTCGAACCGTCGCCGGAACGGCGATTGGCGAGCGGGGTGACGCCGCTGCGACCGACGCGGCCGCTCATGTTGGACCGGGCACACGTCCACGCCGAGCCGTTGTGGACGTACAGGTCGACGTCGGCGCGAGTGCCGCTGGCCGTGACGACGACCACCTGGCGAGCGCCGGCCGGCAGGCCGGATTCGGGCGGCGTGCACGTGGCTCCCCCACCGCTCGTGCCGCCACCGGTGGAGCCGCCTCCCGTGGAACCGCCCGACCCCCAGATGCCAAGCGCCGTGCCGGTCTGGCGGCCGGCGATCCCGTCGACGTACAGGCCCTTGGCCTGTTGGAAGCGCACCACGGCGCCGCGCGTCTGGCTGCCGAACGCCCCGTCGACCGGACCCGGGGAGTAGCCGTTCGCGGCCAACGCCTGCTGGAGACAACGCACCGGCGCGCCCGACGAGCCGACTCGCAGCGACGAGCTGATCGTGCATCCCGCTGGTGCCGGCGCGCCACCGCCACCGGACGACCCACCGGTCGATCCGCCCCCTGTGCTGCCACCGGTGGATCCGCCGGTGCCCCAGATGCCGAGCGCCGAGCCGGTCTGGCGGCCGACGATGCCGTCGACGTACAGCCCCTTGGCCTGCTGGTAGGAACGCACGGCCCGGTAGGTCACCGACCCGAACTTGCCGTCGACGGGCCCCGAGTTGAAGCCTTGCGCGTTCAGCGTCTGCTGGAGGCACTGCACGGCCGGCCCGGTCGATCCGAGGCCGAGGTTGGCGGAGATCGAACAGGCAGCCGACGCGACCGGAGACCCAGCCGTTCCCGCCGCCACGAACACCGCCGACAGCGATGCGATGGCCATGGCGACGGCGCCCACCCGCCGACCGATCGAGGGGCGCGCTCCGCGCCGGTGGGGTGAAGGCATAGCCGCCAGTATGTCAGGCGCGGTCAGGCGCCGACCAGGGTGGCGCCGACAGTGTCGGCCGGCACCGTCGCCGACGTGCGCTCCACGAGCACCGCGCCCGGTGTCGGGGTGACCCACACCTCGTCGCCGACCTCCAGGCCGAGATGCCGAGCCTCGGCCCGCGTGACGATCACCTGAACGGGGGCGTCACCGGCCCCATCCACCTGGATGTCGACACGGACCTCGAAGCCGACGCGGACGAGACGCCTGATCGCGCCGAGTGCCGCTCCTGCCGACGGCCTCCGCTCGATCACCAGGTCGTGGGGCCGGACGAGCTGCCCGTGGAGCGACGTGACGGGTCCGAGGAAGCTCATCACGAAGTCGTTGGCCGGGGCGTCGTACAACTCGTCGGGAGTCCCCACCTGCTCGATGCGCCCGTCGTTGATCACGACGATCTCGTCGGCCACCTCGAGCGCCTCTTCCTGGTCGTGGGTGACGAACACCGTGGTCACGTGCACCTCGTCGTGGAGGCGGCGGAGCCAGTCACGCAGCTCTTTGCGCACCTTGGCGTCGAGCGCACCGAACGGCTCGTCGAGGAGCAGCACCTTGGGCTCGATGGCCAGCGCCCGGGCGAGCGCCATGCGCTGGCGTTGACCGCCCGACAGCTGCGAGGGCAGGCGATCGGCGAAGTTCTCCAGGTGCACCAGTTCGAGCAACTGCTGCACCCGGTCGCGGATCTCGTCCTTCGGCTTGCGGCGGATCTCCAGCCCGAACGCCACGTTCTTGGCCACGGTCATGTGCTTGAACGCTGCGTAGTGCTGGAACACGAAGCCGACGTTGCGCTTCTGCGGCGCGAGCGACGTGGCGTCCACGCCTTCGATCTCCACGATGCCGGCGTCGGACGTCTCGAGCCCGGCGATCACCCTGAGCAGGGTCGACTTGCCGCCGCCGCTCGGGCCGAGCAGCGCCGTGAGCTGTCCGGTGGGGATGCTCACCGAGACGTTGTCGAGCGCGACGAACGACCCGAAGTACTTGGAGATGTTGCGAACTTCGATACTCACTGTTTCCTCTGCGTTCCCCGGCCACGCAGGCCGCTTGAACGCCTCGGTCGGAGCAAGCTCCTCCCTCGGCTTGACCGCTCGAACCCCAGGACGCTCGCTGGCGCTCGCTGAACTGGGATCATGCCGATCCCTTCGATGTCGTGCGGCCGCTGTGGTTCGGCCGCAGGAGGGAAACGACGATGATGCACACCACCGACACGGCGGCGAGCACGAAGGACATGGCGTACGCCTCGGGCTGGGCGAAGTTGCGGTACTTGTCGTCGACGACCAGCGTCGCCGTCTGGGTGCGGCCGGCCACGTTGCCCGAGACCACCTTGACGGCGCCGAACTCGCCGAGCGAGCGGGCCAGGCTGAGCACGACGCCGTAGACCACCGCCCATTTGATGGCCGGCAGCGTGATACGCCAGAACGTCTGCGGCGCGCTGGCGCCGAGGCTCTTGGCCGCCTGCTCCTGGTCGGTACCGACCTCGTGCAGCACGGGGACGACCTCGCGGATCACCAGCGGGAGCGACACGAACGACGTCGCCATCACCATCGCCGGGACGGCGAAGACCACCTGGAAGGCGTGGTCCTCGAGCCACGGCCCGAACCATCCGTTGCGCCCGCCGTAGACCAGCATCAGCGACAGGCCGACGACCACGGGCGAGACCGACAGCGGCAGATCGACGAACGCACTGAGCAGGCGCCGGCCCGGGAACCGGTAGCGGACGAGCAGGATCGAGACGCCGACACCGAACACGGTGTTGATCAGCACGGCGAGCAGGGCGATGCGCGCGGTGAGCCAGAGGGCGCTGGTGACGTCGGGGTCGCTGAACGCGTCGCCGAGCGACTGGAAGCCGTCGGCGAAGGTCTCCTTGGCGACGAGGCTCACCGGCCACGCCACGAGCAGGAACAGGTAGCCGATGGCGAGCACCCGGAACACCCACCTGGTGGAGCTCTTCCGCCGCGTGGTGCGGCGCGGCGGCGCGATCACCTCAGCCACGGCGGGCCACCCGGCGTTGGAGCAGGTCGAGGGCGACGATGACGACGAGGGCGATGAACAGGAGCACCGACGCGACCGCAGCGGCCGCGGCCATGTTGCCGTTCTCGATGTAGGTGAGGATGCGCACCGACGTCACCTCGGTCCGCAGCGGCTTGTTGCCGGAGAGCAGCACGAGCGAGCCGTACTCGCTGATGGCCCGGGCGAACGACATCGCCGCACCGGCGCTGATCGCCGGCACGAGGCTGGGCAGGATGATGCGCCGGAACACCGTGAAGCGGCTCGCACCGAGCGACGCTGCCGCCTCCTCGGCGTCGGGGTCGAGCTCGGCGAGCACCGGCTGCACGGTCCGGACCACGAACGGCAGGGTGACGAACAGGAAGGCGAGGAAGATCGCCGGACGGGTGAACGCAACGTCGAGTCCCATCGGGCTCTTCGGCCCGTAGAGGGTGAGCAGCACGAGCCCGGCGACGATCGTCGGTAGGGCGAAGGGGATGTCGATGAGGATCTCCAGGGCCCGCTTGCCGAAGAAGTCGTCACGCACCAGCACCCACGCGATCAGCGTCCCCATGACGACGTTGACGAGGGTGACGAGGAACGCCTGCATCAGCGTCATCCGGATCGCCGCCGCCGTCTGGACGTTGGTGATCGTGTTCCAGAACTCCGACCAGCCACCCGCCGACGCCTCGACCACGACGGCACAGAGCGGGATGAGCACGAGGACGCTCAACCACAGCACCGCCACGCCGAGACCGAGACCCGACGCGGGCGTGAGCGTGGTCGACCGCCCGATCGCCCTGCGGGCGCGCGCCAGCGGGCGACGCTGGGGGGAAGCGTCGCCCGCGGCGGCAGCCGACTCGAAGTCGACCACGGTCATCTCGCTGCCTCCGCCGGCGAGGCCGGCTGCTGGCCACGTGTTCGCGTCACGTGCGGCCGGCCTCCTGCTGGATCAGCGTGATGATGCCGTCGTCCTCGTTGAAGTACTTAGCGCCGGCCTCGGACCATCCGCCGAAGTCGCCGTCGATCGTCAGCAGCGTCTCGGGCGCAGGGAAGGGGTTGTCGGGATCGTTGGCGCCCTCGATGCCGGTGACCTCGTCGTGCGGGAGGGTGCCGTCGATCGGGCGGAAACCGACGGTGGCGAAGGCGGCCTGGCCCTCGGGGCTGAGCACGAAGTTGAGGTAGGCCTGGGCGTGCGGGTCGGCGTCGATCAGCACGGCGGCCGGATTCTCGATGAGCAGCGTCGTCGACGGCACGACGTAGTCGATCTCGGCGCCGTTCTGGCGGGCGAGGATGGCCTCGTTCTCGTAGGAGATGAGCACGTCACCCGTGCCCTCGAGGAACGCCGTCGTCGCTTCGCGACCGCTGCCGGGCAGGGCCACGACGTTGGCGAAGAAGTCGGCGAAGTACGCGGCCGCGTCCTCCTCGGTGCCGCCGTTGGCGGTCACCGCGCCCCACCCGGCGAGGATGTTCCAGCGCGCCGCTCCCGACGAGCCGGGGTTGGGCGTGACGATCTCGATGCCCTCGCCGATGAGGTCGTCCCAGCCCTCGATGCCCTCGGGGTTCCCGGGGCGGACGACGAGCACGACGACCGAGTCGGTGGCGATGCCGTGGTTGGGCCCGTCGTCCCAGGTCTCCGCCACGAGGCCGGCGTCGACGAGCCGCGTGACGTCGCCGGACTGCGAGAAGTGGACGTAGTCGGCGGCCTTGCCGTCGGCCACGGCGCGGCTCTGGTCGCCCGAGGCTCCGTACGACGTGAGCCACTCGACGCCCGCGCCCTCGGGGGTCTCGGCGAAGGCGGCCTGGGCGGCCTCGTTACCCGCCTCGGGGACGGCGAAGCCGACGAGGTCGAGCGTGACGGGCTCGCCGGACTCGGCCGCCACCTCGTCAGCCGTGTTCGGCGGGTACGTCGCCTCGACGGACTCGGTGCCGGATGCGCCGTCGGTGGTCTCGGGCTCGGTCGACGCCAGGGCCGGAGCGGCGAGCGAGGCGCCGACGGCGGCAATCGCCGCGGCGACGACCAGCGGGGTGCGGGTAATTCTGACCACGACGGTCGAGATTAGCGACCGCCATGTTCATTGTCGACTTTCCCGATCAGATTTCTCGGTCGGGGAACGCGCGCGGTAACAGATGGTGCCAGGCACCATCTGTTACCGACGTCAGGCCAGCGTGCCGACGTTGTTCAGCTCGGCGAAGGCGAGCTCGAGACGCTTGACGAAGCTCTCCTCCCCCGCCCGCAGCCAGACCCGAGGGTCGTAGATCTTCTTGTTCGGCTTGTCCTCGCCCTCGGGGTTGCCGATCTGGCCCTGGAGGTAGTCGTGCTTCTCGGCCTCGAAGGCCCGGATTCCGTCCCACAGGGCCCACTGGAGGTCGGTGTCGATGTTCATCTTCACCACGCCGTAGCTGAGCGCCTCGGCGATCTCGGCGGCGCTGGAGCCGGAGCCGCCGTGGAACACGAAGTCGACCGGCTTGTCGCCGACGCCGGGGTGCTTGGCGGCGATGTACTTCTGGCTGTCGCCGAGGATCGACGGCGTGAGCTTGACGTTGCCCGGCTTGTACACGCCGTGCACGTTGCCGAACGCTGCAGCGATGGTGAACCGGTCGCTGATCGCACTCAGCTCGGTGTAGGCGTAGTCGACCTCTTCGGGCTTCGAGTACAGGTCGCTCTGGTCACGATGGCTGTTGTCGACGCCGTCCTCTTCACCGCCGGTGATGCCCAGCTCGATCTCGAGCGTCATGCCCAGCTTCTCCATGCGTTGCAGGTAGCGCTTGGAGATCTCGACGTTCTCCTCGAGCGACTCCTCGGACAGGTCGAGCATGTGCGACGAGAACAGCGGACGGCCATGCTCGGCGAAGTACTCCTCGCCGGCGTCGAGCAGGCCGTCGATCCAGCCGAGCTTGTCCTTCGAGCAGTGGTCGGTGTGGAGGATAACACGGGCGCCGTACGCCGCAGCCAGGGCGTTCACGTGGGCGGCACCGGCGATGGCGCCGACGATGGACGCCTGATCGCCCTTCACGCCGTTGACGGCGAGCCCCTTGCCGCCGACGAACTGGGCCCCGGTGTACGAGAACTGGATGATCACCGGCGAGTTGATCTTCGCCGCCGTCTCCATCACCCCGTTCATCGTGTTGGAGCCCGTGCAGTTGGCCGCCGGGAGGGCGAACTGGTTGGCCTTGGCGAGGGCGAAGATGTCCTTGACGTCACCCCCGGTGACGACGCCGGGAGCAAAGTCGTTGCGAACTGCGGTCATGCCCCCGATCCTACAAACCCGATTCTCAGGCGTCATTCGTCGCGATTTCGCGACGAATGCGGTACAGGAATCGTCGGGGATCGCGAGTGGCGGTGATCAGCCCTTGGCGGCCGGCGGGAGGACGCGGATGCCGAGCTGATCGAGCTGGGCGGCGGCCACCGGGAGCGGCGAGTTCGTCATCGGATCGGCGCCCGACTGCGTCTTCGGGTAGGCGATGACCTCGCGGATGTTCTCCTCGCCGGCAAGGATGGCCACCAGGCGGTCGAGGCCGAAGGCGAAGCCGCCGTGGGGCGGGGCGCCGTAGTCGAACGGGTTGAGGAAGAACCCGAACTTGCGGTTCGCCTCCTCCTCGCTGATGCCGAGGACGGAGAAGATGCGGCGCTGCAGGTCGCTCTGATGGATCCGGATCGACCCCGAACCGAGCTCCCACCCGTTGAGCACGAGGTCGTAGGCCTGTGAGCGCACGCTCATCGGGTCGGTCTCGAGCTGGTCGAGGTCGTCGGGGTGCGGCTGCGTGAACGGATGGTGCCCGGGCTTCGGCGCGCCGGTCTCGGCGTCGCGGCCGACGAACATCGGGAAGTCGACGACCCACACGTAGCGGTACGGGCCCTCGTGCACCGGCGGCCGGCCGAGGTCGTTGCGCAGCTGGCCGAGCACCTCGCACGTGGTCTCCCACTCGTCGGCGACGACGAGCACGAGGTCGCCCTCGACGACGCCGAGGCGCGTGGCGACCGCCTCCACCTCGGACGCCGAGAGAAACTTGGCGACGGGCGATTCGAAGGCGATCTGCAGGTCGTCGCCGGCCACCGCCTTGAGCCACACGAGGCCCTTGGCCCCGAGCGACTTGGCCCGGTCGGTGAGCTTGTCGAGCTGGTTGCGGCCGTAGTCGGCAGCGACGCCCGGCACGCAGATCCCTTTGATGCTGGGCGCGGTTGCAAAGGCCTTGAACTCGGTGGCGGCGAAGGCGTCGGTCAGCTCGGTGAGCTCGATGCCGAAGCGCAGGTCGGGCTTGTCGACGCCGAAGCGGTTCATCGCGTCGTGCCACGTCATCCGCTCGATCTCGGGCGGGCGCTCCCCCGTCGCCGCCTCGGCGGCGGCGAGGACGGCCTCGGAGATGGCGCCGAGCACGTCGTCCTGGTTGACGAAGCTCATCTCGGCGTCGAGCTGCATGAACTCGTACTGGCGGTCGGCGCGCAGGTCCTCGTCGCGCAGGCAGCGGGCGATCTGGTAGTAGCGGTCGACGCCGGCAACCATCAGCAGCTGCTTGAAGAGCTGCGGTGACTGCGGGAGGGCGTAGAACGAGCCCGGCTCCTTGCGCGACGGCACGAGGAACTCGCGAGCCCCCTCGGGCGTGGACGGCACCAGCATCGGGGTCTCGACTTCGACGAACCCCTGGGCCTCCATCGACGCGCGCACGGCCGAGTTGATGGCCGCGCGGACGCGCAGGTTCTTCTGCATGCGCTCGCGGCGCAGGTCGAGGTACCGGTACTGCAGCCGGATGTTCTCGTCCACCTCGTCGGCACGGGCGTCGATGGGGAACGGCGGCGGCGCCGCCGTGCGCAGGATCTCGACCTGGCACTCACCCAGCTCGATCTCGCCGGTGGGCAGGTTGGGGTTGACGGTGCCTTCGGGGCGTTCGCGCACGATGCCCGTGATCCGCACGACGTACTCGCTGCGCACGTCGACCGAGTTGTCAACCACGCACTGGACGACGCCGGCGTGGTCGCGGACGTCGACGAACGCCAGGTGCTCGCCGTGCTCCCGGCGGCGGGCGACCCAGCCGCACACCGACACGGTCGATCCGATGTGCTCGCGGCGCAGTTCGCCGCACATGTGGGTTCGCATACTCGTAGCAGGCACGGTCAACCAGGCTACGAGCCGCACCCGGCACTTCCGATGCCGATACCCGGCACCTCAGCCAGACCCACCCGAGTGTTCAACCGCACCCGAGTGTGGGAGGCCCCACTGGTGGGCGCTCCACACTCGGATCGGTCAGCAGCCGCTGTTGTACTGGGCGGTTACGTGCCAACCCCGCTCGCCGTCGCGTTCGACGACGATCAGCGTGGCCATCATCGACGCGTCATAGTCGGGCGAGTACGTGTACACGTACCGGTCGGCCGTTTCGGCGTACTCGACGTAGCCGCTGTCCATCAGACCCTGGAAGTTCGAGGAGCCGGAATCGAGGTACGCCCACAGCGCCTCAGCCGGCGTCGCCGCCCAGGACGTTCCCACCAGCGTGCCACCCACGCGGCCGACAGCGGTGTCGCAGGGAATGACGTCGTCGAGCACCGGCGCGGCCACCGGGTCGCCGGTCGCCACGATGAGCGGGCCGAGGTCGCCGCGGCCGCGGCTGAGTTCGCCCATGGGGTCGGGCCAGAACAGACCGTGTATCCACCGCAAGCCGTCCGGCGCGCCGATGGACACCTGGACCACGTCACACGGGACCGCGGCGTCGCCCTCGCCGCCGGGCCTCCTCGAGACGACGACATCGGGTGCCGTCTCCGGGGCCGACGACAGCGTGTCCACCGACGGCGTGTCGCCAGGACCAGTCAGCGTCTCGCGGCTCAGCTCGACGGACTGGCCCGTTCCGCCAACCTGAACATACGGTTCTCCGGGGAGGCCGGCGTAAGAGTCGGCCCAGGTACCAGCGAGGTCGTAGAGCACCTTGGGGTCGGCGGGCCAGCGGATCTCGACGGTGCCGACGTCGCCGTTCCAGTAGCCGACCAGCTGACCGGCAGCCGGCGCTCGTTGGCCGGGCGCGGCGCCGGGCGTCATCTCGCCCGCACCGGCCACGGTCACGTCGACTGGTAGCTCCGTCCCGCAGGTCACCGGCTCGGTGTCCGCGACGACGGTGGTGGGCGCCGGGCCGGGTGCGGAGGCCTGACGGATCGACACCTCGGACTCCGACGTCGCAGGATCGTCTAGTGGTGTGGTCGAGGCAGGCGACGAGCCGCCGCCGGGGGCGTCGGCGTCACGACCACCGAGCAGCGCGACGGCGCCGACGCCAGCGACGGCCACTACGCCGGCGGCGGCCGCCGCGAACCAGCGTGGATCGATCACCGACGAAGCGCTCGACGCGGGCGCAGTGAGCGGCCACGACGACGGGTGAGGGCTGGCGGCGCCGATGTTGCCAAGGGCCGCCCGGACGATGTCGTCGAACTCGATGGTGTCGGGTGTGCTCACTGCAGTGCCTTTCGGAGATGGATCCGCGCCCGGACGAGCTGACGGTGGACGGTGCCGAGCGACACGCCGAGTTCGGCGGCGATGTCTCGCTCGGACAGGTCGGACCAGTACGCGAGGTAGACGACGGCCCGCTGGGCCACGCTGAGTTCGGCGACCGCCCGTTGCACATCGATGTCGGGATGATCGCCCGGAGGGTGTCCGGGGCCAGCGCCTTGAGCTCGCGGGCGGCGCGCCGTCGCTGGGCGCGTCGGCGCCCGGCGGCGCCGTTGTAGACGGACCGGAACAGGTAGGCCCGCCGGTTGCCGATGCCACCGGCGAGTATCGCTTCGGACGCCCGGAGAAATGCGTCGACGACCACGTCGTGAGCGTCGGCCGGCCCAACCAGCACGGTCGCGAACCGCATCAGCTCCGTGTTGTGGGCACACCAGAGCGCCTCAGCCGTCACCGGCTGCTCGTCGGGGACCCCTTCGGGTCGTGGCACCCCCTCCGCGTTCATCTCGCGCATGCGACCGTATGACTCCGCCGCACCCCCATCCGCGTGACACCCGAACTTCTTGTACTGGTTGTGGCCCGCCTACGGGACGAAACCAGTACAGGAACTCGAGGGCGGTCAGGACTGCAGCGCGGCGGCGAGGTCGGCGCGCGCGACGACGGACTGGTCGCCGCCGTCGCGCATCGGCCGCACGACCGCCGTCCCGGCAGCCAGTTCGTCGCTGCCGACGATGACGGCGAAGCGGGCGCCGCTGCGGTCGGCCGCCTTCATCTGCGACTTCATGCTCCGGTTGTCGAAGGCCCGGTCGACACGGAGGCCTGCAGCGCGCAGCTCCTCGCTGATCGCCAGAGCTTCGAGACCACCGGTGGTGTCGACCACGAACACGTCGAGCTCGAGCGGATCGGCGGGGAACACGCCCTCGTCGTCGCAGGCGATCAGCGTGCGATCGACGCCGATGGCGAAACCGATACCCGGCGTGGCCGGCCCGCCGAGCGCCTCGACGAGGCCGTCGTAACGACCGCCGCCACCGAGGGCGTTCTGGGCGCTGTCGAGGGTGCCGCCGGCGAACTCGAACGTGGTGCGCACGTAGTAGTCGAGGCCGCGTACGAGGCGGGGCGACACGGTGTAGGGGATGCCGAGCCGGTCGAGGCCCGCCAACACGGACGCGAAGTGGGCGGCCGACTCCTCGCCGTAGAAGTCGGCGATCGTCGGCGCGCCTGCGATCACCGGGGCGTCCTCACGGCGCTTGGAGTCCAGCACGCGCAGCGGGTTGCGGGCGAGCGTCGCCCGGCTGTCCTCCGACAGGGCGTCGATGTTGGCCGTGAAGTAGTCGCGCAACGCATCGTTGAACGCCGCCCGCTCGGCGGGCTCGCCGAGCGAGTTGATCAGCAGCGTCACCTGCTGCAACCCGAGTTGCTGGAAGAAGCGCCAGCCGACGGCGACCACCTCGGCGTCGACGAAGGGATCGTCGCTGCCGAGGACCTCGAGGTCGATCTGGTCGAACTGGCGGTACCGGCCCCGCTGTGGCTTCTCGTACCGGAAGTTGGAACCGGCCAACCAGACCTTCCACGGCGTCACCGGCCGTTGCTGAGCGAACGAGCGGCACACGCCGGCGGTGAACTCGGGCCGCAGGGCGACGTCCCGTCCACCATTGTCGGTGAAGCGGTACATCTCCTTCTGCACGATGTCGGTCGCCTCTCCGACCCCCGCGAACACCCCAGCGTCCTCCATCAGGGGCGTCGCCAACGCGGCGTAGCCGGCGGCCGCGGCCACGTCGGCGAATGCCGCGACGAATCGGCGCCAGCGATCGGCGTCGGGCGGAAGGATGTCTCTCATCCCCGGGCTGGTCTGGAACTGCGGCACGGCCAGCAAGGCTACGGGTGCGCTCCGCCGGCTGTGGGTTCCGATTCCTCCCCGGCCCGTCCCACCGGCCTGAGACGAGCAGGGAATTTCCTCGCGCGCCCCGTCGGACCTCGCTACGTTGCCCAACCCCGACCCCGCTCCACGGGGCCCCGAACCCGCACTCCGAGGATCCCAGATGATCGATCTCCAGGCTCGCCGGCGTTGGCTCGTCGGCGCCTGCGCCCTGCTCGCCCCGACCGCCTTCGTCGCCGGCGTCGCCAACGGCCCGGCTGCGGCCGCCACGGCGGCGTCGCCGTGCTTCGATGTCGACCAGTTCCTCGGCGGGGCCGGACACGCCGGCTCCGGGATGGCCACGGCCGGCATCACGGGCAGCCCGACGCTGTTGTGGACGTCGCCGTCGAGCGGTCAGATGCCGGCGTCGCCGGCCATCGTGGACGGCATCGCGTACGTCGCCGACGGCCTGCTGGGCACCGGAGCGATCCGGGCGATCGACACGGCCACGGGCGCCGAATTGTGGAACGCTCCGCTGCCCGGCCAGCCGTTCGGGTCGACCGTCGCCGTGGTCGATGGGCTCGCCGTCGTGGGTGACATCGACGGCAACCTGACGGCCATCGACACCGCGACGCATGGCGAGGCGTGGACCGTGGCGCTCGCCACGACGATCTCGTCGTCGCCGGCCGTCGCCGACGGCGTCCTGGTGATCAACGCCGAGGACACCGTCTACGCGCTCGACCCGGTGACGGGGACGACGCTGTGGACGTTTGAGAACGGCGGGGACGGCGGCTACACGATCGAATCGTCGGCGGCCATCGTGGACGGCATCGTGTTCACCACCTCGATCGGTGGCGACGGCGGAACGTCGCTGTGGGCGCTCGACGCCGCGACCGGGGACGAGATCTGGTCCTACGAACCGTCGCAGGCGGGGCTGGGCACGCCGGCCTACCACGACGGGACCGTCTACGCCGGCGGCCCCGGCGGCCTCGTCGCCGTCGATGCCGAGACGGGCGAGGAGGTGTGGGCGAGCCCGGTCGGCGACGTGTTCTCGGCACCGGCGGTCGGCGACGATCTCATCATCGCCCACACCAACCGGGACCTCGTCGCCGTGGACGCGGCGACGGGTGACGAGGTCTGGCGTGCCGACACCGGTGGCTCGTGGTCGGCGCCGACGCTCGTCGACGACGTCGTGTACATCGGCAGCAACGGCATGGCGTTCCAGCAGAGCGTGCAGTTGCTCGACGCCGCCACGGGCGAGCAGATCGCCCGCATCGAAGGCTTCGGCTCCGTCAACAGCCCGGTGGTCGTCACCGGCGGAGCTGCCTACGCGGCGACGGCGAAGGGATTGATCGCCATCGGCGGGGCCGGCCCGTCGTCGTGCGCCGCAGCCGGCTGATCGAAACCGGCCGGACGGCTCAGCTGGCCGCCTGGACCGCCTTGGCGCCCTTACCGGGCACCAGGCGGTAGGCGTCATCTATGCGACCACATGCGTTGTAGCTAGCGACGAACTACCAGGATCCCGGCGAGCGCAACGGGGGTGACTATCCGCATGGAAGGGACACCACCATGACCATCATCGCGTGCGAACTCCGGCAGTACGCCCTCATCCAAGCGGCTGGCCTGATCGATCGCCTCGGGTTCGATCCCGTCGCCGTTGACGACTGGCCCGACCTGTGCGCCGCCGACAACGCCCTCGACCTCGCGTCGGCCTCGATCGCCGAGGCCGCCGAGTGGGACCCCTCATTGGTCGCCGAGGCGGCCGCAGGGCTGGACCGGCGCCGGCTCGTCGGTCACCTGCTGTGGGCGACGCGGATCATGGTCGAGCAATCCCTCCAGCCCGACGAGCGCCGCGCCGAACAGCTCGCCCGCCTTGCCTGCGTCGGGGTGCCGGCCCGTGCGCAGAGCTTCGCGCCGCGGCATGCACAGATGGCGCTCGACATCCTCGAGGCCGTGCACCCGACCGTGCCGTGGGGCGAGGTTGTGCCGATCGACGACGCTCGCGCCCGTCTCGTCCGGTTCGCCGAGCAGGCGTGCGCGTTGGCATGAGCGACCAGGCCACGGTCGCTACCGACCGTCTGCCCACGCTGTACCCGCTGGCGAGGGAGTACCTGCGGTCACGGCAAGCTCGCGGCGAGATCGACGAGCGCACCGCCAAAGACACGTACTGGCATCTGCTGCGACGGTTCGCCGAGTTCTTCGGGGCCCGCCGTCTCGACCAGCTGTCACCGCCGCTGATCGACCGCTGGGTCGAAACGCTCGGCCACTACGCGCCGGCATCGCGGCGGCAGTACATCTCAATGACGCGGGTGTTCTGCCAGTGGCTCGTGTCCACCGGCAAGATCCCGCGCGATCCGACGACGCACGTGCGGCCGGTGAAGGAGCCACGGCACTTCCCGAGGACACTCAACGAGGCCGAGGTCGGCCGACTGCTCGCAGCGTGTCCGAATCGGCGGGCTCGGGCGATCGTGTGGCTGATGGTCGGCTGCGGCCTACGTTGCGTCGAGGTCTCGCGACTGACGACGGCCGACTACGACGCCGAGCGGCGCCTACTGCACGTCACCGGAAAGGGCGGCCACGAGCGCCAGGTGCCCGTCCCCTGCCACGCCGCACGCGAGGTCGACGCCTACCTCCTCGACGTCGGCAAGACGCGTGGCCCGCTGATCCGCAACGAGCTCGACGGCCGATCACCGATCAATGCCAAGACGCTGTCGCACTACATGCGCCGATGGCTGCGGGCCGCCGGCGTCAAGCAAGCCGCGCTCGATGGTCGGTCGGCGCACACGTTGCGTCGGACCGCGGCGTCCGACGTGATGGAACGCTCCGGCGAGATCCGGATCGTGCAGGAGATGCTCGGCCACGCCCGACTCGAGACGACCGCGAAGTACTACCTGCGGGCAGTCCCGCTCGACAAGCTCCGCGAGGCGATGGAGGGCCGCGACTACGGCACCGCCACCGCGTCACCACCGGTCGACGAGGCGCCGGAAGGTGACGAGCTCGCCGCACGACGCAAACAGCGCGCCGGATGAACGATCCGGTCCGGTATTGACGCCATCAACTATGCGGTCTGCGCCCGCCTCACACCCACCGGTGCCCCACAGGCCTAGATGCCGATGAGGTACTTCGGGACGCCAACGGTCTCGTCGAAGTAGTTGGCGTGCGTCACCTTGACCGTCTCGAGTGAGTCCGACCCGATCAGCACGATCTCGATCTCTGGCCGATCCTTGTGCGTCTGCTCCATCAGGAAGTAGGCCGAGACGGCCTTGTCCGACTCTGCGAACTTCTGCTGGTGGACAAGCCTGTTCGAGCCGTGGTCAAACACCAACAAAAAATGGATGAGCTTCCCGGACATCATCACTGCCCTTCCATGCGTTGAATGTACCCGAATACCTCGGAGCGTAGAGCGTTGATCTCGTCCAGGATGTCATCAGGCACATCCTCATCGGATTCCTCGATCGCGTTCGCTCGCGACACCACTCGCAAGAGATCAAGAACCTCGCGCGGCCCGGCGCCGCTCTTCAGGTCCCCGAACCGCTGCCCGAATCGCTCGACGGCGATGGCCCACTCGTGCATCACGACCGTTCGAAGCTGCATCTCGATGGTTCGGCCGTCGTACGCGACGATCACGTGAACCCCGCGGTAGCCGGACGACCGAGGGGTGGCGACGTAGTCCACACTTCGGACATAGCCGGAGCGGCCCTCGAGGCGTCGCTGGAGAGCCCGGAGATCGCGAATCGTCGGCACTACCGCCCGGCACCCTCCGATGTCCTGCATCCTGGACAGCTTCATGCTCGGTTCCCGGAGCAGCTTGTCGAGGATCGTGTTGAGGCGCTTGAGTCGTTGCGAAACACGCACCGGGATGCCTTCGGCCTGCACGGACGAGCGCATTCCCATCGTGGCCTTTGTCAGCGGGTACTGGTGACACCGCCGGTAGTGCTCCACGATGTCGAACGACTCGGATACCTGCATGAGGTCCAGTTGACGATCGCCGAACTGGTACGAGCGCCAGATCTCGCCCGCCCGGTCGACCTGGCCCTTCGAGTACCGCAGATCAAGTCGAGCCATTGGCGTCACCGTACAGAACTGGGCTGACCGTCGAATGGGGGTTTCGCGGTGTCAAGACGGGCCCACCGTCGCCGCTACTCCTGCTCGGCGTTCGGAGCGTTCCGATGGGCAATGTAGGCCCCGCGGTTCGATGCCGGCGGCCACCACTGGAAGGTGAGAAGTTCGCGCCACCGACCTCGGTCTCGCCACTCCAGCCGCATGACACACGGCCCATCGCCTGGCTGCCACGCGCCTTCGCCGCTCTGACCGAACTCGGGCACCAGCTGCACGGCGGACCGGCCAGCAACGGCAAACGGCTTTGCAAGGTCGAGCCTGTCACCCGCCTCTGGTCGCAGGGTTGCTCGAGTGGTGAGCCACTCGAGCACGTTTCCGTCCACGACTGCCCGCAGATCCTCAACGGCAATGGACGGGGCGCCGGTGTTGGTCAGCACCAGGGGAAACCGGAGGCGAGCTTGCTTCGCCAGAAAGACGGATCCGTACCCATTGGGGGCGAAGGTCTTCAGTTTCCCGCGGCGCACGTAGATCCACCAGAACGAGGCCACCGTGAACACGAGCGCCAGCACGGGCACGAAGTGGCTCCAATGCGTCACCACCGCCAGAGCAGCCATGTCAGCGCAGCGTACGCGGCGCGGCCGATCGGACGTGACCTGAGGACCGTCGCGCCGGGACGATCGCTACGATCGGCCTGCAACCTGGGGAGGGAAAGATGAAGCAACGAGCCACCGCGGTCCACGCCTGTGGGGCAGGCTGAGGATCTCCGCCATGCTGAGGATCCCGCAGGCCGATATCGGAATGCGCAGTCAGGGCAATCGCTGGTTCCCGGGCAGCGCACGCGTCGAGTGTCCGTGTTGCGGGCGACTCGGCTCGATCACGTTTCCTCCCTACGACCCCGGTGTCGTCGTCCGGCAGCAATGCCCGAACACCGAGTGCCGGACAGCGTTTCACTTCCTGGTCATTGAGGGGGAGGGAAGCATTCGTCGCGGGGATTGGCGTGGAGAACTCTGGATGCATCCGCCAGCCCGCAAACAGCGACAGCCGAAGCCACTCGACACGATCGATGAGATCAACGCACACCTCCGTGAGGACTACGAGGAAGCGGTCGACCTCTTCAACCAGAGGTACTGGCGACCAAGCGCAGCGGCGGCGGGACGAGTCGTCGAAGGCATCGGACGTGACCGAACCGGTACCGACTCGATGCTCGGACGGCTCCGCACCGAACTCGTCGAACACGGCTTCACCGGGCTGGCAGCTGACGTTCTCGAAGCCATCAACAAGGCCCGCAACTCCGCTGCGCACTACGACACCAAGGCGAACGTCGGCGAGATGTACGCCGAGGCCATGCTCGACCTCGCTGAGTCGGTCATCGATCTCGCCTACCTCGCACCGCGGCGCATTTCGCTGCTCACGCACCTCATCAACGGTGGTACCGGGGCCGACACCGAGATCGCCGACATCGCCCGGCGGGCGGCAGAGATGCAGCGCGTGTACGACTCCGGCGGCATGACGGCGATGGTGCAGTGGCTCGCGCGCAAGCACCCCCAGAGCCCGGCACCAGAGGAATCCCATCCAGATGTCGAGTGACGATGCTCGCGGGCCGGAGCACTTCGACGGCGAGATGTTCAAACTCGAACTCGGCGTCATGCGAAACGACCTGGTCGAGGCGCTCACGAATCTCGACATCGCACGGCTGTGCTACCTCGCCATGTCGCCCGACGATCAAGTCGGACTGGACGCTCTCGATCCGATCAAGGACCTCGAGTACCGAGGGGCCGAGATCGCCAGGCGGGCGGAGCGGCTGCGTCTGCACATGTTCGGCAACGACCGGTGACGGGGGCACCCTCGCACCACGAGCTGGGGTCAGTATTCGTCTGAACCGTACTCGTCCACCTTGAAGACGGTCTTATCCACGCGCCGTTCGTGCTCCCAGGCGAGGTGACGAGCCCAGAGCCCGACGAGCACGACCGAGCCGCCGACCGCGACGGAGATCGCATGTGGCGCTCCCCAGTTAGCAGCGAGGCCCGTCAGCCCGAGCACAGCACCGACGATCGGAACCACGACGAGCGCCATCGACGTCTTCGCTATGCGCTTGGGAGCGCGAGCAGATTCCACGAATCCGCCGAGCATGAACACAGCTGAGAGTGTGACGATCGCTGACCAAAAGTCGGGGTCACCTTTGTCCATCCCAGTGATCGTTGCAGGTCGGCGAAGGAGCTAGAGAAGGGGGCCGCCGTACACCGTGGGCACGCCGTGGTTGTGGACGGCCCAGTGTGCGAGACTGACGGCGATCAGTGCGGCGTGGTCGCCACCGTCGGCGTGGCGGTCGATGCCCCAACGGTCACGACTGAACCTCGGCCGGGCCGCCGTGATCGCCTCAGCGAGCTGCTCGTCGTCCTGGTGGGCGATGCGGCCGTCGGTGATCGCTGCGGCGAGTTCACCGGCCGCAGTGTGGATGTCGGCGGTGCGGGCCTCGATCACGGTGACGCCGGCCCGCTCGAGCGCGGCGATGGTCCAGGCGAGCGGTCCGAGAGCGTCGACGACGACCGGTGCCGAGTCCCGGTTGGCGTACGTGGCGATGGTGTCGACGATCCAGGCGACGCCCGGCTCGTTGAAGAACACCTCGACCGCGACGAGGTCGGGTCTGCCCGCGGCCTCACCGGCCGCGGCGATGACGGCGTGGTCGCCGTTGGGGTCGGCGTCGATCGCGTACATCAGCTCGCCGGGATAGGCGATGTCGATCACCGGGGCGGCGGCCCAGGCGTCGACGTCGAGGAGCTGGAGCTCGGGTCGGTTGGTGTGCATGCAGAGGTACTCCTGTCGGAACTGGTGGGCCGTCATCGACTCGGCCTCGATCTGCAGGTAGGCGGTGGACAGGCCGTTGGGCTGATCGAGCGTCGGGATCGTCGTCGCCCACACGTCGGGGTCGTAGATGTCGGCGTCATCGGCGGCGGACCACTCGAACCAGGCCCGTGACCGGTCGCCCTCGGCGACGGCCCGGCGGCCGAGCTCGCGCTCAGCGTTGAGCAGCGTCGACGAGTCATCGCCGGCGTTCGACACGATGACGAGCTGGGCGCCGATGCAGCCGATCGCACCGTCGCGCTGCGCCTGCGTCGGCCGTGTCGAGCCGAGCAGCGCGACGGTGTGGGCGAGGGCCTCGTCGATGATCACGAGGTCGAACTTCGAGCCACGCGGCCCGGTGTCCGACGGCGTGAACACGCTGTACGCCGAGCCGTTTCGGAACCGCACCGACTCGTCACCACGCTGACGCACGACCCGGTCGACCTCGCTGCGCAGGTCGGACGACATGATCATGTCGACGTGCTCGAAGAACCGCTTGAGCGCGGCGGCGCGGTCCTGCGCCGTGAACCCGATGTACTGCGGCACGATCCGCTCGAGCCCGACGAGCGCGGCGACGTCAGGCAGATCCGGCAGCATCGCCTGCGTCGCGATGCGCACCGCGGCCCGCGTGGTCTTGCCGGTCTGACGGCCAACGAGAACTCCGACGATCTGCGCGGCGAGCCGCAGCCGCGACGCTCCCGGGTGCCGGGCCGACGGGTCACGCTCGACGAACTCGCCCGACACATCGGCGACGTACTGCTGCCACGGATGCAGCTCGAGGCCCATCGCGTCGGCGATCTGCGTCTCAGCGGTGCCGAGCGTGGGGCGCGTCGGATCCCGCGGTGTGCCGAACCGAGGTGGCACGAGCCGGGCCATCGTCGTATCGGTCATCGCGGCAGCGAACTCCTGGAGGCCGGCCGCTTCACGCGTGCGCCACGGCGACGCCGGTTGGCGTTGGCAACCCTCCACCCTCCGGATTCCTGGTTGCACGACAGGTGCGCCGGCAGCAGCCGGCAGCAGCCCGACCCCGCCACGTGGGTGTGCAGCCCGAGCGCCGGGACGTGATCGATCGACCGCGCCCCGACCTTGCCGCACAGGTGGCAGCGCGCCGGCGTGCGACGCAGCTGCTCGAGCGCCCGCACATAGGCCGGCTCACCGTACGGCGACCCACGGCGCGGCATCACCGCTCCCGGCCCGCCAGCACCTCGCCGACACACACACCCGAAGGACAGTGTCCGGCTGGGACGGCTACACAAAAAACTGGCTGTGACCTGGGGTTATGGTTCCGCATCGTTCAGCTGGCGCGTTCGAGGATGGGCGGCGGCGTCTCGGCTTCGACGATGTCGGGTGGGCACATGGCGTCGACGCCGATGGTGACCTCGACGGTGAGGGTGAGCCCGGTGTGGTCGCGGTCGGTGGGTGAGCTGGTTTGGCTGCCGGTCCATCGGATGCCCGGGGTGGCGTCGATGGCGTCGCAGACTTTGGCGGTGACCTCGTCGAGGCCGGCGATCTGGGCGTGGTCGGCGCCGTCGTAGGAGATGACGACGGGGACTTGGGCGACCTTGAAGGTGCCGCCGCCGGATTGGCGGTGGCCGGGTGCGGCGACGCCGAGGTAGATGCATGGCATCGCCTCTGACCCGTAGGGGTGGACCCGTCCGGGCAGGACCGGCTCGAGCGTGTCGACGATGAGTTGGCGGGCTTGGGCGAGGCGGTTCATGGTGCGGGTTCTTTCCAGTCGGGGTCGGTGATCCACGCGATGGCGAGCTCGGCCATGAGTGCGTGGGGGTCGCGGTCGACGAGTTCTGCGACGCGTCGGATGTCGAGGGCGACGATGTGGGCGAGGCGTTCGGTGACGGCGGCGTGGAGCTCCGGGTTTCTGGTGAGCGCGGCGAGCGCGGGGCGGCCGAGTTCGTTCCAGTCGTCGATCGCTGCGGTGGCGAGTTCGATGACGGCGGCCGTGATCGAGTCGTCGTTGGGGGTGTTCATCGCTCCACCAGCCGTGAGCCGTCGATGCGTGGTGTGTGGCGGATGTAGGCGTCCATCGGCACGCGGACCGTACCGACCCGCGCCTGGAAGTCGGCGGCCGTCGGGAGGTCGATCGTGCCCGTGACGAAGTTGACGCGGACGGTGCGTTCCTCGACGAGTCCGTCGACCTGCCGCTCGAACTCGCCGCTGTTGCCGATCTCGAGGTCGGCGGTGATGGTTTGGCCCTTGAGGTCGGCGAACACGTCGCCGTCCTTCGCCAGCGACGTGTCGAGCTCGACGGCAACCTTCGTGGTGCGGTCCTTCGTGACCTCGCCGATCGTGTCGTCGAACTGCTTGGTCACGGGGAGGATCCCGACCTCGACGGTCGGCTCGGACTCCTCGATCGCATCGATGTCAGCTTCGAGGCCGTCGACGATGGCCTTGAGGTTGACGGGGACTTCCCAGTCGGGGGAGGCGGCTTCCAGCTCGGCGATGGCCAGCTGTGCTGCTGCGACGGGGTCCTCCAGGCTGAGCGCAGCGATCCGCAACTGCACCTCCGGCGGCAGCCCGTCGATCACACCCTTGATCGAGTCGAGGATGCTGAGCGCCTGCTGCTCGTTCGAGATCACGATCGCCGTCTCCACCTGGGGCGGCAGCAGATTCAGCGCGCCGAGGATCTCTTGGATCTGCTCGTCGGACTCGACGCCGGCGGCGGTGAGCGAGTCCGTGATGGCACGGCGGGTGTCCTCGGCCCAGCGTTGCACCTCGGGGGCGCCGCCGGCTTCGAAGGCCTGCGCCATCTCCGACTGAACGTTGTCCCGGAACCCCGAGAGGGCCTGCAGCACGGGCTGGAGCTCCTCGGGCATGTTCAGCACCTCGTCCCAGCTGTCGGGGACGAGGTCGAGGTTGGCGAAGTCCTCGGAGCCGAGCTCGTCGCGGAGTTCCTTCACCGCGTCGCCGAGCGAGTTCATGCCGTCGACGAACGACACGAGCTCGATCGACTGGGTGAGTTCGCTCATCCGCTCGAGGCCGTCGGTCGCCGCTGTGAACGCCTCACCGCGCAATGCCGCTGCGTCGAGGCCTTCGGCGATGTCGGCGAGGCTGTCACCCATCGCGTCGATCGCCGCCTTGGCGTCGTCGGCGCCCTGCCTCTGTGCTTCCCAGAACTCGAGGCCCTTGTCGAGCACGGTGTCGAGATCCCAGCCGGTCTGTTCGATCACGGCGTTGATCGCCTGCCACTGCGTTTCGCTCGGCTCGAGCCCTTCGCGGAGCGAGTTCGCCGCGTCGGCGATCAACGCCCACGTGAGGCTTGTCGGGTCGATCTCACGGTTCGCGTCTGCCCACCGCCGAGCGGCATCGGCCGCCGTGTCGATCTGCCCGGTGATCTGCGTCCAGATCTCCCCGGCGGTCGCTTCGGGGTTCGCTGCTTTCGCCGCGGCGATGAGTGCCGCGGTGGCGGGGTCGGCTGCTGCGGCGACCGACAGCAGCTTCTCGGCGTAGCCGTCCCAGTCGTTGTCCTGCTGAACGTCGTTGAGCTGCTCGAGCGCCCCGATCTGCTCCCGGTACTGGTTGACCAGCGCGAACGCGGCGTCCTCCTCCATCCCCCACGTGTTGATCAGGAACGACGCGGCGTCGTCGAGGCTTTCGATGTTGTGCACCATCGCGGCGACGGCGTCGATGTGCTCGGGCGGGATCCCGGCCGCCTCGGTGAGCGCGCGCATGGTCGGCATCGCGCTCTCGGTGTCACGCTCGAGACCGGCGATCGTCTCGCCGAGGTCCTCCCACGTCAGCCCGACCGCTCGGAGCGCCTCGTCGATCTTGTTGATCTCGCCGTAGTTCTCCTCGCCGGCGAGCGCCGTGGCGATCGATGCGCCGAACTGCTCGAACGCGTCGCCGCTCGTTTGCGCCGCGCCTTCGAGCCCGCTGACACGGTTCTCGAGTTCGTCGAGCAGGCCGGCGGCCTCGATCGCCGCGTCAGCAACGGCGGCGGTCTGTTCGGCGGTCCGTTCGGCGCGGGTGCCGAACGCCTCGAACGCTTGCGTCGCCGCGAACCCTGCGGCGGCCACGCCGAGCATCGGCCCGGCGACCTTCGCGAGGTTGCTGAGTGAGATGTTGCCGTCGACGGCGTACTCGACGAGCTGGCCGAGCCCGACGCCGAGGGTGCCGACGGCGCCGCCGAGCTCACCGAGGTCCTGGGCCGTGTTGCCGGCCAGGTTGGCGAGCACGCTGCGGGACTGGTCGCCGGAGGCACGGACCCGGCCGAGTGCGCCGTCGACGTTGGTGAGGCCGGAGTTGACCGCATCGAGCTTGATCTGATCGACGCGTTCGATCACGTCGGCAAACTCCTTCGCCTGCGCCTCGATGTCCTCGAACGTGAGACCCATCGACCTCAAGTTGGCGACCATCTCCTCGACGCGTGGCTGGTCGAACGCGGGGCCGAGCGCGTCGCCGATGGCCTTCACGGCGTCGACGGTGCCCTGCAGTTCCGTCTCGGCGTCGTCGGCGAGCGCTCGGAGCGTCTCGAGGGCTTCGGTGACGCGGCTGGGGTCGGTGTCGCCGAGCTCGTCGAGGCGGTCCTCGAGGCGTTCGACGGCGTCGGTGGCGTCGTCGATGCCGGAGGTGTCTGCGTCGAAGCCGACGCGGTAGGTGTATGAATCGCTCACGGTGTGCTCCTCACTGGCGGAAGGGGTTGTTGGCGCGAGCCGACTGGTCGGCGGCGCGACGGATCGTGGTTTGGGCGGTGCGGGTGGCGTTGCGCCAGAGGGGTCGGCGGCGGGTGCCGGGGTGCTGCACGGTCTGCGCGTAGCGGCCGCTGTCGAGCTTGAGGACGCGGCCGCGGCGAGGGCGGATCGTGTGCGCCTTGGCACCGGAGGCGAGCCCCCATGCGGCGCGTGGTGAGGCCGACAGCTCGAGCGCGGCGCCTGCGTTGCTGCCTGAGACGTCGGTGTCGACGTCGAGCCGCATCCGGGCGTTCGAGAGCGTGAGGCTGCCGCGTTCGGATCGGACCGCGTCGAGGACGGCGTCGGCCGCTGGTAGGGCGACGTCGGCGGCGATGGTGCGTGGGAGTTGCTGGGCGCGGCGTGACGCGCCGGCGAGGGCCCGGCCGAGACCACCGGCGCCGGAGGCGTTGACGCGGATCACAGCTGGCGTCCTTCGCTGCTGGAGGCGAGGTGGTCGAGCAGCTCGGCGTCGAGCGCTTCGACCTCCGAGCGTCCGAGTTCGATCGCGTATTCGAGGAGCTGCTCGTGCAACATCTCGATGCAGGTGCGGAGCGCGGCACGGCTCTCGACGTTCGCTTCGAACATCGCCACGATGGCGCGCTGCTCGGCCTGAGCCTGGGCGAGCTCAAGTACGGCGGCTTGGAGTCGCAGCTTCGTGGCGCGGTAGCCGCGGCGGTCGTCGTCGAGCGTGCTCATGCTGTGCGACTCCGGTAGCTGGTAACGCCGGCGTCGGCGTACGCGCCGCGGTGCTCGAGGGCGACGGCGTCGAGGTGGACGTTGGTGCGCCAGCGGACGCCGTCGCGTTCGATGGTGCCGCCGGGTCGTTCGCGGAACTCGATCGACAGGCCCGTGACGCCGTTGGCGAGGAGGTCGGCGACGTCGGCGCGGCGGGTGCTGATCACCTTGAACTCGCCGTGCAGCCCGTCAGTGTGCTCTTCGAGCGAGGTGGCCGGGCCGAGGTAGCCAAGGCCGGCGCCGCCGTGCTTGTGGCGCAGGTCGACGCCGGCAACGGCACCGCCGGTCTGGCCCGCGAACGCACCCCGGCGGAAGCCTTCGCTGTAGCGGTCCCAGGTGCCGTCGGGTCGCGGGTCGGCGACCCGGGCAGAGACGTCGAACGGCACCAGCCGCCCGAACAACTGCCCCTCAGACATCTCGAGGTCGGCGGGGAACGATCGCACCAGCAGCGCCCGGGCGGCGGGGCGGGCGCGGTTGGGAGCGGCTTCGGCGAGTCGTCGATCGACGTGAGCGAGCGCGTCGTCCAGGCTGCCGGCCGGCGGCGCTGGCGGGTCGAGATCGACGATCGGGGTCGTGCTGCGGGTGTGGTGGTCCCACCGCTGGCAGGCCTCGGCGGCGAGGTCCCACAGCCGCCAGTAACGCTCCGGACGGGGCCGCGAGCTCGGGCGTGACTGTTCGACGTCGAACTCGATCCACTCGATCGGTGACGGGGCCACGTTCGCCGGGTTACGCACGAGCGACACCTCGTTGATGCGGTCAACGAGGAAGTGCTCCTGGCCTTCGATGAGTCCGCCGCGGCCGGACTCGCCAGGACTGAAGTACCAGTCCTCGCCTCGCAGGATCGGCACGATCTGGTCGGCGAGACAGCGGGCGACGACTGCGACGCCGAGCGTTGGGCCTCGGGCGATCAGTTCGACCTGTCCGACGGCTTGGCGTGGCAGGTGCTCGAACCACACGGGGATGCGATCGGGCTGCTGTGGGTCGTAGTAGCCGGGCTTGGCCCAGCCGGCAGCCATTCGGCCGGTGCCGTCGCGGTGAAGGTAGATGCCCTCGGGCGTCGTGATGATGCCGAGCAGGGTCACGGTGTTGTCGGGCGTGAGCCGTGAGCGGTCGAACTGATGCCGGAGCTCGACCGTCGACCGCTTCGCCGGCTTGTCGTCCGGTGGCGGTGGTGGTGTGGCGTCGCCGTCGACGATGCGGGGCCGGGCACGTCCCTCGGCGGCGCGGGACACGAGGCTGCCGAGCATCGACGTCCGAGCTCGCCGCCAAAGCCCACCCCACGCCTCCGGCGCCGGGCCCTCTCGGGCGGTGTCGAACGGCAGGACCCGCGCTCTCACGGACCACGGCTCGCGGCGGTCGCTGGTCAGCACGAGACCGGTCAGGACGGCGTCGGTGCCGTCGAGGGCGTACTCGGCGGTGACCCACCAGTCGCCCGACTGGAGCGGCAGGTCGTACCAGCGGGCCCGGTGCCCGGCGCGGATCTCGCCGCGCGACATCACGCGGCCGGCGACGGAGAGCCCGTCAGCCGCGGTGGTTTCGAAGTGCTCGACGTAGCCGACGGTCGCCCCGAGCGCCTTCGGGTGAAGCGAGACGATCGGCACCTGCTCGCGGACCACGAACCGTTCCGGCAGCAGCGGCTCGCGACGCCACGACGGTTCGGGGTTCGGCACCCCGGCGGCCGGGACGATGCTCGCGCCGATCGTCATCCAGCGTTCGGTGTTGGCGGCCGGGACGTAGTCGGTGGCGATCAGCCGGTCGACGTCGATCCTGCCGATCGCTCGTTCGAAGCCGTATGGGTTCTTCATGGGCGTTGCTCCTTGGGTGCGGGCGGTTGTGTCTGGTCTGCTCGCGGCTTCGAGCGATAGGCGTCGGCGAGGGGCTCCCACGGCGACTCGAGGCGTGACTCGACGACTGCGAAGGCGAGCTGCTCGCCGTGCCGTCGCTGCAGTGCTTCGACGAGGAGCTCGGCGCGCCGCTTGTTCGGGCCGAACGTGGCGGTCTGCTCGGCCTCGCCGGCGAGTCGCCAGCGGGCCCGGTAGCCGCGGCGGCCGAGCACGGCTGCCATGTCGACCTCGGGGTGCTCGGCGAGGAGACGTCGGGTCAGCGTGGCCGGCGGGCGGTGCCTTTCGCCGAGGTACTCCACCGTGCGCACTCGCTCCGGTGGCGGCGCGATCTTCGGCTTCGGCACGCTCACGCCGCGCCCTCCCTCGTGAGTGCAGCGACGGCCCGTGCCGCCAGGTCGTGCACGGTGCGGCCCTCACGGCGGTGCCGGCGGTGCACGAGACCCGCGGCACGGACGAGCCGGCGGCCGACGATCGCCGAGCCGAACACGGCGTCGACGTCGACCGGCCTCGACGAGCGCAGCTCGTGAAGCGCACACAGAGCGCAGTCATGCTCCATCGCTGGCCTCCTCGGCTGAAGGTGCCGGATTCGTGACCGGAGTTGCGGCGGCGGTCTGGCGTGGAGCGACGAGCACGCCGTCGCCGGCCTCCGTCAGTGCCGGGCGAATGACCTTTGCGATCGCCCACGGCGCGATCCGCACCATCACGTCGTGGTCGAGCTCGAGCGTGACGACGGCCCGCTCGACCGCGGCCACGATGCCGCGGAGGCCGCACCGCATCTCGACCTCGTCGCCGACGAACGTGTGGACGCGGCGGCGCTTCACGAGGCACCACCCTTCGCCGGTCCGCCACCGCGCAACGCCGGCGACGCATCAAGCGCACCTGCGGCCCGATCCCGGCGGGCCTGATGCCGACGCTCACGGACCTCGGCAGTCTCGGACAGCGGCGCGGAGCCGGGCGGGGACCAGCCGAGAGCCTCGAGCAGGTCGGCGAGCTCGGCGATGACGGCCCTCTCGTCGCGCGGTGTGAGCTTCACCTCGGCGGCGTCGAGCGAAGCCCGGAACGCATCGGCGACCACCGCCTGCGCACGCGTCGTCCACCGATCGCCGATCACGACCGACGCTCCGGAGGGGCAACGGACCCGGGGGTGTTCCTTTCAGGAAACACCCCCCGTGTTCCGATTCTGCTCGGTGAGTGTTCCGAAGTGTTCCGGGACGGTGTTCCTACCTGGTCAGAGGGCATGTCCGTTCTCCTGTCCGACCTGTGTTCCGAATAGTTGCGGGCTCAATGTTCCGGTGGGTGTTCCGACCGTTCCTGAGTGGGTCAGACCGGTGCGGCGATACCGCAGTGCGGCCGCCAAGACCTCGCTCGTTCCGATCTGCCGGCCAGCGGCCTTGAGTGCGGCACGGGCGTCCCGGTTCGATGCCTCCCGGGGCAGATCGAGCTCGTCGAGCTCTCGGGCCTTGGCCTCGGTGCCGGCTGGCCAGCTCGACGCCGAACGGTGGTAGCTGATCGGTGCGGATCCGTCGGCGCCTCGAATGACGAGCGTCATCTCCTTCGCGTACGCGGCAGTGCGGCGATGGGTGGTGGTCAGCTTGACGCCGTGATCGGTCCGCGAGACGAAGACGGCGGCGTCGGGCTTGTCCACCTTCACTGACGACCCACGGGCGCGTTTCTCGTCGCCATGGCCAGCGTTGTCGGTCGTGACGATCGCGACGCCTCGACGCTTGAGCGGAGCGATCGTCAGGTCGTAGAACGGTCGCCACGTGGTGTCGTCGTTCTCTGGGCCATCGACGGCCCCGTTGATGCCATCGATGATGAGGAGATCGACACCGAGCCGGTCGACGTCGGCGAGCAGCAGGCCGGCACCAACGGCCGTGTCGAGCTTCGGGACGATGTCGGTGTAGTGCAGTCCGACCAGGTCCGCAGGGGTCAGGCCAAGGTCGCAGAGCCGCTCGAGGACGTCGAGACGACCCATCTCGGGGTCGACCACCATCACGCAGAGCGGCCGGCGTGCGCCGCCTTCGAACGGATCCTCGCCCCGGTGGCATGCGAGCGCGACATGCATCAGGAGCGTGGACTTGCCGGTCTTCGGCTTGGCCGCGAGTGCTGTCCAGCGGCCCCGGAACGCAAATTCGTCGACCACCGGGCGCTCGTCGACGACGCCAGAGAACAGCGCATCCCAGTCGACGAACTCCATCCCGGCCCGCTGGCTCGTCGTCCGCGACGCCGCCGGCATCTCGTCGATGGCGCGGGTGATCGCTCTGTCGTCGCCCTCCCATGCCGCTCGGCTGAGCTCAGATGCCGCGGTGATGAGTCGACGCCGACGGGACGTGTCGGCGATCCGCTCGACGTAGATGCCGACGGCGGACACGCTCGGTGTGGCGTTCTGCAGCCGGTGCAGTGCCTCGAGCCCGCCCGCGGCGTCGAGCGTTCCGGCCGCGCGCATCTCCTCGGCGACGGTGACGACGTCGACGTCGTCACCGGATGCGTACACCTGGCAGATGGCATCGAAGATCAGGCGATGGCTCGGGCTGTGGAAGTCGGACTGATCGAGCGACGCACGGCCAACCGCAGCGAACGGGTCAGCTCCGACCGCAGGGCCGAGCAGCAGACAGCCCAACAGCGCGCCCTCGGCGTCGAGCGCGTGGGGTGGCTCGGGGCGGCTTGTCGTCGTCACCGAGACCCCTGACTATGGGCGTCCGCATACTGCCGGGCGGTGTGCCTCAGCGCGTCGGCGGCGCTGGATTGTCCGGCCTGCTCGGAACGGTCGGCGGCCACCAGGCGCTCGAGCACCTCGCCGCACGGCCGACCGTCGGCGCAACGCTGGTGTGCCCGACGGATAGAATTCCCATCGTCACCAACGCCTCGGAGACAACTCGCCCGCCCGCCGCCCGTCCCATCCCCGGGCGGCGGCGGCGCGTCAGGCGGCGGATGCACCGTCAGCCCGCTTCCGAGCTCGAGCCTGCGCCGACTTCAGCGCGAGTCCGGCGTAGTGCGCTCGCTTCGCTGCCTCAGCTGCGGCCAGCCGCTGCTCATCTGTGGCGTCGGCGAAGCGGACCGGGTCGAGCTTGGCGATCCAGTAGTCGATCGAGCCGGGGCCGGCATTGCGACCTCGCTGGGTGCGGGCGGTACGGTCGGGCGTGTTCGCCCAGGACTTGAGGCCGCCGAGACGGCCGGAGAGTTGACGGTGTGGCGCAGCAGCGCGGGACATCAGAACCTCCGAGGTTCCTAGTCACCTGAGCTACTGGTGTTCTCCCGGCCAAGGGCGTGCGCACCGTACTGGTAGGGATCCGGAGATCCGCTGGTCTCTCCCGGCTCGGCCGACCAAACCGATGTGCAGGGGGAGGACGAGTCCTTCGATCGGACGCTTCGGGTGCTGTACCGGAGGCCGGTACCGCCAGGCCGCTCTATGTCACAGCGGACTATAACGCACGTCGACGCGAGCGCGGAGTTTCTTGCCTGTGCTGGGGTCATGCGTCGGTCGGATGATCAGCCCGAACTCCTGCCCGCACGAACACGTCCCCACGTACTGGCGGACGACGTCTCGGCGCCCGCTGACGTTGCGCATGCGGACGTTCGGCTCAGGCTGAGCGAAACCGTACGCGTCGACACGGGCGACTCGCCGCTGATCACACGCCGCCCGGCAGCAGTTCACCGGCGTGCCGTCGCCCGGCGCCATCTCGTATCGGTCCAGCCGGGACCACTTCGAGTATCGCCCCTTCTCGGTCATCACAGATCTCCGGCGATGTTGAGGCGGGCATGTTCGGCGCGGCCGCGCTCGGCTGCTGCGGACCGGGCGTATCGGCGGACCATCTGTGACGAGCGCCAGCCGGCCTCGGACATCAGCCCGCCTTCTGTGCCGCCGGCGGCGAGCCACCGGTGAGCGAACGCGTGGCGCCACGCGTGCGGGTTCGCCCGCTCGACACCGGCGCGCTCGGCGCGGCGCTGCAGCAGCTGCTGGATCCCACCACCGGTGAGCGGCCCGAGCTTGCCGATCCACAGCCGATCCGTCGTCGAGCCCTTCGGGTGCAGCTTCCGGGCCCGCAAGTAGCGACGGAGCGCGAGCGCGGTGCCGTCCTCGATGTGCACGAGCCGCTCACGGCGCCCCTTGCCCATCACCCGGACCGTCTGTGCACGGAGGTCGAGGTCGTCGAGCGTGAGGCCGGCCACCTCGGAGCGGCGGCACCCGGTGGTGAGCAGGAACCGCATGAGCGCGAGGTCGCGCACGCCGTCGAAGTCGGCGCCGCAGGTGGCGAAGATCTGCCGGAGTTCGTCGTCGGAGAGGACCGGGGTGAGCAGTTCGGGCCGCTGCGGCCGCTCGACGCCGGCCATCGGGTCCTCGGCGCAGAGCCGCTCGACGGTCGCCCACTTGAAGAACGCCAGCAGGCCGCCCCATCGGGTGACGGCCGTGGAGGCGCTGGTGCGCTCGAGGACCGCCACGAGGTACGAGCGGATGTCGGCCGGGGAGATCTCGTCGACGGTCGTGGCGACACCACGCTGGCGCTGGTGCTCGAGCAACTGTACGACGGACGTGGCGTACGTCTTGCGTGTCTCGGGCGACCGGTTCAGCTGTCGGAGCGTCAGATCCCACTCGTCGAGGGCGTCCTCGAGCTCGACGCCGGCCGTGATCCGCTCGTGCGCCGGCGGCTTCCGCTTCGTCATCGAGACGAAAGATACCGCATGGATGAGCGTTGTAGGTGTATGGTGTGATCCACCAAACAGCTAACTAGCTGCGGATACAGTCCTCGCACCCTTGCCGGGAACCAAACGGTAGGCGTCATACACCGAATCGATGGCCTTGATCGTGCGCACCACGGCGGCCAGGTGGCCGGGATCGGCGAGCTCGAACTCGAAGCGCATCTTGGCCACCCGGTCGCTCCCGGTGGCCGTCTCGCAGGCCACGATGTTCACCCGATTCTCGGCCATCGCGTTGGCGACGTCGCGGAGCAGCCGCGACCGGTCGAGCGCCACCACCTCGACGGCGGCACGGTAGACGGCGGAGTGGCGCTCGCCCTCCCAGTCGACCTCGATCATGCGGATCGACTGCTCGTTGCCGAGCGACACGGCGTTGGCGCAGTCGGCGCGATGCACGCTGACCCCGCGACCGCGCGTGATGAACCCGATGATCTCGTCACCGGGCACTGGCGTGCAGCAGGCGGCGAGGCGGACGAGGACGTCGTCGAGTCCTTCGACGTGGACGCCGACGTCGTCGGCGCGCGCCCGATGGCGCCGGGGACGCTGCACCGTCGCCGGCAGCTGCTCTTCGCCGTCACCGCCGTGCAGGCCACGAGCCACCCGCTGGGCGACGCTCCGCGCCGACACGTGATGCTCGCCGATGGCCGCCAACAGGGCGTCGAGATCGGTATAGCCGAGACTGCTGATGACGTCGCGCACCTGGTCGGACGCCCACATGCGCTGCACAGGGAGGCCCTCGCGCCGCAGTGAGTCGGCAAGGGCCTCGCGGCCGTTCTCGATCATGTCGACGCGCCGCTCGCGGGAGAACCACTGGCGGATCTTGTTACGGGCCCGCGGCGACTTGACGAACGACAGCCAGTCCTGCGACGGTCCGGCCGCCTCGACCTTGGACGTGAAGATCTCGCACGTGTCGCCGCTGACGAGCTGATAGTCGAGGGAGACGAGCCGGCCGTTGACCTTGGCGCCGACGCAGGCGTGGCCGACCTCGGTGTGCACGGCGTAGGCGAAGTCCACGGTGGTGGACCCCGGCGGCAGGGTGATCACCCGGCCCTTGGGCGTGAAGACGAAGACCTCCTCCTGCTGCAGGTCGGTCTTCAGGCTCTGCATGAAGTGGGCCGGATCGGTGACGTCGGCCTGCCAGTCGATGATGCGGTTCAGCCAGTCGATGTCGGCGGACTGGCTGGTGTCGGGACGGCCGTTGCGGTTCTTGCTGGCGTCCTTGTACGCCCAGTGGGCGGCGACGCCCCACTCGGCGCGCTGGTGCATCTCGCGTGTGCGGATCTGCACCTCGATGGGCTTGCCCATCGGACCGATGACCGTGGTGTGCAAACTCTGGTAGAGGTTGAACTTGGGCATCGCGATGTAGTCCTTGAAGCGCCCGACGACGGGTCGCCACCGGCCGTGAATGCTGCCGAGGGCGGCGTAGCAGTCCTTCGTCGAGTCGACGATGAGGCGGATGGCGACGAGGTCGAAGATGTCGTCGAACTCGCGGCCCTTCACCACCATCTTCTCGTAGAGGCTCCACAGGTGCTTGCCGCGTCCGGTGACCTCGGCGTGGATGCCCACCTCGGCGAGGCGGGCCCGCACCTCGGCCACGGCCGCGGCGAGATAGACGTCGCGCTCGGGCGACCGCGAGCTGACGAGCTGGTCGAGCTCGGCGAAGCGCTTGGGGTGGAGACTGGCGAACGCCAGGTCCTCGAGCTGCTGCTTCATCTCCTGCATGCCCAGCCGATGGGCCAGGGGGGCGTAGATGTCGAGGGTCTCCTGGGCGATGCGCTGCTGCTTGTCCGACGGCATCGCAGCGATGGTGCGCATGTTGTGCAGCCGGTCGGCCAGCTTGATGAGCAGCACCCGCAGGTCTGCCGCCATGGCGACGAGCATCTTGCGCATCGTCGCCGCCTGCTGGGCCTCGCGGGAGTCGAACTGGATGCGGTCGAGCTTGGTGACGCCATCGACGATGGCCGCGATCTCGGCCCCGAAGTTGCGGTCGACGTCGTCGAGGGTGATCTCGGTGTCCTCGACCGCGTCGTGGAGCAGCGCGGCGGCGACGGTGATCTCGTCGAGACCGAGCTCGGCGATGATGCGGGCCACGGCGAGCGGGTGATTGATGTAGCTCTCGCCGCTGGAGCGCAGCTGGGAATGATGGGCGGCCGCGGCGACCTGGTAGGCGTTGGAGATGACGGCGACGGGCGCCTTCGGGTGGCGACCGCGGTATGACGACAGCAGCGGTGCCAGTTCGGCGGGCGTGGCCGATTCATGGTGTCGCCGCCAGGGCAGGACTCGATCGACGGTGCCCATCGGCTACTCCGTGTCGCTGTCCGAGGTGGCGCCGGTGGCCTGGTAGCGGGCGAGCGACTCGATGCGATAGTCGGCCAGGCGCTGAACGCCGCCCAGGTCGGTGAGCTCGATGAGGAATCCGAGGCCGACGATGTCACCGCCGAGCCCCTGCACGAGCCGGGCCGTCGCGGAAGCGGTGCCGCCCGTCGCCAGGACGTCGTCGACCACGAGAATGCGCTCGTCGGGATGGATCGCGTCGCGGTGGATCTCGAGCTTGTCGGAGCCGTACTCGAGCGTGTACTCCTCACGGGCGACCGCCCACGGGAGCTTGCCCGCCTTGCGCACGGGGACGAAGCCGGCGCCGAGGCGATAGGCCACCGGCGCGGCGAGGATGAAGCCTCGAGCCTCGATGCCCACGACGCGGTCGACGCTGACATCGGCGAATCGTGCCGACAGCTCGTCGACGGCCCGGGAGAACCCGGCGGCGTCGCCGAGCAGTGGTGTGATGTCACGGAACGTGACGCCGTCGGTGGGATAGTCGGCGATGTCGCGGATCAGCGACGTGAGCCAGCCGGCATCAGCAGTCACGGTCATGACCAAAGGATACGGGCTACGACCGACGGAACCGCAGCATGCGGCGTGCGTGCGGGTTCAGCGAGCGTCCTGAAGTCCGAGCGGCCAAGCCGAAGGAGGAGCTTGCTCCGAGCGAGGCGTTCACGCGGCCTGCGTGGCCTCGTGAGCTTCAGCGAAGCGCTTGTAGGGAACGCAGCGGTGCGAACTGCGTGCGGGTTCAGCGAGCGCAGCGAGCGTCCTGAAGTCCGAGCGGCCAAGCCGAAGGAGGAGCTTGCTCCGACTGAGGCGTTCACGCGGCCTGCGTTGCCCCGTGAGCTTCAGCGAAGCGCTTGTAGGGAACGCAGCGGTGCGAACTGCGTGCGGGTTCAGCGAGCGCAGCGAGCGTCCTGAAGTCCGAGCGGCCAAGCCGAAGGAGGAGCTTGCTCCGACTGAGGCGTTCACGCGGCCTGCGTGGCCGGGGAACGCAGGTGATCAGTGGCGCTTCTTCTTGCGGGCCCGCGGCGGGTGGCTGAGCAGCTGCTCGGTGGTGGCCTCGACCGGCGCCCGCTTGGGCGACCGTACGGCCGATTGCGCCGCCTCGTCGAGCTCACCCTCGTCCACGGCGGCGGAGCCGCCTGCCCGGCGGCGTTCGCCGGCGGAGGAGCCGGTGCCGCGGGAGCCCCGGCGGCGCCCGGTCTTCGGCGCGAGCACCCCGACACCGCGGACGACGATGTGGCGCAACTCCTCGCCGACCAGCCAGTCGGGCTCGCCGTTGCGGGCGCCGTTGGCGCCCTTGAGCCAGCCGAGGATCGGCGTGGCGATGTAGATCGACGAGTAGGCGCCGGTGACCATGCCGATGAACAGGGCGATGCCGAACTCCCGCAGCGTGACCTGCCCGAGCAGGCCGGACCCGATGACGAGCAGCGACACGACGGGCAGCAGCGCCGACACCGACGTGTTGAGCGACCGGAGGAGCACCTGGTTGGTGGAGATGTTGACGAGATCGGCGCCGTTGAGCCCGGCGGCGGCGATGCGGCGCTCGTTCTCCTTGATGCGGTCGAAGACGACGACGGTGTCGTAGAGCGAGTAGCCGAGGATCGTCAAGAAGGCCGTCACCGTCGCCGGCGTGACCTCGAACCCGAACACCGAGTAGATGCCGGCGGCGATCACGATGTCGTGGAGCATGGCGAGGATCGCGCTGACCGCCATGCGCCATTCGAAGCGGATGGAGATCACGACGAAGATCAGGGCGATGAACACCACCAGGGCGATGATCGCCTTACGCGTGATCTCGTCGCCCCAGCTGGCCGAGACCGCCGAGACGCTCACGTCCTCGGCGTCGACGCCCACCCGCTCTGCGAGCGCCACCTGCACGGCGTCGCGCACGTCGGGATCGACGTCCTCGATCTGGATCTTGACGATCTCGCCGCTCGACGAGCGTCGTTCCTCGACCTTGGCGTCGCTGCCGTTGACGCCGTTGTCACTGAGCAGACCGCGCGCAGCGTCCGTGTCGAAGCCCTCGGCCGCCGGCACGTCGAAGGAGATGCCGCCCTCGAACTCGATGCCGAGGTTGAGCCAGCGGGTCGACAGGGAGATCACGCTGATGACGATCAGGAGGAGCGAGACGCCGAAGCCCCACATGCGCCGACCCCAGAAGTCGATGGCCGTCTGTCCGAGGAACAGCCGCTTGCTCGCCTTCTTGGCGATGCGCTGGCCGGGAGCCTCGGCGTCGACCGGGGCGAGCGTGTCGGTCGTGGTCATCACTCGTACTCCTTGAGGCCGAAGGTGTCGCCACGGTCGAGCCAGCCGTTGGCGGCCAGCAGCACGACGGAGGGCCTGGTGAAGAAGTAGAACACGATCACGTCACACACCGTCGTGATGCCGAGGTAGAGGGCGAACCCCCGGACGGACCCGACGCTGAGGATGAACAGCACGACGGCGGCGATGATCGACACCAGGTCGGCGGCGAGGATCGTCCGCCACGTGGACTTGAAGCTGCGCTGGGCCGAGTTCTTGATCGTGCGCCCGTGGCGCACCTCGTCCTTGATGCGTTCGAAGTACACGACGTAGCTGTCGACGGTGACGCCGATGGACACGACGATGCCCGCCACGCCTGCCAACGTCAGCGCGTAGTTGGTGGTCTGCGACACGAAGGCGGCCACCGAGTAGATGAGCATCGCCCACACCGCGATGCCGGCGAGGACGACCACGATCAGCCGGCGGTAGAAGAACGCCAGCAGGAGGAGCACGAGCACGACGCCGGCGAGGGCGGCGAAGATCGACGCGTTCAGCGAGTCGCGGCCGAGCGTGGCCGACACGGTCTGCACGTTCTCGGCCCGGACGTCGATGGGGAACGCACCACGGTTCAGCACTCGGGCGAGCGAACGCGCCTCGCCCTCGCTGAAGTTGCCGGTGATCGACACGCCCTCGCTGAAGTTCGCCGTCTGGACCTGGGGCGCACTCTGCACCACGCCGTCCATCACGATGGCGATCAGCCCGTAGGGGCACGACTGGTCACCCGACAAGCACGTGCTGGCCAGGCTGTTGAAGACGGACGAGCCCACGGGCGACAGCCCGACGTCGACCTGCCAGGCGCCGCCGTTCAGCGTCGCCTTGGCCGAGTCGCGCTCGAAGAGGAAGCCGGTCAGCTCGCCGTTGGGGCCGCGCTGCACTGGTCCGACGGTGCATTCGTTGCCGTCGACATCGGGCAGGACGACGGACGAGTCCTCGTCGGTGGGCGGCAGCGGGGTGAACGGGGACGCCGGCGGGGTGCCGAAGTCGCCGGGACCGATCGGTCCGAGCGGGGGCTCGGTGGTCGTCGTGGTCGACTCGGCGACGCTGCTGTCGACCGTCGTGTCGTCGGTCGCCGTGTCGTCGGTTGCGGTGTCGTCGGTTGCGGTGTCGTCGGTTGCGGTGTCGTCGGTCGCCGCGTCGGTCGGCTCGGAGGACGGCGGCGTCGAGGTGCCGGCGGCGGCCGGACGACGCATGCCGGCGGGGCCGTCGGTGGTGGCGGCGGGATCACTGGTCGCCGGCACCGTCGAGGCCGTGGCGTCGGTGGTCGAGGCCGGGCTGTCGCTCGCCGCGGGAGTGCTCTCGTCGGCAGGGGTCGACGAGCCAGGGGCGGACGATTCGGGGGCGCCGCTGTCGGGCACGCTGCTGTCGGGCACGCTGCTGTCGGCGGCTGCCTCATCGGTCGGCGCCACACAGGGGCTGACGACCGGCCGCAGCGTGACGATGCCGGCCACGTCGACCGCGGCCAGGGCGTCGCGCTGGTCCTTGATGCCGGGCAGGTCGACCACGACGTTGTCGCCTTCGACCCGGACCTCGGGCTCGGCGATGCCGCGATCCTCGAGCTCGTCGCGGATCAGGTCACGGATGGTCAGCAGGTCGTCGTGGGTCGCCTCCTCGGTCGGCGCGAGGACGACCGAGACACCACCCTGCAGGTCGAGGCCGAGCGCCGGCTCGTTGCCGACGCCCAGGTTGATGCCGAGCAGGACCGCGGCAACGAGGACGATCCCGCCGAGCGAGATCCACAGCCGGCGCTGGATCATTCGTCGCCGGACTCTGCGCTCTCGGCGGTCGCCGCCGTCGACGTCCCCTTGAGTGTCGGTCGCGCCGGGGCCGACTTCGACGTCTTGGCGCCCCCCTTCGGAGCGGCCGGCGGAGCGGCGTCCGTGTCGTCGTCGGCCGGCTCGTCGTCATCCGTGGGCGCGGCCTCGGCGACCGGCGTGGCGCTCGTGCTCACCTTGCCCGAGATCGCCGCGCGGGTGACCCGGATCTGCACGTCATCGTCGATCTCGACCCAGACCACATCGCTGCCGTCCTCCATCGCCGTGATGAACCCGTACACGCCGGACGTGAGGAGCACCTCGTCGCCCACGGTGATGCTGCTCTGCAGCTCCTGAGCGGCCAGCCGGCGCTTCTTGTTCGGCCGGATGAGCAGGAAGTACATCCCGAGCGGGATCAGCAGGAGGATGCCGACGTTGAAGATCGTGGCGGCCGTGCTGGAGCCGTCGTCGTCGTCTTCCTCGGCCTGCGTCGTCGAGGCGGCCTCTTCAGCCTCGCTGCCGCTGCTCGCCGCGACGTACTCGGCGGCAAACGGCGAGGCGGAGAATGCAGGGTGCTCGGCGAGCGACTCGGGCAGCGTGAGGTGAAGGTGCATGAAGATGGTGATCCGATCAGTCCCGGTCCGGTCCCGGGCCGTCGGGCAGCCTACAACGCGAGTCGCTCAAGCTCACCGCGATGGTCATCCCCAGACCGACAGGACCTCGCGACGCAGGTCGGCGAACGTTCCGGCGATGATCGAGGCCCGGATCCGGGCCATCAGGTCGATCGTCCACGCCAGATTGTGGATGCTGACGAGCCGCGCCGCCGTGGGCTCCGACACGTTGAACAGGTGCCGCAGGTAGCCGCGCGTGTGCCGCGCGCACACCTCGCAACCACACGTCGGGTCGATCGGCCCGTCGTCGCCGGCGTACGAGGCGTTCTTCACGTGGACCTTCCCCGACGATGTCAGCGCCGTTCCGTGGCGCCCGAGGCGGGTCTGCATGACGCAGTCGAACTGGTCGACACCCAGGTTCACGGCCTCGACGATCCTCGCCGGGTCGCCGACGCCCATGAGGTAGCGGGGCCGATCGACCGGCAGCTCGGCCGTGGCGGCGGCGAGAGCCGGCACCATCTCCTCCCGGCTCTCCCCCACGGACAGGCCTCCGATTCCGTACCCGTCGAACTCGAGGGCGGCGGTCGACTTGGCGCTCTGGGCCCGCAGGTCAGGGTCGATGCCGCCCTGGACGATGCCGAAGAGCGACTGATCGCTGCGGCGGTGGGCGTCCCGGGCGCGGGCAGCCCACTCCGAGGTGCGGCGGACGGCGAGCACGATCACGTCGGGCGAGCTGGGCAGCGGCGGGCACACGTCGAGCACCATCTGGATGTCGGCGCCGAGCCGCTCCTGCGTGTCGATTGCACCCTCCGGAGTGAACCGGTGGGTCGATCCGTCGTACACGCTGCGGAACGTGACGCCGTCGTCGTCCACCTTGGGATCGAGGGAGAACACCTGGAAGCCGCCCGAGTCGGTGAGCGTGAGCCCGTCCCAGCCGGCGAACCGGCCGAGTCCGCCGAACCGGGCCACGGCGTCGGCGCCTGGGCGCATCATCAGGTGATAGGTGTTGCCGAGCACGATCCGCGCGCCGATCCGCTCGTAGTCGTCTGCACTCAGGTACTTCACGGCGCCGCGGGTGCCCACCGGCATGAAGCACGGCGTGTCGTAGTCGCCGCGGGCGGTGGTCGCCACCCCGGCGCGGGCCGCCCCGTCGGTGGCCTGGACGTCGATGGAGACCGTGAACACGCCGGACAACTGTACGGGCCAGCAATGCGGCACCGACCCGCGACGCCCGCCGGGCGGGCGCGGCGCCGCACGCTCTCAGCGGCGTCTCAGCCGGAATCCGTCACCGTGGCCGACATGATCCCCCGACGAATCCTCCTGCTGATCGCCTGTACCTCTCTGTTCGCCCTCGCCGCCGCCGTCCCCGCGGCCTCTGCTGCTGAGGCTGGCGAGACCTCGACGCCTCCCGACTCCCCGCCACCCGGCGCCGACGAGCTCCTCGACGCGGCGTTCGAGTACGCCCAGTGCCTGCGCGACAACGGCATCGACGACTACCCCGATCCGCGAACCGACGGGGGCGGTCTGGAGATCTCCTCGCCGCTCGACCTCAACACCCACACGAACGAGGAGGTGGCCGTCGCGCAATCCGTGTGCGAGCCGATCCTCGCCTCAGCCGCACCGCCGGTCGAGCCTCCGCCCGACGCCGGCGGTGGCGGTGGTGCCGGGGCCGACGGCGGCCCGTCGGAGTGGGAGGCGATCACGCCGGGCGGCGACTGCGAGTGCGCGGACGGCAGCGAGTTCACATTCTGGGACCGCGACGCCGACCCGACCCGCGTCGTGCTCTACCTGGACGGTGGCGGCGCGTGCACCGACGCCCTCACGTGCGCCTTCACGGGGAGCAACGGCGAGAGCGACTTCTACACCTGGAGCATCGGCGGCAAGGACCCCGGGTTCCCCGGAAGGGGGATCCTCGACCTCGACCACGCCGACAATCCCTTCGCCGAGCACAGCTTCGTCTTCGTCGGCTCCTGTACCGGCGACGCCGATCTCGGCGACTCGACGCACGAGTACTCCCCCGACCTGACGGTGGAGCACAACGGCTTCGTCAACGGCTCGGCGGCCATCGACCACCTCGCCGAGCACTTTCCCGACGCCACCCAGGTGGTCGTCGTCGGCAACACCGGCGGGTCGGTGTCGGCTCCGCTGTACGGTGGGCTCGTCGCCGATCGGCTTCCCGACGCCGAGGTGATCGTCATCGGCGCCGGTTCGGGCCACTGGCCCGACGATCCCGATCTCAACGTCGCCGTGCTCGACGAGCTGTGGGGCGCGTACGGGAACATGCCCGACTGGGACGTGAACGAGGGCCTGACCGCCGGCGAGTGGGGCATCCCCCGCTTCTGGATCCAGGCCGGGCTCCACGACCCCGGCATCGTGATGGCGCGGTTCGACTTCGCGTACGACCCGAACGCCGGGCGAGCGCTCGAGAGCCTCGGCCTCGACGGCACCACGCTGGGGAACATCGACGCCAACGACGCCGCGATCGAAGCGGCCGGCGTCGACCTGCACACGTTCACGGCCGCCGGCGACGGCCACCGCGTGCTCGAGCGCGACGACTTCTACGTCCTCGAGGAGGGCGGCGTCACGCTGGTGGAGTGGCTCGCCGCCTTGCTGGCTGGGGACCCGCTCGACGACGTCCGTTGCGTCGACTGCGCAGCGCCGTCGTGATCTCCCCGAAAACGAACGTGACGGCCGGTGCCCAGGGCACCGGCCGTCACCGCGGACGAGCGGGGGGCGCCACCGGCGCCCGCACGGTCAGAGGGCGTCTTCGAGGAGCTGCCAGTTGATCAGGTGGTCGAGGAAGACGTCGACGTAGTTCGGCCGCGCGTTGCGGTAGTCGATGTAGTAGGCGTGCTCCCACACGTCGCACGTGAGGACGGCGTTGGAGCCGTGCTTCAGCGGCAGGTCGGCGTTGCCGGTGCTGGTGATGGCCAGCTTGCCGTCGTCGTAGGTGAGCCAGGTCCACCCAGACCCGAACTGGGCGGTGGCCGACGCCTTGAACTCCTCGCGGAACTTGTCGTAGCTGCCGAAGGCCTCGTTGATTGCGTCGCCGGCCGCGCCGGTCGGCGCGCCGCCGCCGTTCGGCGACAGCGAGCGCCAGTAGAGGTTGTGGTTCCAGATCTGCGCCGACTGGTTGAAGAGCTTGCCCTCGGCCTTGAGGATCAGCTCCTCCAGCGACAGGTTCTCGTCCGGGGTCCCGGCGACCATCTGGTTCGTCGTGTCGATGTACGCCTTGTGGTGCTTGCCGTGGTGGTACTCGAACGTCTCCGCCGAGAGATGCGGCTGCAGGGCGTCGGTTGCGTACGGAAGCTCGGGCAGGGAGAAAGCCATGACCCAGGTGTACCGCTTTTCGACAGCGATTACTCCCCCCAATTCTCGATCCGCGTGTGAACTTCGGCGTCGGGTCGGTCGCGACCGCGACGGGACGACCCCGACACCCCCGGTACGGTGGCCTGATGCACATCGTGTCGGCTCTGTTCGTCGAGAACTTCGAGATGCGCCAAGCGCCCGGACCATCCACGCGGATCGACATCACCGGGGCGATGTTCTCGATGGCGGCCCCGTCGCGGGCTCCCCTCACGATCACGCCCCACCTCGTCGCGCTGATCTACTGCCCGCCTGCGGACTCCGGCCAGGGCGTGTTCGAGGTCGTGTTCCGCCGCACCGGCGACCCACTCGGCACCGACGTACCGGCCGTCGACGACGAGCACGTGGCCCGCAACGTCAGCCCGTTCACCGTCGAGCCCGGCAAGTTCACCTACCGACTGGTTCGGGGCGAGCTGGAGTTCCCGGACTACGGCCCGGTGTTCGCCCACTGCCGCATCGACCGCGGCCCGTGGCTCGTGGTGCCGTTCACGCTCCTGCCGCCCGCCTGAACCAGCCGATCGGGACGGGCCAGACATCCCGAGTCTCAGGACGCGATACTCGTCGCCGTCTGGGAAACCATCGACGGGGTCCGGCCTCCGATCACCTGGACCGACGGCGACTGAGACTGAGAAAACGGATCGGTCGACTCGGCACTCGCCAGCGCCGACTGGTGCCGCGACCGCGCCGTTGCCCGTCGGGGCCCCGCTTCGCCCCCGACCCCCTGAATCAGCGGTCGCGGCGACGGGTAGGGTCGGAGCCGATGCCTGCCACCTTGTCGCCCGAGCTCGAGTCCCAAGCCATCTCGATGATCCGCGGCTTCGCCATGGATGCTCCGCTGCACGCGAAGAGCGGCCACCAGGGCACCGCGATGGCTCTCGCCCCGCTGGGACACGTGCTCTTCAGCCGGGTGATGAAGCACAACCCGGCGGACCCGAACTGGCCCGACCGCGACCGGTTCGTGTTGTCCAACGGCCATGCGTCGATCCTTCAGTATTCGCTGCTGTACCTGTCGGGATATGGCCTCGAGCTCGACGATCTGCGGGCGTTCCGCTCGTTCGGCTCGCGGACGCCGGGCCATCCCGAGGCCGGACACACGCCCGGCGTCGAGGTCACCACCGGGCCCCTTGGCCAGGGATTTGCCAACGCCGTCGGCATGGCGGTGGCCGAGCGGGTGCTCCGCGACCGCTTCGGCAGCGCCCTCGTCGACCACCACATCTGGGCGATCGCCGGTGACGGCTGCCTGATGGAGGGGGTGAGCCACGAGGCCGCCTCGCTCGCCGGGCACCTCGGGCTCGGCCGGCTCAACGTCGTGTTCGACGACAACCGCATCACCATCGACGGGTCCACGCAGCTCGCCAGCACCGACGACGTCGGCCAGCGCTTCGAAGCCTACGGCTGGCACGTCGAGTACCTCGGCGAGATCGCCGACGACCCCGACGCCCTCGAGGCGGCGCTGCTCGCCGCCAAGGCGGTCGAGGACCGGCCCAGTCTGCTCATCCTGCGCTCTCACATCGGCACGCCGTCGCCGAAGTGGACCGACGAGCACGAGGCCCATGGCAACCCGTTCACCGCCGCCGACGTCACCGAGACCAAGGCCGTGATGGGGATTCCGGACGAACCGTTCTGGTCCCCCGACGACGTGGTCAGCGCCTACCGCGACGCCACCGCCGAGCTCGCCGCGGCCGACTACGAGCGCTGGCAGAAGTCGCTCGACGCGATCGAGCCGGCCGAGCGCGAGGCGTGGGACGCGGCGTGGAGCGGTCGCGGCACCCCCGGGTGGGAGGATCGCCTCCCGAGCTTCGAGCAGGGCGAGAACATCGCCACCCGACAGGTGATCGCCAAGGCCGTCGGCGCCGCCCTCGATCGGTTCCCCGGCCTGGTCTCCGGTGCCGCCGACCTCACGGGCAACACCGGCACCAAGCTTCCCGACGCCACCGCCCAGACCGCCGAGACACCCGGCGGCCGCCAGACGTACTACGGCATCCGCGAGCACGGGATGGGCTCGACGATGGTCGGCATGGCCCGCCACGGCGGCATCCTTCCGATCGGCGGCACGTTCTTCGTGTTCTCCGACTACATGAAGCCGTCGGTGCGGCTGGCCGCGCTGTCCCGGGCCAAGGTCGTGTTCGTGTACTCGCACGACTCGGTTGGCGTCGGCGAAGACGGCCCGACCCATCAGCCGATCGAGCATCTCGCCGCCCTGCGCGCCATTCCCGGCCTGCAGGTCATCCGCCCCGCCGACGCCAACGAGACCGTGGCCGCCTGGAAGGCCGCCGTGGAGATCGACGGCCCCACCGCCCTCGTGCTGTCGCGCCAGGGCATCCCGGTGCGCACCGACGGCTCGGCCGTGGAACGCGGCGGCGGCATCGTCCGTGCCGTCGACGGCACACCCGACCTCGTGATCGTGGCCACCGGCAGCGAGGTCGCGCTGTCGATCGACGCCGCCGACCGGCTCGCCGGATCCGGCACGCAGGTGCAGGTGGTCAGCCTCCCCAGCTGGGACCGTCTGGCCCGACAGGACCGGGGCTACCGGGACACCCTGTTCCCGGCCGGCGTGCCGGTGTTGTCGGTGGAGGCTGGGGCGACGTTCGGGTGGGAGCGCTTCGCCGACGACTGCGTCGGCATCGACCGCTTCGGCGCCAGCGCGCCTGGCGACGTCGTGCTGCGCGAGCTCGGCATCAACGTCGATCATGTCGTGGAGCGCGCCACCGCACTGCTCGCAGACCGTGCGTGACACTCGCTGACGCCCGGCCGCGACGGCCATCGGGTGCGCCGCCGTGATCTGCGGCCGTAGGGTGGACGTATGGAACGACTGGTTCAGCTTCATGAGCAGTTCGATCAGAGCCCGTGGCTCGACAACCTGAAGCGGGGCTACATCACGTCGGGGCAGCTCGCCGAGCTGCGCGACGGCGGCATCCGCGGCCTGACGTCCAATCCGACGATCTTCCAGAAGGCGATCCAGGGTTCCGCCGACTACGACGACCAGTTCCGCGGCCTCACGACGGACGACCACCCGGTGATCGACGACTACTGGGCGATGGTGCTCCAGGACATCAACGGGGCCCTCGACGTGTTCGACCCCGTCTACGAGTCGTCGAACGGCATCGACGGCTACGTGAGCGTCGAGGTCGACCCCGGACTCGCCAACGACGGTCCGGGCACCGAGGCGGCCGCCCGGCAGCTGCACGAGCAGGTGGCCCGGCGCAACCTGATGGTGAAGATCCCGGCCACCGAAGCCGGCGTCGCGCCGATCCAGCAGATGATCGCCGAAGGCCGCAACATCAACGTGACGCTGATCTTCAGCCTCGACCGCTACCAGGCGGTGATGGACGCGTACATCGCCGGCCTCGAGGCGTTCGCCACCGATCCCGACGCCGACCTGTCGAAGGTGGCGAGCGTCGCCAGCTTCTTCATCTCCCGCGTCGACACCGAGGTCGACCGTCGTCTCGACGCGATCGGCACGCCCGAGGCGCTGGCCCTGCGGGGCAAGGCCGCCATCGCCCAGGGCAAGCTGGCCTACCGGCAGTTCCAGCAGACGTTCTCCGGTGATCGTTGGGAGGCCCTGGCGGCCCGCGGCGCCCGGGTGCAGCGCCCGCTGTGGGCGAGCACGTCGACGAAGAATCCCGACTACCCCGACACGCTGTACGTCGACGAGCTGATCGGTCCCAACACGGTGAACACGCTGCCCGACGCCACCATCGAGGCCTTCGCCGATCACGGCACGCTGGCCCGCCGGGTGGATGCCGACGTCGACCAGGCCGAGGCGACCTGGGCGGCGCTGGCCGATGTCGGCGTCGACATGGACGACGTGGCCGACACGCTCGAGCGCGAGGGCGTGTCGAGCTTCCAGAAGAGCTTCACCGAGCTCATCGACGCCCTCGAGACCAAGGCCAGCGAGCTCCGCGCCAGCTGACCCCGCTCGCCGTCCTCGGTTCCTCATCCGAGTACAAGCGGACCCGAGTACCCGGGGGCCCCGATTCCGGCCCTTCCGTACTCGGATGGGAGACGGTCAGCGAGGGGTGGTGGACGGCGGGGTGCCGGGCCGGCAGCCGTGGCCGGGGAGCACCGGCTGGGCGGCGACGGCGTAGGTCACGCCGTCGTCGACGAATGTGGCGCCGACCACGGCGTCGGCGAGGAGCGTCACCGTCGCCGGATCGTCGACGATGACGCAGTCGGTCGCATCGGCCAGCCGGACGGTCGGGTCGGGCCAGGCAACCGGCTCGGGCGCCGGGTACGGCGGTCCGACTCTCACGACCCCGGTCGCCGGCGATGCCTGGTCGACCGGGTCAGCGGGGGCCGCCTGGATGGCGACCGCTGATGGCGGCTCGTAGGTCGCGGTGCCGTCCGCGACCACCTCGTCGGCGATCGAGCGCAGCAAGGCGGCGAACTCGGCGACGGCGGCGCGCTGCGGATCCTCCTCGTCGTCGACGAGGCCGTCGACCACGTGGACCTGGCGGGCCTCGCCGGCGCCGACGACGACCCAGGTCCGCGGCGCGTCGACGATCGCCAGGTTCGGCGCGTACTGCGGAGCCGCATCGGTCAGCCCGAGCGCCTCGGCCCGGTCCACCACGAGATCGACGGCAGCGGCGTCGATCTGCGCGCGGGCGTAGCCGTCGAGCAGATACGGCGGAGCGTCCAGGAGAAGCCGGATGGCGGGGTCGAGGGCCAGCACCGATCCGTCGTCGTAGACGGCGACCGTCGGTCCGCTCGGCACGAACGGCGGCGTCACGGGGAACAGTCCCTGGACGGTCAGGCTGGCCACGAGCTCACCGACGGGTGCGCCGGCGGCCGGCTCGCCGGATTCGGAGAACGCGGCGCCTGCAACTGGGGCCGCGCACATGCTGGTGATCGCCGCCAGCGACGTGATGGTCGTCAACCGGATCAGAGCCATACCGCTCAGACGCCCCAGGCCGCCGCACGGTTCCATCGAGCGCGCACCGGGTGCCGTCCGGCTGCCCGCCGGATCACCCCGACCGAGTCGGCTCCACGGGAAGTGCTGACGGGACGCGCTCCCACGAGCCCAGACCGTCAGCACTTCCCGCCGGCCGAGCCGGCGCCGGCGGTCGTCGGGCACACCGCGCCCGTCCGGTTCGGAGGCGTCCGGCACCCGCGCGGTAGAACCGGGCCGTGACTTCTCTCGACGGCAAGACTGTGCTCATCACCGGCGGCAACGGCGGGATCGGACTCGGGATGGCTTCGGCGGTGGGGCGGGCCGGGGCCCAGGTGGTGATCTGGGGACGTGACGAGGCCAAGAACGCTGCTGCCGTCGAACGCCTCACCGGGGAGGGCGTCACGGCCCACGCCTTCGTGTGCGACGTCGGCGACGAGCAGGCCGTGATCGACACGTTCGCCGCGTCCGTCGACGCGGCCGGGGGCAGGATCGACTCGGCGTTCGCCAACGCCGGCCGCGGCGGGACCGGCACGTCGTTCCTGAACACGACGCTCGAGCAGTGGCGCGCGGTGACGGCGATCAACCTCGACTCGGTGTTCGTCACGCTGCGCACGGCGGCGCGTCACATGGTCGAGCAGGGCGGCGGCTCGCTGGTCGCCGTGTCGTCGACGTCGGCGATCCACGGGGCCGCCGGCAACGACGCCTACGGTGCGGCGAAGACCGCGCTGCTGGGACTCGTGCGGTCGACGGCCGTCGGGCTCGCCCGCTACGGCATCCGCGTCAACGCCCTGGTGCCGGGCTGGACGATCACCGACCTGGCATCCGGTGGCTACAACGACGACCGCTTCCGCGAGGTCACCACCCGGCGCACGCCGGTGCGCCGTTGGGCCGATCCCGACGAGATGGGTCCCGCCGCGGTGTTCCTCGCCGATCCCGCGGCGACGTTCCACACCGGTGACACCGTCGTCGTCGACGGCGGCTACACCGTCTTCTGACCGCACGCGAATCCCGATCCCGCGGCGGGCGTGAGGTGTCAGGCGACGTCGACGTCGATGACGTGATAGCCGCTGGCGCCGTCGGGCGCGACGTCGGCGCGGACGTCGGTCTGCACCTCGCCGTCGCCGTCGATGCAGCGCGCCTCGATCCGATGGCGGCCGGATTCGGCGGCGTCCCACTCGACCACCCACTTGCGCCACGTGTCCTCCGACGGCACGCCCCCGAGTCGCGCCCGCATCCACTCGCCGCCATCGACGCGCACCTCGACCGCCGACACCCCGGTGTGCACGGCCCATGCCGTGCCGGCGATCTCCACGGTCCCCGGGGCCACGTCGTCACGGTCGCGCGGCGTCTCGATCCGCGTCATCGCCTTCATCGGAGCCTGCTGCGACCAGCCTCGAGGGACCCAGTACGCGTCGTACGCCTCCCAGGTGGTGAACTCCATGTCGACCACCCACTTGGTGGCGGACACGTAGCCGTACTCCCCCGGCACGACCATGCGGACCGGGTAACCGTGCTCGGGCGGAAGCGGCTCGCCGTTCATGGCGACCGCCAGCATCGCGTCGCGGCCGTCGGTGAGCGACGACACCGGTGTGCCGCACGTCCAGCCGTCGACCGAGCGGCTGACCAGCTGGGTAGATTCCGGGTGGTACCCGACCTGGGCGAAGATCGAGTCGAGCCGCACGCCCTGCCACAGGGCGTTGCCGACGTACGGCCCGCCGGTCGGATTGGACACGCACGACAGCGTCACGTAGCGCTCGATCTGGTCCATCGCCAGCAGGTCGTCGAACGTCAGCTCCAACTCCTGATCGACCATGCCGTGGATGCGCAGGCGCCAATCGGCCGTCGACACCTGGGGCACGGTGAGCACCGTGTCGATGCGGTAGAAGTCGTCGTTGGGGATGACGAACGGCGACAGGCCGGGCACGTCGAGATCGGCGTTGGGCGGCAGGGCGAGCGGGCGTGTCGCCACCCGGGGGAGGCTCAGCGCGGCCCGTTCGTCGGCCACGGAGTAGCGGCCCTGCACGAGCCGGCCGGTACCGGCAGCGATGGCCGCGAGCGACGCCACGCCCACGCTGCGGAGGACGAACGTCCTCCGGTCGGCGATCCCCGTCCCGGGGACGACCATCGGCACGTAGAGGTGGGCGCTCGCCGGCTCGAGGCTGGCGTCGGGGGCCACCCCGGCGACGGCCTGACCGACGAGGCCGGGCTCCGTCGACGAGGATCGAACCCGGCGCGGTGCGAGCCACAGCAGCACGGCCAGCGACACCGCCGTGCCGACGAGGATCGGTGCGAGGCGGGCCAAGGACGGATCGGGGCGACTGAGCACCGCACCGACGCCGAGCAGGCCGACGCCGACCGTTCCCCCGACGGCGGCAGCGAGGCGGCCGGCGGCGGCGAGACCGCCGACCACGACGCCGGCGACGAACACCAACGCCAGTGTGGTGACGACGAGGACCGTCTTGTCGTTGGTGCCGAACGTCTCGATTGCCCAGTTCTTCATGCCGATCGGCACCAGATCGATCACCTTGTTGCCGACGGCGATGACCGGCGAGCTCGAGCCCGACACGATTCCCACGGTCAGCTCCCCGGCGGCCAGACCGGCTCCCGTGGCGACCACTCCCAGCACGGCGCCCGACAGCGCACCGAGTCCCACGCCCGGCGCCGGCTCGGGCCCGTACGATCGGTCGTCCATGGACACCAGTCTGCCCGATGCCGTCGCCGAGCAGGTGGCGAATCTCGTTGCCGACGTCGGGCCACCGACCGACGAACGCCTCGCCCGCGAGCTGCTCGCCGCGGCGATCGGACTGATCGGCGATCACCCGGCGACGCTCGATCTGAAGATCGCGTCGGCCGCCCTCGCCGAGATGCGCAGCGCCTTCGCCGTGTTCGCGCCGTACCGCGACATCCCGAAGGTCACCGTGTTCGGTTCGGCGCGGACCGCGACCCACGACCCGCTGTACGCGCAGGCGACGAAGATCGCGTCCGATCTGGCCGATCGCGGCTGGATGGTGGTCACCGGGGCCGGTCCGGGGATCATGCAGGCGGCGATGGAGGGCGCCGGCCGCGACCGGTCGATCGGCGTGTCGATCCGGCTCCCCTTCGAGCAAGGGGCCAACCCCGTGATCGCCGGCGACGACAAGGCCGTCAGCATGAAGTACTTCTTCACGCGCAAGCTGATGCTGGTGAAGGAGTCACGGGCGTTCGTCTGCCTCCCCGGCGGGTTCGGCACGCTCGACGAGACGTTCGAGCTGCTGACGCTCACCCAGACCGGCAAGGGCATGCCGGTCCCGATCGTGTTCCTCGACACCGAGGGCGACACGTTCTGGAGCGAGGTGGACGACTTCGTCCGCAAGCAGCTGGTGTCCCGCCACCTCGTGAACCCCATCGATCGCGGCCTGTACTTCGTCACCGACTCGAGCGACGCGGCCTGCACGGAGATCGAGCGCTTCTACAGCAACTACGACTCGATCCGTTACATCGGTTCGACCGCGGTGGTGCGAATCCGCCGGGAGCCCACCGACGACCAGGTGTTGGAGCTGAATCGCCGGTTCGGGCCCGACGCCGCCACCGTCGTCGCCGACGGGCCGATCACGCGCACCGGTCCCCTGCCCGTCGAGCTGCGCCAGGCCGACAAGGTGGACCTCGCCCGCATCCGGTTCGACTTCACCGGCCACCGCTACGGCACGCTGCGCGCCCTGATCGACGCGCTCAACGCGCTCGACTGACCCCCGGTGGGAGAGTTCCCGAGATAGTGCCTGGCACTATCTCGGGAGCGCCTCAGTCGAGGGACTCGAGGAGGCGGGCGGCCTTCTCGACGGCGCGGCGGGCCTGCGTGAGCACCTTGTCGGCATCGGGGCGCTTCGTCGCCCCCGCCGCCATCGCCTCCTGCAGGAGATCGAAGCTGAGCTCGTCGAGCGTCGAGCCGATGCCGTCGAGCTCGGTCGCGAGCTCGCGGTAGCGGCTCACGACGGGACCTGGTCCCGGCCGGTGCCGATCGCCTCGGCGACGATGTCGATCGGGTGCCGCACCTCGAGGCCGGCCGCGGCGAGGTGCATCGCACAACCGGGATTGCCGCTCGCCACCACGGCGGCCCCGCTCGCCCGACGGGCCCGGTCGATGACGTCGACCTTGCGCTCGCGGATCGCCGTACCGAGCTCGGGCTGAAGGACGGAATAGGCGCCACCGGCGCCGCAGCACAAACCGTCGTCGTCGAGCTCGACGACACGTGCGTAGCGGCCGAGCACCGTGCGCACGGGGAGGTGTGCCTTCTGCACGTGACGCAGGTGGCACGGGTCCTGGACGATCACCGGCGCGAGTTCGCCGGTCGGCTCGGGAAGCCGGTCGACACGTTCGGCCAGCCACTCGTCGACGTCGACGACGCGGGCCGAGAAGGCGCGGGCCTCATCCGTGGCGAGCAGGTGCCCGTACTCCTTCATCGCCGCGCCGCACCCGGCCGAGTTGACCACGATGGCGTCGTCGCCGGGCATGGCGGCGATCGTGCGGCGGGCCAGCTCTGCCGCCTCCTGCTCGAGACCGGCGTGCACGTGAAGTGCGCCACAGCACCCTGCCGAATCGGGCGAGCACCGGAACGTTGCTCCCGTGGCCTCGATGACCGCAGCGGTCGAACGATGCGTCCCGCGCAGCCAGGCGTCCATCACACAGCCGAGGTACAACCACACCGACTCGGCGCCGGACGGCGCCGGCGACGGCGCCGGGCGCGGCCCCCGCCGCAGCGGCAGACGTGACAGGCCGGCGCGCTTCGGCACCATGCGGAGGCGTTGGGCGAACGCCAGCATGGTCGAACCGGCGAGCAGCAGCCGGTGCATGGGCAGCGCCCTATAGGCCAAACGCTGCCAGCGCGGCGTGATCGTCCCCCGATCGGCGAGGGCGGCCTTGGTCGACTCGATCAGGTGCCCGTAGGGCACGCCGCTCGGACATGCCGGCTCGCAACCGCGGCACTGCACGCACGTGTCGACGAAGCGCAAGAACGTCTCGTCGATCGGGGCGCCACGCCACTCGACGGCGCGCATCGCGTCGATCCGTCCCCGCGGTGAGAGGCCCTCCTCGCCCGTCACGCGGAACGTCGGGCAATGCGGCAGGCACAGGCCGCACCCGACGCACGTCGACAGTTCGCTCTCGTTGAGGCCGAGCACACCGCTGGTCGCCATCGGCGGCCACCGTACCAACCTGCTTGCGCTGCGCACCGGACGACTCGCCGCGACACCGGGTGCGCAGCAGTGCGCAGCAGGGTGCGGCAGGGTGCGGCAGGGTGCGGCAGGGTCCAGCACGGTACGTCGCGGGGCGTCCCGGTGCGCGAACGTCGAGTCATGGGGCTCACAGTTGCTGCACGCAAGCCGATGCACGAGGCGCACCGCGTCGCCGAGAGCGGAGCGGTGGACGCCGACGGCCACATCCTCGAACCGCCGACGCTCTGGGAGGAGTACATCGACCCGGCGTTCCGTGACCGGGCGTTGCGCATCCGCGTCGACGAGAACGGCCTCGAGGAGCTCGAGATCGACGGGCGCCGCTCGCAGATGTCTCGTCGCGGGTTCCCGGCGACGCTCGGGGCGATGGGCGCACCCGACCTGGCCGACATGCAGAAGAACCCCGAGCGCACCTATCTCGGTGAGTCGCCGTATGGAGCGATGGACCCCTCCGAGCGCATCGACGTCCTCGACGCCGAGAACATCGACATCGCCTTCCTCTACACCACGGTCGGGCTGCTGTGGGAGGCCGAGGTCGACGACCCGGAGCTGTCACAGGCGTACACCAAGGCCTACAACCGCTGGATCTGCGAGTTCTGCGCCGACGAGCCGCGCCTCGTGCCGACCGCCCACCTGTCGCTGAGCGATCCGGTCGCCGCCGCCAAGGAGCTCGAGCGGGCGGTCGGCGAGGGCGCCAAGGGCGGCTACGTCGCCCCGTTCCACCATCGCGGCGTCCCGCTCGGCCACCCCGACAACAATCCCGTGTTCGCCGCCGCCCAGGACCTGGACGTCCCGCTGGCGATCCACCCGACGTTCGAGCCGCAGTGGACGAAGGGCACCAGGATGGGCACCTGGGAGCACGTGAAGCAGCTCCGCCTGCTCGCTTCGGTCGCCGCGTCGGACGGCGTGCGGCACCAGTTCACCACGCTGTTCGACTACGGCGTGTTCGACGCCTTCCCCCGCCTCAAGATCCTCGTGCTCGAATCGGGCGGCGGCTGGATCGGCTACTGGCTCGATCGCATCGACGCCGTCTACTCCCACACGTTCATCGGCGAGCGGGTCCCGCTGCGCAACAAGCCGAGCGACTACTTCCGGGAGCGGATCTGGATCAGCTGTGATCCCGACGAGCGCACGATCCCGGCGCTCGCCGAGCGGTTCGGCGTCGAGCGGTTCATGTGGGCGTCGGACTTTCCGCACGCCGACCACACCTCCGAGTACGTCCACGATCTCAACGAGTTGGTGGCGATGTTCCCCGAGGCCGATCGCCGGAAGTTCATCGGCGACAACGCCCGGGCCCTGTTCCAGCTCTGAGGCCCCGTCGACGCATTGCGCTACCCGTGACGGTCGCCGGCGTGCCAACCTGGCCATCCATGAGTGACTCGACCGGCCCCGACCAACCTGCCGAAGCGCTCGCCCGGCTCCGCGAGTCGGCCCGAACCGGTGCCCTCGATGAGGCCGAGGCCCGGATCACCCAGCTCTCCCAGCTGCGCCGCCTCCTCAGCGAGCAGCAGGACGTGCTCACCGAAGCGCTCCGCGCCGATCTCGGCAAGCCGGCCGTCGAGGCCTACACGACCGAGATCGGCTTCACGATCGGCGAGATCGACCACGCCGTCGACCACCTGCGTGCGTGGATGCAGCCGATCAAGGTGAAGACGCCGCTCACGTTCCGCCCGGGCTCGTCCCGCATCGTCCGCCAGCCGCTCGGCACCGTGCTGATCATCGCCCCCTGGAACTACCCGGTGCAGCTCACGTTCGGGCCGCTCGTCGGCGTGCTCGCCGCGGGCAACACCGCCGTGCTCAAGCCGTCCGAGCTGGCCCCGGCCACCGCGGCGGCGATCGCCGAGCTCGTCCCGAGATACCTCGACGAACGACTCGTCACCGTCGTCACCGGCGGTGCGGACGAGACCACGGCGCTGCTCGCCGAGCCCTTCGATCACATCGTCTACACCGGTGGCGCCAACGTCGCCAAGGCGGTCATGCGCGCGGCGGCCGAACATCTCACCCCCGTCACCCTCGAGCTCGGCGGCAAGAGCCCGGCGATCGTGGCCGCCGACGCCGACATCGACGTGGCGGCGCGACGCATCGCGTGGGGACGGTTCACCAACGCCGGCCAGACGTGCGTGGCACCCGACTACGTCCTCGTCGCCGAATCGGTCGAAGACCGCTTCCTCGGCGCCGTGCTGCGATCCGTCCACGACTTCTACGGCGAGAACGCCAAGGTCTCCCCCGACTTCGGCCGCATCGTCAACGAGCGTCACTTCGACAGGGTGAAGGGTCTCATCGACGCCGGCGGCTACGACGCCGTGGTCACCGGTGGTCTGACCGACCGGGATCAGCGGTACATCGCCCCGACCGTGCTCGCCGGCGTCGACCCGGCAGCGGCCGTGATGCAGGAGGAGATCTTCGGTCCGGTGCTGCCCGTGCTCACCGTGCCCGACGTCGACACCGCGGTGCAGTTCGTCAATGATCGCCCGCGGCCCCTCGCCCTCTACGTGTTCAGCTCCGACGAGGCTGCAGCCGAGCGGGTCATCGAGCGCACCCGCTCGGGCGGCGTGGGCATCAACAACGCCGTGTTCCAGGTGGCCATCCCCGATCTGCCGTTCGGTGGCATCGGTCCGAGCGGCACCGGCGCCTACCACGGCGAGGCCGGCTTTGATCGCTTCTCCCACCGGCGGGCGGTGTACTCGCGGCCCACCAAGCCCGATCCGCCGATCCTCTACCCGCCCTACAAGCGCTGGAAGGAAGCCATCCTGCGCCGAGTCCTCTGACCAGGATCTCGACGGTCCGGTCGGCGAGCTCCGGCCGGGTGGCGAGGAGCACCGTCATGCACGCACGCGAGAAGAATCGCGCGATGCTCGTTGACGGTGGGCGAGCAACAACTGGGGAGGAAACCGTGAAGCGACTCGTTCTGATCTTGCTCGCCGCGGCAGCTTCGACGACCGGCGCCGCGACCGCACGAGCAACCACGCCTGAGCCACCCGCCGGCGAGCCCGTGACGTCGGGGCCGGTCACAGCCACCGTCGTCGAGTCATACCATTCGACGGCTGCGACGCAGCTCGTGGTGATCGTCGAGGTCACCACGACCGAGCCCGTCACGTTGGACGCGTTCGGCGCCGTCTACGTCGGTCCAGATGGACAGCAGGTCGAGGCGACCGACTACATCGCGCCGGACGAGCTCTTCCCGGGTGCGTTCTCGTTGGTGGTGCTGGCATTTCCCGCCGCGAGTCCCGGCGGCAATGTCATGTGGAGCGCCTACGACGACGAGTACACCGACTTCGACCTCGTCTCCCCGGTCCCGGCTGCGTGAAGGAAACGTGGCAGGTGCTGTAGGTGACGACTCGGTCGGCTGACGTGCCGAGTCCTCTCACCGGTGGGTGCGGAATGGGACGTCAGACGACCGACCAGTAGGGAGCGTCGGGATCCCGTCGCCACCATCGGAGGCGACGGGACGCCTCAGAGTCGTCCGAACGGTCCGCTCCCTCGGCGATCACCCGCATCAGCGTCGCGGCGAGCAGGCGTCCCTCGACGAGTCGCTCGACGAGCGGCTCGTCGTCACCGGCGAGAGCGGCGCCGGCCGCGAAGTCGGCACACCAGGCCGGGTCGCCTCCCCATCGCTCCACCATCGAGCGCAGCGGCGCGTGGTCCCAGGCGGCCGGGGCGATGCACAGGAGGTCCCAGTCGACGATCACCGGCCCGTCCGGCCCGGCGACGACGTTGTGGGGGTGGACGTCACCGTGACAGAGCACCCACGCCTCACGAGCGACGGAGTCCTCCCAGCCGGCGACGCGGGCGGCGGCGGCGGCGAGAACGTCGAGGTCGGCGGCGTCGACGAAGGGCTCGACCCGCAGGAGCATCGCGTCGAAGTGCCACCACGGGAACGACGTCGCCGGAGGCACCGGATAGCCGCCCACCGCTGCCGGGTCCAGGGCATGAAGTCGGGCGACCATCTCGCCCACCGTGCGCCAGTCGGCGCCGCCGTCGACCGTCGGGATCCGCTGCCAGGCGGTCGCCGTGAGGTCACCGTCGTGTTCGACCGGGTGCCCGGACGCCGGTGCCGGAACGCTGATCCCGGCACTGAGGAGCACCTCGGCGAGGTCGTAGGCCACGTGACCGGGCACCGTCGTCCGGCCGACGCGGATCACGACGTCACCGGCGATGTAGGTGGCGTTCATCGCCGCCCGCAGCAGCACGGGTTCGCCGAGGCCGAGCCGACCAGCGAGTGCTTCGGCCAGCGGCCTGGCCGACGCCTCGTCGCCGATGGGGCGGTCGACGAACGGCGAGGCGGCGAGCATCTCAGCCGGCGTCGAGCACGTCGACGCCGGGGTTGAGCCGGCCCGCCGGATCGAAGTTGTGCTTGATGCGGCGGGTGAGCTCGCGCACTGCAGGGGCGACGTCGCGCGCGGGCGCTGGCTCGCTGTGATGCACCACCCCGACGCCCACCTCGGCGACGAACCGGCCCGTGAGCGACCTCACCTGCGCCGGCCTGATCGACCATCGGCCCGCTGTCGGCAGCTCCGGGGGTCCGTCGGCAGGCACGAGCCCGGCGGCTGCAGCGGCGGCCGCCACGTCGTCGGGGTGCCCTTCGAGCAGGCCCCAGGCCGTCGTGCCGTCCCACAGCAGCGAGGTCGGGCGGTGCAGCCGGGCGAGCAGCTCGTCGGGCTCGATGGTCGCTGTCGAGAACCACTGCGAGTGCCGCGCCATCGGCCACGTCCGCAGGATCACCTCGCCGATGAACCCCAGCGTCCCGCGGGATCCGACGAGCAGGCGGCACAGGTCGAACCCGCTGACGTTCTTCACGGTCGGCCCGCCCGCCTTGACCTCGTCGCCCGACGCCGACACGTAGCGGGCCTGCAGCAGTGCGTCGCGAGTCGGACCCCAGCCGAGCCGCCAGGTGCCGCTGCGGCCCATGGCGAGGGCGCCCCCGACGGTGCCACCGGACGGCAGGGCGACGCGCTGGCCGTGCTCGGCCAGTGCTGCGGCAAGCTCGTCGACCGGCGTCGCCGCGCCGCAGCACACGGTCATCTCCTCGGGCTGCAGCCATTCGATCCCGGCCGGCGCGCGAACCACGGTGGCTTCCCTCACGGGACCGCCTCGCGTTCCGGCGCCGGTGACCGTCACCGGCCCGCTGTCGCCGATGGCCTCGGCGAACTCCCTCAGATCCATGCGCCCGCGGGGACCGCCTGGAAGTCGGCGCACCGGGCGGGGCTCGGCAGCACCTTTCCCGGATTCGACACCCTGTCGGGGTCGAACGCCGAACGGAGGGAGTCCTGAGCGGCCATGTCGACGGCGCTGAACATCAGCGGCATCAGGTCGCGCTTCTCGAGCCCGATGCCGTGCTCGCCGCTCAGCACGCCACCGGCGGCGACGGAGACCGACACGATCTCGCGACCAGCGGCCTCGACGCGCTCCATCACGCCCGGCTCGCGGGCGTCGTAGACCAGCAGCGGATGGAGGTTGCCGTCGCCGGCGTGGAACACGTTCAGGACGAGCAGCTCGTGGGCGGCGGCGATCTCGTAGACCTTGGCCAGCACGTCTGGCAGCACCCGGCGCGGGACCACCGTGTCGTGCAGGTAGTAGTTCGGCTTGATCCGGGCGATGGCTCCGAACGCCGACTTGCGGCCCTTCCACAGCAACGCCCGCTCCGCTTCGTCGGCGGCGACGCGGACCGTCCGCACACGGTGGGCCCGGGCGATGCCGGTGACCAGGTCGGTGTCGGCGGCGATGGCGGCCGGCGGCCCCACGAGCTCGACGAGCAGGGCGACCGCCGAGTCGACCGGCAACCCGGCGCCGATGTAGGCCTCGACGGCTTCCAGGCACAGCCGGTCCATCATCTCGAGCGCAGCCGGCACGACCCCGGCGGCGATGATCGCACTGACGGTGGCCGCGCCGTCGGCGACGGTGGCGAAGTCGAGGAGAAGCAGGGACGTGGCCGGCGGGTTGGGGGTGAGCTTGACGCAGATGGCCGTCGCCACGCCACACATCCCCTCGCTCCCCACGAACGCGCCCCGCAGGTCGTAGCCGTCGGGTTCGGGGTCCTCGCCGCCGAGGACGGTGACGGCGCCGTCGGGCAGCACCACCTCGAGGGCGAGGATGTGGCTGGTCGTCACCCCGTCGGCGAGACAGTGCGGGCCGCCGGAGTTGTTGGCGACGTTGCCGCCGATCGAGCACGTCTGCTGGCTGCTCGGGTCGGGGGCGAAGTGCAGGCCGTCGGAGGCGGTCGACCGGGAGAGGTCGAGGTTCAAGACGCCGGGTTCCACCCACGCCGTGCGGCTGACCGGATCGACCGACAGCACGCGATTCATCTTGGTGAGGGAGATCACGACGGCGCCGTCGGGAGGCACCGCACCACCGGCCAGGCCGGTTCCGGAGCCACGAGCGACGAACGGCACCCCGTGCTCCCGAGCGATGCGAACGCACGCGGCGACCTCGTCGGTCGACGTGGGGAAGCACACCGCCGCGGCCGCGCCTTCGAGGTGCGACGCGTCGTGACGGTAGAGCGACAGCTCGCTCGCCGCGTCACGGACGCGAGTCGGGTCGAGCGCCGCGCGGAGCGACGAGACGAGCGGGGACGCGGCCATCAGGGTTGGCGTTGGCGCATCACGATGACGCGAGCCGACTCCACCGGCTCGCCGTCGACGATCACCTCGTCGCCGTCCGACAGGTAGTCACCGAGCCGGACGAGCCGTCCGTCCCGTTCGGCCTTGAGCTCGCGCTCCCGGCGACGGGCGGCGGTGACGCCTTCGCGCACCGCCTCGGTCACACGGTGCCCGGCCCGGCGCACAGCGCCGGTGGCCGAGCTGGCCACGTTGGACGGCCGCACGGTGTCGACGACACGGTCGACCGCCTTGGTGACCTTGCGCTTGACGTAGACCGCCCCCGATGCACCGGCGGCAGCCCCACCCACGAACCAGACGGCCCGGCGGCTCATCGCTCACCCCGGTGGCTCATGCCGGCCCCCGCAGACGCTTGATCGCTCGCGACGTCCCGGTGGCGACACCCGCCGCCTTGATCGCCGGCGTGGACATGGCCACCCGGGCGACCCGGTTCGTCCGACCCACCGCGCCGCTGATCGCCTCGGCCGAACCCAACAGGTGATCGAACCGGTCGAGGTCGCGCCGCGCCTCGTCGAGCGCGTCGACGACGGCGGCACGGGTGTCGAGGTTCGTCTGACGGAGATCGCGCAGCTCGGTGCGCAGCTCACCGACGGTGTCGCGCACCCTCACCAGCGTGACGGCCAGGGCGGCGAACGCCAGCGCGCACAGCACCGCCCCGACGACGAGCGCCAGTTCGCCGGCGCTCATGACGGATCCTCCTGGTTCATCTGCGGCTCCTGCCTGGCATCTCGTGGCCGATCGTGTCGCATGCGCGACGCGACGTCGCGTTCTCGGCCATGGTCGGTCGGGTGATACCACGTGCGGCCCGACAGCTCATCGGGCAGGTACTGCTGAGCGACCCAGCCGGCCTCATGAGCATGAGGGTACTCGTACCCCGCACCGTGGCCCAGTACCTTCGCCCCCTGGTAATGGCTGTCGCGCAGGTGGGAGGGAACCTCACCGAGCGCGCCCGAGGCGACATCGCTGCGGGCGTTCCAGATCGCCATCGCGCTGGCGTTGCTCTTGGGTGCCGTGGCCAGGTGGACCACCGCCTGCGACAGGTTGAGCTGCGCTTCGGGCAGGCCGACGAACTCGAGCGCCTGGTGAGCGGCGACGGCGACGAGCAACGCCTGCGGATCGGCCATGCCGATGTCCTCGCTGGCGAAGATCGTCATCCGGCGGGCGATGAAGCGCGGGTCCTCACCCGCCTCGAGCATCCGCGCCAACCAGTACACGGCGGCGTCGGGATCGGAACCCCGCATCGACTTGATGAACGCACTGACCACGTCGTAGTGGTCGTCGCGGCCGTAGCGGACGGCGCTGGTGGACAGGGCGGCCTCGGCATCGGCCAGGCCGATCGGACGCGGGTGAGCGAGGGCGGCGGCGACCTCGAGTGACGTGAGCGCCTGGCGCCCGTCGCCGCCGGATCGGGCCACGATGAGGTCGACGGCCTCGGGGTCGGCCGTGGTGCCCAGCGCCTCGACGCCGCGCCGCATCAGCACGCCCAGGGCGTCTGCGGTGAGCGGCTCCAACCGGAACAGCGTCGACCGGCTGCGCAGCGGCGGGTTGACCTCGAAGAAGGGATTCTCGGTGGTCGCTCCGATCAGCGTGAGCGTGCCGTCCTCGACGGCGGGCAACAGGGCATCCTGCTGGGCCTTGTTGAACCGGTGGATCTCGTCGAGGAACAGGATCGTGCCGCGACCGAACTCGCCGAGCCGCTGCCGGGCGCGCTCGATCACCTCGCGCACGTCCTTCACGCCCGCCGTCACGGCCGACAGCTGCTCGAACTCCTTCGACGTGCTTCCGGCGACGGCCAGCGCCAGCGTCGTCTTGCCGGTTCCGGGTGGGCCCCAGAGCAGGACCGACGACAACGCGTCGGTCTCGACGAGGCGACGCAGCGGCCGCCCGGGGCCGAGTAGGTGATCCTGCCCCACAACGTCGTCGATGGTGCGCGGGCGCAGGCGGGCCGCGAGTGGCGCCTGCCGGGCGAGCCGCTCGCTCGCCGCCGCGCTGAACAGGTCGTCGCTCACGACGATGCCGCGCCGAGCACCCGCTCGTACGCCGGGCGGCGGAAGGCCACCACGTTGTCGATCAGCCAGGCCTCGTCGACCCACCGCCACGCGGTGAACTCCGATCCGTCGGGGGTCGGCTCGACGCCGTCGTCGACCAGCCGGAACGTGAACCAGCGCTGCACCTGGCCCATCCCCTTGCGGCCGGCGGCGACCCGCTCGGGCCACACGTAGGCCACCCATTCGCCGTACTCGGCCACGAGCTCGACGTCGGACGCCGTGAGGCCGGTCTCCTCCTTGAGCTCGCGCCACGCCGTGTCGGTGGGTTCCTCACCTGGCTCGATGCCCCCTTGAGGCAGCTGCCAGCTCCCGGGCGCGTCGGCCCGCTCGAATGCGCAGATCGCGCCGTCGGACCGCCTCACGACGGCGACGATGCCGGCCCGGAAATGACGACTGGCCACGACCCGAGCCTACGAACCAGGCCGGGCCGAACGCGTCAACGCCGGCCGAGCGACCGGAGGCGTTGGGCGACGTCCACGAAGTCGGCGTCGTGGCGGCTGACGCGTTCGAACCAGCGCGTCGCCTCCAGCGTGTTGCCCGCCCGGTCGTGCAGATCCCCGAGCACGTACCACAGGCGCAAGTGGTGGTCACGCACCCGCTTCGGCGACGCCGGCACGTTGCCCATCGTGCGGATCGCGCCGGCCAGATCGCCACGATCGGCGAGCGCACCGGCGGCGACGATGCGTCCCTCGGCGAGGACCGCCTGCGCCGGCGACGCCTCGCGGATCTCCAGCCAGACCCGATCGACGTCGGTCCAGCGACGCAGGGCGCGGTAGCTGTCGGCGAGCACGGGGAGCAGCTCCACGTTCGGCTTGAGGGCGGTAGCGGCCTCGAGATCCCGGACCGCGTCTCGCCAGCGGCCGAGCCGGTAGGCGACCAGGCCCGACACCTCGTGGACGGCGGCGACGCCGGGCACGGTCTTGACGATCGGCCCGATCACCCGGCGGGCCTCGTCGAGCCGGTCGTGGTCGAGGGCATCCTGAGCCTGGCCGAGCCTCGAGATCATCCGCTCGGCGACGCGGCGGTCGGACGCCTCGGCGGAGATCTGTGCAGCCACCTCGGGATCGATCGGCGGCGTGGCCCGCGGCTTGCTTCGTGCCGGACGACCCGCCCGCGCCGCGGCCTCGGCGGCCTCCTCGCGGAGGTCGGACGCCTCGCCCTCGTCGATCCACTGCTCGATCTCGCGTGACTCGATCCGCTGCCGCTCGGCGTCGGGATCGCGGGGCGTGCGCGGCTCGCGCCGCGCCCGCACCTCGGCGGCACGCTTCTGCGCGGCGGTGAGCTCGCGCTCGGGTGCCCGTTCCGGCCGACCGCGGCCGCCGCGCGCCGGCCGGCCGTCACGGCTGGGGCCCGATCGCCCGGCACGGCCGGAGCCGCTGC
>NZ_QKYK01000013.1 GCF_003426815.1 Desertimonas flava
GCGACCGGATCTCAGTCCGCGTGGGTCTGCTTGCCAGGTCCGCCGAGGCGAGGGGGCTACCGCCCCCTCCCGCACCCCCGACGGAGTCGGATCGTTGATCGGGGGCCGACCGGATCTCAGTCCGCGTGGGTCCGCTTGCCAGGTCCGCCGAGGCGAGGGGGCTACCGCCCCCTCCAGCACCCCCGACGGAGTCGGATCGTTGATCGGGGGCCGCCCGGATCTCATGCCGCCTGGCCCTGCTCGCATGGGCCATTGATGAGAAGCCTGCTGGTGACGTGTTGCGCGGCGATGATGGGAGCGTGACGGCCACTTCACCGTGTCGGGTTCGGGTGTTGCCGGACGTGACGGGGTTGGACAAGCGGTTCGACTATCTCGTTCCGGACGGGATGGCCGTCTCGATCGGCGACGTCGTCCGGGTACCGCTGCACGGCCGCCGCGTGACGGGCTGGGTGGTCGATCTCGATCCGGACGACGAGGCGGTCGATCCGTCCAAGCTGCAGCCGCTCGTCGCTGTCGTGTCGGCCGGCCCGGCGCCGCACATCATCGAGCTCGCCGAGTGGGCGTCGATCCGCTGGGCCGCGGGACGGCTGCGTCCGTTCCTCGTGACCGCCAGCCCGTCCGTGCGCGTGCGATCGCTGCCCGCGGCGAACCGAAGCGCTCGCCAACTCGTCGGGCCGGGCCCTGTCGGACGGGCCGCGGGGGATCTGATGGACTCGGGCGGTGGCACGCTCGTGCTGCCACCGGCCGTGTCGCCGGTCGAGGCGATCGCCGCGGCCGCCGCCCGCGGCCCGGCGCTGGTGGTGGTCCCATCGGTCGTGCGGGCCGGCGCGATGGCAGCGGCGCTGCGCCGCCGGGGCCTGTCGGTCGCGGTCGTGCCGAAGCAGTGGGCCAACGCCGCCGCCGGGGTGGATGTCGTCATCGGAGCCCGGGCGGCCGCGTGGGCGCCCTGCCCCGGGCTGTCCGCGGTCGTGGTCATCGACGAGCACGACGAGGGGCAGCAGGAGGAGCGGGCCCCGACGTGGCATGCCCGAGACGTGCTCGTGGAACGAGCGAGGCGGGCCGGGGCCGTGGTCCTGCTCACCTCGCCCAGCCCGACGGTCGCCGGGGTCGATGCCCTCGCCGGACGCATGGGCCACGTCGACGCCGCGACCTCCCGATCGGGCTGGCCGATCATCGACGTGATCGACCGCAGCGACGAGGAACCGTGGAAGACGTCGCTCGTCACGTCGGCGCTGATCCGTCACCTGCGCGACGCCGACCACACCGTGGTGTGCGTGCTCAACGCCACCGGCCGGGCCCGGATCCTCGCCTGCCGGGCCTGCAAGAGCCTGGCCCGTTGCGAGCGGTGCGACGCCGCGGTGAGTCTCGCCGACGATGCGACCTTGGTGTGCCCCCGCTGCGCGGCGGTCCGCAACCGGGTCTGCCTGTCGTGCGGCGGGTCGTCGTTCGCCAACCTCCGACCCGGTGTGACCCGCCTGCGCGAGGAGCTCGAGGCCGCCGCCGGCCGTCCCGTCGTGGCCGTCACCGGCCGTGACGACGGTCCGCCCGAGGCGTCGGGCGTGTACGTGGGGACCGAGGCCGTGCTACACCGGGTGCCCCGCGCCGACGTGGTCGCGTTCCTCGACATCGACCGCGAACTGCTGGCCCCGCGGTACCGGGCCAGCGAGCTGACGATGGCGCTGATCGCCAAGGCGGCGCGGCTGCTCGGTCCCCGCCAGCGCGGAGGGCGGCTCCTGCTGCAGACGTTCCTTCCCGACCACGCGGTGCTCCGCGCCGCCGTGCTGGCCGATCCGGCCCGGTTGCTCGACCCGGAGCGCGAACACCGCCGCCTGCTTTCCCTTCCACCGTCGACCGCCCTGGCCGCGGTCAGCGGCACGGGCCGCGACGCGTTGGCTGACGCCCTCCGGGCCGGGGGACGAGCCGACGTGGGCACGTCCGGCGAGGACTACCTCGTGCGCTCACCCGACTGGACGACCCTGGGTGAGGCGCTCATCGCCGCCAAGCGCGAGTCGGGATCGAAGGCCCGCATCGTCGTCGACCCGCCACGCGTCTAGCGCGAACCGTGAGCGGAGCACGCGGAACCCTGCCTTCGCAGCGCACACATCGCCGACGCGGCGGTCGTCGTGCTCACGACGTCCGGCTGAGCAGCAGGCGGTAGCCCTTCGCCGCGGCGATGCGCTCGGTGGGCCAGCCCTGCTCGGTGAGCCAGCGCTGCAACGAGTCCGATCCGAGGTGCTTCTGCACGACGAGCACGGCCTGCCCGTCCGGGGTGAGCAGCCCGAACCAGCGACGGAGCAGGTCGTGCAGCGCCGGCTTGCCGATCCGGATCGGTGGGTTCGACCAGATGAGGTCGAAGCGGATGGCCGCGTCGACGGCGTCGGGCGCCAGCACCTCCACGTTGTCGATGGCGTTGGCGGCGGCGTTGCGCGCGCACAGCTCGCGCGCCCGTTCGTTGACGTCGACGGCGATCACACGCGCCGCCGGGGCGCGGCGGGCGAGCATCAGGGCGATGGCGCCGGTTCCGCACCCGAGATCGAGGAACGTGCCCTGGGCCGGCGGGAGCGGCGCCTGCTTGAGCAAGAGGGCGGTTCCGGCGTCGAGCGCGCCGTGGCTGAAGACGCCCCGATCGGTCGTGAGGCGCACCGGCCCGCCGAGGCCGCGCACGACGACCTCGCGCTCGGCCGACGGCACCACGGGTTGCTCTTCGAAGTACTGCATAGACGTCCTCTTCGTTCCCGGCCACGCACGCCGGGTCTGCGGGCAGGCCACCCTGTCCGGCCGATCAGCTCGTATCCTGGCAGCGTGGCCCAGAAGATCCGCACGTTCGGCGACCCCGTCCTGAAGACGAAGGCGTCTCCCGTCGACGATGTCGACGGCAAGGCCATCCGTCTCGTCGACGAGATGTTCAAGACGCTGTTCACGAGCGGCAACGGGCTGGCCCTGGCCGCCCCGCAGATCGGTGTGCAGAAGCAGGTCGTGGTGTGGGACCTCGGTGATGATCCTCAGGCGATCTTCAACCCCGAGGTCACCGAGTCCGACGGTGAGTGGCTCTACGAGGAAGGCTGCCTGTCCATCCCCGGTCTGTACGTCGAGATCGCCCGCCCGAAGACGGTGCTGGTCACCGGCATCGACGTCAACGGCGAGCATGTGCAGCGCGAGGTCGACGAGCTCGAGGCCCGGATGTTCCAGCACGAGATCGACCACCTCAACGGCGTCTTGATGTTCGACCGCATGACGCCCGAGCAGCGCAAGGAAGCGATGGCCGAATACCGCCGACTCACCGAGGACGGCGACAACGGCAACGGCCCGCGTCGCCGCCTCCGCCTGCGCTAGCCACCAGATGGCGTCACGCCGGATCGTCTTTCTCGGCACCCCGGAGATGGCGGTTCCGCCGCTTCGAGCGTTGCATGCCGCTGGTCACGAGATCGCCCTCGTCGTCAGCCAGCCCGATCGCCGGCGCGGACGCGGTGGCGCGACCTCGCCGAGCCCGGTGAAGGCCGCGGCCCTCGAGCTCGGCCTCCCGGTCACCGACCGCGTCGACGACATCGTCGACCTCGCCGCGGACGCGCCGGTCGACCTCGGCGTGGTGGTCGCCTTCGGGCGATTGATCAAGGCCCACGTCCTCGACGCGGTCCCGATGGTGAACGTGCACTTCAGCCTGTTGCCGCGCTGGCGCGGCGCCGCCCCCGTGGAGCGCGCCCTGCTCGCCGGCGACACCGAGACCGGCGTCTGCATCATGGACGTCGAGGAGACGCTGGACACCGGTGCCGTGTACGCCAGCGAGACGGTGGCGATCGGAGCCGACACGACTGCGGAGCAGTTGCGGACAGAGCTCGTCACCGTGGGCACACGCCTGCTCGTCGACGTGCTGGCCGCCGATCCCCTTCCGGTGCCGGTACCCCAGCTCGGTGAGCCGACGTACGCCGCCAAGATCGACCCGGGGGAGTGGCGCATCGACTGGACGCAGCCGGCCGAGACGGTCCATCGCTGGGTGCGCGCCGGCCACGCCTGGACGACGTTCCGCGGCAAGCGCCTGCGGATCCTCTCCGCCGAGCTCACGACCTCGCCGTCCGTCGGCGGCGCCGGAACGTTGCAGGACGGCGTGATCGTGGCGGCTGGGGGCGCTGTCCGGCCGGTCACCGTGCAGCCAGAGGGCAAGGGGCCGATGGCGTGGGCGGCCTTCGCCAACGGGGCCCGGCCGGCGCCGGGCGAGCGCTTCGGCGACTGACCCGCCGCCCGGCGGGCACCTGACGGGGCGTGCCAGGCACATCCCGTCAGTGGCGTCCCAGCATCGTCGCGATCTCGACGAATTCGTTTGGGCGTCCGAGCTTCACCATCCGCCAGCGATCTCCCTCGTAGACTCGATCGTCGTGCCGTACGTCTACGCATTCGACCACAAGCATCGCCGTCCTCCGATGGAGTACAAGGATCTGCTCGGCGGTAAGGGAGCCAACCTCGCCGAGATGACGAGCGTGCTCAAGCTTCCGGTACCCGGCGGCTTCACGATCTCCACCGACGCCTGCCGCGCCTACCTCGCTGGCGGCTGGCCCGCCGGCCTCGACGACGAGATCGCCGCCCAGGTTGCCAAGCTCGAGGACCAGATGGGCCGCAAGCTCGGGGACCCGGACGACCCGCTGCTCGTCAGCGTGCGCTCGGGCGCCAAGTTCTCCATGCCGGGCATGATGGACACCGTCTTGAACCTCGGTCTCAACGACAAGAGCGTCAAGGGTCTCGCCGCGTCCACCGGCGACGAGCGCTTCGCCTACGACTCGTACCGCCGCTTCATCTCGATGTACGGCCGAATCGTGCTCGACATCGACGGCGCGCTCTTCGAGCACCCCTTCGAGGAGGCCAAGAAGTCGGCCGGTGTCTCCAACGACGCCGAGCTCACGGCGTCCGCGCTGAAGGCGCTCTGCACGGAGTACAAGGCGGTCGTCAAGTCGGCCACCGGCAAGGCCTTCCCGCAGGATCCGATCAAGCAGCTGCGCGGTGCGGTCGAGGCCGTGTTCTCCAGCTGGAACGGCGCTCGGGCCATCGCCTACCGCGTCCGTGAGCGCATCAGCCACGACCTCGGCACCGCCGTCAACGTCCAGGCCATGGTCTTCGGCAACCGAGACGACAACTCCGGCACCGGCGTGGGCTTCACCCGCAACGCGGCCACGGGCGAGAACAAGCCGTACGGTGACTTCCTCGTCAACGCCCAGGGCGAGGACGTGGTGGCCGGCATCCGCAACACCGAGGATCTCGACGCCCTCAAGAAGCACTTCCCGGCGATCCACGGCGAGCTGCTCGACATCTTCGCCCGCCTCGAGCGTCACTACCAGGACATGTGCGACACCGAGTTCACCATCGAGCAGGGCAAGCTCTGGATGCTCCAGACGCGTATCGGCAAGCGCACCGGGGCCGCCGCTCTGAGGATGGCCGTCGACATGACGAAGGGGTCGGGCAAGGGCGACAAGAGGTGGAAGATCTCCAAGGCCGAGGCGCTCGGCCGCGTCACGGCCGACCACCTCGACCAGGTGCTGCACCCGCAGCTCACCGGTGACTTCACGGCGATCGCCAAGGGCCTCGCGGCGTCGCCGGGCGCCGCGGTCGGCAAGGTGTACTTCACCGCCGACGAGGCCGAGGCCGCCGCGGCGCGCGGTGAAGACGTCATCCTCGTCCGCAACGAGACGAGCCCCGAGGACGTTCACGGCATGATGGTCTCCAAGGGCATCCTCACGTCGCGCGGCGGTCTCGTCAGCCACGCCGCCGTCGTCGCCCGCGGTTGGGGCACCCCGGCCGTCGTCGGCGCCGAGTCGGTGAAGATCTCCGGCAAGCAGTTCACCGCCGGCAACGCCACCGTCAAGGAGGGTGACGTCATCTCGATCGACGGTTCTTCGGGCGAGGTCATCGTCGGTGCCGTCGAGTTGAAGAACGCCGAACCGCCGGCCGAGTTCAATACGATCCTCGGCTGGGCCGACCAGATCCGCAGGGGCAAGCTCGGGGTTCGCGCCAACGCCGACACCGGCGAGGACGCCACGGTGGCCCGCGAGCTCGGCGCCGAGGGCATCGGACTGTGCCGCACCGAGCACATGTTCCTCGCCCCCGACCGCCTGCCGGTCGTGCGCAAGATGATCCTCGCCTCCACGCCCGACGAGGAGAACGAGGCGCTCGCCGAACTGCTCGACGTGCAGCGCGCCGACTTCACCGAGGTGCTCAGCGCGATGGACGGGCTGCCCGTCACCGTGCGTCTCCTCGACCCGCCGCTCCACGAGTTCCTCCCCTCCATCGAGGAACTGCACATCAAGCAGGCCACGAGCGGCCTGTCCAGCGAGGAGCAGAAGCTCCTCGCCGCCGCCGAGACGTGGGCCGAGCACAACCCGATGATCGGCACGCGCGGCGTTCGCCTCGGCGTGATCAAGCCCAAGCTGTACGGGATGCAGGTGCGGGCCCTGCTCGAGGCCGCGAAGAACCTCCGCAAGCAGGGCAAGAACCCGATCGTCGAGGTGATGATCCCCCTCACGGTGACCCGTGAGGAGCTCGCCCTGGCCCGCGGCTGGGTGCAGGAGGAGATCGACCGGGCAAACAAGGGCGTGAAGAACCCGCCGAACGTCACGATCGGCACGATGATCGAAACGCCGCGCGCGGCCGTCCGCGCGGACGAGATCGCCGAGGTCTCGGACTTCTTCTCGTTCGGCACCAACGACCTCACGCAGATGACGTTCGGCTTCTCCCGCGACGACGTCGAGAGCCGCATGATGCCCGCCTACCTCGAACAGGGTCTGCTCAAGCGCAACCCGTTCGAGACCATCGACCAGAGCGGTGTCGGCGAGCTCGTGAAGCTCGGCGCCGAGCGCGGCCGGGCGACGGACAAGAAGCTCAAGCTCGGCGTCTGCGGCGAGCACGGTGGTGACCCCGAGTCGATCGCCCTGTTCTACGAGGCCGGTCTCGACTACGTGAGCTGCTCGCCCTTCCGCGTGCCGATCGCTCGCCTCGCCGCGGCGCAGGCCGTGGTCGGTGCGAGCACCAGTACCACCAAGTAGCACCACGACCCACGAAGGCCCGAGTAGGACCCACCACCGATGTTCCTGATTGCGTCCAGCGACCGGAGTTCGAACTTCGTCGACATCAACGTTCACGCGTGGCAGTGGTTGGTCCTGCTCGGGCTCATCGTGGCCCTCCTCCTCGTCGACCTCCTGGTGTTCCACCGGGAGGCCCACGAGATCAACACCAAGGAAGCGGCCATCGAGTCCGCCGCCTGGATCTCCGTCGGCGTGGCCTTCTCGCTGGTGGTGCTGTGGTGGTTCGGCGGGGCGGCGACGGGTGAGTACGTCTCGGGCTATCTGATCGAGAAGAGCCTGAGCATCGACAACGTCTTCGTGTGGGCGTTGCTGATGAGCTACTTCAAGGTGCCGCAGAAGTACCAGCACCGCGTGCTGTTCTGGGGCATCTTCGGCGCCCTGGTCATGCGGGCGATCTTCATCTTCGCCGGGGTGGCGATCATCGAGCGCTTCGAATGGGTCCTGTACATCTTCGGCGCCTTCTTGCTGTTCACGGCGGGCCGCATGCTGGTCTCGGGCGACGACGAGGTCGATCCGGGCAACAGCAAGGTGCTCAAGCTCGTCAACCGGATCGTGCCGAGCACGGACAAGCTCGACGGCCCGCACCTGTTCACCAAGGTCAACGGCAAGCGGCTGGCCACGCCGCTGTTCGCCGTGCTGCTGCTCGTCGAGGCCACCGACGTCGTCTTCGCCGTCGACAGCGTGCCCGCCGTACTCGCCGTGAGCCACGAGCAGTTCCTCGTGTTCTCGTCGAACGCCTTCGCCATCCTCGGCCTGCGGGCCCTGTACTTCCTGCTCGCCGACCTGCACAACCGGTTCAAGTACCTGCAGACCGGCCTGGCGATCATCCTGGCGTTCGTCGGCGTGAAGATGATCCTCTCGCAGGCGCCGCTGCACTACCACATGCCGACGTGGATCTCACTGCCGGTGATCGGCCTCATCCTCGCCGTGTCGATCATCGTGTCGCTGAAGGCGACGCCTGATCCCGACGACCACTTCCCGCACCAGATCCACGACGAGGCCGGTCCCGCCGACGACGCCCGTACCGACGGCGCGGTGGCCGAGGCCGTCGGGGACGCCACCGACGACGACCCGGCCACCGACCCCACGGTCACCGGCGACCACGCCTGATCCGTCACGCCGGGCGATCGGCCCGGGTCATCCCGCCAGCGTGCGCCGGGTCGGCGTGCGCTGCGGGCACAATGTGTCGTCATGGCGATCGTCGACGACGACATCGAGCGGCTCAAGGCGACCGTCTCGATCGTCGATGTGGTCGCCGAGATCGTCCAGCTGCGCAAGGTCGGCCGCAACCACGTCGGCCTCTGCCCGTTCCATGCCGAGAAGACCCCGTCGTTCAACGTTCGCGAGGAGACGGGCCGCTATCGCTGCTTCGGCTGCGACAAGTCGGGCGATGCCTTCACGTTCGTGCAGGAGACCAAGCACGTCGACTTCGTCGGTGCCGTCGAGTACCTCGCCGCCAAGGTGGGCATGCAGATCAGCTACACCGACTCGGCGCAGTCGGCGCAGCGGGCCCGCCGCAAGCGTCTCGTGGAGGCGATGGAGGGCGCGGTCGAGTGGTACCACCAGCGCCTGCTGACCGGCAGCGACGCCGGTCCGGCCCGCGGCTATCTGCGCAGCAGAGGGTTGACGGGCGACATCGTGCGTCAGTTCAGGATCGGCTGGGCCCCCGACGACTGGGACGCCCTGTCCAAGGGCTCGGGCCTCGACGCCGAGCTGCTGCGCACGGTCGGGCTCGGCTTCACGAATCGCGTCGGGCGAATGCAGGACGCCCTGCGCGGCCGGATCGTGTTCCCGATCTTCAGCGACTCCGGTGAAGCGATCGCCGTCGGCGGCCGCATCCTGCCCGGCTCCACCGATCCGGCCAAGTACAAGAACTCGCCGGAAACGCCGATCTACGCCAAGTCCAAGACGCTGTACGGCCTCAACTGGGCGAAGGCCGGCATCGCCGCCTCCGATCAGGCGGTGGTGTGTGAGGGGTACACCGACGTGATCGGCTTCCACCGGGCCGGCGTCGCCCGGGCGGTCGCCACGTGCGGGACGGCCTTCACCGAGGAGCACGTGCGCCTCCTCAAGCGCTACGCGAGCCGCGTGGTGCTCGCATTCGACGCCGACAACGCCGGCCAGGGTGCGGCCGAGCGCTTCTACGAGTGGGAGCAGCAGTACCAGGTGCAGGTGTCCGTGGCCCGGCTGCCCGACGGCAAGGACCCGGGCGAGCTCGCTCAGACCGACGAAGGGCGGGCGCTGCTCGCCGCAGCCGTCGCCGAGGCCGTGCCGTTCCTCGGCTTCCGGCTCGGCCGGGTGATCGACCGGGCGGTCGCCCGGACGCCCGAGGAGCGGGTTCGCCTCGCCGAGCGGGCGATGGCCGTGGTCAACGAGCACCCCAACGCAGAGGTCCGCAAGCTCTACGCCGGCGAGGTGGCGGCGCAGACCGGCATCGCGGCGTCCGACCTGGTGTCGATCGCCCAGCGCCGCCAGCGAGATCCCTCCGTCGAGATCCGCCGTCCACGGGCGTCGGTGGTGCGCGAGAACGCCGAGTTCGTGGCGATCGCCCTGCTCGCGCAGGATTGGAACTCGATCGCCAGCTGGCTGATCGAGGAGCTCTTCGCCGACGACGTCCTGCGCCGGTCGTTTCTGGCCCTGGCCGAGGCCGACGGCGATCTCGACGCGGCGATCGAGGATGCCGATCCGGACGCCAGGGAGGTGCTGGAGCGGGCCGCCGTCGCCGACTTCGACGTCGATCCCGACGTCGAGGCTCGCAACCTGATCGCCGCGGCGGCGCGCCGGGTGCTCGCCGCACCCATGGCAGGCCTCGATCCGGACCGGATCCGCGAGGACCGCGAGGCCCGCTTGCAGGTGGAAGAGCTGGGGAGTCAGATCAAAGGGGCAGAGGCCGCCGAGTGGTTGCTAGGTTGGCTCCATCGTCGAACTGGGCAACGACTATCCGGGGGACGCTGACACCACGGCGGAACCTCCTCGAAGGGATCTCGGCATCCCGGGCGTGGACGCGCTCGAGTGGGCCGAGCTGACGCAGCGCGGGCACTCGAACGGGGGAACCGTCCACGCCGAGGAGGTCGCCCTGGTACTGCGCGACGTCGAGCTCTCGGGCGAGGTCCTCGCCACCACGAGACGGGCGCTGCTCGACGTCGGGATCGCCGTCGACGAGGAGGTCGACGCCGACGACGAGGACGAGACGCCCGCCGATGGCCAGGCCGTCGAGGCGGTTCACACACCGTCGTTCCCCGCCTACGACGAGGGTGCCGACGAGCGCCTGCTCAGCCGGCGGCGGCGCAGCCGGGCCACCCGCCAGGCGCCCCGCGGCGACACGTCGACGGCGGACGGTGTGCGCATGTACCTGCGCGAGATCGGTCAGGTCGACCTGCTCACCACCGAGGACGAGCGCCGGCTGGCCCAGCTCATCGAGGTCGGCCACCGCGCCGCGGCCCGCATCGACGCGGGTGGCATCGACGAGGCCGAGCGGCGGCAGCTCCTGCGCCAGATCCGCACCGGCGAGCGGGCCAAGAGCGAGCTCACGCAGGCCAACCTGCGGCTCGTCGTCTCCATCGCCAAGCGCTACTCGAATCGCGGCATGCAGCTCCTCGATCTCATCCAGGAGGGCAACCTCGGCCTCATGCGGGCGGTCGACAAGTTCGACCACACGAAGGGCTTCAAGTTCTCCACCTACGCCACGTGGTGGATCCGCCAGGCGATCACCCGCTCGATCGCCGACCAGGCGCGCACCATCCGCATCCCGGTGCACATGGTCGAGCACATGAACCGGGTCATCCGGGCCAAGCGTCAGCTCCACCAGGAGCTCGAGCGCGAGCCGACGGTCGACGAGATCGCCGCCAACGTGCAGCTCGAGCCCGAGCGCGTCCGCGACCTGCTGCGCATCTCGATGGACCCCCTGTCGCTCGACTCGCCGGTCGGCGAGGAGGACGAGTCCAACCTCGGCGACTTCATCGAGGACGCCACGGCCGACGGGCCCGCCGACATCGCCACCAGGCTGATGTTGTCGGAAGCGGTCGGCGACGTGCTCAACGAGCTGTCCGAGCGTGAGCAGGAGATCGTCCGGTTGCGGTTCGGACTCGACGGTGGCCAGGCCAAGACGCTCGAAGAGGTGGGCCGGGAGTTCGGGGTCACCCGCGAGCGCATCCGCCAGATCGAGGCCAAGACGCTCGCCAAGCTGCGCCACCCGCAGCGTTCGCAGCGCCTCCGCGAGTTCCTCGAGACCGAGTAACCGTCGCCGCGGTCAGCCGCGCAAGGCTGCGAGCACCTTGGCGACCCGGCTGTCCCGCGTGGCGTCGGTCTTGGCGCCGGTGATCGACTCGGCGTGGGCCCGCTGCTTGCTGTAGCTCAGCGCCTCCCAGATCCGCCTCGCGTCGTCGTCACGCTCCAACTCGGCGGCCAACCGCGGCGGCACCTCGACCGTGCGCGGTGCGTCGTCGACGTCGAGCCGCACCTCGACGATGTCCCCGGCGCCGCGGCCTGTGGCGGCACGCGTCTGGGCGTTGAATGAGAGCAGGAACTGCCCGCCCATCGACGCGATGGTGTTCCGGTACCGGTAGCCGCCGTCGATGGTCACGACGACCGGCACCCGCTTGCCGCGCCCGAACGCCGCCACGACGTCGTCGGGCACGACGATGCCGACGTTGTTGCCGCCGGCGGCCCACAGCGTCGTCTGGAAAGTCTGCGATGTCTCAGCCATGCTCCAACGACGGTACGTCTCGTCCGGACTCATCGCCGACGGCCCCGTAGGGCGGGAACTCCGTCACAACCCCTCGTCAAGATGGCGTCATGGGATACCGCGGCAAGCTCGCCGAGCAGCAGCGAGCACGGGAGTTGAGAGCGCAGGCGTGGACGCTGCCCGACATCGCCGCCGAACTCGGCGTGTCGAAGTCGTCGGTGTCGAAGTGGGTGCGAGACGTCGACTTCACGCCCAACCCCCGCCGCCACAACTTCACCAAGGACAATCCGCATCCCTTGCAGATCGCCAAGGAGCGGGAGATCGAGCGCTACTTGAACGAGGGAGCAGCAGTCGTCGGGCGAATGACCGACCGGGAGTTCCTCCTCGTCGGTGCGGCGCTGTACGCAGGCGAAGGCTTCAAGACCGGAGCCAGCCTTGGTATGGCCAACACGAACCCCGCCATCTTGCTCGCGTTCGTCGCGTGGCTACGCCGATTCTTCGACATCGACGAGTGCCGGCTCCGCGTCCGGCTGTATCTCCACGACGGACTCGACCTCGGCTCCGCCGTGGAGTTCTGGTCGCAACTGCTCGAGATTCCACGTCAGCAGTTTCTCAAGCCGTATCGAGCGGTCGCCGATGCGAGTCGCCGGCGAAGCAAGCATGTCAATGGGTGCCCAGCCGTCACATACTCGTCGAGTTCACAGTTCCGGCGTGCAATGGGCCTTGTTGAGGCGATAACGTCCGAAGTCGCCTTTCCGGGGTAGCTCAGCTGGCAGAGCACCGGCCTGTTAAGCCGATTGTCGTGGGTTCGAGCCCCACCCCCGGAGCCAGAAGGACCACGGGGTCCGCCGCAAATGCGGCGGACCCCGTCTCCGTTCTCAGGGATCGGCAGGCTCGAGCGCCGTGGTCAGGCCGTCGTGTCGGCCAGGGTCTCGGCGTTGCGCAGGCCGATGTCGATCGCCAAGTCGGTGAAGACCTCGGCCATCTCCGAGCGGTACCGCAGCTGCACCGTGCGGGGCGTGCCGGAGCGATTGAACACGCTGTTGGCATCGCGCTGTTCGACGCCGGCCGAGCGGGCCAGCTCGACGCGGAGCGCGGCCTCGGTGAAGAGCTCGTCATGGCCCGGATGGCTGGTGGCAAGCGTCGAGAGGGCGCCGAGCACGATCTCCTCGTCGATCGTGCCGGTGATCTCGCCGCGGTCGTTGGCGGCGAGCCCGATCGAGTTGGCGACGGCGATGACGTTCACGGTGTCTCTCACTTCTGTCTGGATCTCGTGGGCGGCTGCCCACGCCTTCAGTACAACGCCGTATCACCTCAGGTCATTGCGTGACATCGATCACCCCTGCCGTCGCCTACCGTGGCATGGGTGATGCCACTCGAACGTCCGGATGTCTCACGTTGAACGGGGAAGGCGTGCGCCGCCACCACCTCCGCCTCCAGCACTGGCTCGCCGGCGGTGACCAGGCTGCTCTCGAGGAGTTCGTGGGCGCTCACGGCGAGGACTTCACGCTGGTCAGGAGCGACGGGGCCGTGCTGACCCGCGACCAAATGGTGGCCGCCCTGCGAGAGGTGGGCGGCAGCCAGCCCGATCTCGAGATCGACATCAGCGAGATCTCGTCGCCGACGGCGGGGGCCGTCCGCTTCCTCGAGCGCCACACGCGAGGCTCGAAGAGCGAGTTGCGCAGGGTGACGGCGCTGGTGGACGGCAACACGTGGCTCAGCGTGCACGAGACGACTGTCCGCTCCAGACGGGGAACCGCCTAGTGGTCTGTCGCCGGATTGGTAAGGGTGTCTCGCTTGCTGGATCTCGCCGCTGGCTGCGTTGCTCGTCCTCGAAAGACTGGGTGTATTCCTTCGTCCTCGCGCCTTGCCAGCGACGAGCCCAGCGGCGCGATCGCACCCCACCAACTCGACGACAGACCACTAGCGTTGCCCGTTCCGGGGCGGTAGCTCAGTGGTCAGAGCGCGGGACTCATAATCCCTTGGTCGTGGGTTCGATCCCCACCCGCCCCACGCCGGTTCGATCCCCACCCCCCGCACAGCTCCACGCGGAGGCATCTCACCGAGCGTCGTCGAACCTCAGCCGGTGACGACGACGATGTCGACCATGCCGTTCATGAAGTGCGGGGCCCCGCCGTCCACCTCGGGCGGCGTCGACGACTCCTCCTGCATGGCGGCCATGAACTCGGCCGGATCGGCGCCCGTCGGGATGGAGCAGAGGACGAGGTAGCGGCCGGGATCGTCGAGACGCCCGTTGCCCACGGCGACGACCGGCTCGCCACCTTCGGGGGCGGCGACGATCACCAGGGCGGGCGGGCCGAGGGTCATCAGCTCCTCCATGCCACCGTCGAGGATCTCGTCGGCGCTGCGCTCGTCGCCTTCGGGCAGGCGCATGGCGACGAGCTCGTGGACCTCGGTCTCCGACGAGTTCTCGACGGTGATCTCGGTGCCGGCCTCGATCTCCTCAGGAAGGCCGCCGAAGTGGTAGTCGCCGAGCAGCACGGTGATGCTGTCGCCGCGCGGGACCGACGCGTCGCCGTCGTGGTTGGAGGGGCCGTGTCCGGACGTCTCCGAGCCGGGCGCTGACACCGCCGGTTCGGTGGCGGCAGCCTGCTCGGCGATCGTGCCGGTGGCGGCGTCGGCGGAGTGCTCGTCGTCGCCGCAGGCGGTGAGGAGGGTTGCGCCGGCGAGGGCGAACAGGGCCGCGGCCGTCGCGGTGCGGCGACGCCGGGGGCTGGCGCCCGTCTTGCCGCTGCGGCGGTCGGTCGCGTCGATCTGGGGTGCCGGGGTCTGGAACATTGGACATGCCTCCTGGTGAGGTACGACGTGGGTCGTCGATCTGATGAGCCCACTGTCCACCGGCCGCCTTGTACGGTGCTTGCGGATCGCTTGCACCGCTCCAGCGGAGGTCGTTCAGCCCTCTGTGGAATCGCCCGAGGGATCGACGCGTGCCGACTCCAGCCACTCGGCGGCAGCTGCGGCGCGGTCGGCGCCCGGCTCGGCGACGGCCCGCAACTTGACCTTGTTGACCTTGGCGAGTGTGGAACGAGGCAGTTCGCGCACGACGTACACCTCACGGGGCACCTTGAAGTCGGCGAGGTCGTTGGCGCACGCGGCGATGACCTGCTCGGCAACCCGTTGTTCCGTGTCACCATCGATGTCCCCGGCGACGGTGACGAAGGCGACCGGGACCTCGTCGAGCTTGGCGTCGCGACGACCGACGACGGCGGCCTCGCGGACGGCGCCGCTGGTCATGATGACCCGTTCGATCTCGGACGCCGCGACGTTCTCGGCGCCGACCTTGAGCATGTCCTTGGAACGGTCGGCAAAGGTGATGTAGCCGTCGGCGTGCACGATGACGCGGTCGCCGGTGCGGAACCAGCCGTGATCGTCGAAGCTGTCGGCGGTGGCCTGCGGTTGATTGAGGTACTCGGCGAACATCGAGACGCCCGGTTCGCCGCGGAACAGCAGGTCACCCGTCTCCTCGGCCTCGACGGGGGTCACGCCGTCGTCGCGGACCACGGCGATGCCGTATTCGGGCGCCGGTCGGCCGATCGCCCCCGGCCGGTCGGGCGTGGTGGGGCTGCCGACGATGCCGTGGGAGATCGTCTCGGTCATGCCCCACCAGCCGATCGACTTCGTGCCGAGGACCGAGTCGACCGGCGTGTCGCAGATCGGACCGCCGAGCAATCGGTAGGAGTGGCCGGCGGGAACTTCTCCGGTGGCGCCGGTGAGCAGCGAGCGCAACGAGAGTCCGATCGTGGAAAGAAACGTGCAGCCATGCTCCATCGAGACGTCCCAGAAACGACTCGTGGACCACTTGGGCACCAGCACCATGCGCGCCCCGACCCAGAGCGCCGCCAGCATCGAGTACGAGAGGGCGTTGGCGTGGAACAGCGGCAGGTAGACGAGATGGCAGTCGTCGGCCCGCAGCCCTTCGTGAACGGCGTTGATCCGAGCCCCCCAGAGGGCGTTGGCGTGGGTCCACACGACGCCTTTGGGTCGTGAGGTCGTCCCCGACGTGTATTGCACGCTCATCATGCGGGCAGGCTCGGCGTCGCGGGCCGGAAGCGACCCAGCGGAGCGGCCGGCGGCGAGCAGGGACCGGAACGGGTCACCGCCGCCCGTGACGTCGCTCTCCGTCCCGGCGTCGTGGTCGGTCACCGTCATCCACGACAGGCCAGGAGCGCTCGCCGCCACGAGATCGGCGTAGAGCGGTTGGGTGATCGCCCCGATGACGGCGCTGTCGTCGGCGAAGTAGGCGAGCTCATCACGGGCCGACCGCGTGTTGGTGGTGACAGCGGTGACGCCGAGGGCCGCGCAGGCGAGCCACGAGGTGACGAACTCCGGGCTGTTGTCGAGGTGGATGAGCACGCGATCGCCGGGAACGACGCCCCGAGCGGCGAGGCCGGCCGCCGCGGCCGAGGCGTCGGCGGCGATCGCGGCATACGTCCACGTGCGTCCGACGCCGTCGTACGGGTGCCATTCGAGGAACGCTGCGTCGGGCCGCCGGGCGACCCACAGTTCGAGCAGGGACCACACGTCGGTCCGGTGGCCGGTGGCGGGGATCGAGATCGGTGACTGCATCGGCGCTGGCATGCACGCGTTGGTAGCAGGACCCGAAGCGGCGTTCGTCACCGAAGCGGTCGTTGTTCTCTGGCGAGCTGGCGAGGTGGTCGGAACGGTTCGTGTAACCGGTGGCCCCCGGGGGCCGTCGTGTGGGGAGTTACTCAGCGTTGACGCGCCATCGACCCCACTCACGAAAGAACGAGATCCCCATGTTGCCGACAGAGCAGCCGAACCCTCCCTCCCGCCGCCTCCGGTACCTCGCCGTCGGAGCACTCACGATCGCCGGGTTCTGTGCCGGCGCCACCCCGACCGGGGCCACTGCCACGCCGACGGCCATCGAATCGGCCCACGCGGCGACGCTCGCCCAAGGCGTGATCGACGTCGGGACCGCCGACCATCACTGGGTGCTGCAGGCCTTCCCCGCAGTGACCGCGCCGGTCGACGTGCCGGCGGCGGGCCCGACGTTCGTCATCCCGACCTCGTCGACCGTTCGAGTGTTGGGCGAGGGTGGCGCCGGGCTCGGCACCTCTGTCGAGAACGGCGAAGGTCACTATGTGCCGTCTGGACGCGGCCATCAGTTGAGTGCGGCCGTGGCCGCCGACGTGCTCGAGTTGGGGCTGGCAGGAGGAACCGGCCTCGGCACGTTCCCGTTGACCGAGGGTCTCTACGACTTCGAGCTCGTCCGCGACGTCCTGGCGTCCGGGGAGGCCTTGACCATCGCGGGGGTCCAGGCCGGCTTGATCGTCGTCGTCGGAGGGAGCGTCTCGCTGCCGGACGGGTCGGTACTGCCGGCCGGCTACAACCTGCCGTTCGTCGGATCGTCGGTGCTGACCAACAACAGCGGCGGTCAGTCCGTGGTGTTCGTCGCGACGCTGGCTCCGATCGCCAGCCCGTCGACGGCCGGAGCGCTCCCGTCGACCGTGGCTCCGGCCACACCTGCGGCTGGGGCATCTCCTGCTGCGACACCAGGCAACCCGACGCCCGGCAACCCGACGCCCGGCAACCCGACACCCGGGGGCTCGACCCCGGGGGCCTCGACGCCGGGCAACTCGACGCCGGGCAATTCGACGCCGGGCAATTCGACGCCGGGCAACTCGACCCCGTCGAACTCGACGCCCACCACCGTCGGCGGCGGTGCTGCGACGACGGCTCCCGCGACATCACCTCCGACCACGCAGCCTCCCGCCACCACCCAGCCGCCGGCCACCACCCAGGCGGGTGAGGGACCCTTGTCCGTGCAACTCGTCAGCTGCTCGGGTGGTCAGACACTGAACATTCGGGTCGACGCCAGCGCCGGGACCGGCTATCGGCGCAACGTCCAGTCGGTCAGCGTGTCGCGACAGAACAACGAAGGGGCCTACACGTCCCCGTGGAATCTCTCCTGGATCGGCGAGGACACCGCCGACCACGACGAGTGGTCGACCGCGGGTCAAGTGGTGGGGCAGAACCAGAACATGGGCGACGGTTTGCGGATCACGGCCCGCTCCGTCGGCGGCCAGACACAGACGATCAACACCACGTTGAGCGCGAGCTGCTGACCGCGGCGCAGCCGACCTGACGGGTGCCCCCGGGCCATCCGTCAGGTCGGCGCGCAAACAGCCGCGCCCTCCCGACACCCGCGGGTACGTTCTTGCGCCGTGGGAGGGGTGCATGTCCGGGTGCTCGGCACGGTCGACGTGGGCACCCGTACGGGGCCCCGCTTGACCCTGCGGTCGGCGCCGGCGTCGCTCGTCGGCTTCCTCGCGCTCGCCGCGACCGAGGGGCGGTTCCTCAGCCGTGACCAGGTCGCGTTCGGGCTCTGGCCCGACCGCACCGAGCGCAAGGCGCGCCGCGCGCTGAGTGACACGATCTATCGACTCGGCGGGGCCGCCGGCCCACTCGTCGACGAGCTGCTCGCCCTGAGCAGCAGCGCTGTCGGCCTCGGCCCGCTCGTCACCGTCGATCTCGCGTCGTTCCGGGCCGGCTGCTCATCGCCGCATCCCGCCGAACGGGCCTCGGCGCTCGACCTGGTCCGCGGTGAACTGCTCAGCGGGATCGACCAGTCCTGGGCCGACGACGCCCGGCATGCCCATCAGCGGGAGCTGAGCGGCCTCCTCGCCACGGTCTGGGACGACCGTCGCCGCGTCGGCGATCGGTCCGGCGCGATCGACATCGCTCGTCGTTGGATCGCCACCGATCCCTACGACGAATCGGCACACCGGGCGCTGATGCGCTCGCTCGCCACGGCGGGCGACGTGGCAGCCGCCTCGAGCCACGGCCAACGGTTCGCCGAGCGGTTGGCTGACGAACTGGGCGTCGGACCGTCGCCAGAGACCGTCGAGTTGATCGGCCAGCTCGACGCCGAGCTCGAGGCCGCGGCCAGGACCGTCGCCGCACCGGCGCCGCCCGCCCTGGTCGGGCGGGTGCGCGAACGGGGTCGTCTCGTCGGGCTCGTCGACGCGTGTGTCGCCGGGCGCGGCGGCTTGGCGGTCGTCATCGGTGATGCCGGGTTGGGCAAGACACGACTGCTCGACGAGCTCGAGACTGCGGCCGGTTGGCGCGGGGCTCAGGTCACCCGGGCCGGCGCCGACGAGCGCGACCGGCTGTCGCCGTACGGACCAGTGGTCGACGCCCTGCAGCAGGCGGTCACGCCGTCGCGGCGCCAGGTGCTGAACGACCTCGTCGACCGTGTCTGGCTCCACCAGCTGGATGCCGTGATGACCCCCGCCGATCCCGCCACCGAGGGGATCACCGTGGAGGTCGCCGCACTCCTGCGGCAGGTGCTCGCCGGACTGGCCAGGGTGGCGCCGCAGGTGTGGCTGCTCGATGACCTGCACTGGTCTCCTGACTGGACCTGGGACCTGCTCGACGAGCTCCTGCCGGCCGTGGCCGACCTGCCGGTCCTCGTCGTCGCCGCAGTTCGCCGCGAAGGGCTGGCGTCCAGTCCGCCGGCCCGTGCCGCGGTGTCGAGGTGGGACGCGGCCGGGGTGCCGCTGGTGCCGCTCGAGCCCCTCGCCGACGCCGATGTCGCCACGCTGGCGCGGTCGCTGCTCGACCGGTCCGACGCCGACACAGGGGTTGCCGTCGATGACGTGGTCGAGGCGGCGGGAGGCAACCCACTCGTCGCGATCGCCATGTGCGGGTTGACGGCTGCTCCCCACTCCGGCGCCGTGTCGATCGCCGAGGTGGTCGGGCGGCAACTGGCGGCGATGGCGGTCGATGACGTGGCCGCCCTCGAAACCGCGAGCGTGCTCGGCGACCGCTTCGACTACGGGCTGTGGCGCGAGGTGGCCGCCGACCCGGGGCTCGCCGACCGGGTCGCGACGCTCGAGCGCACGGGTCTTATCGTGCCGGCTGGCCGTGGCTACCGCTTCTCGAACGGGGCGGTCCGGGCGGCGATCGCGACGAGGCTGCCCGCACGCCGAACGCGCGCCATGCACCATCGGGCGCTCGACTCCCTCGCTCGACGCGAGCCCCACCGGCTCGTCGAGCTGCTTGCTCACGCCGAAGGCGCGGGGCTTCCCGCCGAGATCACGCGCTATGCGCTGGAGACGGGGGTCAACGCGCTGGGTGCCTCGAACTTCCGGCTCGCTGCCGAGCACTTCCGCCGGGCGCTCGAGGTGGCGAGCGACGACGATGCTCGGCGAGTGGCGCTGGGAGGCCTCGCCCGGGCGCTGCACGTCCTCGCCGAGCGCGACGAGGAGGACGTCGTGCTGACACAGCTCGAAGCGATCTCCGCGGCCGGCGAGGACGCACACCGGAGGGCAGCGGTCGCCCGCCAACGGTCCCGTTGGCAACTCGCCACCAGTCGCTTCATCGACGCGCTCGACACCGTGGGCCGCGCACTCGCTCTGCTCGACGAATCGTCTGACGACGTCGAGCTCCGAGCGTCGTTCCTCATCGACCGGGCGGCCGCGCTGCGAGCGCTGGGTCGCAACGATGAGGCGGCGGCGGCGGCCGAGGCCGCACGGCGGGCCTTCAGCGCGGCGGGCGCAGCGCTCGGCGAGGCGACGGCGTCGGACGTGCTCGGGGGCATCGCCTGGGCGCGCAGCGACTACACGTCGGCGATCGCCCTCCACGGCGAAGCCGCCGAACGTTTCGCCGAGCTCGGCGCGCCGAGCCACCGGGCCAGATCGTTGAACAACCTCGGGTCGGCGCTGTGGGGCCGGGGCGACTACCGCGCGGCCGGCGAGGCGCACGAAGTGGCGCTCGAGCTGTGCCGGGCGCTCGGCGACCGGCTGAGCGAGGGGGACAACCTCGACAACCTGGGTGGGGTGGCATTCATGCTCGGCGAGCTCTCCACGGCCATCGTCCGATACCGCGAGGCTCTGGCCATCCGTCTCGACATCGACGACCCGTGGGGCATCTCGATCAGCCTGTCCAATCTGGGCGACACGTATCGCGCGCTCGGCGAACCCGAGCGGGCCATCGATCAGTATCTTCGGTCGCTCGAGGTGAACGAACGGGCCGGGGTGGTGCGCAACGATCTCACGACCCGGCAAGGCCACGCGATGGCGCTGCTCGACCTCGACCGCCCAGACGAGGCGTTGTGCGTGCTCGAGATGGTCGCCGCCGGTCATGCGGCCGTCGACGACCATGCCAATCACCAAGAGACGCTCACCGGTGTCGCCCGTGCCCGTCTGGCCCTTGGCGACCGCCCCGGTGCGCTCGCCGCGGCCGACGAGCTCATCGCCCGTCAGCGGTCCGACGACCGGCCCGAACTGCGCCAGATCGTCCACCTCACCGTCGCCGCGGTCCACGACGCGGCCGGCATCGACGAGGCTGCGTGGGACCAACTCGGGCGGGCGGTCGCGGCGATGGAGCAGGCGCTGGCCGGGCACTCACCCGGCGACCGCCAGCGCATCATCGACTCGTTGCCGCACCACCGGAACACCTTGGCCGCCGTCGCCGCAGCGGCGACGACCGTCGAGGTGACCCTCGCCGCGCACGCCGGGGCTCGGCGGGGCGGGGCGGCCGGCGACCGGGTGCGCATCACGTGGACCCTTCGGTGCCCGGGCGACCGCGAGTTGGCGACCACCGAGGGGCGCCGAGCGGTGCTCGCCCGCCTGCTCGCCGAAGCGGCGGCGCAAGGCGGCGTCCCGACCGATGATGATCTCGCGGCGGCGCTCGGCGTGAGCCGCCGAACGGTCCTGCGCGACCGCGCCGCGTTGCGCGGCGGCGCCGGACCTCCAACGCCTGTCACAGTGTGAGTCGATCGACGAGCACACGACGAGATCGGCGCGAGAGGCGGCGCCGATGGTGGTCGCATGTCGATCTTCAACCCCTCCCCGGAACCGGCCGTCGCCCCGATCGACGTGGTGCGCCTGGAACGGTCCATCGCTCGATGTGGCGTCGGTCTGCCGCCCCGACCGGCGGCCCGCACCCGCGGTCTGGGATCGAACACAGCGGATCAGGACGACGCGACGCTGGTCGGAGATGCTCGCGCCGGTGACCACCGGGCGTTCGGCATCTTGTTCTCACGCCACCGCGGCGCCGTGCGCGCCGCCGTCGCCTGCCGAGTACGGGATCGTCATCGCGTCGAGGACGTGGTACAGGACACGTTCCTGAGGGCCTTCCTCCGGCTCGAGCTCCTGCGCGACGCAGCCAACTTCCGGTCCTGGGTCTTGCAGATCGCCCGCAACGCCAGTGTCGACGAGCTACGCCGGCAGCTGCGGGCCCGGCCGACGGACGTGCTTGACGACGACGCCGTTCCGGCCGTTCGCGACGATCCGGCCGAACTCGTCGAGGTTCGCCAGCTCGTGGCCCGGATGGATTCGGCGATGACGCGGCTGGCGACGCGGGATCGTCGAGCGCTCGTCCTCGCCGCCCGGTACGGGTGTGGTCCGGCCGAGCTGGCGGTCGCCCTCGGCGTGTCGCCGGGAGCCGCCAAGGTGGTGCTGCACCGGGCCCGTCGTCGCCTGCTCGCCGAGATCGCCTGACGGCTGGTCGGCGGTCAGATGGCGCTACGCGACGACTTCGCTGACCTGGATGACCGGCGTGATGGTCGTGTAGTTGGCGACGTCGGCCATGATCGCGGCCGAGCCCTCGTGCGCGAGTGCGGCCTGCATCGCCTCCGCCGACTCGAACGTGATGTGGACCGCGGCGACGTTCGGGCCGTCGACGCCCTTGTCGATGGTCGCCGACACGGGATTCCAGGTGGTCTGGCACAGCGGCACGTGGTGGTCCCGGTAGTAGTCGTGGTCGAAGGTGGCACCGTCGCTGGCCGGGTAGAAGACGCTCATGCGGATCATGGCGCGAACGTAACCGACCGTGAGCGGGCCGCTCGCCACGAGCTCCCGTCGGCTGTCAGGACCGAGAGCCCGGGGGAGCGGGTTCGGTCGGCAGGCGGTCGAGTTCGATGCCGAAGTGGTCCCGGTAGGCGGTGAGGACCTCCTCGTCGCTGCCGAGCGTGGTCTCGGTGCGGGTGCCCTCGGCGCTCGTGCGGATGAGGAGGTGGCCGGCGAGCGTGACCCGGCCTCCGGCGTCGAGCCGCGAGCACGTCGGACCTTGCGTGAAATGGCTGTCGGGCGATGTCTGCTGGAACCAGCACATGGCGGCGAAGTCGGCGAGCTCGAGGGGACGTGGATCGGTGCGGCAGACCGGTGCGCCGTTCCACGACACGTCGACGAGACCGTCGCCGGTGTCGGCCAGTCGATAGACACCGGTCGGGTCGGTCTGGTCGACGCGGTCGGTCCAACGCAACGGCTCGGTGGCGAACCGCCCGAACCCGACGTCGACGAGGTGCGGCTCGTCGGCGTCCGGCCACGTGGCCACGAGCTGCATGTGGTCGAGGGGCGGGCCGAAGCGGCCCCCGCCCCACACGCGCGAGCCGAGCCGCTGCACGTCGGCCCCGAGGGCGTCGAGCAGGTCGGCGAAGAGACCGTTGAGCTCGTAGCAGAACCCGCCGCGCCGCCGGTGGACGACCTTGTCGAAGAGGGCATCGGGATCGATCGTGATCGCCTTGCCGAGATGGATGTCGAGGTTCTCGAACGGGACGTGGTGGAGGTGGAGGCGCTGGAGGTCGGCGAGCGGGGTGTCGCGGGAGGCCCCGATCCGGGCGAGATACTCATCCACCTGCTGCTCGTTCATCGCCGCTGACGGTAGCGAGGGATGAGCGGCCGTGAGCTTCGTCACGTGACTGTAACAATGGCACGCAGTGTCCCATACTGGGTACGTGTCCGCAGTGCCCGTCTCCGTCGTCGTGGTCGCCGCCCTGGTTGTCGGTGCGGTGATCCTCACCCGTCTTTCCGGCGTCGTGCTCCGACGCGTCGTGCGACGGGTCGCCGAGCGCAGCGCGGTGGCCGGCAGTGTCACGCGCTGGTGGCGCGCCGGGACGTCGCGCGGCGTCCTCGACGTGGTGGACGGGGGCGAGCGCCGCCGGCGCCAGCGGGTCGATTCGGCGTCCCGCATGCTCAACCACGTCGTCGCCATCGTCGTGTGGATCGGCGTCACGATCGCCGTCTTCCATGTGCTCGACGTCGACGCCGCGTTCTTCCTGTCGAGTGCCGGGTTCATCGGCGCCGGTGTGGCGATCGGCGGCCAGCACAAGGTCAACGACTACCTGACCGGCCTGTCGGTCCTGTTCGAGGACCGCTACGGCGTCGGCGACACGATCGTCGTCGAGTTGTCCGGGCGGGACCCGATCCAGGGCGTCGTCGAGCACGTCGGGCTGTTCACCACCCGTCTCCGCGACCAGGAGAGCACGCTGCACGTGCCCAACGCCGGTCTCGTGCTCGTGCGCAACTTGAGCCAGAGCGCCCACATCGAGACACTGCGGCTCCACGTGCCCGAGGAATCCGACGCCGGTGTCGATGAGCACACCGCCGCCGACGCCGTGCGCCGCATGGCCGGCCAGGAGCATCTCACCGACGTCATCTTCGTGGGCGACATCGCCGCCGCCCGCCGTGGCGACGGCGACATCGACGTCGCCGTGCGTACCGCCCGTCCGCTCGCCACCCGCGAGCGTGAAACCCTTGTCCGCCGCGCCGAACGCTCCCTCCGCGCCCACTGACGGTCCCGCCGCGACGTCAGCGTGACGTGGCCGGAGGCGGTGCCGTCCGGTGTGGCAGCATGGCGGCCGTGTCGCCAGCAGGAGTGTCCCGTGACGTCGTCGCCGCGTTCGACGTCGACGGCACCCTGACGACCCACGACTGCGTCGTGCCCTTTCTCCGGCGCGTGGCGGGCACGGCGCGGCTCGCCGCCGGCCTGGCCGCGCGGCCGCACCGGCTTGTCCCTGCCCTCGTTCGCCGCGACCGGGACGCGCTGAAGGCGTTGTCCGCCGACGTGGTGTTCCGGGGCCGTTCGGTCGCCGCGGTCGCCGCCGAGGCGACGGAGTTCGCCCAGGCCGTCCATCGCGACCGGCTGCGCCCCGACACCGTCGCCACGCTGCGGCGGCACCAGGCCGACGGGCACACGGTGGTGCTCGTGTCGGCGTCGTTCGCCGTCTATCTCCATCCTCTGGCCCGGCTCCTCGGGGTGGACCACGTCGTGGCCACCGAGCTCGAGACCGACCAATCGGGTGCGCGGTACACCGGCGCGCTCGAGGGACCCAACTGCCGGGCTCACGAGAAGGTGGTGCGCCTGCATCGCTGGCTCGACGAGCGCGACTCGTCCCGGGCCCGAGTGGAGTTGTGGGCGTACGGGGATTCGTCGGGGGACCGGGAACTGCTCGCCGATGCCGATCACGGGGTGTGGGTCGCCGGAGCGGCCGCCGCGGCGTGATCGTCGACGACGGTCTGGACGGGGCCGCAACCGTGAGTCGTCCGCCGCTCGCTCGCGCCCTGTGGCAGACGGCGAGGCCGCTGCAGTGGCTGAAGAACCTCCTCGTCTTCGCCGCGCCCGGGGCGGCCGGCGTGCTCGACGATCCGTCGGACATGGGCAAGGCGGTGATCACCTTCGTCGCCTGCTGCTTGGCCTCGAGCGGCCTCTACTTCTGGAACGACGCGTTGGACGTGGAGTCCGACCGGCGGCATCCGGCGAAGCGCCACCGGCCGATTCCAGCCGGGCAGCTCGGGATCACGATGGCGATGGTCATCGGCACCGGACTCATCGTGGCCGGCCTCGCCCTCGCCGGAGCGACCGGCCGCTGGCAGACCGTGGCGATCGTCGGGGTCTACGTGGTCAGCACGATGGCGTACACGCTCTCGCTCAAGCACGTCGCGGTCGTCGACCTCGTCGTGGTCGCGTCGGGATTCGTCCTGCGCGCCGCGGCAGGCGCCGTGGCCGTGGACGTCGGCATGTCGAGCTGGTTCGTCCTCTGCACCGTCTTCGGCTCGTTGTTCATCGTGACCGGCAAGCGCTACGCCGAGCTCCGCGAGATCGGCGACGGCGCGGCGGAGATCCGCCGCACGCTCGGCTCGTACACGCCCGGCTACCTCCGCATCGTGTTGACCGTGGCGTGTGGCGGCGCCCTGCTCACGTACTGCCAGTGGGCGTTCGAGCGCAAGGAGATGGTGGGGAGCGACCGGCCGTTCTACGAGCTGTCGATCGTGCCCATGCTCACCGCGCTGCTGCGGTACGCGCTGGTGCTGGAGAACGGCAAGGGAGCCGCTCCCGAGGAGGTCTTCGCCAACGATCGTGTCCTCCAGCTCCTCGGGCTCTGCTGGGTGGTCCTGTTCGGACTGGCCGTCTACGTCCGATGATCGAGGGCTGGCTCACCGACGAACAGGCAGTGATGCTCGCCGCCGCGGCCGAGCGCTGCCCGCCCGACGGCGAGATCGTCGAGATCGGCAGCTTCCGCGGGAAGTCGACCATCGTCCTGGCGACGCACGCCCCCGAGGGCGTCGCCGTGGTCGCCATCGACCCGCACGCCGGCAACGACCGCGGCCCTCAGGAGATCGACGGGTACGCGGCCGAGGCGGCGTCAGACCGTGCCGCGTTCGAGCGCAACCTCGTCGACGCCGGGGTCCGCCACAGGGTCAGGCACGTCGCCCGGTTCTCTGCCGATGCGCACTCCGACGTCCACGGTGAGATCGACGTGCTCTTCATCGACGGAGCCCACCGCTACGGCCCGGCCCGGGCGGACATCCGCGACTGGGGCGGGCGGGTCACCGACGGGGGCACGATGTTGATCCACGACTCGTTCTCGTCGATCGGCGTCACGCTGGCGATCGGGCGGGAGCTGGTCGTCGGGGGGCGGTTCCGCTACGTGGGGCGGTCGCGATCGCTCGCCGAGTACCGTGCCGATCTCTCCGGCGCCGGTACCCGAGCCCGGTTGGCCAACGCCGGCCGGCAGCTCCTGCAGGGCGGCTGGTTCGTGCGCAACGTGGCACTCAAGGTGTTCCTGACGGCGGGCGGACGCCCGCTCCTGCGCCTGCTGCGCCTCCCGATCCCGGACTGGCCGTACTGATGCCGGCGGGCACCAGCGGACGCCGGCTACTCACGGGCTGGGGCGGCACGGCCGCATCGGCGACCGAGGTCGTACGCGCCAGCGGCGGCGACCTCGCGGGACTGCTCGGCGTCGTCCGTTCGGCGTCTCGCCGCGGCGTCATCGCCCGTGGGCTCGGCCGCAGCTACGGCGACAGCGCCCAGAACGGCGGCGGACTGGCCGTCGAGTTGGAGCAGGGGCCCGAGACGATCAACATCGATGCTCGGACGGCGACCGCCACGGTCGGAGCCGGCGTGAGCATCGACGACCTGCTGCGCGCCAGCGTCCCCGCCGGCCTGTTCGTGCCGGTCACGCCGGGCACCCGGTTCGTGACCGTCGGCGGCGCGATCGCCAGCGACATCCACGGCAAGAACCACCACGTCGACGGCACGTTCGGGCGTCACGTCCGCTCACTGCGCCTGCTGCTCGCCGACGGCGACGTCGTCGAACTCAGCCCCGACCAGCGGCCGGACCTGTTCTGGGCGACGGTCGGGGGGATGGGCCTCACCGGCATCATCCTCGAAGCGACCGTCGCCATGCTTCCGATCGAGACCAGTCGGTGCACGGTGGACACCGAGCGGGTCGCCGACCTCGACAGCCTGCTCGCCCACATGGACGCCGACGACGACGCATTCCGCTATTCGGTGGCGTGGATCGATCCGATGGCGAGTGGCCGCTCGCTCGGCCGCAGCATCCTCACCCGCGGCGATCACGCGCGCGTCGACGAGCTCCCGCCCAGGCAGGTCGCCGGCGCCCTCGAGTACCGGCCGGGACACCTTGCCACGATCCCACCCGTGGTGCCCGGGCCCGGCGTGATGAACCACGCGACGATCAGCGCGTTCAACGAGATGTGGTACCGCAAGGCGCCGCGGCGGCGCGTCGGTCAGATCATGTCGATCCCGCAGTTCTTCCACCCGCTCGACGCGGTCGGGCACTGGAACCGGCTCTACGGCCGGCGTGGCTTCGTGCAGTACCAGTTCGTCGTGCCGTTCGGTGAGGAGACGGCCCTGCGCAACGTGATCGAACGGCTCGCCGACGCCCGCGCGCCGAGCTTCCTCGCCGTGCTCAAGCGCTTCGGTGCTGCCAACCCGGCGCCGCTCAGCTTCCCCCGACCGGGCTGGACGCTGGCCGTCGACGTCCCGGCGGCCACGTCCGGACTCGCCGAACTGCTCACGGAGCTCGACCGGCTCGTCCTCGATGCCGGCGGGCGGCACTACCTCGCCAAGGACAGCGCCACGACGCCGGAGGCCATTCGCCGCGGCTACCCGCGGCTCGGCGAGTGGCGCACCATCCGCGATGCGGCCGACCCCATCGGCCGCTGGGTCAGCGACCAGAGCCGCCGCCTGCGGCTCACCGCGTGAGAGCCCACGGCCCGCAAAGGAGAATGACGTCCATGGAGAACGCCCTCGGTGAAGTGCAGACGATCGTGCTCTTCGGTGGCACGAGCGAGATCGGCCGGGCCATCGTCGACCGCCTGCTCACCCCGGCGACGACGACGGTGGTGCTCGCCGTTCGTGATCCCGAGTCCGTGTCGATCGCCGGGACCTCCCTCGAGCGTCCCGGTCTCACCGTCGACGTCGTGGCGTTCGACGCCGCCGACACGGACACTCACCAGGGCCTCGTCGACGATCTGGTCGCCCGTCACGGCGACCTCGACGTGGTGATCGAGGCGTTCGGACAGCTCGGCGATCCCCACGTGCTGGCCGCCGACGCGGCGGCCGCGGCCGCCCTGGTGCACGTCAACTTCACGGGGTCCGTCAGCGTGGCCACGGCCGTCGCCGCCCAGTTCCGGCGCCAGGGTCACGGTCGACTGGTGGTGCTCTCCAGCGTGGCGGGGGAGCGGGTGCGCAAGGCCAACTACGTGTACGGGTCGTCGAAGGCCGGTCTCGACGGGTTCGCCCAGGGACTCGGCGATTCCCTGGCGGGCACGGGCGCGTCCGTCCTCGTCGTGCGTCCCGGCTTCGTGACGTCGAAGATGACCGCCGGGCTGAAGCCGGCACCGCTGTCGACGACTCCCGAGGCGGTGGCCGACGCCACCGTGAAGGCCTTGCGGTCGGGGAAGCGAACGGTCTGGGCACCGGCGGCCCTGCGCGTGGTGTTCAGCGTCTTCCGCCACCTGCCCGGGTCCGTCTGGCGCCGCCTGAAGGTCTGAGCGCGACCGACGAGCCGCCGACTGACGGTTGGGACCAGGCACCAACCGTCAGGTCGCGCTCAGCAGCGGTTGTAGAGCCGGACGAGGCCGCCCTGGTACTCGCCGAAGAGGCAGAAGTCGTCCTTGATCACCTGGTTCGGTTCCGGTGAGCCGAAGTCCATCGACGAGTTGGGCTCGTCCCAGCCGGCCCAGAACGCCGTGAGGATCGCCCAGTCTGCGGACCGGAGGTCGTCGGCGAGCCGCGACCCCGCCTTGTTCGCCAGGCCCGGATCCATCTCGATGTAGTACGTCGCCGGCTCGAGCTCCGGGAACATCCAGTAGAACATCGAGTCGCTGTACCACGTGCGGCTGAGGTCCATCGGTCCGACGAACAGCAGCTCGCCCGGCGTGGACCACTGGTCGAGGACGTCGATCACCTCCTGCGAGGCGAAGGCCGCGTCGACGGCGCCGAAGTAGAAGCTGCGCGGCCCGCGCTTGACCTCGATCGCCTCGGGCACCCGGCCGAGGCTCACCCGTGACTGGAAGAGGTAGTAGCGGAACGTGAACAGGGACGTCAGCGTGAACGCGAGCACCACGGCCGCAGCCATGCCGACCGCGACGCCGAGGCGTCGTGGGCGACGAGGGTGCCAGCGGCGCACCAGATCGGCCACGAACACCACGAAGAACGGCCACGACACGCACGTCACCCACGTGAGATGGGTGGAATCGGGGCGTTGCCACGCCTGCGGCAGGATGCCGACCGACACGATGGCGGTGACGAGCAGCGCCGTCGAGCGGCCGTCCCGCTCGCCGCGGCGGCGCTGCCAGATGGCGAAGCCCAGCATGGCGAAGGCGATGAGGAACATCGCGAAGAACCACAGGAACAGGGCGTTCGACGCCGCGACGTGGGGGAACGGCCACCACGGCGGCACGGTCTCGGCGATCCGCTGCAGCGCACCGTCGAGCCGGCCCCACGACGGCGGCCGCGGGAGCTCACGCCCGGCCCGGAGGTGGAACACGGGGTCGAGGAACATGCCCCGCCAGATCGCCGCCGGCCCGGCCATGGCGAGATGGACCCACATCGGCACCATGCCGACCACCGCTCCAGCGAGCACCGTCAACCGAGATGCCCGAGCCTCTGCGGCGCGGCGGTGGCGCCACAGCACCCAACCCAGCACGGCGCCGACGGCGATGACGAGGTCGGGGCGATAGGTGAGGGCGAGCGCCCCGAGGAACCCGGCGACCGCCCAGGCCGCCCGCTGGCTGCGGCCCGAGACGTAGGTCGAGCGGACGGCGAACACGCCGCACCACAGCGTCAGGGCGAGCCCGCCGTTCCACGCCATGGCCGACAGCCCGATCGGCGTGAGGATGTAGAAGATGGCGAGCGTGCCGACGGCGGTCGCTGCCGCCCGCCCCCACGGGCGGGCCAGCGTGAACAGGGCGAGGATGATCCCGACGTGCTGGATCAGTCCGAACGTTCGCTCGGCGGCGAGCGTGTCGCCGAACAGCCGGTACCAGAACATCAGCACGTGCAGGGCGCCCGGCCCGTAGAGGTGTAGGAAGTCGACGTTGGGCACGTCGCCCTTCCAGATGCGCTCGGGGAAGTAGAGCATGAAGCCCTCTTCCATCGTGCCGCCGGTGAAGTGGTAGAGGCCCTTCAGCGGCAGGGCCACGATGGCGGCGATGAGCACCAGGCCGAGCCAGGTGCCGACGGCGCCGCGGTCGCGGCGGCGCAACCCGCCCGACCCGCCGAGCACGAAGGCGGTGCCGTCGTCCGATGCCGTTCGTGGCGAGGGGGACGGCGTGGCGACCGGCGCGGCGAGTGGCTCCAACGCCTGGTCGTGATCGGTCACAAGCCCTGCAAACTACCGGTACTGGACCGTCCCCCTGGTGACCAGAGGGGCCGCACTAGCCTCGCCTGCTTGTGACCGGCGCCCCTCGATCGCTGCCGCGCCCCAGCGCGCTCGCCGGAGCGGTCGCCGTCGTTGCCCTCCCGCTCGTCATCGCCGCCATCGCCCTCCGCGCCGATCACTGGTATCCCGTGCTCGATCTGGCGATGACGGAGTTCCGGGTGCGCGACGTGTTCAGCTCACACACGCCGATCATCGGCCTCCCCGGCCGTATCGGCGAGTATCCGAACCAGGGGAGTCACCCCGGTCCCCTCAGCTTCTACCTGCTCGCGCCGACCTACCGGCTGCTCGGCTCGTCGTCGTGGGCGCTCCAGGTGTCGGCGGTGGTCGTGCACGTGGCGGCCGTCGTCACCGCCTTGTGGATCGGCCGCCGGCGCGGAGGACTCGCCGGTGTGGCGGCCGTGGCCGCGCTCCTCGCGGTCGTCATCCGCGGGTACGGCCAGCTGCTCCTCACGCAGCCGTGGAATCCCTACCTCCCGCTGTTGGCCTGGATCGTCGTGCTGCTCGCCGTGTGGTCGGTGCTCGCCGGTGACTCCCTCATGCTCGTGCCCCTCGTCGTGGCGGCGTCCCTGTGCGCGCAGACCCACGTGCCCTACCTCGTCTCGTGCGCGGTGCTGACGATCGGTGCGCTGGTGTACGCGGCGTCGCGACCCGGCACCAGCCGCCGTCATGCCGCGATCGCCGCCGGTGTGGGGGTCCTCCTGTGGCTGCCACCGATGCTCGATCAGCTGGTGCACGACCCGGGAAACGTGCGCAAGCTGCTCGACCACTTCTCGACGCCGAGCGAGCCGGTGATCGGCTTCGGCGACGGTGTCCGCCTGGCCCTGCGCCACCTCGACGTGTGGGCCGGGTTCGTCGGCGATCTCGGCGGCAGCGGACAGTTCGTGTCACCGTCGTCACCGTGGCGTGGGGTGGCGACGTTGGTGGTGTGGGCGGTGTCCGTCGCCGTCGCGTGGCGGATCGGCTCGCGGACGCTGAAGTGCCTGCACGTCACGGTCGCCGCGGCACTGGTCCTGGGGTTGTTCTCGATGGTCCGGATCTTCGGCCTCGCGTGGTACTACCTGACGCTGTGGGCGTGGGGGACCACCACGATTGCCGTCGCGGCGATCGTGTGGACCGGGTTGAGCCTCGTTCGCAATCTCCGGCCTCGCCATGCGGGATCGGCTCGGCCTGCGGTCGCCGGGGCGGCCGCCGCGCTGGCTGTGCTGGTCTCGGTCTCGTCGGCGGTCGCCTTCGCCGACGCCGAGGTGCCTGAGGAGCGTCTGAGCGAGGCGGTGGCGGCGCTGTCGGGACCCACGTACGATGCCGTCGTCGCCGGGCTGGGGGTCGCCGACGGGACCGGCGTGCCGTACCAGGTGCGATGGAGCGACGTCGCCGACATCGGCAGCCCGGGTTTCGGGTTGCTCAACGAGCTCGAGCGCCGCGGGCTCGACGTGGCCGGCGACGAGTTCTTCGACGTCCCACTCACCGCCTACCGATGGCGGGACCGCTCGGCCGACATCGCCCAGATCCATCTGGCGACCGGGGCCTGGATCGACACGTGGGCGGCAGTCCCTGGCGCCGTGCTCGTGGCGTCCTACGAGCCGCGGGACCGGCAGGAGCAGGTGCTGTACGCCGAGACGAGGCAGCGCGTCATCGATCGGATGCGGGCTGAGGGACGGTCGCCGGAGCTGATCGGCAATGTCGACTGCAACCTGTTCCTGACGTCGCTGAGCACGGCGCTCTCGTCGGCCGACCTCGCCGACATCGAGCTCCTCCTCGAGTTGGGCCAGCCGATGGCCGTGTTCATCGCGCCGGGCGACGCCGATCCGCCCCCCGGTGGCCCCTGCGGCTTCGTCTGACCGGGCGCCGCACGTCTCCGTCTCCGCGGAGATCGATGTACAACTCGAACGGATGGCGCGACCATGGAGTTGCACCGAAGGGAGATCCGCCATGGGCGAGAGACGACGGAGCCGGTTCGCAAGCATTCGGGGTCTGGTGGGCGCGAGCGTTGCGCTCGTTGCCCCGTCGATGCTCGCGCAGTCGCCTGCGGGTGCGGCGACCGAGCTCGATCAGCCGGCGATCTGGCCGGCGGCCGATGTGGTGTTCGCCACGCCCGAGGAGGCGGCCGCGGACTTCGTCTCCGAGGTGCTCATCTCGGAGGGAGACCCGGTGCTCGGTGAGTTCCAGCAGGGCGACGCCCGCAGCGGGGAGATCGCGGTGTTGTTCGCCGGTGAGACCGGCGACCTCGACCCGCCGCGCCAGTCGGGCGTGCTGCTCATGCGTCAGATCGGGCCGACCGACGGCTGGTACGTGATCGGCGCGACGAGCGACGGCGCGGTGATCGACAGCCCATCGGCGTCGCAGCGCGTCCCCGCCGGCGCCCTCACCGTCTCGGGTGTGGGCCGGGGATTCGAGGGGACCCTGGCCGTGGCGGCATTCCCGCCCGGCGACGCCACCGGCACGTTCGACCGGCAGATCGGTGCCGGAGGAGCGTTCGAGGAGCTCGAGCCCTTCAGCGTCGACCTCGATCTGTCCGGGGCCGCAGCAGGTGAGGTCGTGGTGATCCTGGTGCGCGGTGACACCGGGCTGGGCAGCGATCCGGGCACGTTTGCCGCGGTCCCTGTGGTGGTCGCCGCCGGGCCATCGGTCACGGTCCCGCCGACGAAGTAGGAGCTGGCGCGGTCAGGGAGCCGGCACCGCCGCGCGCTGCCGGTAGTCCTCGCGCAGCTCACGCTTGAGTGGCTTGAGCGCTCCCGACAACGGGAGCGCTTCCGTTCGCAGCTCGATGGACTTGGGCACCTTGTAGCCGGCGATCCGCTCCCGTGCGTGGGCGATGATGTCGTCGGCGGTGATGTCCGACCCGGGCTCGAGGACGACGATCGCGTGGACCTGCTCACCGAGCACGTCGTGCGGGACACCGATCACCGCGACCTGGGCGACTCCGGGGAGCGTGGAGATCGCGTTCTCCACCTCGATGGAGTACACGTTCTCGCCGCCGGACACGATCATGTCCTTCACCCGGTCGACGAGGTACACGTACCCCTCGTCGTCCACGTGGCCCTCGTCACCGGTGCGGTACCACCCGTCCGTCATCACGGCGGCCGTCTCGTCGGGGCGACGCCAGTACTCGCGCATGAAGTTGCCGCCACGCGCCCACACCTCTCCGTTGTCGCCGCTATCGACCGGGCGGCCCGACTCGTCGCGCACGCTGATCTCGACGCCGAGCACAGGGCGGCCGGCGGAGCGCAGCACGCGTCCCCGGCGTCGGTGATCGTCCGGGGTGAGGAACGTCAGCACCGACGAGCACTCCGTCATCCCGTAGCCCTGCCAGAGATCGACCTCGGGGAGGAGCTCGAAGATCCGGTCGAGGAGAGCCGCAGGCATCGGCGACGCCCCGTAGACGAGGTCGCGCAACGACGCCAACCGCGACGGGAGGAAGTCGGGGTGGTTGAGGACCATGGCGATCATGGTCGGCACCATCATCGTCCAGTCGACACTGTGACGTTCGATCACCTCCATGACCTGCGAGGGCTCGAACAGTGGCACGAAGACCGAGGTGCCGCCGATCGCCGGGATGCCGATCACTCCGCCCATCGACGCCGCGTGGAACATGGGCGTCTGGTGCAGGTACACCCGTCGGTCGCTCATCTCGACGGCGATCCCGATGTGGTACAGGTTGAGGATCTCGGCCCGCTGTTCCAGCACAGCGCCCCGGGCGCGGCCGGTGGTTCCACCCGTGTACATCAGGACGGCCGGGTCGGTCTCGTCCGGCTCGGCGGGGGCCACGGGCCGGGCGGCGTCGATGAGGTCCTCGTAGCGCACATCGTGCGGTACGTCGCCGTCACCGATCAGCACCACCTTCCGCAGGGAGAGCTCGTCACGGACCGGCGCGATGTTCCGGGCGAAGTGCTCGGCGAAGACGGAATCGACGAACACGACCGTGGCGCCGGAATCCAACAGGATGTCCTGCAACTCCCGGCCGGCCAGGCGAAGGTTGAGCGGGTTGATCAGGCCGGCGCCCAGCATGCCCGCGTGGTACAGCTCGAGGAACTCGTGGCCGTTGCAGGCCATCACGGCGAAGCGGTCGCCGCGCTCGAGGCCGAGCTCGTTGCGTATGGCGTCGGCGAGTCGGAGCACTCGATCGGAGTGCTGACCGAACGTGGCGCGGTAGGCGCCGTCGTGGAATCCCAGCTTGTCGGCCCACCGCTCCATCGCCGGCCGGAAGAGGCGGGGGAAGATCAGTTCTTTCATCGGGTGTGTCCTCGTGGGTGATGGTGGTGGTCGTGGTGGTGTCAGCTCTCGGCCGCGGCAGCGAGCTGCTCGGATGTGACGCCGCACCGCGTCGCGGCGGCGGCGAGGAGCTCGTCGACCGCGGCCGGCCGCGGGTCGGCCGCGATCCCCATGGCCAACAGGTCGGCCTCGGCGGTGGTGGCGATGAGGTCGTCGGCGGCGCAGCGCGCCGTGCCGGGCTCCACGCCGGCTCCCGTGAGGGCGTCCCAGAACAGGCCGGCCACGAGACCGCTCGGCCGCTCGGCCGGCCCGGGGGCAAGGATGTCGCCGTCGTTCGGGACAGAGGCGGCCACGACGTCCGCCGGCGACGACGTCGCGGACGTCTGGTCCTGTGCGGGGACCTCGGCCGACTCGGTGCGGCGCGGCGCAGCGGCGGTCTCGTCACCGCCGCCCGTCGTGGCGACGACCAGCGCGGCACCAGCGATCGCGAGCGCGAGTCCACTCGCCCAGCCGACGGGAGCCCGCCAGCGCGCGGGTGTCCGGCGCTCCGCCTCGTGCCCGCCGATCGTGAGCAGCCCGCGGCGGTCCGCCTCCATGACGAGCGGCGGGATCACGACCAGAGCTGACAGCACTGCGACGCCGATGTTGATGGTGACCACGAGACCGAAGTCCGCCAGCAGCGGCAACGGGGAGAGCATCAGTACGGCGAAACCGCCGAGCGTCGTCAGCGCCGACGTGAAGAAGGCTCGTCCTGTGCGCTCGGCGGCGACGCGCGTGCTCTCGTGGGGGTCCAGGCCGCGCTCGCGCTCCTCGGCGTAGCGCGCGACCAGCAGGATCGAGAACTCGGCGCACGTCGCCACGACCAGGGGTCCGCCCACGGTGGTCAACGGGCTGAGCGTGACGTCCAGGAGCCGGATCAGCAGGGCCGAGGTCCCGACCGCCAGGAGCACCGGCACCATCGTGAGCAGCCCGCGCGCCACGTCCCGGTGGGCCAGCACCACGAACGCCCCGACCAGCAGCAGCGCGACGATCGTGAGCGCCGAGCGGTTCGCGGTGATGTTCTCGAGCAACCCGACGCCCACCACGGCGAGGCCGCCGGTGGTCGCCGTGGCGTTCGCCGGCAGCAGCGCGGCGTCGCCGGGGTCGGCGATCGCCTCGCCGATCCGGTCGAGGACGACTGACCGTTCCTCGAGGCCCGACGGCCCGAGCTGGAACAGCACCTGCGCGGCGTTGCCGTCGGCGGCGACGAGCGTGCGCTGGAGCGCCGGCGGCGCGACCTCGTAGGCCTGCAGCATGTCCAGCCCACTCGGCGGGATCGACGGCGCGCCGTCCACATCGGTCAGCCAACCGACCGTTGTGGCCAGGCTCGACGCGCCGACCACCTCGGCGTTCTCCTCGCCGGTCCGGTCCACCAGGTCGACGACGAAGGCGCCCATCTGATCGGTGAACACGCCGTTCCCGGTGGACGGCCCGTCGGTCTCGACGAACACGCCGAGCGTCGTCGCCAGGCCGGTCTCGTCCTCGAGATGCCGGGCGTCCACGATGGTCTGGCTCGACGGGTCGGCCCAGTTGATCGGATCGCTCTCGATCCGCGTCCCGCTCTCGAGCAGGAGCCCGGCCACCGGCAGCACGACGGCGAGGACCACGAGCGGGACGACCGTCGCTCGAGGCAAGCTCCCGAGCCAGCGGACGGTGCGTTCGACCCACCCCACGCGGGGAGGCTTGCGCGTCGGCCAGCGGCGCTCGCGTGCCCCGATGATCGTCGTCGGCAGCACGATGCCGGCGGCGAGCAGAGCGATGATGCCGACCGAGAGGAGCAGCCCGAAGTCCTGGACCATGGGCACTCTCGAGATCCGCACGGTCAAGAAGGCGATCACGGCGGTCGCCGTCGCCCCCAGCATCGGTGGGCCCATGCGCCGCAGCGTCTCGCCGTACGGGCCGGGTGTGCGGTCGAGGGTTCGCTCCTCCTCGATGCGGTTCTGGATCTGGATGGCGAACTCGATGCCGAGACCGATGAGAATCGGCAGGCCGGCGATGGTGACGAGTGACAGGCTGGTGCCGGTGTAGCCGAACACGGCGAAGCCCCACAGGACGCCGACGGCCATGCCCAGCATGGGCAACAGCCGCCAGCGCACCGCGAAGCCGACGAGCAGGATGACCGCCATCACCACCACGGCGACGGCACCCAGTGTCATCATCCCGCCCTGGAGGTAGTCGTTGATGTCGGTGAGGAACGTCGGCGTGCCGGTGATCGTGATCGCCACGTCCTCGAAGGCGTGCCGCGAGAACGCCGTCTCCACGGCGCCGGACCCGTTCGACAACTCGTCGAGGGCGGCGTTCCCGACGAGCACCGCAGCGAACACGGCGTGGTGGGAGTCACGGATGAACGCCTGCAGCGGCCGCCTCACGACGAGGTCGTCTGCAGGAGGAGCGACGAGCGCGCCCTCGGCGTCGAGAGCGAAGCCGTCGTTGCCGAAGATGAGGAACGCTCGCCAGTCGGGGTTGGCGAGATCCTGCTCACCGGCGGCGGTGAGGCGCAGCGCGGTGATGGTGAGATCCTCCTGGCGTCGCGCCACCGCCGCGGCATCGGGCTCGCGGGCCGAGGTGCGGGCGAGGATGTCCGTCGCCACCCCGGTGGCCACCATGTCCTGAGTCCACGTCAGCAGGGCGACCGGCGAGATCACCGACTCGATCGCCGGGTCCGCCGCGATCTCGGCCTCGATCGCGTCGAGCTTGTCGATGTTCTCCGGCGTGAACAGGTCGACGACGGTCCGGCCCGGCGGCATCGTGAACAGCACGACCATGTTCTCGCCACCGAAGAGCGACTGGTAGCGGGCGTTGTCGTCGGCCACCTGGGAGTCGGGGTCGATGTAGCTGTCCTGGCCGGTGGCGAACTCGAGACGGGTGAGGCCGAAGCCGAGCAATGCGGTGACGACGGCCACGACCAAGAGTGTTCGCCCGGTGCGCCGGCTCAACGCCTCACCGACCCGCGACCACGTGCTCATCGGGATCGCCCCGAGGTCGCTTTCCGGGCCCGTCGCCTCGGGGCGGCCAGGTCGGCGTGCTCGCGTAGCGTCGTCATCTGCGCTTCGATGCGCTCGGCCATGAAGTGCACGTCGGGCGCGGCGTCGTAGTCGCCGGTGATCCCGAACGTGAGATGGCCGTTGTACGACAGCACGGCGACACCGATGCGGACGCCCGAGCTGAGCGGCACGAAGGGCAGGTACTCGAGCATTCCTCGACCGAGCGCGTACAGCGGGTACTGCGGTCCGGCCACGTTGGTGGTCACCGTGTTGATGTTGTGCTGCGGCATCCGTCGCAACGTCGCGGTGAGTGCTCGCACGGCGAGCGCTTGCAGCACGGGCGGTGAGAACGAGGCGATCGCCGTCGCCGCCGCCCCGGCCTCGACCTGATGAGCGGCCTTGAGACGGGCGAGTTCGGCGTGGACCGCGGTGAGGCGCTCGCGCGGATCGGAGACGGCGATGGGCAGCTCGGCGATCATCAGCGACACCTGGTTGTTCCGCGACGCGTCGCCGGGCGCACGTGTGGAGACGGGTACGAGCGTGCGTAGCGTCGTGTCGTCCACCGCCTCACCGCGCGTGGACAGCACGTCACGGAAGGCGCCGGCGATCACGGCCAACACCACATCGTTCACGGATCCTCCGAGTGCGGCACGGATCGCCTTGGCGTCGTCGAGCGTGCAGCGCGCCGCCGCGTACCGGCGATGCGGTCCGATCGACCCCTCGATCGACACCGGCGGGGCCGGCCGGGCGTAGTTGGCCAGTGAACGCGCGCCCGCCACGACGTCGGCAACCTGGCGAAGTGCAGCCCGAGGTCGCCGCACATTGCCGGCGAATGCGCGGAGTTGACGGATCGGCAGCCCGGCGAGCTCCCACGCCGCGCCCAGTGCCAGCTCGGCGTCACTCGGCTCGCGCGCCGGTGACCACGAGGCGGGCGTCGGGACGGCGGCGTCGCGGGCCGGATCGAGCAGGACGGCCATCATGTCCGTGCCCGCCACGCCGTCGACCATGCAGTGGTGCACCTTGGAGATGAGGGCCCACCGGTCGTCGGACAGGCCGTCGACGACCCACGCCTCCCACAGCGGCCGGTCGCGGTCGAGCTCCTGGGACATCAACCGCCCCATGAGGTTCTCCAGTTCGGTCTCGCCGCCGGGTGGCGGAAGGGCCGAGTGACGAACGTGGTAGTCGAGCTGGAAGTTCGCGTCGTCGACCCAGACGGGATGCGTGAGGCCGCCTGGCACCCTGCGGAGGCGCTGCCGGTAGCGCGGCAGAAGATCGAGCTTGCCGGCGATGAGGCCGACGACCTCGGCGAACAACGGCGGAGGCCCGGCGAAGATGGCGCACGAGCCGATGTGCATGTGGGACACGCCGTCCTCGGCGTTGACGAACAGAGCGTCGAGCGGACCGAGTCGTTCCATGGCTCACTGGCTCCCCGCCGCCAGCACCGCTCGGAACCCGTCGTGCACGCAGTCCCGCAGCACGTCGGGATCGTGGACAGCCGCGGTGTCGATGGTGATCCCGACACACCCGCGGTCGCGATGCGACAGGAACGCGATGCCGCAGGCGGCACCCGACGGCGGCGGGAACGCGTAGTGGGCGATCGCTTCGGCACCTGCCAGGTACGCGCGGCCCGTGAGCCCCGGCACGTTGGTGGCCACCAGGTCGACGCCCTTGAGCATCGTGCCGAAGAGCGACGTGGTCGCGACCACCGGCAGGCGGTTGAGCGCGCCGGCGATGATGTCGCTGAGGGGGACTGCTGGTTCCCGCCGCCAGCGCCTGGCGATCTCGCCGAGGCGGTGCATCTGATCGACGGGAGCCTCGTCGGTGATCGGCAGGGCGAAGCGCACGGGGGTGAATCGGTTGTTGCCGACGGGGTCGTCGTCCCGCCGCAGGTTGACGGGCATCGTCACTCGTAGGGATTCGGCGGTCACGCCGTGACGGACGTGGTACCGCCGCATGCCCTCGGCGACGGCGGCGAGGAACGCGTCGTTGAGCGTCGCCCCGGCGGCGTGCGCCGCGGCGAGCATCTCGGGCAGGGACACGTCGAACGCTTCGAGACGACGTGACATCCCCCGCCCCCGCATCGCCGGCGACAACGGCGCACCAGCCGGGCGCAGCATCCGGCCGACGGAGCGAACCCCGCGGACGGCAGCGGCCGCGGTGTGCACCGGATCCCGGAGGGCCGACGCCGTCCACCTCGGGATGGCGGCCCCGAGGCGAGCGCTCGAGAGGGCGACCCGGGCGTTCTCCACCATGGCGTCGGCGATCGACGTCAGGTAGGGGCTCGGGCCCCGTGATGACGAGGTGGAGGGGACGGGAACAACGGCACCCTCGCGCCGTGACGCCGCACGCCGGCGCGGGTTGCGGACGTCGTCGACGATCGCCCGGGCGAGCAGCATTCCTCCCACCCCATCGGTGACGCTGTGGTGCATCTTCTCGATCAGTGCCGCCCGGCCCCCGGTGAGCCCTTCGACGAGCGTGAACTCCCAGAGCGGGCGTTCCTTGTCGAACGCGGCCATCGCCATCGGGGCGGCCATGGCGAGCACGGCGTCGAGGTCACCCGGCGGTGGCACGACAGCGCGACGGAGGTGGTAGTCCACGTCGAATCGGTCGTCGTCGATCCAGTGCGGATTCGCCAGACGCATCGGGGCCGCGACGACGCGCTGCCGAAGGCGCGGGATCGCGGCCGAGACGTCGAGCAGGCGGTCGCGCAACCGATCCCAGTCGGGAACTCGGTCGAAGACGGCGACGGCCACGATGGTGGTCCGCAGCGTCGGATCGCGCTCGATGTTCCAGAGCAGTGTGTCGGACTCGTTGAGCCGTTTCCTGAAGCGGTCGGCGGTCAGACCCGGGGAGGGGACGCTTGCGGATGCGGGTCGGACTGGCATGTGACTCCCTCCGAGGAGTGGCCTGCATCGACCGTACGCAGGCACCGCCTGGAGCCGGTAGAGGCGAACGTCCTGAGCCGCCCTGCCGAGCCGACCGTTGCGGTTTGGTGCCGAACGCCAAGCGCAACGGGGCTGGCCGCCCCCTCAGTCGTCGGTCTCGGTGGCGACGACGGTGAGGTCGTCGGCCAGCTCGACCTCGACGGTCGTGCCGTCGGCGAGCTCGACGTCGGCGTCGTAGCCCCCGTCGTCCTCGTCGTGGTCGACTTCGACGACCACGCCGTCGTCGCCGGCCTCCGTCAGCGCCGCATCGTGGGCGCCGGCGAGGTCGACATCGGCCAGGGCGGCGATCTGGGCCGACGTGAGCGTGTCGTCGTCATCGTCGTCGCGGCTCTCGTCGGTCGTGCCGGTGACGACGAACTCGTCGTCGAGGCGGACCTCGATCACGGTGCCGTCGGTCAGGGCGACTTCGACCTCGTAGCCGTTGCGTTCGACCGAGTAGGCGACGACGGTCCCGTCGCCCGTCTCGGCGAGGGCCGCCTCCGAGGCCCGGCCCAGATCGGTCGTCGGCTCGGCGCTGGTTGGTTCGGGTGGAGTGGTCGTTGCGGCGGCGAGGCCACCGACGAGAACGGCGGCGGATGTGGCGAGGCCGGCAGTGGCAAGCAGTCGGGAGGTGTTCATGCCATCACTCTGCGGACCGCAACCTGACAGGAACCTGACGGTGCGTCGCAAGGGTTCAGCGTCTGTTCAGCCGTGCACGGACATCATCCGAGGGTGTCCGGCCCGGCGATGATGTCCACGTGAAGTTGCTCGTCGTCGAGGACGACCGCAAGATCGCTGCCGCCGTGCGACGGGGGCTCGAGGCCGAGGGTTTCACCGTGGACGTCGCCCACGACGGCGACGACGGCTGGTGGATGGCGACCGAGGGCGTCTACGACCTGATCGTTCTCGACCTGATGCTGCCGGGCCGCAACGGGTTCGTGATCTGCCGCGACCTGCGAGCGGCGGGCGACTGGACGCCGATCCTGATGCTGACGGCCAAGGCCGGTGACCTCGACGAGGCGGAAGGTCTGGAAACGGGCGCCGACGACTACCTCACCAAGCCGTTCTCGTTCCCCGTGCTCGTCGCCCGCATCCGGTCGCTGATGCGCCGCGCCCAGCGGGGGCGTGGCCTCGGCGACACGACCGTGGTCGGCGACGTCATCGTCGACTCGGCGAGCCGCCGCGTGCTGGTGGGTGACGACGAGATCGACCTGACGCGGCGTGAGTTCGACGTCCTCGAGTTCCTCGCCCGGCGGGCGGGGACGACCGTGTCCAAGGATGCGATCCTCGACGGAGTCTGGGAGTTCGACTTCGACGGCAACCCGAACATCGTCGAGGTCTACGTCGCCCGCCTACGCCGCAAGCTGGACGAGCCGTACGGCACCAACCGCATCGTCACGCTGCGTGGCGCCGGGTACCGGATGGAGTCGTCACCATGATCCGGCGAGCCTCGTTGCAGCTGAAGGTCACGACCGTGGCGATCGTGGCCGTGGCGGCGGTGCTCGCCGTGGCCTCGGCAGCGCTCGTCGTCCTGCATCGCAACGCGCAGATCGACTCGCTCGACGACCGGATCGCGGCTCGGGCCGAGCTGCTCGCCGAGTCCCCCGCGACCGCCGGATCCGACGGCGGCGACGACCTGTTCGTCGTGCTCGACGCGAGCGGTGCCGTCGTGGCAACCAACGCCGACGAGGACGAGCTGGCCGAGCTGGCCACCCTCGCCGGCGCCGGCGACCACGGGACGTCCGACGTCGACGGCGACGCCGTGCGCTACGTGGTCGAGCGACACGACGACGCGACCGCAGTGGTCGCCGGTGACCGTGACGACGTCGACGAGAGCGTGAGCGAGCTGACACGCCTGCTGCTGTGGATCATCCCCCTTGCCGTCGTCCTGCTTGGAGCGCTGGTCTGGCTGGTCGTGGGACGGACGCTGCGGCCGGTCGAGCGGATGCGGGCCGAGGTCGATCAGATCGGGCTCACCGAGCTGGACCGGCGAGTCCCGCAGCCGCCCGGGAGGGACGAGATCGCCCGGTTGGCGACGACCATGAACGCCATGCTCGACCGGCTGCAGGCGGCGGCCGAGGCGCAGGGGCGCTTCGTCGCCGATGCGTCGCACGAGCTGCGTACGCCGCTGGCCCGGATGCGTGCCGAGCTCGAGGTCGACGAGAGCGCCCCGGACCGCGCCGATCCCGCGGCGACCCGCCACAGCCAGCTCGAGGAGATCGCCACGCTGCAGCGGCTGGTCGACGACCTCTTGGTGCTCGCGCGGAGCGACGCCGGCGCGGTGCGGCGCACCTCCCCGGTGGACCTGGGCGACGTGGTGCTCGACGAGGCGGCGCGACGGGCGCCGACCGATGGCGGCATCGTGATCGGGACAGACGGGGTCGGCGACGCCAGAGTGGACGGTGTGGAGAGCGAGCTGCGCCGGGTTGTCGCCAACCTGTTGGACAACGCCGTTCGGTACGCCCGATCGACGGTGACGATCACGCTGCACCGCGCCGACGCATCGACGGTGCTCGTGGTGGCCGACGACGGGCCGGGGATTCCCGTCGAGCGGCGCAGCGACGTGTTCCAACGCTTCACCCGCCTCGACGCGTCGCGCACCGCCTCGACGGGCGGCACCGGGCTCGGGTTGGCGATCGTGCGTGACCTGGTGGCCCGCCACGGTGGCACGGTCACCGTGGACGAGGCCCAGGGCGGCGGCGCCCGCTTCATCGTCGAGATCCCCACCACGGACGCGCTCGCCTCCGGGCGCGCTTGACTTCAAGCGCACTTGATGCCCTACCGTTCGGCCGGCCATGACTGACACGCCCCACGAGCCGGATCCGGCACAAACCAGCGCCCCGACCGCGTCGCGCAAGACGCTCCGGATCGGTCTCGTCGCCGTCGTCACGCTGGTGGCGTTCGAGTCCCTCGCCGTCATCACGGTGCTGCCCGAGATCGAGGACGACCTCGGTGGCGTGGAGTGGTACGGCTGGGTCACCACTGCGTTCTTCCTCGGCACCATGCTCGGCATCGTCGCCGCCGGCGAGCAGGCCGATCGCCGCGGGGCCGGGCGTCCGTACGTGATCGGTCTCGTCCTGTTCGCCGCCGGGCTGGTGATCGGTGGATTGGCGCCGTCGATGCCCGTGCTCGTCGCCGGCCGACTCGTGCAGGGCTTCGGCGCCGGCGTCGTGCCGGCCATCGGCTACATCGCCATCGGTCGCGCCTTCTCGCCCGAGGAGCGGCCACGGATGTTCGCTCTGCTCTCGACGGCATGGGTGGTTCCGGGCGTCGTCGGTCCGGTCATCGCCGAGCGGGTCGCCGCTGCGGTGGGTTGGCGCTGGGTGTTCCTCGCCCTCATCCCGCTCGTCGCCGTGGCCGGGTCGTTCGTCGTGCCGGCGATCCGCACGCTGGGCCCGAGCGCCGCCGCCCCTTCCGGCGGCGACGGTGAATCGACACCGTTCCTGCGGCGGCGCATGGTCGAGGCGGTCCGGGTCGCCGCGGGCGCGGCGCTGATCGTCGCCGCGCTCGAGGAGCGCGGATGGGTGCTCGTCCCGGGGATCGCCGCCGGTGTGCTCGTCGGGATCGGCTCGCTCCGTCGCCTGGCACCGGCCGGCACGCTCCACGCGGCACGGGGTCTCCCCGCTGCGGTGCTCTCGCGCGGCCTGCTGACCTTCGCCTTCTTCGGCACCGACACGTTCGTGCCCTACGCCATCACCGACGGTCGGGGACACTCGACATTCTCCGGCAGCGTGGTCGTCACGACTGCGACGCTGACGTGGACGATCGGCACGTGGAGCCAAGAGCGCTACATCACGCGGACCGGCGAGCGCTTCTTCGTCCGCGCCGGCTTCTGCGTGATCACGGTCGGGGTGCTCATCGTCGCCCTCTCGGCGATGCCCGACGTGGTGCCGTTCTGGGGCATCCACGTCGGGTGGACGCTCGGCGGACTCGGGATGGGTCTGGCCTACGCCGCCCACTCGCAGCAAGTGCTGCGGCTCGCACCGACGGGGGGTGACGGAGCGGCGACGGCGTCATTGCAGCTGTTCGACAATCTCGGCATCGCCCTCGGCACCGGAGCGGTCGGGGTGGTGGTCTCGTACGGGGACACCTCCGGGTGGGCAGCCGGTGACGCCGTGGCCCTCGCCGTCCTCCTGTCGGCCGCGGTCGCCGGGACCGGCGTCTTCGTCGCTCGTCGCCTCGACGGAGGGCGCGCGTCGACGCGAGACCACGGCGCCAGGGTCCACCAAGTCTCCGTCTGATCGTCCTGGTCGGGGCGCTCCCGTCGCCCGGGCTTCTCAGGATCCGGCGATGAGCACCAACTCGTTGCCTTCGGGGTCGGCCAGCTGCCAACGGCCGTCCATCCCGTCGAGGAGTGTTCCGCCGGCATCGACGATCGTCTCGAGGCGGGCGGCACCGACGTCCTCGGGTACGGCGAGCTCCACATGGATGCGGTTGCGCTGTCGGCGCCGCTCCGTGTCCGACACGTCGAGCGGTTGGAACACCAGCACCGGGTTCAGCCGGCGTGGATCGATGAGGTCGGTGACCCCGGACCGGCGGTCGGGGACGTAGCCGAGCGCACCCGTCCAGAACGCGCGGACGGCCGCGACATCGGCGGCGTCGAGGAAGAGTTGGGTGAAGCGAGGCAGCTCGGCGTCGGCGACGGCCCCGACGCTCCGGGCCGCGGCTTGGACCGCTGCGGCGAGGTCGTCGAACCCGATGTCGAGGCCGTGCGCGTCTCGTTCCCACAGGTCCTTGCCCGAGTCGAGGATCACGAGTCCGGGACGCAGATCGACGAGCAGGGGGAAGCCAGCATCGTCAGCCAGGTCGGCTGCCGCAGCCACGAGGTCGCGCTGTTGCGCAGGCGACGACGTGCGGTAGCACGCCATCGCGCTGAACACGGCCTGCCAGTCGGCGATCTCGTCGCGATCACCCAGCGCGCCGGCCGGCACGACGTCGGCCTCGTTGCCGTCCGGGTCGGAGTGACGCACCCCGTAGGGACCGGAGCCGTCACCCAGCCCCACCTGCGCGACGGACGTGGCCGGTCGCACGATGTCGAGGTGGATGCGGTTCCGCAACGGCCGCAACTCGGTGGACTCGCTGATCCGAAGCGGGGGATCGCGACGCTGCGGATCCGTCAGCCTGCCGTCGGGCCCGGGCTCGTAAGCGAGGGTGCGCTGCCAGAACTGCCTCACGCCCGTCGGCTCGGACGATTCGATCACGACGCGCAGCTGTTGCAGGACGGCGGGGTCCGGCGTCAGTCCGAGCCTGCGGGCGGCGGCCGACAGCAGCGCGGCGTGCTCGTCCGAGTCGAGGCGCACCCGGACGCCGGTCGGGCGTACGTCCACATCGGCGGCGACCGGTAGCCCGACGATGTGTCCGGCGAGGGCGGCGCCCTGGTTGAGGGATGCGGCGGCGAACCACGCCGTGGCCACTCCGTCGACCAGCCACCACTCTGATCCGTTCCCCGTCATGCCCGCACCGTACGCCGATTTCATCAGGCGATGCGCCGGATCGAACCGTCCCTCCGGTCCGAGACGGCCCAAGCGTGCAGGCAAGACTGTGGCGATGTCATCCACTGTGGAGGCCGCATCCGGGCCGGACGTCCAGAACGATCGTCGTCTCGATCCACGCGTCAAACGAGCCCTGCGCAACGTCCCGTCGCGCCCCCTCGACGACATCGACAGCCGTGATCGCCTGGTCGAGATCTCGAACTCCGAATCGGCCTTGGCCATGGCCGCCAAGCTCGAGGATCTCTACGCCCGCTTCGACACCGCCGACGTCGCGCCGTTCGACGGATTGCGGATCGAGACTCGCGAGTTCGTGTCGTCTCCCGACGGCAACGCCGTCAAGGTGCTGTTCATCCGGCCCGACACCGACGACGTCCTCCCGGGCGTCGTCTATCTCCACGGCGGCGGGATGCAGACCGGTTCGTGTTTCAACGCCATCTATCGGATGTGGGGCCGCGTGCTGGCCCACCAGGGTCTCGCCGTGTCGATGATCGACTTCCGCAACTGTCTCACGCCGTCGTCGGCGCCCGAGATCGAGCCGTTCCCCGCCGGCCTGAACGACTGCGCGGCCGGGGTTCGGTGGACCGCGGACAACGCCGACGAGCTGGGGATCGATCCGGCGCGTGTGATCGTGGCGGGGGAGAGCGGGGGCGGGAACCTGACCCTGGCGACGGGCTTGCAGCTACTGCGCGATGGCGACATGGGGCTCGTCCACGGCCTGTACGCCCTGTGTCCCTACATCGCCGGACAGTGGCCACAGGAGCGATTCCCGTCGTCGATCGAGAACGAAGGCATCCTCCTCAACCTCCACCACAACCGCGGAGCCGTCGCCTATGGCATCGAGCAGCTCGAGGCGGGAAATCCCCTGGCCTGGCCAGCCTTCGCCACTGAGGACGACGTTCGTGGACTGGCGCCGACGTTCATCAGCGTCAACGAAGCCGACCCGCTGCGCGACGAGGGCATCGAGTTCTACCGCCTGCTGCTGCAGGCCGGAGTCAGCGCGCAGTGCCGTGTCGTGATGGGCACCTCGCACGGCATGGACATCTTCGCCGCTGCGCTCCCCGACGTCGCCGCCCAGACGGCCGCCAGCATCGCGCTCTTCGCCCGTACCTGAAGGATCGACGCCGGTACGCCTGCGTCTCGATGTCGAGGAGAGCGATGGCGTTCACCTCGGGCGTCGGCGGGCGCCGGCGCTGATGAGGCGTTGGCTCAGCGCGGCCGGCAGGCGCGCGAGGCCGTCGATCACGGTGGCGTCGGGGCCGACGAGCACGCGTCGCCGGTTGCGCCGCACGGCCTTGACGATGGCCTTGGCGGCCCTCTCCGGCGACGTGATGGCGATCTTGTCGAAGTCGGCGACCGCCTGGTCGCGTGAGCCGGCGAGCACCGTGACGCTCTCGTCCATCCGGGCGTTGCGGGCGATGTTGGTCGTGATGCCTCCGGGATGCACGGTGGTGGCCGACACGCCGCACCTGGCTGCGTCGAGCTCCATGCGGAGACAGTCGGTGAAGCCGCGCACGGCGAATTTGCTGGCGTTGTACGTGCCCTGCGACGGCACGCTGATCAGCCCGAACACGCTGGACAGGTTGACGATGTGACCGGCCCCGGACTGCATCAGATGGGGCAGGAAGGCCTTGGTGCCGTGCACCACGCCCCAGAAGTTGATGTTCATCAACCACTCGAAGTCCTCGTACGACACCGACTCGATGGTGGAGGCGACGGCGACGCCGGCGTTGTTGACGACGAGGTTGACCTTGCCGTGCTCGGAGACCACCTCGTCGGCCCAGGCGTACACGGCATGGCGATCAGCGACGTCGACGCGTTGCGACGTGACCTTCACGCCGCGGCCCTCGCAGCGGGCGACCGTGTCGGCGAGGCCGGACTCGTCGATGTCGGAGAGGGCGAGGTGCATGCCGCGTCCCGCCAGCTCGATCGCGAGGGCGCGGCCGATTCCCGATCCGGCACCCGTGATCGCCGCGACCCGGCCGTCGAGCTTCTTCATGGTCGATCCGAGCGCCGCGTCACGACCCGGCCGCGGCGAGGAGATCGGGGCCGGCTGTCGCCGGCGAGACCGCTGGGACCGGATTGGAGAACTCCATCGCCTCGTCGGTGATGCCGCGGAGCTTGAGCGCCCGGTAGTCGGCGAGGTAGCTCTGCTTGACCCGCCACGGGAACTTCGAACCCTGCTTCGGGAATCGATCGGCGGCGCGCTGGATGTAGCCCGACGAGAGCCCGAGCAATGGCTGAGCAGACACCGACGTGTCCGAGTTGCGGGGCGTGCATTGCCGCAGGCCGTTGTCGCGGAGGTGATTGAGCAGCCGTGTGACGTAGTCGCACGTGAGGTCACACTTCAGCGTCCACGAGGCATTCGTGTAGCCGACGGCCAACGCGAGGTTGGGCAAGCCCTCGAGCATCATGCCCTTGTAGGTCAGACGGCTGGGGACGTCGACGGGCTCGCCGTCGACGGCGAGCTCGATACCGCCGATGAAGAGCAGCTCGAGCCCGGTCGCGCTGACGACGATGTCGGCATCGAGGTGATCGCCCGAGACCAGCTCGATGCCGGTCTCGTCGAACGTGGCGATGTGATCGGTGACCACCGACGCGGTGCCGGCCGAGATCGCCTTGAACAGGTCGCCGTCGGGCACGGCACAGAGGCGCTGGTCCCACGGGTTGTAGCGGGGGTTGAAGTGCGTGTCGACGGGGTAGCCCTCGGGGAGCTGACGGACGGCGCCGCGGCGCAGCAGGCGCTTGACGAACTCGGGGCGGCGCTGGCTGAGCTGGAAGAAGCCTTGCGTGCTGAGGGCCAGCATCCAGCGAATCGTCCGTCCGGCGACGCGGTCCGGTAGCACTCGCTTGAGCAGGTTGGCGATGAGGTTCTGCTGCGGCACGTTCGCGACGTACGTGGGAGAACGTTGGAGCATCGTGACGTGGGCCGCCCGCTCGGCGAGTGACGGCACGAGGGTGACGGCGGTGGCGCCGCTGCCGATCACGACGATGCGCTTGCCGTCGTAGTCGAGGTCCTGGGGCCAGTGCTGCGGGTGCACCACGGTGCCGGCGAACCGGTCGAGTCCGGGGAAGTCCGGCTCGTAGCCATGGTCGTAGCGGTAGTAGCCGGTGCAGGAGAAGATGAAGCCGGCGGTCAGCCGGACGGTCTCACCGGTGTCGGTCCGTTCGGCGGTCACGTGCCAACACGCGTCTTCGGTGGACCAGTCCGCGTTCACGATGCGGTGGTGGAAGCGGATCTGCCGGTCGACGCCGGACTCGGCCGCCGTCTCCCTGATGTAGCGGAGGATCGACGGGCCGTCGGCGATCGTCTTCGCGCCGGGCCACGGCCGGAACGAGTAGCCGAGCGTGTACATGTCCGAGTCGGAACGGATGCCGGGGTACCGGAACAGATCCCAGGTCCCGCCGATGGCGTCACGCGACTCGAAGATCGCGTAGCTCACCCAGGGGCACTTCTCCTGCAGGTAGTGACCGGCCCCGATCCCCGACAGTCCGGCGCCGACGACGAGGACGTCGAGGTGCTCGGGGATCGTCACGCGACCCGTCCGGCGCCCACGAGCTTGTCGTTGTGCGTACCGTTCGGTCCGAACAGGCGCTCGCACCACTCCTCGAGGAGAGCGTCGGTGTCACTGTCGTCGGGGTGGAAGTCGGATCGGTTGTAGTCCTTGAGCTGGGCCCACAGGGCGGGCTGCGCGAGGGGCGAACGGCGGAAGCGCCGCCAGCTCGCGCGCAGCTTGCCCTTGCGGTACGTCTCGCGGTCGCCGAGGAGCGAAGCGGTGGTGAACAGCGTCATGGCCACCACGAACCCGATACGGATCATGTTCATGGTCCACACTCGCATGCGCTCGGTGCCCCCGACGGCCTTGTAGACGTCGAACGCCACCGCCTTGTGTTCGCTCTCCTCCAGGGCGTGCCACACGAAGACGTCGCGAATCGCCTCGTGGCCGAAGAGACGCCGCGTCTCCTCGTTCGACAGCACGAGCTCGGCGAGGGTCGCCGTCCAGTGTTCGAGGGCGGCCGTCATGGCGAGGTTGGCCTTCGGGGGAGCGAGTCGCTCGCGAAACGTCACGGCGCGGCGGGTGATGCGCTCGATCCGCTTGACCGGGTAGCCCAGCTCTCCGAGGCGGTCGTTCAGGGCCCGGTGCTCACGGCCGTGCATCGCCTCCTGGCCGATGAAGCCGGCCACCTGTCGCTTGAGCGCCGGATCGGTGATGTCGTCGCGGAAGTGGCGCACCGAGCGGACGAAGAAGTCCTCGCCGTCCGGAAAGACCGCCGACAGGCAGGCGGTGAGGTGGCTGCTGATCAGGTCGCCGTCGGCGGCGAAGTGCTTGGGAACGGTGGCGAGCGACGCCTCGAAGGAGATGCGACGGGTGAGCACGTTGCGCGGCGTCATACCCGGACTCTAGACGAATTGAGAGAAGTGCTCAACCCCTCAATTTTGCATCCCGGATTGGTACGTTAGGGGCGTGACGACCGACGACCCGACGCGTGATCCGGACACGCCACTGACCTCGAAGGGCGCGCGCACCCGCCGGTCCATCCTCGATGCGGCGATCGTCCGCTTCGGTCGCGACGGCTACCGCGCCACCTCGGTGGCCGACGTGGCCCGTGACGCAGGCGTCGGTGGCACCGTGGCCTATGCCTACTTCCCCAACAAGGAAGCCCTCTTCCTGGCCGCCGCCGACGAGGACGCCGCCGAACTGGTGGCCAAAGGCCTCTCGATCGTGTTCGACGACCCGCAGCGCGTCGACTGGTTCGCCCGGGTCATGTCGACACTCGTCGGCTCGCTCGACGATCACCCGCTGGCCCGGCGCCTGCTCGCCGGCCTCGAGCCCGACGTCACCCAGCGAGTGCTCGAGATCCCGGCCCTCGCCGAGTTGCGCAAGGCATGCACCGAGCGCCTGCGCGCCGAGCAGCTGGGTGGATCGGTGCGGCGTGACATCGATCCGGCGCAGATCGCCAACGGCATGGTGATGGTCATCCTCTCGCTGCTGCGTTCGACGGTGCAGCTCGGCCTCGAGGCGACGGCTCCGTACGCCACCGACATCACGGCTGTCTTCTCCGCCGCCATCGACATTCCGCGCTGACGTCGCCGACGCTCCCGTCGGCTCGTACTCGGAGCGGCGCGGGTAACCCAGAGCGCTGGCCCGCACCCCGGGGCCTACGGTCGTCCGTGTGCGAGTGGACTCCGAGGGCCTTCGGACCGGGCGTGCGTACCTGGACGACGTGACGACGCTCTTGCGGCTGGTCCGCCGCGCCCACCCGACGAAGGGCCTGTTCGAGGCCGCCGACCTGCAGTGGTGGTGGCGAGCGCCGCGTCCGACCGACGAGATTCCCCAACTCTTCTGGTTCGACGAGGACGGACGTCCGACGGCCGCCGTGATCGTCACGGCGTGGCGCGACCGGACCGCCCTCGATCCGATTCTCCTGCCCGACGCGACCGCCGAGTGGACCGATCAGGTCGTCGAGCGTGGTCTCGCTCACGCCGGGGCTTCCGGATTCGGGACCGTCCAGCTGGAGGCCGACCGATCCGACGAGACGCTGATCGCGGCGTTCGTCGAGCGCGGCTTCTCGATCGACGAGAACGAGCAGATGGTCGAGACCTGGATGGACGCCGACTCCCGGCCGGCGGTCAGCCCACTTGCGGACGGGTACCGGCTGTTCACCCGCCTCGAGCGGGCCGGCTGCCCGCACCACATGGTGAGTAGGAACGGACCGGACACCGAGCGGCGCCTGAACGAGACGTCGCTGTATCGCCCGGACCTCGACCTGGTGGTGGTCGACCGGAACGACGACGATGCGGCGTACGCGTTGTTCTGGATGGACCCGGCGACAGCGACCGGCCTCGTCGAACCGATGCGGACCGAGGATGCCCATCAGCGGCAGGGCCTCGCCCGCCACGTGCTCATCCAAGGCCTCGAACGTCTGGCGGCGGCCGGGGCCAAGCGCATCAAGATCTGCTTCGAAGCGGCCAACCCGGCGTCCAAGCACCTCTATCTCAGCGTGGGGTTCCGACCGGTCAAGGAGACCGTGACGCTGTCGGGCCCGACGCTGGATCCGGCGTCCTCGCCGGGCGGTTGCGGGCCAGGGCGCTGACCCCGAGCGAGACGGCGAGGAACAGCCCGAGCCAGTGGAGGTGCTCGAAGTGGCCCGGGAAGCTGGGCGTCGGCTGCGGATGCTCGCGGCGCACGTACGTGATCACGTCGTGGGCGATCTTGACGAGTCCGGCGATGGTCACGTAGGCCGCGACACGGACACGCCGTGTCGCCACGATGACGGCGCCGCCGGCGAGGCCCCACCACGCGTAACCCGGCTGCACGAACAGCGCGGCGGCTGCCGTGTAGACCGCCGCCGCGACGAGGCTCCGGCCGAGGCCGTCGGAGGGGCCGAGGAACCGGAAGCGGGCGGGTTCGACAGGGGGTGAGGGCGGGAGCCGTCGCTCGCGGATGACGAGGACGACCGACGCGATGGCGGCCAGCCCGCTGATCGTCAGGGCGATGTCGAGTCGGCGTTGCACGGTCCAGGCGATCTCGACGGTGACGGGTCCGGCATCGTCGCCGCGTTCCTCCAGCGACGGGATCCACCAGCCGTTGAATCCACCGGCGATCAGCCGTGGCTCGCCGAGCGACTCGCCGTCGATGGTCGCCTTCCATCCGCGGTGGTATCCCTCGCCCTGGATCAGCCAGCAGCCGTCGTCGCAGCCGTCCACCTCGACCGTGCGGCCCGTCCGGGACTCGTCGACCACGGTCGCTGTGGCCGCGCCCGCCCCGGGGCCTGCCGAGATGCCTGGAGCCCTGACGCCGCCGAGCACGATGCGGTCGACGGTGAGCCCGATGCGGCGGGAGTCCTGACCGGTGACGAGATGCTCACCGGCTGCCAGCATCACCGGCGACGCCTCGCACACCGTGGCGGTCAACGCCGCGCCGTGCATCGCGTCGGCAACCTCACCCTCCACCCGCACGGGCACGGGCGTGCCGTCCACGGCCACGAGATCGTCACGGCACTCGGTCTCGAAGTGCTCGGGCACGGTCGATGGGGCGACGTTCTCCACCTCCGACACCGCGGCGGGCATCAACACGGTGTCGGCATATCGAGCGTCGCGGGTGGTCTGCTCGACGAGCCCGACGATCCGCATCGTCGTCGTCCCGGAGGAGAAGCCCTCCGGCACAGTGAGCTCGGACCAGCCGTCGCTGGCGGGCGTGGGGACGTCGACCTCGACCGACTGGGCGCCCTGGCCGAGGACGACGCGGGTGATGCGCGAGTAGTTCCCGACGGGCTGGCGGATCCGCAGCGGCCGGCCGGGGTCGACGAGATCGACGGTGAGCGTCGATCCGTAGACCTGTCCGAAGGGCGTGATCCACGCCGTGGATTCGTCGCCGTCGGCCGCCGCCCAGCCGCCGGCCACCGGTGCCCCGGTGAGACGGCTCGACGCCGTCGGGCCGTCGATACCCAGCAGGGAGGCGAGCACCACGTCGCTCGCCCGCCGATCGAGTCGCACGTCGCCGGCGACCTCCACCTCCTGCGCGAAGGGGACGTCGATGCGTCGCACGATGCGCCACTCCGGATCGGTGCGCAGGCGATCGGTGGGACGCACGCGTTCGCGGGTGAGGACGTACACGACGGGCACGTCCAACTCACCGTCACGCAGCGCCGTCGTCAGGTCGGTGGGAACACTGACCACCTCTGGGCTGGGACCGAGCCCGGTGTCGATCTCGGCGAAGCCGACGCCGGCCCGGTCCGGTCCGACGGCGTGACGGCGGCCGGTCATCGATCCGAGGGAGATGCGGATGGTCGTCGGCCCGTCGGTGGCCGGGAACTCCACCGGTTGACCGGCGACGAGCGAACGGTCGTCGAGCGTCACGGAGAACCGTTCGCCGCCGTTGACGCTGATGCGCACGTCCCGCAGGTGGCGGACGTCGGCGAGGCCGTTGGGCTGGAGCAGCGTGACGTGGTCGACCCCGGCGTCGGTCTGCACCTCGATGAACTGGTTGGCCGGATCGAGCACCGTCCACGCCGTGTTGGGATCGCCGTCGATGGCCATCGCCGGACGTGACTCGGGCTCGTACACGAACCGGGCGCCGTAGGCGGTGGCGATGGCACGAGTGGGGCCGTCGGACCTCGCCGTCGTCGACTCGGAGGGACCGTCGTCGGCGAAGACGTCGAGCCGGGCGTCGCCCGAGTCGGGCCACACCACGGCCGAGCCGGTGCCGGTCTCGGTGTAGCCGGTCGTCTCCTGGGAGCCGCGCCAGTTGCGAGCCCGGATGCGATTGGAGTCGGTGATGATCACGAAGCCCGCGTGGGCCGCAGCTTCGAGCAGCTCGTCGGTGTCGAGCGACGCGCTGTAGAGGATCGCCTCGGACCCGTCGATGAGCCCGGCCGCCGCGGCGTCGACGAGACCGTCGCCGCTTCCCGACACGACGACGATGTCGCTGCTGGCGCGAATGATCGGGACGGGGTCGATCACGGAGACCAGCTCGACCGGCGCGATGGCGTCACCGATCACCGGTTCCGACAGCGACTGTTCGTCGACGACCGGCATCGCGGGGACGTTGACGACGGGTTCGCCGTACGGCTCGGGCCCGCCGAGATCGTTGGCGTCGTCGCTCGCCGCGACGGCGAAGAAGTCGGACGTCAGTTCCGGGCGGGGAGTGCGGAAGCGTTCGAACGCGACGTCGCCGGTGAGCCAGATCACGTCGGCACCGAGGAGCCGGGCGATCGGCGCGATGGCGGCGGCCTCCGGCCGTCCCTGCTGGAAGCGGTCGTCGAGCGCGTACAACAGGTCCATCGTCGCGGCCGAGCCGAGCGGCAACAGGTCGCGGGTGACGAGGGGGCGGTCGGTGAGTGCGGGCAGTGGGGGATCGACGGTGTAGCCCCATCGATACGCCCCGAACTCGGCGCCAGGGAGCTGGAGCACCCGATAGCCGCCGGGCAGCTCGTCGAGAGCTGCAGCCGCGTCGTACCAGGACGCCGGCGGGTACTCGGCGCGCTCCAACGCCGGGTCGACGAGCCGGTGCCCGACGAGGACCGGGAGGTTGCCGAGCGCGGCGACGATCAACACGGCAGCGGCACCGAGGCGTAGCGACGGGCGTCGCCAGCCGATGGCGTCGACGAGGGCGCCGGCGCCGAGAGCGAGACCGATCGTCATCACGGGCAGGGCGCGTGTGCTCGAGCGCAGGGCGAGCGCCAGTCCCGACTCGCCGTCACCCCGGAACCAGTCGGCGAGCGGCGAGGGGTCGGTGAAGCGGTGGACGCCGACGGCCAGCACGAGGCCGGTGAACGTGAGCACGACGGCATAGCGGCGGGCGGCGAAGCGGGTGACGGCGAGGCCGGCGACGGAGACGATGACCAGGGCGAATCCGAGATAGAGCGGTGCCGTGTGGGTCATGTAGTCGCGTCCGGCCGTGGTGGTGGGTGCGAACGCCGAGCTGACGTACGTCAGCCAGTAGCCGAGCGAGCGCCAGACCTCGACCGACGTGGCGGTGAGGCTGACGTCCTGGAGCGACTCGGAGAAGGCCAGGAGGTCGGCTCCCTCCTTGCTCTGGATGCTCTGCATCATCAGCCACCAGGCCGACGTGAGGATGCTGAGGCCGCCGATCTTCGCGGCGGTCACCGCCGCGGTTCGCGGAGCGATGCGGCGCTCGGCGGCCGACACGATCAGCCACAGGACCGGCGCCGGGGCGATCATCGTCACGGCCGTTCCGTTGACCGAGCCGACCGAGGCCACCACGAGGGCGCACAGAGCGGCGTCGCGCCACTTCGATCGCGTCGCGGCGCCGACGGTGAGGCCGATGATCCAGCCGAGGCCGGCCCAGGGGAGCAGCATCGACGACGTCCGGGAGATGTACGGCACGAGGTAGGGCGACAGCTGGTAGAGCAGACCGGCGGCCACCGCGGCGACGAGCGAGAGGCCGAGCCGCCGAGCCGCCCAGGCGACGCCCGCGCCGGCGGCGAACATGATCGTGCCGATCCAGAGCCGATGTGCGACCCAGTCGGGCAGCCCGACAGCCTGGGCGACCGTGTACCACGGGCCGGTCGGCCAGAGGTAGGCGATGATCTGGTGGGGGACCCAGCCGGCGAACTGGCGGGCATCGAAGCTCCAGATCGAGTCCGACAGCAGCCGCCCGGGGTCGAGGTACAGGTAGAGCTTGGTGTCGGACGGCATGCGGCCGGGCGACGACATCAGCGACGGCACGTAGGCGAGCAGGGCCATCACCGCGGCGCCGATCAGCCAGAGCGGGCGGCGCGCGGTGAGGCGATGGGCGGTCGACCGGGTCTGGTCCGGCCTCGCGGCGACGGTGATCGCCGCGCTCATAGCGCCTTGACGGCGGCCTTGAGCGCCGACAGCAGCCGTGACGACGCGCTCCGGCGGTGGTGTGACGCCGACTCGCCAGCGGCGGCCGCCTCACGGTGCTGGACGAACCAGTCGTAGCTGTCGGCGAACATCTCGTCGTTGGAGTAGCGCGGCACCCAGCCGAGCCGCTCGGTGGCGTGAGAGATGTCGAACCACATGGAGCGGGAGTACATCAACCAGTGGTACGGCGCGAACGGCGTGAGACCTGCTGCGGCCGTGAGCCGCATGGCGGCGGCGGCCGGGCGGGCGGGCAGTGACCGCACCCGGGCTCCTGTGCCGGCGTGGTCGCAGACGTGCTGGACGGCCTCGCGCATCGTGCCGAAGCGGTCGGTCCCACCGTTGAACACGGCGGGACCTGGTGAGTCGGCGGCGGCGACGCAGAGGGCGGCGAGGTCGTCGGCGTGGACGAACTGGTAGCGATTCGATCCGTCGCCGAGCACGAAGGGGTCGGCCCCGTCGGCGATCCAGTCGAAGAGGATGCCGAAGATGCCGAGGCGGCCGTGACCGAGGATCGTGCGCGGCCGCACGATCGACACGTCGAGCCTGTCTTCGGCGGTGGCCCGGAGGCAGGCCCACTCGGCGGCGAGCTTCGCCGCACCGTAGGCCTCCTCCGGTTTCGGTACCGTGGTGGGCAGGACGGGGTTGACGTCGGGGATGCCGAACACCGCGCTCGACGACGTGTGCACGACCTTGGCGACGCCGGCGTCGGCCGCTGCCTCGAGCAGGCGATCGGTACCGTCGACGTTCACGCTGCGTAGCAGCCGATCATCGCGGGCGAGGGGGACCTGAGCGACGTTGTGGTACACGACGTCGATGCCGTCGACGGCCTCACGAATGCTCGACCGGTCGCGAATGTCGCCGACGATCACCTCCACACTGGCGGGCTGATGCCCCGTCGAGTCGATGTCGAACACGCGCACCGAGTCACCGCGCTCGAGCAGGTGACGGACGAGCAGCGACCCGAAGTAGCCGTTGCCGCCGGTGACCAAGGCGGTGCTCACAGTGTCAGCCCCTGGTCGAGGCACCACCGGACGCTGCGACGCATCCCCTCGGCGAGATCGATCTCGGGGTCGTAGCCGAGCTCGTCGCGGGCCGCCGTGATGTCGCACGCGATCGTGTGGCCGAGCTCACCGAGCACGTGGAGCTGGGCGTTGTAGCGGCCGGTGGCCTGGATGACGCGGTCGAGTCGTTCTGCGACCGTGCTCGCCAGGCCGGGCAGCCGGATCTGGCGGGAGGCGACGTCGAGGCCGGCGCTGGCGAGCGCCTGTTTGACTGCGGCGACGATCTCGGTGATGGCGTAGGGCTCGGCGTCGGCGATCCACCACCCCCGTCCCGGAGGAGTCTCGGTGAGCTCGGCGGCGACCACGCCCTGCACGAGGTTCTCGACGTACACCATCGAGCGTCGCTGTCCGCCGCCGGCGACGACGGGGAAGCGCCCGGTGCGGATCATCGTGAAGAACGTCGTCTGGCGGGCCGGCTGGTGGGGTCCGTAGAACCATGGCGGCCGCACGATGACGGCGTCGAGGCCCGAACCGACCTCGTCGAGCAGGCGCCGCTCGGCGCGCATCTTGGATCGCCCGTAGCCGAGATATGGGTGGTAGGGCTCCTCGTTGCGGAAGCGGTCGTCGGGGTGGGCGTTGGTACCGAAGGGGCTGTTCGACGAGATGTGGACGACGCGGCGGACACCGTTGCGCCGCGCCGCCGCGGCGACGTTCTGCGTGCCCCGGGTGTTGACCTCGATGAAGTCGCCCGTGGAGCTCGGATGGATCACGCCGGCCGCGTGCACGACGTCGGTGACGCCGGCGAGATCGGCGAAGAGCTCTCTGACCCCAGCGGTGGAGCGGACGTCGCCGACGACCACATCGAGCCGAGGGTCGCGGGGAAGCGTGGCGGCGTCGTCGTCCGGCCCGAGCAGGGCGCGGATCCGGCCCGGCCGTGCGTACGGCCCGTCCCGATCGAGGAGCGCAGCCAGGAACGCCCGTCCGAACCAGCCGGCAGCACCGGTGACGATCGTCAGGTCCGGCGTCCCCCGGCGCGCGACGGCGGACGGCACCGGCGGCTCAGTGGTCACCGCGTCCTCCGGCGAGGAAGTGGCGAGCGTTTCGCAAGGCGACCGCCATGATCGACGCCTGCGGGTTCACACCGGGCGCGTCGGGAAGGAGCGAGGCGTCGTTGACGTACACGTTGGCGGTTCCGAGAAGCCGCCCGAACGAGTCGGTGGCGGATCGCCCCGGGTCGCCGCCCATCGGGACGGTGGAGCACAGGTGCACCGTCATCACGCTCGCACTCGATGCGCGGAACGTTCCGCGCAGCGCAGCGAGATCACCGCGGCCGGTGACGACCGGTGCTCCGCGGTATGACGGGAAGACCTCGCGAGCGCCGGCTTCGAGCATCACCAGGGCGAGCCGGGCGAGGCCTTGGCCGAGCAGATCGCGGTCCCGGCGGGTGAGGTGATACGTCACCAGAGGGTCGGGCACACCGGGAACACTGATCACGCGACCGCGGCCTTCGCTGGTGATCGCCGCGTAGTAGACGGCGATCTGCTTCCACTGCTCGATCGCCGGGCCGAACCTCGGCCAGGCGTCGGACAGCGAGAGGGCGATGAGACCGGGGCTGGACGCCGACCCGCCGAAGGAGAGGTCGGGGGCGAACTCCTTCACCTGGTGGACCGGCACGTCGTCGGGGACGTTCATCTCGTGGTCGAAGCGGGCGGCGAGCTTCACCGTCGGGTGGACCGCGAGGCTGGTCCCGATGCGGTGGCGCCAGCCCGAGCGCTGGAGGAGCGCAGGTGTCTGGATCGCGCCGCCGCAGACGATCACGTCGGCGAAGTGGACGGTCGACCTGTTGCCGGAGCGGTCGATGAGTCGCGCCGACACGGCTCGGTCTCCCACACGTTCGAGTCGCTGCACCCGGTTGCCGGTGAGCAGGCGGGCACCTGCACGAAGGGCGCGTGGCAGGTACGTCTCGGTCATGCTCAGGCGCCGAGCGGCCGGGGTGCCCTGAGAGCCGTGCTCGTACGCCATCCAGCGGGGGATCTCGTCGGCCGCCCAGCCGAGACGCTGGGCGCCGTGCTGGAGTGCGGCGCTGGCGGCGATGGGGTCACCGGGGAGCGTCTGCACGCTCAGCTCGCGTTCGAGCTCGTCGCAAATGGTGTAGATGTCGGCGGTGTCGAACTGCTCGATGTGATGATCGTCGCGCCAGCGCGTCAGCACGTCCTCGGGCGGCCGGCGGTAGAGGCCGGAGTTGATCTCGGTGCCGCCCCCGGCGCAGCAGGCCTCGGTGTAGGCGATGGACGGGCGACCGATCGCCGCCGTCACGCCGCCGGCGCGGTACTGGCGGTCCATCTGGTCGAGGGAGAACGGCACGACCTCGCCCTGGCGCACGTCGGGACCCTCCTCGACGACGAGCACATCGAGGCCGGCCTCGGCGAGCAGAGCCGCCGTCGGCGCCCCTCCGGCCCCCGAGCCGACCACCAGCACGTCGGCGGTGAGCACCGCACTCACGGCAGCGGCGCCCCATCAGCGGCGGTGTCCGGCCACGTCTCCCAGATGTAGGCGTACGCCAGCGACCGCACGAGACGGAGGTACTCACCGGCGAGGGGGAGCGGCACGCGATCCAGCAGCCCCACGGTGCGTTCGACCCCGGCGATCGCGGCGGCGACGCCGGTCACGGCGGCAACGGCCGCAACGCCGAGGTGCATCGGTGCCGGCAGCCGGGCGGCGCGGCGAGCCACGAAGCGGCGGACCTCATCGCGACGGGACGGCGGAAGCTGCGGGAAGTCGTGAGCCAGCACGGCATTGGTGAAGCGGTCGATTCGGCCGGTCGGCAGCCAGGTGAGCAGCCGGTCCGGCAGCAGCGACGACATCTGGGGAGAATCTAGACGGCGCCGCTGCTACACGCGGTAACAGACCCCTGACCTGGTGCCCGTCCGCCGTCGCCGTTCAAATCTGTGGACGGACCGAGCCGTGGTTCCTACGGTGCGGCGCCGTGAACCCCCGAAACCCCCTCATCGTTGCGTCGCTCGCGCTCGGCGTGCTGGCCCTGGCCCCCAACCCAGTCGGGGCGGCGGTCGACCCTCCCTCGCCGGCCACCGGGCATGCCGCGGTGGTCACTCAGGGGGTCGTGGACTTCGCCGAGGGTGCGTTCAGCTGGCAGCTCACCACGGTCCCGGTCACGTCGGCTCCGACGCCGCTCGACGCGTCCGCTCCGGCGTTCGTGCTGTCGAGCGGCGCAGCAGCCGTCGTCGTGGACGGCGATGCCGGCCCGGTGGCCAGACTCGCACCTGGCGAGGCGGTCTTCCGGCCGGCCGGTGCTCCGACCGCCCTCCACACAGCCGCGCCGGCCGGCGCAACGGCGGTGATCGTCTCGGCCGCCGCTGGCGCCGGCGACGGGTCGGCGACGTTCACGCCGGGGGCGTCGACGCGGGACGTCGACCTCGTCCGCGACGTGCTCAACACCAACGAGGCACTCGTCTTGCGGGCCGAGGTCTCGGCGCTCGTCGTGGTGACGGCGGGCGAGGTGTCGGCCGGCGGTGTCCCCGTCACCGCCGGGTCCTCGACCGCGATCACGGGCGACGTCACGTTGATCAACACGGCCGGTCAGCCGGCCACGGTCTTCGTCGCCGTGATCGGTGCGACCCTCGGCGATGTCGCCGAACCGGCTGCGACGGCACCCACCGACACGCAGGCGCCCGCCGCGACCAACGCCCCGGCCGCTCCTCCGGCCCCGGCGCCCGAGGACCCGCCGGCCACCGATGCCCCACCTGAGACCGAGCCGGCACCGCCGGCGACCGAGCCCGAACCGGAGCCGGAGCCGGAGCTGGATCCGATGGGCGACGCCGACGGCGACGGGCTGCTCAACAGCGACGAGGCCGGTTTCGGTTCCGACCCCTTCGACTCGGACACCGACAATGACGGCTTGACCGATGGGGTCGATCGCGGGAACGGATGCAGCCCGACCTCCTATGACACCGACGGCGACGGCTTCTCCGACGGTTCGGAGGTCAATGCCGGAACCAACTGCGCCGTCGCCAACAACGGATGAACAACAGCCGCCCGGCGTGACGGCCTCGGTCGTCGCGAGATCGGCGGCTACGGTCCCGGCCGTGACGGACACAGGGGCCGCAACGATCGCGGACATGGCCGCCGACATGATCGAGCGGGGTGTGCGCCGCGTCCACGTGCTTGCGTGGCGTGATCTCGACGACGACGATGCGGGGGGTTCAGAGGTCCACGCCGACGAGTTCATGCGGCGGTGGGCCGCCGCGGGCCTCGAGATCACCCACCGCACGTCGGCGGCCGTGGGTCGCCCTCCGGAGGCCGACCGCAACGGCTACCACGTCGTGCGCAGGGGCAGCCGGTACAGCGTGTTCCCCCGCACCGCCGTCGCCGAGGTGCTCGGGCGGATGGGGCCGTTCGACGCCCTCGTGGAGATCTGGAACGGGGTGCCGTGGTTCTCGCCCGTGTGGTGCCGCCGGCCGCGGATCACGGTCCTCCACCACGTGCACGGACCGATGTGGGACCAGATCCTTCCCCGGCCCCTTGCCGGACTCGGGCGAGCCCTCGAGGCGCGGCTGGCGCCGCCCTTCTACCGTCGGACGTCGGTGGTCACGCCGTCGGAAGCGACGCGCGACGAGTTGATCGGGCTCGGCTTCCGTCCCGATCGCGTGACGGCCGTGCACAACGGGGTCGACCCCTTCTTCTCGCCCGGCCCGGAGCGATCGCCGACTCCACTGGTCGTGGCCGTCGGACGCTTCGCGCCCGTCAAGCGATTCGAGGTGACGATCGCCGCCGCCGTCGAGGCTCGCCGCCACGTGCCTGAGCTCCGCCTCCGCCTCGTCGGCGACGGACCGCTCCGCGGCGAGCTCGAGCGACTGGTCGCGTCACACGGGGCCGGCGACTGGGTCACGTTCACGGGGCGCGTGGCCGGCGAGCGGCTGCGGGACGAGTACCGCCGCGCCTGGGTGGTGGCGAGCGGCTCGCTCGCCGAGGGCTGGGGGCTCACCCTGACCGAGGCCGCGGCGTGCGGCACACCCGCCGTGGCGACCGACATCCCCGGGCACCGTTGCTCGGTGGTCGACGGCGTCACCGGCGTGCTGGCGTCGCCTGATGCGCTGGGAGCGGCGCTCACGGCGGTGCTGACCGATGGCGCCCGCCGTCAGTCGCTGGCCGACGCCGCTCTGGCCCGGGCGGCGATCCTCACGTGGGAGGCCTCGGCGACCGGCGTGCTGCGCGCGCTGCACGGCGAGGTCGCTCGCCAGCCGCACTGAGCCGGCGCTCGAGGCTCAGCAGGAGCTGACTGGGCTGAGGACGTCGCCGACGCCGGCGGCGAACTGCGTACCGCTCGGGATCGCTATCGACTCGCCGACGTTGGGGAGGTTGCCGACGTCGTCGGTCGTCACCGGTACGTCGACGAAGGCGATGAGTGTCCCAGGGGCTCCGGCCCCACTGCGGTAGAAGGTGACGACGTAGTCGTTGTTCGGTAGGAAGCCGGAGAGCGAAGCGTTGACGTAGCACTGAGAGCTCTGGGGGGATTCCGAGAACGACACGGCGACCCGAGGTTCGGTCGAACCTTCGGTCGCCGGCATTGCCACACTGTCACCCACGTCGTTCACCCTCCTCCGTCCAGCGGCCCACGTGCTGGTCGTGGCGCGAGTGTACCGCGCTCATCTGAGCGTCAGCGGCGGCGGTGAAGAGCAGGGGAGTAGCGCACGATGCACACGAGGGCCCACAGGCCGTCGCGCCAGCCGATCTTCTTGCCCTCTTCGTAGGTTCGCCCGTCGTATGAGATGCCCACCTCGTAGAGCCGCCAACGGCCTCCGGCCACCTTGGCGGTGATCTCCGGCTCGATGCCGAAGCGGTCCTCGCGCAGCTCGATCGACTCCAGGACCTCGCGTCGGAAGGCCTTGTAACAGCTCTCCATGTCGGTGAGGTTGAGGTCGGTGAACATGTTGGACAGCAGCGTGAGCAGCCGGTTGCCGAGCGAGTGCCAGAAGTACAGCACCCGGTGCGGCCGCCCCGTGAGGAACCGCGATCCGAACACGACGTCGGCGACGCCCCGCTCGAGCGGCTCGAGCATCAGGCCGTACTCCCTCGGGTCGTATTCGAGGTCGGCGTCCTGCACGATCACGTACTCGCCGCGCACGGTGGCGAACGCGGTCCGCAGCGACGCGCCCTTGCCACGGTTGCGGCCGTGCTCGAGGACGCGTACCCGCTCGTCGGTGACCGATCGGAGCACGTCGACCGTGCCGTCGGAGGAGCCGTCGTCGACCACCACGACCTCGGCCACCCACGGCGACTCGAGGACCCGCTTGAGCAGCGCCTCGACGGTGGCCACCTCGTTGTAGCAGGGGACGGCGACCGACAGGCAAGGCCGTGGTGTCAGCTCGCTGATCACGGGATCACCGCGTAGGAGCCGTAGATCAGCGTGAACACGACCATCGAACCGGCGCTGAGCACGACGACCCCCTCGAACAGATAGCGGCGGCGACGGGGCAACCAGGCGGCAACCCCGAACACCAGCGGGAACGCGGCAAACACGAAACGCGGGCGGGCCGAGACCGTTGCGGGCATCACCATCAGCGCGGCGACGCCCGCGGCGTAGGCGAGCATGGGCAGTGGCACTCGCCGGACGACGGCGCAGTACGCACCGATGGCGAGGGCGAAGAGCGCGAGCGCGGTGTGCATGTACGTGCCGCCGTACCACGACCCCAACGGATTCTCGAGAAAGCGCCACGTGAATCGCACGGCGGTGGCGCCCCAGCTGTACCCCTCGTCCCACGCCTCGCGCTGGGCGCGCATCCATGCGCCGGACTCGCCGGTGTGGTGGGTGAGGAAGAGGTGGTAGCCGAACACGCCGAGCGGAGCGAGCACGACCGACACGAGGGCGCGCCACTGGCGGCGCTTCCAGATGACGAGGAGCGCGGCGACCCCGCAGGCGGCGACGAGACCGATCGCGTTGGGGCGGGTGGCCGTCCCGATGGCGCTGAAGACGCCGGCGAGGATCCACCGTTCACGGTGGAGGCACAAGAAGCACGCTGTCGCGCACACGATGAGCGAGGGCTCGGCGTACGACCACGACAACGTGACCGCTCCGGGGAAGACGCAGAACAGGATCATGGCCCGGCGGGCCGTGTCGAGGTCGTAGAGGTCGCGAGCGATCATGCCGACGAGCACGACGGCGATGGCCGACAGCACGACGTTGAGACCGAGCAGGGCGTAGAAGACGTTGCCCGGGAACACCAGGTCGAACCAGCGGGCGAGCATCGGATAGACCGGGAAGAAGGCCACGCTGGCGCTCGATCCCTGGTCGTAGCGGATGAACGTGGCGAGCTGCCGGGGGTACCCCTCGTCGGCGATGATCTTGTACCACTTGCCATCCCACCGCCACAGGACGTTCTCGATCATCACGCGGACGCTGCCCGGGACGGGCAGGAACCGCGATTGGCGCTCGCTGACCTCCTGGGTGGCCTGGGCGTATGACCCGACGTACACGAGGATCCGCGAGATCACGTAGGCGGCGAGGCCGATGCCGATCGTGCGGTGCCATTCTCGTCGGGAGGCGGCCGCGAAGCGGTCGGCCGCCGTCTCGGCCTGGCGCGCCCCGATGACGCCGGTCCCGTGCTCGGCGGCAACGGGCAGGGCGGCGACCGACATCAGGGCACCGCCCCGTAGGCGGCGTAGACGAGCGAGTAGCCGACCAGCACACTGGTGGACAGCAGCACCAGACCGCCGAACGCGAGGTGACGGCGGCGGGGCCACCAGGCTGCGACGGCGATCGCCAGCGGGAACGCGGCGAGCACGAGCCGGGGACGGGCCGTGAGGTTGTCGGAGCCGAGCATCATGACGGCGATGACGACGCAGTAGACGATCATCGGGGCGGGAATGCGGCGGCGGACGGCGCAATAGAGACCGGCCACCAGCGACGCCACGGCGAGGGCGGTGTGGCCGTACACCGCTCCCTGGTCGGCGGCCAGCGGGTTGTCGACGAACCGCCAGACATAGCGCGCTGTCGTCTCGCCCCAGTTCCACCCCTCGTACCAGCTTTGGCGTTGGATCCGCCACCAGCCGGCGGCCACTCCGGTGTGGTTGGCGAACCACGCGTAGAACGCGATCAGGGCGAGCGGGGCGGCGAGGAGCGACCAGAGCGCCCGCCACTCGCGGCGCACGGCGACGGCGACGACGGCCGCCGCGAGACAAGCGAACACGAGGGCGACGGCGTGAGGGCTGGCGAGCGCGCCGACGGCGGCGAAGGCGCCGGCCAGGAGCCAGCGTCGCCGGTGCATGCAGGCGAATGCCGCCGCCGCGAACAGCACGAGCAGTGGCTCCGCCGACGGCCACGTGAGCGCCATCGCTCCCGGATAGAAGCAGAACAGCACCATCGCCCGTCGGGCGACGTCGGCGTCGTAGAGGTCGCGGGCGACGGCACCCACCATGACGACGGCAGCGAGCGAGATCGGCACCATCACGGCGATCAAGGCGTCGTCGACGCCGCCCGGCCAGATGACGTCGAAGCCCCGGGCGGTCCACGGCAGGAGCGGCAGGGACCCGAGCGTGGCGCCGGTGCCGCGGAGGCTGCCCAGGCTCTCGGGGATGTTCCGCGGGTAGCCGCTGCTGGCGATGGAGTGGAACCAGCGCCCGTCCCACTGCATGAGGATCTGGTCCATGATGCCGCGCATGCTCGGCTCGAACGGCAGACCACGGGTGTAGCGCTCCCACACGTCTTGGGCGGCGCGGGCGTACACGGCCCCGAACACCAGCAGGCGCGACACGATGAAGGCACCGATCCCGGCCCGCCGTGCCGACCGCCACGCCTGCGCCTCGGCCGCGGCCATCGGATCGAGCGACGGGCGGGCGTGTCGCCGGGCGGTCCAGGCGCCGGCGAGGGCCGGCCCGATGCGTCGAGGAGGGGAGACGGTGACGGCCACGTCGATGTGCTCAGTACAGGTGCATGGGCAGGATGCGCCGGCGGGGCCCGAAGGCCGGGGCCCGCCTGCCCACCATGCCCAGAAGGCGCAGAACGCGCCCGCGCTGTGGCCGGTACGGCTCGAGCAGCTCCAGCATGCGGGCGTCGTCGCCGCGCGGTTCGCCGGCGAGGTTCCAGGCCACGAGGTTGGGCAGGTGGTAGTCGCCGACGGCGACGGCGTCGTCGTCGCCGCAGGCGGGACCCATGACGATGCCGATCGTCCACGGGCCGACGCCGGAGATCAGCGCCAGCTTGGCGGCCGTCTCGGCATGCGGGAGGCCGGCCCAGTCCCAGAAGTGATGCGACGCCCGGGCGACGGCGATGAGGGCGGCCGCCCGCTTGCGTTCGATGCCGATGGGATGGAACCACCAGGTGGGAAGGCGGGCGAGACGCCGGGGATCGGGCGGCAGCAGCAGGCCGGGGTGCGGGCCGGGCGCCGGCTCGCCGAGGCGTCGCACGAGGATGGCGTACTGCTGGAGGGCCTCGCGAGCGGTGATGCGCTGTTCGACCACCGCCGGGATCAGCGAGTGATACAGATCGCCGCTGGCGCCGGCGGCGAGCAACGGGTTGCGCCGGGCGGCTTCGGTGACGAGCGGGTGCGGACCGTCGGGGATGTCGAGCACCTTGCCGTTGCCGGTCATGGCCACGATGGCGGCCGCCGCGTGGTCGGCGCCCGGGCCCCAGGCCTCGACGCGCCGCTCCTGGCTGCTCCAGTCCACGAGGGCCGTCGCCGGACCGTCGGGGGTGCGCATCGCGCGGAGCATCCAGGTGGGACCGAGACGGGTGGTGGGATCCCCGCGACCACGGCGATACCAGCTGACGTTGGCTCGGATCTGTTTGAGCTCGGCGGCCGGCGTGAGTGCTGCCGACCGCGACACCGCCGATGGGGGAGCGATCGTCGGCGCCGGCATCGTCATGGCTACCGACCGTAGCAAGGGGGTGTCATGGCGTTGCGGTCTCCCTGGTCGGCCGACGTGGCGAACCGCCGCCCGGGGCAGGCGCGCCGGATCCCTGTCCGGCGACCGGTCAGGCCACGAGCGGATGATGGCAGGCGACGAAGTGGTCGCCGCCGTTGCCGCCGACGGGCCGGATCTCCGGCTCGGTGGTTCGGCACACGTCGGTGGCGAAGGGGCAGCGGGTGTGGAAGCGGCACCCCGGCGGCGGCAGCACCGGCGACGGCGGCTCCCCGGTGATCGGTGGCGGCACGTCGGGCGCCTCGGGGTCGGCGACGGGGATCGAGTCGAGGAGGACCTTGGTGTAGGGGTGGGCCGGGCGCTCGTAGAGGGCGTCGCTGGCCGCGACCTCGCACATCTTGCCGAGGTACATCACGGCCACCCGATCGCTGACGTTCTTGACGACGGCCAGATCGTGGGCGATGAACACCAACGTCAACTGGTGTTTGGCCTTGAGGTCCTCGAGGAGGTTGAGCACCTGGGCCTGCACGCTCACGTCGAGGGCCGACACGGGCTCGTCGCAGATGATCAGCGACGGGTCGAGCACCAGGGCACGGGCGATCGAGATGCGCTGGCACTGGCCGCCCGAGAACTGGTGTGGCTGGCTCTCGGCCGCCCGCTCGGGGTCGATGCCGACCTCTTCGAGCGTGCGGTCGACGACGGCGCCGCGCTCCGCCTTCGATCCCCGCTTCCAGATGTCGAGAGGCTCGGCGACGATGTCGCGCACCTTGCGGCGCGGGTTGAGCGCAGAGATCGGATCCTGGAAGATCATCTGCATCCGCGTGCGGGCCGTGCGCATCGCCGCCTTGTCGAGGGTGGTGAGGTCGGCGCCCTCGAAGCGGACCGTGCCCGACGTCGGGGGCGGGAGCTGCATGACGGCGCGCCCGGTGGTGGTCTTCCCACAGCCGGACTCACCGACGATCCCGAGCGTCTCTCCGCGCTTGACGTCGAGACTGATCCCGGCCACGGCGCTGACGGTGAGGCCGGTGCGTCCGATGGGGAAGTCGACGACGAGATCGTCGACGCGCAAGACGATGTCGTCATCGTCGTCGCGCAGATGAGCCTTTCCCGTACCCGCCATCGTCAGCGTTCCCCGGCCACGCAGGCTGCGCGATCGCCCGCGCCGACGCCGGGACGCTCGCTGAACCGTGCCATGCTCATCAGCTGACCGCCTTCGTGATCGTCACCTTGCGCTCGGTGTGTTCCGGGGAGCCCACCGGGTACCAGCAGGCGTACTCGTGGCCGGGACTGTCGGCCGGGGTGAGCGGCGGTGCCTCGCGATGACACCGGTCGCGGGCGAAGGCGCAGCGGGGAGCAAACCGGCACCCGTCGGGCGGGTGCACGAGATCAGGCGGGCGTCCCGGGATCGCCCGCAGCCGCGTGTGCGACGGTGCATCGAGGGAGGGGATGCTCTCCATCAGCGCTTCGGTGTAGGGCATCTTCATCTCGGCGAAGAGGGTGCGGGTGGGCGCCCGTTCCACGACGCGGCCGCCGTACATCACGACGATCTGATCGGTGTGGCGAGCGACGACGCCGAGGTCATGGGTGACGAGGACCACCGACATGTTCCGCTCTCGCCGCTGTTCACCGATCAGGTCGAGGATCTGGGCCTGAACCGTCACGTCGAGGGCGGTGGTCGGCTCGTCGGCGAACAGTGCCTTGGGCCCGCAGGCCAAGGCGATGGCGATCATCACGCGCTGGCGCATGCCACCCGACAGCTCGTGCGGGTACTGGCGCAGCCGCGCCTCGGGCATGGGGATGCGGACGTCGGTGAGGAGCTTGACGGCGGTCTCGTTGGCATTGGTGCGGTCCATGCCGAGATGGACGCGGAGCGGCTCGGCGATCTGGTCGCCGATGCGCATCAACGGGTTCAGCGAGCCCATCGGGTCCTGGAAGACCATCGCCATCGACCGGCCCCACACCGAACGCATCTGCTTGGTCGACCGGCCGACGAGCTCGTCGCCTTCGAAGCGAACCGAGCCCGAACGGACGACGTCCGGGCCCGACAGCAACCCCATGATCGAACGGCTGAGCACCGTCTTGCCCGACCCCGACTCGCCGACGATGCCGACCGCCTCGGCGCGGTCGACGCGCAGCGACACGCCGTCGACCGCCCGGACCAGGCCGCGCTTGGTGCGAAAGTGCGTGACGAGGTCCTCGACCTCGATCAATGAGTCCACTAGATCGCCGCCTTGCGGATGTCGAAGCGGCGGGAGAGCCAGTCGCCGACGAGGTTGAACGACAGCACGGTGAGGAACAGCATCAGGCAGGGAAAGATCGTCGCCCACCACGCGTCGTCCATGTCGTTGCGGTTCTGGTCGATCAACTTGCCCCACGTGGGTGTGGGCGTCTCGACGCTCAGGCCGAGGAAGGCGAGCGCTCCCTCGGCGGCGATGAGGATGCCGAGCCCGGTGAACGACACCGTGATCATCGTCGGGATGAGGTTGGGCAGGATCTCGCGCCCGATCACCCGGCGGGTCGGGGCGCCGATGCTGCGGGCGGCGAGGACGAACTCCCGCTCTCGCAGCGAGAGCGTCTGCGCCCGCACGATGCGGGCCAGTGGGGCGATGGCGAGGATCCCCAACGTGAGCGTGATCTGCCAGCGCCGGCTCAGCCAGCCGAGTCCCGACGTCGTCTCGGTGAGCGTGTCGAGCTTGGTGACCATCACGACGGCGAGCACGATCGAGGGCATCGCCAGCAGGCAGTCGACGATGATGCCGACGGCGCGGTCGGTGTAGCCGCGCAGGTAACCGGCGAGGACCCCGATGACGCCGCCGAGGACGAGTCCCATGACGGTTGCTCCGAGTCCGACGATGAGCGTGGTGCGGGCGCCGTAGATGCACTTGGCGAACACGTCGCCGCCGAGGCTGTCGGTGCCGAACAGCGCCGTCGCACCCGGCCCGAGGCCGTACTGGTTGGCGACCTCGCCGCCCACCCGCACCTTCTCGGTCGCATCACGGACGAAGGGGAGGACGCCGGCGAAGATGGCGAGGAACGTCAGCACGACGAGGAACACGATGCCGAACAGGGCGCCGAACGGCGGTCGCGACTCCCACGCACGGCGCAGCCGGCTCGGCGGTGACGGCGTGCGATCCGCCGTGGCGGTGGCGATCGCCGGCGCGGTGATCCCGTCGACGGTCATCTGAGCGCGCTCGCCAGGCGGACCCGAGGGTCGATGAAGCTGTACAGGAGATCGACGAGCAGGTTGGCGACCACGACCGTGATGACGAGGATCGCCGTGATCGACTGCACCGTGAACAGGTCGTTGCTGAGAACCGCGGTGATGAGCAGGAGGCCCATGCCGTCGAGATCGAAGAACGTCTCGGCGACCACGGCGCCGCCGAGCACGACACCCACTTGGACCCCCACCGACGTGACCAGCGAGAACACCGAGTTGCGGAGCGCGTGACGCCAGAGGATCCGGCGCGGCGACATCCCCTTGGCCCGGGCGAGCCCGATGAAGTCGGATTGCAGCGTCATCGCCATCTCGGCCCGCAGCAGGCGGCTGAACACGGCGGCCGCCGGCAGCGACAGCGTGAGCACCGGCAGGGCGAAGTTCCTCACGTGCTCCAGCGGATCCTGCCAGGGGTACACCTTGTCGGCGATCCGCGGGAACAGGTGCCACTGCTCGACGAAGAGCAGCTTGAGGAACACCGCCGTGACGATCGCCGGGACCGATACGAAGACGAACGACATGAAGCTCGACACCTTGTCGAACGGGCGGTCCCGCCAGTACGCCTGGGCGACGGCGAGGGGCACGGCGAGGACGAGGGCCAGCACCAGGGCGTAGAACCCGAGCAGCATCGTGACGCCGAGACGCCGGCCGATCAGGGAGCTCACGGCCATGCTGTTCGACACCGAGTAGCCGAGGTCCTGGTCGATCAGCAATCCCTTCAACCAGTAGAAGTACTGAACGAAGTAGTTGCTGGTGAGGTGGTACTTGGCGTTGGTGGCATCGATGAGCGCCTGGTCCGGGTAGCCGCCGAGCATCGTCCGGGCCGGGTCCCCGGGCGCGTCGAGACCCAGCCTGAGAAACACCATCACGCCGAACGTGACGACGAAGAAGACGATGAGGAATTGGGTGAGCCGCTGGAGGACGTAGCGCCGCATCGGGCCGATCAGCCCTCGGCGAGCGAGAGCGTGTGCACCCAGAACTGACCGGCCGCCTGACGCAGCGGCTGCTCGGAGCCCTCGATACGGAGATCGCCGTAGCCCTGGATCTCGGGCGCGCTGATGATCGCCCACTTCGTCCAGCTCAGCGGGATCTCGTAGCAGTTCTCGGCGAATGCCCGGTTCACCTGCTCAGCCGCCGCCTGGCCCTCCTCCGGCGTCAGGGCGCCACGGGCCGCCTCGAGACCGGCGTCGATGTCCTCGTCGCGGATCCGGGAGAAGTTGAGAGCGAGCTGGCCGTCGGGCGCGGCGTTGGTCGAGTGCCACCAGAAGTACTGGTCGGACACCAGCGCTCCCGCGTGGTTGCGCCACAGGAACGCCTCGAAGGCGGGATCGCCGAAGAGGGCGAGGGTGATGAAGTCGCTCTGCGGCACCGTCTGGTCGGTGACGTCGACGCCGATCTCGTTCCAGTAGCCCATGATGAGCTCGGCCGACTGCACGACGCTGTTGGGCGGCGTGTGGCCGAGGTTGATCGTCACGTCCTCGCCGGTCTCCTCCTCGTACTCGGCGATCAGGGCGGAGGCGGCTTCGAGGTCCTGCTCGATCGGCAGACCGTTGTCCTCGAGGTAGCCCTGCTGGCCCGGAGAGAACAGGCCGTTGGCCGGCTCGAGGATGCCTGCGGCGGTGGCGTCGATCAGCTCCTGGCGATCGATCGCCAGCGACAGGGCACAGCGGACGCGCTGATCCTGGAGCGGGCCTACCTTGTCGAGGTCGAGGAGGATGTAGTTGGTCTCGCCCTGCTCCTCCTGCATGTTGACCGAGTAGTCGTCGGTCATCTCCTGGAAGTCGGCGATGGCTCGGGCGCCGGACGTGGTGATCAGGTCGATGTCTCCTGCCTGCAGCGCCTCTGCCGCGACCTCCGAGTCCTCGATGACGCGGAACGTGATGCCGTCCAGGTAGGGGAGCTGGTTCCCGGCGGCGTCGGTCATCCAGTAGTCGGGGTTGCGCACCACGTCGAGCGACTCACGAGGCGAGTAGCTCTCGACCATGAACGGACCGGTGCCGACGGGCGTGGCGGCGAGCGACGGGTCACCGGCGACGGCCTGCAGCCACTCCATCGAGGCCATCATCCCCCATTGCGTGCTGAACGCGGCGGGGAAGCGCGGCCAGGTGCGGGGCTGCTCGGGATCGCCGTCCTTGCCGAGGTAGACGGTGAACGTGTACTCGTCGGCGATCTCGATCTTCAGCTCCATCTTCGACGGATCGTCGGCCGACGGGACCTTGGCGATGTCCCCGAGCGCGGCCGCGAGCAACAGGCTGGTGCCCGCGACCTGGAGGTTGTAGACGGCGGCTTCGGCGTTGAACGGCGTGCCGTCGGTGAAGGAGATCCCCTCGCGGAGCTTCACGGTCCACTCGCTGAAGTCGTCGTTGGGCGTGAACGACTCGGCGAGCATCGGCACCGGCTCGCCGTTCTCGTCGATCGCGGCGATCGTGTCGAAGAACGTCCGGGCCCGCACGTAACAGTACGAGTCGCACTGCATCGCGGCCGGGGTCCAGGCATTGGCGACCTCGGCCTCGCCCGACACGGTGATGTGCCCGCCCATGACCGGCTCGGCAGCCGTCGACGCGGGCGCCGGACCGGCGGCGGTGACCACCGCGCTCCCAGCGCCGATCAAGGTCAGCGCCGCGGCCCCGGCGATCAGACGGCGACTCGCGCGCCCCGTGAGTGTGGCCATGTGAACATTCCCCCTTGTCGGTCGGACGGACCGGAGCATACGACAAGCATTACCGTTGGTACGGTTCGGGCGTGACATCCGACACGGAAATCGATCCCGACGAGACCACCGCCGACACGGAGCCCACCGGATCGGCTCCCGAGGACCTCGACCTCGGCGGCGTGGTCGCCCGGAGCCGGGCCGGCTCGTCGTTCTCGCTCGACGATCACGACCCGCGAGACACCTTCGGCTGGGACAAGGAGGCGGCCAAGGCCCGCGTCCTGTCCGAGATCGCCGTGGTCGCCGAGCTGCAGAAGCTGCTGTTCGCCGAGCGCAAGCAGGCCTTACTGGTGGTGCTCCAGGCGATGGATGCCGCCGGCAAGGACGGTGTCCTGAGGACGGTGCTCACCGGGCTCAACCCCGCGGGCGTTCACGTCACCTCGTTCGGGGTGCCGTCGGAGGAGGAACTCGCCCACGACTTCCTCTGGCGCGTCCACCGTCAGACCCCGGCCAAGGGACAGATCGGCGTGTTCAACCGCAGCCACTACGAGGACGTGCTGGTGGTGCGCGTGAAGGGCCTCGCTCCCGCCAAGGTGTGGAAGAAGCGTTACGACCACATCGCCGCGTTCGAGCGGACCCTGGTCGACGACGGCACCGCGGTGGTCAAGCTGTACCTGAACGTGTCCAACGAGAAACAGCGTGAGCGCCTGCAGGATCGAGTCGACAGCCCCGACGAGCGGTGGAAGTTCCGGCGCGGGGATCTCGAGGATCGCAAGCTGTGGCCCGACTACATGGCCGCCTACACCGAGGCGATCCGCCGCACCGATGCCGACCACGCCCCTTGGTACGTCGTCCCGGCCGATCGCAAGTGGGTTCGAAACCTGGTCGTCGCCCGGATACTCCGCCACGAGCTGGAGCAGCTCGACCCCAAGTTTCCACCGCCTGAACCGGGTATCGCGGGCACGATCGTCGAGTGACGCGCCGGGAACGGGCCGAGCGACTCCGGCGACGCCCAGTCCCTCAGCGCGAGTGGTGGCGCGAGCGGTACGGTGACCGGCCATGCCAGTGGTCGTTCCCCGCACCGTCGCCGAGGCGGTCGCAGCCCTGACCGACCGGCCCGAGGCCACCCTGCTCGCCGGCGGTACGGATCTGATGGTCGAGGTCAACGAGACGCATCGACGTGTCGATCCCGGCGAGACGGTCATCGCCCTCAACCGGGTCGCCGAACTGCGCACCTGGACGCTCGACCGGGCTGCCCACACGCTGCGCATCGGCGCCGGCGTGACCTATCGCGAGCTGGAAGCGGAGCCACTCGCCGGCATCGTGCCGGCGCTGGGCCAGGCGGCGCGCACGGTCGGGTCACCGCAGATCCGCAACGCGGCCACGATCGGCGGCAACGTGGCGACGTGCTCCCCGGCGGGAGACGGGCTGCCGGTGCTCGCCGCCGTCGAGGCAGACGTCGAGCTCACCGGGCTGGAGGGGGTCCGCTCGCTGCCGATCACCGACTTCATGGTGGGTGTGAAGCGCACCGCCCTCGCACCCGGTGAGCTGATCACGGCGATCACCGTGCCGTTGCTCGACGGCTGGCAGGGCTACGCCAAGGTCGGCGTTCGCAACGCCATGGTCATCTCGATCGCCGGGGCGTGCCTCGCGGTCCACCGCCCGGCCCGGTCGGTGCGTGTCGCCCTGGGGTCGGTCGGCCCGACCATCCTGCGGGCGAGCGATGCCGAGCGGTTCGCCGCCGACGCCGTCGATTGGGAGAGCGGAACGGTTGACGTGGCGGTGGTCGAGGAGTTCGGCCGGCGCGCGGCGGCGGCCGCCCGGCCGATCGACGACCACCGGTCGTCGGCCGTCTATCGCCGCCACGCGGTCGAGGTGCTGGCGAAGCGACTGCTCGTGCGGGCCTTCCCGGCGACGGCGGAGGTGGCAGCGTGAACGTCGGTGTCAGCGGTGGGCCACGAGGGCAGGGCCTCTGACGTGAGCGAGCAGTACCGACTGCAGGTCAACGGCACCGAGCACGAGGTGGCCGACGCCTGGCTCGGCGAGAACCTCCTGTACGTGCTGCGTGAGCGACTCGGGCTGTACGGCTCGAAGGGCGCGTGTGAGCAGGGAGAGTGCGGATCCTGCAGCGTCCTCGTCGGTGGCGAGCTGGTGTGCTCGTGCCTGGTCCTGGCGGCGAGCGCCGTCGATCAACCGATTGTCACGATCGAGGGGATCGGGGAGGCCGACGGATTGAGCGACGTGCAGCAGGCGTTCGTCGAGGCCGGAGCGGTGCAGTGCGGCTTCTGCACTCCCGGACTCGTGATGGCCGCTCATCAGCTGCTCGAGACGACGCCCGAACCCACCGATCTGGAGGTTCGTGAGGCGCTGTCGGGCAACATCTGCCGCTGCACCGGCTACGGCCGCATCCTCGACGCCGTCCAGCGCGTCGCCGTCTCCCGGAGCGCCGGCTGATGACCGACGTCCTGGTACGCGGCGTCGAGTCCGGGGCGCGCATCGGCGACTCGCCGATCCGCCCCGACGGGCGAGCCAAGGTGGAGGGGTCCTTCGCCTTCTCGTCCGACCTGCCCTTCGAGAATGCCGTGTGGGGCGCAACGCTGCGGTCACCACACCCCTACGCCCGCATCGTGTCGATCGACACTGCGCCGGCCCTGGCGATCCCTGGCGTCCATGCCGTGCTCACCGCGGTCGACGTGCCGGGCAAGCTGACCTACGGGCTCGTCACGGCGGACCAGCCGGTCCTCGCCGATGGCGTGGTCCGCTACGTCGGCGAGCCGGTGGCGATCGTCGCCGCCGACCATCCCGAGACCGGTCGTCGGGCCATCGCCGCCATCGCCGTCGAGTACGAGGTGCTGACGCCACTGATCGATGCGGAGGCGGCGATCTCCGGAGCCCGCGACCCGATCCACCCCGACGGCAACGTGTTGCGGTCGCAGCGCATCATCCATGGTGATCCGACGGCCACCGGCGACGTGGTGGTGGAAGCCACCTACGAGCTCGGCATGCAGGACCAGGCGTTCCTCGGGCTCGAGGCGGCGCTCGCCGTCCCCGACCACGACGGCGCCGGTGTGGAGCTGCACATCGCCACGCAGTGGCTGCACGAGGATCGCCACCAGATCGCCGCCTGCCTCGGCCTGCCCGACGACAAGGTGCGTCTCGTCCTCGGCGGCGTCGGCGGCGCGTTCGGTGGGCGCGAGGACATCAGCCTCCAGGTGCACACCTGCCTCCTCGCGCTCCATCTCGGTCGGCCGGTCCGCATGCAGTACTCGCGTGCCGAGAGCTTCGTCGGACACGTGCACCGGCACCCCGCCACGATCTGGATGCGCCACCACGCCACCCGCGACGGTGAGCTGGTGAAGGTGGAGGCCCGCTTCCTGCTCGACGGGGGTGCCTACGCGTCAACGTCGTCGGCGGTCCTGTTGAACGCGATCACCCACACCCAGGGCCCGTACCGCTGCCCGAATGCCGTCGTCGAGGGCTTCGCTGCGCGGACCAATCACCTGCCGTGCGGCGCGATGCGCGGCTTCGGCGTGGTACAGGCCTGCTTCGCCCACGAGGGACAGATGGACCGCCTCGCCGCGGCATGCGGTCTCGACCCGCTGGAGATCCGGCGGCGCAACGCGATGGTCACGGGCGATCGGCTCATCACCGGCCAGATCGTCGAGAGCGTGGCGCCGGTGCGGCGCTGCATCGACGAGATGGACGCCCTGCCGATGCCCGAGCCGCCCGGCGCCGGCGCCGGCGATGCGCTCGATCGGCCCGGCGGGGCCGGGCTCACCGCAGACGCGTCGCACGTGCACCGCGGGGTGGGCTGGGCGGTGTCGATCAAGAACCTGATGTACTCGGAGGGCTTCGACGACTACTCGACGGCCCGCTGCCGTCTGGCGGTCACCGACGGGGTCCCCGTGGCGACGCTCAAGTTCGCCACCTCGGAGGTCGGCCAGGGGTTCGTCACCATCGCCGGGCAGATCGCCCGCACGATCCTCGGCGTCGACGAGGTCGTCCTCGACCGCATCGACACGGGTGTCGGATCGGCCGGGTCGACATCTGCGTCACGCCAGACGTGGATGAGCGGCGGTGCCGTCGAGGCAGCGTGCCGGGCGGTGCGCGAGGAGCTGTTCCAGCGGGTGGGGGAGCAGCACGGCATCGATCCCCTGCGGCTCGTCATCGAGGGGTCCGAGGTCGTCGACTCGATGGGCTCGCTGCGGGTGCCGGTGGCCGACGCCATCGGCGATGCATCCTTCGACCGGACCGTCGAGTACCACCATCGGCCGACGGAGGAGCTCGACGAGAACGGCCAGGGTGATTGCCACACGGCGTTCGCCTTCGCCGCGCACCGCGCCGTCGTCGACGTGGACACCGACCTCGGCCTGGTGAAGGTGGTGCAGGTGGCCACGGCTCAGGACGTCGGCCGGGCGCTGAACCCCCTGTCGGTCACCGGTCAGATCGAAGGCGGCATCGCCCAAGGGCTCGGGCTGGCCGTGATGGAGGAGATCATCCAGATCGACGGGCGGATCCGCAACGCCAGCTTCACCGACTACCTGTTGCCGACGGCGCTGGACATGCCTCCGGTCGTCGCCGCCCTCGTCGAGGAGCCCGATCCGCAGGCGCCGCTCGGCGCCAAGGGGGTCGGTGAGCCGCCGTGCATCTCGGTCACCCCCGCCATCGCGGCGGCCATCCGCGACGCCCTGCGTCAGGCCGACGGCGACAACCGGCGGGCCGATCGCATCAACCGCGTCCCGGTACGTCCCAGCGACATCGTCGGCCTCTGACCGCGACGTCAGCCGGTGGTGGCAGGCACAGACGCGCTCTCGAACACCGTCGTCCAGGCGAGGTACTCCGTGTGCCACGGGGCCAGCTCGTCGTCCGACCAGCCGTCGCCGCCGTGGAACTCGCGCTGGAGCTGTGACGGGTACCCCGTTGCCGCTTCGTAGTCGGCCAGCGGCATCGTGTGGTTGTCCTCGCAATACCAGCCGGTGACCGAGCAGTCGCCGTTCGCCGCCTCGGCGTCGGCGACGAGTTCCTCGCTGTGCGTGAACAGCACGTGCCGCACGAGCGGTGACGGCTCGCACTCGAGCACACCGTCGTCCATCACGGGGTCGTCCACGATGAATCCCCATGCCCGGCCGCCGAAGTCCTCGCCCTGGCACAACAGTTTGGCGGCGAGCCCACCACCGTTTGAGTAACCGACGACGAGGACGGGTCCGCAGTCCCGCTCGTCGAGGTATCCGGTGAGGAACTCGACGATGGCCTGGTACTCCTCGTCGCCTGTCTCGGGGTCGACCGCGTAGTCGTGGGGACCGTCGTACTCCCAGAACGCTCCGGCGGGGCTGCTCGGCCAGAGCTTCCAGTAGCCGCCCTGGTCCTCCTCAGCGGCGTCCGCTTGCCCGTTGCCCCCTGCCCAGTGGAGATGGAGCGAGCACCACTTGCCCTCGGTGACGGGTGCGACCGATTCGCCGGGCTCCGGCACGGTGCTGGCGCCGGCGAGGTGGCCACCGGCCAGATGACCCCCGGCGATGACGGCAATGGCCGCCACGAGCCGGCTCTTCGATCGTCCTGCTGCACCCTTCACGGCATCAACTCACTGACGTCCGGCTCAGACGAAGTCCTTGACGGCGCCTTCGCGCCTGCCCACCGGATCCTTGTCGCTCCACGGGAAGTTGATCCACAGATCGGTGCGCTTCCACACGTAGTCGCACTTCACGACGGAATGGGACTTCTCGTAGAGGACGGCGGTGCGCACCTCGGCGACCTTACCCTCGCAGAACTGCTCGACGCTGCGCAGGGTGTGACCAGTGTCGGCCACGTCGTCGGCGATGAGGATCCGGGCATCGCCGAGATCGACGAAGTCGGGGGCGGGCGGCAGGATGCGCGGCACCTCCAGACGCTCGTCGACGCCGGTGTAGAACTCGACGTTCATCGTGTAGACGTTCTTGACCGCCAGCGCGTAGCCAAGGGCCCCACCGATGAGCAGGCCGCCCCGGGCGATCGACAGGATCATGTCGGGGTCGTATCCGTCGTCGGCCACCATCTGGGCGACTTCCCGGGAGGCCACCCCGAAGTCGGCCCACGACATGATCTCGCGCTGGGGCGCCGGTGCGTCGGTCATGGGATCGAAGCTAACTGATGAATGCCCCGACCACGTCAAGCCACCGACCCGATCGCCGACCGCAGTCGACCGAGCACCCAGTAGGGCCGATCACGCACGTCGTTGTAGGTGAACACGATCACGCGGTAGCCCGCCAGCGTGAGGACCGTCCGCCGTTCCTCGTCGTGTTGGCGCTGCTGCCGCGAGCTGTGGGTGGCGTGCCCCTCCAGCTCGATCACGAGCCCGCCCGGGAACGACGCATCGAGGCGGGCTGCGAACTCGCCGCCCGCGCGTACTACGACCCGCATCTCCGGTCGCGGGAGCCCACCGGTTCGGACGATCGCCAGGAACCAACGCTCGAGCCGGCTCTCGCCTCCGCTGTCCAACAGCGCCTCGCGTACCGCGGCGCGGCCCGATCCCGGTCGTACCGCCGCCAGGACCCGCTCGCGCAGGTGCGGCTCGTACAGCTTCTTGCGGCGGATGCCGGAGTCGATCGCGTTCTCGAGCTCGGACGCGGTGAAGTCGAAGCGCGGCGACTCGAGCACGAGCCGCTCGGCCGAGAGACAGCGCACTCCCTTGACCGTGACTGCGTCGTTGCCTCCGAAGGGCCTCGATGTGGTCCTGACCACGTACGGGAGCCGCGCGCCGCGGTGCTCCCGGCGGAGCAGCACCTCGGGGCGTGGTGGCGGTTGGAACCCGTCCAGCCCGTGGAGCCACGCCGCCGTCCGCCCCGCGACGTAGCCCAGCCCGGAGACATCGGCAGCGGCGCACCAAGCCACCTGCGCGGCGCCACGAGGTGCTCCCGCGACGACGTACGAGCGGGGTCCGATCGGGATGAGCAGCTCCCGGCGAACCAACTTGGCTCGGAGGCTCGGACTGACCCCGAGCGACGCGAGCTCCGCCGTGCTGATCGCTCCGTGGTGCCGACCCGCGCTGGCCGCGACGGTGTTGAACAAGCTCGCCATGGCCCGAGTCTGACGATGGGGTGTCACGCGCGTTTGCCGGTCGGGCATTCGGTCCGCGGAGCGGTCCGGGGCGGACCGTGGTGCGGACCGAATGGTGTCGTGCGGCGGAACGAACGGCGGAGTGTCCGGGCCGCGCGGTCGAATCAGTAGTTGGGGGCGGGGGACTCGACGAGGCTGCGGATGCGCTCGCGGACCACCTTCGGGGGCACGACGCCGAGCAGGCGGCCCTGCTTCCACACGGTGATCACCGGCCGCAGCGGATTGACGGCGGGGAGCACGCTGGCGAGGTCGTCGTCGATGTCGGCTCGTGGCACCCGGTCGAGCGGCGCCATCAGCTGCGTCAGCATCGTCCACGGGCGGGCCTCGCTGGGGACGGCCCACATCTCGTCCTCGAGCACGATGCCGTCGAGCGTGCCGCGGGCGCCGCGCACCGCCACGACGCCGGCCTCACCGAGTCGTGTCCGCTGCCAGAGCATCGAGTCGACGTCCATGTCGGGGCCGACTTCGGCGAGACCGAACCACGTGAACTGGTTGACCTTCGCCGGGCCGAGCCGCTCGCCCACGATGGCGGCCATCGCCTCGACCCGTGCACTGACGATGATGAACAGGCCGCTGGCGACGAGCCAGACGCCGGAGCGGCCGTTGAGCATGAACGAAACGCCGAGGGCGACGAGGCCCCAGCCGACGATGTTGCCGAGGATCGCCGCTTCGCGCATCGCCCGGTAGCGCTGACCATGCTGGGCCCACCGGATCGCCCGGAAGATCCGGCCGCCGTCGAGCGGCGAACCGGGCAGGACGTTGAACGCGGCGAGGGCGAGGTTGACGGCGGCGAACCAGGCCACGGAGACGACGACGTCCTCGTCGGCGACGGCCCGGTCGAGGAGCCACGCGGCGAGCGCGGCCAGGCCGCCGACGATGCCGTTGCTGAGCGGCCCGGCGGCGGCGATCCAGCCGTCGGCGCGCGGGGTCGCCGGGTCCTTGTCGAGGCGGGCGAGGCCACCGAGACCCCACAGCTCGATCGACGACGTGGAGATCCCGAAACGCCGTGACATCAGGGCGTGGGCGAACTCGTGCAGCAGGATGGCGCCGAAGAAGCTGACCACGCCGATGACGGCGAGCACGGCGCCGAGGTCCTCGACGAGGAACAGCGCGAGCAGCCCGGCGATGACGAACGCGGTCCAGTGGATCCGCACGGTCGTGCCGAGGAACCGGCCGACGGAGAGTGAGCCGCGCAGCATCGTGATCTGTCCCCAAGTCTACCGAGGCGCCGGGCCGACCCAGGCTTCGCCCCGCGGCCGGCGGCGATCGTGTCAGCCGGTGGTGCCGAGGACGACGGTGGCGCAGTTGCGGCCGCTCGCACCCCAGATGCCGGCGCCCGGGAACGTGGCCGCACCGGTGATGAAGAGGCCGGGAACGGCGGTCTGATAGCGGGTCAGTTCGGGGTCCGGGTTGCGCAACGCGGCCAGCGGACCGCCGGCGAAGCTGGTGGCGTGACCGCGCGGCAGGTTGAAGTCGCGCTCGTACACCTCCGGGGTCATCACCCGGTACTCCTCGATCGAACCCAGCAGGTCGTTCTCGCACAGGCTGTCGACGAGCTCGAGCCACCGGCGCGGCTCGCTCGACGCCGCCCAACCGCCGGGATGGGCGTACGGGGTGAGGAGGATCTCGATCGACAGCACGTGCCGTCCGGGCGGGGCGATCGTCGGGTCGAGCAGCGACGGCACGTTGACGAAGAGCGCCGGCCGATCGATCACGGTGCCGGCCCCCAGCTGACGGTGGGCGGCATCCATCTCGGCGATCGTCGGGGCGATCGTGTGAGTCGACGACAGCGGATGCTCGCTGCCGCGCAGCGTCGGCGGTGCCGAGATGACGGCGTCGATCTTGGACTCGTAGCCGTCCTCGGCGCGATGGCCGGACCAGCGCTTGATCAGCGAGTCGGCGCCGGCGGGTGCGTGGGACAACCATTCGACGAAGGTGCGGCGCGGGTCGGCCGCCGACACGACGACCGGCGCGGTGATCTCGGTGCCGTCGTCGAGCCGCACCCCGATGACCCGGTTGCCGTCGCACAGGATCGCCGCCACGCGAGCACCGGTGCGGACGGTGCCGCCGTGGTGCTCGACGCTGGCCCGGAGGGCGGCGGGCACCATGCCGCTGCCGCCGACGGGGCGGCCCACCCGGGCGACGTGTCGCATGGCATACCCGAGTGCACCGAGGCCTGTGCCCGGTAGTTCGGGGCTGATGCCCCACACCATCGGGCCGCTGGCCATGGCGACGGCGGTGAGCGCGTCGTGCCGGAAGTACGAGCGGATCACGTCGGCGGCGCTGCGCCGGCTCCAAGCCCAGACCGTCGGGATTCCGGCGAAGAGCTTCCGCAGCGCGAGGCGGGTCAGACCGGCCAGCGTGGGGGGTTCGGCGGCAGCAGCGAGGATCGCCGCGGCGGCCGGCATCGCCCGCTTGGCGAATCGGCGGTAGCCGTCGACCTCGCCGGGATGGGTGCGGGCGAGTCCGCCGAGCGTCGCGTCGAGCGAGTGCCAGTGCGCCCAGGCCGGCCCCTCGGGTTCGGTCCACGACATGCCGACACCACCGGGTTCGATGTCGTCGTAGCGCAACCCGAACTGCTCGAGGCCGAGGTCCTGCATCACCGGCGTCGTGCGGAACGTGATATGGTCGCAGTTGCAGATGTTCACGGTGGCCCCTGCAAAGCCCTCGCTTCCGGCGGTGCCGCCGACCTGGTCGCGCGCCTCGAGCACCAGGGTCCGGCGCCCGGCCTTCGCCAGGTACGCCGCGGTCACCAGCCCGTTGTGGCCGCCTCCGACCACGATCGCATCGACATCCGTCACGGGAGCCATCATGGCCTCGCTCGACCCGGTCCGCTGCCGTGCGTGGCCGTGACGTTCGCCCGCACCGAGCTCTAGCGTGGACTCGTGACCAGTCGCCGGCTCGACCATCTCCGCGCCCCGCAGATCGCCACCGCCCTCGGGCCCGGCAGCACCGTCGTCCTGCCGCTCGGCGCCATCGAGCAGCACGGTCCACACCTGCCGCTCACCACCGACCTGCTGATCGCCGAGGCCGTCGCCACGGCGGCGGTCGAGCGGGTGGGGGAGGAGCTCGACGTCTGGCTGCTCCCTGGGCTGGCCTACACGAAGTCCAACGAGCACGCCTGGGCGCCCGGGTCGATCTGGCTCTCGCCGACCACGATGCTCGCCGTCCTCGACGACATCGGTCGCAGCCTCGCCCTCACGCCGGCCAAGCGTCTCGTCTTCCTCAACGGGCACGGCGGCAACTCGGCCCTCGCCGGTGTGGCCAACCGCGAGCTGCGCCTGCATCACGGACTGATGACCTTTCTCACCCACCCGGGTGTGCCGCCGGACCAGGGTGGGCTCTCCGCCGAGCACGAGTACGGCATGGGCGTGCACGCCGGTCACGACGAGACCTCGATCATGCTGCACCTCGCGCCCGAGCTGGTCGACATGTCGGCGGCCCGCCGCAGCATCCCCGAGCACCTCGCCGGGAACCGCTACGTGCGCTTCGGCGGCACGGTGTCGTTCGGCTGGGTGTCCAAGGACTTCGCCGACGACGGCGTGATCGGCGACCCGACCGGCGCCGACGCCGAGCACGGCAAGGTGTTGTTCGCGGCGGCCGTCGACGCCTTCTCCGCCGCCCTCGCCGAGATCGCCGCGTTCACGCACCGACCGGCCGCCCGCCCGTGAGTCGCGACGACCTGCGCATCGACGGACAGCGGCTCTGGAACCGCATCGTCGCCCTGGGTGAGGTCGGAGCGATCACCGGTCCGAACGGGGAACTGGGCTGCGCCCGGTTGGCCCTCACCGACGCCGACCGGGAGGGCCGCGACCTCGTCGTCGGTTGGATGCGCGACCTCGGGTTACAGGTGTCCATCGACGCCATCGGCAACGTCGTCGCCACGAGGGCGGGTACCGACCCGACCGCCGCAGCCGTGATGACCGGCTCGCACATCGACACCGTGGCGACCGGCGGACGGTTCGATGGCAACCTCGGCGTGCTCGCCGGGCTCGAGGTGATCGAGACGCTCGAACAGCACGGCATCGCCACTCGCCGGCCGATCTCGGTCGCCTTCTTCACGGACGAGGAGGGGGCCCGCTTCGCCCCCGACATGCTCGGAAGTCTCGTGTACGTCGGTGGCATGGCGGTCGAAGAAGCCCTCGACGTGCGGGCGGCCGACGACGGGGCGCGCCTGGGCGATGAGCTCGACCGCATCGGATACGTCGGGCCCACGCCGTGTCCCACCGCCGCGGCGCCGGCAGCGTACGTCGAGCTCCACATCGAGCAGGGACCGATCCTCGAGGACGAGGGCGTGACGATCGGCGTGGTCGAGGGTGTGCAGGGCATCTCGTGGACCGAGCTCACCATCGACGGGCGGTCGGCCCATGCGGGCACGACGCCGATGCGACTGCGCCGCGATCCGCTCTACGTCGCCGCCGAGATCACCACGTTCGTGCGCCGGCTGACCGCCGAGGTGGGCGGCAACCAGGTGGCCACGGTCGGCCGGCTCGACGTGCGCCCGAACCTGGTCAACGTCGTGCCGTCGACCGTGACCATGAATGTCGATCTGCGAAACACCGACGAGTCCGCGCTGCAGGAAGCCGAGCGCCGGCTGGCGGACGAGGTCGCTCGCCTCGAAGCGGCCGAGCAGGTGACGATCGGGCGCCGGTCGCTCGCCCGCTTCGAGCCGGTGCAGTTCGACCCGGCAACCGTCGACCTCGTCGAGGAGACGGCCCGGCGGCTCGGTCACACGACACGTCGGCTGCCGAGCGGCGCCGGACACGACGCCCAGATGCTCGCCCGCGTGTGCCCGACGGCGATGATCTTCACCCCGAGCGTGAACGGCCTCTCGCACAACATCGCCGAGTACACCGACCCCGCCGACGTCACGGCCGGGGCGAACGTGCTCCTCCAGACAGTGCTCCGCCTCAGCGAGTGAGGCCGCGTGAGGCGCTGATCGTCCCGGACACCGCGACGATCTCGACCTCGAGCGACGTGTCGTGGCTCGCGCTCACACGCGCAGGCCGGGGCCGCCGAAGGCGATCGCCTCTCGAACCGACGCGGCGTCGACCGTCAGCACGTCGTCGTCAGCGAGTGTCACGCCGATCACGTCGGCGGCGACCGTGGAGACCGACGCCCACGCGTCGTCGGGCAGCAGGTGCCCGACGAGGATCATCAGCGCGGCCGTCTCGAACGGGGACACGCGCCCGAGGGGATTGAACGGGTCCTGCACGTTGTCGGCTCCGGCGGCCACCGGGACGCCTGCCTCACGCAACGCGCGCACGGCGGTGAGGCCCCGCGGCATCCCCGACTGGTGACCGCGCCCCTGGAGGAACAGGTTCGTCGCGGGCAGGGCGACCACGCCGATGCCCGCCTCGGCGACCTGCTCGGCGACGTGGCGCTGCTCGATCTCCGGTCGCATGCCGAGGCTGACGCAGTGGCTGGCGGTGACGGGTCGGTCGAAGCCGCTGGCGAGAACGTAGGCGGCCAGCTCGGCGAGGCCGTCCGACGTCGGATCCAGCGTCTCGTCCGTGTGCAGGTCGACGCCCCGCCCGTGGTCCTCGGCGATCGACATCAGCGTGTGGGTGGCCACGAGAGTCCCGTCGTCCTCGAGGTGCGGACAACCGCCGACGAGATCGGCGCCGGCGGCGAGGGCGTCGACGAGCAGGGCCCGGGCGTCGGCGCCCGCGGTCCCCGTCACCGGGTGACCGGCGAGCGCGACGATCTGGATCTCGATCAGGCCTTCGACGCGGCGGCGGACCTCGGCGAGCGCCTCGACGCTCGTCAGCCCGTTGTTCACGGTGACGTCGGCGTGGGTTCGCACCGCCCGGTAGCCGTTGGCGGCCATCAGGCGGGCCGCCCGCTCGGCTCGCTCGATCGTCTCGTGCACGTTCAGCCGGTCGCGAGCGGCGATCATCGCCTCGATCGCCCCGAACAGGTCGCCGGTCTCGTTCGTGACGACATCGGCGAGGAACGCCTTGTCGAGGTGGGCGTGCGGCTCGACCGCCGCCGGCAGCGTCAGCGACCGCTGGCCCGATGTGGTGAGAGACCCGTCACAGCGCGGCTCGTTCATGCGACCCGAAGGTACCGGCGGAGGTACGTTGCGAAGGGTGAAAGTCGGTGCGTTCTTCTTCGGCGGGGTCGAGATGCCGGATGCCGGTGCCGGTCCGCCCAACCCGATGGACCGCCGCTACGACAACGCCGAGGTCTGGCGGGCCACCGAGCAGTACCTGGCGGCCGCCCAGGTGGCCGATCGGCTCGGCTACGACTCGTTCTGGACGACCGAGCACCACTTCCAGTACGAGGGCTACGAGGTGATCCCCAACGGCATCCTGCTGTCCACGTGGATCGCCGCTCACACCGAGCGGGTGCGCCTCGGCACGATGTTCAACGTCGTGCCGCAGTGGAACCCGCTCCGCCTCGCCGAGGACTTCGCCACGCTCCACAACCTGTCGGGCGGCCGGGCCATCCTCGGTGTCGGCCGCGGCACCGTGCCGCGTGAGGTGCTCCACCTCAACGACAAGCACGTGTCGATCGGGTCGCACGACAATCCCGAACAGCAGGCCGACGACGCGCACAACCGTGAGGTGTTCGAGGAGTCGATGGAGATCATCCGGCTGGCCCTGGCCAACGAGTCGTTCTCGTTCGTCGGCAAGCACTTCGAGCTGCCGGTCGCCGGTATTCCCGATCGTGGCTCCACCGTGCAACATCTGTCGCTCGTGCCTCGGCCCATCCACCCCTACGAGATCTGGCAGGCCGTCACGAGTCCGCCCACGCTCGACTACGTTCCGGTCGTCGGTCACGGCGCGGTGTTCTGGAACCAGCACTACAGCTTCATCAAGCGGTTCTGGGACACCTACGGCGAGCGCTATGCCGCCGCTCACGACGGCGCCGAACTGGCCCCGAGCGACAAGCGCATGCTGGTCATCTCCGTTCGTGTCGAGGACACCCACGAGGAGGCGGTGCGCACGGCGACGCCAGGCCACGACGAGTTCTGGAAGTTCCTCGGCCCCTACGGCTGGAGCCGCGGCTACCGCGGTCCCGACGGCAAGCCAGCGCCGGCCGGGCTGATCCCGACGCTCGAAGAGTCGATCGAGCAGAAGACGATCCTCCTCGGCACGCCGGCCGACGTGGCCGAGGGTGTGCAGTTCTATCGCGACCTGCTCGGCGTGGAGCACCTGACGATCTTCCCGCACCTCATCGGCGACCCGTACGCCAAGGCCGAAGAACAGATGACGCGCTTCATGACGGAAGTCCTCCCTCTGCTCGACACCCCGAACTAGCGTGACGACGGTCTCGTCATACCGCCACTGACGGTTGACGCCTGCCGCACGACTCGTGCGGTCAGCGCCAACGGAGACGCCAGCAGAGAGAGGTAGACATGTCCGACGACACCAACGCGCAGGGAACGCCGCCCACCGAGCCGTCCTGGAGCGCGCCGCCCGCGAGCAGCACGCCGCCCCCGCCTCCACCCGACGCCACCGGTGCGCTCCCGTCGCCGTCCGGCAAGGCCAGCGGCGGAGGCGTCAGGCTGTCGGTCGACAACCCCGTCGCGCTGGCGCTCGGCATCCTGGCCGTCGTCGGCGTCGTGCTCGGCCTCGTGCTGAGCGCCGACACCGCCGGCGGCAGCGTGAGCTTCTGGGACCAGATGGGTTGGACGTGGGCGGTACTCGGCATCGTGGCCGCCGTCGCCACGCTGCTTCCGGTCGTCGGGACGGCTCTCGGTCTGTCGCGCACCCAGGTCGTCAGCATCGTCACCGTCGCCGCCGGTGTGCTCGGGTTGTGGTGGGTGCTGTTCATCCTCCCGTTCATCAATTCCAACCGGGCTTTCCTCGCCACACTGGGCGTGCTCGCCGCGGCCGGTGCGGCGTGGGTGAGCCGGTCGGGCGCCGACGAGTCCTGATGGCCGGCCTCCCCGCCGACGCCGCAATGCGTGGCACCGCACGCACGGCGCTGCGTGCTGCCACCGCGTCTCCGGCGCTGCTCGGCACCGTCCTCGCCGGCCTGAGCCTTGGCATCGACTGGTATCGGCCGCCGGATTGGAACGTGCCGGGTCGGGCGCTCGACGCCCGAGTGTTCATCGTGGGTGCCATCGTCCTCGGCGTCGTGGCGACGCTTGGGCGACGACACGCCCGGCTCGCCGCCACGGCCGCCGCCGGATCGATGCTCGTGGCGTTCGGTCTCGCCGTCCGCCAGATGTCCCTGTCGCTCGTGTCGCCGACGGCGCTCGTGGTGGTCGCCGCCACGGTTGCGGCCTTCGCCGTCGCCCGCGGCGCGGCGGGTCGTTCGGCGCCGGCGCCGTCAGATCGCAGCGGCTGAACCCACGCGTGCGCGCGGGTCGGCGGCCGCGCTGAACCCGCCGCCGGGCTCCACGGCGATCACGTGGGCGTGGCCGAACGCGCTGTCGAACGCGGGAACGGTCACGACCTCGTGACCGACCTCCGCGAGTCCGGCGGCCCAGCTGTCGGGGGCGCCGCTCTCGATCGCCACCTCCGGCGGCCGCGCCGCCATCCACGTGTCGAACCCGGTCACGCGGCCGCGCACCGTCCAACGGGCGGCGGCGACGGCAGCGGCGGGTGACTGGCCGTGGTGAAACAGGCGGGCCGCCAACTGGGCGACGATCTGGGGCTGGGCGTCACCTCCCATCGTGCCGAGCACGGCGGCGAGCTGGCCGCCGCGCAGGGCGAGCGCCGGCGACAGCGTGTGCGGCGGCCGCCGGCCGGGTGCCAGCTCGGCCGGGTGCCCCTCGACGAGTGAGAAGCCGAGGCCCCGGTTGTGGAGGTTGATGCCGGTCGTCGGCTCGACGATCCACGAGCCGAACCCGGAGGCGTTCGACTGGATCAGACTGACCGCGAGACCGCTGCTGTCGGCGGTGCACAGGTAGGTGGTGTCGCCGTCGGCCCCGGCGGTCGCCAGGTCGGAGGCCCGACCACGGTCGATCTCGCCGGCTCGGGCCAGCGCCGCGGCCACCAGTGCATCGCCGTCGGCGCCCTCGTGGAGGACGGCCGGCCGGTCCTTCGAGGCCGCCTTCGTCGCCTCGATCATCACGTGGGCCCACTCGCTGGATTCGGGGTCGTCGGGCAGTCCGAGGGTGTCGCAGAGGGCGGCGACGGCGAGCGTGAGGTAGCCCTGCGAGTTCGGCGGGATCGTGCAGAGCTCGACGCCGAACGCCTCGGCCCGCAGCACGTCGACCCAGTCGGCGGCGCTGTCGATCACGTCGGCGTCCCTGAACAACCCGCCTCCGAGAGCCACGAGGCCTTCGCCGAACGCACCGTCGTAGAACGCCTCCCGGCCGCCGCGGGCGATCGCTTGGAGCGTGAAGGCGACGCCGGGCCGGCGGACGAGTGCCCCCGGTGCGGTCGCCTGGTCGACGAGCTCGACGAGCTGGGCTCGACCCTCCTCGTCGAGCGCGCTGAGCGAGCCGACGAGCAGCGGGCTGGCGGGGAAGCCGCCAGCGGCGAGGGCGATCGCCGGAGCGAGCAACTCGTCGAGGGGGAGCGTGGCGAAGCGCTCGTGCAGTGCACTCCACCCGTTGACACAACCCGGCACGGTGACCGTGCGGATGTCGTGGCGCAGCGGCATCTCGGTCATTCCTTCGGATCGCATGGCGGCAGCCGATGCCCCCGAGCCCGCTCGGCCGCTGGCGTTGAGGCCGACGACCTCGCCGCCGGGCGAGTGCACCACGGCGAACAGGTCGCCGCCCAGCCCGCAGAGGTGGGGGCCGACCACGGCCATGGCTGCGTTGGCGGCAATCGCCGCGTCGACGGCGTTGCCGCCCTTGGCGTAGATCGTCATCGCCGCCTGGGTGGCCAGCTGATCGGCGGTCGCGGCGGCGGCACGTCGGCCGCGCACGAGAGGCATCGGAACCGGTCGGGGAGTCACCGCCCGACCATACCGAGACGGCGGGCCCCGCGTCCCAACGCCCCTAGTGGCCTGCCACTAGTCGACCCAGGCATCGCGGGCGACGAGAACATCACGCAGCACGCCGGGGGCGTCGGTCATGATCCCGTCGACACCAAGGTCCAAGAGGCGGTGCATCTCGTCGGCGTCGTCGATCGTCCACACGTGCACGGCGAGCCCACGGCGCCGGGCCCTGGCGAGGAACCGCGGCGTGACCACCTCCACCCGCCCCCGGCGGACCGGGACCTGGGCGCACTGCCCACCGATGCTGGCGCCGGTGGCCCACAGTGTGCCCAGTTCGCCGCGGGCCGCCGAGGTGCACAGGCGGGCCCCCCCGAGGCGGCGGATGCGACGGATCCGGCGGTCGCCGAACGCCGCGACGCACACCCGGTCGAAGGCGTCGTGGGCCAGGATCGCTGCCAGCAACGGCTCGACGGCGGCATCGGCCTTGCAGTCGACGTTGATGCGTGCATCCGGCCACTCCTCGAGAACCTCGTGGAACGTCGGGATGGGCTCCGACCCGCCGACACGGGCGTCGGCGAGGCCGGCCCATGGAGTCTCGGCGATGCGCTCGGGTCGGCCGCAGGTCCGTTGCAGGTCGCTGTCGTGAAACGCCAGCAGCACGCCGTCGGCGGTGAGTTGCACGTCCGTCTCGAGGTAGCGATACCCCAGCTCGACGGCGTGGCGGAAGGACCGCATCGTGTTCTCGGGGTTGTCGTTGGATCCGCCGCGGTGGGCGAAGGCGATCGGACCGGGCCAATCGAGATACGGATGCGTCGTCGCCATCGTCATAGTCTCACCACATGACAGCTGACGGTGATGTACGGGCGCTGCCCATCGCCGGCGAGCGGTACGTGGGGGACGATTGCACCGTCGTCACGTCACCGTTCGACGGCCACGAGATCGGTCGCATCCCGCTGTGCTCGGCGGGCGACGTCGACCGCGCCGTGGCCAGCGCCAAGGCCGCCCTCCACGCCGGTGCTCTGCCGCGCTGGAAGCGGGCGACGGTGCTGGACACGGCGGCCCGCCTCCTCGCCGAGCGGGAGGAAGAGTTCGCCCAGATCATCGCGGCCGAGGCGGCCAAGCCGATCCGTACCGCTCGGGCCGAGGCTCAGCGCGCCGTCGGGACGTTCCAGTTCGCCGCCGCCGAAGCGCGCACGTTCGACGGCGAGATGGTGCCGCTCGACGCGATTCCCGCCGGCGAGGGCAAGGTCGGGTTCGCCATGCGGGTCCCCATCGGCGTGGTCGGGGCGATCTCGCCGTTCAACTTCCCGCTCAACCTCGTCGCCCACAAGCTGGCCCCGGCCATCGCCGCCGGCTGCCCGGTCGTGCTGAAGCCGGCGACGCAGACGCCGTTCAGCGCCATCGCCCTCGCCGAGCTGCTCATCGACGAGTGCGGGCTGCCCGCCGAGTGGCTCCACGTCGTCACCGGCAGCGGCGGCACGGTCGGCACTGCGATCGTGGAACATCCCGACATCGCCCTCATCACGTTCACCGGCTCGCCCGAGGTGGGCTGGGGCATCCGGGCCACCGCACCACGCAAGCGGGTGGGCCTCGAGCTCGGCAACAACGCCCCGGTCATCATCGAGGCGAACAGCGACTGGAAGGCGGCGGCGTCGAAGATCCGCCTGGCCGGTTACGCCCACGCCGGGCAGAGCTGCATCTCCACGCAGCGCGTCCTCGTGCACCGGTCGATCGCCGCCGAGTTCACCAGCGCCCTGGTCGACGAGGTGTCCACGCTCGTCGTGGGTGACCCCGCCGACGAGGCCACCGAGGTCTCGGCGCTGATCTCGCCGGGGGAGCGCGATCGCGTGAAGTCGTGGGTCGACGAGGCCATCACCCAGGGCGCGACGCTGGCGACCGGCGGACATCTCGACGACAACGGGGTGCTCGTGCCGACGGTGCTCACCGACGTGCGACCCGAGATGAACGTGTGCGCGCTCGAGGTGTTCGGCCCCGTCGTCACCGTGGCCTCCTACGACACGCTCGACGAGGCGATCGCCATCGCCAACGACACGCGCTACGGCCTGCAGGCGGCGATCTTCACCCACGACATCAGCGCGGCCATGCGGGCCTTCCAGGCGCTCGACTTCGGTGGCGTGCTCGTCAACGAAGTGCCCACGTGGCGAGCCGACCAGCAGCCCTACGGCGGTCTGCGCGACAGCGGCAACACCCGCGAGGGACCGCGCTACTCGATCCGGGAGATGACCGAGATCCGCATGGTCGTCCTCGGCGCCTGACCCGGGCCGCACCTGAGAACGGGAGGGTATCTACCTCACCGAAGCGTCGGGTATTTGCCCTCCGGTCAGGACGGGGCGGGCTCACCAGTCGGGGCGGTCGTGGTACGTGGGGGCCGGCGAGGAGTCGTTGCGTTCCAGCACCAGCAGCGCCAGCAGGACCGCGGCCGCGGCCAGCTCGAACACCAGGGCGAGGGCCGCTTCGGGGGACGGGTTCCATCCGTACTCCCGGAAGTCGAAGATGCCGTCATTGGCGCGGCTGAGCCCGAAGGCGAGCAGCGTGCCGTTGACCAACCCGAGGGCGGCGAGGGGCACCAGCCGGTGGCGCCACACGACGAGAGCGACGGCGATCGCCGCCGACCCGACGGCGTTGAGCAGGAAGGCCGGGCCGATCTTGTCGATGTCCTTGTACCCGTCGCTCCACAGACGGAAGTGGATGATGCCGCCGGCGAGCACGAGTGCGGCGGCGACGATTCGGATCACCAGATTGCGCATCATCCCTCCACGACGATCGTGCCGGTCATCTGGGGATGGAAGCCGCAGATGTACGGGTAGACGCCGGCGGCGTCGAACGTGAACGTGAACGTGTCGCCGTCGGCCATCGTCGGCGACAGCACGCTGCCGTCCTCGGAGATGATGCTGTGGTTCACACCGTCGCGGTTCACCCAGGTCACCGTGGTGCCCCGCGGGACGGTGATCTCGGCCGGCGAGAAGGCGAACCCGGAGATCTCGATCTCCACGGCTTGGGCCGCCGGCGCCGCGGTGGTCGCCCCTCCCGCCGTCGTGGCTCCGCCGGCGGCGGTGGTGGCGGTGGTGGTGGTGGTGGGCGACGCAGCGGCAACGGTGGTGGAGGGGGCGGCGACGACCGGCGGCGCCGGCAACTCGTCGGTCACGGCCCGGGCCACGGCGAACGCCCCGACGGCCACGGTGACTGCGGCAGCGGCGCCGATGATCGAGGTCCAGCGATCCATGGCCCCCTCTTCGTTGGTGAGCCCGCCGCGGTTCGCGGTCGGGGTGTGGTGGCGTCAGATGGAGCGGCCGGCGGCCGCCCAGTACTCGTCCTTGAGCAGGCGCTTGTAGAGCTTGCCGGTCGGGTGGCGGGGAAGTTCCTCGCGGAAGTCCACCGAGCGCGGGCACTTGACGTCGGCGAGCTGGCTGCGGGTGAAGGTGATCAGCTCGGCGGCGAGGGCGGCGGCGGCCTCCTCGTCGGCGGGCATCTCCACCGGTTGGACGACGGCCTTGACCTCCTCGCCGAAGTCCTCGTTGGGGACTCCGAAGACGGCCACGTCGACCACCTTCGGGTGCGTGACCAGGACGTTCTCCGCCTCCTGGGGATAGATGTTCACCCCGCCGGAGATGATCATGTACGCCTTGCGGTCGGTGAGGAACAAGAACCCGTCGGGGTCGAGGTAGCCGACGTCGCCGAGCGTGGTCCAGCCCTCCGGGTGGCGCGACTTCTTCGTCTTCTCCGGGTCGTTGTGGTACTCGAACGTGGCGCCGAAGCCCTCGAAGTAGATCGTCCCGCTCTCGCCCTGGGGGACCTCGTGGAGGTCCTCGTCGCAGATGTGGATCGTGCAGCCGATCGGCAGGCCGACGGTGCCCGGATGGGCGAGCCATTGCTCGGAGTTGCAGTAGACGAACCCGTTGCCCTCGGTCCCGGCGTAGTACTCGTGGATCACCGGCCCGAACCACTCGATCATCTGCTGCTTGACGGGGACCGGGCAGGGGGCGGCGGCGTGGATCACCGACTTCAGCGAGGACACGTCGTAGCGCGAGCGGACCTCTTCGGGCAGCTTGAGCATGCGGATGAACATCGTGGGGACGACCTGCGAGATCGTGATCGCGTGACGTTCCACGAGCCGCAGGTAGTCCTCGGCGTCGAAGCGGTCCATCACCACCACCGTGCCTCCGGAAACGTGGGTGCCCATCATGAAGCGCAGCGGTGCCGCGTGGTACTGGGGCGCCGGGGACAGGTAGGTGTCGTCGGGGGTCATGCCGAACAGCAGCTGGAGCATGGCCGCGACGCCGTGCGGCGCTGTCTCCAATGGCTCGGACTTCAACGTCAGGGCCACGCCCTTGGGCTGGCCGGTGGTGCCCGACGAATAGAGCATGTCGGTGCCGGCGATGCGCCCTTCGAGCGGTGCGGGATCCTGCGCGGCCACGGCGTCCTCGTAGGAGGCGTAGCCGTCGATCACGCCGTCGAGCATCAACCGGGTCGTGACCGCCGGGATCTCGTCGGCGATCTCGCGCGCCTGGTCGGCCTTGTACTGCGACGTGATGAAGACCTTGGCCCCGCAGTCGTTGATGATGTAGGCCAGCTCCGAGCTGGTCAGACGCGAGGAGATGGCCGTGTAGATCGCCCCGGCGTAGTGGCAGCCCCACAGGATCTCCAGGTAGCGGGGATGGTTCTCGAGGCACAGCGCCACGTGGTCGCCGGGCTGGACGCCGGCCGAGCGGAGCAGGCGCGACAGGCGATTCGCCGCGGCGTCGAGCTCGGCGTAGGTGGTGACCTCCCCGGTGGGTGCCCAGATCACGGCGGGCTTGTCGGGCGTGGTCGCAGCGTGAGCTCCGGGGAACATGGGCGTGAAGGTATCGCACGGATTTCGGCCAGCTCGGTTCGGACGCCGGACGGCGGCGCCAGTACGGTTTCGGGCCGTAGAAGCACGCAGCCCCCGCTGTGGCGAAACCTGACCCGGAGGGGTCGGACATCAGCCCGCCCCGAGGAGGGACGGGGATGAGATGGAGTTCCGATGACTGTCACCGACGAGCCGCGCACCGAAGAACAGCAGGTTGCCGACCTGGTCGACGACTTGCTGGCATCGTTCCCGCCCAAGCAGACGGACCCCGAGACGTTCCTCGGCGAGCAGTTCGACCGGGGCCTGGCGTGGGTGCACTTCCCGGTCGGCCACGGCGGTCTCGACCTCAGCCCGAAGCACCAGAAGTTCATCAACGAGCGGCTCAGCGCCGCCGGGGCGCCGAATTCGGCGCACCGCAATCCGATCGGCCACGGCATGTGCGGTCCGACGGTCGTCGTGTGGGGGAGCGAGGAGCAGAAGTCCCGGTACCTGCGTCCCCTGTTCACCGGTGAAGAGGTCTGGTGCCAGCTGTTCTCCGAGCCCGGTTCGGGCTCCGACTTCGCCGGCCTCGCGGCCAAGGGGGTGCGTGACGGCGACGAGTGGATCGCCAACGGCCAGAAGGTCTGGACGACGCTCGCCCACATCGCCCGTTGGGGGCTCCTCGTGGTGCGCACCGACCCCGAAGCCGTCAAGCACGCAGGACTCACCGCGTTCGTCGTCGACATGCAGGCCCCGGGCGTCGAGGTGCGCCCGCTCCGCCAGATGACTGGCGACGCCGAGTTCAACGAGGTCTACTTCACCGACGTCCGCATCCCCGACAAGGAGATGCTCGGGCGGCCCGGCGACGGGTGGCGGGTGTCGCTCACCACGCTGATGAACGAGCGGGTCTCGATCGGCGGCACCATTCCGCCCAGAGGCTCAGGGGTGATCGCCCAGCTCGTGAAGGTGTGGAACAGCCTGCCCGAGTCCGAGCGCACGGCCGTCGCTCGCGACGAGGTGATGAGGCTCTGGTCTCGCGCCGAGGTCCTGCGCCTCACCAACATCCGCGCCAGCGCGGCCCGCAAGAAGGGCGACCCCGGTCCCGAGGGTTCGATCTCGAAGGCCGCCTCGGCGATCCTCAACCAGGACGTCCTGTCCTACGCGGTCGACCTGTCGGGCGCCAACGGGATGCTGTACGGCGACTACACGATGCACGCGCCGCGGTACGCCAGCGACTCCAACTCGCTGCAGCAGGCGTTCCTGCGCAGCCGGGCCAACACGATCGAGGGCGGCACCACCGAGGTGATGTACAACATCCTCGGCGAGCGCGTGCTCGGCCTGCCCGGCGACGTGCGCGTCGACCGCGACGTGCCCTGGAGCCAGGTGCCACGGAACTGACGCCGTCGACCGTGTGACCTCACGGTTGGTGCCTGACACCAACCGTGAGGTCAGACCGGCGCTTCGCTTCGGCCGAGGAACCGGCTGGTGTAGGTGGACAGCGTGCCGATGTAGTTGGCCCGCTCGTAGGCGGCGGGGTCCGGCGTGGCGTCACGCCGCATCGCGCCGCGCATCTGGGACACCGACTCGTAGTCGTGCTCGGCCATCCACGTGACGAGGTCGTCCTCGATGCGGGCGAGATGACCGGTGCCGTTGCGCAACACGGACGAGGTCGTCATCGCCACGTCGGCACCGGCCAGGAGGAGCTTGGCGACGTCCTCGCCGGCGTGCACCCCGGTCGACCCGGCGACCGAGATGTGGAGCTGGTCGCGGACGATGGCGATCCAGCGCAGTGGTAGGCGCAGCTCGCCGGGATTGCTCAGCGCCAGCCGGGGCACGACCTCGAGGGTCTCGATGTCGATGTCGGGGAGGTAGAAGCGGTTGAACATGACGACGCCGGCCGCGCCCGCTTCCTGCAGGGCGACGACGAAGTTGGCGACGCTGGTGTAGAAGGGCGAGATCTTCACCGCGACGGGAACCTGCACCTCGCCGGTCACGTCGGCGACGAGCTCGAGCTGTTCCGACTCCAGCCTCGCTCCCGAGATCGCCGGGTCGGCGGCGATGGCGTAGAGGTTGAGCTCGATCGCCGATGCCCCGGCGTCCTCGAGCAGGCGGGCGTAGCGCACCCACCCGCCGGGGTTGGTGCCGTTGAGGCTGGCGATCACCGGGACGTCGATCCGCGCCCGCGATGCCTCGATGTGGGACAGGTAGACGTCGACGGGGTTGCCGACACCGTGGAGCTCGGGAAAGAACGAGGTGGCCTCGGCGAAGCTGTCGGCGTGATCGGCGAAGAGCCGGTCGAGCTCCGTGGCGTCGTGCTCGATCTCCTCCTCGAAGAGGGACGGCAGGACGACGGCGGCCGCCCCGGCATCGACCAGCTCGGCGAGCCGGTCGAGGTCGCGGGTGAACGGGCCCGACGAGGCCACGATCGGCGACCGCAGCGGCATGCCGAGGTACTCGGTGCGAAGGTCGGTCATGTCAGGGTTCCTTCCGTGTTGGCGGTGTGCCCGAGCCCGGCGCGGTGCGGTGAACCCGGGCGAGCTGCTCGTAGTAGCGGCGTCGTTCGTCGATGTCTCCTTGGGCCAGCGAGAGCAGGTGGTCCGATCGCTCCGGATCGGTGCGGGCGAGCATGGCGAAGCGGGCTTCGGCGAGGGCGAAGTCGCGCAGCGGGATCGACGGTGCCGCCGAGTCGAGCTGGAACGGTTCGACCTGTTCGTCGGCAGCCGGCCGGAACCGGTAGAGCGGCCAGTACCCGCTGCGCACGGCGTCGCGCTGGTGGGCCATCGACGTCGCCATGTCGATGCCGTGGGCGATGCAGGTGGAGTAGGCGATGATCAGCGACGGCCCGTCCCAGGCGTCGGCCTCCAGCAGCGCCTTGACGGTCTGCACGTCGCTTCCGCCGAGGGCCACCTGGGCGACGTAGACGTTGCCGTAGCTCCGGGCGATGGCGCCGAGATCCTTCTTGCCGCTGGGCTTGCCGGCCGTGGCGAACTTGGCGACGGCGCCGCGCGGGGTGGCCTTCGATGCCTGACCGCCCGTGTTGGAGTAGACCTCGGTGTCGAGCACGAGCACGTTGACGTTGCGCCCGCTGGCGAGCACGTGATCGAGACCGCCGAAGCCGATGTCGTAGGCCCAACCGTCGCCACCGACCAGCCACACGCTCGATCGCACCAGTTCGGCGGCGATCACGCGCAGGCGAGCGACCCGCGGGTCGCGACGGTCGTCGCCTGCGGCGAGCTCGTCGAGGCGCTCGATCAGCGTGGCCAGGCGGCGGCGCTGGGCGATGACTCCGGCCTCGTCGGACTGCTCGGTCGCCAGCATCTCGCCGGCGAGCTCGGGCCCGATGGCACCCGCCAGTTCCGTCAACAACCTGCGTGCTTCGCGTTGGTGGTGCTCCACGCCGAGACGGATGCCGAGGCCGAACTCGGCGTTGTCCTCGAACAGTGAGTTGGCCCACGCCGGGCCGAGCCCTTCGGAGTTGGCCGCCCACGGTGTCGTCGGCAGGTTTCCGCCGTAGATCGACGAGCAGCCGGTGGCGTTGGCGACCACGAGGCGGTCACCGAACAGTTGCGTGAGGAGCTTGAGGTACGGCGTCTCGCCGCAACCCGCACACGCCCCGGAGAACTCGAACAGCGGCTCGAGGAGCTGTGACGTCTTCACTGAGTCGGGGGCGACGGCTGCGCGATCGAGCTCGGGGATGCTCGTGAAGAAGTCCCAACGCTCGCGCTCGACGTCGGCGTGCTCGGCATACGGTGCCATGTTGATCGCCTTGCGCTTGACCTCCGACTTGTCCTTGGCCGGGCACACCTCGACGCAGATGGAACAGCCGGTGCAGTCGTCGGGGGAGACCTGGATCGTCATCAGGCGGCCCGGAAGGTCCCGGGAGCGGAAGGACTTCGACAAGAAGCCGTCGGGCGCGCGGGCGAGATCATCGGGCTCGTAGGCCTTCATCCGGATCACGGCGTGCGGGCAGACGATGGCGCACTTGCCGCAATCGATGCACAGATCGGGCTCCCACACCGGGATCAGCTCGGCCAGCTTGCGCTTCTCCCACGCGGCGCTGCCGACGGGGAACGTGCCGTCGACGGGCAGCGCCGACACCGGCAGCAGGTCGCCTTCGCCGGCGAGGATCCGTGCGGTCACCCGTTGGACGAAGTCGGGCGCATCCGCGGCCACGGCCGGCGAGCGTCGCGGGCCCTCTCCGGCGGAGTCCGGGACGGTGACCTCGGCCAGCTCGGACAGGGCCCGCTCGACGGCTGCGACGTTGCGTTCGACGACGACGGCGCCGCGACGGCCATAGGTGGTGGCGATCGAATCCTTGATCGCGGCGATCGCCTCGTCCCGTGGCAGGACGTCGACGAGGGCGAAGAAGCACGGCTGCATGACGGTGTTGATCCGCCCGGGCATGCCGAGCTCGCGGGCGATGCGGGCGGCGTCGATGACGAACAGCTTGAGTCCCTTGTCGACGATCTGCGTGCGGACCGTGTCGGGCAGATGCGCCCACACGTCGCCGGGACCGTAGGGGGCGTTGAGCAGGAGCGTCGCCCCCGGCTTGGCCACGCCGACCACGTCGACCCGATCGAGGAGGACGAACTGGTGGCACGCGACGAAGTCGGCCTGGTCGATGAGGTAGGTCGAGCGGATCGGCCGGTCGCCGAACCGCAGGTGGGAGACCGTCATCGAACCGGACTTCTTCGAGTCGTACACGAAGTAGCCCTGGGCGTAGCGGCCGCCCTGCGAGCTGATGATGTCGACCGACGCCTTGTTGGCGCCGACCGTGCCGTCGCTGCCGAGGGCGTAGAACACCGCTGTCGTGGCCCCGTCGTCGATGCGGAACTCCCGGTCGTACGAGAGGCTCGATCCGCTGACGTCGTCGACGATGCCGATCGTGAAGCGACGCTTCGGAGCGTCGGCGACGAGCTCGTCGAACACCGCCTTGGCCATCGCCGGCGTGAACTCCTTCGACCCCAGTCCGTAGCGCCCGCCGATCACGCGCGGCAGGGCCGGACGCTCGCTGTCGGCGAGGGCGGTGACGACGTCCTGAAGCAGGGGCTCGCCGACCGAGCCGGGCTCCTTCGTCCGATCGAGGACGGCGATCGACCGCACCGCAGCGGGGAGGCTGGCCAGGAACGCGTCGACCGGGAAGGGCCGGAACAGCCGGACCGTCAGCAGCCCGACCCGCTCACCGGCGGCGACGAGGCGCTCGACCGTCTCACCGACGGCGCCGGCGCCGGATCCCATCACGACCACCACGCGTTCGGCATCGGGCGCGCCCTGGTAGTCGACGAGGTGGTACTGCCGGCCGGTTCGGGCCGCCAGCTCGTCGAACACCGTGGCGACGACGCCGGGGACCGCGGCATGGAACGGCGACGCCGCCTCGCGCGCCTGGAAGAACACGTCGGGGTTCTGCGCAGTCCCACGCAGGACCGGAGCGCTCGGGCGCAGCCGGCGGCCCTTGTGCTCGACGATGCGGTCCTCGCCGACGAGGGCGAGCAGGTCGTCGTCGCCGAGCAGCTCGACGCGGTTCACCTCGTGCGAGGTCCGGAAGCCGTCGAAGAAGTGGAGGAACGGCACACGCGTGCGCAGCGTCGCGGCGTGGGCGACGAGGGCGAAGTCGTGGGCCTCCTGGACCGAGCTGGCGCAGAGCATCGCCCATCCGGTCGTGCGGGCGGCCATCACGTCGCTGTGATCGCCGAAGATCGACAGGGCGTGGGTGGCGACGGCCCTGGCCGCGACGTGAATCACCGACGGGGTCAGCTCGCCGGCGATCTTGAACATGTTGGGCAGCATGAGCAGCAGTCCCTGCGACGCCGTGAACGTCGTCGCAAGGGTTCCGGCCTGCAGCGCACCGTGAAGGGCGCCGGCTGCGCCGGCCTCGGACTGCATCTCGACGATCTCGGGGACGCTGCCCCAGACGTTGGCGCGACCAGCGGCGGCCCACTCGTCGGCATGTTCGCCCATCGGCGAACTGGGGGTGATCGGATAGATGGCCGCGACCTCGGAGAGGGCGTAGCCGACGAGCGCGGCGGCGTGGTTGCCGTCCATACACGCGTTGGACATATCGTCATCCTCTCCCCACGGGCCATCGGGGCCAATGGACCAAGGTCCCGGCGGGCGGCACCTTTCGGACCTAAGTCCCTGGCGTCGCCGGGCAAGCGAGCCGATGCTGGGGGCATGTCGGACTACAGCGACCACGGCTCCCACGTCGAGCTCGACGCTCTCGAGGATGAGCACGAGCAACTCCGAGCCGCCCTCCGGGCGCTCCTCGAGTCCGCCGACCCGGCCGTCGACGATCTCCTCGACGCGCTCGGCCGCCTCCTCGATCGCCACACCCGGCGCGAGGAGTCCGGCGTGTTCGCCGAGCTCCGCAGCATCGAGGTCCCCGCCCAGTACGTCGCCCTCCTCGAGCACCACCACCACGACATCGAGGATGCGCTCGAGGCGGCCCGCCGGGATCACGCACAGGTCACCGAGCTCGCCCGCCGGATCGAGGCCCATCTGACCATCGAGGAGAACGACATGTTCCATGTCGCCCACCAGCTGCTCTCGCCTGCCAACTGGGACGCGATCGACCGGAACGTGGCGGCCGCGATCGGCTGAGCCGGGTCAGCGAACGGCGAGCGCGGCGAGAACCGCGGAGGCGCCGACCGACCGATCGTCCGTCGCCGCCCGGCCCGCCACCTGGCCGCCCAGCATCGCCGTGGCGGCCAGTTCGATCGACGTCTGCAGCTCGCGCAGGTTGCGCGGCGGCGGGAAGTACTCGTCCTCGTCGGTGACCGACACCGTCTCCACGCCCTCGACCGGGTCGAGACGAGCGATGACCGCTTCGACCACCTCGTTGGGCGCCGATGCGCCTGCCGTCACGCCGACGACGAGTCCGGGACGCGTCAGCTCGTCGGGCAGCTCGTCGGCGGTGTTGATCCGGGCGACCTCGTTGCACCCTGCCTCGTGGGCGAGCTTCTCGAGGGCTCGGGTGTTGGACGAATTCGCCGAGCCGACGACCACGATGGCATCGCACCGCTCGGCGAGCGCCATCAGGGCAGCCTGGCGGTTGGTCGTGGCGAAGCAGAGGTCGCTGCGGCCCGGGGTCCAGGCGTCGGGGAAGCGGCGCTTGACGGCGACGGCGACGTCGTTCCAGTCCCGGTGCGACAGCGTGGTCTGGGCGAGGAGGGCGACCGGCTGATCGAACTCGTCGAGGGCATCGACCTCCGCTACGGTCTCGACGCGGCTGATGGCGTCGGGCGCGACCGCCATTGTGCCGACGGCCTCCTCGTGGCCGGCGTGGCCGACGTAGACGATCCGATAGCCCTTGCCCGAGCGGACTCGCACCTCGTGGTGGACCTTGGTGACGAGTGGGCACACCGAGTCGACCACGTAGCTGCCGCGAGCCCGGGCCTCGGCGACGACCTCGGGGGCCGAGCCGTGGGCGGACAACATGATCGGATGGCCGGCCGGCACCTCGGCGATTTCGTCGACGAACACGACGCCCTGGCGCTTGAAGCGTTCGACGATCAGACGGTTGTGGACGATCTCGTGGTAGCAGTACACGGGCGGTGGGAACGAGCGCACCATCCACGCCAGCGCCTTGATCGCCATCTCGACGCCCGCGCAGAATCCTCGCGGTTCCGCAAGCAGCACACGTCGAACACTCACCGGTGCTCACGCTATCGACGCGCGGCCGGGGGCCATGATTCCCTGACCCTGACGCCCGGTCCTTCCGGGATCGACTGGGCCCGGTGCGGAGCGCCGGTCGGGCGCATGACGCGTGCGGTGACCAATGACACGCCTGTCGTGGCTCGCCCAGAACCGACGCGACGTGCTGCCGGTACCCTGGAGCAGCCCTATGAGCGCTCCCGTCGTCGTGTCCGTGGCGCCCGGGTCGCCGGCCGAACAGGCCGGACTCCTTCCCGGTGACGCCGTCGTGCGCGTCAACGGGCGCGTCCCGCGGGACGTGATCGAGTGGCGCCTGTGGTCCGACGAACCCGACGTCGACCTCGTGGTGTCGCGCGGCGGCACCCAGTTCGACGTCGAGATCACCAAGTCGGCAGGCGTCCCGCTCGGCGCCGAGGTCTCCAGCGCCCTGTTCGACCGGATCCGCACGTGCGACAACCACTGCGAGTTCTGCTTCATCTACCAGCTGCCCAAGGGCCTGCGCCGCAGCCTGTACCTGAAGGACGACGACTACCGGCTGAGCTTCCTGTACGGGAACTTCACCACGCTCACCCGCTTCACCGAGGCCGATCTCGAGCGTGTCATCACCGAAGGCCTGTCGCCGCTCCACGTGAGCATTCACGCCACCGATCCCGATCGGCGGGCCGACATGCTGCGCAACCGGCGTGGCGCGACCAGCCTGCGGTGGCTGCGCGCCCTGCTCGACCACGGCATCGACGTGCGTGGCCAGATCGTCGTCTGCCCGGGGGTGAACGACGGCGCCGTGCTCGACGCCACCTTGGCCGGAATCCTCGACGAGTATCCCGAACTGACCACGGTGGCGGTCGTCCCGCTCGGCGTGTCGAGGTTCAATCCCGAAGCGGCGATGCGTCCTCACACCGTCGCCGAGGCCCGGGCCGTGGTCGCCGCCGTCGAGGATTGGCAGGACGTCTACCAGGTCGCCCTCGGTCGCCGGCTCGTGTTCGCCGCCGACGAGTACTACCTGATGGCCGAGCTGCCCTTCCCCGCTGCCGAACGCTACGACGGCTTCCCGATGCACGAGGACGGCATCGGCATGGCGCGAACGTTCGAGCAGGAGTTCCTGGGGCTCGCCGAGGACGTCACCGGTGTGCGCCGCGGCTTCTTCGCCGCGGTGGACGGGCGCGAGAACCGCGCCGTCGCCCACCCGCCCAACCCGACCGACTACCGGACGCCGTGCGCCGGCTCGTCCGCCGGCGAGACCGCCGCCGTGCGGATCGCACCTCGCCGCGACGCCCCCGTCGGGATCCTCACCGGGCCCCTCGGTGCCGCCGTCCTCGGGCCGCTCGTCGCCACGCTCGGTCGCTCCGACGTGCGGGTCATCCCCGTCGCCAACGACTTCTTCGGCGGCAACACAGGGGTGTCGGGACTGATGGTCGGCGCCGATCTGGCTCGCACGCTCGCCGCCGAGCCGGCGGGCCACCGCTACCTGTTGCCCGACGTCTGCCTGTCCGACGACGGCCGCTTTCTCGACGGTCTGTCCGTCCACGACCTGCCGCGGCCGGTCGAGGTCGTCGCCACCGACGGCCACGCCCTGCGCCGCTCCCTCACCGCCCGCATCCCGGAGGCCGTCTCATGAGTCAGCAAGCCCAGCGCAAGGCTCGACGAGCCGACGCCGAGCGCGAGCTCCCCGTCGTCGCCGTCGTCGGCCGCCCCAACGTCGGCAAGTCGACGTTGTTCAACCGCATCATCGGCGAGCAGGCGGCGATCGTCGAGGACCGCCCCGGCGTCACCCGCGACCGCAAGATGCTCGAGGCCGAGTGGCTCGGCGTGCGCTTCAACCTCGTCGACACCGGTGGATGGATGCCATCCGGGAGCGACCTCGACACCAAGGTGTCGCGCCAGGTCGAAGAGGCCGTGCGGGGTGCCGACGTGGTGTTGTTCGTGGTCGACGCCTCGGTCGGCATGACCGACGACGACGAGGCGATCGCCGGATGGCTGCGTCAGGGCGACCACCGCGTGCTCGTCGTGGCGAACAAGTGCGACAACGACCGCCGCGAGGACGAGCGCTGGGAGTTCATGGCGCTCGGACTCGGCGAGCCGATCCCGGTGAGCGCCCTGCACGGGCGGCGTGCCGGCGACCTGCTCGACATCGTCATCGCCGACTTCCCCGATGCCGACGAGGCGGCCGAGCACACCGGCGAGGTCGACGGCGTCGACGTGGACGGCGACGCGGTCGCTCCGGCCGATGCGCCACGCGTGGCAATCGTCGGCCGCCCCAACGTCGGCAAGTCGACGCTGTTCAACCGGCTCGTCGGCGAGGACCGCTCGGTGGTCCACGACATGGCCGGGACCACACGTGACGCCATCGACACGGTGGTCGACACTCCCGACGGTCCCTTGGTGTACGTGGACACCGCAGGCATGCGCCGCCGCTCGCGCATCGACGACTCGGCCGAGTACTACTCGCTGGTGCGGGCGCTGCGGGCGATCGACGACGCCGACATCGCCCTGCTCGTCATCGACGCCACCGAGGGCGTGACCGGCCAGGATCAACGCCTCGCCGAGCGGGTGGACGCTGCCGGTTGCCCGATCCTGATCATCCTGAACAAGTGGGAGCTGATCACCGACCCCGAGGAGCGGCTCGACCGTCTCGCCGACCTGTCCCGCAAGCTGGCGTTCGTCGGCGACGCCCCGGTGCTCAAGGTGTCGGCGCTCACCGGTCGCGGCGTCCATCGCCTGCGTCCGGTCCTCCAGGAAGCCATCGCCCAGTACCACCGACGCGTCCCAACCCGTGACGTCAACAAGGTGCTGGCCGACGCCCAGCAGCGCCAGCCGGCCGGCGGGGGAGCGAAGGTGCTCTACGCAGTGCAGGGGGCCAACGACCCGCCCACGTTCACGCTGTTCGTCAACCGCGAGCTGCCGCAGCATTATCTGCGCTACCTGGAGCGCTCGATCCGCGAGGCGTTCGAGTTCGGCTCCACACCCATCAAGCTGCGGGTGCGCAAGCGCACGAGCTGATCGATGCCGTACTGCGACGACTGCGACAAGTACTGGACGCCGAACTCGATGAACGAGGACGGCACCTGCCCGCGCTGTGGTGCCGACCTCGAGGCCCACACGGCGCCGGTGACCACCGCCGAAGGCGCAACGGACGACGACGAGGGTGTGCCTTGGCACTTCAAGCTGATGATCGTCGCCTTGGTCGTGTACCTCGGCTACCGCTTCGTGGAGATCGGGATCAAGATCTTCACGTGAACGAAGTGACGTCCGTCACGTAAGTCAACCTTTGGGCAGGGCGGCGCGTCTTGATCGTGAAGCTGCTTCGGAACGGCGGAAGTCCGTGGCGCTTCTGGGCCCTTCGCCCCACTCGCCAGGCGCGCCCAGAGCCGGCGGGTGGGGCAAGGCGGCGCGCCCCCTGCATCGAGGTTCAGCCGGCGGAGGAGGAGTCAGCGAGCGGGCTCACGTCTCCGGAACGCCACTGTTCGACGAGGCGAAACTTCTGCACCTTGCCCGAACCGGTGAGCGGGAACGCGTCGACGGCGAACCACCGCACCGGCGTCTTGTGGGCCGCCAGGTGCGCCCGCACGTACTCGCGGAGCTCCGCCACGGTGGGGGACTCAGGGTCGGCACGGCGGATGAAGGCCGCCACCACCTCGCCCCACTTGTCGTCCGGCAGACCCACGACGGCCACGTCGGCAACCGCAGGATGGCGGAACAGCACCTCCTCGATCTCACGCGGGTACACGTTCTCGCCGCCGCGGATGATCATGTCCTTGAGCCGCCCGACGATGGTGCAAAAGCCCCGTTCGTCCATCGCGCAGAGGTCGCCCGTGTGCAGCCACCCGTCGGCGTCGATCGTCTCGGCGGTGGCGTCGGGGTTGTCGTTGTAGCCCAGCATGACGGAGTAGCCACGGGCGCACAGTTCGCCGGCTTTGCCGTGGGGCACGGTCGAGCCGTCGACGTCGACGATCTTGATCTCCAGGTGCGGCATCGGTCGACCGAGGGTGTTGGCCTTGTCCTCGACCGAGTCGTCGGGCTGGGTCATCGTGCACACCGGGGACAGCTCGGTCTGGCCGAACACGATCGTGAACGGCGCGCCGATGTCGCGCTCGAGCCGTTCGACCAGTGCTGCCGGCACCGTCGATCCACCGGACGTCACCACCTTCACGCTCGACACGTCGCGCTCGCCGTACGACGGGTGCTCGAGCAGGGCGACGAGCATCGTCGGAACCCCGCTGATGGTGTTGCAGCGGTACTGCTCGATCGCATCGAGCATGTGGCCGGGCTCGAACTCCTCGACGAGCGCCAGGGTGCCCGCCGTGGACACGGCACCGAGCACGGCGAGCACCGACCCGCCGGTGTGGAACAGGGGCATCACCCCGAGCAGCGTGTCGCCGGGCCGGGCGCCGTTGCGGTCGGCCGTGTGGAAGCCGTTGGTGACCAGACCACGGTGATGGAGCATCGCCCCCTTCGGGAAGCCGGTGGTGCCCGAGGTGTACTGGATCATCGCCAGGTCGCCACTCCCGACCGGAGGCAACGGCGTGTCGAGGGAACGGCCCGTGGCGATCGACGCGCCGAACTCGTCGACGGGCACGATCTCGCGAAGGTCCGGGCACTCGGCCTGGATGCTTCGCGCCGCCTCGGCGAGATCGCGCCCCCGGTACGCCGTGGACGCGATCACCGCCGCGGCGCCCGACTGGCGCAGGATGTACGCCGCCTCCTGCGGACCGAGGTTGGGGTTGACGGTGACGATCGGCAGCCCGGCGAGCGCCAGCGCGAACTCCGCGACGACCCACTCGGCCAGGTTCTGGGCCCAGATGGCCACTCGTTCACCGGGTCGGAAGCGCTGCAGGAGCGCACGAGCCGCCGCCTCGCTGTCGGCGAGCAGGCGGGCGTAGGTCCAGCGCCGTTCGTCGCGCGTGCCGAACAGCGCGAGCTGGTCGGGAGCCGACGCCGTGATGCGGCGGAGCAGGTCGCCGATCGACTCGTCGAGGATCGCCGGCTCCGCCGGTCCGCGCGCGTAGGAGATCGACGGGTCGACGAACGGTGCGGTCGGCATGCTGCTCATGGCTGCGGCCGTTCACCGTAATCCCCGAACGGGCGGTCTCGTTCCCGCACTGCCTCGCGGAACCCGACCTCCATCGAGCGGGCCACGAAGTCGTCGCCCTCCTGGCTGTGCCGGGCCACCCCGTCGAAGATCGTGCCGAGCAACCGCGACGCCGGTGGGTCGAACTGGTGGTTGGCGACCGCGTTGAGCGCCAGGGTGATCATCTCCAGCTGGTTCCCGGGAACCTGGGCGATGCGCTGGGCGAGGGAGGATGCCCGCTCGGCCAAATCGTCGTCGGGCACGACCTCGAGGACCACGCCCATCTCCAGCGCCTCGGCGGCGGTGAACTCGTCGCCAGTGAGCATGTAGCGGCGAGCCCGCTGGATGCCCATCCGGGCGACCCAGGTCCACGGTGCTTCGGGCACGCCCCACACCCGCGACGGGGGATAGCCGAAGCGCGCCGACTCGGCAGCGACGATGAGGTGGGCGTTGAACACGATGTTCGTGCCGCCGGCGATGCACCAGCCCTGTACGGCGGCGATGGTCGGCTTCGTCGACTCGTGGAGCTTGGCCCACGTCGCGGCGAACGGGCCGATCACATGGAGGTCGGCCGCCGTGTCCCAGGTCCGCTCGGCGCGGGCTCCGTCGGCTGCCTGTTGCGCCGTCGACCAGTCGAGCCCGTAACCGGCGCAGAAGGCCGGACCCTCGGCATCGAGCAGGATGACGCGGACGCTCCGATCGCGCTGGGCCTGGTCGAGCGCGGCCCCCAGCTCGTCGCGCAGCTGCGGGGTGATCGTGTTGTAGGCGTCCGGACGGCAGAACGTCAACCGACGTACCGCCCCCTCGTCGGACACGCGAACCGCGTGGCTGTCCATCGCCGCAGCGTACGCGCGGCGGATCGCGGGATCGTATTTCGACATACGCAATCGTCGATTTGCTCCACCAAAGTAAATTTATCCATCGTGGTGGAACTCTCTTGATTCATCGTACGTATGTCTGTTAGCATACGACTATGGTTGTCGACGTCGAAGAGCTCCTCCGGCTGTCCGACTTACTCGATCGCTTCTCCGACGTGGATCCGACGGAGTTGTCGCCGGGGGCGGTGCACCGGACCCTGATCGGGCTGCACGATGTGGCGGCGAGACTGCAGGCCATCACCCTCCGGTACGCCGCCGTCTGGGAAGGTTCCGGCGTCTGGTCAGACGACGGGTCGCGAAGCCCGGCTCACCGACTCGCACGGGAGACCAATTCAGCTCCGGCGTCGTGCCGTCGGATCACCCGGTTGGCGCGGCAGCTGGAGTCCATGCCGGCCGTCGCCGAGTCGCTCTCGTCGGGGCGCATCAACATGGACCACATCGCGCTGCTTGTCGGTGCCAATACGACCAAGCGTCGAGCGCTGTTCCAGCGTGACGAATTGCAGCTGCTCTCGTTCTGCGAGGAACTCACACTGCACGAAGCGAACGTGGCGGTCGAGTACTGGAAGTGTCGAGCGGATGCCGCCGTAGATCCTGACGGGGAGGAACCGGCGCTCGAAGATCGGACGGCGACGTGGGGACCGGGCGTCGGAGACGAGGTGACCCTCACGGCGACGTTCGATCCGGTCGGCGGAGCAGTCTTCACCGAGGCCGTGGAACGGATCGAGCACGAGCTGTCGGTCGCCGACCGCAACGATCCGGACTCCACGCGCAGCCATGGCCAACGGCGCCTCGACGCTCTCGTCGAGCTGGCTCGCCGGGCGATGGCGATGCCGGACGGCGCGTCGAAGCCTCGTGTGCTGGTGACCGTCGCCGTGGGCGACGAGTCCTTCCGGAGGCTTTGCGAGCTGTCGAACGGGCAGATCGTCGCGCCGGGAATGCTCGTGCCGTACGCCACGGAGATCGACGTCAACACGATCATCTTCGACGGCCCGTTCCACGCCATCGGAGCATCGCCGCAGCGGACATTCACCGGTGCTCTCCGACGCGCGATCGAGATCCGCGACCGTTCCTGCCAGCATCCCTTCGGTGATCACGACCCGATCAACCGTTGCGACGTCGACCACATCATTCCCAAGGCCGAAGGCGGGATCACCTGCCAATGCAACGGCGAACTCCTGGCCCGTCGACGCAACCGCAATGTGCGACTCCGCAACATCACCGCCGCCGACCTGACCGTGGATCACGACGATCCGGTCATCGCAGCCACACGCCGACGAATCGACGATCTCGTCCGGTCCCGCGAGGCACGTGAGCGACGATGCCGGATCGCCGTCGATGCGGCTCACGTGCCGCGCTGATCTTCGTCCCAACCCGTCGCGCCGTCAGTGCCACTACAGCGACGCATCGGCCGCGAGTCCGTAGATGCTAGAAATCGGCAACCAGGGCAGGGGGTCGCTCGTCTAAGTTGATCGGCCCCGACGCTCCGGCTCGGGGCCGCGACAACCCAGTCTCTGACGGGGCGGTCGGGCGGACGACGAGGTTGGACGTCGCCGGCTCACGCCGCGCCGCCAGGGAGTCCCAGAAGAAGCACTCCCGTGAACACCCTCGATCGACCCACCCAACCGAGAAACGCCACGTCACGTCGTTGCGCGTGCGCATGGCCGTCCGAGCGCACCGTGCTCGACGTGATCACCGACGGCGCGATCGTGCCGTCCATCCTGCGTCTTCGTCTCGGCATCGGTTGCGACGGGTGTGCTCACCGGATCGACGGGATGTACCGGCGCAGCCGGCGCGGCCACCGGCACTGACGGACGCGCCTGCCCGACTCGGCGGTCAGCCGATCGCCGAGATCAGCATCGCCGCGGCGAGGGCGGACACCCCGATCCCGATGCCGGCCAGCAGGGTGGCCTTGACCCGCTTCCTGGCCTTCGCGGTCTGCCAATGACTCGACGAGCCGAACTGGCGGGCTGAGGCCACCTGGCCCATCGGAGTGAGGACGCTCGAGCCGGCGAACGAGCCGGCCCCGACGTCCTGGTCGACCAGTAGCTCCTCGACGCGGGAGTCGCCGCGCCCCGTGATCAGCTCGGCGGGGCCCGTCGCCTCGAGGGGGTCCAACGGATCGGACGACCGTGATGACGGCACCGGATCGCTCATTTCGCGATGGTACGCCGTTCCAAGACACCAGGCGCGCCGAGCAGGCGTGGCCCGAGCGGTTGGACTCGTCCGATGAGTCTGTTCCTCGAGAGTCGTCTAGCAGTGACCGTCACGCTCCGCCGATGCGGAGCAGACGTCCCCCACCACACGAGAGGACTGTTTCCCCATGCGCAAAATCATCTCCTTCACCCACGCGACGCTCGATGGCTTCATCGACGACCCGCAGGACTGGTCGATGCCCTACTCGAACGAGGAGTCGCAGAACTACCTCCTCGACATGCACCTCGAGGCCGATGCCCTCCTCCTGGGACGGGTCACGTACGAGGGCATGGCTCAGGCGTGGCCGAACATGGGCGGCAACCCGTTCAGCGATCACGTCAACTCGATCACCAAGTACGTGGTCGCGTCGAAGCCCGTCGACACGTCGAGCTGGAGCCCGACCGTCACCATCGCCGGCGCCGACCTGATCGACGAGGTCGGGCGGCTGAAGTCGGCTGACGGAGGCGACATCCTGGTCTGGGGTGCCGGGCAGCTCACCGACGGGCTCGCGGCGGCCGGTCTGCTCGACGAGTACCGCATCTGCACCTCCCCGGTCGTCAAGGGAGGCGGCGAGCCGCTGTTCCGTCCCGCCAGCGCGGGCACCCTCGAGCTGCTCGACAGCACCATCTTCTCCACCGGTGCCGTCGTCCACGCCTACCGCCCGACGTCGTCCTGATTGTCCCGCCACTCCGCCGAACGGGAGGCGGCCAAAACGCATGAAGCACCTGCCGGAGCAGGTGCTTCTTCGTCGGGCTGGGGAGATTTGAACTCCCGGCCTCTTGACCCCCAGTCAAGCGCGCTAACCAAGCTGCGCCACAGCCCGTGGACGATGCCGAGGGGAGATGTTATCGGGACGATCGACATCGACGGCCGATCATCGCGAACGCGTTCGCGATTCGGGCCGTACCGTGCATCGCATGCGACGACGTGAGAAGGCGGACCGGATCGGCGAGGTGCTCGACGAGCTCTATCCCGACCCGCCCGTGCCGCTCGACCACCGGGATCCGTACACCCTGCTGGTCGCCGTCGCCCTGTCGGCCCAGACCACCGACAAGAAGGTCAACCAGGTCACGCCGGCGCTGTTCGACGCCGCCCCGACGCCGGAGAAGATGGTCGAGCTCGGCCCGGATGGCATCCTCGGGTACATCCGCGAGGTCGGCCTGGCGCCGACGAAGGCCAAGAACCTGTGGACCGCGGCCAACCAGATCGTCGACGCCGGGGGAGAGGTGATCGGCGATTGGGAGTTCCTCGAGTCGCTCGCCGGGGTGGGCCACAAGACCGCAAGTGTCGTGATGGCCCAGGCGTTCGGCGTGCCGGCATTCCCGGTGGACACGCACATCCACCGCCTCGCCGCACGGTGGGGTTTGTCCGACGGCACCAAGGTGGAGAAGACGGAGCACGACCTCAAGGCCGTGTTCCCCAAGGAGACCTGGAACGCCCGCCACCTGCAGATCATCTTCTTCGGGCGCGAGTACTGCCCGGCCCTCCGGCACGACTTCGCGGCCTGTCCGATCTGCTCGTTCGCGGCCTCGAAGAAGGTCATCAACGGTTACGCCCGCACGCCGCGGCCCGGAGCGCGCAAGCTGAGCACCTGACGTTCGCCGGACTGTCGCCGCGGGCGGGTGACGTGCATCACTCGGGCCTGCTTGCTAGGACGTAGGTGCCCGAGCAACAAAGGAGAGTCACCGCCATGACCCGCTCACCCCGCCGCAACCGCCTCGTGATCGGCGCCTCGGTCGCCGCTGCCGCCTTCGGCACGCTTCTCGTCGCCCACTCCGCGTCCGCCAGCACGCCACCCTCCGACCCACCCTCGAGCGACGCCTCGCCCCCCACCGGCGGTGCCGACTACGACGCCCTCGTCGACACCATCGTGTCAACGAGCGCCGAGAGCGGCATCCCGATGAACCGCGACTGCGTCGCCGGGATCGTCGAGCAGGTCCCTGCGGACGACGTGGCGGCGATCCTCGCCGAGGTCGAGGCGTCGGCCACGGTCGCCGACATGCCGATGCCCGACATCTCGATGCCCGACCTGGGCGAGATCTCGATCCCCGAACTGCCCGATATCTCGATGCCCGACCTGGGCGACATCTCGATCCCCGAACTGCCCGACATCTCGATGCCCGACCTGGGCGAGATCTCGATCCCCGAACTGCCGGACATCTCGATGCCCGACCTGGGCGACATCTCGATCCCCGAACTGCCCGACATCTCGATGCCCGACCTCGGTGACATCTCGATCCCGTCGGTCCCCGCCATCTCGATCCCGCCGATTGGGGACATGGGCCTGTCGCCCGAGACGCTGGCCTTGTCGCAGCAGCTCGTCACGTGCGTCGACGGCGACGCCGACCCGGCGCTCGTCGAGCAGGTCGTCGCCCTCGCCGAGTCGTCCACGCCCCCTGGCGTCCTCGACCTCGAGTGCGCCTCGAAGATGCTGTCGACCTTCCCTGACGAGGTGCTGCAACAGATCGTCGACACCGGGGCCGTCCAGGCCGATCCCACCGCCGTCGATCCGACGATCGCGGCCGAAGTCGCCAAGCTCCTCGCCTGCACCGACCTGAGCACGATCACGGGAACCGCCGATGCCCCCGCTCCGTCCGTCGCCGCAGACGCCGCGCCGGTGACCACCGTCGGCTGAGTCGTCCCGATCTCCTGGTCACGGGCCGGCCGATCGCCGGATCGGCCGGCCCGTGGCGCGTCCGGCGTTCAGGCCGTCGTGGTGGCGACGGGCTCGGTGGTGGTCGTGGTGGGCTGCTGATCGGTGATCAGTGTGAGGTCGACCAGGCGCTCCTCGCCGATCGTGGCGCGAAGCGCGATCACGAGGTCACCCGGCTTGAGCGCGTAGCAGACGAACTGCTGACCGGTCTCACCGCTCGCCGGCTTGGAGCACGCCGCGTCGGTGACCTCGAGCTGGAACTGAGACTGGATGTACGACGGGATCAGGCCCTCGGCGGCGAATCGCGCCTCGTTGCCGGACGCGAACCCGACGATCGCCGTGGTGGACGCCTCCGACGCCGTGGGCGCTGAGGTCGTCGCGGGCGCGCCGGTCGTCGGCACCGCGGTCGTGGTGGGCGCAGCTCCCGGAGCGAGACCATCGCCGTTTCCGACCGCCATCGCGGCGAGCCCGGCAACCGCCGCGAGCGGCAGGACGACCGCCGACACGAGGGCTGGACGTCTACGCCGTTCGACCGCACTCATTGGGCGAACCGTAGCGGCCTTTGCCAGGGAAGTGGTGGTGGGGGGCTTGACCGTGTCAGTCGAAACTGGCTTGAAACTCTGCGAGCTGAAGTCCATACTCCGCCGTCAGGGCCGCCGCCGCGGGCGCAGCGGCGGCCCGTATGGGTGGGAACGGGGCATGATGGACCCATGTGTGGCCGGTTCGTCTCAGCCAGTTCCCCCGAAACCATCGCCGAGTACTTCGGTGCCGCGTTCGGCGGCGAGTCCCTCGGCGACAACTACAACGTGGCTCCCACCAACGACGTCTACGGCATCGTCGCCGATCCGGCACCGGCGGCCGCGCCCGAGGGCGCACGCGCCGATGCGGCCGCACCGACGTCGAGCACGGACGGCCGCCGGCTCGAGGTCTTCCACTGGGGGCTGATCCCGTCATGGGCCAAGGACCGCAAGATCGGCGCCAAGATGATCAATGCCCGGGCCGAGACGCTGGGCGAGAAGCCGGCGTTCAAGGGCGTGTTCCGCAAGCATCGCTGCATCATCCCGATGGACGGCTTCTACGAGTGGCAAGCCGCCACCGAGAGCTCGCCGCTCGACGCCAAGGGCAAGCCACGCAAGCAGCCGATGTTCATCCACCGCATCGACGACGAGCCACTCGCGGTCGCCGGCCTCTGGGCCCGCTGGAAGGACCCGGCGGCGGAGACCGACAGCGGTGACGACATGTGGTTGCACTCGGCCACCGTCGTCACCACGTCGGCCAACGCGACGATGCGACCGGTCCACGACCGCATGCCCGTGATCCTGCCCCGGTCGGTCTGGGACGAGTGGCTCGACCCTGACATGCACGACACGGGGCGCCTGTCGGAGCTGCTCGTGCCCGCCGCCGATGACATCTTGACGATGCATCCGGTGAGCTACGACGTCAACAACGTCCGCAACAAGGACGCCCATCTCGTCGACGCGGTGGCGGCCGCGTAGCGGTCGGGTGGACCGTCCCGCCCGATCAACTCAGACCGGCGAGCCGGGTCTCGTCGTAGTCGGGGATGCCCTCAGCGTCCACCGACGGCCGGACGATCGCCATGCCGCAGACGTCGCAGAACCAGGCCGGCTGGAGCTGATGGTCGCCGTGGTACAGGAGCATGTCCGCGCGCGGGCCGGTCTCGCTCCACTCGTTGGCCCACAGGTGGGTGAGCACCAGCGCCGGACGGAGGTCGCCGCCTTTGTCGAGCATGCGGAAGGCCCGGTGCGCGCGACCTGGAACGACGACGGGCTCGACCACTCCGAGGGCGGTCATCTCGTCGAGACGCCGCGACAACAGCGTCGGGGAGATGCCGAGATGCTTCTGGATCTCGCTGAACCGGGTGAGTCCTTTGACCAAGGCCAGCATGATCAGGCCCGACCAGCGATCGCGCAGCACGGTGAACACGCCGTCGGACGCGGTGCTGGCGAACGAGGCCAGCGACGGCCCGCCGGCGCGGCGGTAGCGGTGCGCGGTGCGCGACAGCGAGTCGAACAACGTCTGGTTGCTGACGCCGACGTCGAGTGGGCTGTCCAGACCGACCTCCTCACCACACGAGGTGCAGCCGAACCACGGAAGGATCACCTTGGCGCACTCGCGGTGCCGGACCGAGGCGAGCGTCGCCGTGGAATCGCGGATCCAGATCGCCTCCCAGCGCCACAGGCTGACGATCACCGGCCAGTAGGCGTCACCCTTGGGCGTGAGCTTGTACTCGAACCGCGGCGGACGGTCGCTGTACTGGCAAGGGGCGATCAGCCCGGCGGCCTCGAGATGGCGGAGCCGATCCGTGAGCACGGCGTGTGACACGCCCAAGCTGTCCTTGAACTGCTGATAGCGGTGCGACCCGCGAAAGATGTTCCGGAGGACGAGCAGGCTCACCCGATCAGCGAGCAACTCCATCCCCAACGACACCGGCTCCACGGCGGGCGCTGAGGGCTCGGCCTGTGCTGCGGTCATGGTCCTCACCCCTGGGCACCTGAGGGTCAGCGTGCCTAACGGATCATGACGGTATCAGCCCTCGATTGCCGACGGTACATATTTCAGAGTGACTGCCCGGGGTGCTCACTCGGCGACGGCGTCGTGCCCCGCAGCCCGCAACGCAGCGCGGATCGCGTCCGCGGCCGCTGCCAGATCGGCCCGGTCGACGCTGCTCGCCGCGTTGGCGAACGAGAGGTCCGCCATCGACCTCGTCGGGATCACGTGGACGTGGGTGTGGGGCACCTCGTAACCGGCGACGATCACGCCGATGCGCTCCACGTCGAAGGCGGCCTGTTGGGCGAGGCCGATGATCCGCGACACCTCGAAGAGGTGAGCCGCCAACTCCGGCGCTGCATCCAGCCAATGGTCGATCTCGGCGACGGGGACCACGAGGACGTGGCCGCGGGCGATCGGGTTGATCGACATGAACGCGACGGCGCGGTCGTCGCGCCAGACGAAGGTCCCGGGAAGTTCGCCGTCGATGATGCGGGTGAAGATGGTCGGCACGGTGCCCAGCCTGCCCGATCGCGCTGTCGTGACGCCACCGGACGACGGTCGCCGAGAGCACCAGGTTCCACCGGACATACTGAGAGCATCGACACCCCAGCCGTCCAGCCGTCCGACGCGGGTGCGGCACCCGTCTCCGGGTTGCTCACCGTCCCGAACCTCTTCACCCTGGCGCGCCTGCTGTGCCTGCCGGTGTTCCTCTACCTCCTCTTCGGCCGGGACAACCGGGCAGGAGCGGCGTGGCTGCTCGGCGGCCTCGGCGCCACCGACTGGGTGGACGGCTATCTGGCCCGCCGCCTCGGGCAGGTCAGCGAGTTCGGCAAGATCTTCGATCCCACCGTCGATCGCCTCCTGTTCATCGTCGGGACTCTGGCGATCATCATCGACGGCGCGGCACCGATCTGGTTCTGCGTGCTGGTGGTGGCGCGGGAGGTGTTGGTGGGGGCGATGATGGCGATCGCCACGCTCGTGTTCAAGATGCCCCGCTTCGACGTGACGTACTGGGGCAAGCTGGCCACGTTTCTGCTGATGTTCGCCGTGCCGGGATTCATGCTCGGCGCGAGCGACTTCCCGGGCAACACCGGCTTCCAGATCGCCTCGTGGATCCTCGGGATCCCCGGTCTGGCGCTGTCCTGGTACACCGCCGTCGCCTACGTCCCCAAGGTGCGGGCGGCGGTCGCCGGTGCCTGACCCGGTCCGTCACGGTTCGGTCGCCTCGCCCGGCGATCGGCTGGCCCGATCATCCGGCAAGCGCGCCCAATTTCGATACGGTTGGGCCTCATGAACGTTCCCGACCAGTTGCGCTTCTCGTCCGACCACGAGTGGATCAGCACGGACGGATCGAAGGTACGCATCGGGATCACCGACTACGCGCAAGATGCCCTCGGTGACGTCGTCTTCGTGCAGCCGCCGACCGTCGGTGACGTCGTGAAGGCCGGCGACACGCTGGGCGAGGTCGAGAGCACCAAGTCGGTGTCGGACATCTACGCGCCGGTGTCGGGCACGGTGGTCGCCGTCAACGACAGTCTCGGCGAGACCCCGCAGCTGCTCAACGAAGATCCGTACGGCGAAGGGTGGATCTGCGAGATCGAGGTGTCCGACGCGTCCCAGATCGAGGGGCTGCTCGACGCAGCGGCCTACACGACCCTGATCGAGGGCTAGCGACAACATGGCCTACGTCTTCTGCAACAGCTGCGGGCACCGCAATCCGCCCGAGAGCGCCTTCTGCTCGAGCTGCGGCAACCCCCTCGACTCGCTCGACGATCGCACGGTCACGATCGCCGCGGTCGATCCGTTGCAGGACGCCGCCGGCGGGCACGACGATGTCGTCGTACCCGTCGGGTCGCTGCCGAAGGACTCGGCGGTGCTCATCGTGCGGTCGGGGCCCCAGGCGGGGGAGCGGTTCGTCCTCGACGACCGCGTCACCCACCTCGGCCGACACCCCGACTCCGAGATCATGCTCGACGACATCACGGTGTCGCGCCGTCATGTCGCCATCGAGCGCACGCCGCAGGGGTACGTCGTCAGCGACGAGGGCTCGCTGAACGGCACCTACATCAACCAGGAGCGGGTCGACCGGGCAGTGCTCCGGCACGGCGACGAGCTGCAGATCGGCAAGTTCAGGCTCGTCCTGTTCGAGCGGGCCGATGGCTGAACCCACCGTCGCTCACCTGTCGATCGGCGAGGTCCTCGGGCTGCTCCTCGAGGAGTTCCCCGACGTCACGATCTCGAAGATCCGCTTCCTCGAGAGTCAAGGGCTGATCGAGCCCGAGCGGACCCCGTCGGGCTACCGGAAGTTCTACGACGCCGACGTCGAGCTGCTGCGCATCATCCTGCGCGAGCAGCGCGAGCACTTCCTCCCGCTGCGTGTCATCAAGGACCGCATCGACTCGGGTGAGATCGAGCCCCCGTCGGAGGTCGTGGCGAAGCATCCGGCCGCGGGCGGCCGGATCGCGGCCGGTACCTCGGCCCCGTCGCGATCGGCCTCGCACCCGGTCACGTCGCGCCCGACGGAACCGGCGTCGCGGCCTCGAGCCGACCAGCAAGCCGCGCCGTCACCCCGGCCCTCTGCTCCAACGGCTCGGCCACCGGCCCCGGCCACTCCGGTCTCGCGGGGTTCGTCGTCGGCGACGATGGACCTGTCGCCCACGCCGGCCGACATGCCCCGCCCGGCGGCGGCCACCCAGCCGGCTGCGCCGCGCCAGCAGTCACCCCGGCTGTTGCCCGGCGTGCTGGTGAACCGCGACGAGTTGTGTTCGATGGCATCGGTCACGCCGGCCCAGCTGCATCAGCTCGAGGAGTACGGCGTCGTCAGCCGCCGCAAGGGGTCCGGTGATCTGTACGGCGAGGACGCCGTCGAGATCACCGCCGCCGCGGGCAGCCTGCTCCGTGCCGGCATCGACGCCCGCCACCTGCGGGCGTGGCGCACGTCGGTCGAGCGCGAGGTGGGACTCTTCGAGCAGCTCGTCGTGCCGTTGTTGCGCCAGCGGAATCCCGAGGCCCGGGTGCAGGCGTCGGCGCAGCTCGAAGAGCTCGGAGCGCTGGCGGCGAAACTGCGCGCCGCGCTCACTCGCGCCGCCACGCGCAATTCGCTCAACCTCTGATGTCGGCGGCCGCGCGTCGGCTCCCGGTGCCGTCCGACTTGTAGACTGACCGCGTGGTTCCCTTGGAGCTCGTCGGAGTCCGGGTCGAAGTCCCGGCCAACACCCCGATGCTGCTCCTGCGCGAGGCGACGGGCCGCCATCGTCTGATGCCGATCTACATCGGGACACCCGAGGCGACGGCCATCCACTACGCCCTCGAGGGTGTCGAGTCGCCCCGGCCGCTCACCCACGACCTGTTCGTCCAGACCCTCGCCGAGCTCGGCGTGGCTCTCGAGCGGGTCGTCGTCACGGAGATGCGTGACCACACGTACTACGCAGAACTCCACCTCCGGCGCCCCGACAGCGGCCTCACCGTCATGTCGAGCCGCACGTCCGACGCCATCGCCTTGGCCGTTCGTTGTGACGCGCCGATGATGGCCAACGAGGAGCTCCTCGACCTCGTCGGACAGGAGCCTCCGGCCGAGCCCGAGGAGGAGGCCGAGGAGATCATCGACGAGTTCCGCGAGTTCATCGATCAGGTGAACCCGGACGACTTCGCCTGACCGGCCGAGCGTCGGCAACCCGACGTGCCCGAACCCGACGCCGAGCTCGCCGGCTCCGGCGCTTGACGTCCTCAGAGCGACCTTCTAACCTTGAGCGGTCACAATGACGTAACTACGCCGGTGTTGGGTCGGCAGCGTCAGCGTGGGAGGAGAGGAGGAGGCCATGGCCTCGAGCCCGGAGCAGACCGGCTTCAGCGGCAGCCAGACCGCCAAGATCGTCGGCATCACCTATCGGCAGCTCGACTACTGGGCTCGTACCGACCTCATCCGCCCGTCGCTCGCCGAGGCGTCCGGCAGTGGGAGCCGGCGTCAGTACTCGTACCACGACCTGCTCGAGCTGCGGATGATCAAGACCCTGCTCGACGCCGGCCTCAAGCTGGAGTCGGTCCGCGAGGTGTTCAGCAACCTGCGTGACAACGTCGGCGACGACATCGCCTCGGCCAACATCGTCATCAGCGGCAAGACGTCGGTGGTCCTCCAGAACAACGACGAGCTGATCGAGCTGATGAGCCGCCGCGGCCAGGGCGTCTTGAACATCCTGCCCCTCGCCGGTGTGAAGGCCGACGTCGACGCCGGGATCGGCTCGTTGCCGGTCGACGCTGCCGCCCCTGCTCCGGTGCCCGCTGCCGGACCCGACGCCGCGCGCCCCCTGCACCGCGCCGTATGACCCTCGAGCGTTCGCCGCTCGACGCCGTCCACCGCTCGCTCGGGGCCCGCATGGTCCCGTTCGGGGGTTGGGACATGCCGCTCGAGTACCCCGGCGGCACCATCGCCGAGCACCGCGCATGCCGCGCCGACAGCGTGGTCTTCGACGTCTCACACCTCGGCTCGGTCCGCGTCAGCGGACCTGATGCCTACGACAGGCTGCAGGACGTGCTCACCAACGATCTCGGCAAGATCGGTCCCGGCCGCGCCCAGTACACCCACCTGCTCGACGAGGCCGATGCCTCGGTGCTCGACGACATCATCGTCTGGTGGCATCCCGAGGCGGGCGGCGACCAGGCCACGTTCGACGTGATGCCGAACGCCTCGAACACCGACCGGGTGGTCGCCGCCATCGGCGGTGAGGAGACCACCCACCAACGGGCGGTGCTCGCCGTGCAGGGTCCGCACGCCGCCGAACGCCTCGCCACGGTGTGGCCCGAGGCCGCGGCCGTCGGTCGCTTCCGCGTCATCCACGCCTCCTGGGAGGGAGCCGACTGCACCGTCGCCGGCACCGGGTACACGGGAGAGCGAGGGCTCGAGATCGCCGTACCGGTCGCCGCGGCCGAGTCGCTGTGGGCTGCCATCACCGGTGCCGGCATCGTTCCCGCCGGCCTCGGCGCCCGCGACACGTTGCGTCTCGAGGCGGCGCTGCCGCTCCACGGCCACGAGCTCGGCGAGGGCATCACGCCGCTGCAGGCGGGTCTCGGCTGGGTGGTCGCCTGGGGCAAGGGATCGTTCCGCGGCCGTGACGCCCTGGCGGCCGAACGTGATCGCGGCATCGCCCGCCATCTCGTCGGCATCGCCACCGAAGGCCGTCGCCCGCCTCGTTCCGGCTGTGCGGTGCTCGTCGGCGACGAGGAAGTGGGCGTCGTGACGTCGGGCAACTTCTCGCCCGTGCTCGGGCACGGCATCGCCTTGGCCTTCGCGCCGCCGACGGTGACCGAAGGTTCGTCGGTGACGATCGACGTGCGCGGCACGCGCCTCGCGGGCGTGGTCGTGCCCACCCCGTTCGTCAGCAGCTCCTGACCCGGAGAGCGCTCCGGGCACCCCTCGGGCCGAGGTCAACCCCGAGTCGTCGTCGTGGGCTTGGCGGCGGCCTTCTTGGCCGCGGGCTTCTTAGTCGCAGGATTCCTGGCAGCGGGCTTCTTGGCCGCCGGCTTCTTCGCCGGTTCGGCTGGCGGCGGGGGAGGGGCGGCCGGAGCCGGCCGGCTCATCCCCGGGAGCTTGAGGCCGAACATGCCGCCGGCCGTCTCGGCGAGCTGGGACAGCGGACCGAGACGGTGGACGAGATCGTTGATCGCGTCGAGGAACGAGCCGAGGTCGGTGGGCAACGCGGCGAGCACCGGCGAGTTCAGGGTCTCGGCGAGCCGGACGAGGCCGGGGATCACCTCGTCGAGCGGTCCGGAGAGCCGGGTGGCGAGGTCGTCGGCGGTCTTCAGGGTGCGTGTCACCTGAGGCATCAGGGCCCGCACCGGTTCCTCGAACTCGTTCAGCAGGCGGTTGACGCGCGCTGCCGTCTCGTTGAGCGACTCCATCGTCGTGTTGAAGTTCTCGAGTCCCCGCATCAGCTCATCGCTGCCCTTGCGGAGCTGCTCGAACGAGCGCACGACGGCGGCGATCGGCCCGGCGACGAGCGAGATGAGATCCGAGATCGGGTCGGTGCGCGGGTCAGCCATGGCCTGTGACGCTACATCCCGCGGTCTCACCGAAGGGTTGCGAGCGCCTCCAGGCTGTCGCAGGTGCAGATGAGGTTGCGGTCGCCGGACGCACCGTCGATGCGTGAGACCGGCGCGAAGTACTTGTCGGCGCGCAGCGACGGGAGCGGGTAGGCCGCCTCGGAGCGGCGGTAGGGCCGCGTCCACTCGTCGGCGAGCAGATCCTCGGCGGTGTGCGGGGCGTGACGCAGCGGGCTGTCGGCCACGGCCCAGTCGCCGTCGAGCACGCGGTCGATCTCGCCGCGGATGGCGATCATGGCGTCGCAGAAGCGATCGAGCTCGGCCAGTGGCTCGCTCTCGGTCGGCTCGATCATCAGCGTGCCGGCCACCGGGAAGCTCATCGTGGGGGCGTGGAAGCCGTAGTCGATCAGTCGCTTGGCGACGTCGTCCACGGTGACGCCCGACGCCTTGGTGATCGCCCGGAGATCGATGATGCACTCGTGTCCGACGCGCCCCTTGGCCCCGGTGTACAGCACCGGGAAGTGGTCGGCGAGACGGGCGGCGACGTAGTTCGCCGACAGGATGGCCGCCGCCGTGGCGTCGCGGAGTCCCTGCGGTCCCATCAGGGCGATGTACGCCCACGGGATGTTGAGGATGCCGGCCGAGCCGAAGCGGGCGGCGCTGACGGGTCCGACGGGCTGGTCGTCGCCGCCGAGAGGGTCGCCCGGCAGGAACGGCGCGAGGTGCGCCCGCACGCCGATCGGACCGACGCCGGGGCCACCTCCGCCGTGGGGGATGCAGAACGTCTTGTGCAGGTTGAGGTGGCTGACATCGGCGCCGAAGCGCCCGGGGCGGGCCAGGCCGACGAGCGCGTTGAGGTTGGCGCCGTCGATGTAGACCTGCCCGCCGGCGTCGTGGACACGCGCGCAGATCTCGGTGATCTGCTCCTCGAACACGCCGTGGGTCGACGGGTAGGTGATCATCACGGCGGCCACGCAGTCGCCCGACGCGGCGAGCTTGGCGTCGAGGTCGTCGACGTCCACGTTGCCGTCGGGATCGGTGGCCACCACGACGACGTCGAAGCCGGCCATCACCGCACTCGCGGCGTTGGTGCCGTGAGCGCTCGACGGGATGAGGCAGACGGTCCGCTGTTCGTCGCCGCGTGAGCGGTGGTAGGCGCGGATGGCGAGCAGTCCGGCGAACTCGCCCTGACTGCCGGCGTTGGGCTGCACGCTCACGGCGTCGTAGCCGGTGATCTCGGCGAGCCACGCCTCGAGCTCGGCGATCAGCCGCCGGGTACCGACGGACTCGTCGTCGGGCGCGAACGGGTGGAGATCGGCGAACTCGGGCCACGTGATCGACATCATCTCGGTCGTGGCGTTGAGCTTCATCGTGCACGAGCCGAGGGGGATCATCGTGCGATCGAGGGCCAGGTCGCGATCGGCGAGGCGGCGGAGGTAGCGGAGCATCTCGTGCTCGGTGTGCAGCCGGTGGAACACCGACTGGGTGAGGAACTCGCTCGTGCGCTTCATACCGTCGGGCAACCAGTCCGGTCGCAGGTCGGCGGGGGAGGGGTCGACCGCGGCGCTGAGGCCGAACGCAGCGAGCACGTCGGCCCGCACGTCGGGTGTCGCCTCACCCCAGCTGATGCCGACGGACGTGTCGTCGACCCGGCGTAGGTCGATGCCTCGGTCCCGTGCGGCAGCCACCACGGCGTCGGCGTCGACGCCGTCGACGGTGATCGTGTCGAACGCCGCGTCGTGGCGAAGCGTCAAGCCCGCAGCGGCGAGTCGTCCGGCGAGGTCGTTGACGGCACCGGCCGCCCGGGTGGCGATCGCCCGCAGGCCGGCCGGGCCGTGCCACGCGGCGTAGAGGCCGGCCATGTTGGCCAGCAGCACCTGAGCGGTGCAGATGTTGGACGTCGCCTTCTCGCGGCGGATGTGCTGCTCCCGGGTCTGCAGCGCGAGACGCAACGCCGGCCGTCCCTCGGTGTCGACGCTGACGCCGACGAGGCGGCCGGGCAGCGCGCGAGCCGCCGCTGTGTGGGCGCTGAGGAACGCCGCGTGGGGGCCGCCGAAACCGAGCGGCACGCCGAAGCGCTGAGCCGACCCGATGGCGATGTCGGCGCCGAGCTCGCCCGGGGGAGTGATCAGCGTGCAGGCCAGCAGGTCGGTGGCCACGACGGCGAGGCCACCGAGCTGGTGGACGGTCTCGATGGCTTGGCGCCAGTCGACGACGGCACCGGTGGACGTCGGCAGGCTGAACAGGGCGCCGAAGCAACCGCCGGCCTCGGGGGAGAGCTCGTCGAGGCCGCCGACGACGAGGTCGATGCCGACCGGCTCGGCCCGCGTCCCGAGTACGGCGATCGTCTGCGGGTGCGTGTCGTGGTGCACGACGAAGCGCGCCGAAGGCGACTTGGACAGCCGCCGCGCCATCGTCATCGCCTCGGCCGCCGCTGTGGCCTCGTCGAGGAGCGAGGCGTTGGCGACCTCGAGGCCGGTGAGCTCCGAGACGACGGTCTGGAAGTTGAGCAGGGCTTCGAGACGGCCCTGGCTGATCTCGGGCTGATACGGCGTGTAGGCGGTGTACCAGGCCGGATTCTCGAGGACGTTGCGCTGGATCACCGGGGGCGTGTGGGTGGTGGCATAGCCCATGCCGATCAGGCTCGTGCGGGGTCGGTTCTCGGCGGCCATCGCACGGAGTGCGGCGACCACCTCGGCCTCGGACCGGGCCGCCGGCAGGGCGAGGCTGTCGTCGCTGCGGATGGCCGACGGCAGCGTCTCGTCCAGGAGCGCCTCCACCGAGTCGACTCCGAGCCGGGCCAGCATCGCCTGCTGGGCGGCACGGTCGGGACCGATGTGGCGGGCGGCGAACTCGTCGGGGTGATTCATGTCGTCTCCGTACCGTTGCAGGCGTGCGCGTCTCGTCGAGCGCCCCCGCTGTCATCGGTACCTGAGAGCTTCCATCGCCCCAACGTCCTCGGTGGGTCGACTTTCCCCTTCGGCGATCTCGCCCGGCGGACCGGCCGATCTGCTTTCCAGCGTTGCCTCACCCGCTCGGTCCCGGGGCCTGAGAGTTTCCGGGGCGGTTGCTCCTTCGGCGCTGGCGGACCAGCTCTCCCGAGCGGCTTCGTCGGCAACCCCTAGGCTACCCGCCCCGTGACGACGACGGGGGAACCAACGCCCGGGCCGTCACGTCGGACGCTGCGCCGGTCTTCCCGGCGCCCCTCGAGGGACGGTCCCTCGAGGACAGCACGATGAGTGAGGAACTGTGGGTAACGAAGGTCTCGGCGGGCTCGCCAAGCGCTGGCTGACGTCGAAGGTGAAGGAGCTGACGACGGCGGACCGCCGCGTCCGGGAGGCGGCCGAGTACGAGGCCGAGGAGTCGGGCCGGCAGTTCCGCAACGAGGCGGCCGGCGAGGCGCTGATGACGGCCATTCCCGGGCTTCGTCGTCTGCGGGACCGTCAGGTCGAGCACGCCGAGCGCGCCGAGGCCGAGCGCGAGCGGCGCGTCGCCGAGGAGTTGGCGGCGCGGCCGGTCGCCGGTCTGCGGTTGCGGGTGAGCGGTGCGGTGTCGGGGGAGTGGTCGGGGCCGATCCCGGCGTCCGTGGTGGTCGATCCGGATGGCTCGGCCGGCGACGGCGACCCGTACGCCGGCCAGGATGCGCTGCTGGTCGATCTCCGGCTCCCGGCCGGGGCCGACGAGCGCATCGGTGGACAGCGGTTCGCGGGGTGGACCTTCGTCGTGCCCGGCTTCAGCGGCGACGGGGTCTACGACCTCGCCGAGTCAGGACTGGCCCGGCGCGCGGCCGACTGCGAGCCGGAGTACATCGACTGGGAACTGTCGATCGGCGGTGACGGCGAAGGGTTCTACTTCCAGCCCGACGCCGGGCCGACGACCGTCCACGTGTCCACCGCGCCCGACGGGACCAGGACGCTCGTGGTGACGATGTCGCTCCTCGGAGCGGCGGGGGAGTTACGGGCGTCAGCCGAGCTCGTCGTGGCGGGCACCGCCGGCGTCAGCTGATCGTCGCGTAGGCGCCCGACGCGCCCGATCGGCCACCGGCCTCGTCGACGCTGTCGGCGAGGGCGGTGGCGAACTCGGCGATCGTGCCGTCGTGGATCGCGTTGACGGTGCAATGGAGCGACCGGGGCGGGCCCTGCCGATCGACGAACCAACCGCGTGTCCGCAGGGCGTCGGCCACGGCGAACACGTCGAGCTGATCGGGATCGGCTGCCGCGAACGACAACAAGCATCCGTCGGGCCGGGCGAGCAGGACAACGCGGGGCTCGGCGTCGATGACCGCGGCCAGTTCGAGTGTCGCCGCCCGGGCCCGCCGGGTGAGCTCGAGATAGCCGTCGTCGCCGATGTGGTTGAGCACGGCCCAGGCGGCGGCGATGGGACCGCCCGAGCGGGTGCCGAGCACGGCGGGGGAGCCGTAGCGCCCTCCGAGCCAGTTGTCGGTGAGGAACGTCTGATCCGAGCGCCGTTGCTTGTCGCGGTGGACGATCACCGACGCCCCCTTGGCCGTGTAGGCGAACTTGTGCAGGTCGACCGACACCGACGTGACCCCGTCCACCTCGAACGCCCACGGCGCGACCTCCTCGCCCAGCCGGGGGAGATAGGCGAGCGTGACGCCGCCGATGCAGGCATCGACGTGGCAGTTGATGTCGCCTTCGGCGGCGATCGCCGCGATCGCCGCGACGGGATCGATGACGCCCTGTGGGTACTGAGGCGCCGAGGCCACGATCAGCGCGGTGTCGACATCGACGGCCGCGGCGATCGCGTCGGGGTCCGCCCGCCAGTCGGCGCCCACCTCGACGCGACGGCTCTCGAGCCCGAAGTAGTGGCAGCCCTTCTCGAACGCCGCGTGGGCCGACGTGGGCAGCACGACGTTGGGCCGGGCACCTGAACCACGTTCGAGGCGCCGATGCCGCTCGCGTGCCGCCTTGACCGCCATCAGCAGGCTCTCGGTCCCGCCCGACGTCATGAACCCGGCCGACCCGTCGGGTGCACCGAGCCAGTCGCTGACGACGCCGACCACATCGGACTGCATCCGGCGCAGGCTCGGGAAGGCGTCCGTGTTGAGCGCGTTGGCCATGGCGAACCGCCGGGCCGCCTCGTCGGCCACGCGCTCGACGTCGGGTCCCGCCGAGTAGACGAGCGAGAAACAGCGACCGGCCGCCCAGTCGACGTCGTCGCCGCCGAGCTGATCGAGCTCGGCGAGGACGTCGTCGGCGGGACGGCCGGAACGGGGGAGCGGCATGCCGCCCGACGCTATTGGATCGGGCGTGGCGTGATCAGCCGCAGGCGCCGTACTGCTTGAGGTACGGGTACGGGTTGACCGCCGATCCCCCGCCGGGGTGCACCTCGAAGTGGAGGTGGGGGATGCCGGCGTTGCCGGTGCTGCCGACGTAGCCGATGACCTGACCCGCCGACACGGGCACGCCGACGCCGATCCCGTCGGCGAACGCCGACAGGTGGGCGTAGAAGAAGTACGTGCCGTCAGCGGTCGTGATCTTGAGGGCGTTGCCGGACAGCGAGCCGGGGCGATCGTTGTACACGTACGTGATGCGACCGGAGGCGACGGCGCGAAGGGGAGTCCCCTCGGCGGCGCCGATGTCGGTGCCGAGGTGCACTCGACCGGCACCACGAGCGGCCTGCCACGTGTCGCCGTAGAAGCACGAACCGCCCACGGGACGAGCATGCAGTGCGACCGCCGGGGCCTGCGGAGCTGGTGTCGAGTTCATCGGGGACAGGCCGAGGGCGTTGGCCGTGGCCTGATCCACCTTGCCGGTCGCCGGCAGACCCTTGGCCTGCTGGAACTTGATGACCGCGCCGAGAGTGCCCGATCCGAACACACCGTCGGCGCCGCCCGGCACCGTGATGCCGGCGTTGATCAGCGCTTGCTGGAGCGCCGTGACCCGCGCACCACGCTCGTCGTACACGGCGAACCCGGCGGCGGTGGAACCGCCGCCGCTCGGGGCCGACACGCCACTGGCGCCGCCCAGACCCATCAGACGGGCGGTGGCCGAGTCGACGATGCCGCTCTGGTTCAGACCGTTGACCCGTTGGTAGGCGACGAGAGCGTTGTGGGTGGCCTGGCCGAAGATGCCGTCGGCGCCGCCGCGCAGCGTCATGCCGGTGTCCATCAGCGCCTGCTGCACCTTGCGCACGCCGTCGCCCGTGGAGCCGAGCCGGAGCCCGACGATGCCACCCGACGGCGCCGGGGCGTTGCCGCCGCCGGCGGCCGCAGCCTGCACGAGGGCGGCATCGGTCGCGGCGTCCACCTGACCGGTGACCGGCAGGCCCTTGGCCTGCTGGAACGTGCGAACAGCGCGCTGCGTGGCCAGCCCGAAGATTCCGTCGGCGCCACCGTTGACGGTGATGCCGGACTGCATCAGCAGCTGCTGGATTCGCTTGACGCCCTCGCCCCGCGACCCGTACTGGAGAACCGACCCTGCCGGAGCGGGGGTCTCGGGGGAAGAGGCATTCCCCACGCCGAGCACGCTCGCAGTGCGCTCGTCGACCACCCCCGTCTCCGACAGGCCGTTGACACGCTGAACCATCTTCACCGCATGCTCGGTGGACGGTCCGAACGTGCCGTCTGCGCCGCCGCTCAGGTACAACCCGAGTCCGAGGAGCTTGGTCTGAAGCTGGCGGACTGCTTCTCCCGTGCTCCCGCGGCGAAGACCGACAACTGACGTGGACGACGAGGCCGGGGGATTGTTCGACACCCCGGCATTCGACCCCGCGCCCGCCGTCACGCCACCCGAGAGGCCGAGGTACTTGGCCGTGTTCTCGGTGACGACCCCGGTGGGATTGAGGCCGTTCTGTTCCTGGAAGTGCCGCAGCACTCGCGTCGTCGACGGCCCGAACACCCCGTTGGCACCCTCGCGGATCACGTAGCCGAAGCTGATGAGCTTCTCCTGGACGGCGCGGACGCCGTCGCCGCTCGAGCCCTCACGAAGGCCGACGACCGACGTCGCCTCGAACGGCGCCGGCTGGTACATCGGAGACGCGGCCGGCGCCGCGGCGGCCAGCGTGGGGCCGGCGAGACCGAAGCCGGCGGCGGCGACCAGGGACACCCCGGTCCGGGTGAGCATGCGAGAACGAGTCTTACGAATCGTCATTTCAATCGTGCCTCTCAATCGAACGGACAGATTCCTTTCGACCGACTGGCGCGTTCTCACCAACGCCGGGTGACCCGCCGGGTCGGGCACGCGATCCCATCAGGCCTCACAACCTGGGGTGACGCCGAAGATGTCCTGATCACGAGGCCATATTGTCTCTCGTGCATATCTGACATAACGTGAATTATGGGCGGCGCCGGCGGGTGGAGGGGGCTCGCTGCGCTCGCCGGGAGCACCGCCGGCTTCGCCCATAATTCCGCCCCTGAAAGCTCCACCGCAGGCTCGACGCTTCATCTCGGATCGCCGGAATCCGTCGGCCGGACGTCCATCGGCCGGACGTCCGTGGCATGGCTCGGGTTTGCGCCTTCGAGGGACTGCGGAGCCCGATCTGGGGACGCCTGCGTGGCTCCCTGGGCACGGACGCGTGCGCTGATGACGATGGGCGGGCCGGATCGCCGGGACCTGGGCTCCAGGGGTTCTTTCGTCATGACGCAAATGCTCCGGGAGCGTCGGGACGGGGCGACCTCCAGGGCATCACCGGGGTGGACGCGCGAGGGGCCGGCGGGCTCCGGATGTCGAGTGGTGCGTCCGCGTCTCGAGGTGGTCACTTCGGTTGGCGCGTCGCGGCCTCCACGCCGTTCGGTCGCGGCGTGCGCGCCGCGCTCGGTGAGTTCTCGCGTCGCGCTCTCGGGTGCTGGCCGCTCGGCTGTCGGAGTCGTCGTCGACGCGGACCGGGACCGCGCTGGGGCCCTCCCCTGGGGGCTTGTCACCGAGGACTTTCGTCATGACGGTAATCGGGGGTGGGTCGTCGGCGCGGGCGATTCGTCCAACCCGCCGCGGTTCACGATGGCCTCTCCACGCGGTTGCTTGGTCCGCGGGTGCCGACCAGGCCGCGTGCTCGCGGCGCCTCGTGGCCGAGGGCACCTCGACGACGTCCTCGTCGAGTTCGTCGACCCTCCCCTGGCTCCGGTCCCCTGCTGCGGCACCGCTTTCGTCATGACGAAACTTAGGCATCTGGAGGTACACCCCTCGTCCACGGCACCGCCTCGCCGGTTTCCGCTGGCCCCGGCGGGCGTCGTCGCCGGCTCCGGTGGGTCGCCGCTGTTGCCATGAATGATGCTGACGTGTCTCGGGATTGATCCGCGACTCCGACCCACCTCTCCTGGCACGGCTCGTCGCCGCGTCCGGCCCGTCGATCGTCGGCTTCGTCCGAGGTGGGCGACGAGGAGTGCTCGAGCCGCAACGCTCGACACAGACCTCGCCCGGTCGGCGCACTCCCCGGCCCCGACGACGTCAAGCGCACGCGGTTTCGTCATGACGAAAGCTGCGATGGCCAGGGCGCTCCCGACAGAGCGGGAAACCCTGTCACAGGGCGTCGTCATGATCGGGGCATGCGAGACGTCGATCGGAGACTTGCCGGGCTCGCCGTTCGGCAGCACGAGGTGTTCAGCCGGAAGCAGGCGCGCGACCGCGGCCTCTCCGCAAGCGCGCTGTCGAGGCGCATCGCGACCGGACAGATCGTCGCGCGCGGGCGGCAGGCGCTGCACTTCCCAGGGGTGAAGCTCACGTATCGCGGGCGCTTGCAGGCCGGCCTGTTCGACGCCGGGCCCGACGCCATGATCGGCGGCCGGGCCGCGGCCAGCCTCTACCGACTCGACGGGTTCCGCGAGGGGCCGCTGGAGTTCGTGACGCTGCATGATCGGCGGCGGCGAACACCGCATGTTCTGCATTCGGTCGACGCCTTCGGCCCGTCAGACTGCTGGAGTGTCGCCGGGATGAGGTGCACCTCACCCACGCTCACGGTCATCCACCTCTTCGCGTGGGGCAGCGACGACGAGGCCACCAACGCGCTCGACAGTGCCTGCCGCATGCGTCTCACGTCTGTCCCCGATCTGCGGCAGCGCCTCGACGAGATGGGTCGCGCCGGCCGTGCTGGGGTTGCCCGGTTCGAGAGCACAGTGCGATCCGCCGTCGTCGACAGCTGGTTGGAACGCCGGTTCCTCAGGCTCCTGCGGTCGGCTGGGCTTCCGATCCCTGCGGTGCAGCAGCGGTGGAAACTCGCGGGGGTCGGTGTGGTCCGCGTCGACTTCGAGTTTCCGCTCTGGGGAGTGGTCATCGAGGTCGGTGGGCGGCTGGGGTACCAGTCGAACCCCGACCGCACTCACAAGGAGCGCCGCCGTAACGCGCTGCAGCTCGACGGGAAGACCGTCTACTTCTTCACGCACCACGACGTCGTCAACGACCCGAGCTACGCCGTCGGCACCGTCGCCGCGGCCCTGGGCATGACGATCCCGACACAGCGCACCGGCTGAGCGAACCGACAGCAAGGCGTGTGCCGCTGATTGCGGGAACCGCAACCCCCAGCACACACCTCGATCCGATGACGTCGGGACGCGCGGCACGCGAGCAGCGGGTCATCGAGGTCGGCGGGCGGCTCGGATACCAGTCAAACCCCGACCCGCACTCACAAGGAGCGCCGCCGTAACGCGCTGCAGCTCGACGGGAAGACCGTCTACTTCTTCACGCACCACGACGTCGTCAACGACCCGGGCTACGTCGTCGCCACCGTCGCCGCGGCCCTGGGCATGACGATCCCGACGCAGCGCACCGGCTGAGCCGAACCGACAGCGAGGTGTGTGTCGGTGATTGCGGGAACCGCAACCCCGAGCACACACCTCGATCCCACGGAGAACCGGGGCCGATGGCTACTTCAGCAGCGGGTCGCGTGGGAGGCCGGCGATGCGCTCGCCGATCTGGTTGCGCTTGATCTCGCTGGTGCCGCCGGCGATGGACAGCCCGCGGTGTGACAGGACGATCGCGTTGCTGATGGCGCCGGGCCCGTCCATGAACAGCGCATCGGGGCCGTTGAGCTCGGTGAAGATCGCCGCCGCCTCGTGGAGGATCTCCGACAGCACGAGCTTCGTCATCGCGCCCTCGGGCCCCGGGCCGTCGCCGGCGACGGCGCGGTTGGCCGAGCGGAGGTTGAGCAGTGCGATGCCCTGATGGTGGGCGAGGTGACGGCCGAGACGAGCCGCTCCCCCTTCGAGGCGCTCGGGATGGGCGTCGAACGCAGACACCGCCGCGTGGGCGGTCTGGCCGTACCGGGACGTGCCGCCGCCGATGCTGACGCTTTCGTTGCCGAGCGTGGCCCGGGCGACCGTCCAGCCGCCGTCGACGGGCCCGATCACGTCGTCGTCGGGAACGAACACGTCGTCGAAGAAGACCTCGTTGAAGTCGGCGTTGCCGCTCGGCTGCCGCAGCGGACGGACCTCCACGCCCTTGGCGTGCATGTCGATCACCATCATCGTGATGCCCTCGTGCTTGGGCACCTCGGGATTGGTGCGCACGGTGGCGAAGCCGAAGCTCGACAGGTGGGCGCCACTCGTCCACACCTTCTGGCCGTTCACCAGCCAGCCGCCCTCCACCCGGGTGGCCTTCGTCTTGATGCCGGCGGCGTCGGAGCCGGCGTCGGGCTCGCTGAACAGCTGGCACCAGATCACCTCTTGGCGCAGGGCCGGGCCGACGAACCGCTCCACCTGGTCGGGCGTGGCGTGCTGGATGATCGTGAGGATGTTCCAGGCCGTGATGCCGTACTCGGGACGCTTGACCCCGGCCTTCTCGAACTCCTCCTCGATGACGAGCTGCTCCACGGCACCGGCCTGGCGTCCGTGGGGCTTGGGCCACGACGGCATCACGTAACCCGTCTCGATCAGCTTCTCGAGCCGGGCCTTGTCGTCGAGACCCTCGAGGGACGCGGCGAACGCCCGCACCTCCGCGCGGATCGCCTCGGCTTCGGGCGGCAGCTCGATCGCCTTGGCCCGCACCACGCCGTTGCGGGACAGGTCGGTGAGGTCGGACGCCGCGGCCGATCCGTCGAGCAGGAGAAGCAAGGCGGTCGCCCGGCGCATGTAGAGGTGCGCGTCGTGCTCCCACGTCATGCCGATGCCGCCGTGCACCTGCGTGTTGAGGTTGGCGCAGAGATCGGCGGCGGGCGCGGCGAGCGTGGCCGCCACGGCGGCGGCGAACGACAGCTGGTCGCCGCCGGTCGAGGCGGCACGGGCGGCGTCCCAGACGGCGCCGGTGGCGAGCTCGGAGGCCACGACCATGTTGGCGACGTGATGCTTCACGCCTTGGTACATGCCGATCGGGCGGCCGAACTGGAGGCGCTCGCGGGCGTAGGCGGCGGCCAGCTCGGTGGTCTCGGCAGCCACGCCGACGGCCTCGGCCGACAGGATCACGCGGGCGAGATCGACGAGGAGCCGGCGCGCACCGGGCAGCACCGTGACCGGCGCACCGTCGAGCGTGACGCGGGCCGCCCGGCGCGACGGGTCGAGGTTGGGCGGTGTCGTGACCGTGACGCCGTCGCCCACACGGACCACGGCGACGTCGTCACCCGCGGGGACGAGCAGCAGCGTGGCGAGCCCGCCGCCGACGACGGCGCCGGCATCCCCGCTCGCTGCTCCCCCGTTCACCGTGACGTCGCCGCTGAGGGCCACGGCGCCGACCGTCGAGCCGTCGGCCAGCCCGGGGAGGAACTCCTTCTTGGCGGCGTCGTCGCCGCCCGCAGCGATGACGGCGCTGGCGATCACCGACGGGACGAACGGGCCAGGGGCGACTGCGCGACCGAGCTCCTCGACCACCACCACGAGCTCCTCGAGCCGGTACCCCGATCCGCCGTGCTCCTCAGGCACGTGGAGACCGAGCCAGCCGAGATTGCCGAGCTCACCCCACCACTCCGGCAAGGCCTCATCGGGAGCCTCCAGCAGGGCGCGATTCCCGGCGCGCAACGACCGGGCGGTGGCGAAATCGCGAACGGTGGACGCGAGCGCGCGGTGGTCGTCGGTGATCGCAATCGGCATGGTTCGTTCCCCTGACGTGAAGACGAGTAAGCGCCAATCATGCGCCACTCACCCGGCTGGTGGCGAGCCGGGCGACTCGGCGGGCGACGCCGATGGCGACGGCGATGGCGACGCCGCGGCGGGAAGTTCGCGGTTGCGCAGCGGTCGTGCGGCGTCGAGCACCCAATCGAGGATGCGGCGCAGCTCGGCCGCCGCCGGTTTGGCCCCGGCGGCCTCCAGGTCGGCCTCGGCGTCGTCGACCGCGCACGCCAGCACGTACAGATCGTCGTGGAGCTCGTCGAGCGCCGACCGAGCCATCACCAGCTCCCCCTCGCTCAGCTCGAGCTCGTTGGCGCGCTGCCTCGCTACCCAGTCCCACTGGCGGCACGGCTGCGAGCAGTACAGACGCGGTCGCCCGCGACCGCGCTGCTCCGGGAGCGCTCGACGGCACCAGCGGCAGCGCTTGACTTCCGTCATGACGAAACGGTAGATCGGCCGCGGCCGGCGATCGCGGACCATCACGTACACTCGGCTCGTCGATATGTAGGCGCCTAGGGTTCCGCCGCCACACATGCCAGTGGTGGGTCTGGTCCGAGCGGCGCAGACGGCCCCACATATTCGGGCCTGCATCTGTCGGGACAAAAGCCTGGGGGGAGACGTCGGCACCGCAACCCGTCGCGTGCCGCTCCCGGAGGTTCCCATGTCCCGACCCGTCCCCACCATCCCACCGTCGTTCACTGCGTCCGGTCACGTGCGGCTGCGCCTGCTCGCCGTGCTGGTCACCGTGCTGTGGTCGAGCTCGTGGGTGCTCATCCGCAAGCTCCTGGACGACGGCGACCGCATCCCTCCGCTCACGTTCGCCGGGCTCCGGTACGGGCTCGCTGCCGTCGCCCTCGGCGCGTGGATCGCCCTTCGCGGTCCCGTCCGGGCACCGGCGCCACTGCGGTCGCTCGGCGCGGGCGGCCTGGCTGCCATCGCCGGACTCGGGGTGGTGCAGTTCGCCATCACCCAGGGCGCCCAGTTCGTCGCCATCGACAACCAACCGGCGGCGACGACCAACCTGCTCCTCGCCGCCACTCCCCTGCTCGTGGCGGCGGCCGGAACGATCATCGGTGAGCCGATGACACGGCGGCAGTTGATCGCCGGCGCGGCGATCATCGCCGGCTCGCTGATCTACTTCACCGGCGACCTCGGTTTCACGGCGATCGGGCTCGCCGCCGCGCTGATCGGTCTCGGCGCCAACGCCGCCTCGGCGCTGTACGGACGCGCCGTCAATCGGTCCACGCACCTGGATGCGTGGCGGCTCACGGCCACCACGATGTCGGTCGGCGCCGCCGTGCTCGTCGTCGCCGGCCTGATGATCGACGGCGTGCCGCGCGTGAGCCTGACGGCCGCCGCCGTGGTCGCGTGGCTCGCCGTGGTAAACACCGCGCTGGCGTTCACATGGTGGAACATCTGCCTGCGCCGGCTCGGCGCCGCCGAGATGGCGGCGATCAACACGTTGATGTCGGTGCAGATCCCCGTCCTCGCCTGGATCTTCCTCGACGAGGCGATCGGCGTCTCAGAGGCCGTGGGCATCACCATCGTGGCGGGCGCGGTGGCCTCCGTGGCGATGCGCCGTGGCCGCGAGGCCGACGCCGTGACTGAGCGGCAGGCGTCGCGCACACCGGTGACATCGCCGTCTGGGTCGGGTCACCAGCCGGTGAGGTGAGCGCGGATGCCGAGTCCGACGGTCCGCATCGCGTCGAGCACCGCCGCGCGGCTGTGCATGTCCTCCCGGCCCCACCGGGCGATGACGGCGTAGGCGACGCGCCGGTCCCCCAGCCTCACCACTCCGACGTCGGCCCGGGTGCCCTCGTCGGTGCCCGTCTTGTTGAACATCGACATCCCCGTTGCCCGGTCGGTGCCGCCGTGAGCGAGCGGATCGAACGCCAGCGCCGACGCCACCATCGACAGATCGGTGTTGGTCGCCAGCCAGCCCCGGACGCGGGCGGACACCTCGCTCGAGACGAGACCGCCCCGATCGAGTCGTTCGGCAACGCGCGACAGCTCGGCTGCCGTCCCGTGCGAGAGCGTCGCCGCATGCACGCCAGGGCGTCGGTCGTCACGGACGCCAGGGCGTCGGTCGTCACGGACGACGTCGTTCAGTGCGCTGTCGGTGATCCCCAGCGCAGTCGTCCGCTCCTGCACCGTCGACAGGCCGATCCGGCGGAGGAGCACGTTGGTGGCCAGATTGTCGGACACCGCCCCGACGAGCCGGGCGAGGTCGTCGACGGCGAGGCGCTGGACCACGAGGTGTTGGAGCAGGCCGGAGTCGGCGACCATGTCGTCGCTCGTCGGCTCCAGCCGCTCGTCGGGATCGAGGGCGCCGCGCTCGATGAGATCGGCCACGGCGATCAGGGCGAAGATCTTGCCGACGCTCGCCGTGGGGAGCACCTGCGTGGCGTCGACCTCGTCGAGCGTTCCGGTGGTGAAGTCAGTGACCCGCGCGCTCCAGACGGCGTGACCGCACGAGCGCAGCGGGTCGAGGATCACCCGTCGGTCAACGAGCCGCCGGCAGCCCACGCCGCGTCGACGCGGGCCAAGCGACTCTCGGCCGAGTCCCGGATGCGCTCGGCCACCGACGCGGTGATCAGTTCGAGCAGGGCGAGCGTGCCGACCTGGCTCTCGAACGGCGACATCGACTGGGCGGCGAGCGTGAACGAGTAGTGCGCGGCCATCGCCAGCGGCGACAGCGGGCCGTCGCTGAGGGCGACGACCGTGTGGCCGAGCTCGCGCGCCACGGCGACCCCGTCGAGAAGCCAGCGCTCGTAGCGCCGCAGGTCGAGGACCAGCAGCGTCGACTGCGGGGCGCTGACCGCCAGCTGGCGCCGGACCGCCACGTCGGTGCCCCACACCGGATCGACGTCGGCCCGCAAGCCGGTCAGGTCGTGGACGAACTGCAGGGCGACGCCGCGCTCGGCGTCTCCTGCCAGCACCAGGACCGGCCGGTCGAGGTCGGCGAGCAGCTCGACCGTCTTGTCGAGGGTGGCGCGATCGACGGCGGCCAGGGTGGCCTGCACGTTGGACAGCACCACCGCCGCGTGCCGCTCGAGCGGTTGGTGCCCGTCGAGCTCGCGGATCCGCTCGACGGCGGGCCGGAGCTGACGGCTGAGGTCACGTTGCACCGACGACTGCAGTGCGCTGAAGCCGTCGAAGCCGAGCTTGGCGGCCAGGCGGACCACGGTGGCTGCGCCGGCCTTGGCCTGGGCGGCGAGATCGGCCACCGTGCCGAAGGCGACCAGCTGAGGCAGCTCGAGGATGACCTGGGCGACGCGCCGCTCGGCCGTGGTGAGCTGCGGACCGGCAGCGCCAATGCGGTCCGTGACCTCCATGTCGGCCATCGCGGCGATCGTAGTGCGCTGCGACCGACCGGGAGGACTGTCGATCCTCGCCCTGGCGTGACCAGTGCCACGCCATGATCGTCCAGGAATAATTGACCTAACTGATTGGGACGATTTAAGGTCCTTCCCACGCAACGAGAACACGGTGCCACCATCTCCCACGGATGAGGGCGTGTTCGCTGAAGGGGGGCTCTTCATGACGTCGATGGACATTCCGGTACGCCAGGCCACGACCGAGACCTGGATGCGCGAGGCCGCGTGCAAAGGCCTCAGCCATCTGTTCTTCCCGGCTCCGGCCGAGCGGCCGCAGGCCAGGGAACGCCGCGAGGCGATGGCCAAGATGGTCTGCGAGGAGTGCGCCGTCCAGTCGACGTGTCAGGACTTCGCCCGCCGCAACCACGAGTACGGCTTCTGGGGTGGCGAGAGCGAGGACGAGCGTCACGCCGCCGGCTTCCGCCTGATCGCGCCCATCGGCGTTCGCGCCAAGTCCGCCTAGCCGGGGCGGCCGAGCTCGACGGCGGCCCAACCGTCGAGCACCTCGACCCGTCGCACGCTCATCGGGGAGAGCGCGGCGACGACGTGATCGAACCGGCCGTCGAGCACGCCCGAGATCACCAGCAGGCCGCCGGGGGCCGTGACTCGCCGCAGATCGTCGGCGAGATCGACCAGCACCGGCGCGAGGACGTTGGCGAGGACCACGTCGAACATTCCCTCCACGTCCGTCAGCGGCGTCGCCGACGCGGCGATCCGCCCTCCGGCGCCGTTGCGTGCCGCGTTCGCCACCGTGGCCTCGACGGCGCCGGCGTGGATGTCGATCGCCTGCACGTCGTCCACGCCGGCGAGCGCCGCGGCGATCGCCAGCACACCGCTGCCGCAGCCGACGTCGAGCAGCCGTCGTGGCGGCGTCGACGCCCCCTCGACGTGACGCAGCAGCGCCCGCAACGTGAGCTGGGTGGTCGGATGATCTCCGAGTCCGAACGCCGAGCCGGGGTCGAGGACGATGCGGGCGCCCGCCGTCTCCACCTCGTCCAGCCACGACGGCACGATCGTCAGCTGGTCGGTGACCGGGATCGGTGCGGCGTGCCGGCGCCACGTGTCGGCCACCGTCTCGTCGACGTCGACCACGCGGTGCCCCCATCCGGCGGCCAAGGTCGCGATCACCCGATCGATGGCGACCTGCTCGTCGCCGACGTGAGTCCACAGCTCGACGCAACCCGCGGTCTCCGATGGCCGCTCCTCGACGGCGGCGACTCCGGCGCCGAAGAGCACGTCGGCGGCCAGTTCGGCCTCGGCGACCGGAGCCGTGACCACGAGCGAGCGCATGTCAGTCGATGCGGCGAAGCTGCTCGCGGAAGCGCACGCTGCGGGCGACGTAGCTGGACACGGCGCCGGCGATCAGCTCCGCACGGGCCTTGCCGGGCTTGATGACCGCCGGTGAACCGACGGCGAGGGCACCCGACGGCACCTCGGTGTTGTTGAGCACCACGGTGTTGGCGGCGACGATCGCACCGGTGCGGATGACCGCCTGGTGCAGCACGATCGACCCATTGCCGATCAGGGTGCCGTCCTCGACCGTGCAGCCCTCGAGGTGGACGATGTGGCCGACGACGCAATCGTTGCCGACGATGGTCGGCAGGTGCGGCGTGGTGTGGAGCACCGAACCGTCCTGGATGCTCGTCCGGGCGCCGACACGGATCTCGCCGTCGTCGCCGCGCAGGATGGCTCCTGGCCACACCGATGACTGCGGTCCGACCATGACCGAACCGATGATCACGGCGTCGGGATGGACGTAGGCGGACTCGTCGATGTCGGGGACCTGATCCCCGAGGGCGTAGATCGGCACCGCGTGAGGGTAACGGTCCTCTCGTCCCGGGCGACGGATCGGGCCGCCACCCTACATCGCAATGCGGAGCTTGCTGGCGTTTCGGATAGCTTGCCCCCCATGCCCACGAGGATCGAGATCGAGTTGACGAGCGCGGGCGCGGACGGGTCGTGGACCTGGCGCGCTGCCGGTGCTCGAGAGCCACGGGGCGTTCTCGATGGCAACATCCTGCCCGACGGGGCGGCGGTCGGTGACACGCTGAAGGCCGAGACCGAGTACGACGTCGACGGCATCCGGGTGCTCTCGATCGTCGCCGGAAAGCAGAAGCAGGAGCGCGCCGGTCTGCTGGAGCTGCTCCCCACGGGCGACTTCGAACCCGTCACCCAGCAGCGTGCCCGCCGCGAGCGGGGCGAGGGCGGCGGTCGCGACCGGCGCCCGCGTCGTGACCGCGACGACCGCGGTCCGCGGCGCGACCGTCCGGGTGGTGATCGCAGCGACCGAGGTGATCGCGGTGACCGAGGTGATCGCGGTGATCGCGGCGATCGTCGCCCGCGCCGTGACGGGGAGGGCGGAGGCGAGGACCGTCGTCGTCATCGTCCGCACTTCACTCCCCCGCCGGAGCTGCCGCAGCGGCCCAAGGCCAAGCGTCTTCGTCCGGGCAAGCAGCGCCGGGCGGAAGTGCTCGACTCGATTCCCGAAGAGCAGCGGCCGGTCGCCGAACTGGCGCTGCAGGGGCTGCAGGCGGTTCGCCAGCGCGTTCGTGACGACAACCGTCGTCTCGCCGCCGAGGGCAAGCCCACGATGCCCGAGGCCACCGTGCTCAAGATGGCCGAGGAGATGCTCCCCCGGCTGCGCGTCGCTGACTGGCTCGACCGCGCCGAGGCGGCCAAGCGCCAGCTCGAGCATCTCGACCTGCGCGACCTGCGCAGTGTGGTCGCCGCGTCGGAAGATCCCGTCGTGGCCCGTGACGAGTCCACCCGCGAGCTCGCCAACGAGCTGAAGGAAGCGCTGGTCACCAAGCAGGAGGAAGAGCTCACCTTGTGGCTCACCGATGTCGAGGCCAACGTCGACATCGGCCGCGTCGTGCGGGCGCTCCGCCTCTCGGCGATGCCGCCCAAGGCGGGCGTGCCGTTCCCGCCGGCGCTCGGCGCCAAGCTGGGCGAGGCCACCACGGCCGCCCTCACGGCCCAGGATCTCCCCGACCGGTGGGTGGCGGTGCTCGAAGCGGCGGCGTTCTCTCCGGTGCGCACCCTCGTCGCGCCGACGGCTCCGCCGGAGCAGCGCAACGACGAGCTCGTCGCCACCGTGACCCGGCTCGCCCCGCTCCTGCCCCAGGTCGCGGCGCTGCTCGGCATCGAGGTCGATCCGAACGCACCCGCCCCCAAGCCGCTCCGGCCGGCGCCGCGCAAGCGCGAGGGCGCCAAGCCCGATGCGGCTGGGCGTCCGGCCGGTGGGCGTGAGCCGCGCCGCGACCGACCGGCCCCAGCCCCGGCAGCCGAGAAGACCCCGCCGCCCGCACGCGAGGACACCGCTGCGGCCGAGGACACACCCGCCGTCGAGGAGACCCCGGCGGTCGCCGAGGACACGCCCGTCGTCGAGGAGACCCCGGTCGTCGAGGAGACCCCGGTCGTCGAGGAGACCCCGGTCGTCGAGGAGACCCCGGTCGCCGACGAGACCCCGCTCGCCGACGAGACCCCGCTCGCCGACGAGACCCCGCTCGCCGACGAGACCCCGCTCGCCGACGAGACCCCGCTCGCCGACGAGACCCCGCTCGCCGAGGAGACCCCGGTCGCCGAGGAGCCACCCGCGGTCGACGAGACCCCGGCCGCTCCCGAGGATGCCCCGGCGGCCTCTGATGAGGAGGCCCCGGCCGCCGCCGACGACACGCCGGTCGACGAGACGCCGGCTGCCGGCGAAGACGCCGCCGTCGAGGACCCCACGGCCGACGAGTGAGCTCGAGGCCGGGTGCGGTGCCGCCCGGCCTGGCCTGCTACAAACTGCCGGGTGTCCGAGATCGTCACCTTCAGCACCGACGGCAACGTCGGGATCATCACGCTCAACCGACCCGAGGCCCGCAACGCCGTCAACGGCGACGTGGCCACCGGCCTCGAAGCGGCGATCGATCGTCTCGAGGACGATCCTGAGCTGTGGGTCGGCATCCTCACGGCCAACACCGAGGGCCAGGAGCGCCCGGTGTTCTGCGCCGGTGCCGACCTCAAGGAGATCAACGCCGGTAACGGTGCGGCGCTCGCCACCCAGCGCGGTGGGTTCGCCGGATTCACCTACCGCGAGCGCCGCAAGCCGGTCGTCGTCGCCGTCGACGGGCTCGCCACGGCCGGTGGCTGCGAGATCGTGCTCGCCGCCGACCTCGTCGTCGCCAGCACGCGGTCGGCCTTCGGTCTCGCCGAGGTCAAGCGCAACCTGATCGCCGGGGCCGGCGGTCTGTTCCGGCTGCCCCGGGCCATCGGCCAGGCGGCGGCGATGGAGGCGATCCTGACCGGCGAGCCGATTCCCGCCGAGCGGGCCTACCAGCTCGGGCTCGTCTCCCGGCTGGCCGAGCCGGGCAAGGCGCTGGACGAGGCGCGAGCGCTCGCCGCGCAGATCACGGCCTGTGCGCCGCTGGCCGTCTGGGAGTCCCGAGCCGTGGTCCTCGCCGCGGCCTCCGGTGACGACGAAACCCTCAAGAGGATGACCGATGCGGCGATGGGCACCGTCATGCGCTCCGAGGACCTCAAGGAGGGCCTCACCGCCTTCATCGAGAAGCGCCCGCCGGTCTGGAAGGGCCGCTGAGCGGTGCTGCGGTGAGAGTGCCCGGCACTCTCTCACCGCTCGAAAGTCAGAGCGGTTTCGAGACGGTGATCAGCCGGGCGGTGATCCCGGCCCGCTCGTAGAGGTTCTTGATGTCCCGGTCGCCGGGGAGGGTGTGCGCCTCGATGAGCGCGGCGCCGGCCTGCCGCCCGTACTCGACGGCGGCGGCGAGCAGCTCGTCACCGAAGCCGAGCTCGCGGGCGTCGGCGTGGACGAACACCTGGTCCACGACCACGAGATTGACCGCCTCCCGACGGAGCTCGGCGACGATGTAACCCACCACGGTGTCGGACCCGTCGGCGCCGTCGTCGGCGGGGATGGTGGCGACGAAGACGCCGTGGGTGTCGATCACGCCGGGCCAGGCGTCGCCCACCACTGGGTGTTCGTCCAGCCAGCGGGCGCCACCGCGGGTGGTGGCCACCTGGGCCCGGGCCTCGGCCTCGAGCTCGGCGAGGGCCGCCGCATCGGGGCGTCGAGCCCGGCGGACGACCGGATCGATCATCGCGAGGCGCGGAGCTGTTCGATCTTGCCGAGGATCGTCCGACGCCCGCGGTGGGCGAGCTCGAACTCCTCGATGACGGCGAGAGCCTCGGGGTCGAGCCGTTCGAGGCGTGAGACCACCTGCGAGGCGGCCAGGCTCTCGTAGTCATCGATCGGCAGATCCACCGTCGCCGCGGCCGCCGTTGGCCGGTCGTTCGTCGACGAGCGGCCCGTGAGCGGAGGCGGTGCCGTGTCGTCAGCCCGCGGAGCGCCGCCCGCGTTGCCGAACGGCGTCTGGCCGAGCACGGTGTTGACGGCCAGCGACACGAGGGTCCGCACCACGGCCACCGGCTGTTCCACCCGCCGCTGCAGCGATCGGGACAGGTGGCACGGGAGAGCGGTCACGTCGGCCAGCACCCGGCGGAGCGTGGCTTCCACCTGCGCCTGCACAGGGTCGCCGAGCGTGGCCGTCTCGGTCATGAGGTGAAGATCGGGCAGGCGTCGTCGCCGACGGGGCACGCCGGCGCGGACGCACGCACGAGCAGAAAGCACCTCGGGCAGAGCTGCTCGTCGGCCCGCTTGGGCTGGAGACGGTCCGTCCCCTCGCCGCGCTCGTCGGGCTCGACCTCTTCGTCCTCGTCCTCCTCTTCCTCGGCGGTGACCATGCGGTCCTTGAGGATGCGGTCGAGGTCGGCTTCGACGTCGTCGGGCGACAACAGGTCGTCGTCGTCCTCGTCCTCGTCCTCGCGACGCTTCTTGGTGCGTGTGGTGGGAGCGGTGTCCTCGTCCGACGCGTCGTCCTCGTCCTCGTCCTCATCATCGGCGGTGTCATCGTCGTCATCGTCGATGACGACCACGTCGTCGTCCGCCTCGAGGTCTTCCTCGTCGAGCTCGTCGACATCGGGTTCGTCCTCGTCGCCGTCATCCACCTCGACGTCATCTGCGTCGATCTCCTCGGCGTCCAACTCGTCGTCGTCCTGTGCTGCCATCGCGGCGGAGCATACCCATCTGTGAGGGGTCCCCACCCTTGGACCCGGAATCTGTTCGTTCGTGCAGAGCGGTCAGTTGCGCCTGGCCTCGGCGCGACGCTCGGATTCGAGCCGCTCCAGCTCGGGGGCCGTCGCCGTGATGTGGGTCATCGCCGCGGCGATCGCACGGTGTCCGGCCTGCTCGGCGATGAGCCGGTGCATCTCGAGGGCGATGCGTCGGTAGGCAGGGTGGCCCTGCGTTCCGGAGCGCAGCTCGAGGAGGTGCACCGCCTCCCGTGCGTTGAACTGCATGGCGTAGCGGACCCGATACGCCATCGCGACGGCGTACGGCGCCTGGGCGGGGAACACCGACTCGAGATCGTCGTACAGAGCTGCCGACCGTTGCATCGCCTCGTCGAAGCGCTCGGCCTGCCCCGCTTCGTCGATGAGGTCGGGCCGGATGAATCCGTGGTGGGGCGTGAGGGGCTGCCACTCGATCGTGAGCAGGCGGTGCCGTTGCAGATCGCGGAATGCGCCGTAGTCGGACAGCACGTCGAACCGGTAGTCGACCCGCTCGAACGCCCGGCCGGGCTTGTGGCGGCGGTTCTCGCGATTGCCGACGTAGGCACGGATGAGCGCGATGCGCTCCTCGGTGCCGAGGCGGCCGACGCGATCGCGGATCTGCGCGTCGGACAGGTTGGTGTGGGCGTAGCAGATCGCCGCGACCAGCTTGTCCTCGGCGTCGGGATCGAAGTCGGTGAGGGTGACCGGCTCGACGGCGTCGGGGGTCTCGTCCTCGAACAGCTCCTCGACGAGCGCCGCCGTGTCCCGGCGCGTCGTCTCGATGTACTCACCCCAGCGCCCGCCGCGTTCCGGAAGATCGACACGGCGCAGGAAGCTCGGGATCACCTTGCGCAGCTCGTGCAGCATGAGATCGCCGTAGGCCCGGGCTTCGGGGAGCGGGTGGGAGCGCATCCGCAGCAGGAGCGCCTCGAACGCCTGCCCGGTGCCGTACACCCCGACGTTGGACAGGGACGCGGCCGGCAGCAGCCCGCGGCTGGCGTCGAGCGCCTTGGCGCGGGTGGCCTGCCGGTACACGAAGTCGGTGTCACCCTGCTGCTTGGGCACCGTCGCGCGTACGTGGTCGGTGACCGCTGCGGTGATGTCGCTGTAGGCGTCGAACATCCGGTCCATGTCTCCGACGTAGCGCGTGCCGAGCCGGCTGGCCAGCACGGCTGGGTCGCGGTAGAACCGGTACCGGCCGCCAAGGCGAGCGTCGTAGGAGATGTAGCGCGTGCTCTGCTCGAGGTAGCTCATCAGCCGGCCCCGCTCCAACACCTTGGTGAGGATGTTGGACGCCTGCTCGCACGCCAGGTGCACGCCGCCGAGCTGGGCGACGGAGTCGTCGCCGTACTCGACGAACACCTTCTCGTAGAGGTCTTCGGCGCGGCGGAGCCCGACGGTCGCGTCGATCCCCTGGTCACCCGACACGTCGAGGTCGCCGACGAACTCGTCGAGGAACAGCCGCCGGAGGCTCTTCGGGCTACGGCTGTACCGAGCGAACAGGGCGCCTTTGACCACCTCGGGCAGGTTGACGAGGGCGAAGACCGGCCCGTCGAGGTTGGTGAAGTAGCGCCTCAGCACGTCGGCTTCGGCGGACGTGAACTCCTCCGGGACGTAGAGCGTCACGAGGGGCGATCATACGATCGCGACTCCGGCGCCTCGGGGATCCCCGCGACGCTGGACGTTTCCGGCGGTCAGGCAGTCGGATGCCGCAGGATGATCTTGCCGAGCTGCTCGCCGGCCTCCAGGCGGGCGAGCGCCGCCGGGTAGTCGGCGAGGTCGACAACCTGGTCGATGTGGACGTCCAAGCCACCGGCCATGAGCCGGGTGACCTCGGCGAACTCCTGGTAGCTGCCCATCGACGAGCCGATGATCTCGTACTGCTTGAAGAAGAGCCGGGGCAGGTTGATCGAGGCTTCGGTGCCCGACGTGCCGCCGCACACGACGAGACGTCCGCCAGCCTTCAGGCTCCGCAGCGACTTGTCGAACGTCGCCGGGCCGACGCTCTCGACCACGATGTCGGCCTGCACGCCCCACCGGTCGTCGCTCGAGTCGACAGCAGCCACGGCGCCCATCGCCAGGGCGGCGTCCCGCTTGGCCTCGCTGCGGCTGGTGGCGATCACCTCGGCCCCGACGTGCTTGGCGATGGCGAGGGCCGCCGCAGACACTCCCGAACCGATGCCGACGACGAGGACGGTCTGACCAGCTGCGAGCCGGGCCCGCTTCAGCATGCGGTAGGCGGTGAGCGTGGCCAGCGGATAGGCCGCGCACTCCTCCCAGGTGCGCCCGGCCGGCCGGGGCACGACGTTGCGCGCCGGCGCCACGGCGTAGGTGGCGTGCCCGCCCCACGTGTGCTCGCCGTAGATGTGGAACCCCGGTCCCATCGGGCTGTCGTTGCCGTAGGCGACGATGTCCTCCACGGGCGACACGCCCGGGTTGACCACGACCTCGTCGCCCACGGCGACGCCGGTCACGGCGGAGCCGACGGACTCGACGACGCCGGCGACGTCACAGCCGGGCACGTGCGGGATCGGCGGCTTGGGCATCCCACGGGTGACCCAGAGGTCCATGTGGTTGAGGGCGCTGGCGACGACGCGGATGCGCACCTCGTCGGCGGCGGGCTCGGGCACCTCGATGGTCCCCCATCGGTAGCGTCCGGGCGACTCGTCGAGAATCCACGCATCCATCTCCATGCGCCCATCTCTAGCGGACGCGGCCTCCGACCGCCGCAATCGAGCGGACAGACGGAGCGTTACGGTTGGTGCCTGGCACCAGCCGTAACGCCCAACGCGTCAGGCGTGGACGACGGCGGCGTCGGGTTGGATGCGCACGGTGACGGCCGTGGTCGTCGCCCGGCGCACGCCGTCGACGAAGACGGCGACGGGCCGCTCGAACGTGAACGACGCCTCGGTGCGCTGGGTGATGCTGATGGCCGGGTGCGGGACGTGGGCGCCGGTCGGCAGCCGTCGGCGGGCCTGCCAGCGCTCGCGCGCGCCCAGCGACTCGTCGACGACGACGACATCGAACCGTCCGTCGTTCGGGTGGGCGCGCGTGGCCACGTCCCAGTCGCCGATGAACTCGGCGTTCATCGCCGCGACGAGCGGACCGCGCCACCAGCCGAGCCGGCCCGGCCGGCGCAGCACCACGTGGGCGACGGCCGTGAACGTGGACCCGTCGGCCTCGACCTCGATCACGTCGATGGGGAGGCGCAGTGCGGTGTCCGTCGGTCGGGGCGACCCGATCGTGCGGTGGAGATCACCACCGGTCACGATGACGGGTCGATCGTCGTCGGCGGCGACCAGACGGGCGACCTCGGCGTCGGACTCGGCCGTGCGGCCATCGGCGGGTCTGGGGACCGTGGCGCCCCAGTCCTCGCCGCGCTTGATCGTCATGACGCGTCGGCCGGCGCGACGATCGTCCCGTCGGCCACGACGCCACGGAACGCCTCGAGGGCGACGGTGGCGGCTCGATCGCGAGTCGACGGATCGGGAGCCACCTCGGCCACCTGGCGGGCGAGATCGACGAGCTGCTTCATCGTGCGGACGAAATCACCCGCGGCGAGCCCACCGCTCGTCTCGGCGACGTCGCCGATCACCGTGTCGAGGTCGTGGCCGGCCACCCAGCCGTGAGCCGCAGCGAAGAATCCTGGATCGGGACGTCGATGAACGGACAGACCGAGGGCCTCCTCCTCTGCCGCCAGGTCGTCGCTCAACCCGGCGAGCCGGCGCCAACGCGACCGGACCTCGCCGGAGGGGAACCACGGCGGGGGCGGCGGTTCAGGGCTGCGGTGCTCGTACACGAACGTCGACAGGAGCCCGGCCAGCGTGGGCGCGTCGACGCCGTCGAGATGCCCGCCGGCCAACGCCTCGACGATGAGCAGGTCGCATTCGTGGAAGACGCGGGTGAGCGTGACTCCTTTGGCGGTGAGGCTCCACGTGACGGCGTCGTCGCGCTCGACACAGTCGCGATGGACGAGCACGTCGAGCACCCGTTCGAACTCGCGGCCGAGTGAACGGTTGTGACCGTCGATGCGCGTGGAGATCTCGGCCAACTCTCGTTCGAAGCGGACCGCCTGCCCGGCCGTCCGCATCCGCTCGCGCAGGTCGGGGTCGAGCTCCACGGGGTGGACGCCGCCGTAGCCGGCGTCGTCGCCCCGGCGTCCCCGGCGTCGACCGGGCGGCTCGGCCAGCGTCGCCTTGCGGAGCCGGCGGGCGATGTCGCGCCGGTAGTCACGGCTCTTCGGCTGGTACTCCCCCGGCACCCGCACCCGTCCGACCACCTGCACGGGGTCGGCGACTTCCGGCGCGCCGACGATGACGGCCTCGGCGTCGTCGGTGATCATCGTCAGCCGCATGCCGCCCTTGCGGCGGGCGCTGGCGACCATGACCGCAGGGCCGTGATAGCGGCCGCGATGGATGTGCACCACGTCGCCGGGCCGCAGCTTCATCAGCGCCACGTCACGATCGGCGACCGCACGCGGGGCCTCGTCGGCCTCGCGCTGCGCCCGGTATTCCCAGATGTCGCCGTGGGGACTCTCTGCGGCGGCCCGGGCGTCGGCGAGACGCTGGCGCAACCGCTCGGTGCGGGCCTCGAGGCGCACGACGTCGCGGTCGGCCTGGTACTGGGCGAACGACAGGTTCAGCAGGTGACGGGCCTCCTCGGGGCTGTAGGCACGCACGAGGTTGGCCGCCATGTTGTACGTCGGCCGGAACGCCGAGCGGAGATGGAACTGCCGGCTGCCGGCGAGTTCGGCGACGCGATCGAAGCTGACGAACGGGCTCCACAGCACGACCGCCTGGCCGACGGCGTCGATGCCCCTCCGGCCGGCGCGGCCGGTGAGCTGTGTGTACTCCCCCGGCGTGAGCATCTCGTGGTGATCGCCGGTGAACTTGGTGAGCTTCTCGATCACCACCGTGCGGGCGGGCATGTTGACCCCGACGGCGAGCGTCTCGGTGGCGAACACCGCTTTGAGCAACCCGGCGATGAAGCACTGCTCGACGACCTCTTTGAACGCCGGGACCATTCCCGCGTGGTGGGGCGCGATCCCCGCCTCGAGCTGGGCGAGCAGTTCGGCGTAACCGAGAACCGCCAGGTCGCCGTCGTCGAGGCCCTCGAGGCGGGTATCGACGATGGAACGGATCTCCTCGCGTTCGGGACCGGTGGTGAGGCGAACACCTGCCGCAGCCACGCTGCGCGCGGCCTCACTGCACTGGTTGCGGCTGAAGATGAAGAAGATCGCCGGCAGCAGGTCGCGCTGGTCGAGCAGATCGAGCGTCTCCATCCGGCTCGGCGTGAAGAGCACGCGTTGGCCGCTCCCCCGCGCGGCCCGCGGGCGGCCCCGGCCTGGTTGCCGTCCGTAGCGCCCCCGAACGGCCGACGCGTCGAGCTTCATCGCGTCGGTGTTCGGCGAACCGTTCACGAACGTCGGCAGGAAGTGCAGCCGGTCCGACGTGCGGTCGCCGACGAGGTAATAGTCGTCGAGCCGGACCGGTCGGCGCGTCTCGACCACGGCGGTGGTGGGACCGCGCACCGTCTCGATCCACGCCGCCAGCTCGGCCGTGTTGCTCACCGTTGCCGACAGGCAGACGAGTTGCACATGGTCGGGCAGGTGGATGATCACCTCCTCCCACACCGGGCCGCGATACGCGTCCTGGAGGAAGTGCACCTCGTCGAGGACGACGAGACCCAGCGAGTCGAGCGCCCGCGACCGGCTGTAGATCATGTTGCGCAGCACCTCGGTGGTCATCACCACCGTGGCGGCGTCGCCGTCGATCGAGTTGTCGCCGGTCAGCAGCCCGACCGTTCGCGGCGAGTCCGGATGGGGGTCGTAGCGGGCACTGAGGTCGGCGTACTTCTGGTTGCTCAGTGCCTTCAGCGGCGCCGTGTAGAACGCCCGGCGGCCCCGGCGGCGGGCCGTCTCGATGCCGTGCTCGGCGACGACCGTCTTGCCGCTGCCGGTGGGCGCGGCCACCACGACGTGCCGACCGGCGTCGAAGGCGGTGATCGCCTCGACCTGGAAGCGATCGAGGGTGAAGGGGTAGGAGAAGTCAGGAGGCGTCGGTTCCGCGCTCACGGGTCAACCTGGGGGTTGCGCCCCCGCTCGCTGCGCTCGCGCCCCATCGCCGCGCCGGCTCGCTGGCGCTCGCTCGGACGGCCGGCGTTCGCTTCGCTCACGCTGCGGTTGCGGGCTGATCGGAGCGGGCAGCCCGGCGCTGGGCGATGAAGCCGATGCCGATCGACGCGAAGTACAGCACCGTCATCGGCAGGGCGAGGGCGGCCAGCGAGATCGGGTCGCCCGACGGAGTGATCACGGCAGCGAGCACGACGATGCCGACCAGCGCGTACCGCCACCAACTGATCAGCTGCTTCGGGCTGAGCACGCCGACGAGTTGGAGGAACACGAGCAACACGGGGAACTGGAAGCCCACACCGAACGCCCCGACCATCAGCACCACGAGGTTCACGTACCGGCCGACTTCGAAGTTGGAGGTGACGTCCTCGCCGGCCCATGAGATGAGGAACTCCAGGGCGGCCTCGAGTGTCCAGTAGGCGAGGAACCCGCCGAGCACGAACAAGCTCACGGACGAGACGATGAACGGGATCGCGTACTTCTTCTCGTTGGACTTGAGCGCCGGGACGATGAACTTCCACAGCTGCCACATGATGACGGGGATGGCGAGGACGAGGCCCCCGTACATCGCAACGCGTACCCGGGTGCCGAGACCGCCGATCGGATCGAGGTTGAGGAACTGCGGGTTGTGGCCGTCGAAGGCCCCGGCCGGGCACAATGACGGATCGTCCTGGCAGAGCGCCTTGTAGGGACGGGACAGGAACCGGAGCACCTGGTTGTAGAACGCCATGATCAGCACCATGCCGATCGTCACGGCGAGGGCGCAGCGGATGATGCGGACGCGCAGTTCGGCGAGATGCTCCGTGAGCGTCATCACCGCATCGGGCGTCCGGTCGGGCTTGGGGGTCCCGCCCCGGAACGGCAACTTCATGGAGTGGCGTCCGCCTGGTCGTTCGCGGTCTGCTCGTCACCAACGGACGTGTCGCCATCGATCCCGACCTCGACGATCGGCTCGGCTGCGGCAGACGCCTCGTCGGCGGCGGGTGCGGCCGCCGCCGGCGCGTCGGCTGCGGGGCCGGTCGACTCGGCCGGCGTCGCTGCTGCGGGCTCGGTCGGCGTCGCTGCTGCGGGCTC